>NZ_NJGG01000006.1 GCF_002224225.1 Polynucleobacter cosmopolitanus | reverse complement strand
CAGGCTTTTATTTCTGGTGGTGGTGAAGCTGAATAAGGTCTCGTTCCAATGCTTAACGCTTGTAATTTTTTCAGTTGAATACTTAGCCATCTTTTAAGTCACACCAAAATTTTGTATAAATTAAACGCACTTAAAGTTGAAATCAGCAAACCTACTGAAACCAACAAAAATCTAACGGATAAGCGACTGGTTAAATAAGCTGCAAAGGGTGCAGCAAATAATCCACCGAAGACCAAGCCTGCGACTAAAACCCAATGATCAACGCCACCCAACAATAAAAAGCTAGTTCCCGTTGCTAACGCCACAAAAAATTCAGCTGTATTGACCGTTCCGATTGTTTTGCGGGGATTATTTCCCTGACCAATGAGAGATGATGTGACAACCGGTCCCCATCCACCACCGCCTACCGCATCAAGAAAACCGCCACTCACCGCAAGCTTTCTTACATGCTTAAGCTCGTGAGATGCTTTTTCTTGTCTTGTCTTAAATGCCTTTCTTAAAATGATGATGCCCATCACTAAAAGATATGCAGTAATAAAAGGCTTTAATAATTTCCCATCAATGGCTGTTAGAAAAACAACTCCGATTACGCCACCAAGAACGCCAGGAATGACAATTTTTTTGAATAGCTCTTTATCCACATTCCCGAATCTAATGTGTGAGACACCTGAAAATGCTGTGGTAAATATTTCTGCGACATGAACAGCACCCGATGCTGCTACTGGTGACGCCCCAATTCCCAAAAGAAATGAATTAGAAGTTATTCCATAGGCCATTCCTAAAGCGCCATCAACAATTTGTGCCGCTAAACCCACACCCACAGCAAGCCAAAAATATTCTGATGTCAATAAAGCCGCCAATGAAGTAGCAAGAGAATGTCTTACATGATGATCGGCTTGACTAAACCAGTAGCCCAAAAGAGACATCACAACTAAAAAGCCAAATAAGACAAAACGACGATCAATAGTGAATAAGGCCCCACCCTTTTCAATCGGGGGAAGTCCAATCGCCAGATGCTCTTGATTTTCAGGAGTATCTGAAATCTCTGTATGTCTATTTGTTCGCATAGCCCCAACCCTTTAACCTGAATGGTTAGAACTATATGGAACTAAAGTTATTACGTAAAATAATAATTAATTGTTATTCAATTACTTTTAGTAATATAGATAAGGTTATGGTAACAATGAAAAATGCCCTCGATTTGATTCAAATTGAGGGCATTTTATTTTTTCTAGAAAGATAGATTTTTACTTTTCCACAAACGCTCTCTCGTAAACATAGTCACCCAAGTGGCCAAGACTTGGTGAAACCTTGAAGCCTTTGGCATCCAGCATTTCTGAAATCTCTTTGAGCATTGATGGGCTGCCGCAAATCATGCCGCGATCATTCGCCGGATCCAATGGTGTTAAACCAATGTCCTTGAACAACTGACCGTTTTCAATCGCAGTAGTTAAACGACCTGTGTGCTTGAACGCTTCTCTTGTGACTGTTGGGTAGTAGATTAG
>NZ_NJGG01000005.1 GCF_002224225.1 Polynucleobacter cosmopolitanus | reverse complement strand
TGCCTGATAGAACTAGATTGCCTGAGCCATTTTTAGTGATATCAAAACCAATTCCTGAAATTGCGCCTGATAGAGTCAACTGGGTCCCTGATACTGCTATCGTAGCGTCATCACTTAAGCTAATTGAACCTACTAATGAGCTCGCGCCGGATGTTGTTGTTAATGTTCCAGCAGCCAAATTAATTGATTCAGCATCGATAGTCACATTTTTTAGATCTAAAGTGGCCCCAGCAGCAATTGATGTGCCAGCAGTTGTTGCACCTAGGCCGCCATTATGAGTAACAACTAAAGTGCCGCCATTAACCAAAGTCTGACCAGTGTATGTATTAGCGCCCGAGAAAGTCTGAGTACCAGCACTGAGAGTTATGTCACCGTTACCACCAATCACGCCAGCAAAATCATCATTGGCAGCAGTCAAGGTTAAATCTTGAGAACCTAAATTGACTAAGCCTGAGCCACTCAAGCTCTTAACATTGACTGCTGATGTTGCACCACTGATATCAAATGTGCCGTTAGCCACCAATTTGGCAGAGTCAGAAACTGAACCAGATCCACTTAAGAATAATGTGCCATCAGTAATCGTCGTAATACCTGAGTAGGTATTGGCGCCAGATAGAGTTTGAGAGCCGCTTACTAAAGTCAACGCCCCTGTACCACCGATCACACCGCTAAAAGTATCGTTAGCAGCACTCAAGTTCAAATCTTTAGCGCCTAGTACAACTGAGCCAGAACCAGATAGACTCTTGATCGTTGTATCGGTTGTTACACCACTGATATCAAATGTGCCATTAGCAATCACTTTGGCAGATTCAGCAATAGAACCAACAGTATTAGTTAGATTATTAACTGCCAATGACAACTTACCAGCTGTCACTGTAGTCGAGCCAGTGTAGGTATTTGTATTGGTGAATATTAAAAATCCACCGCTGATCTTATTTAAAGAACCAGTTCCAGAAATCACACCATGAATCGTTAGATCATCACCCGTTGTAATGTCAAAAGTAGTATTACCACTTAATGTGATGTTGCCACCCCAACTGCTGGTTGCGTCTTTTAATGTGCCGCCATTGATGACTAAGTTTTCAGAAGCAACTGCAACGTTCACTAGATCAAGAGTTGCGCCGCTGGCAATAGTTGTAGATCCAGATGCTGAGCCTAGAGCATTGGCATGAGTAATTCTCAAAGTACCTGATGAAATATTGGTAAGGCCAGTGTAGGTGTTATTACCGCTTAGTGTTAAGGTGCCGTTACCAGTAATGGTTAAGCCAAAGTTGCCTGAGATAATGCCTTCGACCTCTGTTTCACCAGATGAAGCCTCAAGAATACTATCAGCTGTTAAGTTCATTGAACCCGCCAACGTACCATTGATGAATCGGCCACCGTTCAATGTGACAGGCTCAGTGATGCTTAGTCCATTAAGATCAAGTGTTGAATTTGCATTAACAACAGTTCCTGAGCCACTAGCTGTTGAACCTAAAGCATTTGCATGACCTAATTTAAGCGTACCAGCATTGATACTTGTTATACCACCGTAAGTATTGTTGCCATTCAAGGTCAAGGTGCCAACACCCGACTTATCAAAGCTAATACCAGTTCCTGAAATAACGCCATTAATGACGCTATCTCCTGTAATAGTGATATCTAGGATGCCGTTATTAGCAAAATTGATAGCATTAGCAGCTAGAACATCCGTGGTGACATTAAGTCCAGTAAGACCAGCAGATCCACCAACAGCTCCAGTCACAGTCACTGAGCCAGCATTACCAGTTACTAAGGTCAACGTCTTGGCACCATTAACCGTTGATGCAAAATTAATGTCTCCAGAGGTTGTAATTAACTCAATATTATTTGAAATAGTCACAGCACCTGAATAAGACTGTGTACCGGTTAATGTAATGTCAGCACCAAGGTTTGAAGTACCTGAAATAGATAGGTCTACCAAATCAGTAATGGCGCCATCAATATCAGCATGACCTGTGATGGTCAGACTATAGTCGGAACCATTAATGGATTTTCTTGTGTTAACGGTCGACCCAGTCAAAGTTGTGTCATCACCCAAGGTCATCGCTTCACGATAAGTTTGAGACCCAGTTGTGTGGACAAGGCCACCATTGATCGCAATAGTTCCAGTTCCTGTGCCGCTTGAGTCTGTTTCAAGGTTTGCTGCATAGACGGCACCATCTAAATTAGTTGCGCGAGAGCTATTAAGCACAATATCACCCAAAGGAGCCAAGCTGGTACCAACATTAACTAAAGTAATAGCCCCGATACCAGTTGATACCGTTAAATCTTTACCTGAGCCAGTGATGGCTTCAGCAAACGTGATGTTGTTATTGTTTGTGCTCAATACAACATCTGCATCTAAAGTCACAGCACCTGAGTAAGTCTGTGTCCCTGAAGTGGTCACATTGGCAGCTAGATCAGATGTACCTGATACGCTCAATCTGACTGCATTAGCGATAGCGTTATTAAGGTCTAGGTTACCGGTGATAGTAATTGCACCTAAACCCCCACCAGTAACACCACCTACAACACCGTTGAACTCTACCTTACTCGAACCCACGTCGATGGTTAGAGCACGAGCTTGGCTAGCTTCACTATTAACAATATCGCTGAAAGTGATCTGGCTATCAGTTGTGGTTAAAGTACGAGCACCACCAGATAGGGTCACAGGACCTGTATAAATCTGTGTGCCAGTAGTTGTGATATTAGCGCCTATGTTTGAATCTCCAGATACAGAGAAGTTCATGACACCAGTTATCACACCATCAATATCAGCATGACCTGTGATGGTCAGACTAAAGTCGGAACCATTAATGGATTTTCTTGTGTTGATTATTGATCCATCCAGAATTGTGTCATCACCTAAGGTCATCGATTCACGGTAGGTTTGAGTACCAGTGGTTTTTACAAGGCCACCATTGATTACAATTTTTTCGGTTCCTGTGCCGCTTGAGTCTGTTTCAAGATTTGCTGCATAGACGGCACCATTTAAATTGGTTGCGCGAGAGCTATTAAGCACAATATCACCCAAAGGAGCCAAGCTGGTACCAACATTAACTAAAGTAATAGCCCCACTACCTGTTGACACGGTTAAATCTTTACCTGAGCCAGTGATGGCTTCAGCAAACGTGATGTTGTTATTGTTTGTGCTCAATACAACATCTGCATCTAAAGTCACAGCACCGCTATAAGTCTGTGTACCTGTTGTTGTGACGTTAGCACCAAGGTTTGATGTACCTGAAACAGATAGGTTTGTTACACCAGTGATTGCGCCATCCACATCAGCATTACCTGTGATGGTCAGGCTGTTATTGCCGCCAGCTACTGTTGAGCCAGTGTTG
>NZ_NJGG01000004.1 GCF_002224225.1 Polynucleobacter cosmopolitanus | reverse complement strand
AGACTAGGTAATGCTGCTGGATTGGGTGGTTCTGCTGGAGCAGTCTCTTTAGCTGATGGTGCTGTTCTTGACCTTAATGGCCAAACCGTTACAAATACCAATGCGCTCACCTTAAATGGCACGGGCATTTCTTCCGGTGGTGCATTGATTAATAGTTCAACAACCGCGGCAAGCTATGCGGGAGCCATAACACTTGGTTCTAGTACATCGATCAGAAACACAGGTTCTTTATCTCTTAATGGAGCACTCAATGGTGCCTTTGGATTAACACTTACAACTGGAAGTTCAAATCCGATTGAAATCAGAGGGGCGATTGGTAATACGACTGCACTTGCTTCTCTCACCACAACAACCGCATCAACTGGCACGATCGATTTTTATACAACCGTTGTTAATACGAGCGGCAATCAGACCTATGGTGCTAATACTAGACTTGCTGTAAATGCTATTTTTGATAGCACAGCTGGTAATGGTAATGTGATTTTTAATGGCACAGTGACTGGTGTTATCTCTAATCAAAACCGGATTATTTTGTTGGGTGGTGGTGCTTATTTATATTTCTCAAGTACTAATTCAGGTTCTTGGACGCCAGCAGGAGGTGTTTCAGGTGCGGCAGACTTTAATGCAACCTTAACTTCAGGTAACTCAGTTTCTTTGCCAACTGGCTCACTTTCATGGAATGGCACATCTTATAGTTGGACTTCTTCGTTTGATGGACAGGTTCAATATCTAGTTGTGGGTGGAGGTGGTTCTGGTAGCCGTGGTGTTTATGGTGTTTACTACGGCGCAGGCGGGGGTGGTGGCGGAGTTGCATCGGGTGCTACATCTATCTTAAGTGGAGGTTCCTATAGCATCACTGTTGGTGCGGGTGGATTAGGTTACACGCCTAGCGAAAATAATCGCAACGGAACAAATGGTTCTTCATCCTCTTTTGGTACCAACATCACTGCTAATGGTGGTTTAGGCAGTACTGCTAATTCAAGAGTTGGCGCCACAAGCGGCAGTATTACTATAGATGGAGTTGTAACAGCCGGAAAAGTTGGAGGTACCGGCACAGCAAATATGACCAGTTGCACTCCTGGTAATTGTGGCGCCGGCGGCGGTGGTGGTGCTGGTGGCGTTGGTGGAGTCTTAAATGGAGGAGCTGCTGTTGCTTCTACTATTACGGGTGCAAGCGGATCCTATGGTGCTGGTGGAGCGGGCCGCGATACACCTTCTTCGGGGACCTCTAATGGCGGTGCTTATTCAACTATTAGTGGAGCAGTTGTTACGGTTATTGAGGCATTATCAAATGCTGGTGGTGGTGGCACAGACTCTGGCGCATCAGCAAGTAGCGGTGGTAGCGGACTAGTTGCAATTGGAGTCAACAACATACTAAGTATTCGAACTGGTTCGGGTACAGCTGAAGTTAACGGTAACACTTCTAGTGTAGCTGCTGTCAATATTGTTTCAAGTTCCACATCAAGTAAGTTGGCTGGCGTTCTTTCGGGTGCCGCTGCATTGAGTTATAACGGTTCTTCAGCAGGTGTATTAATTATCTCATCGGCTAATTCATACACTGGCTATACAAAAATCACAAACGGTACTTTAAGTATTTCCTCATTTGTCAGCGGTGGAAGCAACAGTAATATCGGAGCATCTGCAAGCACTGCCTCTAACTTGTTGTTGGATGGCGGAACACTTCGTTATACCGGTGGCGCAGTAAGTACCACGCGCTTATTCACCTTAACTAATAATGGTGGCACGATAGAAAGCTCGGGTTCTGGTGCGATTACATTCACAGGTACTGACGCTATTGGTCATTCAGGTAATTCAAGTCGAGCTCTAACTTTAGCTGGAACGACAGCCGGAAATACCTTTAGTCAAATTTTAGAAAATGGTGCCGGTAATACAAGCCTAACTAAAGTAGGTTCTGGAACATGGGTTCTTTCTGGAACAAATACCTACAGTGGTAGCACAACAATTTCAGCCGGTACTTTATCGGTTGCGGCAACTGCCAATCTTGGCAATACAAGTAATGTGATCAATTTAAATGGCGGAACCTTAACATTCACTGGCTCCTCAGCATTTAGCTCTTCACGTGCAATTAATGTTCTTGCATCAAGCACCATTAATAACGCTAATTCTGGTGGTTTGACGTTTACAGGAAATGTTACGGGACCAACAACATCTACAGCTGCAACACTTAGCATCACAGGTGCTAACAGCACGAGCTTTACAACTGGTGTGATTGCAGATGGCAGCGGCGCAGCATTAGGATTTACTCAAAATACAACTGGCACCACAACGCTTTCCGGAACAAACACATACACAGGTGCTACAACAATCTCAGCTGGTAGTTTGTCTATTAGCGCGGATGCAAACCTTGGTGCCGCACCTGGCTCTGCAACTGCTGGCTCATTGGTTCTGAATGGCGGTACTTTGTTAGCCACAGCTGACATTACATTACATAGCAATCGAGGCATTAGTCTTGCAGCGTCAAGCACCATCAATGTTGAAACAGGTGACACCTTGACTTTTGCTGGTGTGATGACTGATGGATCAGGATCTTATGCACTTACTAAATCTGGAGCAGGAACATTAATTTTGTCAGGGGCTAATACCTATGATGGAGGCACAACAGTTTCAGGTGGTTCATTACGAGCTGGTATTGCATCAACCGGGACCATCACTAATGGACCGTTTGGCACAGGAACAGTAACGGTTGGCTCAGGCTATACGCTTGATCTCAATGGATTCAATATTGCTAATGCGCTAAATTTAACCGGTACTGGCTTAAGTAGTAATGGCGCCTTGATCAATTCAAGCTCAACAGCCTCAACTGCCAGTGGTGCAGTGACGATTGCAGCTAATACCTCGATTGGTGGTTCAGGTGCTATCACCATGAGTGGTGCAATCTCTGCAAGTACTTACACAGTATCTTTTGTGAACGGTGCTAGCGTTACAGCAACGAATACAAGTAATAGTATTGCTTCAGTTACCATTACTAATAGCGCACTTGTTCTTAAAACCACTGCAGCACTTACACTTAATGCAAGTAGTTTAAGTGGCGCAACCACATTGCAAACTGTTGCAGCAGGTAAAGACATCACAGTCTCTGGTGCTATTTCAAATAACACTAATGCCAATACGCTTACTTTGATGGCATCGGGTGATATTTTGGTGTCAGCTGCGATTGCGGGGGCAACCGGTAAATCTCTAACGACTAACTTCTATTCAGACGTAGATAACACTACAGGTGGCGGATTTAAATCAACAGTCGCTGGGGCAACTATTTCTACATTTGGTGGCAATATCACTATCCGAGGTGGAACTACCGACACCACAACAGGTTGTGCTGCTGCTTACTCATGTATTGATGGTTATGCGAGTTATGCAAATAACACCAATTCAATTGGTGTTTATCTTCTTAGCTCTCTAAACGCAGCTGGTGGAAATATCACTATTTATGGTCGAGGCAATCCAACATCATCAACAGCCGGTGTTGGTATTCAAATTAACTTTACAGGCACAGTTCTAAGTACTACTGGCACTGGTACGATTACTTTAGATGGTGTTTCAACTGGAGCTCAACGAGGAATCTACCATGTCATTGGTGATATTTCTGCTGGTACAGGCTTGATTTCATTTACTGGAACTGCAGCAAATGCTGGCGCTTATAACGGCTACCGAATGAATGATGGTTCCATCACTTCAAGTGGTGCTTTATCTATTAGTGGAACAGGCGGGACATCTGAGTTTGCAATTTGGATGTATGGTGCGGGCAGTATTTCAGTAGCTGGTGACATTACGATTAACGGTCAAAATGCTAGCCGTAATTACGGTATTTACATCAGTGGCGGTAAAGTATTCCAAACTACAGCCGGTAATATTTCAATTACAGCTGTAGGTACGGTTGGCATGTATTTGGATGGTAGTTTTATTGCTGGCAATCACCTAACTACGCCAACTGCTGGTGGCACTATCACCATTAATTCCACTGGTAATACAAGTTATGGACTTGAAAATAATACAGGTTCTTTAATTGCTTATGGCGCCATTTCAATAACAGCAGTTGCAGGTGGTCAGCATGCTTTCTACTTGTATGGTGCTGGTGCAAGGATTAAATCCGCTACTGATATTACGATTAGTGCGACTCAGGGTACATGGGGTCTCACCATGTATAACGACTCATTCATTCAGTCGACGGGTGGAAATATTTCAATTACATCCAGTGGTTCTTTGGGCGGTTTTTACGGAAATACCACTGGAGGTATTTACGCAAGCAGTAACACTGCATCTCCAACAGCTACTCCAACGGCCGGTGGCACTCTAACCATTAATGCAACAGGTGGAACGCATTACGGCATCCAGATTCCGGCTGGATCATTGGTTTCATTTGGGGCAATGTCACTAACTGGTGTGGGTGCTCTTGAAAGTCATTACATCTATGGTTCTGGTACGGTTAAATCTGTTGGTGATTTAATCATAAGTGCGTCTACCTCTGGCGCTTCTCAGTGGGGAATTTACTTAAACAATAGCAGAATTCTTCAATCAACTGCGGGTAATATCGACATCACTTCTACGTCTGCTTTAGGGCACGGTATTCTTATTAGTGGTGGAGGATTGGTCGCCGGCAATGACACAACTACTCCAACAGCAGGCGGTAATATCACAATCAACTCTAGTTCTAGAGCAAATGACATTATGGGTGCTGGCCTAAGAATGGATGGTACCGGTACCAAGATCATTGCTTATGGAAATATCTCTATCTTTGCGAATGGAGCAGCTGCTGGATTAAATGGTGGCAATCAGCAAGGTCATGGTGTTATTTTATGGGGTGCTTCTCAAGTTATTCGCAGTTATAACGGTGACCTAAGCATCACAGGTTATGCCAACCGTGTTGCCGGAGGTGTTCAAGATTGGGCTAACATTTCTGGCGGCATCACCTTATATGGCAGTTCAGATATCTTGCAAGCCAAGGGTGATGTAACACTCAATGGTGTTTCATCGTCTGGTATTGGTTTATACCTAACATATACAGCCGGTACGGGTGGTGGTATTACATCAGAAACTGGCAATATCGTGATGAACGGTATAAGTAATAACGCCTCATATGGAGGCGCGATTATTCGTCTTCCAATTACCGCGACTCTGGGCTCAGTATCAATTTCAGCTGCAGGCCAAAACTATGCTTATTACCAAGATGCTTGGTATGGTTCAGTTTCAGCTAAAACTGATGTGAATATCATTGGCTATGCGCAAGGTAACCATGGTATTTATCTAAATACTGGGTCTATTACATCAAGTCACGGCAACGTGATTCTGTCTGGCTACACATCGAGCACAACGTCTACAGACTACGGCATTTATTCAAATTCAATTGATGTATCTGCAAGCGCAGGGTCAGTGACATTCCAGGGTGCAAAACTTGACACAGTGACCACTCTTACAAATGCTATTACAAACTTATCTGGCTCAACTCCAGCGCCGTTGTTTGCTGTGGTTGATACGTCTAACATGGCAAGCGGAAACACCAGGGGACTCAGTTGGACCGGCGCTGTCACTGCCAATGCATCAACAGGCTATATCTCTATCAATGCTAAAGCGCCATCCATCACAGGAGCTATGACTGCCTATGGCATTAAGTTGCTTGCAAATAATCAAAGCTACACACTCAATAGTTCAAGCAACTCAATTAATACTTTGGCCGCTAGCATCGGCACTGGTTCGTTAACATTTGTTAATTCTGGTGTATTGAATGTTGGCTCTTATGACGGTGTAACCGGTATTACTGCAACAGGTTTGACCCTAACAGCAGGTGGTTTAACAGACACTTCTGATGCTGGCATTACTACAACTTCTAGCAGCACGATCGCTATTAATAATGCTACCGGCAGCTTTGACTACAGTGGCGTGATTGCCGGTCCGGTTGCATTGACCAAGTCTGGTAATGGTACTCAAACTCTTTCTGCCGCTAACTCATACACTGGTTTAACCACCATCAGCGCTGGTACTCTAAAACTGGGTGTTGCAGGCGGTTCAACCAATACGCCTTTAGGAACAACAGCTGCAGGAACCTCAATTACTGCGGGTGCAACCCTAGATCTTAATGGCTACAACTTGGGTACTGCTGAGGCTTTAACTTTGAATGGTTACGGTATGAGCAACCTTGGTTCATTGATTAACTCCAGCGCAACAGCTGCAACATACAGCGGAGCAATCACTGTTGGTTCCACTTCTTATATTGGTGGTTCAGGCTCTATAACTCTTTCAGGAGCTGTGAGCGCTGCTAGTTACGGCGTCGCATTCATTGGTACTGGAAGTTATACCGCATCTAATTCAAGCAATACGTTTAGCACAATTGCCACTAGTGGCATTGGTTCTCTTTCAATTGTTAATAATCGTGATTTAACTATTGGTACCGTCAACACTCTCAGTGGCATGACATTCACGGGTAATGCAACGATTGATAACGTTGGTTCAGTCACCATGTCAGGAATGACGATTCAGAAGAATGGCTCATCTGATTCAACTCTTACATTGAAGTCAAGTGCTCGCGTTAATTTATGGAATTCATCGAACCAAATTAAGGCAGACACAGCAGCTGGCACAGGCAAGCTCAATATCATTTTCTGGGCTGAATCAGATGGCGGAACTGGTGCAGGTACATCGCTTGCAGGAACATTCACAACCAATGGGGGTCATATTTGGGCTGGTGGGGGAGCAACATCAACTTCTTGGAATGATCTAACTGTTGGATCCGGTGCTGCCGGCGCTGGTGGATCTGGTTTTAATGGTAATGCGATTGATACACAGGGTACATGGACTACTGGTGGTGGCTCAATTTGGTTGGCTGGTAATGTCGGAAGCGGTGTGGGCTACGATTTAATTCTTGGTAATGGCGCGGCTCAGGCTCTTAATGTGGGTACTGGTTCAATCACACTGATTGGTGATTATCAAGCTTCATCTTCAGCAACAACAATCACTAGTACAGGCACACTCACGATGGCTCCATTTGGTAATTCATTCACCAATTCTTCTAGTGTTGCAACGGCATTTACTTGGAGCGGAACAGTAGGAACAAATTATGCTGGTACAGGTTCAATCAATGCAATTACCATTAATAGCATTGCTAATTTAGGTGGGTTGGTGATTGGTAACGCAAATTCTTCATCAAATTCTGCCGTCACAATTTCAAATGCAATTGGTATTTCTGGCCCAATCAATATTTACGGCGCAGCAGTTACCCTTAATGCAAATATCAGCACATCTAATACAACGACAGGCAATATTGGCATCTTAACAACAGGTCTAACTGGTTCAGGCACCATCTCTTTAGCTACAGGTAGAGGCCTTACTGTTAATCAATCTGGTGCATCGACTTATAGCGGTGTTATTTCTGGAACATCTGCAACTGTTACTAAATTAGGCGCGGGAACATTGACCTTATCAGGTAACAATAGTTACACCGGTCTCACAACCATTTCTGCAGGTACTCTTAAATTAGGTAGTGCAGGCAGCGGCACAAATACGCCATTAGGAACTGTCGGAGCTGGAACTGTGGTTGAAAGTGGGGCATCTCTTGATTTGGGTGGCTATAACTTAGTCACTGCAGAAGCATTAACAATCAATGGTATGGGTATCAGCACTTCTGGCGCATTGACCAACTCAAGCGCAACAACTGGTGTTTATTCAGGTGCAATTACTTTAGGAAGTGTTTCAGCCATCGGTGGAACGGGTGGTACTATTTCTGTAACAGGAGTAGTTTCAGATAGTGCTAATAACTATGGCTTGGTATTTATTGGTAATAAGGCGATTAGCCTATCAAGCACTAGCAATGCGCTTCGTACCATTGCATCTAGCTCAAGCATTGGCGCACTCACCATTGTTAATACGGGTGACTTAGAGATTGGTTCTATCACTGCCGGCGGAACAACTTATAACGGCATCAATGCTGGTGATGCAATCAACATCAGAACAACTGGTGATTTAACAATTTCTAAAAATATTGTTACTACAAGCACCTCTAAATCAGAATCTGCACCAGCCTTATTGTTATCAGCAGGTAGTGATGAGGCTGCAGGCAGTATCACCAAGAATATCTTGTTAGTAAATTCACCAACATTCACTGTTGGAACAGGTGGGGCTGCTAACTTCTATACCGGTGGTTTAACAGAAAGTGCTGACATTAAGACCTATGTAGAAGCTCAGGCTACTAAGTCAGCAGCCTACTACGCCACACTCACTACTAAGCCGACAACTGCTGGATATAACATTATCTTTAGAGGCACTCCACCGTATATTTATGTCACGATTGTTGATGATCAATCAAGTACTTATGGCACGGCCAGTGGTTTGAGCTTCTGGTACTCGACTAGTGCTTCTTCATACGGCTCATCTTATATTCCAGGATTATTGCCAACATTGACAACAGCTCAAACATTCACGGCTGGGGCCACCTCAATGACTGTCAATGTTGCAGGTATTACTGGATCAATTAGCATTGATACTGCTTTAACATCAACTCTTAATGCCGATACCTACAGCCTGACCTTGAGCCCGACGCTTGCACTTTCAGGTGTTCCTGGTGTTTCATTTGTTGCAGGTAATGCTAAGAATTTTGTGGTGAATCGCAAAACTGTTGAGTTGAGCGCCACTAAGACATACGACAGCAACACTTCGTTGACCAATTATGTGACGGTAACAACTGGTGTTGGCTCACAAACTTTGACCTACACAGGCGCAACATCGAACAACGCCAATGTGGCCACAGCTAATAAATATATCAGTGCTATTACTTTGGCTAATGCAACGGATGGTTCAGGTGGCGTCGCTACAAACTATCAATTGCCAACTTTAGATCGTGCCAATGCCCCAGTGACGATCAATGCTAAAACTGTCACGTTAAGTGCTGAAAAAACTTATGACAGCAATACCTCATTGACCAACTATGTGACTGTAACGACAGGTGTTGGGTCACAGACATTGACCTATACAGGTGCCACTGCCAATAACGCCAACGTTGCAACAGCCAATAAATATATCAGTGCTATTACTTTGGCTAATGCAACGGATGGTTCTGGTGGCGTCGCTACAAACTATCAATTACCAACCTTGGACCGTGCCAACGCTCCAGTGACAATCAATGCGAAGACTGTCACATTAAGTGCTGAAAAGACATACGACAGCAATACCTCATTGACCAACTATGTGACGGTGACAACAGGTGTTGGCTCACAAAC
>NZ_NJGG01000003.1 GCF_002224225.1 Polynucleobacter cosmopolitanus | reverse complement strand
TTTAACCGTATCGACAGGTTCGGGCAATATCAGACTCAATGCAGTTGGAACACCAATATCTTATGTCGGCGACCTTTCGCTTAATAGCTCTGGTGTTATAACGCTTGATGGTGAAATTTATGCAGCAAGTATTAGAGCAAATTCAACTGGTGATGTAGTTGTTAATAGTGGAATATTAGCTACTACTGGGTCACAAACGTATCAAGATCAAGTAACTTTGACAATAAACACCATAATTAATGCAAGCTCACTAAATGTTATGCAGGAATTAATTGCTCAAGGTAACTTAGTTCTCAATACAGGATCTAATGGAACAGATCAAGCCGATCCTATTCTAGGTAACATAAATATTAGTGGAACATTAACGCTTAACGGCACCTTGAACGCCAACACAATTTCCGTGATTGGTGATGTGATGCTGAACGGAACAATCAGAACTACTGGCAACCAAACATGGACTGGTCCAAATTCAATCATCCTCACAGGTAATAGTTCTTTAATAGCCGGTCAGAATTCAAACGGTGTTGACGTTCCAGGTGGTGATTTAGATATTGGTAGAAAAATTTATAGTTATATTGAGACTACCGCTGTGAATGGTGTTGTTACAGTTATTCCTACTGGAACCAGAAGAGGTATTTATGTTGGCACTAAAGAAGGTAGTGCTCAGCACGATTTAAGTCTGCAGGCATCCAATGATGTGACTATTGCAAATGATATTGGTTTGGCACCGGGTGTTAATCGCACTATTAATTCGAATCTTGATGCACATGGCTTAATTTATGATTTAAATGTTGTAGCTGGTAGAGATATAAATATCTACGCAGATATATCAACACAATTTGAGCAACAGTATCAGGCGGGACTAGGGCGCAGCATTAACATCGGAAGTATTCCTGCTACATCTATTCATAATCAGGTGAACTGGAACTTGTCTGGCGCAACTGGTTATAGCGCTTTCGATCCTGCTTATGTAAAAGAAAATAATGCTAGCTTGGTCAGAACTTTGATCTCTGTGGACCCAAAGATTCAATTTAATAGCCCAGTTAATGACCAAGTTGAGGGTACTCACTCATTGGTAACAATTGCCATCGCAAGAGACAGGGCCCAGAATGCAGAAGTTATATTTAGCTCAACAGTTGGTGCCCAACGCAAACTTTACTCAGTCAGCGCGAGAACTCTTGAGTATCTAGAGGGTGAGCAGGCTCCTAGCGTCAGAGGTACGGTTTCATTAGGTGGTAGTGTCAACACAGTAGCCAATCAAACCTATGAATCTAAGATTTTTGAGATTTTAGGTAATGCGGGCATTGCCTTGTCATCTGATAGCGGTAAGATCAGAGTATTGGCTGCTTCTTATCAGATGACTGTTGGTATGAGTTTGAGTTACTCATTCTCAAACCCACCAGAAATTTCTACTGGTCCAGGCTTAATTAGATTAGCAGATGTTCTTCGTGATGTGCCATCAACAGATGTTTCAGCTGGCGTACTCTCTGGTAAATTGATGCGCATGGCAGTATTCTCAGATGAATCCAATAATTCAGCAGTCGAAGCTCAAGTGAGCGTTGGAGAAATTGAGGACGGTAAATCTGCTAATTGTGCGCCAAATTCAACTGCAGATGAATGCCAAGTTACCTGGCAATAATTAGCTTATGAGTCAATTACTCATCTCATTTAACTATGCCAATGACTTTAAAAAAGTCATTAAATGGGTTGTTGGGATTCATGTGCTGATTGCTTTGATTGGTATCTTTGGGTTACCTAACTTTCGATTAAAGAAAATCCCCGATTTGACTATTGAGCTATCTGTTCTAGCTCCTTCCTCTGGCGGCGAGCAAAGAAGCATTGCGCAGCCGCCCACACCTCAAAAGGTGGAAAAAAAAGAGCAAGTGTTGCCCAAAGATAAAGATGGCACGCAGACCAAACAAACACCTCAAACACTGTCTACCAGTTCTGCTAGCTCTGCCTTGGGGCCAGCAGCAGCACCTACGACCGATGCTGATTACAAAGCATCTTATTTAAAAAATCCAAAACCTCCTTATCCACCCTTGGCTGTCAAAATGCGCCTAGAGGGTAAAGTTTCTTTACTGGTAGAAGTATTGGCTAATGGTCGTGCTGGTAAAGTAGCCATTGAATCATCCAGTGGTCACGACCTCTTAGATCAATCAGCTTTGCAAACTGTTAAACAATGGCAATTTACACCTGCCAGAAAAGATGGCGTTATAGTCACTCAAGTTGTTCGTATACCTATCAATTTCAACCTCAAGAGCCGATAACATGAACTCTTTTATCATCAATGCTGTATTAGTAGTTTTGATTGCTTTGTCTATTTTTACTTGGACCATCGCCGTAGTAAAAATGAAGCAATTCAAAAGACTTGCCATTAACAATCAATCTTTCCAAGATCAATTTTGGGCCGCCAAGAGTTGGGAAGAGGGTATCTCTGTGGCGCAAGGCAACTCTTCTGAGTTGGCGCAAATTGCCAATGCTGGCATTCTTGAATACAAGGAATGCCAACAAAGCCCTGACTCACTCAAATACAGTGGTGAGATACACGACATCCTAGAAAGACCGATGCGCCAAGAGATTCAGAAAATCTTGCGCATACAAGAAAAAGGCTTGGCTGAACTTGCATCGATTGGTTCAACAGCGCCATTCATTGGTCTTTTTGGAACAGTCTGGGGCATCATGGTAGCTCTTCAGGAAATCAGTGCCAGCGGACAAGCCAGTATTGATATTGTTGCTGGCCCTATAGGTGAGGCCTTGATTGCAACTGCGATTGGTATTGCAGCGGCTATGCCAGCAGTGCTTTTTTATAACTTCTTTTTACGCAAAATGAAGGTCTGGATCACAGAAGTGGATGGGTTCTCAGAATCATTCTTGCGCTTGGCTTCAAAACAAGCTTCAAAAAAGTAAGGGGAGCTCATCATGGCCATGACATCGCAAAAAAGTGAAGACAGCTTGATGGCTGAACTGAACGTCACACCATTGGTGGACGTGATGTTGGTACTGCTCGTGATTTTTATTGTTACAGCCCCATTGATTGTTCCTCAATCGATGAAAGTTAACTTGCCAAAAACACAAGCTGTGGCGCAACAAGACAATGCTAAAAATGCTCAGCTCATCGTTGAATCTAATGGCCAGGCTACTTTTGAGGGGCAGCAGGTATCCGATAAGGACCTGGGACAGCTTTTAAAGGATAAGTCTTCTACGCCACAATTTCAGCTTCAAGTCAGCGCTGATAAAGCAGTTCCTTATGGGCGAGTGGCTGAAATCATGGCCATTGCCCAAGCCAATGGTGTTACTAAGATGTCTTTTGTGAGTGTTCCCGTCACAAAGAAGTAGCTTTTTCACTCTTATCGCTCACTGATCAGCTAACTAGTTCTAATAACTATAATCTTGCTGCATAGCATCATAAGCTATTGATTTAATTGACTCTATAGCTAATTGCTAAAAAACCTACATAGCCCTACATTGTCTGTACTTCATTAAATATGATGGTATCGAGGACAGATTTTGGGGCTTTTCAATAAAACAAAAAAAATGCATTCATCGGACTCACAAGAGTCCTTTGATACATTGATTGGCTCTGCCACCAGAATAGAAGGTCGCATGGTGGTGAATAAAAGCATCCGCCTGGATGGAACCATTGAGGGTTCAATCGAATCATCTAATGAAAATCAGGTAACAGTGGCCATCGGTCACACCGGTTTAGTTCATGGTGATGTCAGGGCCCATCGAGTACTTGTTAACGGACAAGTTGACGGCAATATCTACGCACGCGAAAAATGTGAACTCCATGAAACATCAAAAGTTAAAGGAGATATCCACTATGGTTTATTAGGTATTGAACATGGGGCCGAAATCTTAGGACTCATGGTCAAGAAAATCGAAGCCACTGGTGCGGTGGAAAGTGTCACTGAGGCAAGAAATCTGATTGATAAGATCAGCAGGCCAGACTAATCAGCTAGCAAGACTATCCTAAAAACCACTCCAAGCCATATGCTAACCAAAACCTTGCTCAACGAACCCTCCATCAATGGGGATAAGCTAAAACAGGCAAGAATAGATAAAAATTTATCAGAAGCGGAACTGGCTCACGCGTGTGTCTTAGCACCCAAACACATTATTCAATTAGAGAATGGCGAAACCTCTAACTTCTTTTCAGCGCACCATAAAGTACAAGTATCAAGAAAAGTAGGGCGTTATCTTGGTCTCCAAGAACACGATTATCTAGACTCAAGTTCCCAATAAAAAGTCTTACTTGAACTTCGTCTCTAACTCTTGTCTGATCTTATAAGCGTGGGTGTTCTTATCCACCGCGACATCATTCCAACAAAGTGATTGACCTTTTTTAACTGGACGAACCACCTTGATGTCATGAGCCAATCCTAAAGGAAGGCCGCCCATGGCTAGAGATTTATTGGCAGGCAAGAGCTTGCCCCAAACCGTATAACCACCTTCACCATCCAATAGCTCACCAGCTTTGAGATCACGTTTAGCGGTGGCGACTACATCGGCATTCCAACAATGAGCAACACCAGTCGCTTCTTTACGCAACGCAACGCTGGCCACTGACATACCGACTTCTAAACCGATCAAGTGCCAACGTTTATAGAGCGTAAAGTACCTCCCACTTGGATCAGTGTGAGCGTTGTACTCTTCAAAACAATTCTTGATGTAATCAGTTTCTGCTTCAACAGTCACCCAAACACCCATGCGGATGTCATACGGAATTTTTCTGCCATTAGCTTCTAATGAAGAGATCACCTCCACCATACCTTTTTTCTCGAGCACGCCACCTTCAGCAATTGGACGCGTCACAAATGGAATATCTTCGACGCTTGCAGGTGGGTAGAGCAGACCATTACTAGGCACTGATAGTCCTGTGGCATTTGCCACAGCCGTGCTCTCAATCGATGGCTTAGAGCCATCCAAAAAACTATTGAACATCTTTGGATTAAGGCCACCACGACTGGCTTGTTCAGGTGTTAAACCATAATTGCCCCAAACAGTCTCTGGGGTCGATTCTGAAAAATGAGGCAACCATTTATGACCACGACCAGCAGCCACCACCGGAAAGCCACAGGTTCTGGCCCAATCGACCAAGTCACAGATCAAAGCGGGTTGATCACCAAATGCCAATGAATACACAACCCCAGCTTCTTTGGCTTTCTGAGCCAATAAAGGACCACAAAAGGCATCAGCTTCAACGGTCACGTTCACAACATGCTTACCGTTGGCAAAGGCTAATAAGCAATGATCAACTGCAGCAATCGGATGACCTGTGCATTCCACAATCACATCAATGGCTGGGTGAGAAACCAAGGCTTGCCAGTCTTCAGAAATATGAGTTTGACCAGTTTTGATCGCATCATCCAAAGACTTTGCATTGGATTGTTCATTCGTCCAGCCTACACGCTCGAGATTCCTCTTAACACCCGCAGGAGATAAATCTGCAATACCCACCAATTGAACACCGGGGGTTGTGGGTATTTGAGACAAATACATCGAACCGAATTTACCCGCACCAATCAAACCCACCTTGATACTCTGATGGTTGGCAGCTAATTGTTGTAATTGATGATGCAAGCTCATGACAAATCTCTTTCAAATGAAACAAACAAAAAAGCCATCTTATTTTAAAAAGATGGCTTTGTACTTTTTTATTACGGTAGTGGGACTTTAACTAAACAGCTCAGAGCTTATTGAATTTTTGCCTTGGCTTTCAGATTTTTGAGCATTTCTTCAAATTTAGCTCGTTGCCAGTTTTGATCTTGGCTCATCATCTGAATTAATTGAGGCTTGAGCTCAGCCAAATCAGGAACCTTGGCTTGACGCATATCATCAACGCGAATCACATGGAAACCAAACTGTGATTTCACAGGTTTCTCAGTCATTTGACCTTTTTGCAAGGCCACCATCACTTTAGAGAACTCTGGGACCAGCGCCTGCGGCGTCATCCAATCCAAGTCACCACCATTGGCAGCAGAACCTGGATCTTTAGAATTGGCTTTGGCCAAATCTTCAAATTTTTCACCGGCTTTGATTTTTGCGATCAATGCTTTGGCATCGGCTTCTTTTTCAACCAAAATATGGCGAACTTTGTATTCAGTGCCTTCAAATTGAGTCTTGATCTGCTCGTAAGATGCCTTTAACTCTGCATCAGATACGCCGCCACGCGCAATGTAATCTTCAAATACAGCACCTACCAAGATATTCAAGCGAGCTTGCTCAAGTTGTTCTTGAATATCGTCATTGGTCAGCAAACCGCGTTTGATAGCCTCTTGATTGATCAACTCACGGGTGATCAACATATCGCGAGCACGCTCACGCAACTCAGGATTACTGCCTTGACCAGAATTAGCGATTAATTTATCTAATTTTGCTTTTGGAATGGCTTTGCCGTTCACAACCGCTGCATTTTGTGCCAAAGCAGGGGTGCTCAAAGCACCCGTGATGGTCATGGTGGCTGCAACAGAAAGGGCCAAAGTCGGGAGTAATTTCTTCATGATGTTTAGATATTTTGAATAAGTTAATAAAGCCAATTAGTTACTGCATAACTACTGGATCACAATCGCTAAAGCATGGATTTCATGGGGCATCCAAGCTGATAGAGCATCATACACCAGACGGTGTTGCTGTACCCTAGATAGGCCATTGAAGGCATTGGATTTGATATTTATGCGGTAATGTCCTGCACCACCCTGGGCACCGGCATGACCTGCATGTAAATGACTTTCATCATCAATCTTCAATGCGTCAATCGGTAATGCTTGTTTTAAGGCAAGCTCGTATTTCTCGATACGGGGATTTGGAGTGCTCATCGAGTCAAACTTCCTCGTGATCAATGAATTTATTCAACCAAAAGCCTTGGGCCACCACAAAGGCAAATAACAAACCCATACCGCCGAATAACTTAAAGTTCACCCAAGTGTCTTCATCAAATTGATAAGCCACATATAAGTTCAGTAAACCCATGAACAAAAAGAACAAACTCCATGCCAAGTTCAATTGAGGCCAAAGTTGTTTTTCAGCCTCTGGCTTGAAACGTATTTGTTTGCCCATGGCCATCTGAATCAGATTCTTATTCCAGAAAGTGACGCTGGCCCAAAGACCCACTGCAAACAACCAATACAAAATGGTTGGCTTCCACTGAATAAAGGTCTTATCTTGCAAACCGATGGTTAAACCGCCGAAGACCACGATCAGACCTAAGCTGGCCCATTGCATCGGTTCAACTTTGCGGTATTTCAAACCTAGCCAGCCAATTTGAGCAATCGTGGCAATGATGGCCACAGCAGTAGCGACATAAATGTCCGCCATCTTGAATGCAACGAAAAATAAAATAACCGGCAGTAAATCAAATAAAAATTTCATAAATCACTTTTTAATCATTAATTCTAAGAATTATTTCTAAAGATATGACAAGTCAGAAAACGCTGATCAAGCCTTATCCTTGAATTTTAACGAAGCTGAGTTGATGCAGTACCTCAAACCAGTTGGGGCAGGACCGTCCTCAAACACATGGCCTAAATGAGCGTCACAGTTTTTACAACGTACTTCCATACGGATCATGCCATGTGCCATGTCCTTGTGTTCAGCAATCACATCCGCTTCTAAAGGCTGAAAATAACTTGGCCAACCACAACCAGCATCAAACTTTGTATCTGAGGCAAACAAAGGGGTGCCACAGCAAACACATTCATACTTTCCAGCTTCCCAATGATCCCAGTAACGGCCACTGAAAGGATGTTCTGTGGCTGCTTGGCGTGTGACGCGGTACTCAATGTCACTGAGTGTGGCTTGGTACTCTTGATCAGTTTTCTTCATGGCTTGATTGTACGAGTGATTGTCAGATAAGTAGTGTGCGGAAAACAGTCGCAAGATCCTAAGAAGAGCAACTGATGGACACATGGGCTAATTCGGGAGGAGGACCCATGGCATAGTCTTCAGAAACTGCTTGAGATTCATAGGGATTTTCTAGAATCTTCAATAAACGTGCAACTTCAGAGAAATCCTTCTTTTGTGCTAATTCAATCGCGTTTTGTGCCAAATGATTACGCAAAACATACTTGGGATTGATTTGTCGCATTTGTTCCAAACGCTGATCTTTAGAGTGCTTTTCAAGACTTAAGCGTTCTTGGTATTTCTTTGCCCATGCATCTAATGACTTTGGTACATCTTGACCTTCAGAAAGGTTTCTAAAAAACAAGGTGTAATCAAGTTGATTGTGATGCAGTCCTTGCAAGAGTTCTTCGAGTAAAGCCACGTCTTCTTGATATTGGATGCTTAAACCTAATTTTTGTCTGAATAAACTTTGCCAATGGTTGGCGTACTCGCGGTTGTAATGATCCAAGGTGTCTTTGATTTTTTGAATCGACGCTTCTTGTTCTAAGCCTAATACTGCCTGCAATTCTTCTTGTAAAGCCTCTAGCATGGCGCTGGCCAAACAATATAGATTCCAATGCAAGACTTCAGCTTGGCGGTGATAAGCATATCGACCACCGTGATCAGAATGATTGCAAATGTGATCTATCTGAAAAGTATCTAAAAATCCAAACGGACCATAGTCCAAGGTCAGCCCCAACAAACTGGTGTTATCCGTATTTAGAACTCCATGACAAAAGCCCAAAGATTGCCATTGGGCAACCATGCGAGCAGTCCGGAAAGCTATCTGTTCTAGAAGACTCAAATAGGGCGTGGGGCTATTAGCGCATTCAGGGTAGTAATGCTCAATCAAATGATTGAGGGTCAGGCGCAATTCTTCATGCATGTGATTTTGGCCGTAGTGCTCAATGTGGCCAATGCGCAAAAAGCTAGGGGCTACTCGTGCACATACAGCTGCCGTTTCTCTGGTTTCACGAAATACGGGCATATCTGAACCAACCACGGCTAAAGCACGTGATGTGGGCACGCCCAAAGCGTGCATGGCTTCACTGCATAAAAACTCTCGGATTGATGAGCGCAAAACAGCTCGCCCATCGCCCATTCTTGAATAAGCTGTTTTGCCAGCCCCTTTTAATTGAAGCTCTTGTCCATTCACATCGCCCAAGTGGATCGCGCGACCATCACCCAATTGACCTGCCCAAACTCCAAACTGATGACCGCTGTAGGCAGTGGCATAGGGAATAAAGTTATGCTCGCCAACATGTGTTTGGTTGCCAGCCAAGACTTGGAGCCAAGCGGAATCATTTGGCAATCCATCTTGGGTGGGTATGGCAAGAGATTTGGCAAGACTTTCAGAGAAACCAACCCAATATGGGTCAGGAATAGGGGTCGGCTGGAGGTTTTGAGCCAGGGCTAGAGAGTCGCTGGCAGGTAATTGAAAGGGCATAAGTGTTCTTTTTTCTAATGCCTCATTCTAGGTAGCTTTTGAAATATTTGCAGAAAAGTTCTTTAAGGCCTGGATAACCCCGATTAATATATGGCTATGGATCAAAAACAACTGAAAGAACTGGGTGTGGAACTGGATGTTCCCTTTTTAAAACTGCTGGGTGTGCGCTGTTTGCGTGCTGAATTGGGCGAAGGCGAAGTCGTTTTATCTCTTAAGCCTGAGCACAATAACAGTTGGGAAGTGGCCCATGGTGGGGTTTTATTGACCTTGATGGATGTGGGCATGGCTGTTGCTGCAAGGGCTTCTGATGAGGCCGGACGTGGTGTGGTCACGATTGAATTAAAAGCTAATTTCATGCAAGCCGCTCAGGGCATTATTAGGGTGGCTGCAAAAACAGTCCACGCAACACCGACCATGGCGTTTGTAGAGGCCAAACTCTACGATGAACGCGATCGCATCTGCTGTATGGGTAGTGCCACCTTCAAGTACTTTAAAGAATTGCCTTCAAAACGAGCTTCCAAAGAAGAAAAATAATGCGTTTGAGTAAATTCATTGCCCTGGTATGGCTTGGCTTGATCAGTTATCAAGCATCAGCTAATCAGGGTATCAATTTAATCCAGAACCAAGCTCATTGGATTGATCACTCAGGTCAGGCAGTGATCGAGCAGGTCACGCAATCACCTTTTGAACCATTTCAGCATTTATTGGCCAAAGGGTATTCTAAGCATCCCATTTGGCTCAAGGTATCTTATAAGAAAGAAGCCAAAGAAAGTTTGGTCTTACGCATCTTGCCAACGTATTTGGATGATGTCACTTTGTACCAGCGAGTGGAACAGCGTTGGGTGAGCTCAAGCACGGGCGATCGCTATCCTTTTGCTGATCGCGACAATCAACACACGGCACTGAGCTTTAATCTTCATCCACAGGCTGAGAATGTCATTTACTTAAGACTTCAAACCACCAGCACCAGTTTGATGAGTTTGGAAGTTGTGTCACAGAAGCATTTTTCTCAACTTGAGGGTCAACGCGACACCTTACTGGGAATCTATTTCGGCTCATTGATTATTTTGATGTTGATTTCAACCACGATTGGTTGGCTTAGCAAGCAAACCCATTGGCGCCTATTTGCTTTGTTTGAATTTTTCGAATTGCTCTACGCCAGTGCGTTCACAGGTTATATGCCGCGCTTCATTTTACCGGGTCACCCTTTATTGATGGACTTATTATTCGGTCTTTTTGTGATCAGTCATATTTTCACAGGCGTTTTGTTTCACCGCAGTCTACTCAAGAACTTGTTTAATAATCGCATCATCAACTGGACGTTTAATCTAGTGACATTGCTTTATTTAGGCCTGTACGCTATCTATCTGTTCTATGACCGTCAGATCGCTTTGTCTTTATCTTTGTTATTGATGATGCCAGCCACTTTGATATTTGCTTATTTGGCTCTCTTTATTTTTATTAAAAAGCCAAAAGTCCCAAACAAATATCCAATTGCTTTTGTTTACTCTGCCTTGGTGGGAAGTATTTTATTTGCAGTGGCACCACCATTGGGTTTGATTGACGGAGTGGCAGTCAGCTTGTACGCCAGCCTCCTGAATGGTTTTGTATTTTCGATTTTGATGTTCATCTTATTGCTATCTGATTTGCGCTATCAAGAAAAGCAATTGCTTGAGTTGGAAAAGACAGCTTTGGTTTCAAATCAAGAGATTGCTTTCCAGAGGGCTGAGAATGAGCGTCAGTCAAAGTTCATGGCGATGTTGTCCCACGAATTAAAAACGCCTCTTGCGGTCATCAAGTTGGCTGTTGACTCGGGGTTGAAAAATAACCGCTATGAGTCCCACGCGAATAAAGCCATCACCGATTTGAATCAAATCATTGATCGCTCGGTACAAATGAGTCGTTTGGACCAAGGATCTTATCCAATACAAAAAACTGAATTAGATGTGAGTGAGTTACTTCAATCATTGCTGGGCACTCAGATCCATCGCTTTGAAATAGACATGCCTTCAAACTTGAAGATTCAGTCTGATTCATTTTTAGTTCAGATTATTTTGGGTAATTTGATTGAAAACGCTTTGAAGTACTCAAAAGAAGAAAGCATCATTTCGATTGAATGCAAAGAAAGTGATGAACAAGTCATCATGACCATCAGTAATTTACCCAATATTGCTGGTATGCCTGCCAGCGATGTGGTCTTTGATAAGTTTTATCGCAGCTCGAACGCCCACCACATCAGCGGCTCTGGCTTAGGCCTTTATTTAGTCAAAGCCTTGGCAGAGATGCTCAAGGGTTCAATCACCTATCAACCCAAGAGCGGTTGGGTAAAATTCATCTTATGCCTTCCAAAATAAATATCGCCGTGGTTGAAGACCACGATGTACTCCGCGAAATGTTACTCGACGCCCTCTTAGAGAAGGGGTATTTAGCGCAAGGATTTCGTGACGCATATGAACTCGATGCAGCATCACCAAAGACTATTTTTGAATTATTGATTTTGGATTTAAATCTTCCTGGCGAGGATGGTCTCAGTATTGCTAAGAGAATCAAAGAAAGTTATCCAGACACCTTCATCATCATGATCACTGCCAGATCCTCTGAGCTGGATAAGATACAAGGGTATGAAGCTGGCGCTGATATTTATCTGCCTAAACCGATTGCGATTACTGAATTTCAGGCGGCAGTTTCAAGCTTGTCTAAGCGCATTTTGAGGTACAAAGATCTGGGTGGCAACTTGATCTTGAATGAAAAGAATGTCACTTTGAAGGGTACTCAAACAGTTTCTTTGAGTAAGATCGATTTGGATATTTTATTGGCCTTGCTTCAAGCAGATCAGCAGCGTTTGGATTTTGAATCTTTGCTTCAACAAGTCAGCAGCAATACATCTAATACGCCTAAAGCTACTTTAGAAGTTCAGATTGTGCGTTTGCGTAAAAAGATGGCTGAAGCGGGTGCTGAAGGTGTGACCATCAAGGCACTCTACAAATACGGCTATCAGTTGGTGCAGGGCATTGATTTAGCCTAGAGCATTAAGAGTATTAAACCCGGGTGCTTAGGAAATTTTCAAGGCGCCCCTCAAAGGATTGAGTGCCAATTTCTTTGTCAGCATCAAAACGCTTTTCTATCACTTCAAAATGACCATCTTTGCGCACCCGAATCAATGAACTTGATCGCGTGCCGTAGTTCGGGGTTCTGATGAAGGCTGAAGACAGAACTTTTTCCCATTCATAAGAAACCCCGGTTTGAGGCAAGTATTCATCCTGAGCTTGGGTCATGTCTTCCATCATGCGCAAATAGTGTTCAGCGCGTTTAAATTGCCCGGTGTCCATCGCTAATAATTGAGCAAAAGCACCCACGCGATGCTGAACTTTTGGCCAAGGTGTATCAAGCATGCCATTGGATAAACCATAAATGCCAGGCTTCAGTGCTTGAGGATTCATGGTTTTTCTTGGGCGCAAAGATTGACCCATTTGCACTCGGTTACTGAACCAAACCAAGGAGGGCGTTTCTTTTGATAAGTCCGTTGCAAGTAAATTGAAGCCGTTGTATCGCCCAAAGCTTGAACCTTGGGAGGTGATGAACTGTGCGGGTGCCTGATCACTTTTCAAAAAGCTGGCGGTGATTTCTCCTCGGGTTGGAGTGTCAGGATTTTTTTCACTGGGGGCTCGAACATTAGTAAGAGCTGCAAATCGACCCGTTTTACTGAAGCCCATCCATGTACCAGCTTCCCCTTTGACATCAGCAAGGTCGCGCCCGGCTAATATATGAGGATGATCTCGCCACCAATGCATGGCATCTGTGGCCCGCTCATAAAACTCATCGCGATTTGCCAAAACCACCAAAGGGTAGTCTGGGTGTGATTGCCATGAGGTCAGAACTAAACACATCCTATTGCTTTAACTTATATTTCAATCAAAGGATAGGGCAATGCTGCGAAGCTCAATGCAGGACCAGTGGCTGAACCTAAATGCACTGATCCAGATTGAAGTGCTTCTAATTTGCATTCCACCTGGATATCCATGCGGTCATTGATCGAAGGATGAGAAGCGGCCAAAACAACCATACCGCAGGGTTGAGATGGATCATCACTATGGAAAATTTCAGCGCCTGGCAAGATCTCTTCACAATGAATCAGATGAGCCACCTGCAAGCGGCGCTTGATCGTGCCCCGGTACTGGCTTCTTGCCACAACTTCTTGACCTGGGTAACAGCCTTTCTGAAAATCAATGCCTTTCAAAGATTCCATATTGATCATTTGTGGCACAAATTGCTCAAAGGTTGCTTGGGTGATGCGTGGAATGGCACTTTGGATCTCCAGCCAATTCCAAGCTTGCAGAGCCCCATCTTGAACATTGCTCATGGCTTGATTTTTTGGAACCGCTAAAAGATATCGTTTGGTTTGCATTTGGTTGATGGTAACGGCTGGTAGTTCAGCGGTGATGACACCTGAGATGGCCACCATTTTTGCTAGCTCATCCCGTGACTCGCTCGCTTCTAAAGCGTAACCGTAGATATCAATGGATTCGGTTAAATCAAGTACCTTCACCTTGGAGCGCAAGACAAACATGCTCAAGCGCTTGGCTAAAGTAGCTGCCAAGTCTTTTGATATAAATAAATAAAAAGCGGGCTGTGATTCTGTAGCTTCAACATTCGCGCCTCCCACAGAAGTGTCTTGGCGAGCAATCCAAAAGCTCGCCATCAAACGACCCTTGGCAGAGCAATAACCCGCAAAGCGATTCTGTTGATGAGGGCTTGCAATTGAAGCTGCTGGAGTATTAGTGATGGATTTCACACTGTTGGTGAGTTGATTTTGTAAAAAATCCACAGCGTCTGGACCAATCACACTGATACAAGACCAGTCTTTGAGTGGTGTGAAGCAGGTATTTGAGTTGTTATTACTGGTGTGCGCCATATTATGGTTTTTTAGTTGTCTTCATCAATAAGCTTTTATCATATAGCTCTATGAACTTTGTTTATATACCTAATTTTATTAAGTTTTTACTCAAGCTAACCCTGATAGGTGGATTGGCCGTTGCACTCATGATTTCTTATGTGGCTTTCATGGCGCTTGCCGTTCCTAATGATGCCCCGCAAGCCAGTGCTCAAAATGTTGTCAGAGTCAAAATCAATCCAAAATCGAACGTGACCAGTGTTGCCAATCAAATGGCTGCTCAAGGTCTTGAGGTGTCTGTTTGGCGAGTTCAATTGGTAGCCAGGTCATTTTTCTTGGCAAAAAACTTGAAGGCTGGCGTTTATGACTTCCCCAAGGGTGCTAGTTTGGCCTCTGTCCTTGCTCAAATGGCTAGAGGGGACAGCGTCAAACTTGGCGTAACATTGGTTGAAGGGTGGACCTTTGCGCAATTCAAGGCAGCCATTGATGCTCAGCCTGAGTTAAAGAAAGAGACCAAAGGATTGTCGAGTAAACAGTTACTGGCTAAGTTGGAAGCCAAAGAAGCTCATCCTGAGGGTTTGTTTTTCCCCAATACATATGTGTATGAGCCCGGTGATACCGATACATCAATCTACCAAAAGGCATACCGAGCCATGCAGGATCATTTGAATGATGCTTGGAGCAAGCGCCATGAGGGCTCACCCTTAAAGTCACCTTACGATCTTTTGAAGTTGGCCTCCATCATTGAGAAGGAAACGGGCCACCCGGATGATCGCGGTTTGGTGTCAGCCGTATTCAATAACCGCATGAAAATAGGCATGAAGCTGCAAACCGATCCCACCATCATTTATGGCATGGGTGCATCGTTTGATGGCAACCTCAGGAAAAAAGACCTCTTAAAAGACGGCCCTTACAATTCTTATACGCGCTATGGTTTGCCGCCCACCCCGATCGCAATGCCAGGTAAAAACTCTTTAATAGTCGCAGCTCAGCCAAGCAGCTCAAAAGCCATTTATTTTGTTTCCAAGGGTGATGGCAGAAGCGCTTTTTCAGAGACCCTGGTAGCGCATAATGAAGCTGTTAGAAAGTATCAGTTAAAAAAGTAATCACCCAAAATACCTATATTCACGCTTAAACGCTCAGACCTTATTTGCCCATGTCTCTTTTCACTCAATCCAACAATGCGCCAGGCTTATTCATTTCCTTTGAGGGCATTGATGGGGCTGGAAAAAGCACGCACATTCAGGCATTTGCCGCTGAGTTAGCTAAAAAATACCCCAAGCAAGAGATTGTTCTAACGCGTGAGCCGGGCGGTACTGCTTTGGGTGAGAAGCTTCGCGAGATTCTCTTGCATCACCCTATGCACCTTGAAACAGAGGCCTTGTTGATGTTTGCAGCCCGCAGGGAGCATTTGGCCACAGTGATTGAACCTGCATTGGCGGCTGGCAAGATTGTTATTTCTGATCGTTTTACCGATGCTAGTTTTGCCTACCAAGGCGGTGGGCGTGGTTTGGATTTGGCTAAGTTGTATGAACTTGAGGTGTGGGTTCAGATGCGTTTATCTCAGGATGGGGCAGGGAAGCGTTATGTTCTGCAACCAGACCTGACTTTCTTATTCGATCTACCTAGCCAAACTGCAGAATCTCGTCGCAGTGCTGCTCGTGATCCAGACAAGTTTGAACAACTGAACACTGATTTTTTTGAAAAGGTCAGACTTGAATATCTGCGTCGTGCTCAAGATGATGCAACAAGATTTCATTTGATTGATGCCAGTAAGAGTAAAGAAGTTATCTGGAAGATACTTCAAGAAGCTATTTCAAATATATGATTTATATAGATATATTGATCATTAATTTTAACTATAACACCCTATATAAACATTGCCTATGAAGCAATCCCTTCATCCCTGGTTCGAGCAAGCATGGTCTGAGTTGAATCTGACCAACATGCCGCATGCCATCCTGTTGCATGGACAGACCGGGATTGGAAAGATGGACTTTGCTCTTCATTTGGCAAAAGCTTTGATCTGCGAAACCAGCCAAGCGACAAAACCTTGCTGTCAGTGTGAAGCTTGTCATTGGTTTGATACAGGCAATCACCCTGACTTTTTGGGGATTGTTCCAGAGAGCCAAGCCCATTTATTGCCCCATGAAGAGATGGCAGGGGACGATGGTCTGGATGAAAAGCCCAAAAAAGGCAGGAAAAAGGTAGAAGACGATTCCGAAAAAGCGGATAAGAAAGCCAGCTCAGTGATCAAAGTGGAGCAAATCAGAGAGGCTTTGGACGGCATTACAACCTCACCGCATCGGGGCATTCAAAGAGTGGTTCTGATCAATCCAGTTGAAACACTGAATCCAGTTTCAGCCAATACTTTATTAAAGACTCTCGAAGAACCCCCAGAAAGCACTTTATTTATTTTGGTCAGCGATCGATTGGATCGCATCATGCCAACGATTCGCTCTCGTTGTCGATTGCTTGCTTTAGGTAGACCTTCAGCTGACCTGTCTTTGCCGTGGCTGGCAACAGAATTGGCATCTGCAGGCATCAAAACCAGTCAAGCAGAGATTGAAAAAGTTTTGAATGAAGCGGGTGGAGCGGTCATGGATGCCAGAGATCGCTTATTGGGTCTATCTGGAGCAGGGGAATCAGCTCAAGACATTGCTGAACCACTCCTCAAAGCGTTGGGTGAGGGATCTCAAATCAATTGGCTTCAAACGGCAGAAGTCATTCATAAAGCCCCCATGTCGGAGCTCTTGGTCACCTTGGAGCGTTGGACGGCTGATCTAATGAGTCAGCAAAATGCTGGGCAGATTCGTTATTACCCATCGAGAAGATCATCCTTAGAACAATGCTCTAAGAGCGCTAGAAGTCATAAGCTATCGGATTATTGGAAGATCTTGTTGAATGCCAGACGCCATGAGCTGCACGCTTTGGCGAATCGAGTTCAAATAGAAGCACTCTTGATTCGTTATCAAGAAATATTTAAAGATTGATTTAAAGATTAACTGGAAGTTCTCACTATATGTTCGTTGATTCTCATTGCCATTTAGACTTCCCGGAGTTCACTGAAAACTTGCCGGGTATTTTGGCGCGCATGAAAGAAGCCAAAGTACAAAACGCTTTGTGCATCTCAGTGGATATGCCTGATTTTCCGAATGTCTTGGCTTTGGCCCAAGCGCATGATCATCTGTTTGCCACGGTTGGTACTCATCCTGATTACGAAGACACTCCAGAGCCCACAGTAGAACAATTGGTTGAATTGGCTCAGCACCCGAAGATCTTGGCCATTGGTGAAACTGGTCTTGATTACTATCGCATGGGCGACAAAACCTATGAAGAGATGGAATGGCAAAGAGAGCGCTTTCGCACGCATATACGCGCTGCTTTGAAGGTCAATAAGCCTTTGATCATTCACACACGCTCTGCCTCTGAGGACACCATCAAGATTCTGAAAGAAGAGGGTGCTAGCAAAGTAGCAGGGGTGATGCATTGTTTTACTGAGAGTTGGGAGGTTGCACAAGCAGCCATGGAGCTTGGGTTTTACATCTCTTTTTCAGGCATTGTGACTTTTAAGAGTGCCAAAGATCTTCAAGAAACGTGCAAACGTGTTCCTTTAGAGAGAATCTTGATTGAAACAGATTCCCCATATTTGGCACCTATCCCGCACAGAGGTAAAACCAATGAACCTGCCTGGGTATCTCATGTAGGTCAATTTGTGGCAGATTTGAAGGGCGTCAGTGTTGAGGAGCTTGCCAAAGCCACCACCCATAACTTCAAAACACTCTTTAAAGCTCCGATTTAAAGCTTTTTTGAAGCCCCTATTTATCCTATTTGCACTTAACTTAAAGTTAAACCTGAATGTATAAAAATATTGTAACTTACTGTTTTATTTCGGTAATTTCATTTACTACTTTATCAACTAATGCTCAAACACCTGGGGCTACATTGCCGCAAGCTCAGCAATACCAAGTGGATAGTTTTTTGCGTGACGTGAAGTTCAATGATGCTAAAGCCGTTAAAAAAGCCTTGGCCAGTGGCATGAGCCCTAATGCCATGGACGACAAAGGCAATTCAGCTTTGACCATTGCGATCACTGAAAAGTCCCTTGATGTTGCCAAATTACTGATTGATACGCCTTCAATTGACCTAGAAAGACCCAATTTAGCTGGTGAAACACCTGTGATGTTGGCTGCATTTACAGGTTCAGAGGTATTGGTCCGCTATTTGGTCGAGAATCGCCAGGTAGAAATCAATAAACCTGGTTGGTCAGCGTTGCATTACGCAGCCACCAATGGTCATTTAAAGATCGTGGCTTATTTGCTCGATAAGAATGCTTATGTGGATCCAGAAAGCCCAAATCGAACAACCGCATTGATGATGGCTGCTCGTGGGGGTCATATTGAAGTTGTGAAGTTATTGCTTGATCATGATGCTGATTTATCTAAGATGAATAACGTGAAGATGACAGCGATTGATTTTGCAGAACAACATAACCAGACTGAGATTGCCGAGGGGCTTAAATCAAGATGGCTAAAGCTCTATAAGAAGCCATTCAAGTCTCAAATTAAGTGATCGGGTAGATTGATCATTTATTCGCATAATCATTATTATGTTAAATAAGATATTTTGGCCTAAGTAAAAGAAGATGAATTTCCAAAGAATCTACCAAAAAGCCCACTACTCAGTCCTGGTACCGAGTGTGTCAGGCCAGGATATTGAGCTGGGTTTTAGGATCGATGAATCCAATCAACAAATAGAAGAACTATTGACCAAGCATCAAAGATCAACTGCATGTTTCATCACGGCGAGTAATCCAAACGGGCAGCGCATTGATGAGCAAAAGAATGAGGCACGGATGAAGGAGCTAGAAACTTTCATCCAGGAAAAGCAACTACCCTATTACTTTGGTCAAGGTGGAGATCCAAAGGGCGCTTGGATAGAAAAGAGCCTATTAGTGGTGGGCATTGAGCTTGGTGATGCAGATCAATTGGCTCGTCATTTTGAGCAAAATGCCATTGTTTGGCTCCAAAGAGGATTGGCACCTGCCTTGCGCTGGTATATTTAATTACGACTTTTGAAATAAAAGAAATAAGAATCAAAAAAGAAAGATTAACCATGCAATTACTACACACCATGCTTCGAGTTGGCGATCTACAGAGATCAATCAAGTTCTACACAGAAGTGATGGGCATGAACTTGTTAAGAACAACAGAGCGCCCTGGCATGGATTATTCATTGGCTTTTGTAGGCTACGAACAAGGCAATATCTCAGGACAGGCTGAAATAGAACTCACCTATAACCATGGCGTTAGCAATTATGAGATGGGTAGTGCTTATGGCCATATTGCCATTGGCGTGAAAGATATCTATAAAACCTGTGAAGACATCAAAGTGGCTGGTGGCAATGTCACTCGTGAAGCTGGACCTGTCAAAGGAGGCAATACACTGATCGCCTTTATTCAAGATCCTGATGGCTACAAGATTGAATTGATCCAGCGCTAATCACCAGCTCGTTTGCACTAGCAAACAGCGCGCTTGATCTCTTTTTCTTTCTCTTTGCGAGCAAACTCTTCTTCTGGAGTTTCAGAGATCAAATCTGTGACAACTTCTTCCATTCGAATATTGTCTTTAGGGCATATTGGCGCACCCATGCTGGCCCACTTCTTGAGCAAACTCACCTCATAACCACACTGCCCGCATTTGGCTTTGGCCTTCTGTGTATTGTTGGCTCTTGGCGGCGGGAAGACGATTGCTTTGTGTGGGTACTGCCCTAGTCTTTCTGCAATCATCATCAAGCGCACTGTCAATTCTTCAGTAGCATGCGCACTTCTTGCTGGACCTTCGAGACCAACGCAATGAGCGATTTCTTTAAAGTCTTCACCGTGACCACTGTGACAATCATCCACCGCATGACAAAGCTCATGAACCAAGGTATCTAAAACTTCGACAGGATCCTCTAGCTTTGGAGAAACAAAAATCTCATTGACCATATCACCTGAGCGCTCTTTTGGCCAACACTGACCAAGCGTTGTTCTTGGGCTGCTGGAAGCTGGCCAACCACAAGACACCTTGACTGGTGGAATCGCAAAACCAGCCTTTGAAAAAATCGGCTCTAGGGAATGAACGGCAGATTGCAGCCAAGATTCACGGGTTGTATGAGATTGAGCTATATTCGTGGACATGTTTTTAAAAAAATTACCTATTTATCTGCTTGTATCACTGGCCATCACAGCCTGCGATAGAAATGATTATGTTACTTGGCACTGCAAAAAAGACCCGAGTAATGCAGATGAAAAACCACTCACGATGATTTTAGAAGGCTCATCGATGAAGCTGAATCAACTGAACTACAACTTCTGTGGCAGTTTAGGTCCAATCAGTTATTTTGATCTAAACTGCTCAGGTAAGGCCGAACTATCTGCTATCAGTTTTATTCCTAAAACTGGTGCTTGGACAAGAGGAAATGAAACTCTTCAATGCCTAGCGTTATAAATACGGCAGCTAAATGTAAAACCCAATGACAAACTCAAACAATCCTGATTCAAGCCCTGCTGTGCCCTTAGCCATTAATTCAGATAATCTGGACTCTCCTTGCATTGGCATTTGCTCAACTTTGTTTGACGAAGTCTGCCAAGGATGCGGTAGAACAGCTCTTGAAGTTTGCAACTGGGTTTTCATGACTCCAGAAGAAAAGCAGGCCACTTGGACCCGCATCACTCATGAAGCCACTGCTATGCGCTTCGTTAGAAAAAATTAACTTAGTTATTAACCTTCGATTGATTGGCTCGCCAAGTACTCTTCATAAGAGCCCTCAAAGTCTGCCACCGTTCCATCTGTTCTGATTTCTAAAATTCTTGTTGCCAAACCTGTGATGAATTCACGGTCATGAGAAACAAAGATCACTGTGCCATCATATTTTTCTAATGATGTTTGCAAGCTTTCAATAGATTCCATGTCCATGTGGTTGGTTGGCTCATCCATCGCTAAGATGTTGTGCTTCTGAAGCATGAGCTTACCCCAAATCATGCGCCCTTTTTCACCACCAGAAATCACACGAACTGACTTACCAATATCATTTCCAGAGAACAGCAAACGGCCCAAAGTACCCCTGATAATTTGATCGTCATCACCTGGCTTACCCCACTGCCCCATCCACTCTAGAAGCGTCATGTCTTCTGGGAAACATTCGCTGGTGTCTTGAGGCATGTAACCCACATCAGCATTCTCAGACCACTTCACCGTGCCTGAATCAACTGCGATACCGCCAAACTTTTCACTCAAAATTGATTTCAATAATGTTGTTTTACCAGCACCGTTTTCACCAATGATGGCCACTTTTTCACCAGGGCGAATCATCAACTTGAAGTTCTTGAAAATATGGCGTTCATACGTTTTGCTCAAAGCATCACACTCAACCACGATGTTGTGTAATTTCTTTTCAAACTCAAAACGAATGAATGGATTCTGTCTTGAAGATGGTTTGATTTCAGCCACTTCAATTTTCTCTAACTGACGTTGACGAGATGTTGCTTGACGTGCTTTAGAAGCATTCGCAGAGAATCGGCGCACAAAGGCCTGAAGCTCTTCAATCTTTTCTTTGGCCTTGGCATTGTTTGCCAACTGTTGGCTTCTAGCTTGCATCGAAGCCAACATGTATGAATCGTAGTTACCTGGATAGACAGTCAATGTACCAAAGTCCATGTCGGCCATGTGCGAACAAACAGCATTCAAAAAGTGGCGATCGTGAGAAATGATGATCATCGTGCTGTTTCTGGCATTCAGAATATCTTCTAACCAATGAATCGAGTGAATGTCCAAGTTGTTGGTTGGCTCATCAAGCAACAAAACATCTGGATCAGAGAACAAGGCTTGGGCCAAAAGTACACGCAACTTCCAGCCAGGAGCCACTTCACTCATCGGGCCATTGTGTTGCTCAGTCGGAATACCAATACCTAAAAGTAACTCCCCTGCTCTGGCTTCTGCTGTGTAACCACCGTACTCAGCAAACTTAGTTTCTAGTTCTGCAGCACGCATGTAATCTTCATCTGTGGCATCTGGGTTGGCATAAAGCGCATCACGCTCAGCAGCTGCATTCCACATATCTTCATGGCCCATCATCACCACATCCAAGACACGCTTATCTTCATAGGCGAATTGATCCTGGCGCAACTTACCCAAACGAATGTTTGGCTCTAAGGAAACGTTACCGGCTGAAGGCTCTAAATCTGAACCGAGGATCTTCATGAATGTGGACTTGCCACAACCATTCGCACCGATCAAACCATAGCGATTACCGCCACCAAATTTGACTGAAATGTTTTCAAATAAGGGCTTCGCCCCGAACTGCATGGTGATATTTGCTGCTGAAAGCACGTTATTAGCCTGTAAAAGTGTGAGAGGACCAAAGTCGTCTATTTTAACCAATCCATGGGGGTAAAACCGAGAATCTACTGCAAGCGCTGAATCAGGCGCAATTTGCCTTCAAAATGAAAGCTTCTGATGAGGCCGAGAGGCTGGCATATCGACCTAATGGCAGAGTCAGCTTGTCAGGACAATGTCCGAAGGCCAAGCCAGTCAGTATGGGAGTTTGTTTGCCCAATCGCTGTCTGATCGAGTCAATGGCTGCATTGAGGTCATAGCCACGATCCACATCACTTAAGCGATAGGATGAAACATCACCCATCAACACAGCTTTTTGTTGCCCTAAATAACCAGCATCCATCAGTTGATGGAGCATGCGCTCAATTCTGTAAGGATGTTCATTCACGTCTTCGATGAACAGAATGCCGCCTTTGACTTGATCTTTGGAAGGAAAGAACTCTGTGCCCAAGAGTGAGGTCAGCATCGTGAGATTGCCCCCCCATAGAACAGCTTTGTCATCAGCGGTAATGCCAATAGATGAAGACATGACTTGCGGACCAACCACTTCAATCTCAATTGAAGACTGTGTCATCGCTTCTTGAAAATGTTTCCAGGTCAGATCAGACACATCACCACAAAAATCATAGCTGAACATCGGACCAGCAAAACTAGGAGCCCCAGTTTTGGCAAACAAGCCTAAATTAAAAGCTGTGAAGTCACTATGGCCAACAATTTTCAAACCTTGTTTGACTTGCTTAGCAATCCCCTGCCAATCGATTCGATCTAGCAAGCGGCTTAATCCATAGCCGCCACGCAAAGACATCGCAACATGATCGGGCGAAAGATTCGACAACTGATTGATCTCATCCAAACGCTCTTGATCAGTACCTGCAAATCGTTGAAATTGTCTTTTGCCGCAAGCAAGATTTTTAACCTCAATGCCCTGCTTTTTGAACCAAGCATCACCATTGGCCAAAACCTGAGGGTCTGGCAATGAACCTGAAGGAGCAATAAGGTGAAGTTTCATAAAACGTATTTATCTGTCTAAATTTACTTATTGAATTTTTTTAATCAAGCTTTAGTTCTACGTTCTTTAAAAAAGTCTTTTAATACTTGGGCGCATTCGTCTGCCAACACGCCACCTTCAACCATTGTATGGTGATTTAGCTGGGTATTGTCAAAGAGCTTCATGACGCTGTGCACACAACCTGTTTTAGCATCAGATGCTCCATAAACTAATCGAGACACCCTGGCGTGCATGATGGCACCACAACACATCATGCAGGGCTCTAAGGTAACGTAAAGGGTTGTTTCAGGCAATCTGTAATTGCTTAAGGCCGCACCAGCAGCTTTCAAAGTCACAATCTCAGCGTGGGCGCTGGGGTCATGTTGACCGATGGGCTGATTATGGCCAGTGGCAATGACTTGCTGGTTTGCCACAAGAACAGCACCGACTGGAACCTCGCCAGCATCGCGACCAAGATGAGCTTGCATCAGAGCCATCTTCATGAACTCTGCATCTTGCTCATTAGGCATGAACATCTGCCCAGCAATTAGGAGTTTCGTATAGGCGCAAACGACTGAGATTCAAGCGACCGCCAAATTTGTCTTTAAAAATCGGATCTAAAGTGGCAAATGCTTCTTGGGCCAAATTTTCAACGGTAGGAATGGAGTTCAAAACAATGGTTTTATGTCCCGGGATGGTGGCCAAGAAATTAACCAAGGTCACATCCTCTTTAGCAACTAAAAATGCATGGTCCCACTGCTGAACAATGGCTTCATTGGTGATTTTTTTGATATCGCCAAAATCCAAAACCATGCCATCATCACCGTGACCTTGATGATTCAACACATTGCCCATCAAAGTGACTTCAATCACATAGCGATGCCCATGAATATGACGGCAATGACCGTCATGATGCGGTATACGATGACCGGCGTCGAACTCTAATTTGCGGGTGATTTCAATTTTCTTATTCATGATCGCGCTTGCCTAGCGAATACCTAACAACTTGTGTGTTTGAGTGCTTAAACGCCATAAGGGGCGTGACTGACAGATTTTAATGGCTAAATCAGTATTGGCTTCTTTATTTGGGCCATCCAGAGCTTGTAAAAAATGATGCTTAAAAGACATCTTTTCAAAACGTGCCAATAATTGAGGCAACTGCCCTGCATGTCCAGCTTGAGGGATGACCAATTTAAGTTCATCGCCTTGCACCTGAACCAAGTCTGCGCCATGCTTGGGGCTCACGCAAATCCAATCTATGCCGGCCGGCACTCGGATCGTGCCGTTGGTTTCGATGGCAATCTTAAAACCATGTGAATGAAGAGCTTCGATCAAAACGTCATCTAGTTGCAGCAATGGCTCGCCACCTGTGAAAACAACATACTTGTGATGTGGATCACCCAAACCCCACATTTGATCGATGGCCCAAGCTAAGAGCTCTGCCGATTCAAATTTGCCACCACCCTCACCATCAGTACCAACGAAATCGGTATCGCAAAATTGACAAACAGCCGAAGCGCGTTCTTCTTCACGACCAGACCAGAGATTACATCCGCTAAAACGGCAAAATACTGCCGCACGACCAGCGTGAGCACCTTCGCCCTGAAGCGTCAAAAAGATCTCTTTAACACTGTAAGTCATTCAATCCTAAAGGTTTTGCAATATTGCTTATTGTAAAGAATATCTGGGGGTCACAGTTGTAAAGCTTTGGCAATAAATTGCCTTGAAACTGTGCTCTTAGGTACAGGCTCTTGCAAATCAAACCAGCTTCTGATGTCGGCTTCAAAGCCAACACCATGCATGTAGTTATAAATAGCCTTTTTTAAGCCCTGACCTAAAGCATCATGATCAGTGCCGGTTGGATCTATGAAGCCAATGTCGTTTTTGGCAAAAGTAATCTCTGGCAGTGGAATTAGCTTAATGCCATAGGCCTCGGGATTTTTGCCTACCGGTGAATGTACCGTGCAAGTGAATCGATGAAAGAAGCCACTCTGGATGCAGCCATTTTCAAATAACTGACGCACATACTCCAATGAATCAACGGTCTCTTGAACAGTTTGAGTTGGAAAGCCATACATCAAATAGGCATGAACCAAGATACCAACATCCGAGAAGCTCTTGGTGACCCTTGCCACCTGTTCAACAGTCACACCTTTTTCCATCAAAGCCAATAAGCGATCAGATGCAACTTCCAAGCCACCTGACATCGCAATACAGCCACTTTCAGCCAACAACTCAGCTAGCTCTGGCGTGAAGGTTTTTTCAAAACGAATATTGCCCCACCAAGAAATCACCACCTTGCGTCGAATCAACTCTTCTGCCAAAGCTTTCAGTATCTTTGGTGGTGCCGCCTCATCCACAAAATGAAAACCTGTTTGCCCTGTTTCAGCCACAATTTTTTCAATTCGATCTACCAGCAATGATGCTGAGGCAGTTTCATAGCGGGAGATGTAATCCAAGGTGACATCACAAAAGCTGCATTTTTTCCAATAGCAACCATGGGCTACGGTTAACTTATTCCATCGGCCATCACTCCATAAACGATGCATGGGATTGAGCATGTCCAAGAGTGATAGATATGATCCCAAAGGTAAGCCATCCCAAGTGGCTGTACCAACCTCTTCAAAAGGCACGTCAGGTTCAGCCCACTGTATGTATTGAACCTGTCCTGTCTCATGACGGATAAAAGTTCTAACCAAACGATTGATGCCACGCTTGCCATTCAAGTGCTCGATCAAAGCCAATAACGGGCGCTCACCAGAATCTAATGTGATGAAATCAACATAATCAAATACTCTAGCTTCAGTTAACTCTCGTAATTCAGTGTTGACGTAGCCACCCCCTAAAGCAATTTTGATCGATGGGTATTTCTCTTTGATCACTTGAGCAATTCTCAAGGCTGCATAAACCGATCCGGGGAAAGGTACTGAAAGCAACACCAGATTAGGCGTGTGCTTTTCAATTTGCTCGATGGTCAAAGATCGCAAATGCTCATCCATCAAGGTTGGCTTTGCTTCCAAAGCATTTGCTAATGGGTCAAAACTTGGTTGACTACCCGCCAAAGATTCAGCATATCGGACAAACTCAAAGCGATCATCAACGGCATCACGCAAGACATCTGATAAATCATTCAAATAAAGCGTGGCTAAATGGCGCGCTCGATCTTCAGCACCTAAGGCACCGAATGCCCAAGAAAGAGAATCTCCAGAACCATCATCCTCATAAGAATCCAAAGCTTGAAATCTTGGACCCTCTGGCAAGAATGAACGACTGTTGATGCGATGACTCAGCGTGCTGTCACCACCTTGCAAATATTTGATGGTGGGTTCAATGCTGCTTTGATAATTTTCAAAATAATCTAGGAAGAAGTTAATCGTCGCACTGCGATTTTCTTCAGGAATTGAAAGAGCTGCTTCATGAACTTCAGCCAAACCTTCTTTGGAGAAGAAGCTTAAGACCAAAGACAAAGCCAAGTCATCTTGATGAGCGTCAATACCACGTGAACGAAGAAAACCAGTGATGTACGCCGTTGAAGGATACGGCGTATTTAATTGCGTCATGGGTGGAATGAGACTGAGAACCCTCATGCCAAAATCAGGGAAATGATTCCCTGTTATTCCCACTCGATTGTTGCTGGTGGCTTGCCGCTGATGTCGTACACCACGCGATTGATGCCGCGTACTTCATTGATGATTCGATTAGATACGCGTCCTAATAAATCATGAGGTAAGTGTGCCCAATGAGCAGTCATGAAGTCTTGAGTTTGAACAGCACGCAATGCAACAACATACTCATACGTTCTACCATCTCCCATCACACCGACTGACTTCACTGGCAAGAACACTGCAAAAGCTTGGCTGGTTAAGTCGTACCAAGACTTGCCGCTGGTTTCATCAATGGTTGAGCGCAGCTCTTCAATAAAGATGGCGTCCGCTCTACGCAATAAATCAGCAAAGTCTTTTTTAACTTCGCCCAAAATACGCACACCCAAACCAGGACCTGGGAAAGGATGACGATAGACCATTTCTGGAGGAAGGCCTAATTCAACACCTAAGGCACGAACCTCATCTTTGAATAGTTCACGCAAAGGTTCTAGCAATGAAAGCTTCATGTCATCAGGTAAGCCGCCCACGTTGTGGTGACTCTTAATGGTATGAGCGCCCTTCTTGCCTTTGCCTGCAGACTCAATCACGTCTGGATAAATGGTGCCTTGAGCCAACCATTTAGCATTCTTAATCTTGCCTGATTCAACTTGGAAAACTTCAACAAATTCTTTACCGATGATCTTGCGCTTGGCTTCGGGATCAGAAACACCAGCCAACTCGCCCATGAACTGAGCAGTCGCATCCACATGGATCACCTTCACACCCAAGTTCTTGGCAAACATCTCCATGACCATCTTGCCTTCGTTCAAACGAAGCAAACCATGATCAACAAACACGCAGGTCAATTGCTGGCCAATGGCACGATGAATCAAAGCTGCAGCAACACTTGAATCAACGCCACCAGATAAACCTAGAATCACTTCATCACTACCAACCTGTTTGCGAATACTCTCAACAGCTTCAGCGATGTAATCACCCATCACCCAATCAGTACCGCAGGCACAAATCTGATGCACAAAGCGCTCAATGATCGCTGTACCTAAAATGGTGTGAGTTACTTCTGGGTGGAATTGAACGGCATAAAAGTGACGGGTCTCATCAGCCATGCCTGCAATAGGACATGAGCCTGTGGATGCCATCAATTTAAAGCCTACTGGTAACTCAGTCACAGAGTCACCATGACTCATCCATACTTTCAACATGCCATGACCTTCTGGCGTTGTGAAGTCTTGAATATTTTCTAATAACTTGGTGTGGCCACGGGCACGCACTTCAGCATAACCAAACTCTCGAGACTTACCCAAAGATTCTGCAGTAGCAACCTTGCCGCCCAATTGAGCAGCCATGGTTTGCATGCCATAACAAATCCCTAAGACTGGAACACCAAGATTGAACACGATATCTGGAGCACGAGGTGTATCACCTTCTGTCACAGAATTTGGGCCACCAGACAAAATAATGCCTTTGCAACCCTGCTCTTTGACAAATTTTTCAATGAAGCTTGGATCAACATCATACGGATGGATTTCAGAGTAAACGCGTGAATCACGCACCCGTCTTGCAATCAATTGGGTCACTTGGGACCCAAAGTCCAAAATTAAAATCTTGTCGTGCACAGTAATCCTAAGTGGCTAATTAGTCGATGTGGTAGTTGGGAGCTTCTTTGGTGATTTGCACGTCATGAACGTGAGACTCACGCATACCGGCTGAAGTGATCTCAACGAATCCTGCTTTTTCATGCAATTCAGCAATCGTCTTGCAACCACAGTACCCCATAGAAGAACGAATGCCACCGGTTAACTGATGAACAATCGCTAACACGCTACCTTTATAAGGCACACGACCTTCAATACCTTCAGGAACGAGTTTATCGACGTTGGCACTGTTATCTTCTTGGAAATAACGATCCGCTGCACCATCTTTCATAGCGCCCACAGAACCCATGCCGCGATAGCTCTTATATGAACGACCTTGGTACAAGAAAACCTCACCGGGTGCTTCTTCAGTACCAGCAAACATGCCGCCCATCATTACGCAATGAGCGCCTGCCGCCAAAGCTTTAGAAATATCACCAGAGTAACGAACACCACCGTCAGCGATCAAGGGAACGCCTGTCCCTTTTAAGGCTTCTGAAACATTCACAACCGCAGTGATCTGAGGAACTCCAACACCCGCAACAATACGAGTCGTACAAATTGATCCAGGGCCAATACCTACTTTGACGCCATCAGCACCGTGAGCAACCAATGCTTTAGCTGCTTCACCAGTTGCAATATTGCCGCCAATCACTTGGATTTGAGGGTAGTTCTTTTTAACCCACTTAACACGGTCTAAAACACCCTGACTGTGGCCATGAGCGGTATCAACCACGATCACATCCACACCAGCCTTAGCCAGAAGCTCAATACGCTCATCATTGTCTGGACCAACACCTACAGCGGCACCAGCAATCAATTGACCACGACCATCTTTACTCGCCAATGGATGCTCTTTGGCTTTCAGAATATCTTTGACAGTGACCAAACCACGCAATTCAAAATTATCGTCAACCACCAAGACTCGCTCTAAACGATGTTTGTTCATCAAACGCTTGGCTTCCTCCGGAGGGGAACCTTCTTTGATGGTGACCAAACGATCTTTAGGCGTCATTTTTTCGCTGACTTTAGCGTCCAAGTCTTCTTCGAAGCGCAAGTCACGGTTAGTGATGATGCCAACAACTTTCTTGCCTTGCAAAACCGGGAAACCTGAAAAACCATGTTCTTTGGATAGATGAATCACATCACGAACCGTCATATCGGGTGAAATCGTGATCGGATCTCTTAAAACACCTGATTCATAACGTTTGACCTTGGCAACTTCACGCGCTTGCTCAGCAGGCGTTAAGTTTTTGTGGATGATGCCAATACCGCCCTCTTGGGCCATCACAATGGCTAAACGGCCCTCTGTGACTGTGTCCATGGCAGCTGATACCAAAGGAATATTGATCGAAATATCGCGTGTCAGTTGAGTACCCAACTGAGTATCACGTGGAAGAACCGCTGAATAAGCGGGAACGAGAAGCACGTCGTCAAATGTGAGTGCTTTTTGGATGAGCCTCATGCAAAACCCCTATGCGCAAAAGCGAATTATAGAGGTTTTATGATTATTTGCCCAAAAAACGGCCTTTTCGGTCAGCAGCTTTGGCTTGTAATTTGGCATCTTGGTTCTGATGAGCCTTTTTTCGCCTTGCTGCCATTGGGTCAATCAACAGCGGACTGTAAAGTTCCAAGCGATCCCCCTCGTAAATAGGACTGTCCCAATCCTTGCGCTTGCCAAATACCCCAAAACACCCTTTTCTGGCAATTTCAGGATCTTTTGGAGAGGATGCGATACCTAGCTGAATCAGGGCCTGTCCAACAGTCACGGGCTGATCAGGGGGAAAAGTAACCTGAACCTCCCTTAAGACAGGTTGTCCTGAGCGACTATCGCAAAGCAATAATCCGAGACTCGGCATCAGGGAGCTCCGTAGACTTGATCAGCACGCTTTACAAAGCCATCCACAAAGGTGCCGGCAATAATGCCAAAAACAGGCCCAATGATCTTTTCGAGTAAAAGGCTCTCAAACTCATAATGTAGTTGGAACTCAATCTTGCAAGCATTCTCTTTTAAGGGGGTGAAGCGCCAATTGCCATGAAACTTCTTGAAAGGCCCATCCACAAAGCTCATATCAATGGAGCTTGGTCGAATATTGGTGTTTCTGGTGTGAAAGAATTGATCCAAACCCTTAAATTTGATGTGTATTTTTGCATCCATAATTTCTTCGGTTTGCTCAAAAATCTCAACACCACCGCACCACGGAAGAAACTCTTGATACTTGGCCACATCAATCACCAAGTTATACATTCTCTCTGCGGAGTGCCCAATGAGTACTGTCTTAAATACGTCTGCCATAATCTCGTATTCTAACGATATAAATATATGAGCATCATAGACAACAAAAAAGCTTTCTTCGATTATTTCATTGAAGAACGATTTGAAGCAGGCATGGTCTTACAAGGATGGGAAGTAAAAGCCATCCGGGAAGGTCGCGCCCAAATCAAAGAGGCTTATGTTGTGATCCGTAATGCTGAAATCTATCTGATTGGCTGCCACATCAGCCCTTTAATTTCAGCTTCAACTCATGTTTTAGCTGACCCAGGCAGAACTCGTAAGCTCTTGCTCAATGCCATTGAAATTAAAAAGCTCATCGGTAAAGTGGAGCAAAAAGGTTATACCTTGGTACCTATCAACCTTCACTTCTCAAAAGGTCGAGTGAAATGTGAAATTGGTCTTGGCCGAGGTAAAAAGCAACACGATAAACGTGACGCAACGAAAGATCGGGATTGGCAAATAGAAAAAGCCCGAATCATGCGTTCGGGCTCCAAAATCGCGGACTGATCACAGTCCGCTTTTTTCTACTCAATTATTTCTTAGCAAGCATAGTCCAAGTATCAACCACGCTGTCAGGGTTCAATGAAATTGAGGTAATACCCTTATTCATTAACCACTCTGCAAAGTCTGGATGATCAGAAGGTCCTTGACCGCAGATGCCGATGTATTTGCCTTTTGCAAGGCAAGTTTCAATAGCTCTGGCAACCAAGAATTCAACTGCAGGATCTCGCTCATCAAAGTCAATCGCTAGCAACTCCATACCAGAGTCACGATCCAAGCCCAAGGTCAATTGAGTCAAATCGTTTGAACCAATTGAGAAGCCATCAAAATGCTCCAAGAACTCTTCGGCCAAGATAGCATTGGACGGAATCTCGCACATCATGATGACGCGCAAACCATTCTCGCCACGCTTCAAACCATGCTGACCTAAAAGACCAATCACCTTTTCAGCTTGGTTCACTGTTCTAACGAATGGAATCATGATTTCAACGTTGGTTAAACCCATGTCATTGCGAACACGCTTCATAGCTTCGCATTCCATCGCAAACGCTTCAGCGAAATCTTCTGAGATATAGCGTGAAGCGCCGCGGAAACCAAGCATCGGATTTTCTTCATCTGGCTCGTAACGTGATCCACCAATCAACTTCTTGTACTCGTTTGACTTAAAGTCAGACATTCGAACAATCACTGGCTTTGGATAGAAAGCAGCAGCAATTGTGGCAATACCTTCAGCTAACTTATCAACATAGAATGCTTTAGGGCTCGCATGACCACGAGCAACACTCTCAACAGCCTTCTTCAAATCCAAATCAATGTTCGGGTATTCCAAAATGGCTTTTGGATGCACGCCAATGTTGTTATTGATGATGAACTCTAAACGGGCCAAGCCCACACCACCGTTAGGAATCTGGCAGAAATCGAAAGCCAATTGTGGATTACCCACGTTCATCATGATTTTCACTGGAATCTCAGGCAAGGCGCCACGACTCACTTCAGTGACTTCAGTTTCAATCGGACCGTCATAAATTCGACCTTCATCACCCTCAGCACATGACACTGTGACCACCGCACCATCTTTTAAAACCATCGTGGCATCAGTACAACCCACAACAGCAGGCACACCTAACTCACGAGCAATGATCGCAGCGTGACAAGTGCGACCGCCACGATTTGTCACAATCGCAGCAGCCCTTTTCATGACTGGCTCCCAGTTAGGGTCTGTCATATCAGCAACCAATACATCACCTGGTTGAACGCGATCCATTTCACTGGCGTCTTTCACAACACGCACGGTACCTGTACCAATCTTCTGACCAATTGCACGACCAGTTGTTAAAACTGTTGAGTGACCTTTGAGCTTGTAACGCATTTCAACTTTGCCTTGAGCCTGGCTCTTGACCGTCTCAGGACGCGCTTGCAAGATATAGATCTTGCCGTCAATACCATCTTTGCCCCACTCAATATCCATTGGACGCTCATAGTGCTTCTCAATGATCATGGCGTATTTGGCCAACTCGGCCACATCATCATCGGTGATCGAATAGCGGTTGCGCTGCTCAAGTGGAACGTCGATTGTTTTCACACGACCAGGTTCACCTGGAGCCGTGAATTGCATCTGAATTAATTTGGAACCCAAACTGCGGCGAATGATCGCGTATTTCCCTGCAGCCAAAGTAGGTTTGAATACATAGAACTCATCTGGATTCACTGCACCCTGAACCACTGTCTCACCCAAACCATAACTGGACGTGATGAATACAGCATCTTGGAAACCTGACTCAGTATCCAAAGTGAACATCACTCCAGACGATGCCTTATCAGAACGAACCATGCGCTGAATACCTGCTGACAAAGCAACCTCAGCGTGAGCAAAGCCTTTGTGAACACGATAAGAAATCGCACGGTCGTTGTACAAAGATGCAAATACCTCACGAATACGATGCAACACATCTTCAATACCAACAACGTTTAAAAATGACTCTTGCTGTCCAGCAAATGAAGCATCTGGTAAATCTTCAGCAGTTGCTGAAGAACGAACCGCAAAAGAACCTTTACCATCAGCATCCAAAGTTTTGAATGCCTGACGAATTTCTTGTTCTAGGCGATCTTGAAAAGGAGCCTCTTCGACCCATGAGCGAATCTCGGCGCCAGCAATCGCCAACTCTTTCACATTATCAACGTTCAATCGATCTAAACGATCATTGATACGTTCAGTTAGTTTGTTGTGGACAAGAAAATCTCTGAATGCCAAAGCAGTTGTAGCAAAACCTGTTGGCACTCGAACGCCAGAGGCGTTAAGCTGAGAAATCATCTCGCCTAATGAGGCATTCTTACCGCCGACTGACTCAACATCAGACATGCGCAGGTCCTCAAAGGGTAAAACGTATGCATTTGCATGGTTTGGATTGGACATAACTACTCTCTAAGTAATGGAAAACTGGTCATGCAAGCGACTGATGGCAAAGGCCAAAACCTGCCGCAAGTTCAATGGTTCTATTGTATCCTTTGCACATTACTTTCTTCAAAAAATTATGAGCTCAAAACCACGCATTGTTTTCATTGTTTCTGACGGCACTGGCATCACGGCCGAGACTTTTAGCCAATCCATCTTGGCTCAATTTGAACTTCCATTTAGACAAATCAGGATGCCTTTTATCAACACCGTGGATAAAGCGCATCAAGCAGTTCGAGAAATCAATGAATACGCCAAATCATCGGGTCTTGAACCAATCGTTTTTACCACTTTGGTTGACTCAGAAGTTAATGCGATTGTCTCTGAAGCCAATTGTGTGATGATGGACATGTTCCAAACCTTTATTGTGCCTCTCGAGCAAGCTCTTGGAGTTAAATCGACCCACGCGATTGGCCGCTTTCACAATAACGCTGACACTGAATCTTATAAAAATAGGATTGAAGCGATTAACTTTTCGCTCGCACATGATGACGGTCAATCCAATCAAAACTTGGCGGATGCTGATGTTATTTTGGTGGGTGTTTCTCGCAGTGGAAAAACGCCGACCAGTCTTTACTTGGCCATGCAGTACGGCCTTAAATCGGCAAACTACCCATTGATTCCTGATGACTTTGAAAGAAATCAAATGCCATCTGATTTAATGCCATTTCGTAAAAAGTTGTTTGGCTTGACGATTGATCCGATGCGCCTATCTGAAATTAGAAATGAACGAAGACCAGGAAGTAATTACGCTAAGATTGAAAATTGTCGTTATGAGGTCAGTGCTGCTGAAGCAATGATGCGCAAGCAAGCGATTCCTTGGCTATCTACCACTAATAAATCCATTGAAGAAATTGCCACGACCATCTTGCAAGAGATTAATCCTGATCGCAGTAATTACTGAAGAAACACCGATTTTTATTTAAGGTCTCTGCGAACCCTGCGCATTTCAAATAAACAAACTGCGGCAGCAGCTCCAACATTCAGCGACTCAATGCAGGGATCTTGAGGAATTAACACAGATCTTGAAATAGCTAAAAGTTCTGGGTGAATCCCCCCTCCCTCATTACCAAAGACCCAAGCATGGGGTTCAAGTAACTCATCACCTAAGTCATAAAGATCATGATCAGCCATCAAGCTGGTTGCAATCAAGGGTAATTTGATTTTTTCTCGGATATTGTTGAGAGTCCACGCTTCAAATATTTTCAAATGACGATGAGCTCCCATGGCAGCCCTTAAAACTTTGGGCGACCAAGCTTGTGCAGTACCTTTTAAACACACCACATAACTTAAGCCCGCTGCAGCTGCAGTTCTCATCATTGAGCCAACATTACCAGCGTCCTGAATGCCGTCCAAAATCAAAATATCCTCACTTTGATTCATAGGAAAGTCATATTTTGGAATCCTGACGCATGCCATGAGTGGCGGACCATTTTCTAAATCAGAAATCTTCTTCCATAAAGCATCGTCTAGGATGTATAGATCAGTGTTCGGCACTACTGCCAATTGCATATCAATGACAGCAGCAATTTCTGCTTGCTGAAGACCTGATTCGGTCGTGAATAACTCCACCAAATCCTCAGATCCCAACCAAGCTTGCGCTAAATGTACCCCTTCCAAGACGGCCAGACCAAGTTCTTGTCTGGTTTTATTGGCTTTAGCTCCCCCTTCTAGCAAGACTTTAAGTCTCTTGATCAAGGGGTTATCGGCAGAACTTAAATGTTTGGCGTCTTTCATAGGAGCTTAGTTTCCCCTAAGTTGCCTTTGGTTTCAATCACCAGCCTTACTGGGCCGAATGTTTTACGATGCTCTGGACATGGACCGTGAAGTTTTAAAGACTCAAGATGAATAGGTGTTGGATACCCCATGTGTTGATTAAAACCATAAACAGGATAAGCATCATGCAAAGCTTGCATATCTCGATCTCTGGTGACCTTGGCCAAAATCGATGCGGCTGAAATAGCAACCACTTTGCTATCGCCCTTAACAATCGCTTCCATGGAAATATTAACTTTGGGACAACGATTACCATCAATCAATGCCCTATCAGGCAAGCGACCCAAGGTTTTCTCTAATCCTTCTATAGCGCGCTTCATGGCCAGCATCGTGGCTTGCAAAATATTGATTGAATCAATTTCTATAGCACTCGCTTCTGCGATGCACCAGGCTTTTGAATCTCTGATGATGATGTCATATAACTCTTCACGAACTTTGGCTGTGAGCTTTTTTGAATCTTTTAATCCAGTAATGGGTTTTGCTGGATCAAGCACCACTGCTGCAGCAACGACAGAGCCAGCTAAGGGGCCTCGACCTGCTTCATCCACACCACAGGTCCACTGATAAAGCGGGTTGGGTGCATTCCAATCAGTCATTGATGATTTCCGCTATGACCTTGGCTACCAAGGCCCCTGTTGGCATGAGCAATGATTGATGCATTTCAGTAAAACGCTCTTTCAAACGAGCCGCTTCTTGTGGCTTATCGAGCCAATTCAAGGTGGCTGTTGCTAAAGCTTGAGGTGTGGCGGCTTCTTGCAACAGCTCTGGAACAATGAACTCTTGTGCCAAGATATTCGGCAATCCCACATAAGGTAAATAAGCCTGACGCTTCATGATCCAAGCAGTAATAGCTGGGACCTTATAAGAGATCACCATGGGTTTTTTCCATAGAGCTGCTTCCAGGGTCGCGGTACCACTAGCAATTAAAACCACATCAGCAGCTTCTAACGCCAAGCTTGCTTGGCCATCTAACAAGTGCAAAATAATGCCGGGATGTTGCTCTAAAAGTTTCTTGGCCATGGCTTGAATGGCTGGCTTTAAAGCAGGAGTTGCCACCGGCACCACAAATTCAATGCCCTGCTTGTATTGAATGAACATCTGCGCAATGGCATCAAAGAATCCAGGTCCAATCAAATTAATTTCTGATTGACGACTACCTGGTAAAACTGCCACCAAAGCATTTCCTGTTTGAATATTTAACTTTGCCTTAGCCCCTGATGAATCGGGCACCATCGGAATACTCGACGCCAAAGGATGACCAACATAAGTCGCTTTGATACCAGCCTTTTCATAAATAGCTGTTTCAAATGGAAAGATGCAAAGCATATGGTCTACAGACTCTTTGATGCCTTTGATGCGACCACCACGCCAAGCCCAAATAGATGGGCTGATGAAATGAATCGTTGGAATACCTGCAGCCTTGAGTTTCTTTTCAACACCTAAATTAAAGTCTGGTGCATCAATACCCAAAAATGCTTTGGGTGGATGCAAGCTTAACTCTTTGATCAAAGCATTTCTGACTGAAAGAATTGCTGGTAATTGCTTGATGGCTTCAACGTAACCACGCACAGCCAAAGTTTCCATCGGCCACATTGCTTCAAAACCAGTGGCCACCATTTTGGGGCCACCAATACCGCGAGTCTTAAGCCCTGCTAATTCTGAAGATTCTTGAATTGCTTGCAGAACACTGGCAGCGAGCATATCCCCCGATGGCTCTCCAGCCACACATGCAAGATATGCGTTTTCTGTCAAATGATTAGCGGGCAATGCCGCGCTGTGAAGCGGCGATAAAGTCATGGAATATGTTTAGTTTCTCTGCCGTCTCAGCTTCTGTTGATTGTTTTTCTGCAGCCAAGTCTGCAATGGCTTTTTTAGCATCTTCAAAACTCAGATTTTGCTTGTATAACAATTTATAAGCTTGTCTTAAAGCAGTGATCGACTCATGGCTAAAACCTCGGCGCTTTAAGCCTTCAGCATTCAAACCATGAGGCTCTGCAACTGCACCAGATGCAATCACATAAGGCGGAAGATCCTGTACTAATTTGGATGCGCCACCAATCATTGAATGCTCACCAATTCGCACAAACTGGTGCACGCCACACATACCCCCCAAAATAGCCCAATCACCGACATGAACGTGACCAGCAATTTGTGCATTATTGGAGAAGATTGTGTTGTTACCAACCACGCAATCATGGGCAATATGAACATAAGCCATGATCCAATTGTCATTACCAATCTTGGTGATGCCTTGATCTTGGATGGTGCCAGTGTGTAAAGTTGTGAATTCACGAATTAAATTACGATCACCAATCACTAACTTGGTTGGCTCGCCTCGGTATTTCATATCCTGAGGTGCGCCACCCACAGATGCGAAGTGACCAATTCTGTTTTCAGAACCAATGCTTGTATGGCCCTCAACCACTGTGTGAGCACCAATTTGAGTTTTACGCCCAATAACGACGTTTGGACCAATCACTGCATAAGGACCAATCTCTACATCTTCAGCAATTTCTGCTTTTGGGTCGATGATTGCGCTAGGGTGAATCAAAGCCATCTTAGGCTTCCTTTTTACGAATTGTGCACATCAAATCTGCCTCAGTCACAACCACATCATTGACTGTGGCAAATGTCTTGAATTTCCAAATGCCGCCCTTGAATCTTTCAATCGATGCATTCAAAATCAATTGATCACCTGGTGTCACTGGTCTTTTAAAGCGGGCGTTATCAATACCGACAAAGAAATAAACTGAATCATCGACTGAATCTTGACCAAATGTGAGCAATGCAGCTGTTTGGGCCAAAGCTTCCAGAATCAAAACACCTGGCATCACTGGAAATTCTGGGAAGTGACCTGTGAAATGAGGTTCGTTCATGGTCACATTTTTCAGTGCCTTCACACGTTGGCCAGCCTCTAATTCAAGCACACGATCAACCAATAGAAATGGGTAGCGATGCGGAAGCATCTTCAAGATTTGGTTGATATCAAAATTTACTAGCTCGCTCATGAATGGCCTTTTCTCTTTTTACGTTTATTTCTTATCAGCAGTGATACTTTGAATCTGCTTTTCTAAATCTTTGATCTTTTGCCGCATTTTATCCAAGCCGCGCAAAATAGCAGCATTCTTTTCCCAATCTGCATGAGGCAACATGGGGAAAATGCTGGTGAAATGCTGACCTGGGGTATCAATCGAACGAATGATAGTTGTGCCCCCTGAAATAGTGCTTCGATCAGCGATGTTCAAATGCCCAGCGATACTGCTTGACCCACCGATCATGCACATCTTGCCAATGGTCACACTGCCTGCCACCGCAGTATTACCTGCGATCACTGATAAAGCACCCACATGAACGTTGTGCGCAATCTGAACCAGGTTATCAATCTTGCAACCATCATCAATTTTTGTATCAGCCATGGCACCACGGTCGACCGATGTATTCGATCCAATTTCTACATCGTGACCAATGACCACGCGACCAGTTTGTGGCACTTTGACCCACTCACCGGCAGCAAGATCTGGCGCAAAACCAAAACCATCCGAGCCAATCACTGTGCCACTGTGGATGACATTACGATCACCCAATTGGCAATTTTCATAAATTGAAACGTTGGGGTAAATCAAGGCATCAGTGCCTATAGAGACATTGGCGCCAATATGAACTTGTGACACAAGCACTGATCTTTCACCAATCGTAGCGCCTTTGACCACATGACACAGAGGTCCAATATGGGCTGAAGGAGCCACTGTTGCACCAGCCTCAATCACTGCGCTTGGGTGGATGCCAGGTAAATAGCTGGGGGCTGTAGATTTTGCAAATTCTTGGGCAATCCGCGCAAACAAGGCGTATGGATTCTTTGTGACCAAATAAGTTCTATTTTTATCTGCTGAGTGTTCTTGCAAGAATGCATGATCAACTTCTGAAACAATCAACCCGGCGGCTTGACTGATAAGCGCGTCGTTGCGATACAGAGGGTTTGCAAGAAAAGCCAGTTGAGAGTCATTGGCTTGAGTGAGAGGCGCTAAGCCAGAGACAAGCCGATCTCCCTTGCCCGCTAAGCGAGCCGAATAGCGTTCGGCTAACTCAGCAATCGATGGCATATGAATCTCTTAATAATTAACGTAAGTTATTAAGCGCTTTGATCACGTCTTCTGTGACATCAATCTTTGGATTCACATAAGCAGCTTCTTGAACAATCAAATCAAGCTTTCTTTGCTCTGCAACGGCTTTAAGAGCTTGATTGGCTTTTTGTGCAATCTTTGAGCGCTCTTCAAAACTTCTCTGGTTCACATCTTCCGTGAACTCTCTTTGTTTGCGTTGAAGCTCGCGATCAGAATCAGCTAATTCACGCTGACGACGGACACGATCCGTATCTGACATCACTGCCGCATCTTTATCTAAGCGCTCTGCCGCTGTTTTAATCTTCTGAGCCTCATCACGCAAATCTTTTTCACGCTTTGCAAACTCACTTTGCAATTTTGTTTGACTGGCTTTTGCTAGGTTAGAGTCTTTAAAAATTCTTTCAGAATTGATAACACCAATGCGGCCACTGAAATCTTTATCATCGGCAGCAGCTACTTGGGTTGAAAAAGCGCCCAATGCCAAGCCTGAAATGACAGATAGTTGAAAAAACTTTGTAGTAAGACAATTCATAAATACATCCTTCAAGTATTAAAAAGCGGTACCAATTTGGAACTGAAATCTTTGCAACCTATCTTCAGGCTTACTGTTGAGCGGTAATGCATAGCTAAATTTTAGCGGTCCTAGTGGAGAGATCCAAGATAGACCAAATCCGTAAGACTTTCTTAACTGAGACAACTCAATTGTGCCATCGAATACGTTACCGGCATCAACAAACCCAAATAAACGTAAAGTTTTATCAACGCCAGAACCAGGAACAGGGAATGTGTATTCGCCGTTGAGAACTAACTTAGATGAACCTCCAGTTGGACTAGTCACACCAGTTGGTATGCTTGTTCCTGGATAAACTTGAGAGGTTTGAGGTCCAAGTGATCCTGGTTCATAACCCCTTACAGAACCGATACCACCCACATAATAATTTTTCGTGATTGGGAAGGTTTTATTGTTATAAGTGTCACCATATCCAACCTCACCGTTCAATGCAATCACGTTGCCCTTAAAGACCGGGAAAAAGTATTGATGTTGGTAGAAAGCTCTGTAAAACTGTAAGTCTCCTAAGCTTGTACCTAACTCCACACTCACTTGTTGGTATGTTCCGCGACTTGGTATTAAGGCACTGTCACGACCGTCTCTGGCCCATCCAAGCGTTAATGGAACGTTAAGACTTGTTTCGCCGTACTCTCTTAGATACTCCTGATATGCAAGTGGAGTATTGACAGAGGATGTCATTTTTAATTGTTCAACACCTATGCCAAAGAAAACACGGTCCACTTCTGAATAGGGAACGCCTAGCTTGAAGTTGGTACCGGTTGATTGAACTTTATATTGAGTATCACCTGCGTAATAAAGTGGCATGCTACTTCTGGTATAGATATCAGTAAATCGACTAATACCATCTTCAGTAAAATATGGGTCATAGCTAGAAATTGCTAAAGTTCTAGCTGTTTTGCCGGTATTTAAATTAAGTCCAAGACTGGTGCCGGTACCAAAAACGTTTTCTTGAGAGATACCTGCGCTCAAAATTAACTTGTCTGTGGATGAAAATCCAGCGCCCAGACTCAAAGATCCAGTCGGTTTCTCTGCAACTTTGACATTGACATCAATTTGATCTGTTGAATTTGAAATTTCCTCGTTACTGATATCAACTTCTGTGAAGTGACCAGTTCTATTAATACGGTCTTTTGATAGCTTTAATTTCTCACTGTCATACCATGAGCTTTCTAACTGTCGAATTTCTCTTCTGATAACTTCATCACGTGTTTTGTTGTTACCTGTGACATTGATTTTTCTAACGTAGATTCTTTTTCCAGGATCCACAGTTAGAGTTAAGTCGACAAGCTGAGCTTCTTTATTTAGATCTGTACTTGGAGTCATCGCAGCAAACGCGTAACCATAGGCACCTAATTTATCAGCCATGGCAATGGTAGAGGCTGTTAATTTACTCGAGGAGAATATATCGCCAGGCTTTAACTGTAAGAGTTTATTGAGATCATCTTCTTTACCGAGTAACTCGCCCGCCAGCTTGATACTTGAAACCTTGTATTGAACACCTTCTTTTACGTTGATGCTCAGATAGATACCAGTTTTATCGGGGGAAATAGATACTTGAGTTGACTCTATGCTGAACTCCAAGTAACCCCTGGTCAAATAGAAAGATCTAATTGATTCTAGATCGGCCACCAACTTTTGTTTTGAATACAAATTGTTCTTTGTGTACCAAGACAGCCAATTACCTTGGGACAATTGCATTTCATCAAGCAATGCAGATTCTTTAAAGTTTTGAAGTCCATTAATGCTGATAGATTTAATCTTAGAGATTTCATCTTCCTCGACATTAAATACTACTGCCACTCTATTTCTATCAACGGGAGTAACTGTTGTTTTAATTTCGGCTTTATAAAAACCTCTTGAAACATATTGTTTCTTTAATTCCTGTTCTGCTTTTTCAATAATGGACTTGTCAAAATAACGTCCATCAGCAACGCCTGCTGCTCTCAGCGATTTTTTTAGAGCATCTTTGTCAAACTCTTTAAGACCAGTAAAGTCAACTGAAGCTAAGGTTGGTCTTTCCTCAACCCTAACAACCAAAACTTGGCCATCAGATTCAACTTTCACATCTTTAAAAAAGCCGGTGTTATAAAGAGCACGAATTGCATCAGCACCCTTGTCATCAGTAAAAGTTTCGCCAACTCTCACCGGTAAATAACTAAAAATTGTGCCTGGTTCTACGCGCTGCAAACCTTCAACGCGGATATCTTTCACCACAAATGGATCAGCCGCCATTAAAGGAGCAGAAAGCAAACTGACAGCGATAGCAGCCAATGGCGTCTTAATAAATTTATTATGTATTTTCAACGTAAAAACAATCTAGAAATATCGTTAAACAAAGCCAATATAGTCAAAAATAGAAGGCTACCCATACCAACTCTTTGCAATACATTTTGAACGCCATCTGAAACACGCTTACCAGACAGCAATTCCCATGCATCATACAGTAGCTGACCACCATCTAGCATGGGTAATGGAATCAAATTCAAGATACCAAGGCTGATACTGATCATCGCCAAAAAGCCCAAATAAGACTGCCAGCCAACTTGAGCTGTTTTACCTGCCATATCTGCAATGCTCAGAGGGCCCCCAATCTGCTTGATCGAGGATTCACCGGTGAATATTCCCACCAACATCCGCACTGAAATAGTGCTGATATCCCAAACCCGCTCACTTGCGACGCCAATCGCCTCAAAAATATCTAATTTGAGCTCAAAAATGCCTATTGGCTCACTAACGTCAGGTTTGATACCCAATTTTGCTAATGGATCAGTATCTGGGGTCAGAATTGGCATTTTTTCTGTTTTAAAAACAACATCTTGCGTAATACCTTGGGAAGTTTTTACCTTAAGAATAAAGCCTTCAGAGCTGGTCACAGCGTCCATCAAGCGCCATCTGAGCTGATTCCAGCTAGCAATAGACCGAAATGAGTCATCTCCCTCCGATTTCCAGCCAACCACCGTATCTCCACCAAAAACACCCGCTTCATAGGCAACGGTGGCTTTGTCAGGCTCCACCAATTTAGAAGGTATTTGAGGAACGCCAGAGGCAAACAAGATGGTCAAAAAGATGATCGCAAGAATAAAGTTGGCCAACGGACCAGCAGCCACGATGAAAGACCTCTTCCACAGTTTTTGGCTTCTAAATGAATCTTCATCCATTTTGACGTAACCACCCAAAGGCAAACTACTCAATGCCCACTCTGTGGAATCTGGTGTTTTTTGATAAGTCCAAATGGTTTTGCCAAACCCAACAGAAAATCTCAATACTTTGACGCCGCAGATTCTGGCGGCACTGTAATGGCCATACTCATGAAAGCTCACCAATAAGCCCAAAGCCACCAAAAATGCTAATAAACTCCAAATCACGGTCATATGTTCAACCCTTTGACCATCAATTGCGCATGCTGACGAGCCGTTTTATCAGCTTCAAGAATCCCCTCAAGGCTCATTGCGCCAATCACCTGTGTTTGATCTAAAACTCGCTCAACCAATTCAGCAATCTGTGTGAACCGAATCCGATGGTTCAAGAAAGCATCAACCGCAACCTCATTGGCAGCATTCAATATGGTTGGTGACAAGCCACCAACAGCTAAAGCTTGGTAACTCAGAGACAGGCAAGGAAAACGCTGCAAATCCACAGGCTCAAAACTCAAGTCATGAGCCGTTGCAAAATCTAATTCTTTGACACCAGCATCGATTCTTAAAGGCCAACCCAAACCATAAGCGATGGGTGTTTTCATATCGGGTTGACCAAGTTGTGCAATCACCGATCCATCGATGTATCTGACCATCGAATGAACCACGCTTTGCGGATGAATTAAGACCTTGATCTGTTCAGAAGGTAACCCAAATAGATGATGTGCTTCAATCACCTCTAAACCTTTGTTCATCATGGTGGCTGAATCAACAGAAATTTTTCGTCCCATGACCCAGTTTGGATGGGCGCAAGCCTGATCAGGCGTCACTTCTTTCAATTGATCCAAAGAATGATTTCTGAATGGGCCACCTGAGGCGGTCAACAAAATCTCTTTAACGCCCAAGGATGCGTATTTACCTCGAGAGCCACCATTAGAAGTGTTTGCATCAGGCAAACATTGATAAATTGCATTGTGCTCACTGTCTATTGGCAAGAGCTCAGCACCGCTGCTAGCTACTGCCGACATGAAGATATCGCCGGCCATCACCAAAGCTTCTTTATTCGCCAATAAAATTCGCTTACCTAATTTGGCCGCTTCAATGGTTGGTAGCAAACCTGCTGCTCCAACAATCGCCGCCATCACCGTATCAACGGAGGTCAGTGTTGAGGCAGTGACCAAGGCCTCTGCTCCATGTTCAACCGAGATATTGAGGCCCATGGTCTTCAATAGAGCATTCAAACGATTAGCAACATCTGCCGAACCAAGCACCACCATTTTGGGTTTGAATTCTTCGCATTGCTTTGCGAGTAATTCGATATTTGAATGGGCTGTTAAAGATTCAACTTTGAACAAATGAGGGTGAGCTCGGATCACATCCAGTGTGCTGACCCCAATCGATCCTGTTGAACCAAGAACGCAAATATGTCTCATGGTTTAGCTCGCCATCAAAATAATCAAGCCTGCCAAAGGCAACACTGGCAAAAGAGCATCAATTCGATCTAAAAAACCACCATGACCGGGCAACAACGCGCTGCTATCTTTGACTCCGGCGACACGTTTCATTTGTGACTCAAACAAGTCGCCCTGAATACTCATGGCAACACACAGAGCCGTCACAAGAATCATCCCTGGCCAACCCCAAGAGGATTGAATCAAAGCAAAGAAATTACCTTGGGTGTAAGGATGATCAGCAAATAAAGTAGCGCCCAGAATACCGAGGACCATCACCAATAAATAACCGCCCACAGCACCTTCAATCGATTTTCCAGGGCTTAAATTCTTGGCCAGTTTGTGTTTACCAAATGCTTTCCCAGCAAAATAAGCGCCAATATCAGCAGCCCAAACCAAAACAAGTACTGATAAAAATAATGCCATGCTCACAGCACGCAAATGCATCAGTGCAAACCAACATGCTGGCAGAATAAATAAGCCAATCGCGGCCAAAGGCCAGCGCCAAGAAACAAGATTCAATTGAAGTGATTGTTTCATGATGAATGGCACAACGAGCAACCAAAACGCCAAGGTCAAGCAAAGAAGAACTTTGACAGCTTCAATGTCGGCATACATCAACCAAGCCAATAAATTGAGCAAACACAATCCCGCATATGAAAATGCTCTGCGATGATTATCTGGGAACAGTAATCTCCACCACTCCCATGCTGCCAAGGTAATCACAAGTGCAATCAAAGCACCTAAATAAATCAATGGAGCAAACCAGAGAACCGGTAAAAAAATACCTAAAAGGACAATGGCGGTGATGACTCTGGTTTTTAACATGCTCTTCTATTTTTCCGCATCAATCACTTGAGCACTGGTGCGGCCAAAACGTCGCTCACGCTCTCGGTACCAAGCAAAGGAAGCTTGAAGCGCCTTGACATCAAAGTCAGGCCACAGCAAGTCGGTGAAGTAAAGCTCTGTATAAGCCAACTGCCAAAGTAAAAAGTTGCTGATTCTTTGTTCGCCACCCGTTCTGATGAACAGATCAGGTTCTGGTGCATACGACATGGATAAATGAGGTGTTAATAAAGCTTCCGTCACACCATCAGGGGTGATGTTCGGATTTGCCTTTAAACAAGCCGATACAGCTTGTAACATGTCCCAACGCCCACCGTAGTTGGCAGCGATGGTGAGATTAAGACCTGTGTTGTGCGCAGTCTTTTCTTCTGCCTGAACCACTCGCTCCTGGATCTGTTGATCAAACTTGGTGAGATCACCCACCACTCTTAAGCGCACATTATTTTTATCAAGACGAGAAACTTCTTTTTCTAATGCAGTTAAGAATAACTTCATTAAAAAACCAACTTCTTCGGCGGGTCTACGCCAGTTTTCAGAACTAAAGGCGAAAAGAGTCAAATACTCAACGCCTAGATCTCCACATTCTTTGACGATCTCTCTGACTGTGTTGAGCCCCTGTGAATGCCCTGCAACTCTTGGTAAAAAACGCTTGGTCGCCCATCGACCATTGCCATCCATGATGATGGCAAGGTGTTTGGGAATACTCGCCACATCAGGCACAGCCAAAGTTGTGCTGATGTGTGAGGGATTGGTTTTTTTGACCATATAGAGACTATTTAAGCTTGGCTTAAACGGTCATGATCTCTTTTTCTTTATCAGAAATGATCTTATCAATTTCCGCAACAAAACGATCTGTCATTTTTTGAACTTCATCTTGTGAACGACGCTCATCATCTTCTGAGATCTCTTTATCTTTTGCTAACTTTTTCAAAGATTCATTCGCATCACGTCTTAGATTACGGACAGCAATTTTTGAATCTTCGCCTTCACCCTTGACCACTTTGGTCAATTCTTTGCGGCGCTCTTCAGTCAATGCCGGCATTGGCACACGAATGATATTGCCTTGAGTGGCAGGATTAAGCCCTAAATCAGATTCACGAATGGCTTTTTCAACTGCGCCCATCATGTTTTTCTCCCAAGGCTGAACGGTCAACGTTCTAGCATCCGCCAAACCTAAGTTGGCTACTTGAGCTAATGGTGTTGGATTGCCATAGTAATCAACGTTGATCTGCTCCAAGATACCTGGGTGAGCACGACCAGTTCTGATTTTTTGCAAATTCGATTTCAATGACTCAATCGATTTGGTCATCTTTTGTTCTGTATTTTTTTTAATTTCATTAGCAGACATGATGTTTCCTTTTAAACGTGTACCAAAGTACCTTCACTATCACCCATCACAACGCGTTTCAGTGCGCCAGGCTTGAGGATTGAAAAAACTTTGATGGGTAATTTTCTATCGCGACACAAGGCAAATGCTGTGGCATCCATGACCTGTAGATTTTTGATGATGGCTTCATCAAAAGTGATGGTGTCGTAACGAGTGGCTGTTGGATCTTTCTTAGGATCACTGGTGTAAATACCATCTACCTTGGTTGCTTTCAAAACAACTTCAACGCCCATTTCTGCACCACGCAAAGCAGCGGCAGTGTCCGTGGTGAAGAAAGGGTTACCAGTTCCAGCAGCAAAAATCACCACTTTGCCCTCTTCCATATGACGGATGGCTTTGGGGCGAATGTAGGGCTCTACAACTTGATCCATTCTTAAAGCTGATTGAACACGGGCTTCAACACCCTTTTGGCGCAGTGCATCTTGCAATGCCAGTGCATTCATCATTGTTGCCAACATGCCCATGTAGTCAGCGGTTGCGCGATCCATACCGGCCGCACCGCCAGCCACACCTCTAAAGATATTGCCGCCACCAATCACGATGGCTAACTGAATACCGGTTTGCACCACCTCAGCGACATCAGCGACCATGGCATCAATGGTGCCTGGGTTGATACCGTAAGAGTCATCGCCCATTAAGGCTTCACCTGATAGTTTGAGCAAAACTTTTTTATAAGCTGGCATGGTCAGTCTCTCTCTTTATTTAGCATTCATCAAGTTACAAAAGTATAAAAGGCACGAAGGTTTTAGCCCCGTGCCTTTTTGAACTACAAGAACTACTTAGGCCGTGGCTTTTGCAGCAGCTACCTGAGCAGCAACTTCAGCAGCAAAGTCATCTTGACGCTTTTCAATACCTTCACCTACAACATACATCGTAAAGCTCTTGATGGTTGTGTTAGCAGCCTTCAACATTTGCTCTACAGTTTGTTTGTCGTTTTTAACAAAAGTTTGATTTAACAAAGAAACTTCTTTCAAGTACTTCTGAACTGAGCCTTCAACCATCTTAGCGATGATTTCTGCTGGCTTACCTGATTCAGCAGCCTTTAGTTCAGCAACACTCTTCTCTGTAGCGATCTTGTCAGCAGGTACATCTGCAGCAGACAAAGCAATCGGCTTCATCGCAGCAATGTGCATAGCAACGTCTTTAGCAGCTGTATCGTCACCAGTGTATTCAACCATCACACCAATACGTGTACCGTGCAAGTAAGACACCAACTTGTTCTCACCTGAAAAACGTGTGAAACGGCGCAATGACATGTTTTCACCGATACGGCCGATCAATTCAGCACGAACTTCTTCAACTGTCTTGCCAGAGTATGGCAAAGCAGACAAGGCAGTCACATCGGCTGGGTTCTTTTCAGCAACCAATTGAGCGCAAGCATTGCTCAATGCTAGGAAGTCATCATTCTTAGAAACAAAGTCTGTTTCACAGTTAACTTCTAGCAATGCGCCAGTTGTACCATTGATGAAAGCAGTGATCACGCCTTCAGCTGTAACACGTGAAGCAGCTTTACCAGCTTTGCTACCAAGTTTTACACGCAGAATTTCTTCTGCTTTAGCCATGTCGCCATTAGCTTCGGTTAGAGCTTTTTTGCACTCCATCATTGGAGCATCTGTTTTGGCGCGTAGTTCGCCAACCATTGCAGCAGAAATTGCAGCCATTACTCGCCCTTTCCTTCTTCAACGAACTCATCAGCATCGCCTTTAACAGCTTCTAACACTTGGTTCACTGCGTTTGCTTTGCCTTCCAAAATAGCATCAGCCATTGCACGAACATACAAAGCAACCGCTTTGCTTGAGTCGTCATTACCTGGGATGATGTAATCAACACCTTCAGGTGAGTGGTTTGTATCAACCACTGCAATCACTGGAATACCTAATTTCTTGGCTTCTGTTAAAGCAATCTTGTGGTAACCAACGTCCACCACGAAAATCGCATCAGGTGTACCAGCCATATCTTGAATACCGCCCAATGATTTCTCTAATTTTTCGATATCACGGCTGGTTGTCAAAGCTTCCTTCTTAGACAAACGCTCCCAATCGCCATTTTCGCGAGCAGCAGTCATGTCTTTAAGACGCTTGATGGAACCTTTAACAGTTTTGAAGTTAGTCAATGTACCGCCCAACCAGCGAGCATCTACGTAAGGCATACCAGCACGAGTTGCTTCTTCAGCAATGATCTCTTTTGATTGACGCTTTGTACCAACGAACAAAATGGTGCCGCGGTTAGAAGCTACTTGACGCACGAACTTTTGCGCATCCAAGAACATAGGAAGCGTTTTTTCGAGGTTAATAATATGAATTTTGTTGCGATGACCGAAAATATAAGGGGCCATCTTTGGTGACCAGAAGCGAGTTTGGTGCCCAAAATGGCAACCGGCTTCTAGCATTTGACGCATAGTCACTGACATGTAAATCTCCTAAGGGTTGTGTCTAGAACCAAGTCCTGACTGCACTAAAAAGTGCCACCCTGGACGGCTTGGTTCGTGATTCTGCTCCAGACCATCTGAAACAGTGTGAGTATTCTACCCTAAAAAACGTATTAAAGCCATGAAAACAATGAATTTATGCTGGATAATCAGGGTATGTTGACTGAAACTAAAAAACCCACTTCTCAAGAATTCATCGCCGGTATGCGTGAAGCTGGCCGCTTGGCCAGCGAGGTACTGGACCATGTGACCCCATTTATCAAGGCCGGCATTACCACCGGGGAATTGGACCAGATTTGCCATGATTACATGGTGAATGTCCAAAAAACCGTCCCAGCGCCCCTTAATTACCAACCACCAGGCTATCCACCCTTCCCTAAGTCCATTTGTACCTCGGTCAATGATGTGATTTGCCATGGTATTCCAGGCGACCGAATTTTGAAGGATGGCGATGTCGTCAATCTAGACATCACCGTGATCACTCAAACAGGCTACTTCGGCGATACCAGCCGGATGTTCGCAATTGGTGAACCGTCGATTTTGGCTAAAAGGCTGTCGCAAATCACTTATGAGTGCATGTGGCTGGGTATTGCACAGGTCAAACCAGGCTGTACTTTGGGTGATATTGGCCATGCGATCCAAGCTCATGCTGAAAATGCAGGCTATTCGGTGGTGAGAGAGTATTGCGGTCATGGCATTGGACAAGTGTTCCATGATGAACCTCAAATCGTGCATTACGGCAAACCAGGTCTGGGTGAGCAACTGCATGAGGGTATGACCTTTACGATTGAACCCATGATCAATGCCGGCAAACGAGATATCAGAACCATGCCAGATCAATGGACTGTTAAGACCAAAGATCGTAGCCTCTCAGCTCAGTGGGAACATACCTGCTTGGTGACTCCAACCGGTGTTGAAGTATTGACCTATTCAGCAGGCAGCCCACCGCCACCGGCGTGCGTCAGTAATCTCAAGTTCAGACCGTAAATCCAGCAAGACATGGACACCCTTGCAACTCTAAAAACTCGTCGCGAGGCTCGCTTTGAAGAGTTCAAAAAAGATTTAAACGTCCACAAGTTAACCAAAGATATCTGTCACCTAATAGATCAACAATTGTTGTTGGCTTGGCAAGAAAATGGTTTGAATGAGTACGCAGCCCTTGTGGCCGTGGGTGGATTTGGTCGCGCCGAGCAATATCCTTATTCAGATGTTGATATCTTGGTGCTACTTTCTGAAAAGCTCAGTGCTGATCAACTGGCCATAGCTACTCCAAAAGTAGAAAGCTTCATTACTCGCTGCTGGGATCTTGGCATTGAGATTGGTTCATCAGTTCGCAATATCGAGGAATGTTTGCAAGAAGCTGCGGCTGACATCACCGTTAGAACTGCTCTTCTAGAATCTCGTTTGGTTGGCGGAGATAAAAAACTCTACCGACGATTCTTGCTGCAATTTGATGCGGCCATGGATGCAAAGGCCTTTTATCAAGCGAAGTTACTAGAACTTCGTCAGCGACATCACAAATACAACGACACACCCTATTCCTTAGAACCCAACTGCAAAGAGAGTCCAGGTGGCTTGAGAGATTTACAAGTGATTCTATGGATGACCAAAGCGGCTAAGTTAGGAAATAGCTTTTCTGATCTACATAAAAAAGGTCTTTTGACCAAGCGTGAATCTTTAGAGATCAACAGGAATCTAAAACTATTGCAAACCTTGCGCACTCAATTGCACTTGGTTGCTAAGAGACGTCAAGATGTCTTGGTGTTTGATCTACAGACTCAGTTGGCTGAATCATTTGGTCTGACTTCAGAAAATGGCACACGTGCCAGTGAAAAAATCATGAAGCAGTATTACTGGGCCGCTAAAGCTGTGACTCAGCTCAATGAAATTCTTCTGCAAAATATTGAAGCGATTCTTTTTCCCAAAGAATCCAGAATCACCAGACCAGTCTCGGAGCATTTTGTTGAGAGGCAAGGTTTACTGGATATTGTTGACCCTAATTTGTTTGAAAAGCATCCCAATCAGATATTGCGGGCTTTTTTGCTTTACACAAAAACACCTGGCGTCAAAGGATTTTCAGCTCAAATACTCAGAGGTTTGTATAACGCCAGAAATCTCATGAATGCCGAATGGCGCAAGCAAGCAGAAAACCGAGAGTATTTCATGGAGATTGTGCGCCAACCTCACGGCGTCACAAATGCATTCCGCATGATGAACCAAACCAGTGTTTTGGGTCGTTACTTGCCAGCCTTTAGGCGGATTGTGGGGCAGATGCAACACGATTTATTCCATGTGTATACGGTTGATCAACACATCCTGATGGTGCTCAGGAATGTTCGACGTTTCTGGATTGTCGAGCACACGCATGAGTTCCCATTCTGCAGTCAACTGGCTGCGAACTATGACAAGCCATGGCTTTTGATTCTGGCGGCCTTATTCCATGACATAGCCAAAGGACGTGGTGGCGACCACTCAGATCTTGGTAAAAAAGATGCTCGTTTATTTTCTAAACAGCATGGCTTAAATAAGGAAGATACTGATCTATTGGTGTGGTTGGTTGCTGAACACTTGACGATGAGCCAAGTAGCGCAAAAACAAGATATCAGTGATCCAGATGTGATCAAGGCATTTGCCAAAAAAGTGAAAACTGAAAGACGCTTAACGGCACTTTATTTATTGACCGTAGCTGACGTCAGAGGAACAAGCCCCAAAGTATGGAATGCCTGGAAAGGCAAACTATTGGAAGATTTGTACAAGCTTACCTTGAGAATTTTAGGTGGCGAACAACACGATCTTAGCTCTGAGTTAGAACAAAATCAGTCAGAAGCAAAACAAATGCTTCGTCTATTTGGTCTTCAAACAGATGCTCATGAGAATCTTTGGAAACAATTGGACATCTCTTTCTTTTTAAGGCACGAGCCCAGTGATATTGCTTGGCTCACCAAACATTTGCATGGCCGCGTGAACCACCCCGAAGCAATCGTTCGGGCTCGCTTATCTCAAATTGGTGAAGGTTTGCAGGTTGGAGTTTATGTGAAGGATCAAGTGGATCTGTTTGCAAGGATTTGCGCCTACTTTGATCAACAAGGGTTTTCAATTTTAGATGCCAAGATTCATACAACACAGCATGGCTATGCTTTAGATACATTCCAAATTTCTGGTACGAATTTATTGCGTGAAGGCGGTCACTATCGCGACATCATTCAACTGGTTGAGCATGACTTGGCTGCCATGCTTCAACAAAGCGCGCCACTACCAAATCCTAGCAAGGGTCGCTTATCTAGACAATCAAGAAGCTTTCCCATTCAACCTCGTGTCAGTCTCAGGGCTGATGAGCGCGGTCAATACTATGTCTTATCAGTATCTGCCAACGACAGAACAGGACTTCTCTACGCCATAGCCAAGATCTTGGCTGAGCACCAAATATCGCTTCATACTGCAAGAATCAATACCTTGGGCGAACGCATCGAGGACGTATTTTTGTTGGATGGCCACAATCTATCAAAAGATTCAAAAATACAAGTTCAATTGGAAAAAGAAATCTTGGACGCTTTAGCGGTTTAGCCGACTCAGCAATTGCTTGTTTTATATGCTACAGTGGTTTAGCTCCATTCTTAAGCACAGCGCTGTTTGTCGCATTTTTTCACTAGTTTGATTTGTCAGTGTTTGGTTAACGGCTTGAATCATGCAAGCCTTTCTTAAATACCTTATTAGGAAGCAAGCAATGAGACACACCCCTTCAAATATGAGCGATCAAGTGGCAAAAAGATTTACCTTGCTACTGAGATGGACTGCAGATACATTTTTCAGCGGCAGATATGGTCATAGAGCTGTGGTTCTTGAAACAGTTGCAGCCGTTCCAGGCATGGTTGCGGGTATGTGGACACATCTTAAAAGTCTGCGCCAAATGAAAACAGGTTACGGCCCAAAGATTCGTACATTATTGGCTGAAGCCGAAAATGAACGCATGCACCTCATGACATTTTTAGAAGTCGCCAAGCCAAACTGGCTTGAGCGGATGATTGTCCTAATAGCCCAAGCAGTGTTTTGGCATTTGTTTTTCTTTATCTACGTATTTTTTCCAAGAACAGCCCACCGTATCGTGGGTTACTTTGAAGAAGAAGCCGTGATCAGTTACACAGATTACCTTGCGCAAATTGATGCCAATCCTGAACTAAACATCCCTGCGCCAGCCATTGCAATCGAATATTGGAATTTGCCTGCTAATGCCATGCTACGTGATGTTGTGATTGCGGTGAGAGCTGATGAACAAGGCCACAGTGATGTCAATCACGCTTTTGCGGATGATTACGATAAGGGTATTGCTGGCTAATTAGATTGAAGTAAAGCTAACATCTGAGCCTCATCAATCACAGCGACACCCAACTCTTGAGCTTTCTCAAGCTTGCTTCCAGCATCTGCGCCAGCAACCACATAATGTGTTTTGGCAGACACAGATCCTGCCACCTTGGCTCCTGCTTTTTCTAACAGAGCCTTTGCTTCATCACGCGACATGGTGGGCAATGTTCCAGTCAAAACAAATGTTTTACCAAGTAACTCTGGATTGATTGTTGAGGTTTCTACCTCAAGCTCAATACCTGATGCTAACAATTGCTCTACAACTTCTCTGTTGTGAGCTTCACTGAAGAAACTGAGCAAGGATTTAGCCACCACAGGACCAACATCATTGACTTGAAGCAAGTCTTCTTCATTGGCCACCATGAGCTTATCAATCTGCCCAAAGTGTTTAGCTAAATCCTTAGCTGTGCTCTCGCCGACGTGACGTATACCTAGAGCAAAAATAAATCTGGCCAAAGTATTTTTTCTGGACTTCTCTATGGCCTGAAGTAAGTTCTCAGCGGATTTTTCACCCATTCGGTCTAGATTGGATAAAGCCATCAATCCTAGGCGATACAAATCAGCTGGCGTTCTTACAATGGATTGATCTACTAACTGATCAACGATTTTTTCACCAAGGCCATCAATGTCCATGGCTCTGCGATGAGCAAAGTGCAAAAGCGCTTGCTTGCGCTGTGCTGGGCAAAATAAACCACCACTGCATCTTGCAACAGCCTCTTCCTCTGGCTTCTCAATATGAGAGCCGCAAATCGGGCAGGATGTCGGCATCACAAAAGCAATCGCTGAAGATGGCCGTTTCTCTTTGATGGATGAAACAACTTCAGGGATCACATCCCCTGCGCGACGAACCACCACGGTGTCACCAATATGCACATCTTTGCGACGAACCTCATCTTCATTGTGCAAAGTGGCATTGGTGACAGTCACACCTCCGACCACCACTGGTGAAAGTCTGGCAACAGGAGTAATGGCACCTGTGCGACCTACTTGGACGTCAATACCAAGAACAGTGGTCAGAGCCTCTTGGGCTGGATATTTATGGGCAACCGCAAATCGTGGGGCTCTTGAGACAAATCCCAAATCTTCTTGCAGTTCTCTTGAATTAACTTTGTAAACCACTCCGTCAATGTCATAGGGCAATTGATCCCGCAAGGCACCAATAGATTCGTAAAACCCCATCAAGCCGTTGATTGATTGAACCACGGCACGGTGTTCACAAACTGGCAAACCCCAAGATGCATAAAGATCTAATAATTCAGAATGTGTTTTAGGAACAAAGTTTGATGGTTCACATTGACCGATGCCATAGGCATAAAAAGACAAGGTGCGTTGTGCGGTGATTTTGGGGTCTAGTTGACGCAGACTTCCGGCGGCAGCATTTCTGGGATTGGCAAAAGTTTTTTCAGATTTACTGATGGCTGCTTGATTCAAACTCTCAAAGTCTTTATGACTCATGAAGACTTCGCCTCGCACATCTAAAACTTTGGGATGTGATGCACCCTTCAATCTCAAAGGAATCGCTTTGATTGTTCTGATGTTGGCCGTGACATCTTCACCACTATAACCATCACCACGCGTGGCAGCTTGTGTCAAAAGACCGTTTTCATAACGCAAGGATATCGCTAAACCATCAAACTTAAGTTCAGCGGCATATTCAACAGAACTTAAATTCAATCCCTCACGACAACGCTTATCAAAAGCCTCAGCCTCTTTGTCTTCCAATGCATTATTCAATGAAAGCATCGGAACCACATGTTTGACTTCAGAAAAAAGATCGCCGGCTTGTCCACTCACTCGCTGTGATGGCGAATCAGAAGTGATCCAATCAGGATGTTCCTGCTCGATCGCCAATAACTCTCGGTAGAGCTTATCGTATTCAATATCTGGGAGTTTGGGGTCATCAAGAACGTAGTAGGCATGATCTAAGCTTGCCAACTCGTCTTTCAGCCAGGCATATCGGGCCGAATCAGCCATAAGAACCTAGGAATAGAGTCTGCTTGCAGCAGCAGATCCTGCAGGAATACCCTGAACCGTCATCGCTTGATAAATCTCTTCAAGCTGACCCTTGATGGCAGTGATAGCTTCATCAACCAATGGTCTTCCTGCATCATCCACCAAATGACCGTTGAGTGCTTCAGCCAATAGTTTTGCATCATCGAGCATCAATTGAAATGGTGTCATCTCATAAGAAACGTGAGGTAGGTTCAACAGCAATGTTACATATTGAACATTTGATTGGCTCAAATCGTCGCGCAAGAAATTGGCTTGATCAGCGATCAATTTGTAGATAGTCGTATCTGCAGCAACGCGCTGATACTCACGACCATCACGTGATAACAAGAATCCTGCCTTGTTTGCAACATTCTGAATAGTCATCAGGTTCCACAAACCATCTTTTGGAACAACGGTGATGCCCAACTGAATATCACACTTTGCTGCAAAATCATCCAAGCTCTTAGCGGATTCAATGATGTCATTGTGAGGGGCTAAATCCAACTCAGCATCTAAGGCATTAGATAGCAACTGCACTTTTGAGACAAAGTCTGATAAATCAACCATGCCAATCGGGCCAGATCTGTTGGCTAACTGAATAGCCAGTTGAAGTTCTGTGAAGCTTTGCTCTGGCGTGATTGATTGCCAAACAGAATCCGTAGTCAAGCCTTCATGCATCCAAGTAAATTGGGTATTTTTTGGCCAATCAGACAACTGACTCAAAATTTCTTGGCCAGTGATGGGTTCAGGCAAGCGCAAGGTTGCAACACAATCAATCAAGGGATCGATCTTTGCTAAAACGGGATGAGCATGCGTTGAGCTTGTAATACCGCCAAAGCTTGGTTCAGATTTGTTGAGAGCTGCATCGACTGCAGAAAAGCTTGGTTCTGATGACTCGCTGGAATCATCCATCGATTCATTCTTATCAAGCTTGCGTATACGCATGGCGTTATAAATCATGACAAGGACTAACAAGCTAAAACCAATTAGTCCAAGAGATAACTGAAGATCCGACAACCCTAAGGATGTAGCAAGTTCAGTGAACCAAATCATTAAGCAGCCTCCACCATCGTTGCCGCAGCCTCTAAGTCAACAGCAACAATTCTAGAAACACCCTGTTCTTGCATCGTGACACCAATCAATTGGCTAGCGATTTCCATGGTGATCTTATTGTGTGAAATAAAGACAAATTGAGTGTTTTTAGACATTCTAGAAACCATGTCTGCATAACGACCCGTATTCGCATCGTCCAATGGAGCATCAACCTCGTCTAGCAAACAGAACGGTGCTGGGTTCAATTGGAATAATGAGAAGACCAAAGCAATCGCTGTCAAAGCTTTTTCACCACCTGATAACAAGTGAATGGTTGAATTTTTCTTGCCTGGCGGTTGAGCCATCACTTGAACACCAGAATCCAAAATCTCTTCACCAGTCATCACCAACTTGGCGTTACCACCACCGAAAAGATCTGGGAATAATTTTGCAAAGTGTTCGTTGACCTGATCAAAGGTGCCTTGTAACAATTCACGAGTTTCAGCGTCAATTTTTGAAATAGCATCCGTCAATGTATTGATCGCTTCATTCAAGTCAGCTGATTGAGCATCCAAGAACGTCTTACGCTCTTGCGCGCTGGCCAACTCTTCAAGAGCTGCCATGTTCACAGGACCTAAACCTTGAATTTCTTGATTGAGCTTATTCACTTCAGATTGCAAAGTGCTGACCTTCATATCAGGCGTTAAGCGTGCTTGCAATTCTTCCACATTGGCTTCCGCATCCATCAACATGGTTGCAAATTGCTCAACGTTCAAGCGGGCTGCTTGCTCTTTGAGCTGAAGCTCCATGGCTTTGTCACGCAAAGGTTGCAAACTGCGCTCAATCGTCAAGCGACCCTCATCACCCTCGCGCAAACGATGGGAGATGGCATCCATTTCTGTTCTGGCATTCGCCAAAGCAGCTTCGCGAGCACTTCTTTGAATCAATAAGTTTTGTAAAGCATCTTGGGCAGCTTCATCAGACAAACCATGCAACTCTTCTTGAGAATTACCCAAGCTCACCTGGATATCACCCACCTGTTGTTGTGCAGATTGTTGATCACGAGTCAGATCACTGATTCTTTGGACCAAGGTTCTTGTATTAAAGGATGCTTCACTAGCTTCACGCTCAGACAAACGCAACGCTTCACGAGCTTGCTCAAGAGCATGTTGTGCTGATTGATAAGCATCTTGTGCAGTCGTCAAACTATCTCCGTGCACACCTTTTTCATCTTGAACACGATCTAGTTCGCCCTGACCTTCGTCTCTGATCGATTGAAGTTCAGCAGATTGCTGAGTGAGCTCATTAAGTTCAAAATTGATTTGGTCTGCTCTGCTTCTGTATTTCTCATCAGCCTGCGCAAGTTGCAAACGCTCAACTTCTAGGTTGTGTGCTTCTCTCACAGCTTGTTCAGCTGTTTGACGAGCTTGCTGGGCCAATTGATGCGCTTGATGATAAGCAGACTGAGCTCTGTTGGCCTCACTCTGAGCTTCATCAAGAATTAATTGCTGAGCTTTTAACTGTAAATCTAAGTTTTCAATTTCTTGGCCACGCGCCAATAAACCAGCTTGTTCAGAATCCTCTGCATATAGTTGCAAACTCACGCGACTGACAATATGGCCTTCTTTGACCAAGAGAACACCACCTTGAGGCAGTTGTTCACGACGACGCATCGCATCATCTAAGCTATCTGCAATGTAAACATTGCCCAACCACTCTTGGATCACAGCTTTGATGCCAGAGTCTTTGACCTGAACACGGCTCATCAAGCTGGTCAAACCATTGACGCTTGAGTCAGAATTAGAAACACCGTTACCAGAATAGAAAGCCAAACGAGACGGCGGCGCATCTTGAGCAAGACGAACGGCCTCGTTCAAATCACTTGCTTGTAAAGCAGTGACACGTTCACGCAACACTGCTTCAAGTGCGGTTTCCCATCCCTTTTCAACTTGTAAATCTTGCCACAAACGTTGTTTTTTATTGAGACCCTTTTGCTCTAACCATGGACCAACCTTGGCTTGAGCTTGAACTTTTTCTTGTAAAGCTTGCAAAGCACTCAAGCGAGCCTGAGTTTGACTCAATGCTGTAGAAGATTCTTGCAAGGTTTGTTGGGCTTTTTGTCTTGTCGCATCAGCTTCTGGAACACTCACATTGGCTACTTCAGAAACCTCTTGCGCTTCATCAGCCTTGCGCTGAGCCATGGTTTGGCGATCAGTCGCCAGGCTAAGAGCTTCAGCATCAGGCTTCACCAAGCTTGATAAATCGGCCTGTAAGCGTTCTTGACGTTGATGCAACTGATCTAATTGACGACCTGCAGCCAATACTCTTTCAGCCAAACTTGCTAAGCGCTGATCAGTTGAAGACACAGCTTCACGCGCTTGATCTAAAGCTTTTTGTGTTTCTAAATAAGTTACTTCATGCGCTGGCAACTTCTCTTGTACCTGATGAAGAGCCTCCAAGAAACGCTCTTCGTTTTCGCGAGCAGACTCTAAATCAATATTGGTTTGACGTAAGGCATCAGCAGCAGCGACTTCTTGTGAAGACCAACGGGATAACTGCGCTTGTAAATCTGAAATCTGTTGCTGTAGGCGTGCGCGTGATTCTTGAACATAACGAATCTCATTCTCAAGCTTGCCTACTTCAGCATTCACTTCATACAGCTCACCTTGAGCTGTTGATACCAAATCTTGCGATGCGTAATGAGAGCTTCTTAATTCTTCTAATTCAGCTTCTGCATGGCGTAATTTGGCAGTTTGCTCTTCAAGCTGAACTTGAGCATCTCTGATCGCATTCGCATGACGCTCTTGCTCTTTGCCTGCTTCAGTCTGACGTACCAACCACAACAACTGTTGTTGCTGTGTCATCTGAGTATTCAGGTCTTTGTATTTTTCAGCAACTTGAGCTTGACCTTCTAGCTTGGTGAGATTCTGCGTTAACTCACGCAAGATATCTTCTACACGCGTTAAGTTCTCTCTGGTGTCTTCCAAACGAGATTCAGTTTCTTTGCGGCGCTCTTTGTACTTAGATACACCCGCAGCCTCTTCCAAGAAAATACGTAACTCTTCTGGCTTGGCTTCAATGATTCTAGAAATCATTCCCTGGCCGATGATCGCATAAGCACGAGGACCTAAACCAGTGCCCATGAACATATCATGAATGTCTTTGCGTCTGACTGTTTGATTATTGATGTAGTAGCTAGAAGCTCCATCACGAGTCAACACGCGTTTGACTGACAATTCAGCAAAAGTGCTCCATTGGCCAGCGGCACGACCATCGGTGTTATCAAAAATCAGCTCAACACTTGAGCGCCCAGCCGGTTTTCTTTGCCCAGAGCCATTAAAAATAACGTCCTGCATGGATTCGCCACGCAGCTCACTGGCCCTAGATTCACCCAAAACCCAGCGAACAGCGTCAATGATGTTGGATTTACCGCAACCGTTGGGGCCCACAACACCAATTAATTGGCCTGGAAGCTCGAAATGAGTGGGGTCTACGAAGGATTTGAACCCTGAAAGTTTGATAGATTTAAGTCGCACGGCTAACTTCTTTTAATGGAATCATTGTGATGATACCAAGGTAGGAATAGAAAGAGCACTTCCTGAAGTCGACAGATATAATCTAGGCTTATTACTTGTTATTTTTAAAGGAAAAAGAGTTTATGGCAACGCTACAGAACATCATTGATCAAGCCTGGGAAGATCGTGCCAGCCTATCACCTTCAGCAGCCCCAAAAGAGGTTCGCGAGGCAGTGGCTACGGTATTAGCGGGCTTAAATGACGGCTCTATTCGCGTTGCTGAACGTCACTCAGTGGGCAAGTGGAATGTGAATCAATGGGTTAAAAAGGCTGTTTTGATCTCTTTCCGCCTAGAAGACAATCAGGTGATGTCAGCCAATGGCACCAATGGCTTTCCGCAGTTTTACGACAAAGTTCCAACTAAATTTGCCAATTACACGGCTGAGGACTTTGCCAAAGGCGGTTTCCGCGTAGTTCCGCCTGCAACGGCTCGTCGTGGTTCATTTATTGGCAAAAATGTGGTTTTAATGCCCTCATACGTCAATATCGGTGCTTATGTTGATGAAGGCTCAATGGTTGATACCTGGGCCACAGTTGGTTCATGTGCCCAAATTGGTAAAAATGTTCACCTCTCAGGCGGTGTTGGTATTGGTGGTGTTCTAGAACCAGTTCAAGCCGGTCCTGTGATCATTGAAGATAACTGTTTCATTGGCGCACGTTCAGAAGTGGTTGAAGGTGTTGTGATTGAAGAAAATGCTGTTTTATCAATGGGCGTTTACATTGGTCAAAGCACCAAGATTTATGACCGTGAAACTGGTGAAATTCACTATGGCCGCGTACCAGCTGGTTCAGTGGTTGTTCCTGGCTCATTACCATCAGCCTGCGGCAAATACAGTCTCTATGCAGCAATCATCGTTAAAAAGGTAGACGCTCAAACCAGAGCTAAAACAGCCATTAACGATCTATTACGAGACTAAGCTAACTCATTAAAGATTATCTGTGACTACAAACTCAACCTTAGCCCTAACAGAACAACTGATTTCTCAGAACTCGGTAACGCCTGCTGATGGTGGTTGCCAAGATCTGATAGCTGATCGACTCAAAGCAATCGGTTTTGAATGCGAAACAATGATGAGTGGTCCTGATCACTTCAGAGTGACAAATCTATGGGCCGTTAAAAGAGGCGCTCTAGGTAAAACAGGTTCTCTGTTGAGTTTTGCTGGACATACGGATGTGGTGCCAACCGGTCCACTCGATAAATGGTCTTCGAATCCATTTCAACCGACACACCAAGATGGTTTTTTATATGGTCGTGGTGCCGCGGATATGAAAACCTCATTGGCTGCTTTTGTGGTGGCCACTGAAGAGTTTGTAGCTCAGAATCCTGATCACAAAGGCTCGATTGCCTTTTTGTTGACCAGCGATGAAGAAGGTCCGGCGCATGATGGCACTGTGATTGTTTGTAATGAATTAAAAAAACGTGGCGAACGTCTTGATTACTGTGTGGTTGGTGAGCCAACCTCAGTTGATCAATTAGGAGACACGATTAAAAATGGTCGCCGGGGATCTTTATCTGGCAAATTAAAAGTGATTGGTGTTCAAGGTCACATTGCTTATCCTCATTTATCAAAAAATCCGATTCACCTCATGGCCCCTGCTCTTGCTGAACTTGCTGGAGTGACATGGGATCAAGGTAATACTTATTTCCAACCAACCGCATGGCAAGTTTCTAATATTCACTCTGGAACAGGTGCCACCAATGTGATTCCTGGTGAGGTGGTCATTGATTTTAATTTCCGTTTCTCAACCGAAAATACAGCTGACAAACTAAAAGAGAAACTTGAAACAATCCTGAAGAAACATCAACTGAATTTCACGATTGAATGGAATCTCAGTGGGGAACCATTTTTGACGCAACCAGGTAACTTATCCGAAGCCATGCAAGCGTCGATCAAAGCAGAAACAAATGTAACTGCAGAGCTTTCGACAACTGGCGGCACCAGTGATGCTCGCTTTATTGCAAAGATCTGTCCTCAAGTGGTTGAATTTGGACCGCGCAATGCAACCATTCATCAAATCAACGAACGTGTTGAGCTTGCAGACATAGAGCCGCTTAAAAATATTTACAAAGGTGTTTTAGAAAAGTTAATTGCTTAAGCGTTAACTCTTTCAACACATTTATGAACACTGATTTAACTTTAGAAGTTTGTTGGCAAGAACTGACCGAAAAATTAGATCTTGCAGGACTGAGTTATGGCCATGGCGCCATTGATGCGCAAAGCGAAGCACTTTGGATCATAGCTACAGCCTTGGGTTTTCCGCCTGAAGATGCTGCAGAAGCTCTCGACACAACAATCACGCCTGAATTACTCACCCAAATCAACGCTTGGGCACTTGAGCGCATCACTACTCGCAAACCTTTGGCCTACATCTTGGGCGAAGCCTGGTTAATGGGCATTCCGTTTTATTGCGATGAGCGCAGTATCGTGCCTCGCTCATTCATCGCAGAATTAATTGTGGATGGTCATTTAGAGCCTTGGTTGCCTCCGAGCGCCAAAGTCTTAGACCTCTGCACAGGTAATGGCTCATTGGCGATTTTGATGGCTCTATCTTGCCCAGATGTAGAAGTGTCCGGATCAGATATCAGCATGCAAGCATTGTCTTTAGCAGCCAAGAACATTGATCGCCACAATCTGAGTGAACAAATTGAGATTCACCAAGGTGATTTATTTGAATCATTGCCCTCACCCAATGAAGAAAATTTATTTGATTTGATCATTTGCAATCCGCCATATGTGAATGCAACATCCATGGCTACTCTTCCACCTGAATATCACGCTGAACCAGAAATATCTTTAGCTGGTGGAATTGATGGCATGGACATCGTTCGAAAAATCATTGCAAACGCTAAAGATTATTTAAAACCTGAGGGTGCTTTGGTGCTTGAGATTGGCAATGAAGCTAAAAACTTTTCAGATGCATTTCCAGAAATACCAGTCACATGGCTAGAAGTTTCTGCTGGCGACGATCAGGTCTTACTGATTCAAGCAGAAGACCTTTAATCTATAAAATTATAGATTTGTCACTCTAGATTTCTGGCTGCTTGAATCGCTTGATCAATCCTATCAACAGCAAAAATAGTTAAGCCAGGAATGTTTGTTTTAGGGGCATTGGCCTTTGGAACAATGGCCTGCTTAAAGCCCAGCTTAGCAGCTTCTTTGAGGCGTTCTTGGCCCCTTGGACATGGTCTGATTTCTCCTGCCAAACCAACCTCGCCAAAGACAATCAAGTTCTTGGGCAATGCTTTATTTTTCATCGACGACTGAATCGCTAATAAGACAGCCAAGTCCGCTGCAGGCTCAGTGATTTTGACGCCGCCCACCGCATTCAAGAAAACATCTTGATCAAAACAAGCAATGCCTGCATGACGATGAAGTACGGCTAAGAGCATGGCCAAACGGTGTTGCTCTAGACCCAAAGCCAATCTGCGTGGATTGGGCACATGTGCAGCATCCACCAATGCCTGAATCTCAACCAACAATGGTCGACTGCCTTCTTGCGTGACCAACACACAAGAACCGGGAACGATTTGATCGTGCTGTGACAAGAATAAAGCTGATGGATTAGCCACGCCTTTGAGACCCTTATCAGTCATGGCAAAGACACCTAATTCATTCACAGCCCCGAAACGATTTTTAAAGGCTCGAACCAATCTGAACGATGAGTGCGTATCACCCTCAAAATACAAAACTGTGTCAACGATATGTTCTAAAACCCTTGGCCCTGCCAAGTTACCTTCTTTGGTGACATGACCCACCATGATCATACAAACACCAGTCGTTTTAGCCAAACGAGTCAGTTGAGCTGCGCATTCTTTCACCTGCGCCACTGAACCAGGCGCCGAACTCAAAGCTTCTGAGTAAACCGTTTGTATCGAATCAACGACCACCACAGTGGGTCTTGCTGATTCAATGGTGGCTAATAATTTCTCTAACTGGATTTCTGCTAATACTTCTAAATCCGGAGCTTGTATTCCCAAACGTTTTGCTCTCAAGGCAATTTGCGCACCCGATTCCTCACCACTGATATAAAGAACCGAGTCACCTCGAGCACTCATTGCTGCCAGTGCTTGCAAAAGCAAAGTAGATTTACCGATACCGGGGTCGCCGCCAATCAATGCAACTCCACCGGTGACCAAGCCACCACCCAATACTCGATCAAACTCATCAACACCGGTGCTAATACGAGGTAAATCTTCGGCTTCTATAACGGATAGTTTTTGTTTAGGAGCAGCTTTAGCCAAGCTTTGAAAGCGATTAGTTGAAGGCTTGTCTTCCACGGTTTCTTCCATGGAATTCCAAGCCTCACAGTTAGGGCATTGACCCTGCCACTTTGCTGATAAGCCACCACATGCTTGGCAAACATAAACAGATTTAATTTTTGCCATTAGAGCGGATTGGCCTTTTTATTTTCCTGAGCGCGCTTTTCTGAGTCAGCGCGTTTTTTTACAAGGTCTTGTTCACGTTTAGCTTGATCCAATTGCTTTTGCTCATAATCTTTGACATTATCAGCGCGCTGTTTTGCCTTAGCTGGATCGTTGCGCTCTTTGATTCTTTGTTCATCTTGCTCATCTTTGATGATAGCTTTGAGAACGCGCTCCCTCTCTCGCATAGGTATTTCTTGAGCACGCACTTCTTTGATTTCTTGACGATGTTCTAAACGAGCTTTATCAAGACAACGGGTCGTGAAAAATTGATCATAACAATCGTGCTGTTTTTTTTCTAAGCGGTATTTAGCCCAATCTTTTTGTAGATTGAGATTATTTTGACTCTTTTCGATTTCCGCGAGCTCTGCCATCTCCGCTGGACCAGCAAGAACCACCGTTGTCAGCAAAGACAACGAGGTGAAAATGACTCCTAGTGAAATTCTGTAATAACTCATAACCTTAAGCATAAAGCCATTAGTGTTTTATGCCTAAAAAACTTAAATTTCTATCTTGGCGCCAAGCTCCACCACCCTATTTGTAGGGATTTGGAAGAAATCTGATGGTTTTGCAGCATTTTGGAACATCCAAGCAAATAGCCTTTCACGCCACAAAGCCATACCAGGTAATTTTGAGGACACCACGGTGTCACGCGCCAAAAAGAAGGATGTATCCATCAGATCAAACTTCAATTGGTATTGAGCTTCAATTTGCGCCAACACTTTATTGATATCTGGTGTCTCTTTAAAACCATGCACCGAGCGAACCAAATACACTTGGCCACCCATGTCTTTGAGTGTGAGACGCTCCTCATCATTCACATAAGGCACATCCCAGATACTCAACTTCAAAAAGAATACGCGTTCATGTAACACGCGATTGTGTTTGAGGTTATGCAGCATCGCAACAGGAACGTAATCGATGTGAGCAGTTAAAAAGATACCCGTGCCTTCAACTCGATGTGGGGGATGGGCTAAGAGTCCAGCTACAAATGGCTCCAAAGGAATGGATTCATTAATAATGCGATCGCGCAGTAATTTTCTACCCTTGTACCAAGTCATGAGACAAGTAAAACAAATAACGCCAATCAATAATGGGTACCAACCACCATCTTTTAGTTTAATTAATGTTGCAGTCCAAAATGCCAAGTCAATGATCAAGAAAGCTGTGATCAAACAAACAATGACAATTGGATTCAAGCGCCACTCACGACGCATCACAATGGCCAAAAGAATGGTGGTGATCAGCATCGTCGTCGTGACTGATATACCGTAAGCCGCCGCCAAATTACCGGATTCCCTGAATTCAATCACCGTGAAAAGTACCATGATCAAGAGTGACCAGTTCACCACAGGGATATAAATTTGACCTCTTTCATTATCTGAGGTGTGACGAATACCCATGCGGGGTAAGAAACCCAACAAAATAGCTTGGTTTGCTAAGGAGAATGCGCCTGAAATAACCGCCTGAGAAGCAATCACTGTGGCAGCGGTGGCCAAACCAACCATGGGCCACAGAGCCCATTCAGGCACCATCAAGTAAAAAGGATTTTTAATGGCTTCAGGGTTTGATAGCAACAAAGCACCTTGACCAAAATAATTCAAAAGCAAACTTGGCAACACTAAAAACAACCAAGCATAGCGAATCGGTTTACGACCGAAGTGTCCCATATCTAGATAGAGAGCCTCAACACCAGTCACCACAAGAACCACAGAGCCCATCACGATATAGGCCATCAAAGTATGTTCGGAAATGAAATTTATCGCGTAAATGGGATTGATCGCGTTAAAAATTTCAGGTGCTTTGATGACGTTATAGAGCCCCAAAGCAGCCAATGAAATAAACCATGTAATTGTGATGGGGCCAAATAGTTTGCCAACAGCAGCTGTGCCATATTTTTGAATCACAAACAGAGCGACTAAGATAGTGATTGTGATTGGAATCACAAAGCGCTTCATTTCTGGTGTGGCAATTTCTAGACCTTCCACCGCTGATAGAACAGAGATGGCTGGGGTAATGACTGATTCACCATAGAGCATGCAAGCTCCAAACATACCCAACATCATCACCGTTAAATAGGATTGGCTTCCAGATTGAAGTGATCGAAGTGCCAATGCCATCAAAGACAGCACACCACCCTCACCCTTATTGTCAGCTCGCATCACAAAGAGAACATATTTAAATGTCACAACCAGCAAGATTGTCCAAAACATCATTGAAATGATGCCAAAGACAGCCATTTGACTGAATGGAATACCGTGACTTGGACTGAAGGATTCTTTTAATGCGTATAGAGGGCTTGTGCCGATATCACCAAAAACAACACCAATGGCTGCAATCGCCAAAGTGACCGTACTTGCTTTCTGATGACCATCTTGACCATGAAGCTCAACTGGCTTCAGTAAAGATGATTGTGAATTTTCCGGATTACTGATGGACACCGGTTACTCCCTAATAAATGATGTTTTTATTATATGCCGACCATATTGCAACGCAACATTAATTAAGCCCAGGTTCTAATTTATCGAGCCAATGGCAAATTCCCAATGCATTGAGCTCCAAATCAATCTGAAGAAAAGTGATAATTTCAGCAGTAGATAGTTTGCACTTCATTGTTTTTAAATGATTTATATGAATCTTAGCCATTCCGTCTTTCAGTAGAGCATGTCGATTTGAATCATTTTTTAATTGTTTCGCTAAAACAACAATTTCATCTAATTGTTCTAAGAAAAGACGTTTTAAGCGCTCAACACCATTAATTCGGCTGAAATGAGTCGGAAACAAGCACTCAGGATTGAGCGCTGCAATACGTAATACTGAGTCCTTCAGAGCATCAGGGTCAAACTGAATCGGTGTGGTGGTCGGCATGATGTATGCACCCTCTTCAGTATCAAACTCACGGTATGAGAGGCCAAAGGTATCACCCGTGAAAGCACCACGACTGATAGGATCCCAAATAGCGATATGGTGCTTGGCATGACCAGGCGTATCTAAACAATGGAGTATTCTGCTACCCAAAAGGATTTGATGACCTTCGCCAACTTCCACAACTCTTGCAGCATCGATTGGCAACAATTGGCCATAGGATTGCTCAACAATGTCTTCGCCATAAACGCCCACGGCTCCAGCTCGAAGAGCACTCGGGTCAATCATGTGGCGAGCGCCTCGGGTATGAACCAGTAATTGGGCTTGTTCGCATATCCGCATCATCTCGCCTGCACCACCTGCATGGTCTAAGTGAACGTGTGTCAAAACAATGTATTTGACCTGTTGAGAACTTAAGCCAAGTTCATCAAGGGTGGTTAAAAATCTGGGAATCGAGTAGTTGGTGCCAACGTCGATGAAAGCAACTTCATCGCCATCAACCACCATATAACTGGCATCAAACTGCTCTCTTACAAATCCGGTATCAACACAGTAAATGCCAGGAGCGACTAATTGGGCATAAGTCAGATGTTTTTGCATGTGCGGATTTTCACATAACCAATATGAGAAATAAGCTACTTAGTCTAATTTTTTCTTTAAAAGACATGGCATTACTGGATAGAAAGACAGGTTGTCCTTGCTATTTAGGGTTTAACCTGATATAGTTTCATTCTTCAGACGCGGGGTGGAGCAGTCTGGCAGCTCGTCGGGCTCATAACCCGAAGGTCATAGGTTCAAATCCTATCCCCGCAACCAAATATTAGACTAAAGCCCTTCATGTACTTGAGGGGCTTTTTTATTACCCCAATATCTTTGGCATACTTAGGGTTTCCAACAATGAGCATCCATCCCATGAAAAAATTATTAGCTGCCCTTCTCGTGACCTTATCCACGCTGAGCTTTGCAGGTCCGAAAGTTGAATTCAAAACAACCATGGGCGACTTCGTTGTTGAACTCAACCCTGAAAAAGCCCCAAAAACTGTTGAGAACTTCTTAGGCTATGTGAATAGTGGTTTTTATAACGGCACTATTTTTCATCGAGTGATCAACAATTTCATGGTGCAAGGTGGTGGTTTTACCCCGGACATGCAACAGAAAGCAACCAAAGCGCCGATTTCACTTGAATCTAATAATGGCTTGAATAATGTTGTGTACTCCATCGCTATGGCAAGAACCAATGTGCCTGATTCAGCAACAGCACAGTTTTTTGTGAACGTGGTGAATAACAAGAACTTGGATTACCCTCGTCCCGATGGTCATGGTTATGCTGTTTTTGGCATGGTGATCAAAGGCACAGAAACAATCGACAAAATCAAAGCCGTGAGCACCACTAGCAAGCGTCCTTTTGCTGATGTACCAAGCACAACGATTGTGATCAATAGCGCAAAAGTTATTGGCCAGTAATCGATGAGTGACTTTGAGCATCTCACTTGCACCATCCTGCTTGATGATGCTCAAAGTTCCAGTGACAAGCCAAGTAGCAGACTCTATCAGTCTCCATTAAAAACAATACAAGCCAGCAAAGCTGATGAACTTGAGGCTGCTCTTGAAGAAATTGAACAAGCAATCCATGACCAACAATATGTTGTCACTTGTCTTAGCTATGAGCTTGGCGAATACCTTGTAGGCTTAAAGCCAAAAAAATCTGAAACACCTTGGGTACAAGCTTGGGTTTTTAAAGATGTTCAAAAACTCAGTAAAGAACAAGTCAATCAATGGATTCAAACTCAACTCACTCAATCAGTCAAACAAACAACAGATGCGCCAGCTATCACGAACACAAGTAATAGCGTCACTCAACAACAATTTGAAGAAGATATTTCTAAGATTCAAGAATGGATCAAGGCTGGCGACACATACCAAGTCAATCACACGTATCGCATCGCCGGTAAATTAAGCGGATCACCTTTAGCTGCCTACGAGATACTCAGACAAAAACAACCAGGTCCTTACGGTGCCTATATAGATCATCCGAATGGCTGGGTCTTATCATGCTCCCCCGAATGGTTTTTGCAAAAGACAAGCGATACCTTGATGACCAAACCCATGAAAGGCACCGCCAAGGTTGGTGAGAGTAGTTCTGAAGAACTTCACGGTGATGCAAAAAATCGTGCCGAAAATGTCATGATTGTTGATTTACTGCGCAATGATTTAAGCAAAATATCGATGCCAGGCTCAGTCAAAGTGCCACATTTATTTGAAGTTCAGCAGCATGGTGATGTTTTACAAATGACATCAACCATCAGCTCAATATCAAAAGAAAATTTAAGGCTCAAAGAATTGCTGCAAGCGATTTTTCCTTGTGGCTCAGTTACTGGCGCACCCAAGAAAAGAACCATGGAGTTGATTCAGGGGTTAGAGTCAGAACCAAGGAATCTTTACTGTGGCGCTATTGCCTGGTTTGATCCAAGCTCAAAAACTGGACTGGGTGATCTTGGGATGAGCGTTGTGATCAGAACCTTGGGGCTTGCAAAAGATCAAAGTTTTCAAATGGGCGTTGGCGGTGGCATCACCATTGATTCCGAGAGTGTTGATGAGTGGCATGAGTGCCAAACCAAAGCTGGATTTTTATACGCTTTACAAGATCAATCAGAACCCATTGGATTGTTTGAAACGATTCGCATAGAACAAGGACAAGCTTGCCACGTTGACATTCACATTGAACGAATCTCTAAATCTGCCAGTGAATTAAAAATTGAATTTGATTCAGACAGAGCTAGAAGCTTGATTCAAGTTGCTTGTTCACAACTTGATGCGAAATTAATTTACAGACTTCGTTTAGACCTGTCAGCAGAAGGACTGCTCAGCATTAAAACTGCCTTGATACAAGATCTTCAACCAGGCCCCATCCTATGGGCCAGTGATCTTTTGCTAACTGATGTAACGATGTCCTCGACTGATCAATTATTGGGTCATAAAGTGACACGTCGCAAACTGTATGACCAAGCATGGTTGGCCGCTGAAAAATTGGGTGCATTCGATGCTTTATTTATTAATGAACAGGGATTTGTTACAGAAGGTGGCAGATCAAACGTCTTTATTAAAAAAGATGGTCGATGGCTAACCCCACCACTTGCATCTGGATGCTTACCTGGCGTGATGAGATCAATCATTTTGAAAGATTCAAAATATCAAGCGATTGAACAAAATATCACGCGCGCCGACGTCTTGAGTGCGGAAGAAGTGATTTTCACCAACGCCTTGCGCGGCGTCGTGAAAACCACAAATTAAACGATAATGACGAAATGAAATATTGCCCAACATGCGGTTCAACCGTGATCTTACAAACTCCTGAGGACGATACCCGGGAGAGGCATGTTTGTTCCGGCTGCAAAACGATTCATTATGAAAATCCTCGCAATGTCGTTGGGACTATCCCTGTTTGGCAAGATAAAGTTCTTTTGTGTAAACGAGCCATACATCCTCGCCTTGGATACTGGACATTGCCGGCAGGATTTTTGGAGATCGGGGAAAGTACCGAGGATGGCGCTAAACGAGAAACGCTTGAAGAAGCAGGTGCAAGTGTTGAGATCGGCCCTTTGTTTTCTTTATTGAATGTCACACACGTAGAGCAAGTTCATTTGTTTTATTTGGCCAAACTCATTGAGCCTAATTATCAGGCAGGCGTTGAGAGTTTAGAAGTTGAGTTGTTTTCTGAAAAAGATATTCCTTGGAATGAGTTGGCATTTCCGACGGTTCGAAAAACGCTTGAATGGTATTTTCAGGATAAAAAATTGGGTCGACTCAATGAGACAGATAAGATCGTGACTCATCTTGATGATGTTGGCTACGATGAACGCATTGATCGGAAACATTGATCAACATGGGTCTGTCTTGGCTTCAACCGCATGATCCTTTTCCATCGCCTTGGAATGATGCCGATCCTGATCCAGAAGTTCCTGGCTTATTAGCCATCAGCGAGGACATCAGCGCTGAACAATTGTTGCGCGCTTATCACCAAGGTATTTTTCCATGGTATTCCGATGGACAACCCATTTTGTGGTGGTCCCCCAACCCCAGGATGGTGCTTAGACCCAAAAACTTCAAAGTAAGTAAAAACTTCAAAAAAGAAATTAAAAATGTCTTGATGGACCAAGATTGGGAAGTAAAGGTCGACGAAGATTTTCATGCAACCATTCTGTCCTGTGCAACACAAGCAAGACCAGACCAAGATGGGACTTGGATCACGCATGCAATCATGCATGCTTACAGTCAAATACACGAGCAAGGACATGCGCACAGTATTGAAGTTTTTCATCAAGGCCAACGGGTTGGCGGTTTATATTGCGTTAATTTAGGGAAAATGGTTTTTGGTGAATCGATGTTTTCCAAAAAAACAGGCGCCTCTAAAATTGCCTTGGCAAGCCTGTGTGCCTGGGCTATTGCCCAAGACATCGAGATGATTGACTGCCAGCAGGAAACAGCGCATTTAAGTTCAATGGGTGGATATCCCATTCCACGGGATGAATTTTTAAACCATGTGCGCGAGAAAACTACTGCAATTAATCCCATTTGGCGTTTTAATAAGAGTGTTTTGCAACATTGGCTAAGCCAACCGACATGAGTAAATTAAAAGAACTCCCATTCACCACCCTTCAGTTCTATGCAACTGCTCCCTATGAGTGCAGTTACTTGGCGCATCATCAAGCTCGCTCGCAAGTTGCAACGCCAACACATTTGATTCATGCGGATGTTTATGGCGAATTGGTTGCCAGTGGTTTTCGTCGCAGTGGTTTGTACACCTATAGACCTTACTGTGATGGCTGTAAGGCGTGTATTGCTTGTCGCGTTGATATTGAACGCTTTAAGCCGAAACGCTATCAACAGCGAGCGCTTAAAAAGCACCAAGATTTAGAAGTGAAAATTGGTCATCTGGAATTTTTTCAAGAACACTACGATCTTTATATGTCATACCAACACGATCGCCATCTTCACGGCGGCATGGATGGTGATGATCAAGATCAATACAAACAATTTTTACTGCAAAGCAAGGTGAATACTCGTTTGATTGAGTTCAGGGATGGTCCCGATAGCGAAGAACCAGGCAAGTTGAGAATTGTGAGCATCATTGACGTGGTTCAAAGTGGCTTGTCGTCTGTTTACACCTTCTTTGATACCAGCAATCAAAGTGCCAGTTATGGAACTTTCTCCATCATGTGGCAGATAGAACAAACTAGGAAACTTCAGCTGCCTTACTTGTACTTGGGCTACTACATTGAAGAAAGCCCTAAAATGTCTTACAAAGCACAGTTCGAACCATTAGAGGTTTTGGTCGATGATGTGTGGCAACGCTATTAATAATTTAAAGATCCAACACTGATGAATCTCTACCCTCTCGTCAAGCCTTGTTTATTTGCCATGGATGCAGAACGTGCGCATAACTTGACTTTGAGCACCCTCGATAAAGTTCATGCCATGGGCTTGGGGTTTTTAACGCAAGAAAAGATTGCTCGCGATGAGCGAATTTTTTGTGGCTTGAAAATACCGAATCCGGTTGGTTTAGCCGCAGGGTTAGATAAAGACGGTAAACACATTGATGCTTTGGCTGATTTAGGTTTTGGTTTTATTGAGATTGGCACGGTGACACCCAAAGCACAAGCCGGCAATCCTTTACCAAGAATGTTTCGACTGCCAGAAGTATCAGGCCTGATCAATCGCATGGGTTTTAACAATGATGGGGTTGATGCATGCGTGGCACGAGTCAAACAATCTGATTTTTGGCAAAACGGCGGCATCCTCGGATTGAATATTGGTAAAAATGCCACGACCCCGATTGAATCAGCTGCTGATGACTATTTGATTTGTATGAAAAAGGTGTATGACATCGCTTCGTACATCACTGTCAATATCTCCTCACCCAACACCAAGAATTTAAGACAGTTGCAAGGTGCTGATGAATTAAGTTCATTGCTAAGCGCTATTGCCGAAGAAAAAAAGGTGCTGAGTGATTTGCACAAAAAAGAAGTGCCACTGTTCCTAAAAATTGCCCCTGATTTAGATTTAGAGCAAATTCAGACCATTGCAGAATTGCTGATCAAATACAAGATTGATGCGGTCATCGCCACGAACACCACAATTGCTCGTGATTCAGTTGCCCACTTACCGTTTGGTCATGAAGCTGGCGGCCTTTCTGGTTCACCAGTGAAACAATCATCAGACCGCGTAATCCAGGAGCTGCGCCGTACTCTTCATGGTCAGCTGCCAATCATTGGTGTTGGCGGGATCATGTCTGGCCAGGATGCCAAAGACAAGATCAATGCTGGCGCCAGCTTGGTTCAGCTCTATAGTGGCTTGATTTATAAAGGCCCTAAGCTGGTTTCTGACTGTGCAAAGGCCTTAAAAGGTGGTTTTTAAGCTTCTCTTTTCATAATGTGCAATTTGGCATTTTTAGAGCTAAAATGACAACATGACAAGCAGAACAGCTATCCAGGTTTTGGACCGCATGATGAGTCTTCTGGATGCCCTCGCAGATAGTGATGAAGCCCAGAGTCTTAAAAGACTGTCTGAGCTGACTGATTTGCACCCATCAACTGCTCACCGAATTTTGAATGATATGGTTGCCTGTCGCTTAGTTGAGCGAGCAGACAGTGGCACTTATCGCTTAGGCTTAAAACTCCTTGAATTAGGTAATTTAGTGAAAGCACGACTTTCAGTCAGAGATGCTGCTCAATTGCCAATGAGAGCTTTACATAAGCTCACCGGCCAAACAGTTAATTTATCTGTGCGCCAAGGCGATGAAATTGTTTACATTGATCGTGCTTATAGCGAAAGATCAGGGATGCAAGTGGTTCGCGCCATTGGAGGCAGAGCCCCACTTCATTTAACTTCAGTAGGTAAACTATTTTTGGCTGATGATGACTCAGTGAAGTTGAAAAATTATGTGAGCAAAACTGGCTTGAATGGCCATACACAAAATAGCATCAGTGATTTGGCTCAACTTGAAAAAGAATTGGATTTAGTGAAAAGCCTTGGTCATGCCAGGGACGATGAAGAATTAGAGTTGGGTGTGAGTTGCATGGCTGCAGCTATTTTGGATGACACCGGCAAGTTAGTTGCTGGACTATCTTTATCAGCACCTACTGAGCGCATGCAAGATGAGTGGCTCAAATCGCTCAAAGATACTGCAATGCAGATCTCGAAAAGCTTGGGATACAAACCAAGCCTTAAGCCTTAAGTTTTCTTAATTTAATCTGCTTAATTAAATCTACTTATAGCTTTCTGATTGACTCAGGGTTTGGGTTGGCTTCCAACCATTCTCTGACACGCACTGCATCAGCAAAACGAGATTGAGTGCCAACAGAATCAAGGAATACCATCACCACATCACGACCAACGACTTTGGCCTGCATGACCAAACAACGGCCAGCAGCAGAAATATAGCCAGTCTTCTGCAAACCAATATCCATATCACTGGCTCTAACCAAACGATTGGTATTAACAAACTTTTGCTCACGCTTACCAATCATGATGCTGTAGTCAGGTCTTGTTGAGAACTCTCTAATCACTTGATATTGATATGCGGCCTCAACCAAACGAGTTAGATCTTCTGGACTAGAAACATTGTCACTGGATAGACCCGTGGGATCTGCAAATTTAGATTGACTCATGCCGAGTAACTTTGCCTTGGCATTCATCGCATCCACAAAGGCTGGTATACCACCTGGAAAATTTCTACCCAAGGCCTGTGATGCTCGGTTCTCAGAAGACATCAAAGATAAAAGCATCGCTTGCTCGCGCGTCATCTTAGCTCCTTGGGTCACTCTAGAGCGAGTACGGCCAGGATACGCATTGACATCTGATTGCTCAATCACGATTGTTTCTTCCAATGGAAGTTGAGCTTCAAGAATAACCAATGAAGTCATCAATTTTGTGATGGATGCGATCGGCAAGGCAGCATGCGCATTTTTCTCAAACAACACTTCATGTGTTTGACGATCAACAATCAACGCCACACTTGATTTTAGATTGAGATCATCTTGATTACCGCGCAGACCCATCGCTGCGGCAAATGATGGGCGCTTTTCATCAGGAGCTTTTGATGACTTAGCTCGAGTAGTTGATGTTCTAACTTGTTTTTGAGTTTTGGGGGCTACTTTTTTCTTGGCCGCCTGCTGGGTTGTTTGTTTATTGCTGGTACTTTGAGCAAAAGACACTTGTGCTCCAAGCAACAAAGAACTGCTCAATATACCCACAATCATTTTGCGCAACAAATTACTTCTCAATATCATCAGTCTCTTCTAAGCTATTTAATTAGTTAGTTTTAGTGAATAAATGACATGATAAGGTATTACTTGCCTGATGAGGCTTTATTGACCATTAAAACTGCCCCCATGGTCAGAGCTATCCCAAGGCCAATTGCCCATGTGATGGGCTCATTGAATAAGAACCAGGCCATCAAGGCAGTGGTGGGTGGTGTCAAGTACATCAAACTGGTGACCTTGGTAGCTGCTCCATGACGGATCATCACAAATAACAGAGAGCTGGCCCCGATCGACAAGGCGAATATCGACCATAATAAAGAAAATATCAATTCTGGAACCCAAGCAACCTCTCTGGTTTCGAACATCATCATGAGTGGCACACAAACAATGGCTGAAGCAGCAAATTGAATCACCGAGCCCGTGCGTAAGTCAAACTGAGGGCAATACTTCTTTTGATAAAGAGTACCTGCTGTGATTGATAGCAAAGCAATGATGATGAAGATAAAACTTAAATCACTGAAACCAATCATGACAATCTTGGCCCAAACAACCAATCCAACACCCAATAGACCAATCACCAAGCCAAGCCATTGAACAGGTCGTACCTTTTCAGCTACCCAAGATGCTAATAAAGCGGTCAGAATTGGTTGAAGACCCACAATCAAGGCTGTTAGTCCTGCAGACATTCCTTCACGAACGGCAGCCCATACGCCACCTAAATAACCAGCTTGCAGAAGTATGCCGGCAATCGCAATGTGGATGATTTGTGACTGTCTTGGCCAAGGAGCTTTCCAAAGTAAAACGATTGGGATCATGCAAATCAGCACACCCAAAAAGCGCATACTCAGAAATGTCATGGGCTCAGCATGAGGCATACCGTAACGAGCAATGATGAAACCCGTGCTCCAGATGATCACAAAAATTGGCGCAATCCATGGCGTTAAATATCGAATCCATGAATTGCTCATTTATTGTTTGACCTTTAATTCTTTGAATAGTTGAAGGGCTAATTGTACGGTTTGAGCATGCACTTCAACCGTAGTTTCAATATTGATGCCATACCCTCCTGCCATCGCTATGGCGATTGGTAGATCATGTGTTTTGGCAAAGTCCAAAACCATTTGATCTCGCAGGCATAAACCTTTGAGGCTTAATTTCAAACGTCCCAATCGATCACCCTCATGAGGGTCAGCCCCAGCCAAATAAATCAGCATATCTGGCTTGAACTCAGACTCCATCTGATTCAAAGCATGAGCAAGATGAAGCAAATATTCATCATCGGAACATCCGTCACTCAATCCCACATCTAAATGACTTGATTCTTTTCTAAAGGGAAAATTCTTCTCTCCGTGAAGTGACAATGTGTAACAGCTGGGGTCTTTGCCCAAAATCGCTGCTGTGCCATTGCCTTGATGAACATCCAAATCAATGATGGCAACGTTCATGTTTCTTAAGTTCTGAAGATACTTTGAGGCCACTGCTGCATCATTGAAGACACAAAAACCACTCCCTTTATTAGCATATGCGTGATGGGTACCACCCGCCAGATTCACTGAAACCCCATCTTCTAAGGCGCTGATACATGCTGAAATGGTTGCCCCCGCAGACCTTTTGGATCTTTCAACCATGAGTTCACTCCATGGAAAACCGATTTCTCTGATTTCTGCAGTACTTAACTTCCCCTGAGTCACCCGTTTGACGTACTCCTGATCATGTACTCGGATCAAATCCTCATCACTGGCAGCTGGTGGTTCTTTGAGCTCCAAACCATCCAATAAGGCCACTTGATCCCTCAATTGACGGTATTTTTGCATCGGAAATCGATGCCCATCAGGTAATGGGAGGACAAAATGATCGGTATAAAAGGCTTTCACCTCCTGATTTTGCCTTTTTTTCACATTGTGGTCTTGACTTAGTCTATTTAAGACCTATACTTATATTTGTGCAGTGCAACATTTATTGTTCACCCTTTAATTTACTTGGAGAAATCATGACATTAACCCCAGAACAAATCGCAGCAGCAAACAAAGCTAACTTGGAAACATTGTTGAATTTAACGAACAAAGCCTTTGAAGGTGTAGAAAAGCTTGTTGAATTGAACATGGCAGTAGCAAAAACTGCAATGACTGAGAACGTACAAAATGCTAAGCAAGCACTTTCAGTGCGTGATGCTCAGCAATTAATGGCTATGCAAGCAGGTATGGTTCAGCCTTTAGCTGAAAAGATCATGTCTTACAGCCGTCATCTTTACAACATTGCAAACGAAACTCAAACAACTTTCACTTCAGTTGCTGAGTCACAGTTAAAGAAAAGCACTGGCAACGTGAACGGCATGGTTGAAGAGCTTTCAAAGAATGCTCCAGCTGGTTCAGAAGCTACTATCCAGGCGATCAAACAAGCCATGGCTGCAGCAAACAATGCATATGAAACAACACAAAAATCTATCAAGCAAGCGGTAGATTTAGCTCAAAATAACTTCAATGCTGCAGCTAACACAGCAGTTAAAGCTGCTCGCGGCAAGAAGTAAGCAAGATGCAAGCCATTTGAATCATCATAATGGCATGAAAGAATTGAAGTAGTAACAGTTGTCTCCTCGGTACCCAGTTAGATCTAATCTACAAGTACCTTTTAACCCCCGCCTCGTGCGGGGGTTTTTTTATGTCTGGAGACCTGAAGGCTTTGAGGCTTTAAGACACAGAGCTAATAGCTAACTATTTTTTCTTGGTTGGAGGTAAGTCAGTACAAGTGCCATGCGCCACTTCAGCAGCCATACCAACAGATTCACCAAGGGTTGGATGTGGATGAATTGTCTTACCAATATCAACAGCGTCAGCACCCATCTCGATGGCCAAACAAACTTCACCAATCAAATCACCCGCATGGGTACCAACAATGCCGCCACCAATGATGCGATGAGTTTCTTTATCAAATAACAACTTTGTAAATCCTTCATCACGACCATTCGCAATTGCGCGACCACTGGCTGCCCATGGGAACAAACCTTTTTCATAAGCAATGCCTTGAGCTTTACATTGCTCTTCTGTAAGACCCGCCCATGCAACTTCAGGATCTGTATAAGCAACAGAAGGAATTTGCTTGGCGTCAAAGAAAGCCTTGTGCCCTGCTGCAACTTCTGCGGCGACGTGTGCTTCATGAACAGCTTTGTGAGCCAACATAGGTTGACCGACCAAATCGCCAATTGCAAAAATATGACTCACATTCGTACGCAATTGTTTATCAACCGGAATAAAGCCGCGCTCATCAACCGCCACCCCAGCTTTATCAGCATCCAACTTCTTACCATTCGGAGTACGGCCAACGGCAACTAAAACAAGGTCATATACCTGAGGAGTTGCTGGAGCCTTTTCACCTTCAAAGGTCACATGGATACCATCTGGTTTTGCCTCAGCTTTACTAGCACGTGTCTTCAACATGATGTTGTCAAAACGTGGAGCGTTAACCTTCTCCCATACCTTTTCCAAATCACGGTCTGCACCAGCCATCAAACCATCTAACATTTCAGCAATATCAATTTTGCTGCCCAAGGTGCTGTAGACAGTCGCCATCTCTAAACCGATGATGCCGCCACCAATCACCAACATTCTCTTAGGCACCTTCTCAAGCTTTAATGCGCCAGTACTATCAACGATTCTTGGATCCTTGGGCAAGAAAGGCAACATCACAGCTTGGCTGCCGGCAGCAATGATCGCCTTTTGAAAACGAATCACTTCCTTTTGACCATTGGTTTTCTTAGAATCACCTTCAGTGACTTCCACCTCAACGTGATAAGCATCTAAGAATCGACCAATACCACGCACTGTTTTAACCTTACGAGCTTTGGCCATACCAGCAAGACCGCCCGTTAACTTACCAATCACGGTTTCTTTATGAGCCCGTAATTTATCAATTTCAATCTTTGGTGCACCGTATGAAATACCATGTGCTACCATGGCTTTAACTTCATCCATGATGGCAGCTGTGTGCAACAAAGCTTTTGATGGAATACAACCCACGTTCAAGCAAACACCACCCAGGGTTGCGTAACGCTCAACGATGATGGTGTTCATCCCCAAGTCAGCGCTTCTGAAAGCGGCGCTGTAACCTCCAGGACCTGCGCCCAAGACCAACATGTCGCATTCATGGTCAACTTTTCCAGCGTATGAACCTGGTGTAGGAGCACTTAATTTCGGAGCTTCAGTTTTTGGAGCTGCCTCTTTGATTGGTGCTGATGCTGCTAGTTTAGCAGCATCGGTAGCCACATCGAGAGTAGCAATGACCATGCCTTGATTGATCTTGTCACCAACCTTGACGCTGATAGAAACAATTTTGCCAGCTTGCTCACTCGGCACTTCCATGGTGGCCTTGTCAGATTCCAACACCAATAGTGCTTGCTCTTTTTCAACCTGATCACCTGGTTTGACCAAAACTTCAATCACAGGCACATCATGAAAATCACCAATATCAGGAACTTTGATTTCTACTGTAGGCATATCAATATTCCTTAAAGAACAACACGACGGAAATCAGCCAATAACTCAGCCAAATACACGTTGAATCTTGTCGCTAAGGCACCATCAATCACGCGATGATCTGCAGTGAGTGACAATGGGCAAATTAATTTTGGTACAAACTGTTTCCCATCCCAAACAGGCTTCATGCTGGCTTTATTGACACCCAAAATAGCCACCTCTGGTGCGTTGATGATTGGCGCAAAGTAAGTTCCACCAATACCACCCAAAGATGAAATCGTGAAAGAAGCGCCCTGCATTTGATCAGGCTTCAATTTACCCTCTCGTGCAAGTTTGGCCAACTCACCAGTTTCTTTTGCGATTTCAAAAATACCTTTTTTGTCAGCATTTTTTACGACCGGCACCACCAAACCGTTTGGTGTATCTGCGGCAAAGGCAATGTGGAAGTATTTTTTCATCACCAAGTTATCACCATCCAAGGAACTATTAAATTCTGGATACTTCTTCAAAGCATTCACCGCCGCCTTGATCAAGAAAGCCAACATCGTGACTTTGATACCTTGTTTTTCATTGTCCTTATTGGTCATCACGCGGAACGCTTCTAGGTCTGTGATATCAGCATCTTCGTGATAAGTCACGGCTGGAATCATGACCCAATTGCGAGAGAGATTGGCAGCAGATAATTTCTGAATGCGAGATAAGGGCTTGGTTTCTGTTTCACCAAATTTGCTGAAATCAATTTTTGGCCACGGCAAGAGATTCAAGCCACCAGAGGCTGCTACTGGAGCACCCGCTGGAGATGCTGCCTGTCCAGTCATGATGTTTTTCACATAGGCCTGAACGTCTTCTTGAGAAATTCTGCCTTTAGGTGCAGTACCAATCACCCTCGTCACATCAACGCCAAGTTCTCTGGCGTACTTACGAACAGATGGACTTGCATGACTGATTCCACCCGCTGATGGAATAGATTCATTGCGCGTTGCTGATGCTTGAGGCGCACTCTGAACTGGTGCTGGAGTACTGACTTGAGGGACTGCTGCAGGAGCCGCAGTTGGAGCTTTACTTGCTGCTGCAGTTGGTGAAGCACCTGCTGATGAAGATTCTAGAATCACCACCAAATCACCTTCAGAGATACTTTCCCCTACTTTTACTTTGACTTCCTTCACAACGCCAGCGTGTGAAGAAGGCACATCCATGGTTGCTTTGTCTGATTCCAAGGTCACCAAAGATTGCTCTTTTTCAACCACATCACCAGGCTTCACATGGACCTCGATCACAGGAACGCCTTTGTAATCACCAATATCAGGAACAGTCACATTCACCAAACCACCAGCAGCTTGAGCGGCTGCTGGTACTACTGTTTTTTGTGGAGCTACTGAAGCAGTCGCTGCAGGTGCAGCTACTGGGGCTGCCTGAGCTGATGCGGAACCTGATTCTTCCAAAAGAATCACCACATGACCTTCAGAAATGTTGTCGCCTACTTTAACTTTGACTTCTTTGACCACTCCAGAATGAGACGAAGGTACATCCATGGTGGCTTTGTCTGATTCCAAGGTCACCAAAGATTGCTCTTTTTCAACGACATCACCAGGCTTCACATGGACCTCGATCACAGGAACGCCGTCATAATCTCCAATATCAGGAACTTTGATTTCTATCACTTGGCTCATCTTAGTTTCCTCACACAGTCATTGGGTTTGGTTTTTTAGGATCAAGACCGTATTTCTTGATAGCTTCTGCAACCTTCTTGTGGTCAATTTGACCTTCATCAGCCAAAGTCTTGAGCGCAGCAACAGTTACCCAGCGACGATCCACCTCAAAGAAATGACGAAGCTTTTCACGCGTATCAGAGCGACCATAACCATCTGTGCCTAATACGGTGTATCGCTTACCGATATTCTGAATAGCAGGTCTGATTTGTTCTGGGAACAAACGTACATAGTCAGTAGCAACAATCACTGGACCTGAGGTGTCTTTCAACATTTTCTCAACATGAGATAGAGCAGGTTTGTCAGTAGGGTTCAACATATTTTGACGTGATACGGCATTCCAATCACGACCCAACTCTGTGAAGCTTGGGCAACCCCAAATATCAGAAGCGACACCCCAATCATCACGCAACATATTGGCAGCTTCAATTACCTCACGGAAAATTGTGCCGCTACCAAGAAGCTGAACTTTTAGTTTGGCTTTGGCATCGCCAACACTTGTTAAGCGATACATGCCCTTCAAGATGTCACTCTCAGCACCCTTAGGCATCGCTGGGTGAGCATAGTTCTCATTCATCAAGGTGATGTAGTAATAAACATCATCTTGATTCGTCATCATGCGACGCATACCGTCTTGAATAATCACAGCCAATTCAAAAGCAAAGGTTGGGTCATAGCTGATGCAGTTTGGAATTGCACCACTCCACAAATGACTGTGACCATCTTCGTGCTGCAAACCTTCACCGTTCAGTGTGGTTCTACCAGCAGTACCACCCAATAAGAAACCACGACTGCGCATATCTCCAGCAGCCCAAGCCAAGTCGCCGATACGCTGGAAACCAAACATTGAGTAGAAAATGTAGAACGGCAACATTGGTACGCCATGTGTTGAATAGGAAGTAGCTGCAGCGATCCAATCACACATCGCACCAGCTTCATTGATACCCTCTTGCAAAATTTGACCGTGCTTGTCTTCTTTATAGAACATCAACTGATCATGATCTTGCGGGGTGTAAAGTTGACCCAACTGGTTCCAAATACCCAATTGACGGAACATGCCTTCCATACCAAATGTTCTAGATTCATCAGGAACAATCGGCACCACACGCTTACCAATGGTCTTGTCTTTCACAACCATGTTCAACATACGAACGAAAGCCATGGTGGTTGAAATTTCACGACCCTCAACAGTGGCCTCAAGCAATGGGGTAAATACTTCAAGCTTTGGCACTTCCAAGCTTTCTGCTTTGGCTCTGCGTTGAGGAAGATAACCACCCAACTCCATGCGACGTTCACGCATGTAATTCAACTCAGGACTACCCTCTTCAAATTTGACCAAAGGTAATTCCTCTAGCTTGTCATCTGTTACAGGAATCTTGAATTGATCTCTGAAGGCTTTGATGTCTTCAATGTTCATTTTCTTGGCTTGGTGAGCGATATTCATGCCCTGACCCGAGCCACCCATGCCGTAACCCTTGATGGTCTTAGCCAAAATAACGGTTGGTTGGTTTTTATGATTAGCTGCTGCATGGAAAGCTGCATAGACTTTATGTGGATCATGACCACCACGATTCAGATTCCAAACATCTTCATCGCTCCAGTCTGCAACCAAAGCTTCTAATTCTGGTGTATTGAATACAATCTTTCTGACATATGCACCACTCTTGGCTTTCATGGTCTGGTACTCACCATCCACGATCTCGCCAAGACGCTTCATTAAAATACCCTTTTTGTCTCGGGCAAATAAAGCATCCCAATGAGTACCCCAGATGAGTTTGATCACATTCCAACCAGCGCCTCTGAATTCAGATTCAAGTTCCTGAATGATTTTTCCGTTACCGCGAACTGGACCATCTAAACGCTGCAAATTACAGTTGATCACGAAACACAAGTTATCTAAGTTTTCTCTTCCGGCCATACCAATAGCACCCAATGATTCAGGTTCATCGGTCTCACCATCACCCAAGAAAGCCCAAACTTTTCTTCCCTCGGTTTGCGCCATGCCACGGTCTTGCAAATATTTCATGAAGCGGGCTTGGTAAATAGCCATGATTGGACCCAAGCCCATTGATACAGTTGGGAACTGCCAAAAATCTGGCATCAACCAAGGATGCGGATAGCTTGAAATACCCTTGCCATCAACTTCTTGACGGAAGTTGTTTAAATTTTCTTCGGTTAAACGACCCAACATATAAGCTCGGGCATACACACCGGTAGCGACGTGACCCTGCACAAACACCAAATCACCACCGTGATTATCAGAAGGAGCATGCCAAAAGTGGTTAAAGCCGACATCGTAAAGAGTGGCTGCTGATTGAAATGATGAGATGTGTCCGCCAACGTTTGTATCTTTGTTGGCCTTTAAAACCATCGCCATTGCATTCCAACGAGTGTAAGAGCGAATCTTATGCTCAATCTCTTGATCACCAGGAAGCTTGGCTTGCTGTTCTACAGGAATCGTATTGATATAAGGAGTCTCTGCATGAAACGGCTGCACCACACCACTCACGCGGGCATGTGATATCTGCTCATCGATCAAGAATGCAGCGCGATCAACACCCTCTTGTTGAATGACACCATTGAGGGCATCAATCCATTCTTTGGTTTCAATTGGATCAATATCCTGAGAGCCATTAGCTCCCTTTTGTTGATTTGGTAGATCAGCCATACTTATCTCCTGATAACTTCGCTTTATAAGGGCTTGGCCCTTTTTGTCTTGTTGAAATTCTAAAAACGCCAGGTTCCCTGAGCAAGCAATATTTCATATAACGAAGTTATTTATCACTATATGGAATTATGTTGCGTGGCAATAAACTGGAAAAATAGAAAAAAATCAGTGATTCAGTATCCTCCCGAATTACACTCTAGGATTGCATGGTTTTCCCTAAGTAAATAAGTATTCATTTGAAAAAAGTTATTCATCAATATCTTGGTCAAGCCATCAAGAAATACCGATCAAAAGCCCTCAAGCAAAGGGCAAGGTCTTATACATTCTTGTACACACCAATATTGGCCATTGTGCTATTCACATGCGCAATGGGATTAATTCTGTGGACCCTGAATTACCAAGATAAAAATCAGCAGCAATACACACTCTATCGAGAAAGTGCTTTTGCCAAACAAAGAATCTTGCTGCGATTCGCAGCCAATGAAGATGCGATCCTAGAGTTAAGTCGTGAAATCAGTAATTCTGCAAGCAAAGCCCAATACCCAGAGTCATTCTTAAAGCTTTCAACTAAATTAATACAAGACAGCCCAGAAATTTTGCAACTTCGTTGGTTAGATAGTAGACAAAATCGCATCGCTACTCTGCCGAATAACCCCAGCTATTCAAAGTGGTCAGATAGAACATCGATTAAATCTGTGCTCGACACAGAGTTAAACGTTATTTTTTCTGAGGCGGCCGAGTCCAATAAAGCAACATACGGAAGAATGCTGGGCTTTCATCCAGCAGAAAATGAAACTTCCAATACAGACAGACAATATGTTTTTTGGCATGTAACCCCCATCATTCAGAATGGTGCAGTGACTGGTGGTATTGCCACTCTTTACTCAGGAAAAAGAATTTTGCAGCACATGGTTCCTAGTGAATTGAATGGGCTCTACCGTTTTGCCCTAGTAGATAGCTCAGGCAAAGAGTTGGTCAGCTCTAATCCGAAACGATCCAGCTCAAGATCTTTGGAGCACAACGTTACTTTGGATAAAACACCGATTCCACTGACTTTGCATGTCAGCACATACCCGCCACCCACAAACCTAACCTATCGAACATTGCTTTGGCTAGTGATTGGCTTGAGTAGCTTCGTTCTATGGAGCTTGTGGTCTGTTTGGAAGCAAACCTCTAAACGTTATTCGATACAGAAAGATTTGCAAACTGAAACTAATTTCAGACGTGCCATGGAAGAATCAATCACGATTGGTTTAAGAGCGCATGACATGCAGGGGAAAATCACTTATGTGAATCCAGCTTTTTGCGAAATGACAGGCTGGACACGACATGAACTGGTTGGTATGTCGCCACCATTTCCTTACTGGTCCTCTGAGTTGGTACCTGATCTGACCCAAAAAATGGCTGTTGCTTTAAAAGGTAACTCTCCAAAAGCGGGCTTTGAGGCAATTTTGCAGAAAAAAAATGGCGTCAAAATCAATTCCAGAACGTTTGTTTCACCCTTGATTGATGAAAAAGGTGAGCAATCTGGCTGGATCAGTTCGATTGTTGACATAACGGAGCCTATCAAAGCACGACAAGAATTAGCATTGGCTCAAGAACGGTTCACCACAGTATTGGAAAGTCTTGATGCTGCAGTGTCAGTTATTTCGTTGCAAAGTGGGGAACTCTTGTTTGCCAACAAGTATTACCGAGAAACTTTTGGTAACACCACAAAAGCTCACCTTGACTTGGCGGGCCATGAAATCAATCCGGAGGATGTGGGGGCATTGGATATTGACAGCGTAGACGGCTTTGCTGGGCTTCCAGCGTCCGCTCTAACACCAACTCAGTCTGATTTCAGAGAGATTCAAATCAATCAAACCAAACTTTGGTATGAAGTAAGACGTCGTTACATCTCTTGGGTCGATGGTCACTTAGCTCAACTGATGATTGCAACAGACATTACTGCCAGAAAAAAAGTTGAAGATCAAACAAGAGAGCAAGAGGAAAAGCTTCAGTTTTCCAGTCGCTTGACAACCATGGGTGAAATGGCCTCCTCTTTGGCACATGAATTGAATCAGCCGCTTGCAGCGATCTCAAACTATTGCACAGGTATAGCCAATCGATTGAAATCGCAACAAAACATAGACATTGAAAAAGATATCTTGCCTGCAATTGAAAAGGCAACGAAACAAGCTCATCGCGCTGGCACAATCATTCAACGTATCAGGGGCTTCGTGAAAAGAAGTCAACCTCAGAGTGTGCTGGTCAATGTAGCCACAATCATTGAAGACTCAGTTGGATTGGCTGAAATTGAAGCACAAAGATATGGTGTTCAAATCAGCATCTCTTTTGCAGATAATTTGCCCAAAGTCTTTTTAGATCCAATTTTGATCCAGCAGGTTCTGGTGAATCTATTGAAAAATGCGATTGACGCCATTAAAAATATCCCTGTCAAAGTTAACTCTTCAAAGTTAATCAAGCTGGGAGTTGATATTGATAACTCCGTTTCACCAGCCATGCTGCGGATACGTGTCATGGATCAGGGACCAGGCATCCCTGAAGATGCCCTAGAAAGACTCTATGAGCCCTTCTTTAGCACCAAACATGATGGTATGGGCATGGGTTTGAACATCTGCCGCTCCATCATTGAGTCTCATCATGGCCGCCTATGGGCAGAAAACAATGCCCCAGAAAAAGATCAGCCTGGTATTGGCTGCACCTTTACAATACTACTTCCCTTGGATAAATAAGCATATGAACAATAAAACTGAAATCGTTTATGTCGTTGATGACGACGAAGCTGTGAGAGATTCATTGACATGGCTCTTAGAAAGCAATGGCTACACTGTTAAGTGCCAGCCAAGCGCGGAAAGGTTTCTGCAAGCTCTTCAGGGCGATCACAAGGAAACAGTTTCTTGTCTGATTCTTGATGTGCGCATGCCAGGCATGTCAGGTCTTGAACTTCAAGAGCGTCTTTTAGCCGAAGGCATTCCTATGCCAATCTCTTTTATTACTGGACACGGCGATGTTTCAATGGCTGTTTCAACCATGAAAAAAGGAGCGATAGATTTCATTGAAAAACCTTTCAAAGAGTCTGAATTAAAAGTATTGGTTGAAAAGATGCTGACCAGAGCAAGAGTCGACTATGCGAAAGCTGATACACAAAAGAACACGCAAAATCTTTTGAGCAAGTTAACTGGTAGAGAAAAGCAAGTTTTAGAAAGAATTGTCGCGGGTCGACTCAATAAACAAATTGCAGATGACTTGAATATTTCTATCAAAACAGTTGAAGCACATCGTGCCAATATCATGGAAAAGCTCAACGTCAACACTGTTGCAGACCTCCTAAGACTCGCTTTATCTGAATCAAATAAATAATATGCCTGCACAAATCATTGACGGCAACGCGCTTGCCAAAAAAATCAGACTAGAGATTGCTGCTAAAACAGCCATTTTGACTGCCAAAGGCGTTAAGCCTGGCCTAGCTGTTTTGTTAGTCGGTGAAGATCCAGCCAGCCAGGTTTATGTTAGAAATAAAGTGAAGGCCTGTGAGGATGTTGGAATGTATTCCATTCTAGAAAGACATCCTGCTGATTTGAGCGAAAAAGCCCTGCTTGCCCGAATCAATGAATTGAACCATGATAAAAACATCCATGGCATCTTGGTTCAACTGCCATTACCAAAGCACATTGACAGCCACCGCGTGATTGAAGCCATTGCCCCTGAAAAAGATGTGGATGGTTTTCATGTGGCGAATGCTGGCGCTTTGATGATTGGTGCACCTTTATTCAGACCATGCACCCCTTATGGTTGTATGAAAATGCTAGAGAGCATTGACTATCCCATCCGAGGTGCCAGGGCCGTCGTGATTGGCGCCTCTAATATTGTTGGCAAACCCATGGCGATGCTGCTCTTGCAAGCTGGGGCAACTGTCACAATTTGCAACAGCAAAACCAAAGACTTAACAGCTCACACCAAAGAAGCAGATATCTTGGTCGTGGCCACTGGTAAACCAAAAATGATCACTGCCAGTATGGTTAAAAGTGGCGCTGTGGTCATCGACGTTGGTATCAATCGTTTGCCAGATGGCAAGCTTTGTGGCGACGTAGACTTTGATGAAGTGAAGTATGTTGCCAGCGCTATTACGCCTGTACCAGGTGGCGTTGGCCCTATGACGATCACAATGCTTTTGTTGAATACGCTTGAGGCTGCTGAAAGAGTCAAAGCTTAAAGACCCTTTTGGCGTAAGCCTTTTTACTCCTGAACTTATTTCAATTTCAGGACATAATAATGAGTATGAATAATCCAATACTCAATCCATTACTTTCCTTTGGCAAAAGCCTTCCAGAATACAGCTCTATTAAGGCTGTTGATATCAAACCCGCTATTGAGCAACTACTCTCTGAAGCTCAAAAAGCGGTTGATCTCTCTTTAAAATCAACCACTCCTGCCACTTGGCTCGACTTAGTAGAGCCACTTGAAGATGCTACTGAAAATCTTGGGCGCGCTTGGGGGGTGATCAGTCATTTGAATAGTGTTGCTGATACCCCAGAGTTCAGAAAAGCTCATGCTGAAATGCTGCCAGAGGTCACTGCCTTTTGGACAAATCTTGGCCAAAATTTAGAGTTGTACAAAAAATACAAGGCCTTGAGCCAATCAGCCGAGTTCTCCTCACTCGATCGTGCTCAACGCAAGGTCATTGATAACTCTCTAAGAGATTTTCGTTTGGGTGGTGCCGAGTTATCAGATGATCAGAAAATCCGCTTTGCCGAGATTCAAGATCAACAAGCTCAGTTATCCAAGGAATTCTCCGATCATGTTTTAGATGCAACAGACCATTTTGTGCATGTGATCACTGATGAAAAAGAATTAGCTGGCTTGCCAGAAGATGCTATTGCTGCTGCGAAGCAAACAGCTGAGTCCAAAGAACTATCTGGTTGGGCTTTCACCTTGCACTTCCCTTCATATTTTCCAGTTATGCAATTTTCTGAAAATAGAACTCTCAGAAAGAAACTTTACGAAGCCTACGTTACGAGAGCCTCAGAGTTATCTGAAAAATTTGGCAGCGGCAAAACAGAATGGGACAACACAAACAATATGCTGTCTCAGCTTCGTCTAAAAGATGAAGAAGCCAAGATGCTTGGTTTTGCAAACTTTGCCGCCCTGAGCCTTGCTCCAAAAATGGCAAAAACAGTTGTAGAGGTGGACCAATTTTTAACTGACTTTGCCAAGAAAGCTCAGGCTCATGGTCAAAAAGATTGGCAAGAGCTACAGCTTTTCGCTAAAGATCATTTAGATTTATCAAGCCTTGAGCCATGGGACATGGCCTATGCCTCAGAAAAGCTCAAACAAGTCCGTTACGCTTTTTCTGAAAACGAAGTCAAACAATACTTCCCTTTGCCAAAGGTTCTTGATGGTTTATTTGCTCTTGTGCAAACCTTGTTTGGCGTAAAAATTGAAAAAGATTCTTTGCCAGTTTGGCATGCAGATGTCCAATCATTCAAGGTATTGAGCAAGAATGGAAAACTACTGGCTAATTTTTACCTAGATCCTTATGCAAGACCTGGCAAACGCGGTGGAGCATGGATGGACGATGCCAGAGGTAGAAGAAACCTCCCTAACGGAAAAATCCAAACCCCTGTGGCCTATTTGGTTTGTAATTTTCCAGCGCCTGTGACGGTCAATGGTGTTACCAAGCAACCAACCATCAGCCATGATGATGTGATCACCATGTTCCATGAATGTGGCCATGGCTTGCATCACATGTTGACTCAGGTTGGATCATTGGGCGTTTCAGGTATCAATGGTGTTGAATGGGATGCTGTAGAACTACCAAGTCAGTTCATGGAAAACTTTTGCTGGGAATGGGAAGTTTTAGAAAAGATGACGTCTCATGTAGAGACTGGCGAGACATTGCCGAAATCTCTTTATGAAAAAATGATTGCCGCGAAGAACTTCCAAAACGGCATGAGCACCTTAAGACAGTTGGTGTTTTCTTTGACTGACTGGCGCCTACATTCAAACTTTGACCCACACTCAGCGAAACCTGTGGATATCTTGCAATTATCAAGACAAATCAATGATCAAGTTCACGTGATCAAGCAGTCTGATTTATCAAGATGGCCCAATACATTCAGCCATATATTTGCCGGTGGCTATTCAGCTGGATACTATAGTTATAAATGGGCTGAAGTACTGTCTGCAGATGCATACGCAGCATTTGAAGAAGCCGCCAAGAAAACTGGCAGTATTTTGGATGAGGCCACGGGCGAACGCTATCGACAAGAAATCCTTGAAGTTGGCGGCAGCCGCTCAGCTGCAGAATCATTCAAAGCATTCAGGGGCAGAGAACCTGAGATTGATGCCCTTTTAAGGCATGGTGGTTTAGCTTAAGGTCGTAATCACAGGAGCGTGATCAGATGGCTGCTCCCAAGCTCTAGGAGTTTTATCAATAGAGCTTGCGATGCAGTCATTTTTCAATGCCTCACTCAGAAGAATGTGGTCAATGCGAACACCCGCATTTCTTCTAAAGCCCATCATCCGATAGTCCCACCAACTAAAGCTTTTGGGGGCCTGCTCAAAGAGTCTGTAACTGTCATAAAAACCCATCTCAATCAATCCTGAGAAAGCATCACGCTCATCTTGGGAAACCAAATTCTGCCCTTCCCATGCTTTTGGATCATGCACGTCTTGATCTTCAGGGGCAATGTTGTAGTCACCCAGCAATGCAATTCTTGAATGCTCTTCCATTTCTTCGCTGAGCCAATCATGCAATCCAGCTAACCAATCAAGCTTATAGGCAAATTTCTCAGTGCCTGGGGCTTGCCCATTCGGGAAATAAGCCGAAATGATTCTGATTGGGGCCCTGCCATTAAAAGCAACCGTTGCAGCCAGCAAACGTTGTTGCTCATCGGCAAATTTAGGATTATTTTTAATAGGCGATAGAAATGCGGTATTGACATCTTGAGCAATTGCAGCAAGAGATGCTTTGCGCAAAAGAATCGCAACACCGTTATAAGTTTTTTGTCCTGCAACCAGTGAGTAATAGCCTGCGGCTTCTAACTCTGCAAACGGAAATTTATCTTCTGTGAGTTTTAGCTCTTGAAGGCAGAGAGCATCAATGGGAGCCTTCATGGCATCTTGTGCAGCTAACCACTGCAAAAGATGAGGTAGGCGAACTTTGATGGAATTGACATTCCAGGTAGCAAGACGAATAGCAGACATAAATAGATTTAATTCAAAATAATCGTTCTATTATGAACGTACTCAATATGGCTTAATAATTTAAGTATCAATACCTAGTTCTTGAAGTTTTCTGGTGATTGTGTTTCTACCAATACCTAAACGCTCTGCAGCTTCAACGCGACGACCCCTCGTGACTTCCAATGCCGCTGTTAGAACAGCTTTTTCAAATTTGGTTTCCAGAATATTAAAGACATCTCGGCTACCGTCTTGTAAAAGTTGTTTAGCCAATAAAGCAAGACCAGACTCCCAATCTGCAGGACTTGATGTTTTAATTTTTGCCAAGATTTCAGTGGCAACACCTTCTGGCAAATCAGCTCCGATCTCAATGGCATCTGGTGGCAGATCTTGAGCACCAATTACCTGAGCCGGCGCCATGACAGTTAACCAGTGACATAAATTTTCTAGCTGTCTAACGTTGCCAGGGAATGGTAATTGAGCAATTGCTAGTAAAGCATCGTCAGATAGGCGTTTAGGCTCCATGCTCAATGACTTTGCAGAGGTCTGCATAAAGTGACGAGCCAACAAAGGAATGTCCTCCTTGCGTTCTCTTAAGGATGGCAAGCGCAAACGAATCACGTTCAAGCGATGGAACAAGTCTTCTCTGAATAAACCTTCAGCAACGCGAGCCTCTAAATTTTGATGAGTGGCAGCAATCACGCGCACATTGGATTTAAGAGAATCATGGCCGCCAACCCTGTAGAAATGGCCATCCGACAAAACACGCAGTAAACGTGTTTGTAGATCAAACGGCATGTCACCGATTTCATCCAAAAATAAGGTTCCACCCTCAGCCTGTTCAAAACGACCACGTCTCATGGTTTGAGCACCAGTGAAGGCGCCTCGTTCATGACCGAATAATTCAGACTCGAGTAAATCTTTTGGAATAGCTGCTGTATTTAATGCAATGAAAGGTCCACCCGCTCTTGGACTGTGTTTATGCAAAGCTCTGGCCACAAGCTCTTTACCAGTGCCAGATTCTCCTGTAATGAGAACAGTCACATTGGATTGCGACAAGCGACCAATGACCCTAAAAACATCCTGCATCGCTGGAGCCTGACCAAGAATCTCCGTGGTTTCTTGCATCCGGACTGCGCCCTCTTGCGTTTGATTTTGCAATCTCAAACTTTCATCAACCGCACGACGGATTAACTCAATGGATTTGGCAATATCAAAAGGTTTTGTAATGTACTCAAATGCACCACCTTGAAAAGATGAAACCGCTGAATCAAGATCTGAATAAGCTGTCATGATGATCACAGGCACATGTGGGTGCTCTGCTTTGACCTGCTGCAGCAAATCAATACCATTGCCTCGCGGCATACGAATATCAGAAATTAAAACCTGTGGCTCTTCTTTATTATCAAAAGCATCTAAAACATCTTGAGGATTTGTGAAGCTTCGATAAGGCATGTTCTCGCGCTGCAATGCTTTCTCCAACACCCAACGTATTGATTGGTCATCATCCACAATCCAAACAGGCTTCATATCGATATCCGATTCTTATTATTTTCCTTCCGTTTTTAAGCGGAAAGGTAATTGCATTTGAAAGTCGGTTGTTCCAGGTTTGCTGGTACAACCGATAAAACCATAATTCTGTTGCACATAGGTTTGCGCCAAAGTCAGCCCCAAACCACTGCCACCCTCTTTACCCGAGACCAAAGGAAAAAAGATTTTGTCCTTGATTTCATCAGGTATGCCAGGCCCGTTATCAATCACATGCAAATCTAATGCCAGTTTGTAACGTTGCTTGTTGATAGTGACATTGCGAACCACTCTGGTGGTCAGTTCTATCTCAGCATCACCCTGCTCGATCCTGCTTCTGAGGGCCTGAGCGGCGTTATGAACGACGTTGAGTACGGCTTGGATCAACGCTTCTTTATCACCCAAAAGATCAGGCAGACTGATGTCGTAATTTCTCTTAATTTTTAGACCGCTTGGGAATTCAGCCAGCACCAAGCTCCTAACTCGCTCCAGCACTTCATGAATATTGAGGAAATCATCAATATGAGCCTTCCTGTGAGGCGCCAGCAAGCGATCAACCAAACTTTGAAGTCGATCAGACTCTTTGATAATCACCTGCGTGTACTCATGCAATGCCTTATCAGGCAGTTCATACTCTAAAAGCTGTGCAGCGCCTCTGATCCCCCCCAAAGGATTTTTAATCTCATGGGCCAAATTGCGCATCAACGTTTTATTGGCTTCTACCTGTTGCACTAAGCGATCATCCCGCTCACTGCGTAACTGCTGCTCTAAGGGAAACCATTCAATCAGAAGTAAATCAGGATGATTGAGTGCCCCAACCACCACATGGGCGTTGATGGGGTCATGATCGGCTCGAGCCGGCCCTGAGTTCAAAATTAAATCTTGACGCTGGGATGCAACCTCTTCAGTCTTGATTGCATCAAGCATTTGAAAAAGCTCCGGGTTATGCCCAAACAAATCATGCAAACTCATTCCTTCTAGCAATTTACTAGAAAGATCAAGACTCACTTCTGCAACTGGGTTTGCATAAACCACCATCTGATGGCTGTAATCAACAATCAGAATTGCGTTTGGAAACTCATCCCAAACGCTGTGTGGAGAAAAAAGGGCAGCTACTGCTGCCCCTTCTTTGCTTGGTTTGCGCAACATACCTGCGCTCTACCTTCTCTAGTCTCTCGATTAGAGTGAGTAGTACATATCGAACTCGACTGGGTGAGCAGCCATACGGAAGCGAGTAACTTCTTCCATCTTCAAGTCAATGTACGCATCTAACATTGAGTTTGTGAATACACCACCACGAGTCAAGAACTCACGGTCAGCATTCAATGCATCCAATGCCTGATCCAAGCTGTTACATACTGTTGGGATCTTTGCATCTTCTTCTGGTGGCAAGTCGTACAAGTTCTTGTCAGCAGCTTCACCTGGATGAATCTTGTTCTGGATACCATCTAAACCAGCCATCATCAATGCTGAGAAGCACAAGTATGGGTTAGCCAATGGGTCTGGGAAACGAGTTTCGATACGACGACCTTTTGGATTTGCCACGTGTGGAATACGGATTGAAGCAGAACGGTTACGTGCTGAGTAAGCCAACTTAACTGGAGCTTCGAAACCTGGAACCAAACGCTTGTATGAGTTTGTACCTGGGTTGGTGATCGCGTTCAATGCACGTGCGTGCTTGATGATACCGCCGATGTAGTACAAAGCTAAATCTGACAAGCCTGCATAGCCATTGCCTGCGAACAAGTTTTGACCATCTTTCCAGATAGATTGGTGAACGTGCATACCTGAACCGTTGTCACCAACGATTGGCTTAGGCATGAATGTCGCTGTTTTGCCGTAAGCGTGAGCAACGTTTTGAATCACATACTTTTGTAAGATTGTCCAATCAGCACGTTGAACCAATGTGCTAAATCTTGTGCCTAGTTCGTTTTGACCTTGACCAGCCACTTCGTGGTGGTGAACTTCGACAGGGATACCTAGAGATTCCAAAATCAAACACATTTCAGAACGCATGTCTTGGAATGTATCTACAGGAGCTACTGGGAAGTAACCACCCTTTTTACCTGGACGGTGGCCTGTGTTACCGTGCTCAAATGTTGTTGCTGATGACCATGGTGCTTCTTCAGATTCAACTTTGAAGAAACAACCTTGCATGTCGTTACCCCAAGTCACGCTGTCAAAAACGAAGAACTCTGGCTCTGGACCAAAGAAAGCTGTATCACCAATGCCAGTACTCTTTAAATAAGCTTCTGCGCGTTTAGCGATAGAACGTGGATCACGGTCGTAGCCTTTGCCATCTGATGGCTCGATCACGTCACATGAAAGAACCAATGTTGGCTCTTCATAGAATGGGTCGATATAAGCTGTTACTGGATCTGGCATCAACAACATGTCTGATGCTTCAATACCTTTCCAACCAGCAATTGAAGAGCCGTCAAATGCATGACCACTCTCAAATTTATCTTCATCAAAGTGAGACACTGGCACTGAAACGTGCTGCTCTTTACCTTTGGTATCTGTAAAACGGAAGTCAACAAAAGTAACTTCTTTCTCTTTCGCAAGCTTCATTACATCAGCGACGGTCTTCGTTGTCATGCAAATCTCCTGTTGGTACGATCTCAAATCAGTCACATCACCCTTCATGGAAGATGCAACCCGCTTATTACAAAACTATGCACAAAGCATGCCAAAAGACATGCCTCATTTACTTATCAGCATTTTAGGTCAATAAACCCTCTGCAGATTACTCAAATGCCCTTTTTTGGTGCATAAATGCACTAATTTCAGGCAAATGCCCCATTAATCACCAGCTTGGGGCAATTCATGAATTTCGAAGCCTAATTTTAAAACACCTTGCTTCAGAAAGGGAAAAGCTTTCTCAACTTCAGACAAGGATCCCTTGATCCCCAGCTCAATATGACGTTTAGCAAAGACCCCGCCCTTGCGAGGATCCCCCACTGAGGGAAGGCTAAAGACCTTGACGCCTGCGTGCGTGGCCTCAATCTGCTCCATCAAGGTGGTCAAGCTGGCCTCCATACCCAATGGAATGATGAAGCTCTTCTCTACAAAATCAATCAAATGAAACAAGTCTGCATAAAGTTCATCCAATACCCAGGCCATCATTGGCGCAGCCATGACTGGAAAGCCAGGCAAAAAATGATGTTCTTTGATCCTGAACCCAGGAATCAAATTGTATGAATTTGGGATGATTTCACTGCCGACGGGAAACTCACCCATCTTCATGCGTAAAACATTGTCTGGATTGGATAGCTTGGCTTTCTCAGCATCACCCTCAGCCATGGTATTGATGCGTTGTGTGATCAATTCTTTAGCCTCAGGATGCAAAGCCAAAGGTACATTCAAAGCTGCTGCCGCGCACTGCCTGGTGTGATCGTCTGGAGTGGATCCGATACCGCCGGTACTAAAAACCACATCATCGGTTGCAAAACTCTTTTTCAATACGGACGTGATTGCCTCGCGATCATCACCCACATATTCAACTTGATGAAGCGATAGACCTCTTTCATTGAGCAGCTCAATCATTTTTGACATGTGCTTATCTTGCCTCTTACCAGAGAGTATTTCATCTCCAACAACGATGAGCCGGAACTTTTTATGCGTCATTTAATACAACCCCATTAACCATTCGATATTCACGCAATGCATTTAATAAATAGTGAGCGAACCATAATGCTGAAAAAATAAAAACCAAAGAATAAATCCACAAAGCAAAGAATGAAACAATCGGAAAAAATATAAAAGCTATAGCGGATGTTGCCCAAAAGAATGTGGGTACAGCCCCTACCAGGCCAGAAATAATGCCCATTGCTAATAAGCGCCAACGATGCTCAGCAATCAATGCATCTCTCTCTTCTGCGCTTGCATGAAGGGCTAGAACGTCATAGCTCATCAGTCTCATGGTCAACCAACCCCAAAGCAATGGGGGCAGAATGGCAACCATGGGTGGAATCCACCAAATGGGTAGTGTGATTAATAAAAAGAAAAAGCAAATGAAGATCGAGATCAATGCATAAACAATGCTTCCCCAAACACCACCTGCGTTGGCCTGATGAAGAGATTGATATTGAGTCTGCTTTGAAAGATGTTTGATAACAGCAGGAATGGATGTAAAGGCAACAAAGACTAAAAGAGAAATTGTGATCAATGGAATCAAAACCATGACCAATAACAAAGGTGCCATCACTGCTCTGATTTCGTCCCATCCAGTTGCTGACATCACATCAGCAATCCATGCAGTGAGAAATGAGGTGGTGATAAAAACTCTGATGATTTCTAGCGTGGGCTCCCAAATAAAGAAAAATAAAATGCCCCACGCAATGCTGACAAACAAAAAAGGACGCAAGCTTAACCAAAGCATCTTTGGATGCACTAAGCCAATCATTGATAAACCAAAAGCTCTGAACACAAAAACCTTTATTCTTTTATTTGCTGATGAATGATCAAAAAATCTTCTTGAGCTCTCGCCATGAATGCTTTAAGCCTTGCCACTGGTGAGTCAATAGATTTTCAGACACCTCTAGATTTTTTACGCCAGTTGGATGAATTTCTTTCGAAAAGATGGCTGTTTTGAATAACATGTCCCACCAAGGAAATAGAACACCAAAATTACAGCCGCCTAAAACGCCAGGTTTACCAGGCGCCTCATGACCCAAAACAATCGCATGGTGATAGCGATGGAATTGAGGAGAAATCAATATATATTTGAACCAACCGTGATCAAATTTTAAATTGCCATGTTGCCAACTTTGAATCAACTGACTGGTGGCCACTAGCCACAAGAACTGAATGGGTTCAACACCTATCAATAAAGCCATAAAAGCAAACACTGCTGAATGCATTAAATCATCTATGACATGATTGCGGTTATCACTCCAGACCGTCATGTTTTTCTGACTATGATGTAAAGCATGTAATTGCCACCACCATGAGAACCGATGCGATGAGCGGTGATAGACGTACTCAGCAAAATCTAAAATAATCAAATAAATAATGAAGCTGACCCAAGGAATCGATGTGATCTGTGGGATCCATGTCTCAACATTGAGTTGAATAAAGCGAAGATCATGTAACTGCGCATCAAACCAAAAAAATAAGCCCGAGAAAAGTAAAAACAAGGCCAATTTAAAAATACCTAGGCGATGTATCAATGTGTAAACAACATCTGACCAAATAGCTCCAGATTTTGGTTTAGTAGCATGAGATGCCATGACTTCAGCTGGCCAAAAACTTTCAAGCGGACGAAGCACCAAGGCAATCAATAGAACTTGAATCATTCCCAACATGAACCAATCGAGGCCACCAATGGCGTCATCAGCAAAGCCCATGCCGCCAAATGCATAAAGAATGGGTAAAACCAACTCTTGCATTAACCACTCTTGGATGCTGGCATACCAGGTAAATAAGGTGTTCATGGCTTCATTATTCTAGAAATTTGACGGTGCTGCTGAATTCCTAAAATAGTGTCAAAGCAATACCCTTTTTTCTTCAAGCCGACGATGAGAGGCTCTAAAACTACTGGGGCCCAGGGGTCTTTCCTGGACCATATCCCTAGATGAGCCATGGCAACATCCCCTGGCCTGAGGGATTTCAGGGCCTTATCTAAAAGATGCTGATTTGAAAATTTCTCAGAACTTAATTCATCACCCAAAAAACCAGCTTCTGACCACCCAACATGGGTATAACCACAACTATGGCCCATTTCAATGTAATTTGGAGATACTTTTCCGCCAGAAGCTCGCCAAATTTTATTCAATGGAGAGCCCGTCATTTTTTGAAAACGATCATTCACCAACTGCAATTCACTGCATAAAGCGCTTTGGCTGGTGGTGATGGTTTTACCTGCGTGAGGACCAAATTGAGGTCTTATCTTGGCAGAGTTATTTTCTGCATCTTTCACAAAATAAGTATGGTGATAAGTGTGATTGCCAAAAGCATGACCATCTTTTTTCAGTGATTTCCAGAACTCAGACCATGAGTCATCTAAAGAATAATCACCACGCTTGGTTTTTTCGTTGGCCAAAAAAAATGTGGCTTTGACATCATGTTTTTTTAATACCCCAGCAACATATTCAGCGACATCCATATTGCCAGTATCAAAAGTCAGGTAAATGGGTTTTTCACAAGTCGATGCATGAGCACTGGTTGAAAATAACAATACAAGTGCTATCTTTTTCAACTGAGTGCGATGACTGGTGATCAAGCTCAAGCCCTACTCCCAAGCAGCATTTGAGTGAAAGAAAATACCGTGAGGACTTTTCCCTACAGGAATCGTTGTGACCAGTTTGCGGCTAGCGATATCGATGATGCCAACTTTCTTGGCAAATCTAAATGTTACCCACAGTTCTTTGCCATCAGCTGTGACATCCATACAGTCTGGGCCAGATGGCAGACCTTTGATGTCAGCAACCTTCTCCAATTTTTCCATGTCAATGATGCTGATGGTTGAGTCAACACGGTTTGTTAAAAAGATATGGCGCTTATCACCCAAAGGTCTAAAGTTGTGCGCACCTTTGCCAGTTTTAATTTCTTTGACAATCTTCTGCTGCTTCCAATCAACCACTTGCACTAAGTCAGAGCCAGTTAAACCAATTAACAGATGCTTGTCCCCAGGAGTCATCCAAACCCCAGCCGGCATTTTTCCAATTGGCATTCTCCAAACAATCTCATGTGAAGCCAAATCAATCGCGATCAGTTCATTAGAGTCTTGCAAGGTCACAAAGGTTAGTTTGCTGTCATTTGTAAAAGCGATGTGACTTGGCGTCTTAGCTGCTTTTACAATTTTCACCAATTTCAACTCTTGGTTTTGAGCCGCATAAATATCCACCCTGTCTAATCGGTTGCCAGCAGCAATAAACCACTTTTTATTCGGTGAATAGCCAATGTGATACGGATCAACGATATTAGGCAGGCGTGATTGAATATCCCCATTTTTGGGATCTAAAAAAACCACATCATCACCAGCAGCATTGGCTACCAATACTGATTTTTGATCCGGAGTGATCATCAAATGATGAGGCTCCTTTCCAATCGGAAAGGTTTTATAAACAGCCCTTTTATCCATGTCAATCAGACTGACACTGGCCTCACCTGAGTTGAGTACGATCGCAGTTCGCTTGACAGGATCAGCAGCCTGAACCGTTAACCCAGGCAATAAAAATGCCAAAGCTAAAAAATAAGGAAAAATGGGGTTTAAATTGAATGATTTAGACATTAGGGGATTTTAAGACCCAAATCGCCATAAATCCTAAAACCACAACGGTTTTATTGATTTCCCACAAAATCTAATCAGATTTACTCAATGTATAAAGTTGTGCTGAATCAATGAGGCAACAATAGCAGCCATGACAAATCCAATCATCCACCGTAATAAGTAAATTTCACCCTTTAGCTCCATCTTCACTTCTCGTATATCGCTCTTAGTTGCTAAATGGTCTGAATTTTGACTAAATATTTCTTGAAGCTCTTTAGATATGGTGATGGCCTGCTTTTCTTCCATTCCAGCATTAGACATTTCTTTGTAAAACTTTAAGGTATCAAAAGTAACCATGCGCCTCATCCTTATTAGTTATTATTTTTATAAGTATACAGAAGAGTAAACCCTCGAAAAAAGAGGATCACTTCTTGAGACTGTCTAGAATTTTCTGCAGGCGTTTTGAGGACATTGGAGTTGGCGTCTTGAGCTCTTGGGCATACAAAGCCACCCTCAACTCCTCTAACTGCCACCTGAAATCATTCAAACGCGGATCAACGGAAGATCCATACGCCTTTTGTGCAGCAAGAAGCTTCATCCAAGGTTGCTGCAATGATTGCCACTCTTGTTGAAGCTGAGCATCTCTTGATGGATTGAGTCTGATCTTATCAATGCGCATCGAAGCTGCTTTGAGATAGCGCGGCAAATGAACCAAGTATTCATAAGGGGTTTGACTGACAAACTTGAGGTGAATTAATTGTTGAATTTGATTTGTGACATCAGCATGAGCATTTGCAGACAAAGCCTTTAATTGAGCCATTCGTTTTTGTAAATCAGCGTGAGCCTGAAGTGCGCTCAAAGCATGACGACCAATTTCTTGAGCAATCAATGCTAACTTTGGTTTACCCAGATCAAGTCGTTGCTTAAATTCATCGGCATTTGTTGGCAATGGCTCCATCAAACAAGATCTCTCAATAGCCAAGTCAATCACCTGCGTGATCAAGTCTTCAGCATTGCCAATGTTCATGAAGAGAAGACCTAAATCTCTTGCCCCAGGTAACTGCTTATGCAAAGCCTTGATAGTTTCTCGCATGGGAAGTGCGAACAATCTACGCAGTCCCTGGAGGTGGGCTTTTCTTGCCACCTCCGGATCATCAAAAACTTCGATGTCACAATGGGTTTGCTGATCAACCAATGCTGGGTAACCATATAAATTCTGTTTACCGCGTTTAATTTCTAGCATCTCTGGCAGAGCACCAAAAGACCAGTCTTTGATATTGTCTGTTTGAGAGATCGCAGCTTTGGTTTTTTCCTCCTTGACGCCCTGAGTAGGCGAAGATGGTATTTCAGAACCTGTATTCTTTGCAGCAGTTACCAACTGGTCAACAGCACTCGCAGCAACCTCTTGAAAGACCTCTCTGGCTGCCTGAGAATGTTCTGCCCTCAATTTACCCAGATTGCGCTCTAAATCAATCTGACGCCCATACTCATCGACCAAGCGGAAGTTCATAAAACAATGCAAGGGTAAGTTCTCAGGTCTGAAATCAGCCCTCTGAACTTGAACTTGAGTTTGCTCACGAATATCAGCAATCAAGGCATCCAAATAATCACCATCACCAAAAGTGTTTTTCTCTGAGGCGCGCTCTACAAATTTCTTGGCATAGTCAGGTAAAGGTACACAGTAACGGCGTAATTTTTGCGGCAATGATTTGAGGTAGAGCTGAGTTTTTTCTGTGGCCAAACCAGGCACCAGCCATTCGCAGCGACGTTGATCAATTTGATTGAGCAAGGTCAAAGGAATCACCATCGTCACACCATCTTTAGGGCTGCCAGGTTCAAAGTGATAACTCAGTTGCAACTCAGTACCTGCCATTTTCATGGTTTTTGGGTAACGATCCAAAGTAACGCCTGCAGCTTCATGCCTCATCAAGTCTGATTTATCTAGCTTGAGAGATATGCCATTCTTAGCGTCTTCTTTGAGCCATGCTTCAAGAGTCGCTTTGCAAAAAACAGTCTTAGGCAACTGCTGATCGTAAAAGGCAAATAACAACTGATCATCTACCAAGACATCCTGTCGACGAGAGCGGTGCTCGAGTGCTTCGATTTGTTTAATAAGGCTCAAGTTATGCCAAAAGAAAGCTCCAATAGCTCCACCTTGCTTTTGCGCCTGAGCAACTTCAGCCTGACCAAACAAGTCAGCCTCTACCAAAGCTCTTTGGATAAAGATGTGACGAGCTTCTAAAGGGTCTTTTGGTGAGAAACGTATTTTTCTGCCGTGATAAATAGGCAAGCCATAAAGAGTTCCGCGCTCATGTGCCATGACCTCCCCCTGGCGAGCGTCCCAAAATGGATCACTCCAAGATCTCTGAATGCGATGGCTCGCGACTTTTTCTACCCACTGTGGCTCAATCTTCGCAATGGTTCTAGCAAAGAGTCGACTGGTCTCAACCAACTCTGAAGCCAGGATCCATGCGCCTGCTTTTTTACCAATCGTTGATCCTGGCCAAATATTTAACTTGATACCACGAGCACCCTCATAAATACCTGGCCCATGTTTTTCATCGTCGGCTTTTTTAGCAATATTGCCAAGTAAGCCAGTCAATAAAGAAAGATGGATTTGCTCAAACGTCGCTGGTGTTTGATTTTCTTTCCAACCCTGTTCAATCAATAAGCGGTGTAACTGTCCATGAATGTCACGCCACTCTCGCATTCTTCTGGGCGAGATGAAATGACTCTTGCACAGGTTTTCTAATTGTCGATTGCTTTGTTTGTTAACGAGTGCTTGCTGATACCAATCCCACAACTTAACAAATGATAAGAATTCAGATCTTTCGTCGGCAAAGACCTTGTGAGCGGTATCAGCTGCTTGGGCATACTCCATCGGACGATCTCTTGGATCTTGTGTGGCCATGGCCGTAGCAATGATCAAAACTTCTCTGAGCGCTTGGTGCTCTTTTGCAGCCAAAAGCATACGACCCACTCTTGGATCTAAAGGTAAAGCCGCTAATTGTTTACCAATCGGTGTCAATGCACCCTGCCTTGGGCCATCAGACTCCATGGCACCCAACTCTTCCAATAGCTGAACACCATCGGCAATGGCTCGACCCAAAGGAGCCTCAAGAAATGGAAACTCTTGGATTTTTGGAAGTTTTAAGGCGCGCATTCGAAGAATCACGGCAGCCAAAGAGCTTCTTAAAATTTCAGGATCGGTGAATTTTGGGCGAGCATTGAAATCAACCTCGTCATACAAACGAACACAAATACCATCAGAAACACGTCCGCATCGACCGGCCCGTTGGTTGGCTGCCGCTTGAGAAATTGGCTCTACTTGGAGTTGCTCAACCTTGTTGCGATAAGAATAGCGCTTGACCCTTGCCAAGCCCACATCAATCACAAAGCGAATACCTGGCACGGTCAATGATGTTTCAGCGACGTTGGTGGCTAAGACAATGCGACGGCCACCCTCACCTTGGAAAACTCTCTCTTGCTCAGCGACTGACTGTCTAGCGAATAAGCTAAGAACATCAGGGCGAAAGCGCTGGTTCAGGACGTGGTCTTTACGGATAGCTTCAGCGCAATCTCGGATTTCGCGTTCACCTGGAAGGAACACCAAAATATCGCCTGCGGAATGAGGTCCGTCGCGCCACAGCTCTGAGATGGCATCCAACACTGCTTCTGGGATTTCTTTGGGGTCTTTTTTACCTGCCTCCAGCAATGGTCTGTAGCGAAGTTCCACCGGGAACAAACGGCCACTGACTTCAATCACTGGTGCTGGGCGCTCTTTTGAGCCGAAATGCTCAGCAAAACGCTGGGCATCGATCGTTGCCGATGTAACAATCACCTTCAAGTCTGGACGCTTAGGCAATAATTGCCTTAAATAGCCTAAAAGAAAATCAATATTTAGACTCCGCTCATGAGCCTCATCGATGATGATGGTGTCGTAAGCCTTTAAAAGTGGGTCGCGCTGAGTTTCCGCCAATAAAATACCGTCTGTCATCAGCTTGACTGAGGCGGTTGCGGAGGTTTTATCTGCAAACCGCACCTGGTAACCGACATCTTCTCCGATGGGGCTTCCAAGCTCCTGAGCAATCCGTTTGGCTGTAGATGTGGCTGCAATGCGCCGTGGCTGGGTATGCCCAATCAACTGACCAGTACCATTCGCTCGTCCGCGCCCCATGGCCAAACAGATCTTTGGCAACTGCGTGGTCTTGCCAGAACCGGTTTCTCCGCACACAATGATGACTTGGTTCTGCTCTAAAGCATGAGTGATTTTTTCCCTCTGCCCAGAGACAGGTAAGCTTTCGGGAAACTCAATTTTTAAAAGTTTGGTTATTTTTTCTGGTTGCACCCTATAATTTTCCACTATGCCTACAAATCAAGTACAAAATAATTTTCCCTTCGTTGCGTGGCTACGTGATGTGGCTCCCTACATCCATAGTTTTCGTGGCAAAACCTTCGTTATCGGGTTTGCGGGTGAATTGGTTCAAAAAGGTGGATTAGAGGCCTTGATCCAGGATGTGGCCATGCTTCATGCCATGGGCATGAGGATTGTTTTAGTCCACGGCTCACGTCCACAGGTCCAAGAACAGCTTGATTTAAGAAAAGTGACCAGTCGTTATGGCACAGGTGCCATGAGTGGTTACAGGATCACTGATCCAGCAGCCCTAGAATGCGCCAAAGAAGCTTCAGGTGAACTGCGCCTAGACATTGAGGCAGCATTTAGCCAAGGTCTCCCTAATACTCCTATGGCTGGCTCACGTATTTCTGTGATTTCTGGCAACTTCATCATTGCTAGACCCGTGGGCATTGTTGATGGCGTAGATTTCATGCACACAGGATTGGTGCGCAAAGTCGATTCTGAGTCCATTGCCCACTCTTTGGTGAATAACAAAATTGTCTTGATGTCACCTCTGGGATTCTCTCCAACAGGCCAAGCATTCAATATTGCCTACGAGGATGTGGCCACGGCTACTGCCATGGCAGTTAAAGCTGATAAGTTGATTTTCTTGACTGAATACAACGGCATCACTGATCTTGATGGTGAACTCATCAAAGAGTTCTCATTGCGTCAGCTAGAAGATCACATCAGCGGCCTAACTCTGGCCGATGCAGATTTGAAGGTGTTATTACAAAACGCCATTCGTGCGATCAAGTCTGGCGTGAGCCGTGTGCACCTATTGCCTCATGATCGTGATGGCGCTCTCCTCGAAGAGTTATTCACGCACGATGGTATTAGCACCATGATTGCAGCATCTGATATTGAGCATTTGCGCGAAGCTAATTTGGATGATGTCGGCGGCATTTTGCAATTGATTGAACCATTAGAAGATGAAGGTATTTTGGTTGCTCGTGGTCGTGACACAATTGAACGCGACATCACTCACTTCTCAGTGATTGAGCATGACCGCGTTTTATTCGGTTGCGCAGCCCTCTTCCCTTACCCAAATGGTTTGGGCGAGCTCTCCTGCTTAGCGGTCGACCCTCAAGCCCAAGAATCAGGTGACGGAGAAAGATTGCTTAAACGCATTGAGGCGAGAGCCAAGGCTGCTGGATTGAAAAAACTATTTGTTTTAACGACCAGAACTGAGCATTGGTTCTTAAAACGTGGCTTTGTCAGAGCCAGCGTGGATGATCTCCCAGCAGAGCGTAAAGAACTCTATAACTGGGAACGTAAATCAATGGTCCTCACCAAAAACATTTGAACTAAATAATTTATTGATTAAAGAGGTAAAAGATGGCTCGCATGATTCATTGCATTAAGTTAAACAAAGAAGCTGAAGGTTTAGATTTCGCACCAATGCCAGGCGATTTAGGTAAGAAGTTATGGCAAGAGGTTTCTAAAGAAGCTTGGGCTGGTTGGTTAAAGCATCAAACCATGTTAATCAATGAGAACCGCCTCAATATGGCAGACACTCGTGCTCGTCAATATTTACTCAAGCAAGTTGAGAAATATTTTTATGGTGATGGCGCGGATGGTGTTCAAGGTTTCGTACCAGAAAATAAGTAAAAATTACCAAGCATCTGCTTAGTAAAAAGGACGCTCATGTAGCGTCCTTTTTTAATATTGCATTACAAAGATCAATGCCTCGAAAATCAATATGTTTGACGGCGCACCCCAGCAGCCTCACCAATCAAAAGAACATTGGCTTTTCTTCTGGCAAACAGCCCATTACACACAACACCAGGTATTTGATTAATTTGTGACTCAAGACCTACAGGGTCCTTGATTGATAAACCAGCAACATCCAGAATCCAACCTTGGTTATCAGTGACATAAACTGAGTCAGTCCCCTTCACTTTTCTGAGTGTTACCACCCCACCTAATTTTTCTAATTCACGCGCTACTTGAGCATGAGCCATTGGAATAATCTCTACAGGCAATGGAAACTTACCCATCACATCCACTTGCTTACTGCCGTCACAAATACAAATGAATGATTGAGCCAGGTGAGCCACGATTTTTTCACGGGTCAAAGCGCCGCCACCACCTTTGAGCATATGACCATGAGGATCAATCTCATCAGCACCATCAACGTACATCGGTAGACTTTGAACAGAATTGCTATCCAAGACCTTAAAGCCGTGCTTCTGTAAACGATCCGTACTGGCTTGTGAGCTGGAGACAACACCCGCGAAATGAGACTGATGTGGCGCAATGGCATCAATAAACAAATTAGCAGTGGATCCCGTACCAACTCCCAAAATACCGCCTGGGGCCATATTTTTCAGGACTTCATCCTTGGCGGCTTCCGCTACCATAGCTTTGAGTTGATCTTGGGTATACATGTAAACCTGTTTATATGATTAATTAGGGTTAATTTACAGCATTATTCGAGAAGCATTCTAAAATAAGCCCATGAGCACATTACTTGAACAATTAAAACAATACACGACCGTGGTTGCAGATACGGGTGACTTTGAGCGCATGCAAGCTTTTTTACCTCAAGACGCCACCACCAACCCATCGCTGATTCTAAAAGCAGCCCAACTTCCAAGCTATCAATCTTTGATCGCTGATGTCAAAGCTAAAAATAAAGGCAAACCAGTTGATCAACTGATCGATGCCTTGCTAGTAGCTTTTGGTATGGAAATATTAAAAATCGTTCCGGGCCGCGTCTCCACTGAAGTGGACGCACGTTTGTCGTTTGATACAGCAGGTACGGTTAAAAAGGCCCGAGAAATCATCGCCATATATGAAGCGAACGGTATTTCTAAAAAGCGTGTCCTGATCAAAATAGCCAGTACTTGGGAAGGTATACAAGCAGCGAAAACTCTTCAGGCTGAAGGTATCGCTTGTAACATGACCCTCTTGTTCAGCTTGATTCAGGCAGTTGCCTGCGCCGATGCAAAAGCTCAGTTGATCTCCCCCTTTGTTGGTCGCATCACTGATTGGCACAAAAAGTCTTTAGGTGCACAGTGGCAGGATGAAGTTCATGGAGGCGCCAATGATCCAGGCGTTGTGTCTGTGAAGAGCATCTACAACTACTACAAGAGCTTTGATATTCAAACCGAGGTGATGGGCGCCAGCTTTAGAAATATTGGCCAAATCACTCATTTAGCCGGATGTGATTTATTGACCATCAGCCCAGAACTGCTCGCTGAGTTGCAAGCTAACTCAACAGCGTTAACTCCTGCATTGACGCTTCAAAGCGCAAAAGAAACTGCAAAAGCACTTCAATTGAATGTCATCAAGGCTGATGAAGCATCATTCCGCTATCAGTTGAATCAAGATGCCATGGCCACAGAAAAACTCTCTGAAGGCATTCGTTTGTTCTGTGCTGATATTGAAAAATTAGAAAAGGTACTCGCCAGTTAAAGTTTCAGCCCATGGCTATTGATGAATATCAATAGCCTTAGGATCAATAAAAAAAGGTGCTTAAAAGCACCTTTTTTTAATATGGGTTTAGCCTTACGTTTTTAAGCTTTTAGCATTCTTTGTCGGCGCGCCTCATACAGGGCAACACCACTGGCAACAGAAACGTTCAAGCTTTCTACGCCACCCATCATCGGTATTTTGACAAGTGCATCACAAGTTTCTCTGGTCAGCCTTCGCATGCCTTCACCTTCAGCCCCCATCACCAAAGCTACTGGACCTGTGAAATCAATGTCGTAAAGCGTTTTTTCAGTCTGATCATCTGTTCCAATCAGCCATACGCCCGCCTCTTGAAGCTCGCGCATGGTTCTGGCCAAATTGGTCACAGCGATCAAAGGCATGGTCTCAGCAGCACCACTGGCCACTTTACTCACGGTAGCATTCAAATGTGCTGAGCGATCTTTAGGCACGATCACAGCATCAACACCTGCACCATCCGCCACTCGAAGACATGCTCCAAGATTATGAGGATCAGTCACACCATCCAAAATCAATAAAAGTGCTGGACCACTCAGAGCGTCCAATAGCTCATCCAAAGTTTGAACTTTAGAAATCGTGTCTGCAAAAGCCACCACACCTTGATGACGATCATTACCGGCCAGGGTTCTTAAACGTTCTGTATCAGCTTGGTGCAAGCGTCTTCCTAAAATCGGTTCAGCCGATTTAATGAAATCTTGCATCCTGCGATCACGTCTTGCAGGATCAACATAAACTGTTCTCAATGACTCAGGGTCTTGACGCAGTCTTGCTATCACGGCATGAAAACCTAAAATCATTTGCTTACCATCGCCACCTTGCTGCCTTGGCGATTGGTCTTTTTTTGAATCTCTATCTGACATTAACGACGGCCTTTACGAATACTTAGCTCATGCCCTTTTGATTTGGCATTACTGGCTTTTTTTGGTTTTTTACCAGCCTTGGCTGCTGTGGTTTTCTTTTTGGCTGCACCTGCTGACTTAGCGGGTGGCGATGATAGTCCAGAGCCTTCTCCAGCTACTCCGCGAGATCCCCTCACACCTGCCTGAGTTGCGCTCGAATTCGGATTAGCCCTTGAACTGGAGTGTGATCTTGATGAAGATTTCTTGGCGCCAGGATGTCGATTGGATTTATTGCCTCGACCTTGATCAACTTGCGAGAAACGATCACTGGCTCCAACGCCTGCAACACCATTTCTGTCACTGTTTGGCTTGACCAAACTGAATTCGATTCTGCGAGCATCCAAGTCAACTCGGCTGACCAAAACATGAACGCGATCAGTTAGTCTGTAACGAATACCCGTGCGCTCCCCACGAAGCTCTTGTCTGGCTTCATCGTATTGATAGTAATCGCCGCCAAGTTCGCTGATGTGAATCATGCCTTCAACAAAGAGGCTTTCTAATTGAACAAATAAACCAAACGTTGCAACACCCGTGATCGTGCCAGCATATTCTTGACCGAGATGGTCACGCATGTAATAGCACTTCAACCATGCCTCAACGTCTCGCGAGGCTTCATCAGCACGACGCTCATTGGAAGAGCAATGAACTCCCAATTGAGCCCAAGCAGCCATGGCTGTCGATGCCTCTTGTTTTGCTTTAGAACCTCGGGCTGTTTTTGCAGCAGGTTTTAATTTACCTTCTTCATGAGACTTCTTGGCATTGGCGGCATTGACTCGACCAGGGCCGCTCTTGGGCATCGCCAAATTCAACACCACGTCTACAGGAATGCTAGGTGAATAAGTTTTCTTCGCCAAAATCGCTTTGATAGCGCGATGCACCAACAGGTCTGGATAACGGCGAATTGGGCTCGTGAAATGAGCGTAAGCCGGGTACGCCAAACCAAAGTGACCATAATTATCAGGTTGATACACCGCTTGCTGCATTGATCTCAGCACCACTGACTGAAGCATGCTCGCATCAGGCCTTGGTTTGATTTCTTCAATCAACTTGGCAAAGTCTTTGGGTCTTGGTTTATCCGAGCCACCTAAATTTAATCCAGCCGTTCTCAATACTTGCTTGAGCGTTAATAATTTTTCAACGGATGGCTCAGCGTGGACTCGGAATAAAGACGAATGTCCATTTTTATCTAAGAAGTCTGCAGCACAGACGTTGGCTGACAACATGCACTCTTCAATGATTCGATGAGCTTCATTGCGAACCCTTGGCTCGATGCGTTCAATCTTGCCCAAAGCATTGCTGATGATTTGCGTCTCAGTCGTTTCGAAATCAATCGCACCACGCTTGTCGCGTGCAGCACGCAAAACTTTATAAAGACTGTAAAGACGATCAAGATTCTTTTTGAGGTGTTTGAATCGCGCTGCCTCTGGACCATTCGAGTTACTTAAAATTTCCCAAACGGTGTTGTAAGTGAAGCGCTGTGCCGAATGCATCACCGCTGGATAGAACTGATAAGCCTGTACCTCACCATGAACATCAATCACCGCATCACAAACCATGCACAAGCGATCAACCTCAGGTTTTAGTGAGCACAGACCATTGGATATTTTTTCCGGCAGCATTGGTATGACTCTGCGCGGAAAGTAAACAGATGTGGCACGGCTGATGGCGTCGGTGTCTAGTGGGTGACCAGGTTTGACATAGTGAGATACATCAGCAATGGCAACAATCAAGCGCCATGCTTTTTCTTTACCCCAAGTGACTGGCTCGCAGTAAACAGCATCATCAAAGTCACGGGCATCTTCACCGTCAATCGTCACCAGAGGAATATCGCGCAAATCAATGCGACCCTCGAGATCCTCATCTCTTATTTCATCAGGTAATGCTTCGGCCTCTTTGGCAGCAGCAGGAGAAAATAAATGTGGCACACCGTACTTGCGCACAGCGATTTCGATTTCCATACCAGGGTCATCAATCTCACCGAGGACCTCAACCACTCGACCCACTGCTTGGCGATAACTATCTGGGTAATCGATGATCTCAACAGAAACCACTTGACCTAATTTGGCGTTACCCTGGCCTTTGGGTGGAATCAGAATATCGTGACCAATTCTTTTATCTTCAGGTGCGCAAATTAAAACACCGTTTTCATTCAATAAACGGCCAATCACAAATTGATTGGCATGCATGAGCACTTCGCTGATTTGACCCTCAGGGCGACCACGTCGATCTAGCCCAGAAACTCTGACGATCACTTTGTCGTGATGCATCACGCGCGACATCTCGCGCTCATTTAAAAAGATATCTTCACCGCCATCATCAGGAATAACAAATCCAAATCCATCTCGGTGACCTTGCACCGTGCCTTGCTTTTCTGGGAGATTTTTTGCTTTTGACTCAGATAGAGCCAATGTCCCTTTAGTACTTTTTTTAGTCATACCCCATTGTCTTATAAGAATGTGTCAATTCATAATAATTTATCAAAACTTGCCAAGAAATTCTTTTATCAGTAAAGAAAAACGGCGCCTTGAGCGCCGTTTTGTCTGGTTACCAATTTGTTGATCAAGCCTCAAATGGGTGCTGAAGCAAGATCGTTTCATTGCGGTCTGGACCTGTTGAAACCATCGCAATAGGAACGCAAGCCACTTCTTCAACTCGTTTTAGGTAGGTTTGAGCAGCTTTTGGTAACTCATCCCACTTTTGAATGCCCACTGTGGTCTCAGACCACCCAGGGAAAATCTCATAAATTGGCTCACATCTAGCAACCGCATCAGAGCCACGAGGCAGAACGTCCAAAGTCTTGCCATCTAGCTTGTAACCCACGCACAGGCGCAACTCTTTCAGACCGTCTAAAACATCTAGCTTGGTCATGCAAAGCCCTGTCACACCACTGATTTGAATAGAACGCTTCAATGCTGCCGCATCTAACCAGCCAGTTCTGCGAGGACGACCAGTGACTGAGCCAAACTCTTTACCAACTTCAGCCAAACGCAGACCAATCGGGTCTTGAGCCTTAGGATTAGCGTGATCATATAGTTCGCTTGGGAAAGGACCTGAACCTACGCGGGTGCAATACGCTTTGGTGATACCAAGCACATAGTGCAAGCTACCTGGGCCAACACCTGAACCAGCAGCGGCATTACCAGCCACACAGTTTGAAGATGTCACAAATGGGTAAGTACCATGATCGATATCCAGCAATGCGCCCTGCGCACCTTCGAATAACAAGTTTTTTCCGGCTTTTTGAACCGCATCCAAGTCACTTGAAACATCAGCCACCAATGGGCGCAACTGGTCAGCGTAACTCAACATGCTGTCTCTAACTTCAGCAAAGTCCAAGGCAGGCGCCTTGAAATACTGAGTCAATACGAAATTATGATATTCGAGGTTTTCTTTTAGTTTCTCAGCAAAAGACTCAGGGAAGAACAAGTCTTGGACCCTGAGAGCGCGACGCGCCACTTTATCTTCGTAAGCTGGGCCAATACCACGGCCCGTAGTACCAATCTTTGCATTACCGCGCTTAGCTTCACGTGCATGATCAATCGCCACGTGGTACGGCAAAATCAAGGTCGTTGCTTCAGAAATTTTCAAGCGTGAGCGCACATCAACACCAGCAGCTTCAAGCTCACCAATTTCTTTAAACAGAGCTTCAGGTGACAAAACCACACCGTTACCAATGTAACAAGTCACGCCTGGACGCATGATTCCAGATGGAATTAAACGCAAAATGGTCTTTTGACCATTGATGATCAAGGTGTGACCAGCATTGTGACCACCTTGGAAGCGAACCACACCTTCAGCGTGGTCGGTTAACCAGTCAACAATCTTACCTTTACCCTCATCACCCCATTGGGTGCCAATCACAACAACGTTACGACCAGATTTACCGCTAGATTTCTGTGCAGACATAGGAACCAAGAAAAATTAATTAGAAATTGTGCAAACGAACATTTTACGCTCTTGTCTTAACGACCCATGCACCTTTTTGATTCACTAACTCGCGATCGCAATGAAACTCATCCCCGTCTTGTTCATGACCAGGTAGTAACTGGATCACAACTTGACCTTGTGAGCGTAATTGAGCGATCTCTTGGCTCAATGTTTGATCATTCGACCAAGGAGCTAAAATCGCAGTTTTTCTAGAATCTTTCTTAGAAATACGGGCTAAAGTCATGATATCTAATGAAAAACCTGTGGCTGGTCGTGATCGACCAAATGCCTTGCCCACCATGTCATAACGACCGCCACGTGCAATCGCGACTGGTAAACCTTCAACATAGGCAGCAAACATCACCCCGCTGTGATACTGGTAACCCTTCAAATCCGAGAGGTCCAAGCTCAATTCTGGGCTATTTGGCAAATCCGCAACAGCTGCGCAAAGTCGCTCTAACTCATCCAAAGCTGCTTTAACAGCAGCAGTTTTAGGTAAATTTTGACGGGCTTGATCTAACACCTGTTTCGGTGAACCACACAAATTAGCCAAAGCCAAAACAGCCGACTTAACCTCAGATGGCCAATCTTGAAGAACTAGATTCAAACCAGCTACATCTTTGGTCTGCAATGCTGAGTAAAGCTCCTCTAGAGATTCTGACTTCGGTTGAAAATCGCCCAAAATAGCCGTCAAAATACCGGCATGCGACATGTCCAAAGTGATTTCTCCGACTTGGCTCAAATTAAGAACGTCATTCAATAATGCTTGAATCTCTAAATCTGCTTCCCAACCAGCATGGCCATAAATCTCAGCACCTAACTGCAATTGCTCTCTTGAGCTAGAGCCGGCTGCTGCACGGGTATGAAGAATTGATCCAGCGTAGCAAAGGCGTGTGACGCCTTGACGATTTAGTAGGTGTGCATCAATCCTGGCAACCTGTGGCGTCATATCTGCACGCAAACCTAAGGTTCTGCCTGAAATTTGATCCACCAATTTAAAGGTTTTAAGATTTAAATCCTGACCTGAACCAGTTAACAAAGAATCCAAGTATTCCAACATCGGTGGCATGACCAATTCATAGCCGTAAGCCTGGAAACGGTCTAAAAGAATGCGACGTAAATCCTCAATCTTTCTTGCCTCGGAAGGCAAGATATCGGCGATGTTTTCAGGTAATAACCAGCGATTCATTACTTGGCCGCCGCGTTCGAATTTGAAGACTGCGGTCTGCTGCTCTTCATGAATTTCAAAAATTCAGAGCTTGGATCCATGACCATTAAGTCCTGCTTGGTTTTAAAGCTGCTGCGATAGGCCTCAAGACTTCTGTAAAACTGAGCAAATTGAGGATCACGATTAAATGCCTCACCATAGAATGCAGTGGCTCGTGCGTCGCCTTGACCCTTGATTTTTTGAGCATCACGGTAAGCTTTGGACAAAATAATGTCACGTTGACGCTCTGCATCAGCTCTGATTTTTTCAGACTCAGCAGAACCAGTTGAACGCAATTCATTAGCAACACGCTTGCGCTCTGCTTCCATTCGGCGGAAAACTGACTCACTGATCTCTGCCAGTAAATCGATTCTCTTTAAACGTACATCCACAATTTCAATACCAATATCAGCAGCCTCTTCAGCTACTTTCTTACGAATGTTCTGCATCACTTGCTCGCGCTGCTCAGAAATCAATTCACGAACAGTGCGTTTGGTGAATTCTTCGTTCAAAGCCGACTTGACCAACTGATTCAAACGATCTTGAGCCATACGCTCATCACCTCTGAAACTGATAAAGAATTTACGCGGTTCAACAATGCGCCACTTCACAAAAGAATCGACCAATAAGTTTTTCTTTTCAGCTGTGATGAAACGCTCAGCATCGGGAGTGTCAATGGTCAAAATACGGCGCTCAAAAAATTGCACGCTCTGGAATGGCGGCGGCAATTTAAATTGCAAACCAGGCTCTTCAACCACTCGCTTTAGTTCACCAAAAGCAAACACTGCAGCGTATTGACGTTGATCAACAACAAAAATGGTGGATGATAAAAGGCCGATCAAAATAAAGAGACCAGCAATAATTGGGAAAATTCGGTTCATCATTTTATTGATCTCCTATCGTTCACGACTGCGCAAACCAGAGGTGTCTCTTCTTTCAGCTGGGACCGCTGGAGGATTCACAATTGGTGAGTTGGGGTTAGGAGATGAAGTATTGGCAGGTGTATTTGCCATTGTGTTTGAAGTCTGCAACGGTAACTGTGTAGGATTCGATCCCACTTGCTGAATCAACTTATCTAGCGGCAAGTACAGCAAGCTTCCATTGCTTGAACGCTGATCCACCATGACCTTGGTCACGTTGGTATAAATTTCTTGCATCGCGTCGATGTACATACGTTCACGGGTCACTTGAGGAGCCTTAGCGTATTCAACTTGAATTAACTTGAAACGCGTCGCATCACCCTCTGCCGTTGCAGTCACTTTGGCTTTGTAGCCCTCAGCTTCTTGCATCAAACGATCAGCAGCACCACGAGCCTTCGGAATGATGTCATTGGCGTATGCTTGACCTTCATTTTTCAAACGCTCACGGTCTTGACCAGCTTTCACAGCATCATCAAATGCTGCTTGAACTTGCTCAGGCGGCTGTACGTTTTGTACAGTCACACTGGTAATAAAAATACCGGCCTTATAACCATCTAAAATTTTCTGAATAGAAGCATTCAAATCAATCGCGAGCTTTTCACGGTTCTCATACAAAACATTGTCCATCTTGCTCTTGCCAACAATTTCACGAACCGCTGTTTCAGCCGATTGAACAACTGCTCCATCTGGATCTTTGTTATTGAACAAATACTCAGAAGCATCTTTTAAGCGATATTGAACAGCAAATTTCACATCAATGATGTTTTCGTCCTCAGTCAACATTGAAGAGTCTTTGAGATTTGATGCTTTGATTAAATTTGCTCTACCCACTTCAACGGAACGAATAGATGACAGATTCACCACTTCATGCGTTTGCACTGGCCATGGCATGCGCCAGTTGATACCAGGGCGCGTGGTGTGACTGTATTTACCAAAATGTAAAACCACTCCGGTTTGACCTTCTTGGATCATGAAAAAGCCGCTGAATACCCAAACCACCACAGCAACCAACACGACCACTCCAGCGCCAATGCCTGACTTCATACCGTCACCGCCAGTACCTTTGGATGATGGTGGCTGATTATTACCGCCGCCTTGACCCTTACCTTTGAATAAATTATTCAAACGATTATTAAAGTCTGTCCACAACTGATCTAAATCTGGTGGGCCATCTTGTTTTTGAGGTTGACGAGGTCTCTCCTCCTGACGAGGAGGTGTCGCGTCCTTTTCATCACGGCCACGATCTGGGCCTGATTGATGGTTATTGCCCCAACCGGGATCATTAACAGAGAATATTTGTAGTAATTTACGCATCGAAGGGAGAATACATTCCTGTACGAGTATGAAAAACATCTAACGATTCCCAGCGTTTAACTGGGGCCTGTGAACTTAATTCAGCTACTGAAGGAACCTCGTCTACAGGAGCCTTCATTCTATCAGTGTTCCTGGCGAAATCAGCCAATGTTTGACGCATCAAATCTAGGCCAATACCCTCTTTAGCCGATATATATATGGCTGCCACCTTGCCACTTCTGTCATAACGAACAACAGGGCCTCGCTCCATTAAAGCAGGGACTTGGTCAATTTTATTAACCACAACCAGCTGAGGGGTTTCGTTGGCACCAATTTCAGTCAAAACCTTATCCACTTCAATCATTTGTTGTTCGCGATCAAAGCTCGATGCATCGACCACGTGGAGCAATAAATCAGCCCTGACGGTTTCATCCAGAGTTGCTCTAAAAGCTTCCACCAACTGGTGAGGAAGGTCTCGTATAAATCCAACCGTATCAGAAATGACCGCATTTCCAATCTCCGGCAAATAGACTCTTCTTGAGGTGGTATCCAAGGTTGCGAACAATTGATCTGCGGCATAGGTACCCGCTTTGGTCAAAGCATTGAACAAAGTTGATTTACCAGCATTGGTATACCCAACCAAAGAAACTGAGAAAACACCGCCCTTTTCACGGGAACGTCGCTGAGTAGCCTGTTGCTTCTGTAACTTTTCCAATTCAGCTTGCAAGCGCTTAGCTTTGTTCTCAAGCATCCTTCGGTCCAATTCCATCTGCGTCTCACCAGGGCCGCCGCGCATACCAATACCGCCCTTTTGCCGCTCCAAGTGACTCCAAGCCTTGACCAGTCTTGAAACTTGATATCGAACATTGGCCAGTTGCACCTGTGTTTTACCCACATGGCTCTTAGCTCTTTGCGCAAAAATATCTAAGATCAAACCAGTGCGATCAATCACATGACATTGCAAATGACGCTCTAAGTTACGTTGCTGAACGGGAGAAAGAGCGTGATTGAAAATCGCCAACTCAACCTCATTGGCCTCCATCTGCTCTCTTAATTCTGTGGCCTTACCTGAGCCCATATAAAGTGCTGGGTCTGGTTTTGCACGCTTTGCGATCATGGTCATCACAGGCTGTGATCCTGCGCTGGATGCAAGAAGACCCAACTCCGCCATACTGTCTGCGAAGTCAGGTTTACCGCCTGGATCTATCCCAATAAGGGCAGCTTTAACTGCTTGCATAAGAAGTTAAGCTTCTGGAGTTCCCTCATCCGCACGGAACTCCACAGCTCTAGCAGGAACCACTGTTGAAATGGCATGCTTGTATACCATTTGAGTCACAGTGTTACGCAAAAGAATCACGTACTGATCAAATGATTCAACATTTCCCTGCAATTTAATACCATTTACCAAGTAAATGGAGACGGGAATGTGCTCTTTGCGCAGCGCATTTAAAAATGGATCTTGTAAAAGTTGGCCTTTATTATTGTTCATGCCTGCTCCTTCTTTCTTATTGGTTGTTTGGAGTCTTACTCTAGAAATCTAGTCTCAGTTAATCGTTGTTATGTGTTTATTAGCCCTTAGTTTAACTAAGCTATATAAAAAGTGTTTTTCACTTCTTTTTCTTGCCTTTATCCGAGTCAACAAAAGGGTTTTGACCGGTTCTGAACTCAAGCCTCAAGGGAGTGCCACGCAACTTAAACGCCTCTCTGAAGCGACCCTCAAGATATCGGCGATAGCTGTCAGTCACACCACTCAAAGCGTTTCCGTGGATCACAACAATCGGCGGATTTGAACCGCCTTGGTGCGCATAGCGCATCTTCGGACGTGACATACCAACACGCTTAGGTTGCTGAAATTCAACCGCTTCTTCCAAAATACGGGTCAACTTCGGAGTCGGCAATTTTGACATCGCAGCCCCATAAGCGGCATCCACATCTTTGAACAATTCTTTGATACCGAAACCTTTGATGGCTGAAATTGGGTGAACATTGGCAAAGTCTAAGAAACGTAGTTTTCTAGCAATGTCTGTTCTGGCACGTTCTTTTTGGTAATCATCCATGCCATCCCACTTATTCACCGCTAACACCAATGCTCGACCTGCATCAACAATAAAGCCTGCAATGTGAGCATCTTGCTCAGAAATATCTTGCTGAGCATCCAACATTAAAATCACGACATTGGCATCGGCAATCGCTTGCAAGGTTTTAACGACTGAGAATTTTTCGATGGCTTCAAATACCTTGCCGCGTTTACGAAGACCAGCCGTATCAATCATCACATACGGTTTACCGTTACGGGTAAATGGAACATCAATCGCATCTCGGGTTGTACCAGGCATATCAAATGCAATCACTCGCTCTTCACCAATCAAGGTATTGATGAATGTGGATTTACCAACGTTTGGTCGACCCACCACGGCAATTCGCATCGGCTTATCTGTTCGGTCATCCTCTTCAGGCTCATCAGGCAAACCCAATGCATCCAGTGCATCGTCAATCATGTAGCGAACACCATCACCATGCGCTGATGAAATAGCTACAGGCTCTCCCAAACCTAATTCATAGAAATCTGCTGTGACTGTGGCGTGAGCCATGCCCTCAGCTTTATTGACCGCCAAAATGACTGGGCGACCCGTCTTGCGTAAAAAGTCTGCAATCACGCGGTCTTGAGGCGCCATGCCCAAGCGAGCATCCACCAAGAAAATAACAACATCGGCTTCAACCACTGCTTGTTTGGTTTGCTTGGCCATTTCTGCCAAGATACCTGTCTTAGCAACTGGTTCGAAACCACCGGTATCAATACAAATGAACTCACGCTCACCCACACGACCATTGCCGTAATGTCGATCACGCGTCAAGCCAGAAAAATCAGCCACCAACGCATCACGCGAACGCGTCAAGCGATTGAATAGCGTTGATTTACCAACGTTTGGTCTGCCAACAATGGCAATAACTGGTTTCATAAGTTCTTTAAGTTTCTATCTGATTAGACTTTTTAATCAAAGCCAAACTCAGATAGATGTGTATTTAATTAGGTCGGTAGGCAGATAAAGTGCCGCCACGAGTTTGAATGATCAACAATCCGTTGGCAACAATTGGAGCTGCACTGATACCACTGCTATCCACTCTTACTCTAGAAATCGCCTGACCACTGTTTTGATCCAAGAAATGGAGGTAACCTTGCTTATCACCCATCACAACCATACGACCCACCGCTAAAGGTTCACCAACATCACGCCAAGTCATGGTCTCATTACGCCAAATTTCAACACCATCAGCGGCTCTGTATGCAACAACATGAGATTTTTCATCTGCAGCAAATACGAAATCTTGTGATTGAGTAGTCCCCGTATGACTTGAGAAATCTTTAGTCCATGTTAAGTTGCCACTACTCACATCTCCACAAGCAATTCTTCCCTGGAAAGCAACAGCACATAAACGACGACCCAACAAAGTTGGTCTAGCAGAAACATCCGTCATTCGTTCAATCTCCGAGTAGCCTTTTGGATAAGACAAAGACGTTTCCCATAGAAGACTACCTGAGGATAATCCGATCACACCGATCTTGCCGCCAGAAAAACCTGTCACAAATGCATCAGCTGCAACTGGGACCATCGGAAAGCTGTTTCTGAGAGCCAGCGCTATTTGAGGGCGCACATAAGACCAGCGACGCTTGCCTGTTTTGGCATCTAAGCCGATAAAGCGATTATCAATGGTACGAATAACTGCGACACCACCCAACACAAGTGGTTCAGTTAAAACTTCGCTACCAACCTTTTCTTCCCAAATTTTTTGACCGGTTGAATCGTAGGCAAAAACAAGGCCCTTGGTTGATCCAACAACAACAACATTGCCATCACTCCCAGGACCCGATGAAATATCTGAAGGAGCTTTTACTTGCCATACCGCTTTACCAGTCAGGACTTCAATTTTTGAAACAGTGCCATTACCTGATGAAGTGTATAAGTAATCGCCAGCCAAGACCGGTCGCATCACAAACGTCTCAGATTTACCAACGCTTGAAGACCAAACAGAAGCCACAGAAATAGTTTTGTCATCAACTTTGGTCAATGAAGCAGGCTCACGCTTTTTAGCACTGGAGCATGAGGCTAAAAAACTGATAACCAAAAAAGCGCAGGCAAGTTTAGGTAGAGATTTTGTCATTAACGACCTCCAACAGCATCTAATTTAACTTTCAATAAACGTTTTGCTTCATCTGCAGCATCAGGATTCTTTGCCAATTTATCCCAAGCTTGTTGATAAAACTGTCGCGCTTCAACTGTTTTCTGTTGAGCCAACTGAACATCACCACGTCTCTCAAGCAGCAATGGCTCAAAAGCTGTTGATACCGAAGCACTGGCCACTTTTTCAGCATCAGCAAAATCAGGCTTATCAATCAACAAAGAAACCAAGCGCGCCCTAGCAACATCACGGTGTGCATCTGAAGAAGCCTTAGACATGGTCCAACGCAACTGTTGCTCAGCAGCACCCATATCACCTGAGCTGTTAGCCGCTTGAGCTGCAACCAATCCAGCCATTCCAGCATAACTGGTTGAAGAATATTGATCTTGTAAATCCTTGGTAGCTCTCAGAACTCCTGGCACATCTTGCTTTTGAGCAGAGACCAATAAAGTGTCATACAGCTTGCTTGCAGCAAGAGAGGACCGGTTTTGCCACCAATTCCAAGCAGTGAATGAAATATAAGAAAGCAAAATCAGGATGAGTATTGCAATTAACCATTTGCCGTATTGCTTCCACCAAGCCTTAAACTCGGCTAACTGTTCTTGTTCTTCTAAATTGAAATGCATAGTTACTCTCTTATTCTGAAGTGCTTACTAATTGATTGATGACTTCATCAACCAAATTATCCATTGAGACAGTGATTTGCTGACCATCACGACGCAAATCTTTTAACTGAACTTGATTAGCGGCCAGCTCATCAGGACCAATAATAATCGCATATGCAGCACCGCTGGCATCTGCTTTTTTCATTTGTGATTTAAAGCTCGCAGCCTCACCATCTGAGGAGCAGTGCAAGATGACCTCTAGGCCAGCGCTGCGCAGACGTTCAGCCAAGATAAAAGCTGGCTCCAAAGTTTCACCAGCCTGGTGCAATACATAGATATCGCACCCTGCTTCTAAATCGCTGGTCAAGCCTTGCTCTTTCATTAATTCAATCACGCGCTCCATACCCATGGCCCAACCACATGCTGGAGCAGCTTTACCGCCCATTTGAGCAATCAACGGATCATAGCGACCGCCACCTGCCACAGTTCCTTGAGAACCCAACTCAGTGGTGACCCACTCAAAAACGGTCAAGTTGTAGTAATCCAAGCCTCTGACCAAGCGAGGATTGATCTTGAAAGGTAAATTATTGGCTTTTAGTAGCTTTTGCACACCCTCAAAATGCTTGAGGGATTCTTCACCCAAATAGTTCAAGATTTGCGGAGCCGACTCAATGATTGCTTTCATTGCAGGATTCTTGCTATCAAGAATGCGCAAAGGGTTTGACCCCAAGCGTCGCTTTGAATCTTCATCGAGCTCAGATTCATGCTTTTTAAAATGCTCAACCAAAGCATCGCGATGCGCTGCACGCTCACTGGCTTGACCAAGTGAATTCAACTCTAGCTTAATGCCTGATAAACCCAAGTCATCCCATAAACGCTGGCACATCAAAATAATTTCAGCATCAATATCAGGACCCGCAAAACCAAGGGCTTCGATGCCCAACTGGTGGAACTGTCTGTAGCGCCCACGCTGTGGACGCTCATGCCTGAACATCGGGCCCGTGTACCAAAGACGCTTTGGGCCTTCATAAAGCATGTTGTGCTCAATCACAGCTCGCACAGCAGCCGCGGTTCCTTCAGGTCGAAGGGTTAACTGCTCACCATTCAGCCCATCTTCAAAGGAGTACATTTCTTTTTCAACAATGTCAGTGACTTCACCAATACCGCGTTTAAAGAGAGCTGTTTGCTCAACAATCGGCGTACGAATTTGTTGATAACCATAAGCTCTCACTAAACTCTGAATGGACTGTTCTAAATGAGCCCAGAGCGGCGCTTCTGCAGGAAGCATGTCATTCATGCCACGCACACCAGTGATTTTGTTTTGTTTACTTTGGCTCATATGCTTACCCGCTCACTTTGTTCTGATATGTGTTTTTCACATATTCATCAACAATCAATTGAAACTCTTCCGCAATCTTGTCACCACGCAAAGTTTTAACCTTGACCCCATCAACAAACACAGGAGCTGCTGGAGACTCTCCAGTGCCCGGCAATGAAATGCCAATATTGGCATGTTTGCTCTCACCTGGGCCATTAACAATACAACCCATCACCGCAACGTTCATCGACTCAACACCTGGATGATTTTTTTTCCAGATGGGCATTTGATGGCGCAAATACGACTGAATGCGTGATGCCAACTCTTGGAAATAGGTGCTGGTGGTTCGACCACAACCTGGGCAAGCAATCACCATCGGCGTGAAATGACGCAAGCCCATTGTTTGCAAAATCTCTTGAGCCACGATCACTTCATTCTCTCTGGGCGCTCCTGGCTCAGGTGTCAAAGAAATACGAATGGTGTCGCCAATGCCTTCTTGTAACAATACTGAAAGAGCAGCAGTCGAAGCCACGATTCCTTTGCTTCCGATACCTGCCTCGGTAAGACCTAAATGCAATGGATAGTCACAGCGCACAGCGAGGTCTCTGTAAACAGAAATTAAATCTTGAACATTGCTCACCTTGCAAGACAAAGTGATTTGATTGCTTGGCAAACCTAACTCTTGCGCTCTTTGAGCAGATTGCAAAGCAGATTGAATCAAAGCCTCAGCCATCACTTGATTCAACTCTTTAGGAGTTGCGCTGACTGCATTTTGATCCAATAGTTTTGCCAGTAAGTCTTGATCAAGACTGCCCCAGTTCACTCCAATGCGAATCGGCTTTTTGTACCGACAAGCCATTTCAATCATTTGCGAGAACTGCATATCACGCTTGGCACCCTGACCCACATTACCTGGATTGATTCGGTACTTTGACAAAGCTTGCGCACAGTCAGGGTAATCATTTAAAAGAGTATGGCCGTTGTAATGAAAGTCACCCACCAATGGAACATAAACATCCATTTTGTCGAGTTGCTCACGAATAGCAGGAACAGCTGCAGCCGCTGCAGGGTTGTCCACAGTGATACGGACAATTTCTGAGCCGGCTTTGGCTAACTCTTTCACCTGTATAGCTGTGGCAATGGCGTCGGCTGTGTCGGTGTTCGTCATGGACTGCACACGAACAGGAGCATCACCACCCACGGTGACAACTTGACCAGCCCATTCAATGATGGACTGCTGACTAACTCTTCTTTTTATTGGAGATGTCGGATTCGAACTCATGAGCGAGTGATTCCTTTATCAAACTTAACCACCTGGATTCTTTGTTTTACGTTGGTACGGTCTTTGACATCACCGGCCAATTGACCACAAGCCGCCGCAATATCGTCACCACGTGTTTTCCGCACGGTGGTGATGATTCCAGCATCCATGAGGCGCTTCGCAAAATCTTGCACGCGCGCAGGGTTGGATTTCTTTAAGCCAGAATCAGGGAAAGGATTGAATGGAATCAAATTTAATTTGCATGGTATTTTCTTGAGCAAATCAACCAACTCTTTTGCATGTTGATCAGAATCATTAACACCATCCAACATGCAATATTCAAATGTTAAAAAATCTCGCGGAGCAAATGGCAAATAACGCATGCAAGCTGCCATCAACTCTTTCAGCGGATATTTTTTATTGATCGGTACTAACTCATCACGCAACGCATCATTGGGGGCATGCAATGAAACAGCCAATGCCACCGGTAAGTCATTCGCCAAACGATCCATCATGGGAACAACACCTGAAGTTGATAAAGTCACACGGCGGCGAGATAAGCCATAAGCGTTATCACTTAACATCAATCGCATCGCACCGACCACGGGCTCATAGTTGAGCAAAGGTTCACCCATGCCCATCATCACAACATTGGAGATAACACGGCCCTCATGCTCATCAAGCGGCGTACCGTCGTAACTATCAATCCGTTTGATCGCGCCAGGCTCTTTGCGCAAAGTGTGCTCGGCCATCCACAACTGACCAATGATTTCACCGAGCGTGAGATTTCTTGAGAAGCCCTGCTTGCCTGTAGAACAAAAACTACAGTTCACGGCACAACCTGCCTGAGAAGAGATACACAAAGTACCTCGATCATCCTCAGGGATATAAACCATTTCTACTGCATTGCCATCAGCAACGTCTAACAACCATTTACGGGTGCCATCTGCCGCCTGCTGATCGCTGATAACCGGTAGAGCTGATACGCAAGCTTTTTCAGCGAGCGTGGCTCTGAAGGTTTTAGCCAAGTCGCTCATTTGAGCGATATCAGCCTCACCGCGCTGATGAACCCAACGCATCAACTGTTGAGCACGAAACGGTTTCTCCTGGAGGGATGCGATGTACTCGCTCATTCCCTCAGGATCAAAGTTCAGTAAGTTGATGCGTGAGTCAATCAATGGGATGAATTAACGTGAGAAAACTTGCATGCCTGGGAAGAAAAATGCAATTTCAACCGCAGCTGTTTCAGGAGCGTCTGAGCCGTGTACTGCGTTAGCATCAATGCTGTCAGCAAAGTCAGCACGAATCGTGCCTTTGTCAGCCTTCTTAGGATCTGTTGCACCCATCAATTCACGGTTCTTAGCAATCGCGTTCTCGCCTTGCAAAGCTTGAATCATCACTGGGCCTGAAATCATGAAGTCAACCAAGTCTTTGAAGAAAGGACGCTCTTTGTGAACGCCGTAGAACTGCTCAGCTTCTTGACGTGAAAGGTGGGCCATCTTGGCAGCAACAACTTTCAAACCAGCAGACTCAAAACGAGCATAAATTTGACCAATAACGTTCTTCGCTACTGCATCAGGTTTGATAATAGATAGGGTGCGCTCAATTGCCATGAATAAACTCCATTGATAGATAGATTAAAAACCCCAAATTATACAGTGTTCATGAGGGATTTCCCGAGTATGAAATAGCTAAAAGCGTTGATTTTTAAGGAAAAGTCTTGAAATCAAGCGGCTTAAATAGGGCGAAAACAGCAAAAAAGCACAAAAACACCCCTATTCCTCTATCAACAATCGAAATCCCCCTTGAATTTCATGGGAAATGGCTATACTTATTACACGAGTCCAGTGGTGGACGAGTCATGTTTATACATAAAGGAGTATCAATGAGCGATTTAAACACTTATGGTTTTGGAAATAGCGGCGCTACATCCAGCGTTCAGGTCCGCAACCGGGTGTTACGTAACACCTACGCACTTTTAGCGTTATCAATGGTGCCTACAGTTTTAGGCGCATGGATTGGTGTTGCGACAGGATTTTCACTCTTTGCTGGAAGCCCTTTCATTGGCTTGATCGCGTTTTTTGCGATCGCATTCGGTTTTTTCTGGGCAATTGAAAAGAACAAAGACTCTGGTCTAGGCGTTGTTCTATTGCTTGGCTTCACATTCTTCATGGGTCTGATGCTTTCACGCTTGATTGGCTCAATCCTCGGGTTTAGCAATGGCGCAAACTTGATCATGACAGCCTTTGGTGGCACTGCCGTGATTTTTGCTGGTATGGCGAGCTTGGCTGGCACCGTTAAGAAAGACTTGTCACAAGGTCTTGGCAAATGGTTGTTCATTGGCGTGATTTTGTTGATTCTTGCTTCAGTGGCTAACATCTGGCTTCAAATGCCTGCTTTGATGCTCACAATCAGCGTAGTAGCGATTGCGATCTTCTCAGCATTCATCTTGGTGGATGTTCAGCGCGTGATCAACGGTGGGGAGACAAACTATGTGGTGGCAACTTTGAGTATCTACCTAAGTGTTTACAACGTATTTAGCAACTTGCTAGCGTTGTTAGGCATTTTTGGTGGTGACCGCGAATAAACCCACCCGACCAAATGAAAAGGCCAGCAATGCTGGCCTTTTTTTATAACTTGTTATTTGTAACAAACAAGTTAACGCTCAAAAACAGCGATCGATTCAATGTGAGAAGTATGCGGGAACATATTGATCACACCAGCCGCTTTCAATCGATAACCTGCCTGCCCGACCAAAATGCCGACATCTCTGGCCAAAGTGGCAGGATTACAAGAAACGTAAACAATCCTCTTAGGCAAATAATCTTTTACTTCAGCATTTTTTGAATTAGCCATCATGGCCAGTGCTGTAGCCAAAGCCATTGCGCCGTCTCGCGGTGGATCAATCAACCATTTATCAGCCTTACCCCATGACTCAATAACTTCCGGAGTCACCTCAAATAAATTACTACAAGCAAAGTTAACTCGCTCACCTAAATGATTGTGGATGGCATTTTCTTTGGCTCGTTTTGTTAACTCATCACTACCTTCAATACCAAAAACTTCAGCCGCTCTTCTGGCGAGGGGTAATGTGAAATTACCAATGCCACAAAATAAATCAATCACTCTCTCTTGTGCTTGAGGGTCGAGCAATTGAATTGCTTTACTGACCAGCACCCTGTTCACTTGATGATTCACCTGCGTGAAGTCAGTTGGCTTGAAGGGCATTTCAATATCAAACTCTGGAAGCCTATAGCAAAGATGACTATCTGCAGGATGCAGTGGATGAGCACTGTCAAGGCCGGCTGGTTGCAACCACATATCAATGTCGTGGATTTGCGCAAAAGTAATTAGCATTTGCTGATCTTCAGCACTCAATGGTTCTAGGTGCCTCAGAACAAAAGCGGTTGTTAAAGAACCAGGTGTCTTGCCTTCACCAATCGCAAACTCAAGTTGCGCTAACTCTCCAGGAATTGATAGCTGAGAAATCAGCTCTCGCCAACGAGGCAATAAATTAGACACATGGATCGGCAAAATGTCGCAAGACAACATGTCAGTGATACGACTGCCCTTTTTTTGATGAAAACCCACCAGCACTCGGCCTTTAGGAATCTTGAATATCGACAACCGGCCACGATAGCGATACTCCCAAGTTGGGCCGGATATTGGTCGCAGAATAACTTCTGGGCGTACACGACCCAAATACTTCAAGTTATCCTCTAGAACTCTTTGCTTCATCGCCAGTTGCGCTCGAGCATCTAAATGCTGCATCGAGCAACCACCGCACTCATTAAAAGAGGGGCACTTTGGTGTGACGCGACTTGATGAAGTTTTATAAATATGGGTCAGCTTGGCTAACTCAAATTTACTTTTTACTTTGTAAGACTGAAATTCAACATCTTCTCTAGGCAAGGCTCCATCAATGAACACGACCTTACCAGGCGCGCCATTTTCATCCAACGGTCTAGCGACACCTTGTGCTTCAAGGTTCAGAGATTCAACAATGACTCTGGTCACAGGCTGTCTTTTAAATCTGTAGAAAAGTTGTTCAAGTACTCTTGCCAAAAAGCACCATTGGGAGTTTTAGATTCTTTGAGTAATTCGTTTTTAACAAACTGAATTTCTTCGTCGTATTCCTCAGGAGAAACACCGCCACGCATTCTTTGAAAACGACAATAGACCAAATAAGTATTCACAACATCAGTTTCACAGTAATCTCGGATTTCTTTGATCTTGCCGTCTAAAAAGCCTTGCCAGACCTGACCACCATCCATGCCCATTTTTCCAGGGAAGCCACATAACTTGGCCAAAGCATCAAGTGGAGCATTGGCACGACCTGAGAACTTTGCGAGTAAATCCATCAAATCAATATGGCGCATGTGATAGCGACTGATGTAGTTGTTCCATTTGAAGTCTCTGCTATCGCTATCGCCGCTCTCGCCCATCTCCCAATACCTAGAAGAAACCACGCCATTCAATAGTGCTCGGTAATGCAATACAGGTAAGTCAAAGCCACTCCCGTTCCAAGATACGAGTTGAGGTGTGTATTTTTCAATCAAATCAAAGAAGGCTTGAATGATTTCTTTTTCAGAGCTGCCGGCATCGCCAAGGCTGCCTACTTTGAATTGAGGTGCACCATCTTTGGTGGTACGGCGAATGACGCAAGAAATCGCCACCACTTTATGCAAGTGCAATGGCATGAATTCACTGCCGGTCTTTTCTTTCCGAAGCGCCAGCGCCTGATTCACCACTTCTTCATCTGAGACGGAATCAGGAATATTCTCCAAGCGACGGATGCCAGCAGCATCTGGAATGGTTTCAATATCAAAAACTAATACGCCTGCCATGAAAAATATCTTTCTTTTTATTGGTTAGATAGATGAATCAATCATCAAGCACTGAACCCTTGTCCAAGCCATGACTCGATAAATGTTTTTTGAGTTTAATCAAAGATTCTTGCTGAATTTGACGAATACGCTCTTTGGATAAACCCAATTCTTTTGCAAGGCCTTCCAAGGTCGCTGGCTCTTGATTATCAAGCCCATAACGCCTGATGATCACCATGCGTTGATCGTCCTTTAAATTCTTTAACCAGTTTCTCAACATTTCTTCCAATTGAGATCTTTCCACCTCTTCATCTGGTGCAGCACTGCGATCATCAGAAATAAAATCAAGCAAACTAGATCCTGGATCTAAATCTCGGGGAGCGTCCAAAGATGTGGTGTGCTCAGCCAATGCCAGAGCATCCGCAACATCTTCCACTGATTTACCCGTCAAACTGGCAATGTCTTCAAGGTCTGGTGCTCTGCCTTCGGCCCCCAAAGCTTGCTCTAAAAAACGAGTGGCTCTTAGGACTTGATTGATTTCTCGAATGACATGAACAGGCAGACGAACAGTCCTAACCTGATTCATCAGAGCTTTTTCGACACTTTGTCTGATCCACCAGGTGGCATATGTTGAAAATCTAAACCCTCGTTCAGGCTCAAACTTATCTAAAGCGTGCATCAAGCCTAAATTACCCTCCTCAATCAAATCAGGTAAAGGTAAACCGCGGTGCATATACGTTTTGGCAATGCTCACTACCAAACGCAAGTTGTGCTCAATCATGGCTTGTCTGGCTAAAAAATCACCGGCTTTGGCCTGAGTAGCCACCTTGAGCTCTTCTTCGGGAGTAAATAAAGGCTTACTGGAGATTTGCTGCAAATAGCGCTGCACGAGGTCCGCAGACAATTCGGCGGCTAAAACTTCTTTTAATTCGTCTGCATCCAGCTCTTGACTGTTTAAATCAGTTAGCTCAGAAAAGTCATTGAATGAGCTGTTATCTGAGTCTGTTGATTTAGTCATACTTAAGGAAGATAAGACATTGGATCAACAGGTTTACCGTGCTTACGAACTTCAAAATGTAATTTCACTTGATCAGCATCGGTATTACCCATCTCAGCAATTTTTTGAGCTTTCTTGACGGTATCGCCCTCTTTTACAAGAAGAGTTTTATTGTGAGCATAGGCAGTTAAATAAGTATTGTCATGTTTCACAATCAATAAATTGCCATAGCCTCTCAAGCTGTTACCGGCATAAACTACTTTGCCATCTGCTGCAGCCTGAATCGAGTCGCCTGACTTGCCTGCAATGCCAATACCTTTGTTTTTGCCTTCATCAAAGCGATCGATGACATTACCTTTTGATGGCCAAGAAAGCTTGATGCCGGCATCAGCTGCAGGCTCGTTGTTTGACTTATCAACCTTGACTTCGTTCTTAGCAAGCTTTTCATCTTTCATTTTGTCTGATGGCTTGACAACATCTTTAGCCGCACTTGGCTTTTCTTGCTTTACTTCTACTTTAGAAGTCATGGCTTTGGCAGATCTTGGTGGCGCCACACGAATAACTTGATCTACTTCAATTTGATTCATGTCAGCAATGTTGTTCCACTCTGCAATATCACGGTGTGATTGACCATGATCTAAAGCAATCCTCAATAAAGTATCGCCACGTTTGATGCGATAAAACCCTGCTTGGACTGGTTCGAGGCTAGCACCCTTACCACCCGAACGATCAACAACTGGTGCAGGTGTCGAACGCGTGGCACAACCTGACTGAAATACAACAGTCGAAATTGCCAAAGAAACAATCAATAAACGAGGAAAATTCATAAGCTCACAGCAGTCAATGACGCAATTAAATAGCGATTAAATTACACAATACCTGATTGTAAAGGCACAAAAAATACTTCTTCAAGAACCGTTCTTTGGTAACGCTGTGAACTGACTCGTTCAACCACTACCAATTGCTGTTCTTCTTCATTTTTAGCCACAGGCGCCACCAATCGACCACCAATGGCGAGTTGATCCAACAATGGATCTGGGATACCTAAACCAGCCGCAGCCAAGATGATTCCATCAAATGGAGCGGCTTGCGGTAAGCCTCGGATGCCATCACCGTACACCAAGCGTAAATTAGGAATTCTGAAAGGTCTTAGTTTTGCTCTGGCCTGTTCATGCAAAGGCTTGATTCGCTCAATTGAATAAACCTCTTGAGCCACCAAACTTAAAATTGCCGCCTGGTAGCCACAACCTGTGCCAATTTCCAGGACTTTACCAAGGTCTTTTTTGGGGCGCATCAATAACTCAACCATGCGCGCCACCACTGATGGCTTTGAGATTGTTTGTTGATGCCCAATCGGCAATGCTGAATCTTCATAAGCTCTTGCATCAAGAGCGTGATCAATGAATGCATGACGCGGTACAGTCGCAATTGCTTCCAATACCTGACGATTACGCACACCACTAGCAGCAACCTTTTCTGCTAATTGAAGGCGTGCCTTGTCGAACATGGGATCTTTTTTAACCACTAACAACCTATTAAATTAATTTTTATGCCACTGAGACTGAATCATTTTTTCACGTGTTTGCACATGAGATAAATCCAACTGCAAAGGAGTGATAGACACCTGCCCTTGATTGATTGCATGGAAATCGGTTCCCTCGGTTGCATCTCTTGCATCACCAGGAGGCCCGATCCAATAAATAGGTTCACCACGTGGATTATTTTGCATGATGACATTTTGCGAATGATGCCTGTTACCCAATCTAGTAACTCTCCATGACTTAAGAGCTTCATATGGAAGATTCGGGATATTGACGTTCAGCAATGTGGGTTTTTCACCAGCATTCAAAACTCCATCCACTGGAGCGCTGATCTGTTGCATCACAATGTCTCTGGCAATTTGAGCAGCATCATCAAGCCTTGCCCAACCCTTGGCTACTTGAGAAAACGCAATTGCTGGGATTCCAAACATCACCCCTTCAATCGCAGCAGCCACGGTGCCTGAATAAAGAACGTCTTCACCCATGTTCTCACCTTGATTGATGCCTGAAACCACTAAATCAGGTTTTGAATCCAATAAACCAGTCAGCGCAATGTGGACGCAATCAGTGGGCGTACCGTTCACATACAAAAAGTTATCTCTATCGCCGCCAGCCATCCGATTAACCGTGAGTGGTCGAGACAATGTCAATGAATTAGATGCTCCACTGTGATTTTGCTCGGGGGCAATCACCGTGATCTTGCCTAAAGGGCGAAGAGCATTCACCAATGCCAATAAGCCAGGAGCCAGATAACCATCATCGTTTGCGATCAGAATGTGCATGAAATCCTAAAAATTAACTGACTGAGCGACGATCCATCATCGCTCTTGCTAAGGTGCTGGCATCAACATACTCAAGCTCACCACCCACTGGAACACCTCTGGCAATTCTTGATACTTTGATATCGCGTACCTTCATGATTTCACCAATGTAGTGGGCAGTCGCCTCACCTTCGCTGGTGAAGTTAGTAGCCAAAACAACTTCTTTGACGGGTATCGGACTTTTCTCAACACGCTCAATCAATCGATCCAAATGAATTTCATTCGGGCCTAAGCCGTCCAACGGAGAAAGTCTTCCCATCAAAACAAAGTACAAACCTTTATAAGTCAGGGTTTGTTCAACCATCAATTGATCTGCCGGGGTTTCAACCACACACAAAATGCTTGGGTCACGTCGATCATCAGAGCAAGTAGTGCAAATATTTAATTCGGAAAAAGTGTTACACGATGAACAATGCTGAATATGGTTCACTGCATCAAGCAAACTTTGGCCCAACACTGCCGCTCCATTGCGATCATGCTGCAACAGATGAAAGGCCATTCGTTGCGCAGACTTAGGGCCCACGCCTGGCAAAGCTCTCAAAGCCTGCACCATCCGTTGCAGAGCATCTTGAGCTTGATCAGGGGATCTATTTTCTGACATCGTGACTATTCGCTAACAATCTCAAAATGGCAATTTAAAACCTGGTGGCATTGGCATACCTGCCGTCGCACCAGACATTTTTTGACTAGATATCTGCTCAATTTGACGATAAGCGTCTGCATAAGCAGTCACCAATAAGTCTTCAAGCATCTCTTTGTCATCCATGGCACTGTCAGCAATCTCAACACGCTTCAATGCATGCTTACCTGTCATTGTTACTTTGACAGAACCACCAGCGGCCTGACCAATCACCTCAAGAGCCTCAAGCTCAGCTTGAGCGCGCTTCATGTTTTCTTGCATCTGCTGAGCTTGTTTCATCAAGCCAGCAATATTACCTTTCATCATGCTTTATTTCTCCGAATGAATATTTGGTTTTATGAGTAATTATTGAATGGGGCGAATGCTGCCAGGGACAACCGTGGCACCGAATTCAGCTTGAATCGTTTTCACAAAGTCATCGTTGGCAATCGACTCTTCTGCCCCTTCTTGTTTTTCTTGCTTGATTTTTGCTTCTACGGCTGCAATCGAGTGACTGGCTTTGCCTGTTTCAATCAAAATCGTGACTGATTTTCCGATGTGATTCGATAATGCTTCTTGTAAACGCGAGACATTTTCTTTGCTGGCCAGTTGAGGCATTCCTACAATCACGGTTGCTTTGACAGAATCACCTTGCTCATTCCACTTTTGAAGTTCTGTTTGGAATGCCAACTGTTGTAACAAGCCTCTGACTGGCAAAGCTTTCATCCATGACTGCCAATCTGGATCTTCAGAGTTGTAAGTCACTGGAGATGATTTTGGAGCTGTTGGTTGAGGTGCTGAGGGCGCTGGTGTGGCTGGCGCAGTTGCTGCAGCCACTTTAGGGGCTGCGGCTGCTTTAGCAGCAGAACTGATTGAAGTGCCACCTGCTCTAGGCGTTTGACTAGATTTAACTGAACCAGAACCATCACCTGGTTTAAAGGCCAACATGCGCAAAAGCGCCATCGTGAAACCAGTCTGCTCATCCGGCGCCAAAGAAAGATCTGGGCGGCTGGTAATAGCAATTTGGTAATACAACTGAATATCTTCTTTATTAAATTGTGATGCCAAGCGACGAACTTCAGTCGCTTCTGGCCAGTCATCCAAGACTGCTGATGGAACTGTTTGACCCACGGCAATTTTCTGCAATAAAGAAGCAAGATCTTGAAGAGCAAGAGAAAAGGATGAGCTTCTAGCAGCCATTTCATCTGAAATAGCAATCAGAGCTCCACCGTCACCGGTTCTCAAGGCATCTAAAATCTGAATTAAATATGTTTCATCCAAGGTACCTAACATGGCACGAACGGCAGACTCACTCACAGGTCCGGCTGCATAGGCAATCGCTTGATCAGTCAAAGATAGAGCATCCCGCATCGATCCTTGAGCAGCTTTGGCCAAAATACGCAATGCACCGATTTCTGACTTCACCTGCTCAGACTCAAGAATTTTTTCCAAATGCTCAACAATTGAAGGCACTGGCATTTGTTTTAAATTGAACTGTAAGCAACGTGATAAAACTGTCACAGGAATCTTTTGTGGGTCCGTCGTTGCCAAAATAAACTTCACGTGAGGCGGCGGCTCTTCTAATGTCTTTAACATTGCATTAAATGCATGACCGGTCAGCATGTGGACTTCGTCAATCATGTAGACCTTGAAGCGCGCACTGCTTGGTGCATACATGGCCTTCTCAAGCAATTGAGCCATATCATCCACACCACGATTACTCGCTGCGTCCATTTCTATGTAATCAACATAACGTCCAGCATCAATTTCTGTACAAGCTGGGCACTTGCCACAAGGCTGAGAAGTCATTTGACCTTGACCATCCGCACCCGTGCAATTAAGAGCCTTGGCCAAAATACGAGAAATGGTTGTTTTACCAACCCCCCTTGTACCTGTGAATAACCAGGCGTGGTGTAAACGCTGCTGATCAAGCGCGTGGGTCAAAGCTTTGACCACATGTTCCTGGCCAACTAAGGTTGAGAAATCTCTTGGGCGCCACTTTCGGGCTAAAGCTAATGCAGTCATATTGTCATTCTACAAGTAGAAGGCAGTAGAATGTCAGAGGACGGGCCTCCTCGCATGGTGGCTTGGTAACCTGGTCAGGTCGGGAACGGAGCAGCCAAAGCCAAGTACTGCCAGTGCCGAGGGTCAGGCTCGTCCACCTACTAACTTGTTTAATCAGGGGTTTTTCAGTCAAAAATTGGATCATTGAGTAGCACCCAACTCTAAAACATCCCCGTTTGCACCTAATAAATAACTTTTTACCGGTTTATCTGGCCGCAATTGAGCCACACATTCTCTGTAAGTACTCATTTGAGCATCGTATTTCGCAAACAACTCGCTTGTTGGCTCCGGAATTGATAACTTGTAGTCCAAGATAATCAATTCGCTTGGCAACTCAATCAAGCGGTCAATTCTGAGTAATCTTCCATTTGAGTCAGCAACATCCAACTCTTCCCATGAAGCTTGAATCGCTGAATCAAAGAAAAAATGTTTGGTTTTTACTGAATTCAACACATTCAAAGCGCAATGTCTTGCATCAGCGGCTACCTCAGGACTGAGGTTGAGCCAGGCAACCATTTCTTCTGCGCTTGGCATAGCTGATGAATCTCTAATGCCAGCTCGCATCACATGTTCCATCACAGCATGGAAAGCCACACCCAAATCAATCATGCCTTGCTGTTCAATACTCACCAATTCCTCATCAAAGCGGATATTGGTATTTGGCTTACCACGCCACAAAACATTGAAATCAGCAAATGAGGGCTCGATATCAGTTTTTGCATATATAAGATTTTGATCAACCACTTTAACGGGCAACTCTGATGCTTCAGTTAACAGTTCAACGTCCGCTCTAGCTAATCGGTCATACCAACTATTTTTGGCAATCGCAGTCTCACTCTTAGAATCACCTTTATTGGCAGAACCCGATATATAAACAGCCTCTTTTGCCCTGGTCAAAGCAACATAAAGAAGATTCCAATTTTCAATTTGAGAAATTTGCTCTTCTTGCTCACGCAAAGTCTCTCGTGCTGGATCCTTTGGCTTGGCTGAAAATGTTGGAGAGATATGATCAGGAGCATCGTTACCAGGCAACCAACTCATCAAGACACCCACGTTATCTCTGGCAGACTTATTTGTGTTGGTGTTCATCAAGAACACAAAGCGAGATTCGAGACCCTTGGCAGCATGAATGGTCAAAATTCTGACACGCTTCTCAGATGTTTCGGAACCCTCATCAATATCATCCTCACCTGATGACTCACCCTCATCCGGGCTTTCTTCTTCAGCACCACGTTTGATCTTTTTAAGCTCATTAATGAACCTAGACAAGCTTGGATAACGTCCACCATCTAAATTAAGTGCCAGAGATAAGAATGCATCCAAATTTGATAGCACCTGATCTCGCTGCAATATAGGTGCTGAGCGCGCATATTTCAGACGAATTTGGCCTTGACTATAGATATGGTCCAGCAAATCATGAACCGGTAATTTTTTAGCCAACTCCGCCCAGGCAGCTATATCTGAATAAATATGATGGTGTGGATGCTCAGGCGATGAAATTAATTGCCAAAGAGAATGAATCTCTTGAGATTGTTTGGCAACCATCAAAACCAGTAAGTCTGAATCAGACATGCCATAAATGGGTGAACGCAATACCTGGGCCAACGATAGGTCATCACTCGGCGTTATCAAAACTGATAACAAGGCCACCATGTCTTCGGCCTCAAGGGTTTTGAGCAAACCCCCTTGCCTTGGGCTGTCACAAGGGATGCCAGTAACTCTGAAAGCCTTTTCAATTTGAGCCAAATGAGTTCTCGATCTCAACAAAATCAAGAAGTCTCCCCAGCCAGCATTTTTTTCTTGTTTGATTTTATGAATCAACTGAGCAACCTGTAATGCTTCTTCAAAACTTTGCTGAACTTTTGTTTGCTTGGTGACATCAATGAAAGGATGCTCAAGTGCATTTCTTGAATGCTCTTGCTTGATCTCGGGCGAACCTATCAAAGGCAAACGCCAAACCTCACCTGGGCCATAACTATTTTTAGCACTTGGGTTTCGCTCTTGAGATTGAAATGGATAATTCTTTGGCACATCCGGCAAAGCAAAAACAGCATTCACTGCTTTAATCACTGCCGGACTATTGCGCCTGGTCTTGTTAAAGGAGTGAACTTTGGCCTTGAACTGTTTGTTTAGATAGTTTTTAGCTTCGCCAAACAAACGGACGTCTGCTCGCCTAAATCGATAAATTGATTGCTTGGGATCACCAACTAAAAATACAGAAGGTCTGCTCTCTTCTTCACCATAAGCATTCAACCAAGATAGAAGGATTTGCCATTGCAAGGGGTTGGTGTCTTGAAACTCATCAACGAGTAAATGTTTGTACTTGGCGTCGAGTCTGGCCTGCAAATAATTGGCCACGTCTGATGAGAGCATTAATTTTGCAGTGTAGGCTTCTAAATCTGAAAAGTCTTGCGCGCGCATGACTTCTTTTTTTGCCTGATAGTGCTTCAACATATCCACGCCAATCTTGATCCAGGCCTGATGAATTCGGTGAGCTCGATGATCAGCCTCCCAGCAGTAATGGTCATACAGAGCTTGAGCCCAGGTCTGCCGGGTGTTATTGATTTGTTGCTCTATGTTTTGAGCATCAGTCAATTGCTTGAGAGATTTCTTAACCGCATCAGAAGCCAATAACCTTGACAGCGGTGCATAGTCAGCGGTAAGGAAGGCCGGCCTTAAAGCTGCAGCCACATCCTCTGCCGAAAAACCATGAGCTTGTTTCTTCAGAGCATCATCAATAGCGATTGCGTATTTTTGATCATTCGATCCACCATTTTTTAAATGATTGACCAAACTCATCAAATTCATCAAAGCTTGTGAATCATCCAACATGACTTTGAGCGGATCTTGGATTGCCAACCAATCAGAGCGATCACTGATGGCTTGCATTGGATTGGTGCCCTGCTTTTTGCAGCGCTCTAAATAACTCCACCACTCTGCTTTAACCGTTAAAAATCCTTTCGAGCCAATTAATAGATCATTCGCATTATTGGCTTTTAGCTCTTTGACAAGGAGTTCATAAGCAGCTCGCACAGCTGTGTTGCTGCTCGATGGCAAATTTGTCCACCAATCCTCTAAGCACTCGTCTTGCAATCTTTTAAAATCATCTCGCAGTTTCAGCCCCTGAGGAACGCCTGAACCCAGCGGTGAGCCACGCAAAAGACTGCTGAACCAACCATGGAATGTTTCAACGTTCAAAGGACGAGGATCTGATAAAACATCTTCGAACAAGGATCTTGCTTTGGGCAATGCTAATCTGGCTTTTTCTGGCGACAAACCGCGCGCTATCAGCTCATCTATTAGGTCTTCCTCTGAACAATTGGCAAATTGCAAAAGCACTTGATCCAAACGACCACGCATTTCTTGCGCCGCTTTGCGAGTGAAAGTGATGGCAAGAATTTCACTGGGCTTTGCGCCGGCCAGTAATAATCGAATGATGCGCGACACCAGCAGCCATGTTTTACCACTGCCAGCGCAAGCTTCCACAACCACCGATTGATCAGGGTCACATGAATCAAGGATCAATTGATCGATCATGACCACATTCCTTTGCGACAAATGCCCCGCGCCTGGCAATACTGACAAATGCTGTCGGGTGCGCTTGCCGCCATTGGAGAACCTCCCCAAAGGGATTCAATATCAGCAATCATTTGCGCTGGAAGTTCTTTCATTTCGCTTTGCAAATCATCAACCTCAACACGCGAATCATCTTCCTTCACAGAAATCCATGAGGCAGTGGTTGTAGGTTGACGATTCACCATGTCATGTTCATTCACAGCTTTGGCATAAATGACTAATTGAGGATCATCCTGTAGATTGTTTTTCTTTTTGGTGATTGAATTCTTGCTACTGAATTTGTAATCAATTACCTCAACGCCCTCTTGAGGATGAATATCTAAACGATCAACAAATCCAGAAACACGAATATCACCAAAACGCGTTTGTAAATCAAAGCTCACCTGCTTTTCACCGTCATGGAACACCCATCCAGATTGCTCACGTTGAATATGCCAATCAATCCATGATGGAATCAAAGTTTCCCACTCGATCCAAGCGGCCAACCATCGTCCATCCACCTCAAGCAAAGGTTTGAAATGTTTATGAGAAATGGCATACAAACGTTTCTTTAATAATTTGGTGCGCTCGTAAATATTGTCATTCTCTAGCGCTTGGGTTTTTAGTCCATGATAAAAATCATACAAAGCAGCGTGAAGCGTCTTTCCAACCAGGCTCAAATCAACCTCTGCTTCCAATCCACTTCGCTCTTTGAGACCCAATAATCTGGTCACGTAATATCGGTAAGGACATTCTCTTAAAGCTCGATAAGCACTTGGACTAATGCTTGTTGGTTTGACAAAATCTTCAGGCAAACTTGGCTTTGGCTGACTGATAGGCATCGCTTCATAGGATGTGGTTGGCACTTCAAGCTTGTCTTTTAATAGTTCTGGATGACGAACGTAGAGTCTTTGCAACCACGGTGATGGCTGCCTTGGTTCACCAGTGGTGCCCACTGACTGCCAAATCATTCGCCAGTGTTGATGAGATCTCATTAACTGAGATAAATCCATGGCTTGCTGAATGAATTCAGCCTCCTGAGTTTTACAGCCTAATAATTTTTTAAGTTGTGCCGATAAAAACATCGGGCTGTCTGACAGTGATGGTAGCTGGGTGTCATCACACCCCACCATGACCCAAGCATCAAATCGTCTCAAACGTGTGGCACTCAAAGGCAGAATGGTGACGCTGGCACTTTGTCTTGGATTACTCTCGATGTAACTGGCATCTTCAAGCATCGAACTTAACAAAGACAGCCATTCCACCTGTTTCATCGGATGGTGGCGCAACAGTCTCATTGGAGATAGCGATGCCAGTAACTGCTGACCAGCAATGTCTTGAGACAGTGAGGAAGACATGCCTAAATCAATCAAGTCTTGTTCAAGGAGGTCTAGCCAAGCAAGGCAAGAATTAGATGCAGCTTGCCAGCGGTTGCTCTGGTTTTTAAGCTTCCGAATAATGCTGACCAAAGTATTTGTTTCATCGTTATCAGAATCTAGAGCCAAGATGAACCCAGACCATGTTCCTCTGACATCCCCCTCAATCAAGCGTTGCTCAAGGAAGGTCAAGCAATCAGAAGCTTGATCATGAGTAATCCCAAAAGTTGACCAATCGATATACGGATTTTTTAGAAAATCGATTAACTCCACAGAAGACGGACCGGCTGGATGATGGACCACATCCATCCAGGACATCACTGATGCAGCCGCTCTGGTGGTTGATAGTTTCCAACCAGTTTCATCATGAACTGATAAACCATCACCAAATCTTGCTAGTAATGCTCTCATACGACGAGCAACTAGCCGGTCCTGGGCAATCAATGCGATATGCTGATGTCCATCTTGCAATAATTTTTCGATCGCCCCGGCGCCCTGCCAAGCGGCATCCTCAAAGTCTTGGGCTTTGAGGATGCGACGGTCACTTTGAGATAAATGCTTACCCGACTCAAAAAAATGATCTCGATTCTTTTGAATCATTGGTTTTGAATCATCAACCTCGCTCAAGCATTCAGGCCAAAGCGCAACATTTGAGTAATTCAAGGAACAATGATGAAACGCAGTGACTGATGCATGAGCCTGCCAAACTTGCTCAAGCGCTTTTTCAAATCCAGGGCTGGCTTGTGCGGTTTGAATAAAGATAATTGGAAAATGGGTGTTGGTGTGCTGAACATCAGCATTTGCATTTTTCAATTCAGCAATTCTCAAACCCATGGCTCGTCGTTGTCTGACTATAGGATCTTGAGCACTGCTCAGATTCTCCCAAAATGCCAACACGATGCGCGCCTCAACTTCAACAATCTGTTTTGATGCTCCTTGATAGACTTCTGCAATAGCATCACTCAAAGCAGATTCAAGCACCTCATCAAAAACACCCAAGGTGGCATCCGATAGCAAATCACACACCTCGATGATTTTCTTGGCCAATGACCATTTAGAGGCGTCGGAACTATCCATTAACAAAGAACTGAGTTGCGGTCTATCGCTTAAAGCTCGGTACACCTCATACCAGCGCTCTAAATCAGTTTTCTGAATACCTTCTGCTCTTAAACCAGGCGTTTCCTTTAACCATTGAGCCAGACCCAGGACTCTGGGTAAAAACATCAAATTTGAAGGCAACCCAGGTGGTCGATGCTTTTCAAGGGCCTGTCTTAAGCTATATGCAGGGCCTGATGTACTCAAAATCACCAATGGACTGCGTTGTTCTTCCTTGGTCACGGTCCAAACGAGATCAGCCAGGGTATCCAATACCTGCTCATCTGGGGTTAAAAGGTGGTGTTTGAAATATGGCATTGAAGTAGAAGTATGCACAAAGAAGCACTTATTGATAATATATTGCTTGTTATTGGTGAATTATCAAAAAATGAGATTTACAACCAATCATAATTAAAACAATTAATACCAAAGGACTCTTATGAGTGACGCAATTAAATACGTGAGTGATGCATCTTTTGATCAAGATGTGATGAAGTCTGATAAACCAGTGTTGCTCGACTTCTGGGCAGAATGGTGCGGTCCTTGCAAAATGATTGGCCCAATCCTTGAGGAAGTTGCCAAAGAGTATGGCGACAAGGTTCAAATTGCAAAAATGAACGTTGATGAGAACCAAGGCATTCCAGCTCAGTTTGGTATCCGCGGCATCCCAACTTTGATTTTGTTCAAAAATGGCACAGTGGCCGCCCAAAAGGTGGGTGCTTTGTCTAAGTCTCAGTTGACTGCATTTTTGGATAGCCATATCTAAATATTGATATTTGAGGAGCTCACCTAAAGAGCTCCTCATCCTCCTTAAACACTTTATTTGCTCTTTTTATAATTTAGGGTGTAGAATTCTCCCAACAGCTGATAGGACGTTCTGTTCTAATCAAACATTCCAAAAATCTTGTTCTTTCTTTGAGGCCTTAGCCTAACTCCACACACATGCATCTCACCGAACTTAAAGCACTACACGTATCTGCCCTTCTTGAAATGGCCACTGGCCTAGAAATTGAAAACACCCAACGCATGCGCAAGCAAGAGTTGATGTTTGCAATTCTTAAAAAACGTGCCAAAGGTGGTGAGACCATCTTCGGTGATGGCGTTTTAGAGGTTCTGCCTGATGGATTTGGCTTTCTAAGATCGCCTGAAGCCTCTTACATGGCTTCTACAGACGACATTTACATCTCTCCAGCACAGATCCGCCGCTTTAACTTACACACCGGTGATGCTGTAGAGGGTGAAGTTAGAACACCTAAGGAAGGTGAACGCTACTTTGCTTTGGTCAAAGTAGACAAGATCAATGGCATTGTTCCTGAGGCGCTTAAAAACCGCATCATGTTCGAAAACTTAACACCTCTTCACCCAGATCGCCCGATGTTACTTGAGCGCGATATCAAAGCTGAAGAGAATCTAACTGGTCGAATCATTGACATGATTGCACCGATTGGCTTTGGTCAACGTGCTTTATTGGTTGCCTCACCTAAGTCTGGCAAGACAGTGATGATGCAGCACATTGCTCATGCTATTTCAGCCAACCACCCTGATGCTGTTTTAATCGTTTTATTGGTCGACGAGCGTCCAGAGGAAGTGACTGAGATGCAACGCTCTGTTAAAGGTGAGGTTGTTGCCTCAACCTTTGATGAACCTGCTGTGCGCCACGTACAAGTAGCAGAAATGGTGATTGAAAAAGCCAAGCGTTTGGTTGAAATGAAGCGTGATGTGATCATCTTATTAGACTCAATCACTCGTTTAGCCCGCGCTTACAACACCGTTGTGCCTTCATCAGGCAAAGTTTTATCCGGTGGTGTGGATGCGAATGCTCTACAAAGACCGAAGCGTTTCTTTGGTGCAGCCAGAAATATTGAAGAAGGCGGCTCTTTGACCATCATTGCAACAGCCTTGATTGAAACAGGCAGCCGCATGGACGATTTGATTTATGAAGAGTTCAAAGGCACCGGCAATATGGAAGTTCATTTGGAACGCCGTCTTGCAGAGCGCCGCGTTTACCCAGCGATCAACTTAAACAAGTCAGGTACTCGTCGCGAAGAACTCTTGATCAAGCCTGAAATTCTCCAGAAGATCTGGGTTTTACGTAAGTTGATTTCTGACATGGATGATATTGAAGCGATGAACTTCATCGTGGATAAGTTGAAATCCACCAAAAATAACGCTGAATTCTTTGAATTGATGCGTCGCGGGGGCTAAATTGAGGTAAAAGCTGGCTGAAAACGTGGTTTTCCAGTCAGTTTTACCCAAAATGAGCCCGTATCTAGTATTTTTTGCTACAATTCTCGTTTTAATTCAGGCAAGTACCCGTTATTCCGATGGGCGGCTACCAGGCTAAAGGACTATTTAAATGAAACAAGGCATTCACCCAGATTACAAAGAAGTTGTTTTCCTAGACGTATCAAACAACTTCAGCTTCAAAACACGCTCTACTATTAACACCAAAGAAACAATCAAGTGGGAAGATGGTAAGGAGTATCCATTGGCTAAGATTGAGACTTCTTCAGAGTCACACCCTTTCTACACTGGCACTCAGAAGATCATGGACACAGCTGGTCGTGTTGAGAAGTTCCGTCAGAAATTTGGTACAAAAGCTACAGGCAAAACAACTGCCTAAGAATTTCAGCTTTACCAATGAAATCATAAAAGGCAGCTCACGCTGCCTTTTTTACATATAAGCTTTTCATTCTCGTCTAATCAGGTCAAAATTTAAGCCTCATGAGATCCATTCGATTAACTGCTGCTGCCACATCGACATTGCCTCGCTTTGTTTTGGTGTTGATCACGGCTATTTACGGACTCTTAGGGATCTTTGGTCGTGACCCTTGGAAAAATGATGATGCCGCGGGCTTTGGGGCCATGTGGACCTTGGCCAATGGCTCATGGCTAGACTGGTTACTACCTCACATTGATGGCAGAACTGAGATCCTGGCAGGCCCACTTCCGTATTGGTTAGGTGCCAGTTTGATTGGCTTATTTGGCCAGGTGATGGGACCTACAAACGCTGCAGGACTTTATTCAGCCGGGTGTTTTTTCTTGAGCTGCATGGCTATCTGGAACGCTTCTTATTTATTGGGACGTCGTCCTGAGGTTCAACCAACCGCATTTGCCCTAGGTGGACAACCAGAACCAAGAGACTATGGCAGAACATTGGCTGATAGTGCTCTCATGATTTTCTTAGCCTGCGTTGGTTTGGCACTGCGCGCTCACGAAACCACTCCTGCACTTGCTCAATTATTAGGTGTATCAACCGTTATTTACGGCATGGTCCGAGGCTTAGATAAACCCCTTCAAGGTGGCGCATGGACTGGTCTTGGCTTAGCTGTCATTGCCCTATCAGCATCACTTTGGTTGTTTGTGTTGATTTTTATTGGTCTGATTGTTTCCTTGATCATTTGTGAGGTCAAGCCTCACCCCAAATGGTTGGCAAGCACTTGGCTAATTGCATTGTTAGGCATCAGTGTTTGGCCATTTTTATGGTGGATCTCAGGCTTGACCACAGGTCAAATGCAAACTGCTTGGCAAGCTTGGTGGAGCAATGACGCCATGCAGTTGGTTATTTCAGCTAAGTCCTCGGGCTTTTTAGCTAGAAACTTACCTCTGTATGCCTGGCCTGTTTGGCCTTTGGCTCTGTGGAGTATTTGGTTTTGGCGCAAAGGTGCCAATAATCCATTGGGCGGCATTCGCAACCCTAATATGGCATTACCACTGGGCATTGTGATCGCAGTATTGGTTTATCAAACTCATCTACAAGCTCTCAGTGAACAATCTTTACTATTGATCATTCCACCATTGGTTATCTGGGCATGCTTCAGCCTTCCTATTATTAAGCGCAGTGTGATCAGTTTTATTGATTGGTTTGCACTGCTCACCTTCACTTTACTTGGCGCTTTTATTTGGGTCATGTGGTTTGCGATGACAACCAACTTACCTGCTGGCCTTGCAAGAAACGTTGCCAAAAAAGTTCCTGGCTTTGTTCCAGAATTTAGCTGGTTAGCATTGATTGCAGCCATAGCAGTGACCATTTTGTGGGTGAGCGTTGTTAAGTGGAGAACATCCAGAGCTCCCAAAGTGATTTGGCGTGCAGTCGTGATTTCTGCTGCTGGCACAACTTTAACTTGGGTGTTACTGATGACACTTTGGCTACCAACCATCAATTATGCAAAAACATACCGTGATGTGGCGCAGCGCTTGGTGCAAGTGGTTCCATCTCAATCTATCTGTATCAACTCAATGCATTTGGGTGATGGTCAATTAGCTTCATTTATTTACTTCACAAAGTTAAAGTTCAAGGATGATGTTCATTGCGACCTATGGATCAGCAATAAACCTGGTGAAGCACGTAAGACTGCCCAGCGACTGAACAAGAATCTTGAACTCATTTGGGAAGATCGTCGTGTGAGTGATCGTTCTGAACGATTAAGACTGTACAAAGTACTGAGTCATGCTCAGTAATCTAAAGCGAGATATCCCCCGCCTACTTTCATTAGCTGGTCCACTACTGGTTGGCCAATTGGCTGTGATTGCCTTTGGCGTGATGGACACGGCCATGGTGGCAAGATACTCCACCGATGACCTTGCAGCTCTGGCGATGGCAGGCTCTATTTTTATCAGCATTTATGTTGGCCTGACTGGGGTTATTTCAGCATTAGCTCCGATTGCTGGTCAGTTATTTGGTGCAAAACGCTTTTCAGAAATTGGCGAGGAAGTTCGTCAAGGCTGGTGGCTATCACTTGGCCTGAGTATTTTTGGCATGTTGATCTTGATGAACCCAGGCGTATTTTTATCAATCGCGAATGCCAGTCCAGAAGTAGAAGCAAAAGCCATTTTGTATTTACAAATTGTTGCTTGGGGTTTACCAGCCAGTTTAGCGATGAGAGTCTTGGTGGCGTATCACAATGCCATTTCCAAACCAGCCGTGGTCACTTGGTTACAAATAGGTGGCTTATTTTTAAAGATACCCCTCAATGCTTGGCTGATTTATGGAGGCTTTGGTGTTGATGCCATGGGTGGTCCAGGATGCGCTCTGGCGACTGTGATCATCAATTGGCTTTGGTTCTTAACAATGTTAATCATTGTTTATCAAGGCAAGTTTTATAAAATTTTTAGCGTTTATGAAAAGTTCAGCCGACCAGATACTCATAAGATTGGCACCCTTTTAAAACTGGGCTTACCAATCGGTTTGAGTTATCTCATTGAAGTGACATCATTCGCTTTTATGGCGCTGTTCATTGCTAAATTGGGTACCGTGCCTTTAGCCGGTCATCAAATTGTTGCAAACTTGGGTACGGTTTTATATATGCTACCTTTGTCATTATCGATTGCCACCTCAACCTTAGTGGCGCAATCACTCGGTGCAGATAAACCAATCTTAGCAAAAGAGATTGGTTGGTCATCTTTGGTCTTTACAACGACTTTGTGCGTTTTGGTTGGCTTCTTGGTCTGGATTTTTAGATATCCTCTGCTTGATTTGTATGCTCCATCAGCAGATGTTCGATCAATGGCAATACCTTTATTTTTATTCATTGCCTTCTATCAAATTTTTGATGCCCTACAAGTAACATCGGCATTTATTTTGAGGGGCTATCGCGTGGCTTTTTGGCCGATGTGGATTTACGCAATCTCACTCTGGGGTGTTGGACTTGGCGGCGGATATATTTTAGGATTTAATTTGACTGGCAACATCCCTGAGATACTTCAGGGCGCTCAAGGATTTTGGTTTGCCAACAGTTTAAGTTTGGCTATTGCTGCAACCTTCTTGATCAATTTGTTCAAGAGAACTGCCAGGAGATTTGAGAGAGAGCATCCTCCAGTAGAGGTTTAACACTCTCTCAATTTTTTTGCTTGAGTTTCAAATCATCAGCAATCAGATGCTAATTATTTTGGTGCAGCCTCAACCGGCTTTTGAATAGAGTAACCTGGCACTTGATGACCTTTTGAGTACATGCACTGCTGGTAAGCAATGTCATAACGACGTTGTACTTCTTTGGCAGAATCATTGCCACCAGTAGCACCCATTGCTGCACCACCCAATAAACCAATAGCAGCACCAGTACCCACATTTCGAGAGCTACCGCCATCAGCCATGGCCCCAGCTACAGCACCAACTGCGGCGCCAATGATGGCCGTTTTTGCCGTATTTTTAGCGGCGATCTCATCCGCTGTTGTATTCAGTGAATTTTGGGCATATGTACGGCATTCCTGATCATCTTTTTGGAAGACTTCAAATGGCTTACCTGGTGCAGGCATGATGACCAAGCTTGGACCCACTGGGGTCGATGCACAACCAACCAATGTCGCAGCAATCAAAGCAAACAAGCTAATTTTTTTAAAATTACGATGCATATCAATCCTTTATTAAACCAATGGCGCACACATAGGCGCTAACAGTGTCATCATAAACGATGCCCCTCTTCCTTTAACGATTCATTAGCAAATAGGATGACACCCTCCTTGTTACTTATAAAAAAGTATAAAATGACTCATCTCCATGATTTATAGCCAAGATGCGTCGATTAGCCATAAAACCAAAAGTTAGTTCCCTTACCACACTGATCATGGCAGTGGGTTTTTCTATCCCTGCTTGGGCAATCGATCTTCAACCTGGCGATGCCACCGCTCCACCCCCTGGTTTGCGCAGCGTTCAACTTTCTTATTTAAGTGCGGAGAGAGTTGGTGCGAGGAATGCAAAAATTGATCAAACTCAAGTTCAGTTTCGTTATGTCCAAGCTTTTGAGGTGAATCAGCAACCTGCATTGTTTTATCTTCACACTGGCACAGGTAAAAATGATCCATCTGGGGCGCTTGCTCCTTATGCTGCTGATAATGGCATGATTGATACCACGCTGGTATTTGCATACTGGCCTTACGTTGATAAAACTTCTAATACTTTTGTGGCTGTTGCTGGCTATTTGATCAGCCCTACTGGAAGCTACTCAAGCGATAGAGCCATCAATATGGGTGAAAATCGCTATCGATGGGCGGGTCAAATTGCCTACCAAACCAGAATTGCTCCCAATTTAAATTGGATGGCTGCATTTGATACTTTATGGTTTGGAAAAAATGATGAGAGTCGCTCTCTAACTAATAGATTAGGTACCTTAGAACAAAAAGCCCTTTACAGCGCTCAAACAGGTCTTCTTTATAAATTGAATAACACATACAGTTTCGCAGCGGCATATTTCTATACAGAAGGTGGCGAAACTATTTTTAGTGGAAGAGCTAATAACGATTCAATTAAGTCACATCGCTATCAATTGAGCGGGATTGGGAATTATTCCTTTGGTCGTCTGACCTTGCAGTATGGTCAAGACATCGACAATAACGCTGCACTTGAAGATAAACAGCGCATCTTTTTAAGATATACCAAGTTTTTTTAAATTTAAGATACTTGAGATTCAATGGCTTCTATCTCAGAAGTCCATCCTAGCCACTTCTCTTCAAGAGCCGTTAATTCATCGTTGATCACTTTGAGCTTCTTACCAATATCCGCGATTTCTTGCGGAGAAACTGGGTCTAATAATTTTGACTCTAATTGAGTTTTCTCTGTTTGAAGCTGCGCCATTGATTTTTCAGCTTGCTCAATTTGCTTTTTTAAAGGCTTGGTCCGAGCATTGATCTCTTGGCGCTTGGCAGATTCTAATTTGCGTTGCTCACTGGTTTGAACTACTGGCTTTTTCTCAGGCTCTACGGCAATACTGACAGTCGGCTTAGCAACTTCAGAAACACTCACAGAAACACTTTTGGCCTCTTCCATCTTGGCTTCTTCTCTCAGTCTCTTAGATTCTTCAAGCAAGTAGCGTTGGTAGTCATCCAAGTCACCATCAAATGGCTTAATTTCTCCGCGACCCACCAGCCAAAATTCATCACAAACGGCTCTTAGTAAAGCGCGATCGTGGCTGACCAACATCACGGTGCCTTCAAACTCATTCAAAGCCATTGATAAAGCTTCACGGGTTGCAAGATCCAAGTGATTGGTTGGTTCGTCTAGTAAAAGTAAATTAGGTCGCTGCCAAACAATCATTGCTAAGACCAAGCGAGCCTTCTCACCACCGCTCATAGTACCAACCGCTTGCTTGACCATATCACCCGCAAAGTTAAAAGTACCCAAGAAGTTACGCAAGTCTTGCTCACGACCTGATTCGGCCGCATTAGGGCCCAAATCTTTTGCTAAGCGAATCATGTGCTCCAAAGGATTGTCATCAGATCTTAAAACATCCAACTCTTGCTGAGCAAAGTAACCAATGTTCAAACCCTTACCTTCAGTCACAGTGCCTGCAAGCTGAGGCATGGTTCTGGCAATGGTTTTAACCAAGGTAGATTTACCCTGACCGTTTGCTCCCAAGATACCAATTCTTTGCCCTGCCAAAACTGATTTGTTGACATCTTTGATGATGACTTTATTGACGCCATCCACTTTGTAACCAAAACTTGCATCGCTGATGGCCAACATGGGGTTCGGTAGATTTTGTGGTTCTTTAAATTCAAAAGTGAACTCTGCATCAGCCAACACCGGTGCAATTTTTTCCATGCGCTCAAGAGCTTTAACCCTACTTTGAGCTTGCTTGGCTTTACTCGCTTTGGCTTTGAAGCGTGTGATGAACTTTTGTAGATGAGCAATTTTTTCTTGTTGCTTTGAGAAGGATGCTTGCTGCAACTCTAATTGTTGAGCGCGCATGAGCTCGAACGAACTGTAGTTACCACCATAACGGTTCAGTTTGGCATGCTCAATATGCAAAGTAACGTTGGTCACTGCATCCAAAAACTCTCGATCATGAGAAATCACGATCATGGTGCCTGCATAACGCTTCAACCATGCTTCCAACCATACCAAGGCATCTAAGTCCAAGTGATTGGTTGGTTCATCAAGTAACAATAAGTCAGATGGGCACATCAAGGCACGCGCTAACTGTAAACGCATGCGCCAACCACCTGAAAAACTATTAACGGGTTGATCAAGCTCACTGACCTTAAAACCCAAACCAAGAATCAGCGCCTGCGCTCTGGATGTTGCGTCATGCTCACCAGCATCTGCCAAGTCAACGTGAGCATGCGCCATGGCCATGCCATCTTCTGCTAATTCGGCCGCCTCTAGCGCTTGTCTTAATTCGATCAAGCGAGTGTCGCCAGCAATCACGAACTCAGTGGCCGACTCTTCAGTTTCTGGCATGTTTTGAGCCACTTGGGCCATGCGCCATACTTTAGGAATAGAAAAGTCACCGCCATCTTCATGAAGAGTGCCATTTAATAATGCAAATAAAGTTGATTTACCAGCGCCGTTGCGCCCGACCAAACCAACCTTCTCCCCCGGATTGAGCGTGACCGTTGCTTTATCAAGCAATAATTTGGCGCCGCGACGCAGGGATACATTGTTTAAGGTGATCATTTTTCAGCAGTCATACCAGCTACTGCTGGGTTATTAATTGATAATTTCATGGTTCACCAGAAATAATCGGTGAATATCCCATGAATTCATTATTTTAACTGATGACATCAGCCCAAAGTGAAGATAAATAGGACATTCAAGCCGCAATGAACTAAAATAGCAACAGTAAGCATTCATAACTGCGCTCTACATTTCTTCTTAAGCAGTTCATTCATTGACCTTCCAAAAATTACTTTTTGCTGAGCACAGGTCATCACTCTATTGGTACCTATGCAATTCAAAGATCTTGGTTTATCTGAACTTATCCTTAAAGCAATTAACGAACATGGCTATACAACGCCAACCCCTATTCAAGCTCAATCAATCCCAGCCATTCTGAATGGCGGAGATTTATTAGCTGCTGCTCAAACTGGCACGGGAAAAACTGCAGGCTTCACGCTACCAGTATTACAGCGCCTATTAACCTCTCCGGTGAATCAAACCAGCCGTCGACGTCAAGTGCGCGGCTTGATACTCACACCAACTCGTGAACTCGCTGCACAAGTGCATGCGTCCGTTCAAACCTATGGCAAATACACGCAACTCAAATCTGCTGTTATTTTTGGTGGTGTTGGAGCAAATCCACAGATCAAATCTATTCAAGCTGGCTTAGATATTTTGGTGGCAACGCCAGGACGTCTTTTAGACCTGATGGGTCAAGGCGCGATTTCTTTACAGCATGTGGAGATATTGATTCTTGATGAAGCCGACAGAATGTTGGATATGGGATTTTTACGAGACATCAAGAAAATTCTTGCTGCACTTCCAAAACAACGCCAAAACTTATTGTTTTCTGCCACCTTCTCTACAGAGATCAAAGCGCTGGCCAATGATTTACTGAACTCGCCTTCATTGATTGAAGTAGCAAGAAGCAACAGTACCAATGATGCCATCACACAATTGATGCACCCTGTAGATCGTGGCAATAAGCACCCTTTACTTGCTCATCTAATTAAGTCAAACGACTGGAAGCAAGTTTTGGTTTTCACGCGCACCAAGCATGGGGCCAATAAATTAGTCTTGCAATTAGAAAATAATGGCATCAGCGCCATGGCCATCCACGGCAATAAGAGTCAAACGGCAAGAACCAAAGCATTGGCAGACTTCAAAGCTGGGAAGATCATTACTTTGGTGGCAACCGATATTGCTGCCCGAGGTATTGATATTGACCAATTGCCGCACGTCGTTAATTACGACCTACCCAATGTGCCTGAGGATTATGTTCACCGCATTGGTCGAACTGGCAGAGCTGGTTCTAATGGTGTTGCTGTATCGCTGGTCTGCGTTGATGAGCACGATATGCTCAAAGATATTGAGCGCTTAATCAAACAAAGTTTGCCAAGAGAAGTCGTGCCTGGTTTTGAACCGGACCCTAACGCAGTGGCTCAACCTATCCAACTGAGAAGTCAGCAAGCGCCGCAAAGACATGGTCAGGCAAGACACAATGCCGCCTCTCCAAGAGGTACCAATCAAACCAAGCGCAGTGGTCAAGTCAAACCATCAGACTCAACCATCACCGCCCCGAAGAAAACTCATCGCAAGATGAATACACAAAAACCAAGTCAATTTGCTAGAAGAAGTAGCAGTAGCAAGTAATTGGTTTGAATTGATGTTGCTGCTAGGTGCAGCAACGCACATAAGATTTTCTTTGAATCAGCTAGAGTAGCTCTTATGAAAAGAGGGCTTATATGATTCAAACAATTGCTGCACTACTTCTAATTCTTTGGCTTGCTGGAATTGTCTCCTCCACTACATTAGGAGGATTTATTCAGGGGCGTAGCTTATAGTTTTATCGACTAAGTAAAATGAAAACTCAAATCCCAGGTCAATTTGCCAAAAGAAGTTGCAGTGGCAAGTAGTCAGCTTGAGCAGTACAAGAAGTAATTCTTGGAAGAAATAAAAAAAGCCCTTGTTTAAAAACAAGGGCTTTTTTGTTGGCGGAGCGGACGGGACTCGAACCCGCGACCCCCGGCGTGACAGGCCGGTATTCTAACCAACTGAACTACCGCTCCAAAAACTTGGCGTCCCCACGGGGATTCGAACCCCGGTACCCACCGTGAAAGGGTGGTGTCCTAGGCCTCTAGACGATGGGGACCCTGGACTTACGGTACTGCAATTTCACTACTTGACTACATTTCGATCTAAGCTTACTGGTGGAGCTAAGCGGGATCGAACCGCTGACCTCTTGCATGCCATGCAAGCGCTCTCCCAGCTGAGCTATAGCCCCTTAATTAGATGATCTTAAAAAAGTAAGCTCAAGCAATCAAGACCGTAATTCTAGCCTATTTTTATCCCGCTTTGCAAGCGATGTTTTGTTTCTTCTATACCAATCAAAGAGATAACTGCATCAATGGCTGGGGTTTGAGTCGTCGCAAACATGGCGTAACGGACTGGCATGGCCAAAGCTGGCATTTTTAGGCCATGTTTGGCCAAAACGGCTTTAAATGCTCCAGAAACGGCTGCTTTTGAGCCATCCCCTGCTTCTAGCTCAGCAATCAGATCACTGATGACTGGATGGACAGATTCAGGGATATTGGCTTGTCGATCGGCTGCGGAATGGTTAGGCCTATCCATATAGAATAATCTGGCACCTTCAGCCAACTCAATCAGCGTATTGGCTCGATCTTTGAGGATATTGACCACCCCCACAAAATCAGGACCTGAGTCGGTTTTAATGCCTAATTTCTCAACAAATGGCAATGCTCGCTTGGCTAAATCAGCTGCATCCGCTTGCTGGATGTATTGATGATTTAACCAAAGTAATTTTTCAGGATTGTGTTGGGCTGGTGATTTACCTAAATGGTCCAAATCAAACCATTCAACGAACTGTTCTTTGGTAAACACCTCCGCATCACCATGAGACCAACCAAGGCGCGCCAAATAATTAAGGACAGCTTCAGGCATATAACCATCACGCTCATAATCACGCACGCTCATAGCGCCATTGCGCTTGCTCATTTTTTCACCTTGGTCGTTTAGCACGGTTGGCAAGTGAGCATAAATTGGTAAAGATCCACCAAGCGCTTGAAGGATGTTAATTTGTCTTGGGGTGTTATTGACGTGATCATCACCACGAATCACGTGAGTGATTTTCATATCTAAGTCATCAACAACCACGCAGAAGTTATAGGTTGGAGTGCCATCAGGACGAGCAATGACCAAATCATCTAACTCATCATTACTGATTTCAATCCGACCCTTCACCGCATCCTCCCATACAACGCTGCCACCGATGGGGTTTTTAAAACGAATCACTGGCTTGATATCTGCTGGCGGTGTTGGCAATTGCTTATCAGCATCAGGACGCCAAAATCCGTTGTAACGCGGCTTTTCTTTATTGGCCATTTGCTGCTCACGTAAGGCATTGAGTTCTTCCTCACTCATATAGCAAGGGTAAGCCAAACCATCTTTGAGCATTTGTGCAATGACTTCGCGATAGCGATCCATGCGTTGCATTTGATAGATGGGGCCTTCATCAATATCAAGACCCAACCAACTCATGCCCTCGATGATCACATCAACAGCCTCTTGGCTCGAGCGCTCTTGATCTGTATCTTCAATACGTAAAATGAAGTCGCCTTTCATCTTGCGAGCAAAAGCCCACGGATACAAAGCGCTTCGAAGGTTGCCTAGGTGAATAAAGCCCGTTGGACTTGGTGCAAATCGTGTTCTAACTGTCATAAACATGATTATCTCATTGGCGAGATAAAAAGCTTATTTTTCAGAGTAATTGCTCAATGGCTTCTGCCTTGTTGCGATCAAGCCTCCAAGAAGCAAAGCCAATCCCGAGAAAAGCAATCCTCGCGCCAACCCACCCTGCCCATCAGAAATCCAGCCTGCGATGGTTGGGCCAATGATTTGGCCAGCGGCAAAGATGCTGGTGAAGGCGGTGATACCTCCAACCCAATCAGAGGACGGCATATTGTGTTTCACAAAGGCTGTGGTGGATGCAACCGCTGAGAGAAAAACTGCCCCGAACAAAACACCTGATCCAAAGATGCTCAATAAAATCAGATTACTCAAAGGGATGTCATAGATCGCAATCAAGGCAGGAATCAAGCTAGCTACACCAAGAAGCGTATTCAAGATAGCCAAAGATTGGCCGCCTTTGAAGCGATCTAACATCTGAGCCCATAAACGAGAAGATGCCATGACAGAAAATCCCAAGATGGCATAAAAGATATTGAGCGTTGAGTTACTCAAACCCAATTGCTTGAGCAATGCGACCACAAACGTCATGTAACCAATATAGCCCACACCAAACATAAAATAGCCCATCAATGCCGGGACATATGATTTAAGAGGCGTACCAGAATCTCCGCTGGGTTTTGGCGGAATCGCAGGGATCGAGCTGATTGGTTTAACCAATATCAAAGTAAAAATCAAACACAAGATACCCAAGGCATACCAAGACAACTGCCAAGAATGATCCCAGGATATTTTTACGCCCCAATCATTAAAAAATGGGAGGATCACACTTGATAAGACAATGCCAAGACCAGGCCCTGCGTAAAAAATGCCCAACATCAAACCTGATTTATGAGCGTGAATCATGCCAAGCTGAGAAATCAACACACCACCTGCGACAAAGATCCAGGCGCTGGCAATGCCAGCAATCACGCGATAGATAAAAAGCAAGCTGGTTTGATCTGTGCAGCCAGAAAGAAATAAAAAGACACCAGTGATGATTGCAGAGGATATGAAGAAATGATGCACGGACATGCGCCTCATCATGGCTGGAGAACTCAGAGCGCCAATAAAGTAACCCAGAGCATTGGCTGTGTTCATGGTCCCAGCCACCAGGTAAGACCAGTCCAAATCCTCTCTCATCACAGGCAATAGAAGCCCATAAGAGAAGCGCGCTAAACCCAAGGCAATGGCTGAGCCCAAAGCAAGCGATAAAGCGGTCAAAAATGGATGTTTATTTGAAAACACAAGCTGTCATTTCATAAAGTTTCTACAATATACGTTATGACAGATAAATACTCCCCAGATTCTCTCCAAGTCTTTGTTTTTGATGGTGCGCCTGTTCGTGGTGAAATCGTCAATATCAGAGATTCTTGGCAAGCCATTTTGGCCCGCAAAGACTATCCGCCTGCCGTCAAAAAGCTTCTAGGTGACCTGGTGGCTGCAGGCGTTCTTTTGTGCGGAACTCTCAAATTCAATGGCAGCATGATCATTCAGGCCCAGGGGAATGGCGCAGTCCGTTTATTGGTTTTAGAGTGCAATGAACATTTGGTGATTCGAGCAACTGCGAAGTTAAATGACGATATTGATCTATCCACCCTTCCTGATGATGCCGATTTGTCAGACTTGATTAATCCCGATGGACAAGGTCGATTGGTCATCACCCTAGACCCAGCCGATCGAAAACCAGGTCAAAACCCCTACCAGGGCATCGTGGCTTTGAGTGACGATGGAGAACCTGTCAAAAACATTGCCCAAGCAATCACTTTATACATGCGAGATTCTGAGCAGTTAGAGACCCGTTTGTGGCTAGCCAGCGATGAAGATTCTTGTGGGGGCTTATTGCTCCAGAGATTGCCCAATATGGGGGGGCAACTTAAAATGGATGACGAGATAGCAGCTGAGGGCTGGTCCAGACTTCAGATGCTCTCAGACACGGTCACCAATGAAGAACTCTTGAATCTTGAACCCAAGGTATTGATGAATCGCCTGTACCTTGATGAATCAGCACATCATGGAGTGAGAAGTTTTGATGAAAGACCAATTAAGTTTGGATGCCGCTGCTCTCGCATCAAGGTCGCCGATATGCTCAAAATGCTTGGTGAAGAAGAAGTGAACAGTATTCTGTTAGAGAAAGATGCTGTTGAAACCAATTGTGATTTCTGTGGCCAGATTTATATTTTTGACGCTGTTGATTGCAAACAGATATTTGCCAGCCCTACGATTGTTGATGCAGTTAAACAAGCCCCAAGTTCAAAGCATTAACAAAAATTACTTAGCTTTTGCAGCCTCATCCTTAGCAGAGTCATTAGCAGGTTTTTTACCAGGCACCACCTGCACAAAGATCTCGCCCTCTTTGCTCATGCCATGCTCTGCGCGAGCACGCTCTTCAATCGCTTTGGTACCGTCTTTGAGATCTTTGACTTCACCTGATAGCTTGGCATTACGTGCCGCAAGTGCATCATTTTTTTCGAATTGTTTAGATACTTGGCGGTCAAGCTCATAGACTCTTAGCCAACCACCTTTACCCAACCACAATGGATACTGAATAATCACCAAGAGAGCCAACATGCCGTAAACAACGATGCGCATTTGGGCTCTCTTTTCTGAAGTGAGTTTCTAAAATTACTTGCGCAAGTTATAGAAAGTTGACTTACCAGGGTATGTTGCAATATCCCCCAAGTCTTCTTCAATACGAATCAACTGGTTGTACTTGGCAATACGGTCAGAACGTGACAATGAACCAGTTTTGATTTGACCTGCATTTGTACCAACCGCGATATCAGCAATCGTGCTGTCTTCTGTCTCACCTGAGCGATGAGAGATCACAGCCGTGTAACCAGCGCGCTTAGCCATTTCAATGGCTGCAAAAGTTTCTGTCAAAGTACCAATTTGGTTTACTTTGATCAAAATTGAGTTGGCAATGTTCTTCTCAATACCCTCTTTAAGAATCTTGGTGTTGGTTACAAATAAATCGTCACCCACTAATTGGATCTTCTTGCCTAATTTCTCAGTCAAGATTGCCCAACCTTCCCAGTCGCCTTCGTGCATACCGTCTTCAATCGAAACGATAGGATATTTATCAACCAAGTTGGCAAGGTAGTTAGCAAACTCTACTGAAGTCAACTGCAGACCTTCACCAGACAAGTCATATTTACCGTCTTTATAAAATTCGCTAGCCGCACAATCCAAGGCCAATAAAACATCTTCGCCTGGCTTGTAACCCGCTTTTTCAATCGCTTGAAGAATGGTGTTCAGGCACTCTTCATTACTCTTGAAATTAGGTGCAAAACCACCCTCATCACCAACAGATGTAGACATTCCTTGGTCATGAATGATTTTCTTTAAAGCATGGAAAACTTCTGCGCCACAACGCACAGCTTCACGAAAGCTCGTCATGCTCACTGGCACGATCATGAACTCTTGAATATCCAAACTGTTGTTGGCGTGTGAACCACCGTTCACAATGTTCATCATTGGCACTGGCAATTGCATAGCGCCTGAACCACCAAAATATCTGTACAAAGGCAAACCTGCTTCTTCAGCAGCTGCACGGGCAACAGCCATAGAAACAGCCAAAGTGGCATTAGCACCTAAACGTGATTTATTATCAGTGCCATCCAAATCAATCAAAGTGCGATCAAGGAAGGCCTGCTCACTGGCATCAAGACCCATCACTGCTTCAGCGATTTCAGTATTGATGTTTTCAACAGCTTTTAGAACACCTTTTCCAAGGTAGCGGCCTGGCTCATCATCACGCAACTCAACAGCCTCACGCGAACCAGTTGATGCACCTGAAGGCACCGCAGCACGGCCCATAACCCCAGACTCAAGCAATACATCACACTCAACAGTAGGATTACCTCTTGAATCTAATATTTCACGTCCAATGATGTCAACGATTGCACTCATGACTTTTCCCTTAACAAATTATTTGAAATCTTTTTCTAAGTAAACGTTGCCATTTTTAACAACGTCATCCAAAGCCACCAAAGTGGCGAGTAATTCTTTCATGCGGTTCAATGGCACTGCATTCGGTCCATCTGATAAGGCTTTCGCAGGATTTGGGTGAGTTTCCATGAACAAACCACTCACGCCGACTGCTACAGCAGCTCTCGCCAAAACAGGAACCATCTCACGTTGACCACCACTGCTGGTACCTTGACCACCTGGTAGCTGCACAGAGTGCGTGGCATCAAACACAATCGGCGCATTGGTTTCACGCATGATGGCAAGACTGCGCATATCAGACACCAGATTGTTATAACCAAAAGATGCGCCGCGCTCGCATGCCATGAACATATCTTCTGATAAACCAACTTCTTTAGCAGCAGCTCTGGCTTTATCAATCACGTTCTTCATATCACCTGGGGCCAAGAATTGGCCTTTCTTGATGTTGACTGGTTTGCCGCTTTGAGCGCAAGCACGAATGAAATCAGTCTGACGACACAAAAACGCTGGTGTTTGTAATACATCAACAACTGCAGCCACAGGCTTGATCTCATCAACTTCATGAATATCAGTCAAAATGTTCACGCCAATTTCTTTTTTAACTTTGGCCAGAATCTCAAGGCCTTTTTCCATGCCAAGACCACGGAATGAAGTTCCTGAAGAGCGATTGGCTTTATCAAAAGATGATTTGTAAATGAATGGAATGCCCAAAGCACTCGTGATTTCTTTTAACTGACCAGCTGTGTCCATGGCCATTTGCTCAGATTCAATCACGCAAGTGCCAGCGATTAAAAAGAAACGCTTATCAAGACCAATTTCAAAATCGCATAGTTTCATGGCTAACTCCTTAATTCCTTAATACTGTGCAGATCAAACTGCAATACCCTTTTGGGTTAAGGCTGCTTTAATGAATGCAGAGAACAATGGGTGACCATCTCTTGGAGTCGACGTGAACTCCGGATGGAACTGCACACCAAAGAACCATGGGTGCATACTGCTTGGCAATTCCATCATTTCTGGCAAAGACTCATTAGGAGTTCTTGCAGAAATAATCATGCCGGCAGCCTCTAATTTAGGCACGTACACATTATTCACTTCAAAACGATGGCGATGACGCTCATTCACTTCTGCGCCATAAATCTTTTCAGCCAAAGTATTTGGCTTAACTGGACAACGTTGAGATCCTAAACGCATCGTGCCGCCAAGATCAGAAGCCTCATCACGCTTTTCAACACGACCTTCACGATCCATCCACTCAGTGATCAATGCCACGACTGGATGAGGACCATTTGGCTCAAATTCTGTACTATTAGCGCCCTTCAAGCCAGCCACATGACGTGCAAACTCAATCACCGCCAACTGCATACCTAAACAGATACCAAGGTAAGGGATTTTATTCTCACGAGCATGCTTGATAGCCGCAATCTTTCCTTCAGTACCCCTCTTACCAAAACCACCAGGGACCAAAATGGCATCTAAACCAGCAAGACTTGAAACATCGCCGCCATCTAAATTCTCAGAGTCGATATAACGAATACCGACCTTGGTTTCATTGTGGATGCCAGCGTGACGCAAGGCTTCAATCAATGACTTATAAGACTCTGTTAAGTCCACATACTTGCCAACCATACCAATCGTTACTTCATGCTTCGGATTTTCGAGGCTGTGGACCAAACCATTCCAAACAGATAAATTGGCTGGCTTAGGATTGATGCGTAATTCATGGCAAATCAACTCATCCAAACCCTGCTCATGCAACATTTGTGGAATCTTGTAAATCGTATCAACATCCCAAACTGAGATCACTGCTTGTTCGCGCATATTTGCAAACAAAGAAATCTTGGCTCTCTCATCTTCAGGAATCGGGCGATCAGCACGGCATAACAATGCTGTTGGCATGATGCCGATTTCTCTTAATTTTTGAACTGAGTGCTGGGTTGGCTTGGTTTTTAACTCACCTGCACTTGCAATATAAGGTACCAAGGTCAAATGCACAAAGGCGGTATCACCCTGAGGTAATCTCAAGCTCATTTGGCGAGCAGCCTCTAAAAACGGTAAAGATTCAATGTCACCAACCGTGCCGCCAATTTCACAAATGGCCACATCTGCATGACCATCATGGCTGGCTTTAGCGCCACGCTCAACAAAACTTTGAATTTCATTGGTGATATGCGGAATCACCTGAACAGTCTTACCTAAATATTCACCGCGGCGCTCTTTACGGATCACAGATTCGTAAATTTGACCCGTTGTAAAGTTATTGCTCTTACGCATCTTGGCAGAGACAAATCTCTCATAGTGGCCCAAATCAAGGTCTGTCTCAGCGCCATCTTCCGTCACGAACACCTCTCCGTGTTGGAAAGGGCTCATCGTACCGGGGTCGACGTTGATATAGGGGTCTAATTTTAAGAGGGTGACTTTTAGGCCGCGCGATTCAAGAATGGCGGCTAACGAGGCGGCTGCGATACCCTTCCCGAGGGAAGAAACCACACCACCAGTAACAAAGATGAATTTAGTCATCGAATATGCTTAGTGGGTAATACGCAATTATAGCGATACCCAGCAAGAATGCTCAAAATTTCATCCTGAAGGTTATTTTTATGCCAAAAAGCCTTTACCAGACTGGATCTTCAATTTCTGAGAAGATTTGACGAAGTCTTTTTCCCCAAGTTTCGTGGATCATTTTGAAATACTCATTTTTTTCATCAATGATCAACAGGTGATTGGTCTTTAAGTCATCTTTTGGATAAACCAACAAATCCAAAGGCAATCCAACTGATATATTGGACTTGATGGTTGAGTCCATAGAAATCAATGCGCACTTTGCAGCCTCCTTCAAAGGTGTTTCTTGAGTGATCACACGGTCCAAGATTGGTTTGCCGTACTTCGCTTCGCCAATTTGGAAATATGGTGTCTCAACCGTTGCTTCGATAAAGTTTCCCGCGGCATAAACCTGATAAATTGAATGTGGCTGCCCCTTGATTTGGCCCCCAAAAATCAAATGGATATTGAATTCAATGCCTGATTTTTGCAACTCTTCAGCATCCCTGTCCCGCACTTTGCGAACAATGTCACCCAAGACCTGCGCTGCTTCAAACATCGTCGAGGCATTCCAAATGCTGGGACCATCATCTTCGGGGTGATTCAGATAATGTCTGACTGCTTGAGTAATGGCCAAATTGCCCGCAGACATCAAGACCATCACGCGATCGCCATCTTTTTTAAAGATGGCCATTTTTCTAAAACTAGAAACCGCATCAACACCGGCGTTTGTCCTGCTGTCAGATAAAAAAACAAGACCTTCATCCAATCTAATCGCAATGCAATACGTCATAAAACCTTTTTGTTATTAATTTATTAAATCAAAGAGCAGAATTGCACAATCATTAAGCTGCCAACTCTTCCATTGGCAATAAAAAGTCTCGACTGATGCCACTTCCAACAGCATTGACACGCTCTAGGAAGTTCGTCAAAAATGAATGCAAGCCTTGGTCCAAAATTTCATCAATCCGAGAGTCTCTTAACTCCGCCATCAAGTTTCTGGCTTGAGTAATTGTCTTGCTCGATTGTGAATTCTTGAGCTTGGTCAATAAATCAACGACTTCACCCATGCAGGCTGATAAAGATCTTGGCATATCAGAGCGCAGCACCAATAACTCAGCAACACGATCAGGCGTGATGACATCTCTATAAACTTTTCGATAAATTTCAAATGCCGAGACTGATCTCAATATCGCAGCCCAATAGTAGAAGTCATCGACAGAGTCATGACCCTGATCGCGCATGTTTTCAGCAGTCAGAGATTTCACATCAAGTAAACGAGCGGTGTTGTCTGCTCTCTCAAGGAATGTGCCCAAACGAATGAAGTGAAATACCTCATCACGAATCATCGTGCCGTGCTGCACTCCCCTGGTTTGATGAGAGCGAAACTTCACCCACTCAAAGAACTCTGACGGGGCTTTATCTAAAATACCTTCGCGCATCATCTTTTGCGCATCCAACCAGGTGGTGTTGATTGTTTCCCATAATTCAGTGGTCATTGACCCTCTGACCACTCTTGCATTTTCACGGGCAGCTTGCAAGCAACGCATGATGGAGGATGGATTATTCATATCACTCACCATGAAGCGAATCACATCACTGGGTGACATCAATACATAATTGGCATCAAAGGATGCGGTCAATTCTGAAATCTCTAACAAAGATCTCCAGGCTTGCTCTGCAACCTCGGCTGATTGAGGCAATAGAGACATCTGGTAGTTGACGTCCAACATCCGAGCAGTGTTTTCCGCTCTTTCTGTGTAACGTGACATCCAATAAAGATGATCGGCTGTTCTAGATAACATGGCGTATCTCCTTTGTATTTTTAATGTTCCAAGACCCAGGTATCTTTGGTGCCGCCACCTTGCGATGAGTTCACGACCAATGAACCTTCTTTAAGAGCCACCCTGGTCAACCCACCTGGAGCCATGCGCACCTCTTTTCCAGAGAGCACAAAAGGTCTTAAATCAATATGGCGAGGTGCTATGCCTGAGTCAACATAAGTGGGACATGTCGACAGCGCCAAGGTTGGCTGTGCGATATAGCCTTCAGGGTTGGCCTTCACTTTTTCTTTAAAGTCAGCAATTTCAGCTTTTGTTGAAGCAGGCCCAACCAACATCCCATAACCACCTGCCCCATGAACCTCCTTCACAACCAGATCGGCCATGTTCTCCAGAACATGGCTCAGCTCAGATGGCTTACGACACATGTAAGTTGGGACATTTGAAAGCAACGGTTCTTCGTCCAAGTAAAAGCGAATCATGTCGGGCACATAAGGGTAGATAGATTTATCGTCAGCAACCCCCGTGCCAATCGCATTACAAATAGCAACGTTGCCCGCCTTATAGGCTCTCAATAGACCATAGACACCCAAAGAAGAATCGGCTCTGAAGATTTCAGGATCCAAAAAGTCGTCATCGACCCGACGATAGATCACATCTATTTTTTTAGGCCCTTGGGTGGTTCTCATGTAGAGGATTTCTTTTTGCACAAAAAGATCTTTACCTTCAACCAATTCAACGCCCATTTGCTGAGCCAAAAATGCATGCTCAAAATATGCTGAGTTGTACATGCCTGGAGTCAGCACTACCACGGTTGGGTTGATGTTTTGATCTGGAGCTGCCTGACGCAAGGTATCTAGCAGTAAATCTGGATAGTGAGCGACTGGTGCTACTCGATGCTTGGCAAATAACTCAGGAAATAAACGCATCATCATCTTGCGGTTTTCTAACATATAAGAAACACCGGAAGGAACGCGCAAGTTATCTTCTAAAACAAAAAACTCGCCAACGTTTGCTCCATGCGTGGCTCTCACAATATCAATACCCGCAATATGCGCGTAAATGTTCATTGGAACATTCACACCCAACATCTCTGGTCTGAATTGAACATTATTCAATACCTGCTCTTTGGGTATCACCCCTGCTTTTAAAATATGTTGCTCATGGTAAACATCATGCAAAAACATATTCAGGGCAGTCACACGTTGACGTAAACCAGCTTCCATGCGACTCCACTCTGAAGCCGGGAAGATTCTGGGAACAATGTCAAAAGGGATGGTTCTTTCAGTACCAGCACTTTCGCCATAGACTGCAAAAGTGATGCCAACTCGGCGAAACATCAAATCTGCTTCTTCACGTCTGGCTTGCAGATATTGATCGCCCTGCCCACTCAACCACTGTGAAAATTGCTGGTAATGAGTCCTAGAGAATTGAGCATCCTTAAAATTTCTTTGAACACCATCCAACGACATTTCATCAAAAGGTAATTTATATTCTTTTTCTATCATCATGGTGCTTTACTCCAACTTCTCAATGAATCACTATTGATGCCATGATCTACGTTGCACTTCACGCCAATCTTTTCTAGACCAGTGTCCCCCCTTAAATTCCCAGATTTGAGCTCCTGTGTGAACAGTTTCAAGAATCGGAATTTCACGCTCAACGTATCTCTCCACCACTTTCTTGTTGGGATGACGGTATCGATTCCGATAGCCCGCTTGTGCAACCGCCCATTGAGGCTTGATTGCATCAAGAAAGATCGGAGATGAAGAAGTAGCACTACCATGGTGCGGTATAAGCAAAATAGATGCCAGTTCACCAGAAGGCTTATATTCATTAGCAATGATTGCCTCACCCCCACGCTCAACATCACCCGTTAGCCAAAATGAGTAATGCCCATTTGTCACTTCTATGACACAACTTAGTGCATTGGGCTTCCCAGAGTGGTGCACGCTGGCAAAGGTCATTTCGGGGCCAGGATGCCAAACCTTGAATAAGACTCCATCCCAACGCCAACTTTGACCCGCTTGGCATGGCAAGGCTGGCAATTTAGATTCTTTGGCTTTATCAACCAAAAAATGCCATTCAGGCAAAGTACCCAATAAATCCCCAAAGCTGACACCTTTCATCAAGCTCAAAGCTCCGCCGACATGATCCGTATCTTTGTGACTGATGACCAGGCGATCAATGAATGAAATGCCCTCACCTCTTAAAAATGGCAGAACGTTTCTTTCGCCAGCATCTGATTGAGGGAATGTTTTTGGACCCGTGTCATATAGCAAACGTTTGCTGTGTGTTTCAACTAAAACAGCAGTGCCTTGCCCAATGTCTAAAACAGTTATCTTAAAGTCGCCATGAGCCACATCAGGAATCTTTGGCCACAGCAAAGGCAAACAACAGCAAATTCCCAGTAGTCTGCTTTTATAACTTTGAGCTAGTGGACCGGGCCTGATCGCGTAAATGATTCCGACAGTGGAAATCACAAAAAATATAAGGTTTGGTTGCGGCAAGTAAGCAACAGACCAAAACCATGATGACATTGGTTTTAAAAACCAAGCCACCAACTCCATGCATGAATGCGCGATCCACAAGCAGCCATCACTGATGGGCGAAGGCAATACAGCACCCAACATGGCAAACGGGGTAACAATAAAACTCACTAATGGAATCGCGAAGGCATTGGCCAAAGGAGAAACCACCGAAAACTGCGAAAACCAATAAAGAGTTAAAGGTAATAAAGCAATCGTCACAACTGCTTGCACGCGAGTGGCTTCCTTGAATGACTGCCACCATTTTTGAGATCGGCTGTAACCATATTCAGAAAAACCATCTTGACCAGGCATGGCAAACAAGATGGCTGCTACTGCACCAAATGAAAGCCAGAAGCCAGGTGTATAGGCGGCCCAGGGATCCAAGAAGAGCACAACAAATAAAGCCCACCACCAAATATCAAATGCTCGCGTGATACGACCAGTCCATAAAGCCACAGCAACAACACCCACCATGTACATGGTTCTTTGCGCCGGAATCTGAAAACCTGCCAGCCAGGTGTAAATCAATGCCACAAGAAAACCGCTCAATGCTGATACCTTTTGAGTCGCGCACAACATGGGAAGTGAACGACGGCGCCATAAGCGATTGGCCAAGGCAGCCCCCATACCAGCCAACATCGTGACGTGTAGTCCAGAAATAGAAATCAAGTGACCAATGCCAGTTGCATTGAAGACACGCCAATCATCTTGAGGAATTGCATTTTGTTCACCCATCACCAATGCAATCAAAACTCCAACATAAGGAGCTTCTTCAGGGGCTGATCGCTTTATGCGTTCACGCAAATGCCAACGAGTTAACTCAACAAATGTTGTAAAGCTCAAATGGAAGTCATCTAAGAGACTTGGTTTCCAGGATCTTGGTAAACCTTTTGCATTGGCTTTGATTGAACCAGTAGCCCCAAGATTTTGTTGAAACATCCAACGCTCAAAATCAAATCCATGTGGATTCATAAGACCATGAGCTCTTTTAAGGACGACCGGCAAACGCCAGCGCTGTCCAGGCTGAATATCTGGCAAGACTCCCTCACCACGCCAACCTGGATACCACCCCAATGAAAGTCGATTGGGGAATTCTTTTAGATCAATCTTGATTGATTCATCTTCATGAATCGCCTCTTCCACTTTTAATGAAAATCTCAATGATTGATCACCTTGATGAGGCAAGCCATCAATCACCCCCGTCACCAGCAATGGGACACCCTCTAACTCTGGAGATAAATCATTGATCAGGCGTGTATGGGTCAGATAAGCAGACCAAGAAAAACCCAATAAAAATAGAACCATCATCCACAAGGAAATTTTTATCTTTGGCAAGGCTGGAGTTTTAAAAAATTTGAGAAGATAAATCGTTAGTAGCAAACTTCCCATCAATAGACTGAGCTTCATCCACACATCGCTTTTGGGCAACTGCGGCAAAAAAAGTAAAAGAGATTCCCCGGCAATGAATGCCGTTAATAAAAAGCGCAAGTTATCTAGTCTTTAGAGAGAGGTAGCTGAGCAAGCAATGTTGCCCAGCGAGGAATCACGCGCAATGCGTTATTGGCACAGATAGATTGAGTTTTACTGATGGATGAAGAACGAATCTCTGCAAGAACCCCTGAAATTTGTGGCAACTCTGCAGGCTCATTGCGATGAGATGCTTGTTGGGCTAACCAAGCAGGAGGAATGTCTGGCGCATCCGTTTCAAGAACCAGACTATCGAAAGGTAACTCCTTGGCCAAGCGTCGAATTTGTAAAGCTCTGGGGAAAGTCATCGCGCCACCAAAACCCATCACAAAATTTAACTTGATGAACTGCTCTGCCTGCTGAAAGCTGCCATTGAATGCGTGGGCAATACCACCGATGATCTTTCTCGGTCTCAAAGCTTTTAAAATGGCATCTTGAGAGCGGCGCACATGCAAAATCACTGGCAGATTAAATTCTTCAGCAAGATCGAGTTGCTTATCAAAAAAGAATGCTTGATGGTTGGCGTCTAGATCAGGCAAAAAATAATCCAAACCAATTTCTCCGATTCCAACAAACCGAGGATCGTCCAACGCTTCAATCACTGAGTGTCTTAAAACTTCTAAATCTGATTCTTTTGCCTCAGGTGTGAAGATTGGATGAATGCCTAATGTATAACAACTCGCCGGCATCAGTTGAGCAGCTTGATGAGTCAGATTTTTTACAGACAAATGATCTTTTGTGCGCACGGCTGGCAAAAGAATGCCACTGACACCTGACTGAGCAGCACGCGCAATCACGGCAGCACGATCAAGACCAAACTCATCGGCATCGAGATGGCAATGGGTATCTAAACACAAAGCCACGTTAATGAGCTTTCAATACGCCATGGTCTAAACGTAAAACACGATCACATCTTGCTGCACGCAATGGATCATGGGTCACAATCACAAATGCAGTACCCTGACTTTTTGCAACATCTAACATCAAATCAAAAACAGTGTCAGCTGTTTCAGCATCTAAGTTTCCCGTAGGTTCATCTGCCAAAACACAGCTTGGCTTGGTCACCAAAGCTCTAGCAACAGCTACGCGCTGACGCTCACCACCCGACAGTGCAGCTGGACGATGATCCATTCGATGAGACAAACCTACTTTTGTGAGCATCTCTTTGGCCACAGCTCTGGCTTCATTGTTATCGATACCTCTGATACGCAAGGGCATGGCCACGTTATCCAAAGCACTGAACTCAGCCAAAAGATGATGGAATTGGTAAATGAATCCCAAATGTTGATTGCGTAACTTATTTAGCTCAGCCTCAGAAAGACGACTCAAGGACTGTCCCACCAAGATGACTTCGCCTTGACTGGCATGATCTAAACCGCCCAAAAGATGCAACAAGGTACTCTTACCTGAACCCGAGGCTCCAACAATGGCTAACTTTTCACCAACCGCAAGCTCCAAACTGATGTCATGGAGGACTTGGACAGCCAATTCACCTTCTCCATAAGTTTTGGAAATGTTTTTCGCTACCAATGCCATGTTCATATTCAATCCCTCACTCATAACGCAAGGCCTGAGCCGGTTGAATTTTGGCCGCTCTCCAACTTGGATAAAGCGTTGCCAAAAGAGAAAGAATGAATGCCATTAAACCCACGGTGATCACGTCACTGCTTCGTACATCGGAGGGTAAGCTTGAGATAAAGTAAATGTCGCGGGGCAAGAATTGAACACGAAAAATAGCTTCCAAACTTGGCACAATCACATCAATGTTCAACGAAATGAGTAAGCCCAAGATAATTCCACCCATAGTGCCGATGGCACCAATCATGAAGCCTTGCGCAAAGAAAATTCTTTGAATCATTCCAGCACTAGCACCCATGGTGCGAAGAATGGCGATGTCACCTCGCTTATCAGTGACAGTCATCACCAGCGTAGAGACCAAGTTAAACGCGGCCACTGCAATGATCAAGGTAAGAATGATGAACATCATGCGTTTTTCAGTTTGCACAGCTGCAAACCAATTTTTGTTTTGTCTTGTCCAATCTTTGACCCATAAGCCAGGTAGTTGCATTGAAAGTTGGTCTGCCACTTTTGCGGCCTGCTGCATATCATCTAATTTCAGACGCAAACCCGATGGACCATCCAATCGCAATAATGCCGCCGCATCTTTCCAATGAACCACAGCCAAAGTGCTATCAAACTCATAATGGCCGCTATCGATGATGCCAATCAACTTAAAAGCTCTCATCCGTGGTGTCATGCCTGCAGGATTGATATCGCCTTCAGGAACCATGATGGTGATGCGGTCACCCAATTGCACGCCTAGGATTCCAGCTAACTCTGCTCCTAAGGCCAAACCAAACTCACCTGACTTAAGACTGCTGACCTGCCCTTGGATAAAGTGTTTAGGAATATCAGACACTTTGGCTTCTAATTCAGGGTCTATACCCCGAAGTGCCACACCTCGCATCACGTCACTTCGGCTGATCAATGCTTGAGACATGATCATCGGTGCTGCACCTGTCACACGCTTATTTTCTTGAACTTTAGCCAATAGAGGCTGCCACTCTCCCAATCCTGTCGGAGCATGGATCTCGACATGAGACAAAACGGACAGCATCCGATCACGAACTTCTTTTTGGAAGCCATTCATGACTGATAAAACCACGATCAGAGCAGCGACGCCTAAGGCAATCCCCAACATTGATACAGATGATATAAATGACAAAAACCCGTCTTTAGACCCTGTTTCCTTGTTTTTCCCGCCTTTTCTCCTGGCGTTGGTATAGCGCCATGCGATTTCGAGTTCAATCGGCCAAATATTCATATGAAAGAGTTTAGCTTGCTCTTGGACAGAAGGTCTAAATGCCCCCTAAAATCAAGGTTATGAAATACGCCCTCGTTATTGCCGACAGCCAAGATCAAGAATCTTTTGACCGTGGCCTGCCCTATGAAAAGTTTTTACTGGGCAGCCAGAATGCCAGCGCCCCATTAGATCTCCAATCGCATGGTGTTACTGTTAAGCCAAATACTTGTGTGGCAAGAATTGAGCCAGTACACATCCATGCAGCCAGAGACCACTTGGTTTTAACGAGCACTGAAATTTTAGACATTCAAGCATCGGAAGCTGATGCCCTATTTGAATCAGTGAAAGATATTTTTGCGGAAATGAGTGATATCACTCATCGAAGCAAGCCTCATAAATGGTTCATTGAATCTTCAGCACTTCAAACCCTATCAACCGTTAGCACTGCTCAAGCAGAAAGTCGTAACATTGATCATTGGATGCCATCTGATACAAGCCAAGAAGGTGTGGCTCGACAATGGCGCAAATGGCAAAACGAGATTCAGATGATTTGGTTCAATCACCCAGTCAATGAAGCAAGACAAGCTGAAGGCATGCTCAGCATCAACTCTGTGTGGATCAGCGGCAATGGCACGCTGAATGACATCAAACCCAACGAGAGGCTCTTAGACGCCAAGCACTGGCACAGTTCAGATGGATGCCTGAACTTGCTCGCATCTCACCTGAACAAACCTCACGCCACTTCGCTGAATGAATTGAGTTTGGCTGGCACGATCTCATTACTATCAGCCTCTGATCCAGAGCTGAGTACTATTTGGCAAAAAGCAAATGAAGCCTTGATCAATCATCAAATCAAAGAAATAGAATTGATTGACTTTCCAGAAGGCCAAGAAAGATCTCGAACAATCACCATAGAACAGCTACCTAAAAAAGGCTTTGCTCTTTGGAAAAAACCAGTCGTCGGCTCACTTCAGGATATGCTTCGCTCATGACCATTCAATTCAAAGAGCGCGATTATTCGGAAAAAAGTGCCGCTTGGCTTGAGCAAAGTGGCACTCACCCAGTATTGGCAAAATTGTTTGCTGCTCGAGGTGTTGAAAAACCAGAAGAACTTTTACTCGAACTCAAGAACCTGATCCCACCTGCACAACTTAAAAATTGCGAGTCAGCCGCGAAATACTTGGCTGATGCAATAGAAGCAGGTAAAAAATTACTGATTGTTGCTGACTATGATTGCGATGGCGCCACTGCCTGCGCTGTCGGCCTCAAAGGTTTAAGAGCTTTGGGCGCACCCTGGAACATCAATATTGATTACTTTGTTCCTAATCGTTTCACCTTGGGGTATGGCTTGACACCAGAGGTCGTCGATTTGGTTTCCGGTCTTCCTGATAAACCAGATATTTTAATCACCGTTGATAATGGCATCGCCAGCGTTGCTGGCGTTGAAAGAGCCCAGCAATTGGGCATTGAAGTATTGGTCACAGATCACCACTTACCGGCAGATCAACTCCCGAAAGCTGCCTGGATTGTGAATCCCAATCAACCTGATTGCACTTTCCCAAGCAAAGCACTGGCCGGTGTTGGCGTGATGTTTTATCTGTTGATTGCACTGCGCGCCGAGTTTCGTGCTCGAGGCGCTTTCACTGCAGAAACTCAACCACGCCTAGAAAACCTCTTAGATTTAGTGGCGCTTGGCACTGTTGCAGATGTTGCCTCTCTAGATAGAAATAATCGTATTTTGGTTTCAAACGGCATCAAGAGAATTAAAAGTGGGCAAATGCAAGCGGGTATTCGGGCTCTTTACATCGCTGCCGGAAAAGATCCCAATCGTGCGAGCTCATTTGACCTTGGATTCACCTTGGGTCCTCGCCTGAATGCTGCCGGCCGATTGGCTGACATGTCATTGGGTATCCAATGTTTGATTTCAGATTCACCAGAGGATGCATTGAGATTGGCTCACGAACTTGATCGCATGAATCGTGAACGTCGAACGATTGAGGCGGGTATGCAAGAAACTGCTTTGGCTAGCTTAGTAGATATCCAAGTTGGTGACCAGGCTACTTTGTGCATGGCCAATGAAACATGGCATCAAGGCGTGATTGGCATCGTTGCATCAAGGTTAAAAGAAAAATTCCACCGCCCCACCTTGATTTTTGCTCCAGGTGAAGAATCTGGACAAGCCGTTCTCAAGGGCTCAGGCAGATCCATACAAGGATTTCATCTAAGAGATGCTTTGGATTTGGTTTCTAAAAAGCATCCAGATCTTATTTTGAAGTTTGGCGGTCATGCCATGGCTGCGGGATTGACGATTGAAGAAGATTCATTTGAGGAATTCAAAGCTTGCTTTGAAGAAGTGGCTCAAAGATTGATGACACCAGAAGTACTCCAACGACAACTGGCTCACGATGGCAGACTAGATCCAGTATTCATTGACCCAGAACTTGGCACCATGCTTGCCAATGAAGTTTGGGGCCAAGGATTCCCTGCCCCAGTATTTGTAGGTGAGTTTGAAGTGCTAACTCAAACCCTGATTCAAGAAAAACACCTCCGAGTTCAATTAAAAGCCATTAATTCCAATGGTTCAAGCCATCCAAAATCCTTCAACGGCATTTGGTTTTCCAGAAATGCAACCCTTCCAAACCCAGCCAGATTGGCATATCGGGTCGTTACAGACCATTATCAGGGGGTTGCCAGAGCTCAATTACACATAGAAGCTCTCGATGACCCTTTATAATTGCCGACCATGGAAGCCGAACAATTAAATCTCATCAGTAACACCCTCGAAGACCTGCGTACTCGTACGATTGAGCTTCGGAGGTATCTTTGACGTCGACAACAAAGCAGAACGTTTAGTCGAAGTTAATCAAACCCTTGAAGATCCCAAAATTTGGGATGATCCTAAGCAGGCCCAAGCCCTGGGTAAAGAAAAAAAGCTTTTAGATGGTGTCGTAGGAACTATTAATTTTCTGACGGACAACATCACCTCAAGCCAAGAACTATTTGAAATGGCCAAAGAGGAAGGTGACTTCGAAACAATTCTCTCGATTCAAACCGATACCGATGGCATGCGCCAACAAGTCGAGGGCCTTGAATTCCGACGCATGTTCAGCAATCCAATGGATCCCAGCTCATGCTTCATTGATATTCAATCTGGCGCTGGTGGAACTGAGGCTTGCGACTGGGCCAGCATGTTGTTACGCCAATACCTTCGTTACTGTGAGCGCAAAGGCTTTAAAGCTGAAGTACTGGAAGTTTCCGACGGCGATGTGGCTGGCATTAAAAGCGCCACAATCAAAATTGATGGTGAATACGCATACGGCCATTTAAGAACAGAGACTGGTGTGCATCGCCTGGTGCGCAAATCACCTTTTGACTCAGCCAATGGACGTCACACCTCATTCACGAGTGTGTTCGTTTACCCTGAGGTTGATGACTCTATTGAGATCGACATCAATCCCGCTGATATTCGTACGGATACCTACCGCGCCTCTGGCGCTGGTGGACAGCACATCAACAAAACAGACTCAGCGGTTCGCTTGACTCACGTACCAACCGGCATTGTGGTGCAGTGTCAAAACGATCGAAGCCAACATAAAAATCGTGCTGAAGCCATGTCCATGTTGAAGTCTCGCCTTTACGAACATGAGTTACGTAAACGCCAAGCAGAACAAGACAAACTAGAGGCCACAAAGAGCGATGTGGGCTGGGGTCATCAGATCAGATCGTATGTTCTAGATCAAAGCCGCATCAAAGATCTTCGAACCAACGTAGAAATATCGAATACGCAAAAAGTTTTAGACGGCGACTTAGATCCATTCATTGAAGCCAGCTTAAAGCAAGGCGTTTAACCATCACTATTACTTAATCACCATTCAATTGTTAGCGAAAACATCATGAGTCAAGAAGAACAAACGCCCATCGTCGATGAAAATCACATCATTGCAGAACGTCGCGAAAAATTAGCTCAATTACGCAAAAATGGTGTGGCATTCCCCAATGATTTTGTCCCTACACATCATGCTGCCGACTTACATGAGCACTATGGTGAAATCAGCAAAGAGCAACTGGCTGAAAAAAATATCACGGTCAAAGTAGCTGGTCGAATGATGCTCAAGCGCGTGATGGGGAAAGCCAGCTTTGCGACTGTCCAAGATCGTACGGGTCAAATTCAGTTTTACATCAATGATGCTGATGCAAATGCTGACGCTCACAATGCCTTTAAACATTGGGACATGGGTGACTTCATCGCTGCTGAAGGTGTGGTGTTTAAAACCAACAAAGGCGAACTATCGATCCTAGTAAAAGATTTACGTCTTTTATCAAAATCATTGCGCCCTCTTCCTGATAAATTCCACGGTCTTTCAGACCAAGAGATGAAATACCGTCAACGCTATGTTGACTTGATTGTTTCTCCAGAAACACGTCAAACCTTCTTGGCGCGCAGCAAAGCAATGTCTTCAATACGTCATCACATGCAAGACGCGGGATTCATGGAAGTTGAAACGCCGATGCTTCACCCAATTCCAGGTGGTGCTGCAGCAAAACCTTTCATCACCCATCACAATGCCTTAGACATGGAAATGTATCTGCGCATAGCTCCAGAGCTTTATTTGAAGCGCTTGGTGGTTGGTGGTTTCGAAAGAGTCTTTGAAGTTAACAGAAACTTCCGCAACGAGGGTGTCAGCCCAAGACATAATCCAGAATTCACCATGATGGAGTTTTATGCAGCCTACACTGATTACAAATGGCTCATGACCTTCACAGAAGAACTCATCAGAGCAGCAGCTATCGATGCACAGGGCACTGCGAATTTGACTTACCAAGGTAAAGCCTTGGATTTATCAAAGCCATTCCAGCGCTTAACCATTGCTGAGGCAATTCTTAAGTACGCTCCTTTATCGAAAAAACAGTACACCGCGGCTCAATTAGAAGATAAAGAATTTGTTCGTCAAGAACTTAAAAAGTCTGGCGAAGACATCAATGGACCAACTCTTAAAAATGCTGGTCTTGGAGCCCTTCAATTAGCTTTGTTTGAAGCAACGGCTGAAGAACATCTATGGGAACCAACGTACATCATTGACTACCCTATTGAAGTCAGCCCATTGGCAAGAGAATCTGACACAAGACCAGGCATCACCGAGCGCTTTGAGCTATTCATCACAGGCCGTGAGATTGCCAACGGCTTCTCTGAGTTAAATGATGCAGAAGATCAAGCTGCACGCTTTCAAGCTCAAGTTGCTCAAAAAGAAGCTGGTGACGAAGAAGCGATGTACTTTGATGCAGATTTCATTCGCGCCTTAGAGTACGGTATGCCTCCAACTGGTGGCTGTGGCATTGGTATCGATCGCTTGATGATGTTGATCACCGACTCACCAAACATCAGAGATGTGATTCTTTTCCCGCACTTAAGAAAAGAAGATTAAAAAGATTTAGTAGAAAAATCTTCAATGGAAGAAGCGACATTAAAAAGGGACCCAAGGGTCCCTTTTTAATATCTGCCATTTCAATTAATTCATTTTCACACACCAAAGATCAATGATTTTCCTTGGCATGATTGATTGAATACTTAGGTATCTCAATGACCAAATTTTGCTGAGCAACCACTGCTTGGCAAGATAAGCGTGATTGAGGACATAAACCCCAGGCGCGATCAAGCAAATCATCTTCAGCCTCATCGGATGGATTCAAGCTGGACATGCCTTCACGCACAATCACATGACAAGTTGTACAAGCACATGACATCTCACATGCATGCTCGATTTCAATATCATTTTCTAATAATGCTTCACAAATAGTGGAGCCTGCAGAAGCTTCTAAAACAGCCCCTTCAGGGCAATAATCAGCATGAGGAAGGACAACAATTTGTGGCATTTTTAATTCCTATTAAATTTCTTCTATCTTTTTACCAGACAAAGCTTTTTTGATACTTTCATTCATTCTGCGAGCAGCAAAATCATCGGTTGCTTTTGACAATGACTCAATTGAACGTCTCAATACCTGGGCATCCTTTGCTGACTCAATCAAGTCCTTAAGCGCTGTCAACTTACGATTGATAACATCCAGCTCATCTTGGTCTAGCAATTGTTGATCTTCGGCCAAAGCAGCATCCACGGCTTCAATCAAACGCTTTGCATCCACTAACTCTTCTCTCAACGCTCTATCTTGAACATCATCAGCGGCGTGACTAAAGCCATCTTGAAGCATGGTGGTGATATCGACATCAGAAAGACCGTATGAAGGCTTCACATTGATATTAGCCTCAACGCCTGAATGCTGCTCTCTAGCAATGACAGATAACAAGCCATCTGCATCTACCTGATAGGTGACTCGAATTCTGGCTGCACCTGCGGCCATCGGAGGGATATCTCTTAGTTCGAACTTAGCCAGTGATCGACAGTGATCAACGACCTCGCGCTCACCCTGTAAAACGTGGACAGCCAATGCTGTCTGACCATCTCTGAAGGTTGTGAAATCCTGAGCTCTTGCAACTGGAATCGGGGTATTGCGTGGAATGATTTTTTCAACCAAACCACCCATGGTTTCAACACCTAGGGAAAGAGGAATCACATCCAACAGCAACCACTCATCGCCCTTTTGCTGATTACCTACCAATAAATCAGCTTGCATGGCAGCACCCATTGCTACCACTTGATCCGGGTCTAAATTTGTTAATGGTGTCTGACCGAATAATTCACCAACAACTCTTTGAACATGAGGCATGCGAGTAGCACCACCAACCATGACCACGCCCTTGATTTCTTCTGCAGTCAAACCAGCATCTCTCAGAGCTTTTTTGGCCGCTAGTAAAGTTTTGTTCACTAAATGCTGCGTCAACTCAAAGAACTGAGCTTGACTGATACCAACGTTGATCACTGTGCCATCACTCAACGTTGCATGCACCCGAGCCAAAGGATTTTTACTGAGCTGCTCTTTAACTTCTTTCGATGCAGTGAGTAATAAACGAGTGTCTTTATCAGACAACAACTGTAACTTTGCCTGCTCTAAAACCCAGCAATACAAACGATGATCGAAGTCATCACCACCCAAAGCAGAGTCTCCGCCAGTAGATAGAACCTCAAAAACACCTTTGCTTAAACGCAAAATAGAAATATCAAATGTGCCGCCACCCAAGTCATATACAGCGTACAAGCCTTCGGAAGCATTATCCAAGCCATATGCTATGGCTGCAGCAGTTGGCTCGTTTAAAAGCCGCAAAACCTCAATGCCAGCTAATTTAGCGGCGTCTTTAGTGGCTTGTCGTTGCGCGTCATCAAAGTAAGCAGGTACCGTGATCACTGCCCCAACGATCTCATCATCGAAAGAGTCTTCTGCACGCTGACGTAGTCTGGCTAAAATTTCTGCAGAAACTTCAACGGGACTCTTTTCGCCAGAAACTGTTTTAATTTTGAGCATGCCAGGAGCATCGACAAATTCATAGGGCATTGTTTGAGCATGCTGGATATCATTAAGACCCCTCCCCATGAAACGCTTCACAGAAATGATGGTGTTTTTTGGGTCGCCATTGGCATTTTGTAACGCTTGGTATCCCGCCTGGGTTGTGCCACCTGGCAGGTAACGAATCACTGACGGCAATAACTTTCTTCCTTGCTCATCACCTAAGACTTCAGGCAAAGCATTTTTCATAGCAGCAACCAATGAATTGGTTGTGCCTAAATCTATACCAACAGCAATGCGACGCTGATGAGGAGCAAGTGATTGACCAGGTTCGGCAATTTGTAATAAGGCCATATTTTTATTTGTTATTAATTATTTTTTATGCTGATATTGCGTCTTCAAGTTCTACACTGAATTTATCAATGAACAATAAAGCTCGTAATTGCTTTGCTGCCAACTCAAAATCATTAGCTTCATCAATCGCAAGCTCAACTTCTTTCAATAAATTCGCTCTTGTTTGCTCTACTTCTTTGTACAACTGATCTAATTCAGAAGGTTGATCTCTGACATCATCCAAAGTCTCCCGCCATTTCATCTGCTGCATCAAAAATTGAGCAGGCATCGCCGTATTAGTTTCTAACTGAGGATCTACGCCATTCCTTGCACACATGTATAACCCCCTTTGAATAGGGTTCATGAGTGTTCGGTAGGCTGAATTAGCCAAAGCTGATAACTGCATGGAGACACGCTTATCAGAATCACTGGCCTGAGCGTGCATATCAGGATGAACTTTCTGTTGCACAGTCAAATAAGCAGACTCCAAAGCCTGCCTATCAATCTTAAATTGTGGCTTTAACTGAAATAAGGCAAAGTAATCATCAAATCCTGAAAGATTCGCCACAACCACACTCATCTTTTACATTAGGATTTTGGAACTTAAATCCTTCATTCAGACCTTCGCGCACATAATCTAGTTCAGTGCCATCCAAATAAGCCAAACTCTTAGGGTCGACATAAACCTTAACTCCCAAGGACTCAAACATGGTGTCCTCAGGCAAGATTTCATCAACGTATTCCAATTGATAAGCGAGCCCCGAACAACCGGTTGTTCTAACCCCAAGACGCAAGCCAACGCCTTTGCCACGACGCTCGATGTAACGCGTGATGTGCTTAGCTGCTTTCTCTGTCAGAGTGATGGCCATGATTATTTAGCGTGCTTTTCTTTGTAGTCAGCCACTGCTGCTTTGATGGCATCTTCAGCCAAGATAGAGCAGTGAATTTTTACTGGTGGCAATGCTAATTCTTCAGCAATCGCAGCGTTTTTAATTTCAAGCGCTTGATCCAAAGTCTTACCTTTGACCCACTCTGTTACCAAAGAAGATGAGGCAATCGCTGAACCACAACCATAAGTCTTAAACTTAGCATCTTCAATAATGCCTTGATCATTCACGCGGATTTGTAATTTCATCACGTCGCCGCAAGCTGGCGCACCAACCATACCTGTACCAACGTGATCATCACTTTTTTCAAATGATCCAACGTTGCGTGGGTTTTCATAATGCTCAATTACTTTTTCACTGTATGCCATTTTATTTCCTCAGTTACTTTCTCAGTTATCTTTTAAATACTATTAATTAATCAATAAAAATTAATGTGCAGCCCATTGGATCGTGTTTAGATCAATGCCATCTTTGTACATTTCCCATAACGGTGACAAATCTCTTAATTTTGCGATTTTGCTCTTGACCAACTCAATGGTGAAATCAACATCTTCTACCGTTGTAAAGCGACCGATGGTGAAGCGGATTGAGCTGTGCGCCAATTCATCATTGCGACCCAATGATCTCAATACATAAGATGGCTCTAATGACGCTGAAGTACATGCAGAACCAGATGACACAGCGATGTCTTTCAATGCCATGATCATTGACTCACCTTCAACATAGTTAAAGCTGATGTTCAAGTTATGAGGAATGCGCTGATCCATGTCACCGTTGAGGTAAACCTCTTCGATTTGATTCAAGCCATTCCATAAACGATCTCGTAACATACGAATGCGCTCGTTTTCAGTCGCCATTTCTTCACGAGCAATGCGGAAGCACTCACCCATACCAACCAATTGATGAGTTGGTAAAGTGCCTGAACGCATCCCGCGCTCATGACCACCACCGTGCATTTGAGCCTCGATACGAATACGTGGTTTACGGCGCACAAATAAAGCACCCACACCCTTTGGACCGTATGTCTTGTGAGCACAAAAGCTCATCAAGTCAACTTTGAGAGTTTGTAAATCAATGGCAACCTTGCCTGTGGCTTGTGCTGCATCTACGTGAAACACAATGCCTTTTTCGCGACAGAATTCACCGATTTTTGCAATATCTTGAATCACGCCAATCTCGTTGTTCACAAACATCACAGAAACAACAATCGTATCTGGGCGAACGGCGGTTTTGAATTTATCAAAATCAATCAATCCGTTTGGCAACACATCAAGATATGTCACCTCATAGCCTTCACGCTCTAACTCACGACAAGTGTCTAAAACTGCCTTGTGCTCTGTTTTTACTGTGATGATGTGCTTGCCTTTTTCTTTGTAGAAGTGAGCCGCACCTTTGATAGCCAAGTTGTTGCTTTCAGTAGCGCCACTCGTCCAGACGATTTCTCTCGGATCTGCGCCTACCAATTTTGCAACTTCCACTCGAGCATTCTCAACAGCCTCTTCAGCACTCCAACCATAAGCATGACTGCGTGAGGCTGGGTTACCAAATTGCTCACGAAGATATGGAATCATCACATCGACCACTCTTGGGTCGATTGGTGTTGTGGCTGAATAGTCCATGTAAATCGGGAAGTGCTCTGGACTAAACATAGGGACTGGTTTAGGTGATGACATATTTGCTTCCTTTAATCTCAATATTTTTTATCTATTCTGTGACCACATCAATGATTGGTATCAATTAATTTGCTGAGCAAAAGTGAACACTGAATTTGCCAATGGTTTTTTCTTGGCTTCAACTTCTTTTTTTGTGTTGGCCGTTGAAGCTTTAGCGGATTTTGGAGCTTCAATTTTTATCTTGCTCTCGCGCACGCCATGAACATGGGCTCTGCCTTCTTGTTGTTTGACTAAATCAGCCAATGAAACTGAGCTGAGATACTCGACCATCTTTTGGTTCAAACTGGTCCATAAATCATGGGTCATACAACGGCCATGACCAGCATCTTCACCGCTGCAATTGCCCTTGCCACCGCATTGGGTTGCATCTAATGGCTCATCAACAGCAATGATGATGTCAGCCACAGTGACTTGATCAGCTCTGCGCGCCAAGGTGTAACCGCCACCAGGTCCGCGAGTACTTTCGACAATATCAAAGCGGCGTAATTTACCAAACAACTGCTCTAAATATGACAATGAAATATGTTGCCTTTGGCTAATGCCGGCAAGTGTTACTGGTCCATGAGATTCGCGCAGGGCTAAATCAATCATTGCAGTGACAGCGAAACGTCCTTTGGTTGTTAGTCTCATCTCTTACCTCATCAATATTGGGTTGTTGAAACGTTTAATACCTGACTCTTGTGCTCAAGTTTATCAGATACCCCATTAAACTGCTCAAGTACTCAGCAAAGCCATACCCCATGGTAAATAAACCATAAAAATCAATTACTTAGGTGGTAGCAATAATGACTTGAAGTCAGACTTGATTCGACGTCTAACAGCCACATAGAGGCGTCTTCTATCCAAAGTAGGCAAATCCCTTGATCTCAACGCCATATTAAAAGCCAAAGAGAAGCTGACCAGCACATTGAAAAGGCCAATCAATAAGACGCCAAAAATACCCAACCAAAAGCCTGACATCAAGAATGTTTTCCAGCCAAGAGCTGTTGCAGCTGCAGCAAACTGACCAGCGGAAAGTGTGATGTGTCGGATCTCCATACCAATGCCTAGGAAGCCCAAAAAGGTTGGTCCGTAGATCAACAAGAAACCCAAAGAAACGTTAGCAGCAACGATAGAGATATTGTCTCTCCACCACTGCCCCCATCTTGCAGCTCTGATATCGCCGAATACCATGGTGATTCTGCGGTTGTAACGAATCACATCTTGAATACGATGCAAGACAAACCAGTTATCAATCAAGCCAGCAATCACACTAGAGAGCCATAGAAGCACGCCTGTGAAAGCGGCAAACAAAAATGCTGCGCTGAATGGCGATACAGTGTGGAAAACATAAGCTGCTTTGCTTGGATTCATGGTGGGATGACCCAACAACAAAATAATGCCTATCTGTATGGCGATCACCACAGGAACAACCATTGCCAAGTTACCAAAGATAGATGCTGCTTGAGACCTCATCAAGGCCATGGCACGATCGACAAAACGATCCAAGCCCTCTTTGGTTTTAACGTCGTCCAATAACTGCGCTAAGGCTGGGGCAGTCATAGCGGGCTGCTTTGTTGCCAATGTGAAATTAGCAAATTGAATCAATAAGAAACTAATAGCGTAGTTAGCAGTCAAAAGAATATTTTCGAAGAAACGGACCAAGCCAAGATTGGTGATCAAAAACTTCAAATAGACCGTGCCAGAAATAATCGCACCACCGCCTAGAGATTTTTTGAGCATTGAAAAATACTCTTTACGACTACCTGCGATGTAATGATCACCAGTTTCCGCACTGCGTTCCACCATTTTTCTTGAGAGCAAAGCAAATGTTTGTTCAGCAAGACGCTTGATACTGCGATGACCTTGAACAGTCAGAATCAAATCAGCTGTTAACTTCGCCAACAATTGCGTTTGATCACGATGAAGCCAAGCCTCCAGCAATTTTTCAACTCTTGATAGGCGCAAACGCATGGTCTCAACTTGAAAAACTGTTTCCACTGAAACGCCATTTTCATCAAGGTGAGCATAAACATCATCGCAAGCAATGTAACAAGCATTCAATACATCTTGAAACTCTTTTAACTTGGCTTGATAACCAGAATCATTTAAGCGAGGCTCAGCCTTGAGAATATCCTCGGCCAATTTACCCAAACGATAAAAAGGTGAATCCTGACCACTGACCCCTCGCAATCTTGATCTAACGGAATAACTCAAGCCCGCAGAACTGATATAGCTGATCAAAATCATGATGGCTTCAGCCATGTCTTTGAACATGGTATCTGTGCCAGAGTTATCTTCTTGATAATGAGTCAAATCATGGAGTGAGCGCAACAAATCATCATCTAGATCATGAACCCAAGAGGCATCGTGCGGTCCAACAAAGCCAAGAGCAAATAAAACTGTCAGCTCTGGTTTATTAAGTGGCGGCGAAATCAAATGATTGCGCAAACGCTCCGTCATCTCTCCCCAAAAACTAGGCTTTGTTGCAACCCCTGTGTCACAAAGCAATGAGAGCGCATCGTTATCTCGCAAAACACTCCGTATCAACTTCGCAATCTTTAATTTGACGTCTGGTCGTTGATCCAGAATTTTTAAAAATGATCTTAAGCGTGCATGTTCTGGGTGACCCTCCACAGTTGTGGCTGGCTTATTTTTTGATGATTTTTCTGTACGGCGCAGCCAGTAAGCCAATTCAATGATCCAGCGATTGCGATCCGCCAAGTCAGCAGTGTCATTCGGTACAAGCAATAGAGTATCCAATGCTTGCGAGGCATCTCTTGATTCTTTCCAACGCGCCCACAAACGGCGAAAATCTTTAAAACCAAACATGCCTAATTTCCATTTAATTGAATTGTGTCGTGTAACTCAGCACCAAAAACCATCGCCTTTAATTTTAGAAGTTGATCTCTTGTTTGCGCTGCTTTCTCAAACTCAAGATTTTTAGCATGATCAACCATCAGCTTTTCCAGCTGTTTAATCTCTTTGGCCAATTGTTTTTCGCTCATATCTTCATAGTGAGCTTTTTCTTGTTCGTATTTTAGCTCTTGGCGTTTCTCATCAACGTCATAAACACCATCAATAATATCTTTAATGCGTTTCACAACGCCCTTAGGAGTAATGTCGTGAAGTTTGTTGAACTCGGTTTGTTTGGTTCTGCGACGGTCGGTCTCGCCAATGGCCTTCTTCATTGAATCAGTCATTTTGTCAGCATACAAAATGGCTTTACCGTTAACGTTTCTGGCAGCGCGACCAATCGTCTGAATCAAACTTCTCTCTGAGCGCAAGAAACCTTCTTTGTCAGCATCCAAAATGGCCACCAAAGAAACTTCTGGAATATCCAAACCCTCGCGCAAGAGATTGATACCAATCAATACGTCAAAAACACCCAAGCGCAAGTCTCTTAATATTTCTACACGCTCAACGGTATCAATATCAGAGTGCAAGTAGCGGACCTTGATACCGTTGTCAGACATGAAATCAGTTAACTGCTCTGACATGCGCTTCGTCAAAGTCGTGATCAACACACGCTCACCCACTTTGATACGGGCATGTATCTCACTGAGCACATCATCCACTTGAGTGGATGCCGGTCTAACATCAATCAAAGGATCCACCAGGCCAGTCGGTCTTACGACCTGCTCGACCACTTTGTCGGCATGCTGTTCTTCGTAAGCGGCTGGAGTGGCTGAGACAAAAATAACTTGCCTCATTTTCTTTTCAAATTCTTCAAACTTCAGCGGCCGGTTGTCCATCGCTGATGGCAAGCGAAAGCCGTAATCAACCAAGGTTGATTTACGAGCTTTGTCACCGTTGTACATACCGTTCAATTGACCTATCAGAACGTGACTTTCGTCTAAGAACATCAACGCATCTGGCGGTAAGTAATCCACCAATGTCGGCGGCGCTTCGCCTGGTTTGGCGCCCGACAAATGTCTTGAATAGTTTTCAATGCCTTTACAGAAACCTAACTCGGACAACATTTCAAGATCAAAGCGTGTGCGTTGCTCTAAGCGCTGCGCTTCGACCAACTTACCTTCTTTGACGTAGAAATCTAATCGTTCACGCAATTCTGCTTTGATAGTTTCAATCGCACGCAAGACAGTTTCACGAGGGGTCACATAGTGCGAACCTGGATAAATTGTGAAACGTGGAATGCGTTGACGAATCCTGCCGGTCAATGGATCAAAAAATTGAAGACTATCCACCGTGTCATCAAATAAATCAATGCGAACAGCTAGCTCATTGTGTTCAGCCGGAAACACGTCGATGGTATCGCCTCGAACTCGGAAGGTACCCCTTGAAAAATCTACGTCATTGCGCTCGTACTGCATCGCAATCAAACGTGTCACGATGTCGCGCTGAGTTAATTTGTCGCCCTGTCGAACCGTCAAAACCATTTGATGGTAATCGCCAGGATTACCAATACCGTAGATTGCAGAAACCGTTGAAACAATGATCGTGTCGCGTCTTTCTAAAAGGCTCTTGGTAGCTGACAATCTCATTTGCTCAATGTGCTCATTGATCGAAGAGTCTTTTTCAATGAAAAGATCCCTGGTTGGCACATACGCTTCCGGCTGGTAATAGTCGTAGTAACTCACAAAATACTCAACGGCATTTTGCGGAAAGAATTCTCTGAACTCACTATATAACTGAGCTGCAAGTGTTTTATTGGGAGCAAAAATAATGGCAGGACGACCTAAACGTGCGATCGTATTGGCCATGGTGTAGGTCTTCCCTGAACCGGTGACGCCCAAAAGAGTTTGATAAATCAAGCCGTCTTCAATCCCCTCCACCAACTGAGCAATGGCCTCAGGCTGATCTCCAGCGGGTTGAAATGGCTGATGTAGCAGGAACGGAGAGCCCGGAAAACGAATAATGTTTTCAGCTGGGCTCAAAGCGTCAATTTCTGATTTTTTTTCTGTCTTTTTTGGCATCTCGGCTATCATTCTAGGCTTGCTTGAACTTTCTGACATATTTCATACTATGAGCCTCTTTTCAAACGTCGAACTTGCCCCCCGTGACCCCATTCTTGGCCTCAATGAAGCCTATAACTCTGACAGCCGCGCAACCAAGGTAAATCTTGGGGTTGGCGTGTATTTCACCGATGATGGAAAGATTCCATTATTGCGTGCTGTACAAGCTGCAGAAAAGATCATGATGGAAAAATCTGCTGCCCGCGGCTATCTGGCCATTGAAGGTATTGCGGCCTACAACCAAGGGGTACAAAACCTTTTATTTGGTAAAGATTCTGCGATTTTGACTTCTGGCCGTGTTGTGACAGCCCAAGCAGTTGGCGGTACAGGTGCCCTAAAGATTGGTGCTGACTTTATCAAGCGCTTAGAGCCTAATGCGGTGGTAGCTATTAGCGACCCTAGCTGGGAAAACCATCGCGGTATCTTTGAAAATGCTGGTTTCCCAGTGCAAAGCTATACCTATTACGACTCTGAGACACGTGGCGTGAACTTTACAGGCATGGTCAAGTCTCTAGAGGCTCTTCCAGCCAAGTCAGTGGTTTTGTTGCACGCCTGCTGCCACAACCCAACCGGTGCTGACATGTCTATGGATCAATGGAAGCAAGTTGTACAAATTTGCAAAGCCAAACAATTGATTCCTTTCTTGGACATGGCTTATCAAGGTTTTGCAGACAATATTGATCAAGACGGTGCTGCAGTTCGCCTATTTGCCGACTCAGGTCTATGTTTCTTTGTTTCTAGCTCATTCTCAAAATCTTTCTCTTTGTACGGGGAGCGCGTTGGCGCCCTATCCATTGTCACTGAGAGCAAAGATGAATCCACACGCGTGATGTCACAGTTAAAGCGTGTGATTCGCACTAACTACTCCAACCCAGCTATTCATGGTGGTACGGTGGTTGCAACCGTCCTTAACACCCCAGAATTACGCGCCATGTGGGAGCAAGAATTAGCAGAAATGCGCGATCGCATCAAATTAATGCGCAATTCTTTGGTCACCAAATTGGCCCAAGCTGGTGCGAAACGTGATTTTGGCTTCGTGAATGCCCAAAGAGGCATGTTCTCCTACTCTGGTCTGACATCGGATCAGGTGGATCGTCTTCGTGAGGAATATGGCATTTATGCTGTTTCTACGGGTCGTATCTGCGTTGCGGCCCTCAATAGCAAGAATATTGATGGTGTAGCCAAAGCAATCGCCTCAGTTTTATAAGCTTTTAAAATCAATGTCTTAGACAACATTTTGGTGCTCACAGCACCAAAATGTTGCATTGCACAAATCGATATTTTTAGGGATAATCTAGTTAATGTAAAAAGTGTCTAAAGGCACATTAGTCCTTAACTCCGTTTTGGACATTTTTAGATTTCGGGAGATTAACTAATGCTGTATCAATATCAAGAATTCCAAAAAGCCTTGCTTCAACCTTTGACAGCATGGGCTCAGGCAACAGCAAAGACCTTTGTAAATCCCAGCAACCCACTTTCACTCCTTCCCTCAGCCACCAGAATTGCTGCTGGTTATGAGCTTCTATACCGCTTAGGTAAAGAATATGAGAAGCCAGAGTTCAAAATTAAAACGGTGATGGCTCACGGTAAGAATGTTGCCATCAACGAATTCACCGTTGTTGATAAGCCATTTTGCAAATTAGTTCGTTTTAAGCGCTTTTCTGATGACGTCAATGTCATCAAAAAACTCAAAGAAGATCCAGCGATCTTGATCGTGGCTCCTTTATCAGGTCACCACTCCACCCTGTTGCGCGACACAGTTCGCACATTGCTACAAGATCACAAGGTCTACATCACCGATTGGGTTGATGCCCGATTGGTTCCTCTTGAAGACGGTACTTTCTCTTTGGATGACTATGTTCATTACATCCAAGACTTTATTCGCGCCATCGGTGCAAAAGATTTGAACGTTCTGTCTGTTTGTCAGCCGACGGTCCCTGTATTAGGTGCAATTTCATTGATGGCCTCTAATGGTGAAGTAACCCCAAGAACCATGACCATGATGGGTGGCCCTATTGATGCTCGTAAGAGCCCGACCATGGTGAACTCAACTGCCACCAACAAATCATACGAATGGTTTGAAAACAATGTGGTCTTCACTGTCCCTCCTCCACATCCTGGCGCAGGACGTCGTGTTTACCCAGGCTTCCTTCAGCACACCGGCTTTGTTGCCATGAACCCTGATCGTCACGTTCAATCTCATTGGGATTATTTCCAAGACTTGGTCAAGGGCGATAAACAAGATGCTCAAGCTCATATTGAGTTCTATGATGAATACAACGCTGTGTTGGACATGGATGCAGCCTACTATTTAGAAACGATCAAAACTGTTTTCCAAGACCACGCTTTACCAACTGGTAAATGGGTTGTCGGTGGTAAGTTAGTCAAGCCACAAGACATCAAAGGTACAGCCCTTTTGACCATTGAAGGTGAGTTGGATGATATTTCTGGTAGTGGTCAAACAAAAGCTGCTCACGGCTTATGTAAAAATATTCCTGATAGTAAAAAACAGCACTACGAAGTCAAAGGTGCTGGTCACTACGGTATTTTCTCTGGTCGTCGTTGGCGCGAAATGGTCTACCCAGAAGTTGGGCAATTCATTCGCAAACATGCGATCAAGGGAAGTAAAGCTGTTGTACAAAGAGCAGTCAAAAAACCTGCTGTTAAAAAAGTAGCCACCAAAAAATCAGCCTCAAAGAATGCATAAAGCCATAGACGGTCTTGATGACCTATCGGATCGTCTATTAGCCGCACTTCCTCAAACTCAATGCACCAAATGTGGCTACCCTGACTGCAGGGCTTATGCAAAAGCCATGGCAACTGGTGAAGCTTCTCATAACCAGTGCCCTCCTGGCGGACAAGAAGGCATTACCCGTTTAGCAAAAATACTCAACAAAGAAGTTTTAGAACTCAACCCTCTGAATGGCGAAGAACGCCCTCGATCAGTCGCTCTAATTGAATCAAAGGCATGCATTGGTTGTACGCTTTGCATTCAGGCCTGCCCAGTTGATGCGATCGTCGGAGCATCAAAGCAAATGCATGTGGTGATTGATGAATGGTGTACAGGATGTGATCTGTGCATTCCACCCTGCCCAGTTGATTGCATCACCATGGTTCCTGTCACTGGAAAAGCAACTGGCTGGGATGCCTGGAGTCAACAATTGGCTGATCTAGCCAGAAATCGATACGAATCTCGTGAAAAGAGATTGGAGCGCGAAGAATTAGACAATGTACGCCGTCTGGCTCTCAAGGCTAAAAATAAAGCCAAGGCTCTTGATCTTGAAAGTGCCAAAACCGAAGATGAGAAATCAGAGATTGAACGCAAGCGCGCCATCATTGCAGCCGCCATGGCCAGAGCTCAAGAGAAGCTTCAGTCATCTAGCTAAATACCTGGCTTACTAGACAGGCAACACTAAACTAATTTTTTAATGGCTTCAACATAAGCCACCATATCTGGCGGAGTTCCATCTCTTTGCGCATTCCAAAGAACTTGCCCCAAACATTCCATGATTTTGTGCTGAGCCTCATGCTCAGAATCTAACTTGATCGACAATTGCTTACTGGCTTCACGAATACCAGGTGGTTGATCAATTTGCACCTGCTCAGTGATGGACATGTGCATGGATAGATGCAAGAAAGGATTGGTTTGTCCTTTTTCAGGGGTGTACTCAGCCTCTTTGGCAGATTCAAGATCACTTAAGATGCCGTGATACTCAGGATGCTCCACCATCCATCTAGCCGCGATTGATTCCATGGGAGTGAGGATGCCAGAGCGCTCTTGCTTGGCCCAGGCCTCACAAAAAAATTGCCTGACTTCCTCTTTGCTGGGATTAAACAAACTCATATGGAGAAATTCTTTTCTTTGAATGAGCATAATGGCTCAACAATGCATTTTGCACAATCGGGGCTTCTGGCCTTACAGGTATATCTACCATGCAAAATCAACCAATGATGAGCATCAATCAAATAATCCTTGGGGACTCTCTTAAGCAGCGCCATCTCAACGGCTAAAACATCTTTACCCGGTGCCAATCCAGTTCTATTTGATACCCTGAAAATGTGTGTATCAACCGCCATGGTTGGATGACCAAAGGCTGTGTTCAAAATCACGTTCGCTGTTTTTCTACCAACCCCTGGCAATGCTTCTAGAGCGTCTCTGTCCTCAGGAACTACTCCACCATGGCGCTCGATCAACAGACGACAAGTTTCTATCAAATGTTTTGCTTTGGTTTTAAATAAGCCAATGTGCTGAATGTAAGGTATCAAGCCATCAACACCAAGCGCATGAATTGCTTCAGGAGTATTGGCTACTGGAAATAGAACTCTGGTCCCTTTATTGACCGAGACATCTGTTGCTTGCGCTGACAATAAAACAGCCGCTAACAATTCAAAAGGCGTGGTGTACTCAAGTTCCGTGGTCGGCTTGGGATTATTGCTTTTCAGAGCCTCAAAAAAAGCCAATCGTTTTTGTGGATTCATCTAAGTCAGTAACTCACAATTTTTTAAACGTGACCCAAGACATCTTGTATGCGCTTGACCATCACGGGGACTTTGACTGACTGCTTTTGAAGATGAGCGGCATTGCTTTCTCTTTGTTTCTCGGACCAAGCAGATCCTGGAAAGAACACATCCTCTTTGAATCTAGGGATGATGTGCCAATGAAGATGAGGCACCATATTGCCTAAAGCGGCGAGGTTCACTTTGTCAGGTTGCATGACTTCTCGCATGATTTTTTCAATCAAGAACACGATGTGTAATAAACGACCACGCTGATCCAGACTCAAATCACTCATCTCAGCCACGTGTTCATTCCAAATCACTCGACAAAAGCCAGGTAACTCTGGCTCATTGGCCAAAATGACGCGTAACTCGTGATTTTTCCAAATCAACTCACCACCATCCGAGGTGCACAAAGGACAATTTGTATTCATGGTGGTATTTTCGCTTAATTCAGAAAAAGACGAAAACCTTTTCTAGATATAAACTGGGTAAAACTTAAATAATGAATGACTCATGGACATCAAATTATTCAGCTATTGGCGAAGCTCAGCGGCTTTTAGAGTCAGAATTGCACTCAATCTCAAAAACCTCACACATGAGGTCATTCCTGTTGATCTTTTAAAGCAAGGCGGTGAACAGCACCTGCCAAGCTACTCAGCCAAAAACCCTCAGGATCTGGTCCCTGTTTTAGAGCATGGCTCTCATGTTCTGCGCCAATCACTAGCCATCATTGAGTTCTTAGAGGAAGCTCATCCAACACCCGCCTTGTTACCAAAGAATATTGAGGAGCGAGCCTGGGTCAGAGCCTTGAGCATGGACATCGCTTGTGACATTCATCCTTTGAATAATTTGCGGGTAATGAAATATCTACACAAAAAATTAAAGCTCAGTGACGATCAGAAAAGCTCATGGGCCAAACACTGGCTTGAACTTGGACTTGCTGGCGTAGAAAAAACATTATCAACACAAGCACGCCAAGGAAAGTTCTGCCTTGGCGATGAAGTCAGCATGGCTGATGTGTGCTTGATTCCGCAGATCATGAACGCCAAAGCAAGCAATTGCGATCTAAGTAAATTCACAAAGATTCAACAAGTATTCGATGAATGCATGAAGTTACCAGCATTCATTCAAGCATCTTGGGAAGCTCAAATAGACTATCCCAATAAATCATAAAAAATTTAAGAAATAAAAAAGCCCGGCTTTTGGCCGGGCTATCAACTCAGGCGGGATACGCCCAAATCAATGACTTGCTTAGTGGAACTGCTCTTCTTCTGTAGAACCAGTTAAGGCTGTTACAGATGATGCGCCACCTTGAATCACTGTTGTTACTTCGTCGAAGTAACCAGTACCAACTTCTTGTTGGTGTGATACGAATGTGTAACCACGATCACGAGCTGCGAACTCAGGCTCTTGAACTTTCTCAACATAAGCAGACATACCGCGTGCAACATAGTCTTGAGCCAAGTCGAACATGTTGTACCACATAGAGTGAATACCAGCCAATGTGATGAATTGATATTTGTAACCCATCGCACCAAGCTCACGTTGGAACTTAGCAATGGTTGCGTCGTCCAAGTTTTTCTTCCAGTTAAATGATGGTGAGCAGTTGTATGCCAACATCTTGCCTGGGTGCATAGCATGAACTGCTTCAGCAAACTTGCGAGCAAATTCAAGATCAGGTGTACCAGTCTCACACCATACCAAGTCAGCGTATTCAGCATAAGCAATCGCACGTGAAATCGCTTGATCGATACCCTTCTTAGTTTTATAGAAACCTTCTGCAGTGCGCTCACCAGTCAAGAATGGCTTATCGTTTTCATCGTAGTCTGATGTCAACAAGTCAGCAGCTTCAGCATCTGTTCGAGCGATCACCAATGTTGGTACGCCACAAACGTCCGCAGCCATACGAGCAGCGATCAACTTTTGACAAGCTTCTTGTGTTGGAACCAACACTTTACCGCCCATGTGGCCACACTTCTTCACTGAAGCTAATTGGTCTTCCCAGTGAACACCAGCAGCACCAGCCTTGATCATGGCTTTCATTAATTCAAAGGCATTCAATACACCACCGAAACCTGCTTCAGCATCAGCCACGATTGGCGCGAAACAATCAATGTGACCCTTGTCACCTTTTTCAATACCTTTTGAATACTGAATTTCATCAGCACGGCGGAAAGTGTTATTGATACGCTCAACAACTTTAGGTACTGAATCAACTGGGTACAAAGATTGATCAGGGTACATAGATGAGTAGGTGTTGTTATCAGCAGCAACTTGCCAGCCTGACAAATAAATGGCCTTCACGCCCGCTTTAACCTGTTGCATCGCTTGACCACCAGTCAAAGCACCTAAACAGTTAACGTATGGCTCGTTATTAACCAAGCTCCATAGTTTTTCAGCACCACGACGAGCCAATGTGTGCTCGATTTGAAATGAACCGCGTAGACGAACTACATCAGCTGCTGTGTAACCGCGCTTGATACCTTTCCAACGTGGGTTTGTATCCCAATCTTTTTGCAATGCATCGATTTCTTGTTGACGTGTTGACATGCTTCTCTCCCGTTAAATAACAAAAATGTGTGCCCATAAGACATATGGCTATCAATTTATGTGTCTTATGTCTTATATAAGAGTTTATGTATTTGTGAACGAGATTGCAAGGATTAATTTGACTAGGGCAAAGAATATATATCCTAATTAAATTAATGACTTAGGGAGTTATTTTTATATTATGGAATGCTAAATCATCAGTTGCAACGATATGCAACACTTAGAAAATTTACATAAATCAGTTAATCAAGGAGTCGATCTGCAACCAACACCCCATCCTGATCCACGTAAATCATGTCACCAGGCTTGACCGTCGTGCCCGCCATGTCAATGATCAAATCACGCTCACCCACATTGCGTTTGACGCTTTTTTGCGGATGAACTGCCAACGCATTGATACCTACTTTGGCTTGAGCAAGCTCTAGGGTGTCGCGCACACAGCCATTGACCAGAATACCTGCCCAGTTATTTTTCTCAGCCAAAACGCCCAAATTACCCCCAACCAAAGCACAGCGCATTGAGCCACCACCATCGATGACCAACACCCTGCCCTGACCAGGTTCATCAAGGATGGTTCTGACCCAAGTATTGTCTTCGAACACCTTGAGAGTGACTGCTGGACCCTTGAACTTTGACAAACCACCATATGCTCGAAAACCCGGTGCACAAACACGCAGAACTCCAGTTGCAATTAAGTCTTCATTAGCATCACATAGATCGGTGGTGGCAAAGCTCATAGCTCTCTCCAAAAAATATCTTTAAGCATTTTTTAATTGGGTTGAACGATTGTTTCCACCAACTCGATAAGCAGTGAGCAAAGTCAACATTAAAAAAACCGCAATTAAAATAAAGACTCCAGGAACCATCTTCCAGTCCATTAATAAACCAAAAATTAATGGCCCAATAGCCAAGCCTGAGTCAAGTCCTGAATAAACTGTGCCAAAAACACGGCCAGAAGCCTCTTTGGGTGTTGCTGAACGAATCATCAAATCTCTAGAAGGACCAGAAATACCTACACAGAAACCCATCACAGTAAACAAACTCATCATGGTTGATCCAGAAACGACAGTCATCGCAATTAACATCGAAATTAAACTGCCCAAAGTAAAAGCAATGGCGATGACTCTTTCTGGAAAACGTGCTCGGGATGCAATAAAACCACCTAAGAATATCCCCACTGCACTGGCCAACATGTATGAAGAAGACGCAGCAGTTGTCAAAGCAATTGGCAAGTCATAAAGCAACTGCATGGCAGTTGGTGCAAAACTTTGAACCCCACTTAAAGCCAAAGCACTCAAAAAGAAGAACCCCCAACACATCCACACCATTGGTAACTTCAAATAATCAAAAGAGAATGCCGATGAATTTTTTCTGGCACTTTCTTCAAGATCACGCTCTTCCTGAGAGCCCATCAAAACGTGACGTCTCCAGTAAAAAATAGCTAATATGGTCCATGCAATGGCTGATGCAACTAACAAAGCTTCTCGCCAACCTGCAAAAGTGGTAACAGTTACCAGCACGGCTGGAGAAACTGCCCAACCAAGAGCTCCCGAGACGCCATGCATTGAATAAGCATGAGCTAAACGCTTGGGAGAAACTCGGCGATTAATCAAGGTGTAATCAGCCGGATGAAATACACCGTTTCCAAGGCCTGCCAAGCAGGCCCCAAATAACAAACTCCAATAGCCTGTTGAAAACGACAGAACCAGGGCTGAAATCGCCAGAGTTGCAACACCAAAGAAAAGGACTTTTAGAGGGCCAGAATGATCAACCCAAAAACCAGCAGCAGCTTGCATGATGGTTGAGACAACAAAGAACATCGTCATCAAGAACCCGAGCTCAGCATAACTGAGCCCAAATTCAATTTTTAGCCATGGGAATAGTGGCGCTAAGATTAAATGATAAAAATGAGAGGTTCCATGGGCCACACTGACAAGGCCAATAACCTCCGCGTCTGTACGAATAGTCATTGGCCTATGTTACTACTGATTGAATGAGGCTCCTAGTTTTACTAAAAGTCTCTGGACTTGCTTAGTGAACCACCCGATCAAACATGAATGCCCCATTCTTATCAACGTCTACTGGAACAATCGCTTTAGGCCCAAACTTACCTTCTAGAATTAGTCGAGCCACTGGGTTTTCAATGTATTGTTGAATCGCCCTCTTCAATGGTCTTGCTCCAAAGACAGGGTCATAACCAGCCTCTGAGACTCTTGCAAGAGCTGCGTCACTGACCTCCAGCAACATATCCATCTTTGCCAAACGATCACGCAAACGTTGCAACTGAATCTTGGCAATCGCAGCAATGTTCTTTTGGTCTAAGCCATGGAACACGACCATCTCATCAATGCGATTTAAAAATTCAGGACGGAAGTGATCTTTGACATCACCCATCACAGCTTCTTTGAGCTTTTCTTGTGGTTGACCACTCATCGACTGAATCATTTGCGAACCCAAATTGCTGGTCATCACGATCACGGTGTTTTTAAAGTCCACAGTGCGACCCTGTCCATCAGTCATGCGACCGTCATCCAAGACTTGTAACAAGACGTTGAATACATCAGGATGAGCTTTTTCAACCTCATCCAATAAGATGACGCTATAAGGCTTGCGACGAACGAGTTCAGTTAAATAACCACCTTCTTCGTAACCAACATACCCAGGAGGCGCTCCAATCAAGCGAGCCACACTGTGCTTTTCCATGAATTCACTCATATCAATGCGAATCAAGTGCTCATCACTGTCAAATAAGAACTCAGCCAGAGCCTTGCAAAGCTCTGTTTTACCAACGCCAGTTGGACCGAGGAACAAGAATGAACCGTAAGGCTTGCCTTCATCAGATAGACCAGCGCGTGAGCGGCGAATAGCATCAGAAACAGCTGAAATAGCCTCTTCTTGACCAATCACTCGATTGTGCAAGTAATCTTCCATTTGCAATAACTTATCGCGTTCTCCTTGCATCATTTTTGATACAGGAATACCTGTGGCTCTTGAGACCACCTCAGCGATTTCCTCTGCACCCACTTGGGTGCGCAATAGTTTGTGTTTAGAAGTAGAACCTTTGGCCTCTGCAACAGCGGCTGATTTCAATTTACCTTCTAGTTCCGGCAACTTTCCATACTGCAATTCAGCAACTTTTTCTAATTTGCCATCACGCTGTAATTTGACGATTTCAGATTTAACTTTATCAATCTCTTCCTTGATCGAAGCTGTTCCTTGAGCAGCACCCTTTTCTGCTTTCCAAATCTCCTCAAGGTCTGCATACTCTTTGCCCAAACGCTTGATCTCTTCTTCAATCAGCGCTAGACGCTTTTGCGAAGCTTCGTCTTTTTCTTTCTTGACAGCTTCACGTTCAATCTTCAATTGAATCAAACGGCGATCTAACTTATCCATGACTTCTGGCTTTGAATCAATTTCCATTCTGATGCGAGATGCGGCTTCATCGATCAAATCAATCGCTTTATCTGGCAAGAAGCGATCTGTGATGTAACGATGAGATAACTCTGCGGCAGCCACAATCGCAGGATCCGTGATTTCTACACCGTGATGCAGTTCGTATTTTTCTTGTAAGCCACGCAAAATAGCAATCGTGTCTTCAACACTGGGCTCACCAACCATGACTTTCTGAAAGCGACGCTCCAAAGCAGCATCTTTTTCAATGTATTTACGGTACTCATCCAATGTTGTGGCACCGATGCAGTGCAATTCTCCACGTGCCAAAGCAGGCTTGAGCATATTGCCTGCATCCATGGCACCTTCTGATTTACCTGCGCCGACCATGGTGTGTATTTCATCGATGAAAACAATCGTCTGGCCTTCATCTTTTGCTACATCACTCAAAACAGCCTTAAGGCGCTCTTCAAATTCTCCGCGGTACTTGGCTCCAGCCAATAGCAAGGCCATGTCTAAAACTAGAACGCGTTTGTTTTTTAAGGTTTCAGGAACTTCGCCATCAATGATTCTTTGGGCCAAGCCTTCAACAATCGCTGTCTTACCAACACCTGGTTCACCAATCAATACGGGATTGTTCTTGGTACGGCGTTGCAAAATCTGAATCGCACGACGAATTTCATCATCGCGACCAATGACAGGATCTAGCTTTCCTAAGCGAGCACGCTCGGTTAAATCGAGGGTGTATTTTTTTAAAGCTTCACGTTGATTTTCAGCATCAGCACTATTCACAGACTGTCCTCCACGAACTGCCTCAATGGCAGCTTCTAATGTTTTACGGGTAATACCAGCGGCCTTGATTGCTTTACCAAGATCACCTTTATCGTCACTTAACACCAATAAGAAAAGTTCACCTGCGATGAAATCATCACCTCGCTTGGTGGCTTCCTTTTCAGTTAGATTCAAATGAGCAGCCAAAGAACGACCAATTTGCACATCACCACCCGTGCCCTGCACTTGAGGTAATTTAGCAAGCAAGGCTTGGCATGCCTTTTCTAAAGCCAGCGCATTACCACCGGTTCGATTAATCAATGATTTAGCAGTACTGTCAGCTTGCTGCAACATCGCTAAAAGGACATGTTCAGACTCAATGTATTGGTTATCAGCGCTCAAGGCCAAGCTTTGGGCTTCGCCCAGGGCTTCTTGAAATTTACTGGTTAATTTATCTAGTCTCATGGATATCTCCCATTATTTATGTTCAGTATGTGGGTACATAAGCCTAAATTTCAAGTGATTTAGATCAAATAAATTGCTGGCTTTATCATAGGGGGATGTCATGGTGTTTATATCTCTTGGAATGTTCTGATGGAAGCTACTACGCTGGCATCACCAATGACCTGGAGAACCGTATCAACGCTCATAACAATGGCACAGGCGCCAAGTACACCCGCGGTAGAAGTCCCGTCAAATTGATCGCCCAGCAGGCATTTGAAAACCGCTCTGAGGCTTCTAAGGCTGAAAGCCAGATCAAAAAACTCCCTAAAAACCTCAAACCAGGATTTTTTGCGTGAGTAACGAGCACCTAAAAGACATCCAGGAAAAAATCCAAGAGTTTTACCAAGCTGTTCAAGCAAATTGGCCAGGCTTTAAGACTCGCGTGGGCCAAGAACAAATGTTTGCGCATATTGCTCAAACCTTGAGCCAAGCAAAAAGTCTTAAAGACGTCCGAGATGGCGACAATATATTGGTGGTTGAAGGTAAAACAGGTGTGGGTAAAACGCTTGGGTACCTCATTCCAGCTATTGTGTTCAGCAAGTTACTCAACAAGCGCGTGATCATCAGCACCGGCACTGTTGCACTCCAAGAGCAGTTGATGCAAAAAGATTTGCCTAATTTGGCAGATTTATCACCGATCTCGTTTGAATATGCCCTGGCCAAAGGTCGCAGTCGTTATGTGTGCAATATCCGTTTGGAACAAGTCAGCGGTAAAACCAAACAAACAGCGCTTTTTGAAGATGCCAACTGGGACGCCCCCCCTAAAGAACAAGATAAAGATAGTTTTGCAGATGCGCTACTTAGCTTGAATGATGGTTCATGGAATGGTGACAAAGATACTGCACCTCCAGAAATCACCGATAGCATGTGGCCCAGAATTGCTGCAGAAAGAAGCTCATGCTTGGGCAGGCACTGCCAACGCTTCAACGTCTGCCCCTATTTCAATGCCAGACGCGACCTTGTCAAAGCAGACGTGATCATCGCCAATCATGATTTGGTGATTTCAACGATTGCCTCGGGCTCAAAGATTCTTCCTGATCCATCAGAAACCCTTTATATCTTTGATGAAGCCCACAATCTTCCTCAAGTTGGTATCAAGCATTTTGCTTCATCCGTCGGCTTGATTGCCAGCACCAGGTGGCTAGAAAAGATCATGGCAGCAGTTTTGCGTGCCGATGCGCTGCTGCCAGACTCTTCAGGAAAAACAGTGGATGAGGTTCACGCTCATGTTGAAGATTTGATCATGCATACCAAGCAAATGATCAATTCATTGAGATTGGCTAACTTTGTGACTCATGAGCAAGTCATCCACCGCTTTAAAAATGGCGAACTAAGTCCTGAGTTCTCCAGTTATGCTGAAACCATTGGGCCACTGGCAATCGCTCTGAACAATCGAATCAGTAAAATTTTGCAACAACTCAACGATCAAAGAAATAACAGTATCGATAAAGATTCATTCAGCCCTGCGATTTTAGAAATTGGTAGCTATCAATCAAAAACTGAAAACCTATCAAACACCTGGCATCTCATGCAAGCTGATGCCAACCCGCCAATTGCCAAATGGGTGGAATGGCAGGACTTAGGATCTACCTTTGACTTCAAGCTTCACGCCTCCCCTATCAGCGCTGCTCAAAATTTAGCTCAGACACTGTGGTCTACCAGTTCTGCAGCAGTCTTGACCTCTGCAACGCTCAGAACCATGGGTGATTTTCAATACTTCTTAGGACAAACTGGTTTGAACTGGTTCCCAAAGACAAATACGCTTGAAGCCGAATCACCCTTTAATTACGAGGAGCAAGGCACTTTCATTGTTCCAGAAATGATTAACTGCCCCAGTGCGAACGCCCAAGGACATACAGATGAACTTTCTGATGAAATCCCAAAGCAGCTAAAGGATTTGAAGCATGGCGCCTTGGTTTTGTTCACATCAAAAAAGCAAATGAAACAGGTTCACGAGGACTTGCCTGATGATTTTTTACAAGATGTCTTGATGCAAGGAGATATGCCTCGCAATAAATTAATCAGCCAGCATGAATCACGCATCCAGGATGGTCATCGCAGTATTTTGTTTGGCATGCAAAGTTTTGGTGAAGGCTTAGATCTTCCTGGGAAATTATGTGAAACTGTCTTGATCACCAAATTACCGTTTGCACCACCTGATTCACCGGTTGAAGAAGCCAAATCAGAATGGCTTGAAAAGAATCAAGGCAATCCTTTTTATGAAATCAGCGTGCCTGCCGTGGCTTTGAAGTTACAACAATGGGTGGGCCGTGGCATCAGAACAGAAACAGATCATGCCACCATCATCGTTTTAGATAAAAGACTAAAAACAAAACCGTATGGCAAAAAGATTCTGGCAGGCTTGCCGCCATTCAAACGTTTGATTTAGTTTGTTTGAGTTTTTAGAAGAATTGCTATTACTGCCACTTCTTCAGAGCTTCATCATCGCTCAGGCGTGCATCCACCCAGCGAGCTCCTTCAGGGGTATCTTCTTTTTTCCAGAATGGCGCCAAGGTTTTAAGGTAGTCCATGACATATTCACAAGCGGCAAAAGCTTCACCACGATGAGCACTGGTCACAGCCGTTAAAACGATTTGATCTTCAATGTTCAAAGGACCCACTCTGTGAATGATCAAAACGTCAAAAATATCCCAACGAGCTTTGGCTTTTTCAATGATTTCTTCAAGAGACTTTTCAGTCATGCCTGGGTAGTGCTCTAAAGTCATCGCAGCTACTTCGGAACCATCATTGCGATCTCGGACCGTACCTACAAATGAAGCTACCGCACCAACGCGAGCATCACCAGCTCTTAATTGCTTGATCTCTTGTGAGAGATCAAAATCTTCAGTTTGAATACGAACTGGCATGTTTATCCGCCCGTCACTGGAGGGAAGAAAGCCACTTCAGCCTGATCAACCAAAGCTGTATCACCTTCCACCATTTGGTGATTCAAAGCCATGCGCACAGCCTTACCCTCTGCCAATGCTTCAGACCATGATGCGCCTCTGCTCATCAAATGATGGCGCAACTCCGTCAAGGTTTTCACTGAGGCGGGAACATCGAACTGCTCTTGTGATGTTTTCAGGGTCTCACGCAAAGAGGCGAAGAATTTAATCGTTATTTTCATGTTGATAGCTTAAATCATTCCTGAAAAAGACATGTACTTCACCATATCGCCAGGTTTGATGGCTTGAAGTGGCGGGTTGTCGACCAAACCATCCGCCCATGAAGCGCTGGTTAAAACACCTGAGCTTTGATTGGGGAATAAATCTAAGCCACCCTGGGCATTGATGCGGACACGCAAAAATTCATTGCGGCGATCAGGCTTTGACCAATCAAAATCTGCACGCATCATGATCACAGGAGCATTTGCATGAGCTCTTCCCTGCAGCTTACTAATGAAGGGACGAACAAATAATAAAAATGTGACAAAACTAGACACCGGATTACCGGGCAATCCCATGAACCAAGTTTCTAAATGATCAGCACCCTGCTTTTTAACAGCTCCAAATGCCAATGGTTTGCCTGGCTTGATGGCAATTTGCCACATATCTAGACGACCTTCAGCAGTCACAGCTGGCTTGATGTGATCTTCTTCACCCACTGACACACCACCAGAGGTGATGATCAAATCATGGTCTTTACTGGCGCGACGCAAAGCATCTCTGGTAGCTTCCAAAGTATCAGGCACGATGCCCAAGTCAGTAGCTTCACAACCGAGTGAACGTATGCATGCCAAGAGAGTGTCTCTGTTGGAGTTGTAAATAGCGCCAGGTTTTAGTGGCTGACCTGGCAAAGTTAATTCATCGCCAGTGAAAAAAGCAGCCACTTTGATCTTTTTGATGACTGGCAACTGATCATATCCAGCAGAGGCCGCAACGCCTAACTCTTGAGCTCTGAGATAAGTTCCCTTGCTCAAAGCCACGCCACCCGCTTTTAAATCTTCACCTTGCAAGCGGATCCATTGACCTTGCTTAGGTACTTCTTGAATAGTGACTTGATCACCGTTGACCACACAATCTTCCTGCATCACCACGGCATCTGCGCCAGGAGGAATCGTAGCCCCCGTGAAAATTCTGGCAATCGTGCCAGACTTGAGCTCTGTACCAACATGCCCAGCAGGAATGCGTTGAGAAACCACAAAACTTTGTCCGGTTGTTTGAATATCAGCCACACGAACGGCATAACCATCCATCTGGGTATTGTTCATCGGGGGAACATCCACTTGGCTTAGGATATCCCTGGCCAAGATTCTGCCCAAAGCATCTTGAGTATTGACCACTTCAACTTCTGCACTCGACTTTGCTTGAGCCAAGAGGTGCTCAAGGGCCTCGGCAGCAGTTTTCATGGGGGGTTTGTTCATGGCTTGCGACATGGGCTTAGTCTAATGGTTTTAGGCTTATTTTGCTAAAACACCAGCGATTGAAAGGACTTGCTGTGCCACTTCCTCAATATTATTCAAATCAAGCACAGGGATGTCTCTGGTTAAATCTGGCTTGTTAACAGCATCGATACCACCCGGGTATGCAATCGCTTGAATAAAGTTATCTTGATTGGCTTTCACTGAATTAACTGCGCACTCATCGTGCTCATGACGCCATAATTCAATTTTAGGAATTCTTGCATCCTTGAAGCCTTCAACGATGACCAAGTCACAAGGAGACAACTTACACAACTGCTCTTCCATGGTTGGCTCGGCAGATTGTCTTAGCTCATGCATCAATACCCAACGTTGATCAGACACCATCAGAACTTCGGATGCGCCGGATTCGCGATGACGATAAGAGTCCTTACCTGGTTTATCAATATCAAAGTGATGATGCGTGTGCTTGATGACTGAAACCTTGTAGGCTCGCTCTGTCAAAAATGCGATCAACTGCTCGATCAAGGTTGTTTTGCCAGTCCCAGAGTAAGCAACAAATCCAACCACCGGCCAAGGGCTCTTGACCATCTGTTCAGAATTTTGTTGAATCTGATTTTGGCTCATTAATCACAAACCCGTGTGGGCGGCAACAAAATCTTTCACTTGATGAACATCTGCTGGCATATCAACAACACGCTGTGGCTTATCTTCTATACCAATGAATGATGCTGGGCGATCAGGCGTACGACCAATCGCTTCTTCGATTGTTTCAGCAAACTTGATCGGCAATGCCGTTTCTAAAACCAACATAGGAACATTGCTTTGTAGATTTTCACGAGCAACTTTGACGCCATCAGCCGTGTGCGTATCAATTAAGACCTTGTACTTGGCATGAACATCTCTGATCGTATCTAGACGATTGAGGTGTGTGCTCTTGCCGGAAACAAAGCCATATTGAGCAATATTTTTATACGCAGGGTCTTGCGACAAATCAAAACCACCTTTGGTCTCAACATCCTTGAACATCTGGGCAGTTTTTCCGGCATCGCGCCCCATCAAGTCATAGATGAAGCGCTCAAAATTACTTGCCTTAGAAATATCCATTGATGGGCTGGTGGTATGGAAAGTCTCAGCTGATTTACGAGCTCTGTAAACACCTGTTTTAAAGAATTCATCTAAAACATCATTCTCATTAGTAGCCACAACCAACTTTTCAATTGGCAATCCCATCATGCGGGCAATATGGCCTGCACAAACGTTACCGAAGTTACCTGAAGGAACGCAGAATGAAACCTTCTCAGCACTGTTTTTGGTGGCCAATAAATAGCCTTGGAAGTAATAAACAACCTGAGCCACCACTCGAGCCCAGTTAATTGAATTAACAGTGCCGATTTTTTGACGAGCTTTGAATTCGTGATCATTGCTGACCGCTTTGACAATGTCTTGAGCATCATCAAAAACACCATCAATCGCAATGTTGTAAATATTTTCGTCCTGCAAGGAATACATCTGAGCCACCTGAAATGAGCTCATCTTGCCTTTTGGTGAGAGCATGAAAACTCGCACACCCTTTTTACCGCGCATCGCATACTCAGCTGCACTGCCGGTGTCGCCTGAAGTGGCACCTAAGATGTTGAGTTCTTGACCTTGTTTATTCAAGGTGTACTCAAACAAGTTACCTAAAAGCTGCATAGCCATGTCTTTGAATGCCAATGTTGGACCATTCGACAAACTCAATAAACCCAAGCGAGTACCATGCTCATCACCTAACCAATGGATTGGTGTGATGTCCTTTGCCAAATCATCAGTACGACCATTGCAATAAACCTCAGCCGTGTAAGTCTTTCTAACCAATGCCCTGAGGTCCTCTTTAGGAATGTCATCGCAATATAGGCTTAAAACTTCAAAAGCTAAATCAGCGTATGACAATCCTCGCCAAGCATCTAGTTGAGCTGGCGTGACCTGAGGATATTTAACAGGCAAATACAAACCTCCATCAGCAGCCAAGCCACCTAGAAGGATTTCTGAAAACGTTTGATGGGCGTTATGACCACGGGTTGAAATGTAGTGCATTGCGTAATTAAATTAACTTAAGTTTTCTAAACGAATTTTTGTGACTGAACCTTCAACAGTTTTCAAGGCCTCAACCTTGGCAATGGCTGCCAAAATATTTTTCTCTTTGGTTTCATGCGTCAACATGATGAGATCGGTTTGGTTTTCACCATCGCCTGCTTCACGTTGCAACATGGCATCAATTGAAATACTGTTGTCCGCCAAAATACGAGTGATGTCAGCCAAGACTCCTGTTACGTCTGCAACACGCAAGCGCAAGTAGTAGCTCGTTGTAATTTCACCCATCGGCATGATGGTCGTATTGACCATCGAACCAGGTTGGAATGCCAAATGCGGTACGCGATGCTCAGGGTCCGCTGTTTGCAAACGGGCCACATCAACTAAATCTGCAATCACAGCAGAAGCCGTTGGCTCTGCGCCCGCACCCTTACCGTAGTAGAGCGTTGTTCCTACAGCATCACCCATCACCTGAACGGCGTTCATGGCGCCTTCAACGTTTGCAATCAAACGTTTTGTTGGAATCAAGGTTGGATGAACACGCAACTCAATGCCATCTTTGGTTTTTTTGGTGATACCCAATAGCTTGATGCGATAACCTAATTGCTCAGCATATTTAATATCTATTGCTGAGAGTTTGGTAATACCTTCTACGTGAGCCTTATCAAATTGCACCGGAATACCAAACGCAATCGCACTCATGATGGTGGCTTTATGGGCAGCATCAACGCCCTCAATATCAAATGTTGGATCAGCTTCTGCATAACCTAAACGTTGAGCTTCTTTTAGAACAACATCAAAGTCCAAGCCTTTATCGCGCATCTCAGACAAAATAAAATTGGTGGTGCCATTGATGATGCCGGCAATCCATTCAATACGGTTGGCAGTTAAACCTTCACGCAAAGCTTTGATGATTGGAATGCCACCGGCAACAGCAGCTTCAAAGTTAACCGTCACACCCTTGGCTTGAGCAGCAGCAAAAATCTCATTGCCATGCACAGCTAATAGTGCTTTATTGGCTGTCACCACGTGCTTGCCATTATTGATTGCAGCCAACACCAATTCTTTAGCAATACCATAGCCGCCGATCAATTCAACGACCACGTCAATTTCCGGGTCATTCACTACCTGCTTAGCATCGCTCACAACCTTGGCGCGGCCTTTGACTAACTCTTCAGCGCGCTTAGTATCAAGGTCAGCAACCGTGTGGATCTTGATGCCACGACCAGCACGGCGGGTGATTTCTTCTTGATTGCGATCAAGCACACTGAACACACCGCCACCAACAGTACCGATGCCTAGAAGGCCAACTTGAATAGGTTTCATAACTAAAAACTCTTACTTAATTAAAGGTGAAAATAAAATTTACTGCTGCTCATTTGTTACTGCAGATACCTGCAAGAAACTGGCTTACTTTTTGCCGTACTTTTGGCGATAACGCTCCAAGAACTTAGCAAGCCTTGCAATTGCCTCACGCAAGACATCCTCATGCGGCAAGAAAACGATTCTGAAATGATCTGGCTTTGGCCAATTAAAGCCACTACCCTGCACCAATAAAACCTTCTCTTCACGCAATAAAGTTGCGATGAAGTCTTGATCATTCTCGATTGGATACATCTCAGGATCTAACTTAGGAAACAGATACAAAGCTGCTTTAGGCTTCACGCAAGTCACACCTGGTATTTTTGTGACCAACTCCCAAGCAAGATCTCGTTGGCGGCGCAAACGTCCACCCTCTGCCACCAAGTCATCAATACTTTGATATCCACCTAAAGCAGTTTGAATGGCATTTTGACCAGGTACGTTAGCGCACAAGCGCATGGATGAAAGCATGTTCAAGCCTTCAATGTAATCTTTGGCGCCGCTTTTATCGCCTGATACCACCATCCAGCCAGAGCGATAGCCGCAGGCACGGTAATTTTTGGACAAGCCATTGAATGTCACAGTCACAACATCGGTTGATAAAGCACCAATCGATGTGTGCTTTTCGCCATCGAATAAAGTTTTGTCGTAAATCTCATCAGCAAAAATGATCAAGCCATGTTCACGAGCCAAAGCAATGATCTCTTTAAGAACGTCATCACCATACAAAGCACCGGTTGGATTATTAGGGTTGATCACCACAATCGCTTTGGTCTTAGAAGTGATTTTTGCTTTGATGTCAGCAATGTCTGGAGACCAATCTTGAGCCTCATCACACAAGTAGTGCTTGGGTGTTCCACCTGAAAGACTGACTGCTGCTGTCCAAAGAGGATAGTCAGGCGCTGGCACCAAAACTTCATCGCCAACATTTAACAAAGCATTCATGGCCAAGACGATTAATTCTGAAACGCCATTGCCTGTATAAATATCATCCAGGGTCACGCCTTGAATGCCTTTTTCTTGGCAGTAATGCATGATGGCTTTACGGGCCGAAAAAATTCCCTTGGAATCTGAGTAAGCAGCCGAATTGGGTAGATTACGAATCATGTCCAACTGAATCTCTTCAGGAGGGTCAAAGCCAAAAACACCCACATTACCAATATTCAACTTGATAATTTTCTGGCCTTCTTCCTCCATCTGTTGAGCGAGCTCAAGAACGGGTCCACGTATGTCGTAGCAAACGTTATTTAATTTGGAGGATTTTTTAATTTCTTTCACAATAATCACTTAGAGACTAATAGGAATACTATAAAGTCTTAATTTATCTATAATTTTGTAATTATGACAGAGCCTGAGGCGATTTAACGTGAAACTACAACCGGATAAGCAGCCCTCTCTGAACACAGTTTCAGCCTACGGCTCCGATTACATCGAAATCAACGCTCAGCGCTATACAAATTCTTTGCTTTTATCGCCCGAAAGCCCCGTGATTGAATGGTCTTGCACCCGTTTTGAAGACATCAAAATCGAGGATTTTGAACAAATTGCCAAACTTGACCCTGCAGTGGTCATTTTCGGCAGCGGCCAGCGGATCAGATTCCCTCAACCAGCCCTCATTGCCCCCTTGATTGCACGCAATATTGGCCTAGAGACCATGGATTTACAGGCTGCCTGTCGAACTTATAACGTCCTCATGGCAGAGGGCCGGAAAGTTGTAGCAGCCTTATTGATTGAAAAGTGAGTAAAAAAATCGACTTTTCAAATAAGTCTGATATAAATATGTTTAAAAGCAGCATTGATAATAAAACTGGAGACGTAATGAGCGTAGCACTTGGCAAACCAATCCCCTACTTTGAGATTCCAGCAACCAGTGGTCTGGTTTTCACTCCGACAGCATGTCAGGGTCGCAAAGTAGTCATGTATTTCTACCCAAAAGATTCAACCCCTGGTTGTACTGTTGAATCAATGGAGTTCAGAGATGCGATTGATGATTTCACAAAAGCCAATACCTTGATTGTGGGCATATCAAGAGATAACCTCAAATCACACGAGAACTTCAAGAGAAAGATTGAACTACCTTTTGAGTTGCTTGCCGACACCGAAGAAACCCTTTGCCAAATGTTCGGCGTTATGAAAATGAAGAACATGTACGGCAAGCAAGTTCGCGGCATTGAACGCAGCACATTCTTGATCGATGAAGAAGGCGTTTTGCGTCACGAATGGCGAGGATTGAAGATTCCTGGGCACGTTCAAGATGTTTTAAAAGCTGCCATCGATTTATGATTGCAATGTCACACAAACTAGGATAAGTTATCACCTAGATGCACAAAATTACATTTACCTTATCGACCGCCCAACCACCAGGTAGGCGGTTTTTTCTTTTTTAGGAGACCTCCGGAATGCCTCTGCCACCAATCCCCACACAAGCAGCAGATAAAGTAAACATCAGCCGTCAACCAAAAGCAGAGTTAAAGAAACGTCCAAAAAGAATTGAAATTGAAGAAGTAGATGAAGTAACCGAGTTAGTCGAGAGCTCAGTCAACCTAGATTTGGATACAGATGACTCTCAATCATTGGCAGACATTGCCATTGAAAAAATGCGTGCCCCGAGTAAATCCAGCAAGAAATCTTCACCTCCAGCGGTCAAGAATTCAACACGAGTCAGAAAAATACCTGATGACGGCATCATTCGCCTGTTTGTTCTTGATACAAACGTGTTGATGCATGATCCTTCAGCCCTGTTCCGCTTCGAAGAGCACGACGTTTATCTGCCAATGATGACGCTTGAAGAGTTGGATAATCACAAAAAAGGCATGAGTGAAGTTGCTCGCAATGCCCGAACTGTGAGCCGCTCGCTTGATCAGCTGGTTGCCAATACCAGCGGTGTTTTAGAGGAAGGTATTCCTCTGAATAAGTTAGGTAATAAAGATGCCACCGGCAGTTTGTACTTTCAAATCGAACTCAACAGTATCACCCTGCCCGATGGTCTGCCAACAGGCAAAGCTGACAACATGATTCTGGGCGTTGTTAGAGAGCTTCAACAAAGCCGCAAAGACCGACAAGTGGTGTTGGTATCAAAAGATATCAACATGCGCATCAAGGCCCGCGCTTTAGGTTTGCCTGCAGAAGATTACTTCAACGACCAAGTTCTTGAAGACCGTGACTTGATGTACGCAGGAATACTTCAGTTGCCAGTGGATTTTTGGCCAAAGCATGGCAAAGACATGGAAAGCTGGAGCGATGCAAAGTCAGGCACGATGTTTTATCGAGTCACTGGTCCAACGGTTGCTCACATGATGGTCAATCAGTTTGTTTACCAAGAAAACTCTGATGGTGGCACTCCCTTTTATGCGCAAGTCAGAGAAGTACAAGGACGAACTGCATTACTGCAAACCTTGCGAGATTTTTCTCATCAAAAGAACAATGTGTGGAGCATCACAGCACGCAATCGCGAACAGAACTTTGCGATGAACTTGCTCATGAACCCTGATATTGATTTTGTTACTTTGTTGGGCCAGGCTGGCACAGGTAAAACATTATTGGCCTTGGCAGCAGCTCTTGAGCAGGTTTTGGATAGCAAGCGCTACAACGAAATCATCATCACCCGTGCCACGGTCCCGGTTGGCGAAGACATTGGATTCTTGCCAGGCACTGAAGAAGAAAAAATGCAGCCATGGATGGGTGCTTTTGATGACAACTTAGAAGTGCTTCATCGCAATGAAGATGGTGCTGGCGAATGGGGCCGTGCTGCAACGCAAGAATTGATCCGCTCCAGAATCAAAGTGAAGAGCATGAACTTCATGCGTGGCCGCACCTTTGTGAGCAAGTTTTTGATCATTGATGAAGCGCAAAATTTAACCCCAAAACAAATGAAGACCTTGGTGACTCGTGCAGGCCCAGGAACAAAAATCGTTTGCTTGGGTAACATCGCTCAGATTGATACCCCTTACCTTACAGAAGGCTCATCAGGCCTGACTTATGTGGTTGATCGTTTCAAAGGTTGGCGTCACAGCGGTCACGTGACCTTGGCCCGCGGAGAGCGTTCACGTCTTGCGGATCATGCAGCAGACGCTCTTTAATCAAGCATGGCTCAAGAAGGCGAGGAAGTTCTCGCCTTCTTTTTCATTGCGCTTTGAACAAAGTAAAAGAAGTTTATTGATATTTGCTAGCTGCAGTATTTTGACTGCGTGCGCCAGCTTGCCGAGATTTTCATCACTGCCTGATTTTGACAAGGAAGTCAGTGCTGGCCTTGAAGATATTTCAATTGCTGCAATTGGCTTGGTTGGCGTCCCTTATCGCTATGGTGGCAACACCCCTAAAAGTGGTTTTGATTGCAGTGGCTTGATTGGCTATGTTTATAAGAATGCTGCCAACAAACAAATGCCGCGCACCACGGATGAAATCGGCAAAATTGGTCAGTCCCTGGGTAATCAAACCCCTGCTCCAGGCGACTTGGTATTTTTTAATACCCAAGGTGGTCCACATTCACATGTTGGTATTTATGTGGGTAAAGGACGTTTTGTGCATGCCCCTTCAAAAGGTGGCACGGTGCGCTTAGAAAAAATCACATCGTCTTATTGGTCCAGCAGATACACTGAGGCAAGACGAGTTGTACAAAGATAATTAGAAGGGTTCGTATCCGCCAGAGGACTGGCCTTGACCCAATGCCAAGTTATCAAACTTGGTAAATTGACCCTGCCAGCTGAGCTTCACGGTGCCAATCGGACCATTACGCTGCTTGGCGCAAATGATCTCGGCAATACCCTTGTCCGTTGTTGTATCAGCGTGATAGACCTCATCACGATAAATGAACAAAATCACATCAGCATCTTGCTCAATAGCTCCAGATTCACGCAAATCAGACATGATTGGGCGTTTGTTTGGACGTTGCTCTAAGCCACGATTTAACTGAGATAAAGCAATCACTGGGCATTGCAACTCTTTGGCCAATGATTTTAAAGATCTGGATATTTCTGAAATTTCCGTGGCCCGGTTTTCAGAGCTACTACCACCACTGTTACCACTCATCAGCTGAAGGTAATCAACCACAATCAAACCTAAAGTACCGCACTTGCGTGCAATACGTCTGGCTCGGGCACGAAGCTCAAGACTGCTCAATGCGCCAGTCTCATCAATCATGATGCTGGCTTCATTCAAACGAGAAATAGCCTCAGTGATCTTAGGCCACTCATCTTCAGATAACTTACCAGTTCTCATGCGCGATTGGTCGATGCGCCCTACAGAGCCCAGAATACGGGAGGCTAATTGTGAGGCGCCCATCTCCATAGAGAAAATCAATACAGGAAGACCTTCTTTGAGGGCAACGTTCTCAGCAATGTTGACCGCAAAACTGGTTTTACCCATCGATGGACGACCCGCCACAATGATCAAATCACCCTTTTGCAGGCCGCTGGTTTGGCGATCTAAATCCACGAAGCTGGTTGCCACACCTGTGACATCCGTTGAACCTTGACGGTGATAAAGCTCATCAATGCGGCTCACCACTTCAGTCAACAATGGGGCAATTTCAAAATAATCTGTTTTGCCGCGATTACCCTCTTCGCCAATCGCCAAGATTCTAGATTCTGCTTCATCTAAGATGGTTCTGACTGAACGACCTTCAGGAGTGAATGCAGTACCAGCGATTTGGTCTGAAGTTTGAATCAAGCGACGCAGAACGCTGCGGTCACGCACGATTTCAGCATAGCCACGAATATTTGATGCGCTGGGCGTAGATTGAGCCAATGCATTGAGGTAATCAATGCCAATGGACTCACCACCACCTTGAGTTTTCATGGCCTCAGCAACCGTGATCACATCTGCTGGCATACCTTCACTGGCCAACTTGCCAATGACGCGATAAATCAAACCATGATCAGGACGATAGAAATCTTTTTCTGTGAGGATGTCCCCCACCCGATCCCAGGCGGAGTTGTCCAAAAGCAAACCGCCGAGTACCGATTGCTCGGCCTCGACGGAATGCGGAGGTACTTTTAAAGCTTGTACAGCTAAATCAACCATGAACTGATGATATCAGAGAGATATCAAACAATTAAAGATGAATTAAGCTTGCTCGCCAATCACTTGGACAGTAATTTCAACAACTACGTCTGTGTGAACAGCAACTGATAACGGATGGTCACCAACAATCTTCAATGGGCCTGTAGGCATACGAACTGAAGCTTTCTCAATCGTGAAACCTTTGGCTTTCAAAGCGTCAGCAACGTCATGATTTGTTACTGAACCAAACAAACGGCCATCAACACCAGCTTTTTGTCTGATTTCAAGAACAAGACCACCCAACTTAGCGCCAACAGCTTGAGCAGCAGCCAATTTCTCAGCAGCTAGCTTCTCTAATTCAGCGCGCTTCGTTTCAAACTCAGCAATCGCTGCAGCTGTAGCACGGCGAGCCATGCGTTGTGGGATTAAAAAGTTACGTGCGAAACCATCTTTAACGCGAACAACGTCGCCCAAGTTACCGAGGTTAGCTACTTTTTCTAGGAGAATAATTTGCATAGTGACTCCTGATTATTTCTTATGTTGGTCAGTGAAAGGCATCAAGGCTAAAAAACGAGCGCGCTTGATGGCTGTCTCTAATTGGCGCTGATACAAAGCTTTTGTACCAGTCAAACGAGCAGGAGTGATCTTGCCGTTTTCACCGATGAAGTCACGTAGTGTGTCTACATCTTTGTAATCAATTTGGTCAACGTTTGCAGCTGTGAAGCGGCAAAAACGCTTACGTTTAAATAATGGGTTTTGTGCTGGACGCTTGTTCTTGCGGTCATCACCTTTTTTTACAAATGCCATGATGTTTCCTTTTTACAATTCAATATGCGTGATATGAAAGACGAGTCGCTGACTGCGCAGGCTTTTATGAGCTAAAAATCCCTCAAATCTAGCCAACCTCCCCAACTCCATCTGATCCAGTTTTTGTTGCACTGTTCCGATGGCCATCGCTTCAAGACTCATTTTGATTAACCTTGCATGTCCTGCTTCTTGAACTTCGCCACTATGTTCTAGTAGGCATTCAATCACAGGGACTCCAGCAGGGGTATATCGAAGAGCTTCCCGAGCGACAAGGGCGGCTGTTAGGATGAAATGATTCAACCCAAACCCGCTCAGTGCCTATTAGGCAGCAGGCGCCTCCGTTGCTTGAAGAGCTTTACGAGCTTCTTCACGTTCAACTTGCTTCATCATGATAGAAGGCTCTGTTTCAGCTTTCTTTGTCTTGATAACCAAGTGACGCAATACAGCATCGTTGAACTTAAAGCCGTGCTCTAGTTCATCAAGAGTCGTTTGACCGCACTCGATGTTCATGCAAACGTAGTGAGCTTTAGCAAGTTTGTCGATCATGTAAGCCATCTGACGACGACCCCAATCTTCAACGCGGTGAACTTTGCCACCTTGAGTTGTAATAGTACTTGTGTACTTTTCAACCATGGCAGGTACTTGCTCGCTTTGGTCCGGATGGACGATAAAAACGATTTCGTAATGACGCATTAATTACTCCTTATGGATAAAAGTCACCTGGGCGTCTCAACTACCTCTGTTTAGATAATTGACCAGTGTGACAAGGTAAAAAAACTACAGCCTTAGATTGTAGCAAAAATACTCTGCCAATCGTCAGTTTTACGGGAATTTGCCTCTAAAAGTGCCAACTGGAGGGCAATTCTGGACTTGGCAGGATTCAAATCCCTGGCAGATAGCCAATTCCAGGCCGTATCAGGCTCTGGAATCTCAGAAAATACGGCGCCAGCTCCCACCCTTGAGGACCTGATGACTGCTACATCGTTCAAAGCTGCCTGGATCAATTGATCGGCCAGGACTTTGTTCACGCTGCCCTGCCCAGTTCCTGCAACCACAATGCCTTGCACCCCTTGAGCAACCAGCATATCGACCAACCTACCTGATGCACCCGCATGACTGGTCACAATCTCCACCCAAGGCCATGATGCTTGGGCAGGTAACTGAAGGTCTGCTTGCCTTTTATGAATAGGGCCATCTAATTCACGGGCATTGACCACCAAGGCATCCAGGGCATGGGTGTGCTGCTTGGATAGATCTCTTGCCAAGCAAGGTTTTCCTGCCATCACAGCCAAAATTCCGAATTGTTGAAGTAGACGTGCCTCTTTGGCCAAGTACAAGGCTGACTTTAAGTTGGTTTGACCATCGGAATGATCCGCATTAGCCGGCAACATGGCGCCAGTTAGTACCACCGCTTTTTTATAGTGACTGGCCAATTTACCCAAGGTGGCATGCAAGAAAACACCCGTTTCTTCCATGGTATCGGTGCCATGAGTGATCACAATCCCAGACACCTCATCATTCTCTAGACCAGCCTTGACGGCCCAACCAAGCTTGACTAATAGGTCCTCGGTCATATTTCGACTGTCGATGTTGGCTACCTGAACTGTGCGTACCTCACCAAATTCAAGGCTTTCTTGAACTTTCTCCAAAAGCCCTTCGACTGGTAGCTGGCCAGCCACATAATTGAGAGGTTTTTGAGCATCCATGGCCAAACCTGCAATGGTTCCACCCGTGCCCAAAAGTAATAAATATTGCGTACTCATAAAAAACATTATCAATGGGTATTGCAAGTTATGAAATCACTGTATAGAATCACAGCATGGATGCAATTACAGCAAAACCCAAGTTAACAGCCCGCCAAGAGGAAATCCTTGGCTTGATCACTGATGCCATATCTAAAAGTGGTCTTCCACCCACACGCGCTGAAATTGCGACCCGATTGGGCTTTGCCTCAGCAAATGCGGCTGAAGAGCATTTACGTGCCCTTGCTCGCAAGGGATACGTTGAGTTAACACCAGGCACATCGCGCGGTATCAAACTACCCAAGCAAATGAATTTGCCACTGGCAGCTTTACAACAACTTACTTTGCCTTTGATTGGTCGAGTGGCTGCTGGCTCCCCTATTTTGGCAGTTGAACATATTCAAAAACAAATTCCTTGCGATCCATCATTGTTTGATAAAGGTGCGGATTATCTTTTACAAGTTCGTGGCATGAGTATGCGCGACGCAGGTATTTTAGATGGCGACTATTTGGCTGTTAAGAAAACCACTGAAGCCAGAAATGGTGAAGTGGTTGTAGCTCGTCTTGATGATGAAGTGACCGTGAAGCGTTGGTCACAAACCAAAGGTCCTCATGGAATCAAAATTGAATTGATTGCTGAGAATCCTGACTTTGAAAACATCATCGTTGACCCACGTCGTCACGAAATCACGATTGAAGGTCTTGCGGTTGGTTTGATCAGACCCGGTGGTCTTTGATCAAATCTTGAAACTATTTATTAAGAACTAATTAAATAATTTTCAATAAATAGACGGCTCACCCTCAGGTCTATTCTTAAAGCGCTTGTGTATCCAGTAGTACTCTGGGATTCTTGGCTTTATCACTTCTTCAAAATATTGGCTCATGCGAATCGTATCCGCGACAGGATCGTCTGTCGGAAAATTTGGCCAAGGCTTGCCGACATGACAGTCATAACCTGATTGATCTGAGCGCAAAGTCGTGAAGATTGGACAGACTTCAGCGCCTGCTAACTTGGCCATTTTGGAGACTGACAAAACTGTGTTGGTTGGTACACCAAAGAATGGCACAAACTCAGAATCTCTTCTACCTAAATCCATGTCTGGAGACAAACACACAAAGGTGCCTTTGCGTGCCTCACGGATCAACTCACGACCATGACTCTCTCTGAGTAACATCTTGGCACCAAAACGTTCACGCCATTTCTTTATGCGTGGCTCAAAGTAATCATTTTTCATAAAGACGTACAAAGTGATACCGGGTGCCGCTTTGATTTTTTTTAGGTGCATCGTGATGGCAATCAAACCAGCTTCAATGCCTGCCATGTGCATACTGACATACAAACGTGGCTTGCCATCGTTCATATCCACTTCGGGATAAACAGTCACAAATTCATTAATTGATTCAGCGCTGCCCAACCAAAGACGGCCACGTTCAGCAAAACTTCTTCCTAATAAACGCCAATGCTGCTTCGCCAAGACATCTCTTTCTTCTTGAGACAACTTTGGAAAGCAAGCTTTAAGATTAGCATTCACAATCTTGACGCGTGACTTTGAGAACAATGGCGCAATAGAACCTAAGGCATGACCAATCGCTACGGTCCAACGATATGGGATGATCGTTAAGAACCATAAAAAGCCGTGGGCTAAGATGTTAAAAAATGTTTTCACAAAGAGATTTTCTCACGAACACAAAGCTATTCCGCGTTTAATACCCTCACAATTTAGTCACCATCATTTTTGTTGATTTGTCATTTACTTATAAATAACATAAATTATTACCTTAGCAACAAAGGAGACCCTATGATCGACACCCTAAAACTCAAAGAGACTTTTGAAGCCAATGGCTTTAACAACGCTCAGGCCTGTAGTCTCAGCCATGCAATGAATGATTTAACAAAAGACAAACGAGACTTAGCTACTAAAGATGAGTTACATCAGGTTCGTAATGAATTAAAGATGGACATTAAAGAAGTGCGCGATGAAATCAAAGATGTTCGCGAAGAAATCAAAGACTTACGTCATCACATTACAAATTTATGGACAGGCTTAAGTGATTTACGAAAAGAGTTGACTCAAGATATGGCAACACTTGAGAGTCGAATAATTCATAAATTAAGCTACAGATCAATTGTGAGCCAAATATCAATTGCAACAGTTGTTATTACCTTAATGGTTTACTTCCATCAGAATCCATAAGAACAAAGGCCTCTTCAGTATTGAAGAGGCCTTTTTGATTTTGGGGTGGCTGATGGGGCTCGAACCCACGACAACAGGAATCACAATCCTGGACTCTACCAACTGAGCTACAGCCACCGTAGAGAAATAAGATTATAACCTGTCCTGATCGTCATGTTCAACATACATTCTGAGCTCTCTATTAGCATCCTCAAAAAAGGCGCGAATATCTTGCTCCGTCTTGACTGCCCCCAATAAACGATAGTCCGACAACTTCCTGCGCCATTGCTTTGAACCACCCTTACCGTGAGCCAAGCCCAGAATATGTCTGGTAATGGCCGCCATATGGAAGACTTGCTGGGTGGCTTCACAATGCTTGAGCCAGCGAGTACATTGGACGATTAATTCTTCAGTGATCCGATTCCATTGATCCACTCCAAAGAAGTGACCAAAAGCCTGCCCCTCGGTGGATAACATTTCATCCCAGTCCAACATGATCCCAGGGGTGTGATATGCCGCCCGACCAATCATGAATCCATCAAAATCATTCCAATAGCGCGCAATATCTCCATTATTTTCTAAGCCGCCATTCAGCAAAACATTTAAATCAGGAAAGTGCTTTTGCGCATCTAGACGCAATTGTTTGGCGATCTCGTAACGCAAAGGTGGAACGGTCCGATTCTCCTTTGGAGAAAGGCCTTTCAAAATAGCATTGCGGGCATGGATGGTCACTTGACTAGCCCCTGCCTGGGCTACTTTACAAATGAAATCCAAAGTGAATTGATAGTCCGCTTGATTATCTTGAACGTTCATCTCATTCAAGCCAATGCGGTGCTTCACCGTGATGGGCATATCAACAGCATCGACCATGGCCTTCACACAATCTGCCACCAAGTCTGGCTCAGCCATCAAGCAAGCGCCAAATGATCCTCGTTGAACTCTTTCAGAAGGACAGCCACAGTTCAAATCAACTTCATCGTAGCCCCACTGCTGAGCTAACTTTGCTGAAGTTGCCAAGTCTTGTGGCTCACTGCCCCCCAGCTGCAAAACAACTGGGTGTTGCACTTCATCAAAATCAAGGTGTCTTGGAACATCGCCATGGATTAAAGCACCGGTTGTCACCATTTCGCTATAAAGAACAGCTTGTTTGGTGAGACTGCGATGAAATGTTCGGCACTGACGATCAGTCCAATCCATCATTGGGGCAACGGCCAAGCGTTTGGTGTTATTCAACATGATGAGATTTTATAGAGAAAGTACAAACGAGCTCTGAAACTCATGTTCCAACTGAGTCACAGGATCCTTAAAACTCAGTTGTTTAGCTAAAAGCTGCAAAGGCTCTGAGAAGTCTTTACCCATTATTGCTTGTGTCATGATGTTCGGATAAATTTTATCGTATTTGATCGGCATCCCTAAAGCATTCATATGAACCCTTAATTGATGTTTCTTACCAGTACCAAGCTCGAGCTGATATCTGGCCCATGGCTTGCTCACTTCCAATAATTGAATCACCGTGTCTGAATTAGGTTCTCCAGAAACTTCTTGCATCTGAATAAAAATATCAGACTCTTCAATTCTGCTCACACGCTCGATTGGAAACTGATCCTTTAGATGTTCTTGATAAGGTGCAATCGCTTCATATGTCTTTTTAATTTGACGCTCTCTGAATAAAACTTGATAGAGATTACGATCCTGCGCCTTTTTTGAGAATGCTACCAAACCAGCAGTCTCACGATCGATTCTATGTATCGGAGTTAAGTCTTTAATACCTGTTTTATTTTTTAGGCGAACGAGCAGTGTTTCTTGTAAGTAATGCCCTGCTGGAGTAACGGGCAAGAAATGAGGTTTATCAGCAATGAGTAAATGTTCATCTTCATAAACAATTAACTCCTGAAACGGAATCGATTCCTCTACCTCAATACTTCGGTAGTAGTAGATGAATGTATTGGTTCGACACTGATCGCTCGCAGATTGAGGGATGCCCTCCTCGTCTAGAACGAGGCCTTGATCCATTCTCTTAAGCCATTCCTCTTTTGGTATTTGAGGGAATTTTTCAACTAAAAAATCAATTAAATAGGCATAGGCTTTTTCAGTATTTTTAATAAATACTTTACTAGGGCCAACGCCGTTTTTAATGTCCATGATAGATGGTATTTTTTGCTATTTCAGAAACCATAAAGCCGCAACTTGATGGTTGCGGCTTTATCGATTTTATTAACTATTGTTAATTAAACGCCAGAAGGACGACTTGCCTTCTTGCGCTCATTCTCTTTCAAATAACGTTTACGAATACGGATGCTCTTTGGTGTGACCTCAACCAATTCATCTTCAGCGATGAATTCAACCGCATATTCCAAAGACATCTGAATAGAAGGCACGAGGCGAACAGCTTCATCAGTGCCTGAGGCACGTACGTTGGTTAATTGCTTACCTTTGATCGGGTTAACAACCAAGTCATTGTCACGACTGTGGATGCCAATAACCATGCCTTCATAAAGCGCATCACCAGGAACCACGAACATGCGTCCGCGATCTTGAAGCTTCCATAGAGCGTAAGCAACAGCTTCACCATCGTCTTGAGAAATCAACACGCCATTGTGACGCTCGCCAACCATGCCTTCTTTCATTGGGCCGTATGTATCAAATGTGTGACTCATCAAACCAGTACCGCGAGTCATCGTCAAGAAGTCGCCTTGGAAACCAATCAAGCCACGCGCAGGAATTCTGTACTCAAGACGTGTTCGACCTTTACCGTCTGAAACCATATCCTGGAGTTCACCTTTACGCTTACCTAACTCTTCCATCACGCCACCTTGGGTGGTGTCTTCAACGTCCACTGTTAAGTTTTCAAACGGCTCCATCTTGACGCCATTTTCTTCATGGAAAACCACACGAGGACGAGAAACTGCAAGCTCGTAACCTTCACGACGCATGTTTTCAATCAAAATAGTTAAATGCAATTCACCACGGCCTGAAACTTCAAACACGGTGTCATCATCTGTATCACTCACACGCAAAGCCATGTTTGACTTTAGCTCGCGCTGCAAACGATCACGAATCTGACGGCTGGTAATGAATTTACCTTCACGTCCAGCCAATGGGCTGGTGTTAACCATGAAGTTCATGGTCAAAGTTGGCTCATCCACCTTCAACATCGGCAATGGGTCAACTTTGTCTGGTGCGCACACTGTTGTACCAATCGCTAAATCTTCGATACCGTTGATCAAAACGATATCGCCTGAAGCAGCCTGATCAACCTGAACACGCTCAAGACCTTGGAATTTAAGCACTTGGTTAACGCGACCATTGAATGGCGTACCATCTGGACCGTTTTGGCAAACAACTGCTTGACCGGCTTTTACTGTACCGCGGCTGATACGACCTACACCAATTTTGCCAACATAGCTGTTGTAATCAATTGATGAAATCTGGAATTGCAAAGGACCATCTGGATCTTCGTCACGAATCGGTACATATTTCAAGACTGTTTCAAACAAAGGCGCCATGGTTCCTTCGCGCACTTCAGGTGTCAAACCTGCGTAACCAGCCAAACCTGATGCGTAAACAACTGGGAAATCTAACTGCTCTTCAGTCGCACCCAATTTATCAAATAGTTCAAACGTTGCATTCACAACATAGTCAATACGCGCACCTGGACGGTCTACTTTATTAACCACCACGATTGGCTTCAAGCCAAGTGCCAAAGCTTTCTTTGTCACGAAACGTGTTTGCGGCATTGGGCCTTCAACAGCATCAACCAATAGCAACACACCATCAACCATCGATAGAACGCGCTCAACTTCACCACCGAAGTCCGCGTGTCCTGGAGTGTCAACGATGTTGATATGAGTACCTTCATATTCAACCGCACAGTTTTTAGACAAGATCGTGATACCACGTTCTTTTTCAATGTCGTTAGAGTCCATGACGCGCTCTGTAAGCGCTTGGTTCTCACGGAATGTGCCTGATTGACGAAGTAGTTGATCCACCAAGGTTGTTTTACCGTGGTCAACGTGGGCAATGATGGCGATGTTTCTTAAGGCGCGAATATTACTCATGGTTCTGCTTTCACTTTTTTCAATTGGTTAAATTCGTTACTGCTGCTGCTTGGGCAATCAAACGACGTGGATGCAATACACCCTTGCGCCAGTCTGCGGTACCCATAAAATTACAAGATTCAATCGTGCCGCGATAAATCCTCATTAACTCTTCATTACTACCCGCTTTACTGACTGGGACTCTTTGCCCAAGACGCAAGCGATCTGCCTCTTCATTTGTAAGCCCCAATGAGTTGAGGTCTTGTACGAGAGCATCTACTGGCAGTAAATACTCAGGCTTGATATTTTTTTCTTGATGATTATTTTTGACAGTCTCTAAACTAACGCCATGACCCAAACTCAAATGACCCACCTTCTCGCGGCGCAAGCCAATCAAATGAGCACCAGCACCTAAAAAATCACCAATGTCTTCAGCCAAGGTTCGGACATACGTTCCTTTGCTGCATGAAACTTCTAATTGAGCCACTGGCCATGACACATCGATCCATTTCAATAAATGAATCGTGATCATTCTTGCTTCTCGCTCCAATGTCTCACCAGCGCGGGCATATTCATACAAAGGCTTACCATCACGCTTCAAAGCAGAGTACATCGGCGGAATCTGTGCAATCTCACCTGTGAACTTCAACACTACTTCAGCTAATTTTTCTTGTAAAAGATATGCATCGGTCACATCAAAATTAGCTTCTTTAACTTCAATCACTTCACCCTCTGCATCACCTGTAGAGGTTTTTTCACCAAATTTGATAGTTGCTAAATAAGTTTTATCTGCATCCAATAAATCTTGTGAATATTTTGTTGCCTCGCCCAAACACACGGGCAATAAACCAGTGGCCATAGGATCCAAAGTACCTGTGTGCCCAGCCTTATCCGCATCAAATGCGCGCTTGACAATCGTGACAGCAGTTTGTGAGCTGATTCCTTCTGGCTTATCCAGAAGAACCACCCCATGAATACCTTGGGGCATGATTAAGCCTTATCGTCGCGCAGCGCTTGATCTATTAAACGTGACATTTCAACCCCACGAGCCACAGATTCATCATGATGAAAATGCAAAGTCGGGACTGTGTGAATGTGCAAACGTTTAAACAGCAATGAATGTAAATATCCGGCTTTTTCACGCAAAGCAGCCAAAGCATTCTCCGGCTCAGCTCCAAGAACTGTGAAGAAGATTTTTGCGTGTGCCATGTCAGTTGTTAGTTCAACTGCCTGCAAGGTGATCAAGCCAACTTTCGGATCACGAATCTCGCGCGGAATGAGCTCGGCCAAATCCCTTTGGATTTGGTCGGCCACTCTTTGATTGCGATGATTTTTTACTGGCATGTTATTTATTTAAAGCTATTAAAGTGTTCTTGCCACTTCTGTAACTTCAAATATCTCCAGTTGATCGCCCTCATGGATGTCGTTGTGATTTTTGAGAGATAGACCGCACTCAAAACCACCCTTCACCTCTTTGACGTCATCTTTGAAGCGTTTCAATGAATCTAATTCGCCAGTCCAAACTACCACGTTGTTTCGCAACAAACGTGCGCGTGATGATCGCTTGACAATACCTTCAAGAACCATACAACCTGCAACAGAACCAACTTTAGATACTTGGATCACTTGACGGATTTCAACCAAGCCAGTGATTTCTTCTTTCTTCTCTGGCGTTAACATACCGCTCATAGCAGCTTTCACTTCATCAACAGCATCGTAGATGATGTTGTAGTAACGAATATCTACGCCATTGGCTTCAGCCAACTTGCGTGCCAATGCATCTGCACGAGAATTAAATCCAATCACAACCGCTTTAGAAGCCACGGCTAAGTTGATATCAGTTTCAGTAATGCCACCAACCGCAGCGTGAACAATCACCACTTTGACTTCGGCAGTTGAAAGCTTTTGCAATGACTGTGACAAAGCTTCTTGAGAACCTTGAACGTCTGCTTTGATGATGATTGGCAAGTTCTTAGCCTCAACACTGCCTTCACCCATGTTTTCAAACATGCTTTCAAGTTTCACAGCTTGCTGTTTTGCTAACTTCACATCACGGAACTTACCTTGACGGAACAAAGCAATTTCACGAGCTTTGCGCTCATCAGCAACAGCGATCACTTCTTCGCCAGCTGCAGGAACTTCTGATAGACCTTGAATTTCCACTGGGATTGATGGGCCTGCTTCATTACAAGGCTTACCGTTTTCATCCAACATGGCGCGAACGCGCCCAAAAGATGAGCCCGCCAAAATCATATCGCCACGACGCAAAGTACCTGATTGAACCAAGATGGTTGCAACTGGTCCCTTACCTTTATCAAGGCGAGCTTCAATCACCAGACCTTTAGCTGCAGCCTCTTTCGGAGCCTTAAGTTCAAGCACCTCAGCTTGCAATAAAACGTTTTCTAAAAGCTCATCAATGCCTGCGCCAGTTTTAGCTGACACATGAATGAATGGTGAATCACCACCATACTCTTCAGGCACGACGCTTTCAGCAACCAATTCTTGTTTCACACGATCAGGATTGGCATCTGGCTTATCAATTTTGTTGATTGCAACAACCAATGGAACACCCGCAGCCTTGGCATGGGCAATCGCTTCTTTGGTTTGCGGCATCACGCCGTCATCTGCAGCCACCACCAAAATAACAATATCTGTCGCTTGAGCACCACGGGCACGCATCGCCGTAAAGGCTTCGTGACCCGGCGTGTCCAAGAATGTGATCATGCCACGTGGAGTTTCTACGTGATAAGCACCAATGTGCTGGGTGATACCGCCCGCTTCGCCTGATGCAACTTTGGCACGGCGAATAGAATCCAATAAAGATGTTTTGCCGTGGTCGACGTGACCCATCACAGTGACCACTGGTGGTCTTGTGATCAACTCAGCATCATGCGCTTCGGTTGATAGATCTGTGTCTGGCTCATCTAACTTAGCAGCAAAAGCTTTATGGCCCATTTCTTCAACGATGATCATCGCTGTGTCTTGGTCTAAAACTTGGTTGATTGTGACCATCTGACCCATGCCCATCAGCAACTTGATCACTTCTGCAGCTTTTACTGACATCTTGTGAGCCAATTCTGAAACAGTGATTGTTTCTGGAATATGAACATCCCTCACAACTGGTTCAGTTGGTGCCACGAAGTTAGTTGGAACATCAGAGGCTTGCTGTTGATTTTTTCTTCTGCCACCACCCGTGCGCCAGTTACCTGATCCACCGGTTGTATCGCCACGAGTTTTTAGTCCGCCAGCGCGCTTCTTACCATCCTCATTCCAAGTCGATGATGACTCGGTTGATTTAATGGTCTTTGCACCCGGCTTAACTTTATCTTTCTTTTTATCATCAGCACCTTCAGCCTTGACTGGCTTATGAAGCGTGCCCTTCTTTTCTTCTTCAGGCGGCTTAGCTGCTTTGAGAACCCTGGCAGGTGCATTCATCATGTCACGGATCGCTAAAGCTTCAGCTTCAGCTTTGGCACGACGCACACGAATGCTTTCCAATTCGTCATCACGAACTTTGGCAGCTGCAGTGGCCGCTACCTTTTCTTTTTCTTCGCTTTCAGCCTTGGCTTTATCTTCTTCAGCGCTTGCTTTTTCTTTTTTATCACCTTTTGCTGCTTTTGTTTTTGCGGCAGCTTTTTCTGATTCTTCGCGAGCTTTGCGATCCATCTCCGCTTGCATGTCAGCTTCTTGGCGAGCTAATAACTCAGCTTGGCGTTTGGCTTCTGCTTCACGTTTTGCTAACTCAGCATCATCCAAAATACCGGCAGGTGCAACTTCCGCTGACACTGTTACTGGCTTCTCAACCACTGGAGCTGGCTCATCTTTAGCAGACTCATCACGCTTGACTAATACACGCTTCTTACGAACCTCAACTTGCACTGTGCGAGTTTTACCAGCAGAGTCTGCCTGGCGAATCTCAGTGGTTTCACGCTTGGTTAAAGTGATTTTTTTGCGTGCAGCAGTATCCGAACCATGAGCCACTTGTAAATGCTCAAGTAATTTCGTTTTATCTTTTTCAGTCAGCTTATCTTCTGCTGCTGTTTTATTAATTCCGGCAGCCTGAAGCTGCTCCAGCAATGCTGCTGGAGTGCGCTTCAGTTCTTTTGCCAAATCTTCTACGGTCGTGGTCGCCATGCGAACCCCTTATGAATCAGTTAAACCAGTGTGCACGAGCTTTCATAATGAGAGCTTTTGCGTCTTCTTCGTTGATGCCAGTCATTTCAACTAACTCATCAACAGCCAATTCCGCTAGGTCATCACGGGTATGGACATTACCTTCTGCCAATTTGGCAACAAGATTCGTAGTCATACCTTCTAAGCTACGTAGATCTTGCGATACCTCTTCAACACGCTCTTCTTTTGCCAACTCCATCGTTAACAACGAGTCACGTGCGCGAGTACGCAATTCATTCACCGTATCTTCATCAAATGCATCAATTTCTAGCATTTCTGACAAAGGCACGTATGCAACTTCTTCCAAACTATTGAAGCCTTCTTCAATCAAAATGTCCGCAACCTCTTGGTCCACATCCAACTTCTCCATGAACAAGGCGCGTACTTTTTCTGATTCTTCTTCAGTCTTTTGAGCAGACTCCTCAGGAGTCATGATGTTGATGTGCCATCCAGTTAACTCACTGGCCAAACGCACGTTTTGACCACTGCGGCCAATGGCGATCGCCAAGTTTTCTTCATCAACCACCACATCCATCGCATGCTTCTCTTCGTCCACCATGATTGATTGAACTTGAGCAGGTGCTAAGGCACCGATCACAAATTGCGCTGGATCTTCAGACCACAAAACAATATCAACTGCTTCGCCAGCAACTTCATTACGAACCGCTGTCACACGTGTGCCACGCACACCAACGCAAGTACCAATTGGGTCAATGCGCTTATCGTGTGCAACCACAGCAATCTTTGCACGGATACCAGGATCACGAGCGGCGCCCTTGATCTCCAATAAACCTTGTTCCATTTCAGGAACTTCATTCTCAAACAATTTGATCAAGAAATCTGGGGCTGTTCTTGAGAGTTCAATCTGTGGGCCACGGGCTTCACGATCAACTTTCAAAATGAAACCACGCACGCGATCGCCGCTGCGTAAATTTTCTTTTGGAATCATTTGGTCACGACGCAATAAAGCTTCAACGCGACCAGATTCAATGATCAAACCATTTTTATCAGCACGTTTCACAGTGCCAGTCATGACGTTTTCGCCACGTTCTAAATAGTCATTCAAAATTTGCTCACGCTCAGCATCACGAATACGCTGCAAGATCACTTGCTTAGCTGTTTGTGCGCCAATACGTCCAAAAGCAACAGACTCAACTTGCTCTTCAATGAAATCACCGATTTCAATGTCAGCAATTTGTTCTTTTGCTTCAAATGAAAGAATCTCTTTGTCTGGCTCTTGCAGACCTGCTTCATCAGGCACAACCAACCAACGACGATATGTTTCATATTCGCCAGTGTTGCGATCAATGGCAACGCGAATATCCACATCTTCATCGTAACGTTTTTTACTTGCAGAGGCCAAGGCCATCTCAAGTGCTTCGAATACGATATCTCGTTCAACGTTTTTCTCGCGTGCTAAAGCGTCAGCTAGCATGAGGACTTCACGACTCATGATTTTCTTCCTTTGAAATCAACTACGGGAACCAACCGAGTTTTTTCAACCTCGGCCAGAGTAAATTCAAACATTGCCTCGCTGCCATCTGTGTTTTTGATTAACAGACCCAACTTGGCATCAATAGAATCAGCGTCACCACTGATCAAGCCCTGCAAAACACCTACATAATTCTTTCGGCCAGCATGGGCAACGCGTAATTTAACGTTTGCTTCCAAACCCATGAATCGGATATGGTCAGCAACTGTTTTTACAGGTCGATCCAAGCCTGGCGAAGAAACTTCCAATCGATCGTAGTTAACGTTATCTACAGGCAAGCTGTAATTCAGATGACGACTCACTTTTTCACAATCAGTAATATCGATTGGGCGTTCATAATCAATATTTTCAATCGTGACGCGCAACAAGCCACGACCCTCTCGCTCAATATCAACGAGTAGGTAACCTAGGCTCTTCAGAGCATCAGCAATCAAAACTTGTTCGTTCGCCATCGACTATTACGTTTTCTTTCACCAAAAAAAAATGGGCATATAGCCCATATTCCTAAACAAAAAGAACATGCCCGACCTACGTTGAACGCAACTTTAGCCGGAACTACTAAACAGTTGAATTATATAAGAACTTGCCAGCCCTGCCAAGGGATATCCCCTAGCTTTACTGACAATTTAGCTCGGTTTTGAGAACTTTTTACCAAATTTACCCCCAGGTTTGCCACCTGGAGAACGATTTTGACCCTGTCCTGAGCGAGAACCACCCTGACTCGGGCCTTTTTTACCGAATTTTTGACCTGAACGGGGTTTATCAGCACCACTGCCAAATGCACTGCCATGGTGCACACCAGCTTGACTATCCTCGTCACGACGCTGCCCAAAACCTCCTGAGCGACCACCTTGACCGGGCTTGCCTTGGCCAGGTTTACCACCTTGACCCGGTTTACCTCTTCCACCACCATTGCTGCTGCCCTTATATTTGCCGCCACGATCATCTGCATGACCTTGAGCAAAACGATTGGTGTTGGACGCTTGTCTTAAGGCATCCTTAGAACCCCAGTAAGAAACTGAGGTCTGCATTGGATCAGGTTGACCACCACTGTGTTCACGCGGAGCGCGGTTACCACCTTCGCGTGGATCACGGCGTGATTTCTCACCCATACCCTGAGGAACTTTCAAGCCAGCCATCTTCATGAGCTGCACAATTTGATCTGATGGGACTTCTTCCCAGCGACCGCGACGCAATCTTGGTGGCAAAACAAATAAGCCATAACGTGTTCGAATCAAACGAGACACAATGTGGCCAACTGCCTCAAACATGCGGCGGACTTCACGGTTGCGACCTTCTGTCAAAGCAACGTGGTACCAACGGTTAGCACCCTCTCCGCCACCACTGACCAAGCGCAAGAATTTAGCAACACCATCATCTAAATTAATACCTGTTTTTAAGAGCTTTTCTTGCTCAGGCTCTAAGTCACCCAAAATACGTGCCGCGTATTCACGCTCAACGCCATAGCGCGGGTGCATCAAGCGATTCGCTAATTCACCAGATGTGGTGAATAACAACAAACCTTCAGTATTGAAGTCCAAACGACCGACTGCAATCCAGCGACCTTGTTTGGCTTTTGGCAAGCGATCAAACACAGTTGGACGACCTTCAGGATCTGACTGACTGACAATCTCACCGGCCGGCTTGTGATAAAGAATCACGCGCGGTGGTTTTGTTTGAATCTTGCGATGAACCATCTTGCCATTGATTTTGACTTGATCAGTTGGTCCAACACGTTGGCCAATGTGCGCCGGCATACTGTTCACAGAAACTCGACCCTGAATGATCAGGTCTTCCATGTCACGGCGAGAGCCCATGCCAGCATCAGCTAATACTTTGTGTAACTTAACGGTGTCTTCGTCGAAACCTTCTTCATCGACATCATCAAGATCGGACCAAACTTCATCACGCAAGCTCAATGGCAGTTCGTCAACGCTAGAAAACTGCAAACCTGGCATTGCATCTTCTTCAGCTTGAGCTTCTTTTGTTTCTGATTCAGATGAATGAGACTCAGTTTCCAACTCAGCCAATGTCTGAGCAACCATGTCATGAGTTACTTCAGTTTCAACTTCCGGGGTGTCCAATGTTGCATCAAATTCTCCAGAAACCACCGATGCGAACAAAGCTTGGCTTTCTTCACTGACTGGACTGGCTTTGGCTTCTTGATGACGTGATGGGTGATTTGTTCTATCACCTCGCTCACCGTTATTACCTTTGTTTCTAGGGCCTCTGGCAAATTTATCACCACGATCACCTCTTGGAGGGCGCGGCCCGCGAGGAGGCCTTGCTGCTGACTCACCCTCACTTACAGGCTCTTCACCCGAACTTGCTTGAGTCACTTGATTTTCTCCTGCAGGCTGATCACCAGCAGATGCATTTTCATCACGTGGACGTCTGCCACGACCCTTGTTGTAGGGGCTGCGACTGGTTCTTTTTGGTCGAGTCTCGCTATTTTCACCAGCCTCTTGCCCATCCATCTTGGCGGGCTGTTCAGATTCAAATTCAGGACTAGTCATTAGTTTTTTCGTTATTAGTTTGCTCATCAGTAGCATCTGTTTCAGCATCAACTGACGGAGCAGATGTATCAGCCACGTCGGTCACGTCTGAGAAATCTTCAGGAGCAGCTATAGGTTCACCTTCAAACTCCATGACTCGCTGAGCCACAGATTCAGCTTGAGCTGAAGCATCATCGAGCATTGGTAATTCTTGCAAAGTGGTCAAACTTAAATCATTTAAAAATTGGCGCGTTGTGGCGTAAAGACCAGGACGTCCAACCGTGTCTTTATGGCCTACTACTTCAATCCAACCGCGATCCTCTAACTGTTTCACCACATTAGAGCTCACAGTCACACCACGAATCTCTTCAATCTCACCCCTCGTCACTGGTTGACGATAAGCGATGATGGCCAAAGTTTCCATCACAGCTCTTGAGTACTTTGGTGGCTTCTCAGGTGTCAAGCGATCCAAATACTCGCGCATCGATAAACGACTTTGAAAACGCCAGCCGGTTGCAAGCTCTAAAAGCTCCATGCCCTTGTCTGACCAATCTGCCTGAATCTGAGATAAAGCCTCACTCAACTCTTCTACAGAAAGTTCTTCTAGAAACAAACGACGCAAATCGTTCATTGTCATGGGTTCATCTGCACATAAGAGTGCAGTTTCAAGCACCAGCTTGAGCTGTTCAGGAGTCATAAATTTAAAAAGGGAATCTGTTTATATTTGGGTTAAGGATGTCTGGCTAAGAGATACCAGAAATCACATCATTATTATTTAACCAACTAGAATAGTATTGTAATTCAAACTTCAGCCAATGCAAAAACCGCCTTTGAGAAGTGCATCAGGCAAGGTGAAGGCCCTATAAAGACCAAACAGTCCTGTAAATATCATTAAGCCTGCAGCTATATAACGCATCCAAGCCTGATGACCCCAAGCTGCCAAGCGCGCTGAAAACCCAGTGATCAGCAAAAGGTTGGGCAATGTCCCTAATCCAAAGGCCAGCATTAATAAGCCTCCTGAGATACCATCCCCGGATAAAAAAGCCAAAGGCAAGATGCTATAAATCAACCCACAGGGGATCAAACCCCATACCAGACCCACCAAAAAGTGTGGTTTTTGACCTGATTGTTGAAGTGATTTGGATAGTTTTGACCATAAGGCAGCGGTTTTTGTGTTGAGCCAAACCTCCCACGAAGAGGTTTTAGACTTATTTTTAGTCAAGATAAGATAGCCCTGGAATAAAAAAATCAGTGCTGCAACCGCAAATAATGACCTTTGAACTGGCATCCAACCTTGCTGCCAAAGTGGAAAACCCAAAGTTCCCGCCAAAATACCCAATAAAACATAACTTGTTATTCTGCCTATATGAGTCAAAAACTGCTCATAGATGAGTTGTTTTCTGGAAATAAAACGCAAAGTGGAAATATTTGCCCCTGCTGTAGGATTTTGCTTGGCACGCTCTAAGCCAGCAGCAATGCCTCCACACATCAGAGCGCAATGCCAACCACTGACCAAGGCACCAATAAATATTGTCAAAAATAATGTTGATGTGACCATACTTACTGATAATTCCTAAGTGGTATTGTTGGGTGTGAAGTTATAGAATAGTACCAATGTGTTCTCTGCAACTGCATTGATATAAAGCAAACAACCATGAATCGTATCCCTACTTCCGAATCAGCTAACAAATGCTCAACTTGCGTTTTAGGACAGTTTTGCCTGCCCGTCGGTCTGAATCAAGAAGAAATTGGCAAAATTGATTCTCTGGTCACTGAACGCGTCCGCTTAAAAAAAGGTGATGCCTTGTACCGTCAAGGCGACACTTTGACGGCCGTGTACGGTATCAAGTTTGGCACCCTTAAAACTGAATACACCCTTCCAGATGGTCGTGAACAAATCACAGGCTTTCATCTTCCAGGAGAAATGCTGGGCTTAGATGGCATTGGTAATAATCAATACCAATCAAATGCCATTGCCTTAGAGGATAGTGAAGCATGCATTGTTAAATTTAATGAATTCGAAATCTTAGCAAGACAAATTCCATCCTTACAACATCAATTTCACCGCATCTTGAGTAAAGAATTAACTCAAGATCAACGCCACCTACTTTCTTTGGGAAGCCTGCGAGCTGAAGAACGTCTAGCCAGCTTCTTATTGAATTTTTCAGACCGTCTTGCAGCCAGAGGTTACTCACCTAGCGAGTATCACTTGCGCATGAGTCGCGAAGAGATAGGCAGCTATTTGGGTATTCAGTTAGAAACAGTGAGCAGATTATTCTCACGCTTCACTGAATCAGGCCTGATTCAAATCAAGCAACGTCACATCAAGTTAATTGACATGGATGGTTTACTGGAATTGGCTGGCAAATCAAGTGCCATTCATTGCGCAACTCACACTTAATAAAACAGCAGCTTTAAGCTGCTTTTTTATTTGGTCCAATTGAATTATCTGGTTGTTTAAAGCAAACCATCATCTGCTTTTTCATTGAGGTCACACACCGATCCAGGCAAGATGTAAAGGGTGAGTGCACTTGAAAGAGCACACAATAACCAAAAAGCAAAGAAGCCAACGGTGTAGATTGCTTCTTTAGATGCATGAATTGGTTGATCTAAAAATACCAAATCCTCTGGATGCACTAAGGTAAAAAATATTCCCTCAGCAATGCCGGCCACCAAGAAAGATGGCCATAAAATCCACATCCATAAACGACACTTCATTTGGTCACCTGCTCTATTTTTAAACCTTGTTTAACAACACCTTCGCGGATCGTTTGATCAACGTCTTGCGTGAAAGCAAACCAAATAGTGATGGCCGCACCAATCGCACCAATTGCTGGACCACTGATGATCAACCATGGCCATAACTGCTTCCACCAAGGTTTAGTATCTAAATCTTTTGACATAAAGTCTCCTTTACCTGCTCCAGCATTTAGCTTTAAATCTTACTCTTGTCTCTCACTCTTATCTCTTACTCTTATCTAGGCACAATAAAACTAGATTTCTCGTCACGCACTCTTAGAGTTTTAGAGGCGTTGGGTCCACTCTCAGTTGCTTCAATATCAAAATTAATTGGGTGAGTACCTGCTTTAACGTCTTCGATAGCTACTCTGAGCTTCACCGGTATTAACAGATTGCTTGATGGATTAACAATAAGCTCACTGATTTCCTTGCCCTGAGAACTTAAAATTTGCATGCCCGGCAAACCAGTGGCAACAATGCTGACATTCATTGGGTTTTCAGAAGAATTCATGATTTGCAAGCGGTAAACGTTTTCTATCTTGGTACCTTCAACTTCACGAGCCAAAGCACCTCGATCGCGCATCACATCGACTCGCAGAGGATTGCGCAAAAATACCGAGCTAGCAAACGCTATTAACAAAACAGACATGATCCCGATATAAATCAAGACGCGTGGCCTGAAAATATAATGCCGAGCTTTCTTGTTATCCATGTGCTCAAGCATGGCGCGTTCAGATGTGTATCGGATCAAACCTTTGTCGTAACCAACCTTGTCCATCACTTGATCGCAGGCATCAATACAAGCACCACAACCAATGCACATGTATTGCAAGCCATCACGAATATCGATGCCTGTTGGACATACCTGAACACAGATACTGCAATCCACGCAATCACCCAAACCAAGCTCTTTGTGATTGGCCGCTTTTGCACGACCACCCCGTGGGTCACCACGAGTTTTGTCATAAGTAACAACAAATGTATCTTTATCAACCATCACGCTTTGAAAGCGTGCATACGGGCACATGTACTTACATACTTGCTCTCGCATGAAACCAGCATTACCCCAAGTAGCAAAGCTATAGAAAAGCAGCCAAAATGCTTGCCAAGGTCCCAAAGTGAAAGCAATCAGCTCGGCACTCAATACCTTGATAGGCGTGAAATAACCAACAAAAGTAAATCCAGTCCACAGTGCAATCAAAATCCATACAGCATGCTTGGTAATTTTTATGCGCCATTTATGGAAACTCCATGGCCAATCTTCGCCATCCAAACGAATCCGCGCAAAGCGATCACCTTCAACCTTGCGCTCTATCCACATGAATATTTCTGTGTAGACAGTTTGGGGACAGGCGTATCCACAGAACAAACGACCAGCCACAGCTGTAAATAAGAAAAGTGCTAAAGCTGAAAGGATCAGTAAAAGAGTTAGATAAATAATGTCTTGCGGCCAAAGAACCAAACCGAAGATATAAAACTTACGGGACACCAAGTCAAATAAAACCGCCTGACGGTCATTCCACTGTACCCAAGGTAAGCCATAAAACAATATTTGTGTCACAAGAACTAATATCAAGCGCCACTTGGCAAAAACCCCACTCACTGAGCGGGGGTAAATTTTGCGTCTTACTTCGTAGAGAGAAAGCTCAACCGTGTTCTGTGAGCCACCCTCGTCTGCTAAAAAGTCATTGGCCATTATTTGCTGTTTTTATCTTTTACGTTGGATAAACCCCAAACATAGGCCGTTAATAAATGAATTTTTTCTGGCGTCAAAATAGTTTCGTGTGCTGGCATCATGCCGTTACGTCCTTTTAAAACTGTTTCAACAATGGTTGCCTCTGATCCACCATACAACCAAACTTTATCGGTCAAGTTAGGTGCGCCCATGGCTGCCATGCCCTTACCTTCAGCACCATGACAAGCTGCGCAATTGGCTTTATAAACTTCAGCGCCACGACCTACCTTGATTTGATCGGCTGCCAAACCAGATAAGCTGCGCACATAGTTAGCCACATCTGAAACCTGAGCACTTTCTAGATGAGCAAAAGCAGGCATCACACCTGCACGACCACCAATCAATGTTTGCTTGATATCTTGCGTATCACCACCATACAACCAATCAGTGTCTGCCAAATTAGGAAAGCCTTTAGAGCCACCAGCATCAGATCCATGACATTGAGCACAATGGTTCAAGAAAAGACGTTGCCCCATCTCACGGGCAGCAGGATCAGCTGCTACTTGTTTTACATCCATGCTCATGTATTTAGCGTACACCGGCTTTAATTGCTGATTTGCTTGAACCACAGATGCTTCATGTGCGTTACGCGTGGTGTAACCCAAGGAGCCTTCATAGGTACCCATACCAGGGTACAAAACCAAATAAACGATGGCAAAAACACATGAAAGCACAAACATCCACATCCACCAACGTGGTAGAGGGTTATTCAGTTCACGTAAATCACCATCCCAAACATGACCAGTATCTGCTACTGAACCGTCAGCTTCATAGGTCACATTGGTTTTGCGTTGCGAGAACAAGAGATACAGGCACCAAATGATGCCTACGCCCGTTACAAGCGCAATATAAATGCCCCACCCACTACTGAAAAAATCACTCATGATTGATCCTTCTTTTCCTTCTTGTATTCATCTGGGAGATTGAATGGCAATTGTGCTGACTCATCATTAGCAGCACGTCGATTAGCAGACCATGCCCACCAAACGATGCCCACAAAAAACACCAAACCCAAAATGGTCGATGTGGCTGATAGATACGGCACGATATTTTCCATTGCTATCTCTTATTTGAAATTACTGAGTTGCTGTTGTTTTCACAGGATCAACCGCACGGCGATTGGTTCCCAAACCTTGCAAGTAAGCAATTAAGGCATCTTCCTCAGTCTTGCCTTCTAGCTCTTTCGGTCCATTAGAAATTTCTTCTTCCGTGTAAGGAACGCCCAAACGGCTCATGGCTCTCATGTGCGCAGAAATATCACCGACATTACTGGCTGGCGCTTTCGCCAACCATGGATAAGCAGGCATATTGGATTCGGGCACAACATCACGAGGATTGCGCAAATGAATGCGATGCCAATCATCAGAATAACGTCCGCCAACTCGCGCTAAATCAGGACCCGTTCTCTTTGAACCCCATAAGAATGGGCGATCAAACACAGATTCGCCGGCCACAGAATATGGGCCATAACGCTCGGTTTCTGAACGCAAAGTGCGAATATGTTGTGAATGACAACCAACACAACCTTCTCTCTGATACACATCGCGACCAGCTAGGCGAAGTGCTGAGTATGGTGTCACGCCTCCAGCAGGCTTGGTGGTTGAGTGCTGGAAAAACAATGGCACGATCTGCACCAAACCAGCAATGGCCACAACAAATACTGTCATCACAATCAGCCAACCCACATTGGTTTCTAGCGTGTTGTGAGAGAAGAATTTTTTATTATCAGACATAGTAATCTCTCCTTTTGCTTAGTGGGCAGCTGCCAAGTTACTTGTTGGAATTGGCGCATCAACAAATTTCTTGTTTTGAATAGTTTTCAAAACGTTGTAGGCCATCACAAACATGCCAGACAAGAAACACACGCCGCCCAATAAACGAATCATGTAGAACGGATAAGTTGCTTTTACAGATTCAACAAAGCTGTAAGTCAAAGTACCATCTACCTGGAAAGCTCTCCACATCAAACCTTGCATCACACCAGCAATCCACATAGCGGCGATATAAAGAACCACACCAATCGTAGAAATCCAGAAGTGCAATTCAATTAACTTGGTGCTGTGCATTTCTTTTTGACCCACCAAACGTGGAATCAAGTAATACATAGAACCAATCGTGATCATCGCCACCCAACCCAAGGCACCAGAGTGCACGTGACCAATGGTCCAGTCTGTGTAGTGTGACAAGCTGTTCACGGTCTTGATGGACATCATCGAGCCTTCAAAGGTTGACATACCGTAGAAAGACAAAGCGGTGATCAAAAACTTCAAGATTGGATCGCTGCGCAATTTATGCCATGCGCCAGATAAAGTCATGATGCCGTTGATCATACCGCCCCAAGATGGTGCCAACAAAATCAAAGAGAACACCATGCCCAAAGACTGAGTCCAGTCAGGCAAAGCTGTGTGTTGTAAGTGGTGAGGACCTGCCCACATATAAGTGAAGTTCAATGCCCAGAAGTGAACGATTGATAAACGATATGAATAGATGGGACGCTCTGCTTGCTTAGGAATGAAGTAATACATCATGCCCAAGAAGCTGGTTGTTAAGAAGAAACCAACCGCATTGTGACCATACCACCACTGAATCATCGCATCTTGTGCACCTGAATAGGCAGAGTAAGACTTGAATAGACTTGCTGGCATTTCCAAGTTATTGAAAATGTGCAACATCGCAATCGTCAAAATATATGCGCCAAAGAACCAGTTAGATACATAAATGTGCTTTGTTTTGCGCTTGATCACTGTGCCAAAGAAAACCACAGCGTAAGCAACCCAAACCAAAGTGATCAAAATATCAATCGGCCACTCAAGTTCAGCATATTCTTTTGACGTTGACATACCCAACGGCAATGAAATTGCCGCAGCAACTATCACTGCCTGCCAACCCCAAAATGTAAAAGCCGCTAACTTATCTGAGAACAAACGAACCTGACAGGTGCGTTGCACGATGTAATAAGAAGTTGCGAATAAGGCACTACCACCGAAGGCAAAAATCACAGCATTGGTGTGCAATGGGCGCAAACGACCATAGCTCAACCAAGGAATGTTCATTGTGATGTCGGGCCAGATCAGCTGTGCAGCCAAAATCACCCCAACCAACATACCAACAATGCCCCAAAGCACTGTTACCAAGGCAAATTGGCGAACAACTTTGTAGTTAAAGTTGTCTTGCGTATTACCCACGGTTAACCCCATGGTTTCTCCCTTACTAGCCTAAAGGCCGATTTATCCTGTTGCAATTATAAAAATTGAAGGAGGGAGAAGACCTTGATGTAGGTCAAGTTTTGGAACTAAAGATTATTCTTTTTACTTAACTGATGTACTTGATGATGGTTTGTCTATGACACGATTGGGCGAAACATCGTCATCCATCAAAATAGAATGACCTGGACCTTCCAAGTCTTCAAATTGGCCACTTTTTACCGCCCAATACAAAATCAATACAATCACTCCGACAACAACGAGTGACATTGGGATGAGTAAATAAAGGCTTTCCATTCAACTAGTCTAGCTCATTCATCACTAAAAAAGCTTATTCACTTATTTTTCTTAAACGCCACGCATTCAGTGTGACTGCTAAAGAGGATAGGCTCATCCCTATTCCTGCGACCCATGGATTGACCAATCCCATCATCGCAACAGGTATGGCAATCACGTTATAAACAAAAGCCCATACCAAGTTTTGACGCATGATGATTTTGGATTTATCTGCAAGTTCTAAAGCTTGCGATAAAGGTTTTAATGATTCGGTGGTTAAAACTGCATCTGCACCAGCTTGAGCCAATGGAGCTCCACTGCCGACAGCAATAGAGACATTCGCCTTCGCTAGAAATGGTGCATCGTTAACACCATCGCCAACAGCCCAAACCACTTTGCCCTCTTTTTGGAGAGCATCACTAAATGAAAATTTATCTTCAGGCAACGCGCCGCCCTGAAGATGATCAATGCCAAAGTAACGAGCCCACCAAGCAACCGTTTGTTGATCATCACCGGATAAAAGATGCACCTGAATACCTCGTGCCTGAACTTGTTTGATAAATTCCATGGCGCCTGGTCTTGGGGTATCTAGTAGAGAAAATACTGCCAACAATCCTTGATCATCTTTTAAATAAACCAAGCTGGCCTGCTCGTTTTCTTGGTTAACTGGAACAGGCTCAAGGTTTAACCATTGGCGAGATCCTAATTGATACACACCTGAACGCAAGCCCTTACCTAATTCACTCACTGGCGCTTCACTCAAGATGATTGGTTGAATTTCTCGTTTTTGTGCCGCCTCTAAAATTGCCAAACCCAAAGGATGCTTTTGCCCAGACTCCATGGCTGCAGCAATTGCTAGCACCTGTTGTTCCGTATAACCAGTGCGCAAAGACAAAATAGCTTTTAACTCAGGATGCCCCGTGGTGAGAGTGCCTGTTTTATCAATCACCAAATCTGTTACCTTGGCCAAAGTCTCCATGACATGACCTCTGACCACCAGTAAACCTAGTTTCGTAATAGCCCCTTGAGCTGCAGCCATCGCTGCAGGAGTAGCCAAAGATAAAGCACATGGGCAGCTTGCCACCAATACTGCAACAGCAGTTTCCCAAGCTTTGAGAGGATCTAAGAAATACCAAGCAATCGCAGTAAGCCCTGCTGCTGCCATCAAGAACACCACAAAATAACCCGCCCATTTTTCCGCCAAGCCAACCACTTGAGGTTTGGCTAATAGAGCTTTATCAAGTAATGAGGCAATGCCTGCAATTCTTGTGCCCTGCCCCAAAGCGGTGATGCGCATCACAATGGGACTGACAATATTGTGACTTCCTGCGTATAAAACATCGCCCATGCTTTTAGAAACAGGTCGAGATTCTCCAGAAAGAATTGCTTCATTCAAACTTGCCTCACCTGAAAGTAAAACACCATCCACCGGAATCACATCGCCCGGAGAAATACGTAATACATCACCCACCACGCATCTGACAACCGGCACTGATTTAGTCACTTCAGTATTTGAATAATCTTCAAATCGATCACAAGTAGCAGGTAGTTGTTTTGCCAAAGCCTCTGCACCACCCTGTGCATCTTGTCTGGCTAACAATTCTAAATATCTTGCGGCCAGTAAAAATGCAATGAACATGGTGATGGAATCAAAATAACTTTCACCCACGCCCAAGACCAAGCTGATACTTCCCGCTATGAAAGCCAAGGCAACCGCCAGAGACACAGGAACATCCATGCCCAGCATGCCCGTTCTAGGAAAGTTTCGAATACTGTGCCAAGCAACCACAAACATCGGTCCTGCAGAGTAAAGCACAACAGGCACTGTTAAGGCCCAACTGGTCCAACCCAATAACAATTCTTGCTCGACAAGTAGATCATCTGCCCCGGCGTATGTCGGCCAGGCATACATCATCACTTGCATCATCCCCAGAACTGCCACTCCCAAGCGCATCAATAAATGACGGCGTTCTTTTTTAGCTAGATCGGCACTCATAGATGGTTCAAAGGGCCATGCTTCATAACCAATCTGCTCAACTGAATGAAGCAATTTTGATAAATGAACTTCATTGGGGTTAAATCTGACCGTGGCTCGCTGAGTCACATAATTGATTTGCACATCTTTAACGCCAAACAGTCTTTTTAAGTGTTGCTCATTTAGCCAGACGCAAGCAGCGCAGCGAATCTTTTCTAAACGCAAGGTGGTTTCAACTTCGCCTGGGTATTCTGATGAAGCTCGCGTGAATCGATCCATCAAAACTGGATCATCGTATGCCAATAGAGCATCTGGTACTTGATCAGTCAGTTGACCAACATCATCTGGTTTTTGACCCAGTGGTAAGCGTCGCGCATAAAAAGCTTCTAAACCCTGACCATGGATTGTTTGCGCAATCGCTAAACAACCAGCACAACAAAAGTAACGAGGCGATCCACCAAGCGTTGCCTCATAAAGATTGTCGCTGGTTAGATCGCCGCCACAGTGATAGCAGTCTTCAATTGAAAGTGGGGTCTCAGGCTTGGTATTCATCTCAGCCTGAGATTCTAGGCTTTCTTTTTACTTATAGGACACTCTATCCAATATTTTTTGTGCATAAATTTGATTTTTACCAATAGATGCAATTGAAATATTCTCTTGTTTGAAGTTTCCTAACTTATTTAATGCTTCATTCGTGGTTTTTACAGATTTCACAACGGGCCACTCATTATTACCATTAGCGAAGTATTGTTGAGCTGAATCACTGGCCAAGTATTCAAGAAATTTAATAGCGGCAGCTTTATTTGGGGCATAACTAGCCACAGCGCCACCCGCAATATTCATATGAACACCAGAAGTCGCTTGATTGGGCCAAATCAAACCAATTTTTTCCACAACCTGCATATCCGCTGGTTTAGTAGAGCGCATCAAGCGCGCCAAATAATAGGAATTGGTCAACGCCACCCCGCACTCACCTGAAGCAACTCCTTTGATTTGATCTGTGTCGCCACCCTTGGGCGCACGAGCCATATTCGCCACCATGCCTTTGGCCCAAGCCTCCGTTTTTGCTTCACCTTGACGCTCATACATGGCACCTATCAATGACAACATATAAGGATGAGAACCTGAACGAGTGCAAACCTTGCCTTTATTAACTGGGTCAGCTAGTTTTTCATAGGTATCAACATCTTTTGGGTTCATGCTTGCTTTGTTGTAAACGATCACGCGAGCCCTGCTTGAAAAACCAAACCACTGACTGCCCTGACCAATATCATTCGAGCGAAAGTTTTTAGGGATTCTTGTATCCAATACTTTTGATTGAATAGGCTGAAAAAATCCTTCAATTTCAGCGCGCCAGAGTCTTGCTGCATCAACCAACAAAATCACATCGGCTAAACTATTTTTACCCTCACTGCGCAAACGCTCTAAAAGAGCATTGTCATCAGCCTCAATGCGATTGATCTTGATGCCTGTTTGTTTGGTGAATTCAGCATACAAAGCCTCATCCGTTTGATAATGACGTGCAGAATATAAGTTCAATACCTGAGAAGACTGAGATAATGCCGGTGATGCAGCAGTTAACCCAATAGTTAGGCCAAAAGCAGAGACAATCGCCAATAGGTATTTTTTAGTTAACAACATATGAATAAGAACTCCGATCAAGACAGTGATTTAAATACAATTGAGAATAATTATCATCTAGATTACCACAATTCTCGACGAGACTTTTTGACCCTGATCAGTTTAGGTGCTCTTGGGATTGGTGGTTTGACGTCTTGCTCCAGCATTCCAAGTAAAAAACCTGTGATTGGTTTAGCTTTGGGTGGAGGTGCTGCGCGAGGCTTTGCTCATATTGGTGTCATCAAAGCCCTGGAGTCTCAAGGCATATTTCCAAACCTGGTGGTTGGCACCAGCGCCGGCAGCGTGATTGCTGCCTTATACGCAGCAGGCTACAAAGGCACCGAATTACAAAAAATTGCTTTGTCATTAGACGAAGCAGCTATCACTGATTGGGCTCTGCCCTTCTCTGGTCGATTTGGTGGAATGATCAAAGGCGACGCTCTTCAAGCCATGGTGAATCGCTTGGTAAAAAACCAAACCATTGAAAATTTAGCAATGCCGCTGGGGATTGTTGGCACGGATTTACAAACAGGTAACGGGGTTTTATTTCAGCGAGGCGATACAGGCCAAGCCGTTCGGGCATCTTGCAGCATCCCTGGAGTTTTTCAACCCACCACCATTCAAGGTAGAGAGTATGTGGATGGCGGTTTGGTATCTCCTGTTCCGGTCAGATACGCCAAACAAATGGGCGCTGATATTGTGATTGCGGTCAACATATCAACCGAACCAAGCTCCCAAGACAGCTCTGGGAGCCTGGGCATTCTTTTACACACAACGTCGATCATGAGTAAAAGCATCAATACTTTTGAATTGGATCTTGCTCATGTGGTCATTCAGCCTGAATTAAAAGGCATGAGAGGCACTGACTTTAAGTCAAGAAATGCAGCAATTTTGGCGGGTGAGGAATCTGCGATGAAACAGATATTGCAAATAAAGAGCTTATTGAAAATCTAAAAGGATCAAAGACGACCAGTTTTTTCCAAACGCTCTTGGAAATCAAGTAACAGTTGTTGACGCTGCTCTTCTGACATCACATCAAAACCCGTAGAGTTTTCAACTCGACGCGCACCGTTGTAACGCTTTTCCCAATAAACCTTGGTCATGTCATCCACACGGATAGATTTACCTCTGGATGGTGCGTGAATGAATTTATTGTCGCCAACGTAGATACCCACATGAGAAAACGCATGGCGCATGGTGTTGAAAAACACCAAATCGCCAGGACGCAACTCTTCTTTACCAATCTCCAAACCAACTTTGCTCATTTGAGCTGATTTGCGAGGCAATAAAAAACCGAAGGTATCGTTAAAAACATAACGCACGAAACCACTGCAATCCAAGCCACTTTGAGGCGTGTTACCACCCCAGCGATAACGAACACCAATTAACTGCATGGCGTTATTGATCAATGTCTCTGTTTTATCAACAACAGCTGATGAAACTGTGGAAGCAAATGACTTTGGCAATGGCTCAGACTCAGTCGATGACTGAGCAAATACCGGCCCCACTTGAAGGGAAGCCAGCAAAACCACGGCGGCAAGAAGGTTGCGGTGTATTTTTGACATGAAGTTCAATTATAACCTGAACAATTGCTTACAAACAAATGCCTGCTTACAGCTCTTGATGCTTGATTTGTTTACCTTTTTTCAAGGTAATGACACGGTGAGACATGGCCTCAACCACCTCTAGATCATGACTGATCAAGAGGTAAGCCATGTTGTATTTGTGCTGTAAATCTGAAAGTAAGGCCAATATTTGCTTTTGAATCGTGACATCCAAAGCGGATGTTGGCTCATCCAAGACAAGAATTTGAGGTTTTAAGATCAGTGCCCTGGCAATTGCAATGCGCTGCCTTTGGCCGCCAGAAAATTCATGGGGATACCTGCTGTAAGCAGTCCGATCCAAGCCAACTTCCTTTAAAACATCAATCACTTTTGCTTTTCTGGCATCTGGCGATAAATCAGCCTGATGCAAAGACAAGCCTTCACCAACGATTTGTCCCACTGTCATGCGAGGTGACAAGGAGCCAAAAGGATCCTGAAAAATCACCTGAAAAGAAGCTCTTAGACGACTGCGTTCTGATACGTTCAACTTCAACCAATCATGACCCAATACTTCAACCTGACCAGATACTTTGGCACCTGTTTGACCCAGTAAATCCAATAAGGCCATGGCCAAGGTTGATTTGCCCGAACCAGATTCGCCAATCAAACCCAAGGTTTCACCTTGGCGCAATTCAAGACTCACATCTTTAACAACTTGTTGGTATTCACGTTTCCATAAATCAGAAAAATGAAAGCCTCTGATGAATTGTTGAATACCTCGACCGAAGCTTCCACCCAACGTACCCTTGCCTGCCTGAGGATAAGCAACACTGACCTGCTCTGCCTTAAGTAATACTGGCGCGATTGGCACCAAAGGTAAGACGTTGCGCACTGGCTTACTATTGACCAAACTGTTGGTGTAAGGATGATCAGGCTGACTAAAAACTTCCTCAGTGGATTTGCACTCCAGTAACTTACCTTGATACATCACTGCCACACGCTGGGCAAAATGACGGACCATATTCAAATCATGAGTGATCAAAATCACAGCCATACCGCCATGCGACTTGGCATCTTCTTGCAAATCTTTTAATAAATCCAAGATTTGAATTCGCAAGCTAGGATCTAATGCCGTGGTTGGCTCATCCGCAATCAACAATCTTGGTTTACAAGCCAAGGCCATCGCAATCATCGCGCGCTGACGTTGTCCACCTGAGAGCTGGTGTGGGTAATATGAAAAACGTTCTGCGGCCTGAGGTATCCCTGTTCTTTCAAGAAGTTCAATGGCACGCTGTTGGCAAACGTAATTACTCAAAGTTGGCTCGTGACATTGGACCGCTTCCATGATTTGATTGCCCACTGTGTAAAGTGGATTCAAAGCAGTCATGGGCTCTTGAAAAATCATGGCAATGTCTTTGCCACGAATACTGCGCATTTCAGCTTCACTCAATGCTAATAAGTTTTGTGACTTCTGATTAATTTGGCAATTGATTTCACCAGTGATGTTCGCGCCTTCAGGCAAAAGACCCATGATCGACAAACCGGTCAAGGTTTTACCGGAACCAGACTCTCCAACAATCGCAATTCTTTCACCGGCCTTGATTTTTAAACTGAAGTCGCTGATGACAGTTTTTCTACCAAAACTCAAATTCAGGTGATTGATATCAATCAAGTTGAAATCCTCTTGATTCATGCTGCCACCTTCACTGCTTTCGCACGACGCGTGTCAAAGGCATCACGCATGGCATCACCCATGAATGTCAATAACATCAAAGTTCCTGCCAATACCAAAAAGGTCGATAAAGAAATCCACCAAGCATCGAGATTGGCTTTGCCTTGCGCCAACAACTCACCCAAGCTGGCCTGATCTGCAGGAACACCCAAACCTAAAAAGTCTAAACTCGTCAAAGCCAAAATAGCGCCGCTCATGCGGAATGGCAAAAACGTGATCACGGGCGTTAAGCTGTTTGGCAGAATGTGACGCCACATGATTTGTTGACTTGATAAACCGAGTGCTTGAGCTGCTCTGACATATTCCAAAGATCTGTTTTTCAAGAACTCTGCACGCACATAGTCCGATAAACCCATCCAGCCAAAAAGAGACAACAAGATGATCAATAAACCAACGCTGGGGGCAAAGATCGATGCAAAAATGATCAGCAAATACAGCTCAGGCATGGAACTCCAAACCTCAATGATGCGCTGAGAAATCAAATCCACTTTACCGCCAAAGTAACCCATCACTGCGCCAGTCAGCACACCAATGGCAACGCCGATGATGGTGAGACACAAACCAAACAAGACTGATAAACGAAAGCCGTAAATTAGCCTCGCCACCACATCTCTGCCTCGATCATCAGTGCCCAGCAAATTATCTAGCGATGGAGAGGCTGGGTTTGGTTCCTTGGCGAAGTAATTGAGTGTGTCGTAACGATAGGTGATCAATGGATAGATCGCCCAATTCCCTTTTTGACTGAACGTTTTTTTAATGTCGGGATCTAGATAATCCGTCGGCGTTGGGAAGTCTCCACCAAAAGTAGTTTCAGGATAATCCTTCACAATCGGCGCATACAAACTACCTTGATAGCTGACCAAGATGGGTCGATCATTGGCAATCAGTTCTGCAAACAAACTCAACACAAACAAACTGGTGAAAATCCACAAACTCCAGTAGCCCAAACGATTAGCCTTAAATCTAGCCCATTGATCACTTTCTCTCAATTGGTGAAGCCATCCCTTTTTCATGATCGACCTCCAGATTGGCTGTCAAACTGAATACGAGGATCTACCAAGACGTAAGCAATGTCAGAAATTAATTTGGTGAATAAACCAATCAAAGTAAATAAATACAAAGTACCCAAAACCACTGGATAGTCTCTTTTCATGACCGCTTCGTAGGACAAGAGCCCTAAGCCATCAAGCGAGAATAAAGTTTCAATCAATAGAGAACCTGTGAAGAAGGCCCCAATAAATGCAGATGGGAAACCTGTGACCAAAGGAATCATCGCATTACGGAACACATGCTTCCAAAGCACTTTGTCTTCACTCAAACCTTTGGCTCTGGCAGTGATCACATATTGTTTGCGAATCTCTTCTATAAAAGAATTCTTGGTGAGCATGGTGATGACGGCAAAGTTACCTAACACCGATGCAGTGATGGGCAACACCAAATGCCAAAAGTAATCCATGACCTTACCAATCAAACTGAGCTCTGCCCAGTTATCTGAGGTCAAGCCTCTCAAGGGGAATAACTGGAAGAAGCTACCACCACCAAACAGCACAAGCAATAGAACACCCAATACAAATCCTGGGATGGCGTAGCCAATCAAAATCACTACACTTGTTGCTGTATCAAAACGAGTACCAGCACGCACCGCTTTTTTAATCCCGAGTGGGATTGATATCAAATAAGTGATCAAAAATGTCCAAAGCCCCAAACTGATCGAGACAGGCATTTTTGATAGAACAAGATCTCCAACACTTTTGTGTTGGTAATAACTTTGGCCTAAATCAAACATGGCAAAGCGACCCAACATATTGATGTAACGTTCCCAAAGAGGCTGATCAAATCCATACAAGGCTTTAATTTCTTTCAGACGCTCTTCATCAATGCCTTGGCGACCGCGATAAAAGTTACCACCACCTGATGATTCAACGGCGGCAACGCTGGCATCACCCCGACCTTTGAGCTCAAGCATCATTTGCTCAACAGGGCCGCCTGGTACAAATTGAATCACCGCAAATGTCAAAGTAATGACGCCCAACAGTGTTGGAATCATTAATAAGATTCTTCGAGCAATGTATCTCCACAAAGCACTGTTCATCGCCCAGCTCCTGCTTGAGAATTTGATGGAGGATTGCGCCACCAAGTGGAAAGAATCCATGATTCAGCTGCGAAATAATTGGGCGGTATTGAAAACCCCATATCTGATTTGTATGCTACTCGATGCGTGGCACTGTACCAATGAGGCACGATGTAATAGCTGTGAGTCAATACTCTGTCCAAAGCTCTTGTTGCCGTGATGAGATCTTTTCTGGTCTGAGCCTTAACAATGGATGAGATCAAAGCATCAACCACGGGAGATTGCACCCCAAGAATATTGTCTGAGCCCTTGGTGGTGGCAGATTGACTGCCATAACGATCCCACAATTCATTGCCAGGACTTTGCGAGTCAGGGAACTTCATGCTGGTCATTTGAAAATCAAATTCTTCTAAACGTTTTTGATACAAAGCGTAATCAGTGGTTCTGATATCTACTTTCATGCCCAGCTTTTCAAGATTGCGCGCATACGCAGATACCAGGCGCGACATGGCGCCACCATCGTCCATGAACTCAAAATGGAATGCTTGTCCTTGGGCATTTCTCAAAGCACCATCTTTGTAGACCCAGCCAGCTTGTGCCAGCAACTCTCTGGCTTTTCTAAGGTTTTGGCGCAAGCTTGAGGGTTCCTCAGTGGTCACAGGCAAAAGCATTGGGCCCAATGCATTCTTTGGGAAGTGCTGAGGATAGGCTTTTTGCAAAGGCTCCAATAATTTTCGTTCTTGTGCGCTTGGCAAACTACCAGCCTCAAAAGATGCACCCAACTCACTGTTCGAGAAGTAACTATCAATGCGATGGTATTGGCCATAAAACAGTTGACGGTTCATCCACTCAAAATCTAATGCCAAGGTCAAAGCTTGGCGAACACGCTGATCTTTGAAAATCGGATGACGCGTGTTCATCACAAAGCCTTGCATCCCTGCTCCGTTGCGATGCTGGAAATGTTGTTTTTTTAAAGTGCCATCTCTGAACTTAGGTCCAACATAACTCTTGGCCCAGTTCTTTGCGCGGTATTCAACCAATGTGTCGAACTCACCTGCTTTGAAAGCTTCTATTCTTGCTGTGTCATCTTTGTATAAACGGTAAGAAACTTTTTCGAAATTAAAAAAGCCAACACGGACATTCAGTTCAGCACCCCAGTATTCTGGGTTTTTCTTGAACACGATGTTTTTACCAATGTCATAGCTCTCAATAAGGTATGGGCCACTGGCAATTGGTTTTTCAAAAGTGAATTGATTGAATGGCTTTCCCGCGCCCTGCGCATCCTTGCCCCATTTTTCAGAGAAGATGGGCATTGATCCAACCAAAAGTGGCAATTCGGTATTTTTACGATGAAAGTCAAAACGAATCACTCGCTCAGAAATGATCACCGCTTGTTTGACATCTGCATAAACCGTTCTGAATTGCGGACTGGCCAATTTACTCATCAAAGTGTCAAAAGAGTATTTGATGTCTTTGGCCAATACCGGAGAATTATCATTAAAGCGGGCCAATGGGTTTAAGCGAAAGGTCACACTTAATTCGTCTTTGGCCAAACTCACATCATCGGCCAAAAGCCCATAAGACGACGCCACTTCATCAGCGCTGCCAATCAACAAACTTTCAAACATCAATTGAGCAACGCCTGGTGCAGCAACACCCTTCATTGAAAAAGGGTTAAATTTGTCAAAACTGGTCCTGCGATCAGGATTAGGCAAAAAGATAGTTCCGCCTTTGGGTGCATTTGGATTGACGTAAGAGAAGTGTTTAAATCCCGGGGGATATTGCAGGTCGCCATACTGGGCAAAGCCGTGGGCGGCCAATGCGCCTGTTGAGACACTCCACCCCGTCAAAACTGACAAGCTTAAAATGAGGGGTAAAAGTAAGGGTCTAATCATCTGCATGTGTGACAATTGTAATTAGACATTCACAAATTCAGCAAAAAGAAAAAAGGAAGCAAAAATGGGTTTCTTAACCGGTAAAAAAATCGTCCTAACAGGTCTACTTTCTAACCGTTCAATCGCTTATGGCATTGCCAAGGCTTGCCACCGTGAAGGCGCAGAATTAGCCTTCACCTACGTGGGCGATCGTTTTAAAGACCGAATCACCGAATTTGCCGCTGAATTCAATAGCACCCTGATTTTTGACTGCGATGTGGGCAGTGATGAGCAAATTGACAAGCTTTTTGCTGATTTATCGGCCACCTGGCCTAAATTCGACGGTTTGATCCACTCCATTGGCTTTGCTCCACGTGAAGCCATCGCTGGTGACTTCTTAGATGGTCTTTCAAGAGAGTCTTTCAAGATTGCTCATGACATCTCAGCCTACAGCTTCCCTGCAATGGCCAAAGCTGCGCTCCCGATGTTGAACGACAAGTCAGCTTTATTGACTTTGACTTACCTTGGCTCACAAATGGTGGTGCCTAACTACAACACCATGGGCTTGGCAAAAGCATCCCTTGAAGCCAGCGTGCGTTACTTGGCTAATTCAGTAGGTCCTAAGGGTGTTCGTTGTAACGGCATCTCTGCAGGACCTATCAAAACTTTGGCTGCTTCAGGCATCAAAGGTTTTGGCAAGATTTTGGATTTCGTTGAAGCGAATGCTCCTTTGCGTCGCAACGTAACCATTGACGACGTTGGTAATGCTGCTGCATTTTTGATGTCTGACCTAGCAGGCGGCATCACTGGCGAAATCACCTACGTGGACGGAGGCTTTAGTCACGTTGTAGGCGGTATGGCAGAGGCTGAGTAAGCCATCCATTAAAAACACAGGGGCGTATAATGATGCTCTTGCACGGAGAGATGGATGAGTGGTTTAAGTCACACGCCTGGAAAGCGTGCGTAGGTTCATAGCCTACCGCGGGTTCGAATCCCGCTTTCTCCGCCAGTTATTTGGTGAACAAAGGGGCTGAGCCCATTCAGCCCCTGTTAAGCAAACTACTTTCCAAACCAAGTTTTAATCGCAAAAGCAAGCTCAGGATGAGTGGTCTTAGAGGGTGTGGTTTTTACCGCTGAAAGCAGGCTCGTTAATGAGTTTTTATTAGGCTCTACTGGGCCAAAGAAAAGTACATCCATCTTGTTAACAATGATCACCGTTGGAAAAGTTTCAATTTCTATTTCCTCGGTTAAGGATTCAAAATCATTGATATCTATCCATTTAATATCAAACTCTGGAAGATCACTCAAAGTAGCTCTGTAATCCCTGCATACGCTGCACCAATCAGCACAAACAACAAGTATCTTAATCGCTCCAGATTCCTCTATCTTGCCTGAGAATGTCATACAGTTAGTTTTTTTAATTTACAATAATTCATGGTTAAAAAAGCAATTATTCTGTTCAGTCATGGTGCCCGCGACCCAAGGTGGAAAGAGCCCATCATCAATGTTCAGAAATTAATTCAAGCTCAAAATCCTGAGATGATTGTTGAGCTCGCTTTTCTAGAGCTAATGTCTCCAACACTGAGCGAATGTATTGAAGACATCATCTCAAAGGAAATTTATCAAATGACTCTTGTGCCGATATTTTTTGGACAAGGCGGTCACATCAGAGAAGATTTACCGAAACTTCTTGCAGCTTGCAGCCAGAAATACCCCCAAATGGATTTAACCGTAAAGCCTGCCGTTGGCGAGGATCTCGGAGTTTTGCAAGCGATTGCCAAATACTGCACCGACCAGTAACAAAGCTGGAGACTCTTGGTTAAACCAACTGATCGCTTGCCCTTGAGACATTTCTTCTAAAGTCAAAGATAAAGTTCGCTCTAGTGAAGTACTGATCGACTCAATGATTTGAACGGGAGTGTTCTTGGGCCTGCCTTGTGAGAGTAATTGCTCAGCAAGTTGGACTGAATTAGAACGCCCCATGTAAATCACCAAAGTATCAGCGTTTGGCAATGACGCTTCTTGTTCATTTTCTGCTTTAACTTGCGTATAAAAAGCAACGCTCCTTGAGATACCCCGTAAAGTCAAAGATTGTTTTAGTGATGCGGATGCCGCCAAAGCAGCTGTAATGCCCGGGACCACTTCAACATTAATTCCACAGCTTTCCAAAGCAGTGATCTCTTCATCAGCGCGCCCGAAAATCATCGGATCTCCGCCTTTGAGTCGAACAATGTGCTTGTACTTTCTACTGGCATCAATCAAGCGCTTATTGATAAAGGATTGAGCAGCGGAATGTCTGCCACAACGTTTACCAACAGGAATCAAGATAGCTTGGCTGCAATAATCAAGCATTGCAGGATCAACCAAAGCATCATGAAAAACAATCTCAGCGGCCTGTAATAACTTCATTCCGCGAACAGTGATCAAATCAGCGGCGCCAGGGCCCGCACCGACCAAATAAACCTTCCTTAATGATTGGCTCATTTACAGGGCCTCCCGAATCATTCCAGCAGCCACAGTATGGTTGGTTGCCTCATCGATCAAAACGAATGATCCTGTAGCCAAGGACTCATCAAATAAATCAGCAGCGATCGGTTTTTGCAAGGCAAGCTCTACTCGGCCAATCATATTGACACCCAATGAATCTGCCTCAACAGCTTGTGACAAAGTTTCAATATCCAAAATCTGAATAATATTTTTAACTTTTGTAAATACTGTATTAGTCGTGTGTCTTAATATGTACTTTCTTGATGTAGATAAGGCATCGTGATCTAGCCAACAAATATCAGCAATTAGTTGCTTAGTCAAAAGATCTGAAGAGTTGTCTTGCGCAATAATCATGTCGCCGCGCGACACATCCACATCTTCAGAAAAAGTCAGCGCTATGACGTCTCCTGCTTTAGCCATTTCAACACTTGTATTTTGACCAAAACTATTCAAACCATTTGAAATATAAATTTCAGCTACTGTAGCGACTGAACCTGCCGGCAAAATTGTGACTTGTTGACCCTGATGAATTTCACCTGACTCAACTCGACCCAGATAACCTCTGAAATCCTCTGCAGCACTTCCATCTTGTCTGGCCACGTATTGCACTGGGAATCTCAAATTTACCCCAGATTTCTCAGATGAAATATCAAGGCCCTCTAACCAAGCAAGTAATGTTGGCCCCTGATACCAATTGAAATTCTTTGAAGGATTGACAATATTGTCACCAAGCAAAGCTGATACTGGAAAAACTTGAGGGGTTGGCAACTTCAAGGTATTTGCCAAATTTAGAATTTCTTCTTTAATTTTTTTGAATACTTCTTCATCAAAATTCAACAAGTCAATTTTGTTAACAGCCACCGCTATGTGCTTCAACCCCAACATTTTGACAATGGCAGCATGACGCTTGGTTTGCGCCAACAAACTGATATTAGATTTACTTGTATCCAGGCGCGTGGCGTCCACCAATAAAATGGCGACATCTGCTTGAGATGCGCCCGTGACCATGTTTCGTGTGTATTGCTCATGACCAGGGGCATCAGCAACGATGAATTTTCTTTTAACTGTTGAAAAATAACGGTATGCAACATCAATGGTGATGCCCTGTTCACGCTCAGCCTCAAGACCATCAGTTAATAGAGCTAAATCGATGGCGGCATCAGACGCTGTAACCCTGGCATGCTTTGTTTTAGTTAAAGCCTGAATCTGATCAGTCAAAACCGCTTTGGTATCGTAGAGAAGACGACCAATCAAAGTACTCTTGCCATCATCCACACTGCCACAAGTGATGAATCGAACCACGCCATGCGTATTTTTGTTGTGCAGTTGTTCCATTAGAAGTACCCCTCTTTTTTACGTCGCTCCATGGAAGCCTCACTGGTTTGATCATCCATGCGTGTAGCACCACGTTCAGTGATTTCTGAAAGCACTGTTTCAGCAATGATTTTTTCAGGCGTATTGGCCTCACTTAATACTGGGCATGTGCAACTGATATCCCCCACTGTTCGGAAACGAACGCTCAGAATTTCGCTGGCTTCATCAGATGCCTTTGGTGTTATTGGCGTAACTGGTACCAGTAATCCATTTTTCTTAACAACTTCACGCTGATGTGCATAGTAAATGCTTGGAAGCGCTAAATTTTCGCGTGCGATGTACTGCCAAACATCCAGCTCTGTCCAATTTGAAATTGGAAAAACTCGCATGTTTTCGCCCTTGGCGATTCGCGCATTGTATAAATTCCAAAGCTCTGGTCTTTGTGCCTTTGGATCCCATTGACCGAATTCATCGCGGAATGAAAAGATTCTCTCTTTGGCCCTGGCCTTCTCTTCGTCACGTCTTGCACCACCCATCAATGCATCAAACTCGTGCTTTTCGATTGCCTCTAAAAGAGTTGTTGCCTGCGCCGCATTCCGAGAATCAGTACTTTTTCTTAATTTAACACTGCCTTTTTTAATGGACTCTTCAACATACTCAACGATCAGATCAGCGCCTGTTTGTTGAACAATCTGATCCCTAAATTCAATGACCTCAGAATAGTTATGACCTGTGTCAATGTGCAATAAAGGAAAAGGCAAACGAATGGGGCGAGCGCCAAACCGGAATGCTTTTCGAGCTAGGTGAAACATGACGATTGAATCTTTGCCACCTGAAAATAGCATGGCGGGACGACTTGCCTGCGCAATGAGTTCGCGAATAATATAGATTGATTCAGCCTCAAGCCAATCTAAATGTTCATTGTGTAATTGTGTTTGATCTTGTGTCATGATTTTTATTTAAGATGCAATCCGCACTCTTTACTTTCTTTGTTTAACCACCACCAACGTCCTGCCCTCAAATCATCATCGGCACGAATAGCTCTTGTACAAGGCTCACAACCTATGCTGGGATAGCCCTTTTGATGCAATGGATGCAATGGGACTTTTTGCCAAGCCAAATAAGCCCACAATTCATCATCAGTCCAATCAAAAATTGGATTGAATTTTGGAATACCTCTAACCTCATCCAACTCCTGAAACGCCAATTCATTTCTGGTCACTGATTGCGAGCGCCTTAAACCTGTGATCCAAGCATCGGCGCCATTTAAGCTCAACTCAAGTGGTTTTACTTTTCTGACATAACAACAGTTCTTCTTGGCTTCTTCACTGTCATAAAAGCCATTCAAACCATGCTGAGCTATGAATGCTTGAATATCTTGAGCTTGAGGCTCTACAGCATCAATTGAGAGACCATAGTGGCTTTCAACGGTCTTTTTCATCTCAACGGTCTCAGCGTGAAGACGACCCGTAAAGAGAGTGAAAATATGAATCGACTTAGCACTTTTTGCAATTCCATCAGTCACAGCCATGTCTTCAGCTGCCAAACTGGTTGCAAAACGAACATCACTGAATTGACTACTGATAATTGTTAGACGCTCTTCCAAATTGTTTTGTAACTTGGAAAGATGACTTTCAGGTAACTCTACTTTTGGAATCTGCCATAAATGACTATTGCTAGACATGGTGACCTCTACCTAATTGGTCACGGCTTGCGCGCCAGTCGTTTTGTAGTCGATGATGAATGATTTCAAATTGCTCTAGGGCCACTGCTTCATTTTGGTCTGCTCTTAATAAGAAGCCATCAAAACCAACTTTTGCCATTTGCAACAGTTGATCGATTAACACATCACCAATGGCTCGTAATTCACCCTGCCAACCCAGTCTTTCTCTAAATATGGCCGCATGACTGAACCCTCGGCCATCTCTAAATATCGGGAAATCAACCGCGATGATGGCCCAAAATTTCATTCCAGCCAGAATCACATCTCGATGAGCCGTCAGATCAGCATCACTGGCAAACCAGACACCTAATTCACCTACCAAATACTTGGCCTGAATCTCTGCAGACCCTGAGTGATCAAGCCAATACTGAAATGGCACCAAATAGGGACCCGTACCCAAAGGTTCTTGAGTATCCACAGGAAGAATTTGCCATTGGTTTTCTGCAAGCTGGGCAACCCCACCCTTCTGATAATGTATGAGCTTAGCCATGCGCATCTTCTCCCACCGTATTTTTTTTATCTTTTTTCTCTTTATTGGCGTAGACCCTGGTTTTGAATGGCTCTACTCCCACACGACGATAGGTCTGAATAAAGCTTTCCTCTGGCTCACGCAATTCAATGTAGATCTGAATCAAGTCACTGATGACATCAGGCATATCACTGGCAAAAAATGAGGGGCCAATCACTTTACCGATGGCCGCTTGCAGTCCCTGCTCGCCACCCAAAGTGACTTGATACCACTCTTGACCATCCTTATCGACACCCAAAATGCCAATATTGCCGACGTGGTGATGACCGCAAGAATTAATGCATCCTGAGATATTGAGTGTGATATCACCAATATCAAATAGATAATCTAAGTCATCAAATCTTTTTTGAATGTCATTGGCAATTGGAATAGATTTGGCATTTGCTAATGAACAGAAATCTCCACCAGGGCAAGCAATGATGTCGGTTAACAAGCCAATATTAGGTAAAGCCAAGCCCAACGATTTGGCTTCTTTCCATAACTCATATAAACGCGTTTGCTCAACATCTGCCAAGACCAAGTTCTGCTCATGAGTTGAGCGTATCAAGCCAAAACTGTATTGATCTGCCAAATTAGAAATTTTGATCATCTGAGATGAATCAATATCTCCAGGCGCAACAGTTCCATGTGGCTTTAAAGACAATAAAACACTGGCATAGCCTGGGATTTGATGCTTTTTAACGTTTCTTTCAAGCCATCGAGAGAATGATGTTCTCTCTGATTCAGGCGCTTGTAAAACAATAGGCTCTTCATTTAAAGATGGGAGAGTTTTGTAAGCCGGCTTGACAAAATACTGAGCGACTTGATTCCACTCTTCTTGGGTGAAAGCCTGATGACCACCTCTCCAGTATTGATACTCTTCGTTGACTTGACGAGTGAATTCTTCAACCCCTAGAGCTTTTAAAAGGATCTTGATTCTGGCTTTGTATAAATTATCACGACGTCCGTGCAGGTTATAAACACGCAAGACTGCAGAGATATAGTTTGGTAACTCTTGCCAAGGTAAACCATATTGAATAATGGTTCCAATGATGGGTGTACGACCCATGCCGCCGCCGACCAAAACATCAGCAACCAACTCACCCTGTTCATTATTTCTCAAGAAAAGGCCTAAATCATGAGCCGCAACAATCGCACGATCTTCTTTAGAAGAACTGACTGCGATCTTGAATTTTCTTGGAAGAAAAGCAAACTCTGGATGAAGTGTTGACCATTGACGCAATAACTCACAAATCGGGCGAGGATCAACAATTTCATCGGCTGCAACACCAGCAAATGGATCGCTGGTGATATTGCGAACACAGTTACCCGAGGTTTGAATCGCATGCATTTGCACGCTGGCCAAATCTGCAAGTATTTCAGGAGTTTCTTCTAACTTAAGCCAGTTAAATTGGATGTTTTGACGGGTTGTGAAATGACCATAGCCACGATCATATTTGTCAGCAATCTTGGCAAACATGCGCATTTGTTGACTATTGAATAGGCCATACGGGATCGCAATCCGCAACATGTAGGCATGACGCTGAAGATAAAGTCCATTTTGCAGACGCAAAGGACGAAATTCTTCTTCTGGAAGAGTGCCTTGCAGGCGTCTTTCAACTTGTCCTCTGAACTGCTTGACGCGATCATCAACAATACTTTGATCAATGGGGTTGTATTGGTACATGGTTATTTTTCCATTCAATCAAGATTCAACGAATGCTCGTTCATACACATAGTCACCCAAGCGTCCCAGACTTGGTGACACCTTGAAGCCTTTGGCATCCAGCATTTCTGAGATTTCTTTGAGCATCGATGGACTGCCACAAATCATGCCGCGGTCATTGGCTGGGTCCAGTGGTGGCAAACCGATGTCTTTGAACAACTGACCATTGTCAATCGCGGTGGTGAGACGTCCTGTGTGCTTGAATGCTTCTCTTGTGACGGTTGGGTAGTAGATCAAC
>NZ_NJGG01000002.1 GCF_002224225.1 Polynucleobacter cosmopolitanus | reverse complement strand
GCCGACAAAGTAGCCATAATCTGCTGGGGTTGATGCTGTAGCGCCTGTGGTAGAAACAAAACGACCGAGTTCTGCTGCCGTTTGAGTTGAAGCTGCTGTGACACCAACATAGAATCCAGGTGTTGCATTGAATGCTATTGATGCACCTGTGGTCGAAACATACCGACCTAACTCTGCAGCTGTTGCTGCTGATGCTCCTGTAACACCAACGTAGTATCCGTAGTCAGCGGCTGTTGCTGCTGTTGCGCCAGTCGTTGAAACATACCGACCTAACTCTGCCGCTGTTGCTGCTGATGCACCAGTCACGCCGACATATCGACCTAACTCTGCTGCTGTTGCTGTAGATGCACCGGTGGTCGAAACGTAGTATCCATAGTCAGCGGCTGTTGCTGCTGATGCTCCTGTGTTTGAGACGTAACGACCAAGTTCTGCTGCTGTTGTTGCTGATGCTCCAGTAACGCCGACATATCGTCCTGCGTTCGCAGCAATCTGTGCAGACGATCCTGTATTCGGAACAAAATATCCCAAGCTTGCTGCCGTCTGAGTTGATGCTGCTGTTACTGCAACATAATGACCAAGGCTGGCAGCAGTTTGTGATGAGGCAGCAGTGACTGCAACGTAATAGCCAAGGCTTGCAGCGGTTTGTGAAGAAGCAGCTGTTACCGCAACGTAATAACCAAGACTTGCGGATGCTGATACTGATGCTCCTGTTACATCGACGTAATAGCCAAAATTTGCTGGAGTGCCAGTGGTTGCTGCAATTTGATCAATGTAGTACCCAAGATCAGCCACACAGATGCCTGAATTATCATAAGAGCCCGGGCCACAGGTGATTGCCTCGGCTTTTAATGGAAAAATCATAGACATTAAACCCACCAAAAGTGAGCTAATTTTTATTTTTTTTACATTTAAAGGGGTCAATTGGAGCTTTTTGAGTTATTTGCAGTAATAATTGCGATTAATCATAACTCAATAATTGATGCTAACTCGATAATTTCTATAAGAAATTTTTATTTTTAAATGACCATAAATCACCACCATCACCTATTAATTTCTGATGCAATTAAGCTTCAGTTAGGGAAAGAGTTGGATGGTGCTATCAATCTGTACAACCGAGTGTTGGCCGTTGACCCAGATAATTGGATTGCAATCAGCAATTTAGGGGTGTTGTTAGCAAAAAAAGGTCATTTTTCAGCAGCTATTAGATTAGTTTTAAGATTGAAATTCTCGCATCCATCCCCTGGGAATTTTTTTGAAATTTATCGGGAGCTTGGAGTGAATCTTTGTTTGCATGGTTATAAAAAACATGCATTGGAGTGGTTAAAATTTGCTTTGTCTCTAAAACCTAATGATGCTGAAGTTAGAAGAATCGTTGAGGAGATTGAAGTACCCAAGTATTTAAATCCATTTGCTTATGATTTTAATCAGGCTAAATGGCTCAAAAGATACGCTCCTTATGAAAAAAATAATTACATTTATGCCGTTGACGTGGTTGGCACATGTAATTTACGTTGTCCAAGTTGCCCTGTGGGAAACATGCCCAATGATCCGCGGCCAAAGGGCTTTATGTCTGTGGAGTTGTTTCGAGAGATTCTGCAAAAAATCAAAAAAGAAACGCCTGTAGAAAATCCTGAAATATGGTTATTTAACTGGGGGGAGCCGCTTCTTCACCCAAATATTAAAGAAATTGTGGAGGCTATTCATGAGCTCGGATGGCCTGTCATGATTTCAACAAATTTAAATGTAAAAAAAGGGATCGACCAGTTAGCTCAAAGCATTCCAACGTCGATCAAAATATCTATTTCAGGGGTGACTGATAAGACTTATTCAATCACTCACGAAAGAGGCAATATTGATCTTGTTAAAAACAATCTTAGATTGCTTAGAGATTGTCTCGACAAGTATCAATCTCATTTGAGTGTTGATAAGAGAACTAGGGTCTATATTGGATACCATCAGTATAAAGACAATCTAGATGAACAAAAAGTAGCAGAAAAAATGGCAGAGGAGCTTGGGTTTGGGTTTGCAGCGAATCCAGCCATCATCCAGCCAGTTGAGAAAATGATGGCTATTTTGGAAGATGAGCCTAACCCACTCAATGAAAACCTGGTTAAAAAGTTACTTGTGCATCCAAAAGTGCTTACTCAAAATATTGCTGATAAAAGATCAGGCAACTATGATTGTGAGTTGAGATTTAACATGACAAGCATAAATCATGATGGTTCTGTTGGGCTGTGTTGTTCCACGTATTCGAATGCCAATCAAATTGCCCCTGATTTTCTCAAGATTAGTCACCAAGAACTTGAGACTAAAAAATATAAAAATGAATTTTGTAAAAAATGTTCAGCCATGAGTTTGAACTATAGTCTTTGCGATATCGCTCCGTAAATTCATTGATATTTGCGAAGGGGTAAGCTTATAAAGCCCATGACTAGTGACCATAAAAATGTTAACCCTGCGAGCATCATTAGCGTCGTTGACATACTTATGGTGCGTATTAGATTCTGTCCTTCTAGGGATCCGAATCCCAGATAGCTCCAATGCATAAATGCACTAAGTGCCCATGCGATGCCTGCGCACATGGCTGTTAAGCCAAATATTGCGCCAATCTCAAATACGGGATATTGCCTTATTTTAGTCAGCCAGTTACGTGATGGCAGCAAGCCTTCTCTAAAGGCGAATGCACGTAATAGGCTTCCGGTGTAAAGCATGAGAACAGATAGAATAAGACCGGTTTGAACATAAAAAAGGGTGTGCGTATCAAATACTATTGAGCCAATTTTTTGAGGGCCTAACAAAAGATAGATGTATGCCATCAAAAAAAGAATTGCTAAAAATAGTCCTGGATAAATGAATAACCAGCGAGGACTAAGTAAAAGCATAAATCTTAAGTGCCTCCATCCATCACGCCAAGGTTTTAAATGTGGTGGTCTAGAGCGGCCATCTGGATATAGGTTCGTGGGAATTTCATGAATCTTCAAGCCCATAATTCCGGCTTTAATTAACATTTCAGATGCAAATTCCATTCCAGTGGTTCTCAGATCTAATGCTAAAAAGGCAGATTTAGAGATAGCTCTTAATCCACAGTGGAAATCACCAACTTTGACTGGAAATAAAGAACGCCCAATAAAACTTAGTATTGGATTGCCTATGTATCTATTTTTCCAAGGCATTGCATTTTCTGTAATTACACCAGTGAACCGATTGCCAATAACAAGATCATTCCCAATTCTTAGGCCATGAAGAAATTGATCAAGGTGTTCAAAGTCATATGAGGCATCGGCATCACCCATGATGATGAATTCCCCCAAAGCCTGATGGCAACCCGCATACAAAGCAGAGCCATAGCCACGTTCTGCAACATTAATGACTCTCGCGCCGCATGATTTTGCTAGCTCCTGAGAGCCATCATTACTTCCATTGTCGGCAACTAAAATTTCAACTCGAATATTTGGATGTTTGCTTGCCCAAGATTTGGCTTTACTGATGCAGATGGGCAATGTGGCTGACTCATTAAGACATGGCATCAGAATGGTAACGAGAAACTGTTCAGGTGTATTCATTGGGGTTTCTTGAATGCTGGAGTAATGCAAAAGTCACGAGTAAATAAAAGCCACATTGATAAACAGGAAACGATAATTATCATGGGGTAGATTGGTAGCATGTATAGAATTGTGATGCCTGGGAAAGAGCTTAATTCTATGATCATTAAAATCAACATTCTTAAGGCTATAACCCCCCACAAGGCGAGTGAAAGTACATATAAAAAACTAGGCCATTTTTTCTTTATAAATAAACAGATAATTGTTGCTATAAAAAATGAAATGAGCCCAATGATGATCAACGGTATCACAACCCACCTGTAATTAGAGGTGATTCTTTCCTTAATACTTAGTGTGTTGTGATGATCCCTAATTGTTGGTGATGGTATTTTTTGATCAATAAATAGGGTGTTAAGCCCCAGTGGGTATGCTCCACCTTTGTTTGAAATAAGATTTTGAGGTAGTAAGCTACGAGAATCAGTGCTTGCAAATGAGCACTTAAGATCGCCTGATATTTGAACTGTAAAGCGTTGCATACTGGCTCTACTATCTTTAAAGAATTTGATTAAATCGGGGCTTTGCTCGCGTGCTATTGCTAATCTAAGATTGCGATATCCATCTGTGCATATCAATTCCAACCAGGCACCTTGATTTGCTGCTGTTGGCCCATAAAACCATCCTTTGATTTGAAAGTCAGACTCAGACTCGGTTGGCGTAATTCTAGGATATCCGAGGAAATCTCGATATTGTTCAAGTAAAAAGCGGGGTTCCAAACTTGGACCAGCAGTTAAGTCGGTGGGATTTATTACTAGAAGATTTTTAATTGCCTGATTTAATTTTGGAATAATTAAAGAGAAATTTTCTTTTGGTATGGATGGTATGACTGGAAGTAGGTTGGATTGACAAGAAAGCAAACCTTCCCTGCATGCTTTAGTAATTTCATTCCCTAGTTGGCGATAAAAGTCTTCAGCTGTTTTTGTGGATTGATAGTAGCCTTTGCGTGCGACGGCATCTCTAAACGCCCACATAAACCAACCGCCTGCATAATCCCCGCAAGTATGAGGGTAGATGGCGCAACCACTTTCTTGCCAAACTTTTAAATCACCCTCTAAGAAAGGCTTAAGTTCTCGAAAACTAGGACTGACCTTGTATATCAGGGCCCTTTTTTTTTCGGAAACCGGGATGTATGGAGTATCTTGTTTATCAACCACTGAGTTAAGTTGCCCAAGGACCTTGATAAAGTGACCGTTAGTAAACTCTTGTGTGACAAATCTTCCGTATTGCACGTAATTTACAGATGAAACTATTGCGGTTGGGATCAGCAAACACAGAATAAAAATGCATCCAGATTTAATTGTTGGGTGATAAATTTTTCCACTTGGCCGCAAAATTAAGTATCTGTACACAATTATGGCTATGAGAAGTGGAGTAATCCAAATGCCCTCTTCTCTGATTAAGAAAAACCATCCACCCAAAAAACCATAAGCGCAAATACTTAATAAGGAATCTTTTTCAGAATCATGGTGGCTTGCTCGAATTAAGCCAGCGATTAAGAATAGAGCAAATGCTGGGTAGATGAAGTCGCGTGTAATTCTGGTTGGCATTAATGCAGGGTGGAAAATCAAAATTAATGCCAAAAAAAGCAACAGGGTTTTGTTTGAGATTAGTCGTCGTAATTCAAATATCAACAAATAAATTGCTGCTAGGTTTAAAAGACCCAACATAAAAGTAATTGGCAGCCCTGTAAAAGAGCTCAGCGATAAGAAAAAAGGAAAAGCCACTCCTTTTGCTAAAGTTAAATTGTTATAAGCCCCAAGCCATTCACCATGAGCTATTGACATCGCATTCTTTATAAAAAGAGCATCATCATGGTTGCTTGTGGTGTAAAGGGATATTGGCAAATGTGCCATAAAAAAAAGATAAAAAAGAGCTACAGAAATAAATAAAACGGACGTAACCCATCTTTTGTTATTGGCTATAAGATTTTGAAAATTGCAAAACGATTTTTTAAAGTTATTCTTGAGCCCATTTAATGCTCTAGTGTTTTTTAATATTTTTTCGTAAGCGTTCATGATCTGTAGCAAACCAGCCCTAGTATTTTTTTATGGGGTTGTTTACCCATTCCCAAGCGTGATTAACGATGTCTTTTAAATCATAAACTGGACTCCACCCCAAATCTTTTTTAATAAGCCTGGCGTCTGCAATTAATTTAGATGGGTCGGCCGAGCGCCTTGAAGCAAGATTTGTTTTAATTTTTTGTTTAGTTACTTTTTCCACCATATTGATCACTTCCTGTATGGAGTAACCTTGCCCATTTCCCAGGTTGTAGGATTGACTTCTCCCATCATTCATTATGTACATTAGGGCTAGCCAATGAGCTAGGCAAATATCTTGGACATGAACATAATCTCGAACGCATGTGCCGTCAGGAGTGTTGTAGTCATCTCCGTAGATAGATAGTGAAGTTTTTTCCCCTGATGCAACTTGAAGTAGCAAAGGTATTAAATGTGTTTCAGGGTGGTGTTGCTCACCTAAATCGCCATGAGGATGTGCCCCGGCAGCATTAAAGTATCTCAAGCAAACTGACTTAATACCATAAGCATTATCGTAATCCGATAACAGTTGTTCCACCATCAATTTTGATCGCCCATATGGGCTAATTGGCTCTTGAGGATGTTTTTCATCAATGGGTATATATTTTGGCTCGCCAAAGGTTGCGGCAGTCGAGGAAAAGATGAAATTTTTTACACCATAAAAACTCATTGCATCTAGTAATGCTAATGTGTTTCCCACATTATTTTGATAATACTTGCTGGGATTCTGAAGTGACTCATCCACCTGAATAGAAGAGGCAAAATGCATCACTGCATCAATTCCCCTGGACAGGATTTTGTCCAAGATCATCCGATCACCACAGTTACCTTGAATAAATTCTCCGAAAGTGACAGATTCTCTATTGCCGGTTGATAAGTCATCGAGAGTAATAACCTCGCAGGAATGCTCGCCTAATAAGCGAACCATGTGAGAACCAATATAGCCTGCGCCGCCAACCACTAATATTTTCATTGCAATATGATGTCACACAATAGGATATTAAAATTATTTTTTAATGGCGACAAAATAAATATTTTTTCCAAAAAGATATTTAAATAAGCACCGATCAAAAATATTGCTTAGTGGAAAAATATACTTATCGTAAATCATCATTTTCTTTGCAGAAATACCAGGGGTAGATCTATCTCCTGTGACTTTTAGCCAAAGCCAAGCAAAAAAACCTATACAGTCAATAAATTCACAACTTTTTAGTTGGAATCCTGCATCAATAAGCTTTTTGGCTAGATTTGTCTTGTTATATCGACGGTAATGACCAACTTTCAAATCAAAATCTGAATAAATTATCTGGAATGCTGGAACGTAGATTAGTAATGATCCCCCAACCTTTAGATATGCATTTAGCTGTTTCAAGATAGAAGTATCGTCCTGAATATGCTCTAGAACATTAGAGGTGAAAATTACATCGTAGGTTTTGTTGAGCGACTCCAATCCCGAGTAATTTGGCAAACCTTTTTGCGATAATACTTCCCTTAACTCCGGATCAATTTCAATACAATCTGGAGTAATTCCTGTCAAATTTATCCACTCAATACTGAGGCTTCCAATGCCGGCGCCGAAGTCTAAAATTTCACCACCAATGCCAGCGTCGCAAACCATCTTCTTGGCAATATATTTATTGTAAAGAGGCAGATATTTGTCTGAATTGATTAACTCACTCTGGCCGTGATATTTAGGATGATTTTTATCTTGCATTTGTCACTTTTTAGTGAAGAAATAAGTTTTAGATTCTAGGCTACATTTTGAATCCAAAAGCTTTTAATATCGTTGATTTATAGCTGATCTTCAATATAAGACATAATTGACCCAATAGTACTTTTAATCAATCCCTAATCAGAGACACATATGAATACACTAGATGCTATCCGCCAAAGAAGAGCGATCAAACACTTCGACCCAGCTCATCAATTCAGCAAAGAAGAAACGCAACAATTGATTGAATTGGCGATGCAATCCCCATCTTCATTCAATATTCAACACTGGCGTTTGGTGAATGTCACTGATAAGGCTCTAAGAGTTCAGCTACGCGCTGCTGCTCATGATCAAGCTCAAGTCACAGATGCATCATTGTTATTTGTGATTGCTGTGGATATCAAGGCATGGAGTAAAGATCCTGCCAGATATTGGGTCAATGCCCCTAAAGAAGCACAAGATATCTTGGTGCCATGGATCACTCCTTTCTACTCAAGTGATGAGCAGTTGCAGCGTGATGAAGCCATGAGATCTGCAGGAATTTTGCTGCAAACCATGATGTTGGCCGCTAAAGGGATGGGATATGACTCTTGCCCAATGGTTGGTTTTGATTTTAAGAAAGTTGCTGAATTGGTTCATTTGCCAAAAGACTTTGCATTGGCTGCGATGTTGCCAATTGGTAAGGCCACTAAACCTGCCTGGCCAAAGCCTGGATTCATTCCTCAGTCAGAAATGATCGTTGAAAATCATTTCTAAACTTCACCAGCATCCATTTATCTTTAATTAGAATCTTCTTCACACATGAATACGACTTATAACGGACGCCTCACTTCACTGTCTCATGGTGGGGGTTGTGGCTGCAAAATAGCCCCTGGTATTTTGAAAGAGATCTTGAAGGCGTCACCAGTTGGAAGTATTCCCGCAGAGTTATTGGTTGGTTCAGATAACAATGAAGATGCTGCTGTTTATCAAATCAATGAGCATCAAGCGATTGTGGCAACCACTGATTTCTTCATGCCCATCGTTGATGATCCCTATCAATTTGGCAGAATTGCTGCCACAAATGCCATTTCAGATATTTATGCCATGGGAGCACAGCCGATCTTTGCGCTTGCTTTGCTTGGTATGCCTATCAATGTGTTGCCCATGGATGTGATTCAGAAAATCACATCCGGCGGTGAGTCTGTCTGTAAAGAGGCTGGCATCATGATCGCGGGTGGTCACTCAATTGATACGATTGAGCCTATTTATGGCTTGGTGGTGGTTGGCATTGTTGATCCTAAGAAGCTCAAAAGAAATAATGCTGCCAAAGCAGGCGACAAGATTATTTTAAGTAAACCGTTGGGTGTTGGAATCTTATCGGCTGCACTTAAAAAAGAAGTTTTGTCTGATGCTGGCTATCAGCAGATGATTGAACTGACCACGCAGTTGAATAAACCTGGTGCTATTTTGGCAGAAGCTGCAGGTGTTCATGCATTGACCGATGTGACTGGCTTTGGTTTGGCGGGACATCTTTTAGAAATGTCACGCGGATCTAACTTAAAAGCTCAAATCAACTGGAATGACATTCCGGTGATTGAAGAAGCCGCCACACTTGCGCAAAAAGATATCTTCACAGGAGCATCGACCCGCAATTGGGCTGCTTATGGTCATGAGGTTGAGTTGGGGAGTGATATCACTGCTTGGCAAAAAAATCTGCTCACAGATCCACAAACCAGTGGTGGCTTGCTTATCTCCTGCGCTCCTGAGGCGGAACAGGAAGTTTTATCAGTTTTGCAAACAGCAGGATTTTCAAATTCTAAAACCATCGGTACTTTCACGGCAGGTGCTGGTTTATCAGTCTCATGAGCAAAAAGACTTTGCTGACAGGGCTTTGTCTTTTGATCTTCACATTCTTTGAATTAACGGTCGTCATTCTGGATGTTGGTTTGATGGCGATTGCTTTTGCGATCCCAGCCTTGATTGGTTATGTCCTCAAGCCACAGTTTGGGGATTTGGTTTATTTGCTGTTTCTGGCAGCTGGTATTGCAGCCGTGGCCGTGGTCTTTGTTTATCGCAAACAATCACAGGCTTACTTTAGAAGAACATTGGGTAGGCGCTCAGAGGAACTGATTGAAAAACTGAGATTGAGTCGATGGTTCAAGGACATCTCTCAATAAGTGACATTGTTGGCAAAACCCTTAATTAGGTATAGGATGAAAGATCAACTATCCATAGGAGGTCGTGATGTCAGGACAACATGAATTCATGAAGTGGCAACAAGAGCGTGCCAAAGAACTTTTCTCTCTATCTCATCGACTGTTAGAGACCGCCAAGGAGCTTGGCGAGCATCAGGTCACTGAAATCAAGGCCAGCATGGAGCATGCCAAGTCTTATGCCAAGCAAGCTGCTACTAATGATGTGGCCAAGCTAAAGGCTTTGCAGGAGCAGTTTTCTGAAGATGCCATGGCTCGGATGAAGATTTATCAAAAGAAGATCAAAGGTCTTCTGAAAACGATGGAAGATGAAGCGGCCGATGAAGTAGAAAAACACCTCAATAAAGCTCGCTCAGCCATGGAGGATTGGCTAAAAACTGCTAGCAAGAACTTGCCAGCAGGATCAGACAAGTTCACGGATATTGTGCGCGATGTGTCGGATGCTGGCCATAAGGTCTTAAAAGAAGGTCGGAAGATGGCCAAGCAGGCAGCAGAAGCGGCAGAGCATGGCTTCGCTAATTTGGAAAAAATGGCTCATGACGCTGGTAAAAAATTAACGCCTCCTGCGAGCAAAAAACCAGCTGCTAAGAAGGTGGCCAGGAAGGTGGCTAAACCAGCTGCTAAGAAGGTGGTTAGAAAGCCTGCAAGAAAGTCATCAACATCCTGATCTGCCAGTGTTTAAGATCTTAAAAAGCCATGCAAATGCATGGCTTTTTATTTGTTAAATTCAAGGAATGCTCCTCTATAATTTGCCAATTAATCAGTTTCAATACAAAGGTTAGTTATGTTGCTTGGGTTGGTTGCAATTTATTTATTGGCATCAATTGTGATTGGTCTCTTAAGTGCCAGAAAAGTTCACAGTGCCAAGGACTACATCACGGCTGGACGTAACTTGCCTTTGCCCATGGTGCTTGCCATGGTCTTTGCCACTTGGTTTGGTGCTGAAACTGTTCTAGGTATTTCTGCCACATTTTTAGAAGGCGGTTTTCGCGGATTGATTTCTGATCCTTTAGGGGCATCTATCTGCTTGGTTATTTTTGGTTTGATTTTTGCCAGACCCCTATATCGCATGAACTTACTCACCCTGGGCGACTTTTTCAGAATCAGATACAACAAACAAACAGAAATGATTCTGTCTCTTTGCATTGTTATTTCTTACTTGGGTTGGGTTGCGGCGCAGGTCACTGCTTTAGGCCTTGTGTTCAATGTCCTCTCTTATGATGTATTGACTCAAACCCAAGGCATGTTGATTGGTGCGGCCGTGGTTTTGTTGTACACCTTATTCGGTGGCATGTGGTCTGTAGCCATCACCACCTTTGTGCAAATGATTGTGATCGTGATTGGCTTGCTGGCGGTCTCTTGGATGGCTGGAGACATGGCGGGTGGCTTTGATAAAGTGATCAGCAGTGCTTCAGCCGCAGGTAAGTTTGAGTTCTTGCCAAGATTAGAGTGGGTCGACATGATTGCTTGGATTGCTGCATTGGTGACCATGGCTCTGGGCTCAATACCCCAACAAGATGTATTTGCTAGAGTGAACTCATCCCAAAATGAGCGAGTGGCTATATGGGGAACCACATTGGGTGGTATCTCCTATTTCTTCTTCGCTGCCGTGCCATTGTTCTTGGCTTACTCAGCCACGATGATTGATCCTGATTTGGTCGCAAGATACCTTGGTAAAGATTCTCAGTTGATTTTACCGATGTTCATTTTGGAAAAAATGCCATTCTTCATGCAGGTGGTTTTCTTTGGCGCTCTGCTATCCGTGATCATGAGTACAGCATCAGGAACTTTGTTGGCTCCTTCCGTGACTTTTTCAGAAAACATTTTAAAATCAGTAGTGCCGCACATGAGCGATAAACAATTTTTATGGGCCACCAAACTCACCGTGGCTTGTTTTGCGTGCATTGTGACGTTTTACGCGATTTACACAGATGCATCGATTCACACCATGGTCGAGCACGCCTACCGCATCACTTTGGCCGGTGCTTTTGTGCCTTTGGCAGCTGGGCTGTTCTGGAAAAGGGCCAGTAATTTAGGGGCTTCTCTTGCTATCACCTTTGATTTGGGTGTATGGTTACTATTAGAGTTCACGAACGCTGAATTGCTGGTAGAGCCGCATTTATTGGGTTTGATAGCCAGTGCGTTCGGTATGTTGATTGGTGCTTATTTGGTACCAAATAAGCATGACTTCGATCAAGTAAAAATGGGGCAGTAAAGCACTGAATGAAAAAACTATTACTACTGAGTGCAATCTTCTTAACAGCCTGTCAATTAGGTCATAAGGAAGAAGCGCCTCAAGTGATGGGTGACACTCATTGGACCTTAGAATTCACATTGCTCAAAAACAACAAGCCGACCGAAATCAAAACATATCAATTTGAGTCGCGCATGGATTGCTTTAACACCATGTACAGAATGCAAGAAGAGGCCAAGAAGGTTCGCAATCAAACCGGCGGCGGTCTTTGTTACAAGTTATTTGCTGATGGCCAAGAGCGCACCAGCAATGATGTTTTATCAAAACATTAAAGACTGATTAAAGACTCGATGAAGAGTTTTTAAAGGCTATTGCTAGGCTTTATCAAATCTTTGCGTTGATAGCCTAGCTTTTCAGCTTTGACCAAAAGCGCTTCTTCTAGCTTTGGATCCAGTTGTTTTTGTCTGGCCAAAATCCAAAAATACTTACCTGCTGGTTCACCGACCAAAACCCAAGAGTAATCTTCTGCCAAATCAATCACCCAGTAATCCCCATAAAAGGGTCTGAAAAAAGACACTTTGAGTTGTGAGTTATTCGAGCCTGAAACCACTTTGGCAATGCCATTAGCCACTTTGGGACCGTCTTTTTTAAGGCAAGTGTTGAGCACACTGATATTGCCGTCATCTCTGAGGCCGTATTGAGCAGAGACAGTCACGCAGTCAGTACCCTCGAACCAATTGGGTAGGCGGTAGATTTCATACCAGGTGCCAAGGTAGCGATTCAAGTCAACGGAGCTGACGCTTGTTAAAGGGCTGCTTGATTGGCGGTATACCGCTTGATTGGCGCAAGCGCTTAAAATGAAAGCAGTAGCAATTGAGGCAAAGATAATATAAATGTATTTACGCATCATCACATCGTAAACTAAATTGATACATATGAAAATTCGTATTTGGGATCTACCTCTAAGATTATTTCACTGGCTGTTGGTCATGGCAGTGATTGGTAGTTTTGTGTCTGTTAAATTAGGTGGTAATGCCATGATTTGGCACGGCCGTTTTGGCTATCTTGTTTTAGCTTTGATTGCCTTCAGGATTGTTTGGGGTTTTGTGGGCACGCATCATGCCCGCTTTGCGCAATTTATCAAGTCCCCCAAAGCCATCTTGGCCTATCTCAAAAATCCATCTGAAACTCCCGGGCATAGTCCAGTGGGTGCTGTTTCAGTGCTTGTATTGCTTGGTTTGTTTTTGGCTCAAGCTTTGGCAGGGTTATTTGCAACGGATGACATTGCCTTTGATGGGCCGCTCGCTAAATACGTAGCTTCTGCGTGGGTAGAGCTCTTGACTTCATTCCATCGTTGGAATGAATGGGTGCTGCTTGCATTGGTGGTAGTGCATGTTGGGGCAATTCTGTATTACAAGTATGCCAAGAGAATCAATCTGACTTCTGCGATGATCACTGGAGATAAAGACTGGGGAGATGCTGCTTCTACGGCTCCCTTGATTCAGGACGACTCAAAGGTGAGACTCAAAGCGATGGCCATATTGATCGCCATCGCTTTTATCATGTATTACTTCTTACGATAGTTATCGTGACAGGCTTTGCAAGATTTACCTGCTTCACCAAATGCTATTTTAATCGTCTCTAAATTACCAGACTTAGCAGCCGTATTCAGTTCAGCAACAGCCTTTTGCATTTTCTCGCTACCAGCTTTGAACTTGTCCATTTCTTTCCAGATTTCAGGCAATGACTTACCGCCTTCTGTGCCTGGGCCAAATGCTTGCCATGGTAGGTGAGCCAAGCTGGCAACCACTGCAGCGTTTGCAGCAACTTCATTTTTATCGAATGGCTTTTCGCCTTTAACAACAGCACCAATTCTGGAGAAATGGTTACCCATCACCACAAAGGTTGCTGCACGATATTTGATGGCATCTTCAGTTTTGGCAAATTGAGCATGAGCCATGCCGGGAACTAACAGTGAGAGTAATACACCTGCTACTAAGATCGGTTGTTTCATGGATATCTCCTGAGTGACTAAAAAATTAAACGAAATGGAATGAGCAGTGTGTCTAAGAACCAATAAGTCAATGACATCACAGGACGCATCCAAATAGTACTGATAGTTTGTGTCAAAACCAAGGCTAAAACAATATAAAAACCCCATGGTTCAACCCTTGAAACCATGGCTGCTTGTTTCCAAGGTAACACGCCTACCAAAATACGTCCACCATCTAGGGGTGGAAGAGGAAATAAATTGAAGGCAAACATCACCACGTTGACCAATACCCCCGCCTGACACATTTCTAAAAAGAAACGCTCGGTGAGCGATACCTTGACCAAGAGCAAGTACATGATGGCCCAAAAAATGGCCTGAACTAAATTGGATCCTGGGCCAGCCAGAGCCACCCAAATCATGTCTTTTTTAGGACGTCTTAAATTACCAAAGCGAACTGGTACAGGTTTGGCGTAACCAAACAAGAAGGTACCTGCCGTAGCAAAGTACAGCAATAGGGGTACTGCAATCGTGCCCATTGGATCAATGTGCTTGATGGGGTTGAGAGTTACTCTGCCTAAAGCGTAGGCCGTGTTGTCACCCAGTTTCTTGGCGGCATAACCGTGTGCAGCTTCATGCAAAGTGATGGCAAAAATAACGGGTATCGCATAAATGGCGACTGTCTGGATGATGTTTGCGATATCCATTAAGCGACCGCCACAATATCGTAACCAGCATCAACAATGGCTTCGCTCAATTGTTCGCGATCAAGACCACTTGTCACTGTGACTGTTTGCTTCGGAATGTCTGTATCAACCCTTGCTTGGGGGTCAAGTTCAGTAATGGCTTTTGTGATGGCCTGGGTGCAATGACCACAGTTCATGCCTTTGACGGTAAAAATGAATGTCATATTTTTTGTGGTTTCCTAATATAAGGAGGACAATCTATATAAATCTTAACGTATTCCATTATGGAGCTTATGAGTCAATTAGTCACCTTAAACATTCGCGGCATGACGTGTGCCTCATGTGTGGCTAGGCTTGAAAAATCATTATCGAAAGTTGCTGGAGTTGATGCTGCCAGCGTTAATTTGGCCACTGAAAAAGCTCAAATCAGAGTCAATCAAGAACCTCAAGTGATCACCAGTCTTTTGATCGCTGCTGTTGAAAAAGCTGGATTTGAGGCAAGTGTCTTTAGTCATCAAACAATAAATTCATCATCAACAAACACCAAGCTAAACAACATCATTGATTTACATGGCAAAGGCGCGGTTGTGTTGGCCATCGCACTGTCTCTGCCATTGCTTGCGCCTATGCTGCTGATGCCATTTGGGGTTCATTGGATGTTGCCAGCATGGGTGCAGTTTTTATTAGCCACTCCTGTGCAGTTTATTTTGGGCTCTCGATTTTATGTGGCTGGCTTCAAAGCATTGCGCATGGGTTCAGGCAATATGGATTTATTGGTCGCACTTGGTACCACGGCCGCTTATGGTTTGAGTATTTACACCTGGTACTTGTCAGCCTGGGGGCAAAGCTATGAACCACATGAACTTTATTTTGAAAGTTCTGCAGTGGTGATTTCTTTGGTGATGTTGGGTAAGTGGTTAGAGGCCAGGGCTAAAAAAGAAACCACGGCTGCCATCACGGCGCTGCAATCTTTGTGGCCAGATCAAGCCAAGCTCTTGCGCCAGCGAGATTTAAATCAATTGGATTATGAGCATTTACCGATTGCACAAATACTGCCTGGTGATTGGGTCTTGGTTCTACCTGGTGAACGTGTTCCGGTCGATGGCTTGGTGATTGAGGGCCTCAGTGAGATTGATGAATCGATGTTGACTGGTGAATCAAAATTGCTCGAAAAAGAAAAAGGTTCAACCGTGATTGGCGGTTCTTTGAATGGCTCCGGGCGCTTGATCATTCAAGCAACTGGTGTTGGTGAAACAAGTGTTTTAGCCAAGATAATTGCTTTGGTCGAGAATGCGCAGGCCGAAAAAGCGCCCATCCAAAGATTGGTCGATCAGGTCAGCGCTTGGTTTGTGCCGACCGTGGTTTTGATTGCGGCACTCAATTTTTTAATTCACGCATTTATCTTGCACGACTTTCAAAATGCTCTGCTGTATTCAGTAGCCATACTGGTGATTGCTTGTCCATGTGCTTTGGGTTTAGCAACGCCCGTTGCCATCATGGCTGGCACTGGTGTAGCGGCGAAGTTTGGCATTTTGATCAAAGATGCGCAAGCACTTGAATTGGCTCACCGCATCAATGTTGTGGCATTTGATAAAACTGGCACATTGACGTTGGGTAAACCGAGTGTTAAAAATTTCACTAACTTCAGTGCTGCAGAAGATCAGCAAATCCATGCTTTGGCATTGGGTCTACAAATGAGCAGTGAACATCCTTTGGCAAAAGCCATGATTCAGTTTGGTGAGCAGCATCAGGTGAATGCAGAAGGCTATGGCGCAGTTCTTGCCAACGTCGGTAAAGGCATTGAGGGTCAATGCTTGACTGGCCCCTATCAAGGTAAAACCATCGCCTTCGTGAGTTTTCATGCAATCAAAGAGCATGCTTCTGAGCAAATGCAGAAGGTTGCCGTCAATGAATTAAGCCTTGGCCACAGCGTGTCTTGTTTGGTGGATGTGACAGATGCATCAAATCATTTGATTTTGGCGCTTTATTCATTCGGAGATGAATTAAAGCCAGGTGTGAGTGAAGCGATTCAACGACTCAAGTCAATGAACATTAAGACGGTGATGATTTCAGGGGATAACGAATTGGTGGCCAATTTACTCGCTAAGACCATTGGTATTGATGAAGTCTATGCACAAGTATTGCCTGCAGAAAAAGCAGCCATCATTGAATCTTTAAAAGCCATCAATGGGCGCAGTTATGTGGCCATGGTGGGTGACGGGGTGAACGATGCGCCCGCGCTGGCGGTTGCCGATGTTGGTATTGCCGTATCAACAGGAACGGACATTGCCATGCATGCAGCGAGTATTACTCTGATGCGTGGGGACCCTGCATTGGTGCCGGATGCGATTCAGATATCAAGCAAAACCTGGCAGAAAATCAAACAAAACTTATTTTGGGCTTTTGTTTATAACTTGATTGGTATTCCACTGGCTGCACTAGGGTATCTAACTCCTATGATTGCAGGAGCCGCGATGGCAGCATCGAGTGTGAGTGTGGTGGGAAATGCTTTGCTGCTCAGAAAATGGTCTAGACCCAAACCCTGAAAAATCAGAGCAATGGGCCTAGATTTATTGCTTAAACATATTGAACTATCTAACTGACTGATTAACTGAGTTAATTGCCAACGTAAGTATTTAAATTAATACCTTCTTTGGTCATGATGCGAGCCACCGCTGGTAAGGCGGCCACTGCTGCAGCATAACGTTGGTACTGTGGATAGTTGGCTGGGTTGATACCAGCCATGCCTGCCCAACGAATAAAGGTAACAGCATAAATATCTGCTGGGCTCAATTGATTGCCGGAAATGAATTTGCGACCATTGGCTACTAATTTATCAATTTCTATCAATTGCGTTTTGAACATTTCCAATGCCATTGCTTTAACACTGTCTTTACCTGCTTCGTCACCAAAGCGCTCAGATCTAAATATTCTGGTGAAAGTTGGGTGAACCGTGTTATTCATCCAAACAAACATGGATAAAGCTTGCGCCTTTTCCATTGGATCGGTCGGCAATATCTTGGCTTCTGGGAACGTTTCGTTCAAGAAGTTGGTGATCGCTACGACTTGTGTCACCAATTGACCATCAACAATCAATGCAGGCACTTGGCTTCTTGGATTGATTGCTTGGTATTCAGGTTTCAAATGTTCACCGGTACGCAAGGTGATCATGGTCGATGAAAAATCTTGACCTTTACTTTCTTTGACTAATTCAAGCATCACGTGAGGGACGAAAGAACAGGTTCCTGGGCAGTAATACAAATGCAAATTCATTGTTGACCCCTTTTTTTGTTGTAGTCTTGAGTATAGACTTAATGAAAAAATCATGAATCCTCAAGAACTCAATTCTCTGCATCTGCTTCGTCGCCTGATTCGACAGCCCCATGAGCATAAAGGCCATGCTGGCAAAGTATTGATCATTGGCGGCGACACAGGCATGGCAGGATCTATTTTGTTATCCGGTCGAGCAGCGCTTCATGCAGGTGCTGGATGGGTGATGATTGGCTTTTTAGATGAGCGTGCCATATCAGTTCTTGCAGATCAACCTGAATTGATGTTGAGTCATGCATCAAGAGAAATGATGGCGCAGGCACAAGCCGATGTGTTGGCTATTGGCCCTGGTTTGGGGCAGAGTCAGCAAGCTCGTGATTTATTGAGTGATGCATTGCAGTCATCTGCTTTATTGGTCATTGATGCTGATGGCCTTAATTTAATCGCGGGTGATGCCAAACTAATGAAGCAACTCAAGAGTCGCCCAACATTGAGCACCGTGATAACGCCTCACCCAGGTGAGGCAGCTAAATTACTTAATACCACAGCCGAGCAAGTGCAAATCAATCGACCATTGGCAATTGATCAATTGCTTGCTTTAACAGGGTCGATTGTTGTGCTCAAGGGCCAGCATACTTTGATCAAATCACCTCAGTTGAATGAACCAACTCAGATGTGTCTAAAAGGTCACCCTGGGATGGGGGTTGCTGGGATGGGGGATGTGTTGACTGGGGTGATTGCGGCCATCATGAGCCAGGGAATCAAGCATCATATCAACCCGTTTGAGGCCAGTTGCGTGGCGGTAGAGCTTCATGCTGCTGCGGCTGATAGCCTTTTAAATCAGGGTATTGGGCCGATCGGTTTGACGCCCACAGAAGTCATCAAAGAGATAAGAAATTTGATAAATATCAAATAAAAGGGCTTTTTCATGGATAATATGGTCCATAGCGAATATTTTGATCAGGGAGCTTTAAATGAACGAATGGCACAAGGAAAGTAAAGAAGAAATCAACCAAAAAATCATCACTTTGATCGTGATGTTGGCTGCTGCTACATGTTTAGCAATTTTGTTCGCTCTAGCTGCTGCGCACATCGGTTACGTTCTGTAATCAAAACAAGTTTTAAAAAAGCTGCCTTGGGAAACCTTGGCAGCTTTTTTTATTTGTTTTTTATTTATTTGATTGTTTGATTATTTCATTTGATCCAGTAATTCAGGTAAGAAGAATTCACTGATCAGAATAGGATGGCCTCTGAGTTGATAGAGGCTTCTTCTTCCCCAGCCTAAACCAGGTATCTCAGTGATTTCTCGCAACAGAATCGGTGCTTTGCCTTTTTTAAACAGCACTTCGCCCAATGGTTTGCTACCGAGTTGCAAGACATCACGATTGACGCCTGTAGAGCTGCTGGTGGGTAATACACTGCGCGCAAAAACAACTGGAACGTCATTGACGCAAAGATAAACTTCTCGAATACGACAGCGATGAATAGAGTTCCCAAAGAGGGCTGCTTCGTCTGCTAGCAGGCCTTGCCTGCAATCGCTTAAAACCTCAACAGTGACGGTTGATTGGGTTTTCTCTGCGATGAGTTGGGTGAGGGAATGAGGGTTGCTTAACCAGTCTTGCCAGATCAACGGTGCCGCATGCAGCACCGTGTGATCAAGATTCAACCAAGACTGGCGAAGCTTTTTCATTTACGCAAATGAGCGCTTTTGACCTGATGGTTTATTGCCGCCGCCAAACTTAGGACCTGAAGAAGGCTTGCCTGAACCAGCAAACTTAGGACCGGCTGGCTTTGCAAAATGATTTTGCTTGAATGTCTTACCTTCGCCTTGACCTTGACCACCTTGACCAAAACTTTGTCCTTGACGATTAGAGGCATTGCTTGCGCCTTTGCCACCAAAAGATCGACCTGGGCGACCAGCACCTGGACGGTGTGATGGCTTGCGTGATTTTTCTTGTGGCTCTAATCCAGGAATCACTTCAGCTTGTAAAGGCTGTTGTGTGTACTGTTCAATGGCACGGATCTTTGAACGATCGCGATGTTCAGCCAACGTGATGGCAACACCACTGCGACCAGCGCGGCCAGTACGACCAATGCGGTGAACATAATCTTCAGCTTTCATTGGTAAGCCAAAGTTGATCACGTGCGTGATGGTTGGAACGTCGATGCCACGGGCAGCCACATCAGTTGCTACCAAGATACGAGTTTGACCTTTGCGCAATGATTGCAAGCGACGATTACGAACTGCTTGAGGCATTGCACCGTGAAGGGCAGTTGCTTCATGTCCATCCGCACGCAATGAATCAGCAATTGATTCGCTGTCTACTTGGGTGCTAGCGAACACAACAGCTTGTTCCATCGTTGGATCTGATAACCAGTGGCTCAATAACTTATGCTTGTGAGCAACGCTGTCCGCCCAATGCAATGTCTGAGAAATATTTTCATGCTTGTCATGAGCGCTGGCCAATTCAATACGACCAGGGTTGTTCATGAGGCTTGTGGCCAATTGCATGATGCGCGGCGCAAACGTTGCAGAGAACATCAATGTTTGACCACGGTCTGAACACAATTGATGAATCGCTTCGATGTCGTCTTGGAAGCCAAGATCCAACATGCGATCTGCTTCGTCAACAATCATGCATTTCACTTTATCCAAGCGAATCGCACGGCTGTTGCTCAAGTCCAACAAACGACCAGGTGTGGCAACCACTAAGTTGGCACCTTTGATTTGAGAAATTTGTTTACCGTAAGGCATACCACCCATGATGGTTGCAATGCGGATACCGCGGGCAAACTTAACCAAGTTAATGGCGTCTGCAGTTACTTGCTGTGCAAGTTCACGTGTTGGGCATAAAACCAATACTTGTGGCTCAGCACGACCTGGAACAGGTTTGCCGTTTGGATTAGCCGCTAGCAATTGATTCAATAGAGGTAATAAGAAAGCAGCTGTTTTTCCGCTACCTGTTTGGCTACTCACCATCCAGTCACCACCGATTAAGGCAGCAGGGATCACTTTTTCTTGTACAGGGGTAGCCTGTGTATAGCCAAGAGCTTCAGTTGCTTGAAGGAGGGGTTGGGCTAAGCCCAGTTCTTTAAAACTAATAGTCATAGTCGCGCACATCCCTAAAGAGGGATGTCCTTTCTGTGGTTTGGTCAATTAAGGCATCGACCAACAGACAAACAAAAAGGCATGATGTTCTCTGATTCAGAACTCTGGCTGGGGGCGATGTTTCATACTACAGCTAAGATTATGCCATACTTTCGCTTTTATTGCTGCACTGCATAAATGAGCCGTCAGGTTAGTGATGGTTTGCTTTGCTAAGATTCGTCCCAACTAAATGTATTGTATGGAGAAAACATGAGCTTAAACAACGTTCAACCAGGATCAAAGATCCCAGATCAGTTCAATGTCATCATTGAAATTCCGATGAATTCAGACCCAGTGAAGTATGAAGTGGACAAGGAGTCTGGCGCGGTATTTGTGGATCGTTTCATGGGCACAGCCATGCATTACCCATGCAACTATGGCTATATCCCACAAACATTGTCAGAAGACGGAGATCCTGCGGACGTGTTGGTGTTGACACCATTCCCAATTCCACCAGGTGTTGTGATCACTTGCCGCGCTTTGGGCGTGTTGCACATGGATGATGAATCAGGTGGCGATGCCAAGTTATTGGCTGTACCAACTGAAAAGATCCTTCCAATGTACGCTGATATCCAAAAAATGGAAGATTTGAACCCATTGGTCACTCAACAGATTCAGCACTTCTTTGAGCACTACAAAGACCTTGAAAAAGGTAAGTGGGTGAAAGTGAAGGGTTGGGAAGGTATTGATGCTGCCAAGAAAGAAATCATGAGCAGCGTAGAGCGTTATAACAAGACCAAATAAGCAGTCTTCTGACGCCAAGCGGAGGCAATGGGATAATGTTTCTCATGCCTCCGTTTTTTATTGCCCTCTCTCAGTCAAACCCCGTTCTTGGTGATTTAGCCAAGAACGCGCAGTTGATCCTTGATGCAGCAAAAAACGCTGCTGCCAAGGACGCCAAATTACTGGTAACACCCGAGTTATCTCTCACGGGTTATCCGCCTGAAGATTTACTGTTAAGAGACGCCTTCATCCAAGCCGTTGATCAGCAATTGAATCAATTGGCAGGGGCTTTGGCCATCTATCCAAATTTGAGAGTTTTAGTGGGTCACCCACAAAGAACATCCACTGGTTTGCAAAACATGGCCAGTATGTTGTTTGGCGGCAAAGTGATTGCCTCTTATGCCAAACAAAAATTACCGAATCATGAAGTCTTTGATGAGGTGAGGTATTTTGAGCCAGGCAACGACGCTTGTGTGATTGATATTGATGGCACAAAAGTAGGTATTCTCATTTGTGAAGACGCATGGCACAGTGGCCCAGCAGCCCAAGCCAAGCACGCAGGCGCTGAGCTCTTGATCGTGTCGAACGCATCACCTTACCACTTAGAAAAACAAGAACTTCGGCAACAAGTGATCAAGTCGATTGTTTTAGAAACATGTTTATCGTTGGTTTATTTGAATGCCGTTGGTGGACAAGATGAATTGGTGTTTGATGGTGCTTCTTTTGCCTTGAGTAAGTCAGGTGAAGTTACTTTGAGTCTGCCGCACTTCAAAGAGTGCTTGGCATTCATTGAATTTAATCGAGACGCTGCCATCAATGACTTGGTGAAAAACACCATCAGCCCTGCAACCTCAATTGAAGCGCAAGTCTATGACGCCTTGGTGTTGGGCGTAAAAGATTACTTGAGTAAAAACGGATTTCCGGGCGCCATCATTGGTTTGTCAGGTGGTGTTGATTCAGCCTTGGTCTTGGCGATTGCGGTTGATGCGCTGGGCGCCGATAAGGTTCGTGCGGTGATGATGCCGTCTCGTTATACCGCTGACATTTCTTGGATTGATGCCAAGCAAATGGCTGATAACTTGGGGGTGCAATACGATGAAATCAACATTGCACCAATGGTAGATGCTTTTGATGCTTCATTGGCCTCTGAGTTTGAAGGTTTGCCGATTGATGCGACCGAAGAAAATATTCAGGCGCGGGTGCGTGGCACTTTGCTGATGGCTCTGTCGAACAAGTCGGGTCGCATTGTTTTGACCACTGGTAATAAGAGTGAAATGGCTGTGGGTTATTGCACCCTGTATGGTGACATGGCCGGCGGCTTTGCTGTGATCAAGGACGTTGCCAAGACCTTGGTTTACCGTCTTTGCCAATACCGAAATGGCATTAAAGCGGTGATTCCTGAGCGTATTTTGACCAGAGCCCCTTCGGCTGAATTAAGACCGGATCAGAAAGATCAGGACAGCTTGCCGGAATACGAAGTATTGGACGCTATTCTTGCGCTGTATATGGAACAAGACGAATCAATTCAATCCATCATCGATCGTGGCTTCAAACCCGAAGATGTGGAAAAGGTCACCCGTTTAATCAAGATCAATGAATACAAACGTCGCCAAGCGCCGATTGGTGTGAGGATCACTCAAAGAGCTTTTGGTCGGGATTGGCGTTACCCCATCACCAATAAGTTCCGAGCTTGATATTTTGTTATCTTGAAAGAAATTTAGGTATCATCAAATTTATTAGGAGACGAATATGAAACAAGTTACAGCAATCATTAAACCGTTTAAATTAGATGAGGTCCGCGAGAGCTTGGCTGAATTAGGAGTCACAGGTTTGACTGTGACTGAAGTCAAGGGCTTTGGCCGTCAAAAAGGTCACACTGAGTTATACCGTGGCGCTGAGTATGTGGTCGATTTCTTGCCAAAAATCAAGGTTGAAGTGGTGGTCGCCGATGATCGCGTTGAACCTGTGATTGATGCCATTGTTAAAGCAGCTCACACCGGCAAAATTGGCGATGGCAAAATCTTCGTATCTCCAATTGAGCAAGTGATCCGTATCCGTACAGGTGAAACCAACGAATCAGCTGTTTAAGCAAAATCTCTTCACTGAGATACCTTCTTAAAATAAATAAAGCCCAGAAATTCTGGGCTTTATTTTTTGGTATTGCCTTTTAGCTTTTTTATTTCTTTGTTATTTACAAAGTCTCTAAATAACGTTGAGCATCTAATGCAGCCATACAGCCCGTTCCAGCGCTGGTAATGGCTTGACGGTAGATATGATCTTGTACGTCGCCAGCAGCAAAAACACCTGGAATATTGGTGGCTGTTGCATTACCCGTCAAACCACTCTTGGTTTTTAAGTAACCGTTTTCCATATCAAGCTGACCGACAAATAAATCAGTATTTGGTTTGTGACCGATGGCTACAAACACGCCTTTTAATGGGATCTCTTTTTTAGTACCTTCCGCATTGGCAACCCGAACAGCTGTCACGCCAGTGTTGTCACCCAATACTTCGTCCAAATGACTGTTCCATTCAATCGCAACTTTACCTTCGGCCACTTTGGCCATGAGGCGGTCAATCAAAATAGGCTCGGCACGGAATTTATCGCGACGATGGATCACCGTCACTTTATTGGCAATACCTGCCAAATAGAGAGCTTCTTCAACAGCCGTATTACCGCCACCAATCACGCAAACGTCTTGGTTTCTGTAGAAGAAACCATCGCATGTTGCGCAGGCAGACACGCCTTTACCCATGAAAGCTTCTTCACTAGGCATACCCAGGTACTGGGCTGAGGCACCAGTAGAAATGATCAAAGAATCGCAGGTGTAAGTTCCTGAGTCACCTTCTAGGCGAATTGGCTTTTCTGTCAAAGCTGCCGTGTGAATATGGTCAAAAATGATTTCGGTCTTAAAGCGCTCAGCATGCTCTAAAAAGCGCTGCATGAGCTCGGGTCCTTGGACGCCATTAGGGTCAGCTGGCCAGTTTTCAACCTCAGTGGTGGTCATCAATTGACCGCCTTGGGCAATGCCGGTGATCAAAACAGGGTCTAGGTTGGCGCGAGCCGCATAAACGGCGGCTGTGTAGCCCGCAGGGCCAGAACCCAGGATCAGTACTTTTGCGTGTTTAAGATTTTTTGTCGTCATAGCTCAATTATAAGACTTTGATTGTTTCTTGTTGATTACAATCGGGAGAACATGGCTAGAATTGCATCCTCTCAAAACCCACCTCCAGCTAATAGCGGGCCTGAAACCCGTTTGACCCGCCTTGTGCGTGAGGTCAAATGGATTGCCTTCATGGCCCTGACTTTGGCCTTATTTGCAGTATTGGCCAGTTACAGTAAAAGTGATCCAGCTTGGTCGCACGCCAACCAGGTTGCCAACATTGCGAATATTGGCGGTCGTTTAGGTGCATGGTTAGCAGATATCTTGTTTTACGTTTTTGGCGCATCAGCCTACTGGTGGGTCATTTTGTTGCTCAGACGTGCGATTCGCGGTTGGCAAGAGTTAACTGCCGCCAAATTACCTGGCCAGCAGTTAGAGCCTGAACCATTCTTACCAAGATTCTTAGGCTTTGGCTTGACGATGATTTCAAGCATGGCGCTTGAATCAATCCGTATGCACAGCATGACCATGGATTTGCCAAGGCCACCGGGTGGTGTGTTGGGTGAACTCTTGGGCGATCCTTTGCAGATGGCGATTGGTTTCACGGGCGCCACTTTGGTTCTTTTGGTGATTCTTGCGATTGGCGTTTCATTGTTCTTAAGATTTTCTTGGTTGACTCTCGCCGAGCAAGTGGGCAGATTTTTGGAAGTTTCATGGAGACGCATTCGCGAGCGTCGCGAGTCTGAAGAAGATCGCCGCATTGGAGAGCAAGCTGCTGAGGTGCGCGAAGAGATCGTTGAAGAAGAGCGCGTGAAAATTGAAGAGCTGCCTCCTGTGCCTATTTATAGGGCGCCATTGAGTGTGGTCAAGAGCGAAAGAGTTGAGCGTGAAAAGCAACAACCCTTGTTTGCTGAAATCACTGATTCTGAATTACCACCGCTGTCATTGTTGGATCCTGTTCCACCAGTCAAAGAAACCATCTCTGCCGATACGCTTGAGTTCACATCACGCTTGATTGAGCGCAAGCTAAAAGAATTCAACATCGAAGTCAAAGTCATTTCAGCTCACCCTGGTCCAGTGGTCACTCGTTACGAGATCGAGCCTGCGATGGGCGTTAAGGGTAGTCAGATTGTTAATCTGCAAAAAGATTTATCGCGCGCTTTGGGTGTGTTGAGTGTTCGTGTGGTTGAAACGATCCCAGGTAAAACTTGCATGGGCTTGGAGTTACCGAATCCTAATCGCCAAGCAGTGCACCTCACTGAAATTCTGAGCTCTCGCGTTTATAACGACAGTGCCTCGCTCCTGACCTTGTCTTTGGGTAAAGACATTGGCGGCGCTCCAGTGATTGCTGATTTGGCAAAGATGCCACATTGCTTGGTTGCTGGTACCACCGGTTCTGGTAAATCTGTGGGTATCAATTCGATGATTCTGTCTTTGCTATACAAAGCAAAAGCAGATGAAGTTCGTTTGATCATGATTGATCCAAAGATGCTTGAGATGGCAGTTTATGAGGGCATCCCTCATTTATTGTGTCCAGTAGTCACAGACATGAAGCAAGCCTATAACGCGCTCAATTGGGCTGTGATCGAAATGGATCGCCGATACAAGTTGATGAGTAAATTTGGTGTTCGAAATTTGGCTGGCTTTAATAAAAAAATCGCTGATGCTGAAGAAAAAGGTGAATACCTTTACAACCCATTCAGTTTGACTCCGGATGATCCTGAGCCTTTGCACAAAGCACCAGTCATTGTGATCGTGATCGATGAGTTGGCCGACTTGATGATGGTGGTTGGTAAGAAGATTGAAGAGTTGATTGCTCGTATCGCGCAAAAAGCTCGTGCGGCAGGTATTCATTTGGTCTTGGCCACACAGCGTCCAAGCGTGGATGTGATCACTGGTTTGATCAAGGCCAACGTGCCAACGCGCATCTCATTCCAAGTCAGCAGCCGCATTGACAGCCGCACCATTCTTGACCAGCAGGGCGCTGAAAGTTTATTGGGCATGGGTGATATGTTGTACATGGCACCTGGCACAGGTTTACCAATCCGCGTTCACGGTGCTTTTGTGACCGATGATGAAGTGCATCGCGTGGTGACTTGGCTAAAAGAGAAAAATGGCGAATCTAATTACATTGATTCAATCTTAGAGCCTCAATCCGAAATGGATTCTGGTTCTGGTGAAGCATCTGCCAGCGGAGAGGCGGACCCTCTTTACGATCAGGCAGTAGCCATCATCCTAGAAAACAAGCGAGCCTCTATTTCTTTGGTGCAGCGTCATTTGCGCATTGGTTACAACCGCGCAGCCAGATTGCTCGAAGACATGGAGCGTGCAGGGCTTGTTTCCAAAATGGGCAGCAATGGTAATCGAGACATCTTGGTTCGTGCGCCAAGCGACAATTAAGTCAAAGCAAGTTAAACCTCATTGAATATCTAAGATGAAGATTGGTTTGATCCACTTTAAACAGTTTGCTTTTTTAGCCTTCTTTGGCTTTGCATGTTTGATTTCGCCAACTGTGTTCGCGGATGAGGGTATTAAGCAATTCAAACAATTTATTTCAACTGTTAATAATGCTGAAGGTGAGTTCGCTCAGCAACAGATCAGGGCTGCCAAACAGGGAGAGTCTCAACCCAAAGTTTTGCGTAAAAGCCAAGGTCGTTTTGTTTTTCAAAGACCGGGTAAGTTTGTCTGGGAGACCACTAAGCCTTTTGAGCAAAAAGTCATTGCCGATGGTCAGAAACTATTGCTCTGGGATAAAGATTTGAATCAGTTGACTGTGCGACCTGCGAGCAAAGGGTTGAGCGCTAGTCCTGCGGCCATACTCTTTGGCGGGGCCATGGCAGAAGAATATTTTGACTTGATGCCTGGCGGCGAAAAGGGCGGTATGTTTTGGGTAGAGTTAAAGCCCAAAGCCACGAGTGGTTCAGGAGACATGCCTTACAGTCGAATTGGTGTTGGTATGTCCAATGGTCTGCCGGCTGGCTTAGAGTTGCATGACAACTTTGGTACGATTGTTCTGATTAATCTGAGTAAAATTCGTACAAACATTAATTTGTCGCCAAATACATTTAAATTTTCACCGCCTGCTGGCGCAGATGTTCTAAATGTTCAGTAAAAAATAAGTACCCAAAGAAGTACCCAAAGAAGAACCAAACTAAGCACCAAGAACAGAGCAGTAAATATAAAACAGCATTGAGAAACTCATGATCGATATTCAGCTTTTACGCAAAGACCTTGATACCGTTGCCGCACGATTGGTAGAGCGAAAATTTATTCTTGATAAAGACACTTTTGTTTCTTTAGAGTCTGATCGTAAGCAAGTACAAAGTCGTTCGGAAGAATTACAGGCCAAGCGCAATCAACTGGCCAAAGCTGTTGGCATGAAAAAAAGCAAGGGCGAGGATGCCAGTGCTGAAATGGCTGAATCTACTGCGGTGAACCAAGAATTACAGGCGCTCACAGAAAAGCTCACCGTTGTTCAGTCTCAACTCAATCACTTTTTATTGAACATTCCTAATATTCCTCACGAATCCGTGCCATCTGGCAAGGATGAGTCTGCTAATCAGGAAGTGTTGCGTTGGGGCAAGATTCCAAGTTTTGATTTTCCGGTCAAAGATCACGTTGATTTGGCGACCCCATTGGGTTTGGACTTTGACAGTGCAGTAAAGCTGACGGGTTCACGCTTTGCAGTGATGCATGGCCAGATTGCTCGTTTACACCGAGCTTTGGCTCAATTCATGTTGGATAACCATATTCAGATTGGTTATCACGAAGTCGCTGTACCGTTTATCGTGAACGCTGAATCAATGAAGGGCACTGGCCAGTTACCAAAATTTGAAGCTGATTTATTCAAGGTGCCAAGAAAAGTGGGCGGCGATGATCAAGATGAATCAGTTGAAGCTGCTTATGAGAATTTTTATCTTATTCCAACAGCAGAAGTTCCTGTCACCAATTTAATGCGTGACACCATCACGCCGGCTGAGCAATTACCAAAGAAATTTGTGGCTCACACACCTTGCTTTAGATCTGAAGCGGGCAGTTATGGGCGTGATACGCGCGGCATGATTCGCCAACATCAATTTGAAAAAGTTGAATTGGTACAAATCACCAAGCCAGATGCCTCTATGGCAGCTTTGGAAGAATTAACGTCTCATGCAGAGGCCATCTTGCAAAAGCTAGAGCTACCTTACAGAAAGGTTCTCTTGTGCACGGGTGATATGGGTTTTGGCAGTGTTAAAACTTATGACTTAGAGGTTTGGCTGCCTGCGCAAAACACTTATCGTGAAATCAGCTCTTGCTCCAACATGGGCGATTTTCAGGCTAGACGCATGCAGGCTCGCTTCAAAACAGGGCAAGATAAACCTGAGTTGGTACACACCTTGAATGGTTCTGGTTTGGCTGTGGGACGCACAGGTGTTGCGATTCTAGAGAACTATCAACAAGCTGATGGCAGCATCAAAATACCCAAGGCCTTGCAATCCTACATGGGTGGTTTAGAAAAGCTCACGCTTTAAAAAGGTGCAAGCCTTTAATTTATTGGGAATAAATCTGGTATAAGGCTGCAACCACTATAAAACATAGGTGAAACCCTAAAGAAGGTTATAAATACTAGCTCCCACAAGGATTATGTGATTTAATGTCGTCAGTGCATCAGGAATAAGTTTTTAATTAAAAAAATATAACTGAATGTACATACTCCCAGTTTCTAAGTTGAAAGGTTAAAAATGAATAAAGCTGAATTAGTAGAAAAAATTGCAAAAGACGCAGATATTTCTAAAGCATCTGCTGAGCGTGTTTTGAACACATCAATCGACACAATCATCAAAGCTGTTACTAAAGGTGACAAGGTTCAATTGATCGGTTTTGGTACATTCGGTTCAGGTAAGCGTGCTGCACGTGTAGGCCGTAACCCAAAGACTGGCGAAGCAATCAAGATTGCAGCTGCTAAGACTGTAAAGTTCACTGCTGGTAAAGCTTTCAAAGACGCTGTAAACAAGCGCAAGTAATTTCTCTTTTGAGATTAAAAAAGGCTGCCTTGGCAGCCTTTTTTATTTCTCGAACATCAAGAATTATAAGAAATTTAGAATCACACACTTTATAGAACTAAAGGCTCCCTAAGCAAAGCGCTCCTCAAGGCTGCTCAAGCCTATTTCAGCCAGTAATTTTGTCTTTCTTTCTTGGGCTTTTTGGCCAGCTAGGTTCTTTTGAGTGGCAATGATCAGCTCATTTTTCATGGAATGTTCCCATCCCACCAATTCAGTTACTGTCACATCATAGCCATGAGACTCTAATTGCAGGCAGCGCAAAACATTGGTGATGTGACTGCCGAATTCACGGGTATGAATCGGGTGGCGCCACATTTCTGATAATTCATTTTTAAGCGATTGAGCTTTGGTCTTTCTCAAGGCTGCTGCCAGTTCAGCCTGGCAACAGGGTACCAAGACAACGTGCTTGGCCTTCTTGGCAAAGGCGAAGCGAATGGCATCATCAGTGGCTGTATTGCAGGCATGCAGAGCTGTGACCACATCAATTTCATCAGGAAGAAGTGCTGAGTCCAGGGATTCTTCAGCGCTTAAGTGCAGAAACTGCATGTTTGAGAAGTTCAAGCGACTGGCCAAGTCTTGAGATTTCTTGACCAATTCTTCACGAACTTCAATACCGTAGATCGTTGATGGTTTCTCTTGTAACTTGCAAAAGAGATCATTCAGAATAAAACCCAGGTAGGACTTACCAGCACCGTGATCAACAATGCTCAAGTGATCTTTTCGGTTCAAGACCTCTTGGAGCAAGGGTTCAATGAATTGAACCAAGTGATATACCTGCTTTAGTTTTCTGCGGGTATCTTGATTGAGCTTGCCATCACGGGTGAGGATGTGCAATTCTTTAAGAAGTTCAATAGATTGAGTCGGTCTGATCTCATGTTTTTGTGCAGAAACATCTTTTTTTGATGATGGGTCAATCATGGCGTCTTGGCGGTTTTTAAACCGTTGTAAATCCTTGTTGATATTCAATTAATGCCAGTTTTGGCGCTGTAAACTAAACTATAGGGCTATTTGATTGAAAAGCCTATGAATTACAGTAACGATATTGTCCGCGAAGTCGCAAGGCGCAGGACTTTTGGCATTATTTCTCACCCTGATGCCGGTAAAACAACCCTGACAGAGAAACTCTTGATGTTCTCTGGTGCTATCCAATTGGCAGGAACTGTTAAAGCTCGTAAAAGTGGCAGACACGCCACTTCTGACTGGATGGAGATTGAAAAGCAACGCGGTATTTCTGTGGCCAGCTCGGTGATGCAGTTTGAATATCGTGACCATGTGGTCAATCTTTTGGATACCCCAGGTCACCAAGATTTTTCTGAAGATACTTATCGCGTTTTAACCGCTGTGGACTCTGCATTGATGGTGATCGATGCGGCCAAGGGTGTTGAAGAGCAAACGATCAAATTATTGAATGTTTGCCGCATGAGAAACACTCCGATCATCACGTTTGTGAACAAGATGGACCGCGAAACCAGAGATCCTATGGAATTACTGGATGAACTTGAATCTGTCTTGAAAATTGAGTGTGCACCAGTGACATGGCCGATCGGTATGGGTAAAAATTTCCGCGGTGTGTATCACTTGATCAATGATGAAATTCTGTTGTTTGCTGCTGGCAATGATCGCGCTGATCAAGAATTCCAGGTGATGAAGGGCATTGATAATCCAAAGCTTCATGAGATGTTCCCTGATGAAATGGCACAACTCAAAATGGAAGTGGAGTTAGTGCAAGGTGCATCCCATCCATTTGATTTAGAGCGTTTCTTGGGTGGTTTACAGACCCCCGTATTCTTTGGTTCAGCCATCAACAACTTTGGCGTTCGAGAAATCCTCAATGCTCTTTTAGATTGGGCTCCAGGCCCTAGAGAACGCAGTGCAACTGTGCGATCTGTTGATCCAAGAGAAGACAAGTTCAGTGGCTTTGTGTTCAAGATTCAGGCCAATATGGACCCTGCTCATCGAGACCGCATCGCATTTTTACGCGTTTGTTCAGGCAAGTTTGAGCGCGGCATGAAAATCAATCATCTGCGCATCAACCGTGAGGTGAAAGTCTCGAATGTGGTGACTTTCATGGCCTCCAGTCGTGAGCAGGTGGAAGAAGCTTATGCTGGTGACATCATTGGCTTGCCCAACCATGGCAACATGCAAATTGGCGACAGCTTTTCTGAAGGTGAAGTTTTGCAGTACACCGGTATTCCATACTTTGCCCCTGACTTTTTCAGGGTTGCCCGCATTCGTAATCCAATGAAGATCAAGCAGCTTCAAAAAGGTCTTCAGCAATTGGGTGAAGAAGGTGCTGTGCAGGTATTCAAGCCATTGAACAGCAGCGATCTGATTCTTGGTGCTGTGGGCGCCTTGCAGTTTGAAGTGGTGGCCAGTCGTTTAATGAATGAATATGGCGTGGACGCTGTTTTTGATACGGCCAGCATTAACTGTGCACGTTGGGTGACTTGTGAAGATAAAAAAATGATGAGTGATTTTCAAAATTCATCAGCAGGTCATCAACTGGCTTTAGATGCTGCAGATAATTTGGCTTATTTGGCCAACTCCGCAGTTAATTTAAGGGTCACTCAAGAGCGTTGGCCTCAAATTGTTTTTCATGAAACCAGGGAGCATGCCAGTAAGCTTTCTTAATGGCCCCTGAAAACTATTTCATCAGCACACAATAATTATTCAAGTTAACATTGCTCATGCCTAAAACACCTGCCACTGATTCTTTGCCTGTCGTCATCATTGGCGCGGGATTGGCTGGCTTAACGGTGGCTCTTGAGTTGGCTGAGACGCATCAGGTCATCATCATGGCCAAACGAGGTTTGTCTGAATCAGCGACTGCTTGGGCGCAGGGTGGGATTGTTGGTGTTTTAGATCAGCAAGACAGCGTGGATGCTCATGTGAAAGACACAGTCGAGGCCGGCGCTGGTTTGGTGGTTGAATCCACCGCGAGATACATTGCTGAGAGAAGTGCTGATGCAATTGATTGGCTGGTAGATCAAGGCGTTCCCTTTACAACCGATCCACAGGGTCCTAAAGGCCTTCATTTGACCCGAGAGGGCGGCCATAGTCATCGTCGCATTGCTCACGCTGCAGATGCCACAGGTAAAGCGATTCACGAGGTCTTGTTGGATAAAGCGAGAGCACATCCCAATATCCAATTGTTAGAGCGTTGGATGGCTTTGGACTTGATCACCAATCGCCATCTTAAAGATAAGCAATTAAAAAAATCTGAGCGTTGTTACGGTGTTTATGCCCTGAATATCTCCACTGGAAAAATTGAAGCAATTCCGGCTTCTGCTGTGGTTTTGGCCACTGGTGGTGTGGGTAAAGTTTATCGTTACACCAGCAATCCAGAAACAGCGACGGGTGATGGCATTGCCATGGCTTGGCGCGCAGGTTGTCGCGTGGGCAATATGGAATTTGTGCAGTTCCACCCAACTTGTTTGTATCACCCGCAAGACAGGACCTTTTTGATCACTGAGGCTCTGCGAGGTGAGGGTGCTCAATTAAAACTTCCGGACGGTACTCGTTTCATGCCTAATCATGACGAGCGTGCTGAACTTGCACCAAGAGACATTGTGGCTCGAGCGATTGACTTTGAAATGAAACGCTTGGGCTTGGATTATGTTTTATTGGATGCCACTCATTTGGGCGAAGCATTTCTGAAAGAGCATTTCCCAACGATCTATGCTCGCTGTGCTGCATTGGGCATTGATATTGCTAAGCAAGCCATTCCTGTGGTTCCTGCTGCTCATTACACCTGTGGTGGCGTTGTCACTGACTTACAAGGTAAAACTGATTTGCCGGGCTTGTACGCGGTGGGTGAGGCCACATACACAGGCTTGCATGGCGCCAATCGTCTTGCGAGCAATTCTTTATTAGAGTGTGTGGTGATTGGCAAGTCAGCGGCCGCAGAAATCAAACGGCATCCTCTCAAAGAAATACCTGAAGTTCCTGATTGGGATGAGAGTCGAGTCGAAGATGCCGATGAAACAGTGGTCATTGCCCACAACTGGGATGAGTTGCGTCTTTTGATGTGGAACTATGTCGGTATTGTTAGAACCAACCGTCGCCTAGAAAGAGCGTTGCATCGCATTGAATTGCTTCAAAGTGAGGTGCAAGAGTATTACGCCAACTTCAGAGTGACCCGAGATTTATTAGAACTGAGAAATCTATTGAGTTGTGCTGAACTGATCGTGCGTTCTGCCTTGATGCGCAAAGAGAGTCGTGGTTTGCATTACAGCCGTGATTACCCGCAAAGTTGGACTGTTTCTTATCCAACCATCCTCACACCCATCAATAGACAGTCATAAGCGTTGGTTGGCGCCAGTACTAAAGATTGATTGGTGCCAGCTAAAGCTACTGAACTCTCAAAGAGAAGTCGACAGCGATCACGTCTTTGGTTAATTTACCAATAGAGATGCGATCCACGCCCGTTGCGGCGATTGCTTTCAATTGATCCAGGCTCACACCACCAGATGCCTCCAGTAAAGCAGCGCCCTTGGTGAAAGCCACAGCTTCACGCATTTGATCAAGGCTGAAGTTATCAATCAAAATACTTTTAGCCCCTGCTGATAATGCTTCTTGCAGTTCTGCCATATTTTCAACTTCAACTTGGATATCAACTCCTGAGTTCAGGGCTTGCGCTGCTTTCATAGCAGCGCTGATGCCGCCGGCTGCAGCGATGTGATTTTCTTTGATCAAGATGCCATGCCATAAAGCCAAGCGTTGATTTTTTCCACCACCCACTGTCACTGCATATTTTTGAGCTTGGCGTAATCCAGGAATTGTTTTTCTGGTGTCCAAAACAGCACAACCATGGCTGTTAGGACTTGCACCTTCAATCGCCTTCACATGTTGCCTGGTGATGGAGGCAGTCCAAGAAAGGGTTTGTAAAAAGTTAATGGCTGGGCGCTCTGCTGATAAAAGAGCGCGTGGCTTGGCAGTGATTTCGCAAACAGTCGTGTCAGCTTTCATTAAATCACCTTCTGCGTATTTCCAGGCGATGATGGCTGAGTGATCGAGTTTTTTAAAACATCCTTCAAACCAAGCGCTACCGCAAAGAACGGCTTCCTGACGAACAATCAATGTGGCATGCACAAGACCAGACTCGGGAACTAGCATCGCTGTCCAATCACCCGTACCAATATCTTCCAAGAGAGCATCATTGATATTGCGTTCGCGAGCTTGTTCGAGTGATTCGTTGTGATTAAACATAAAAAATATCTTTAAAAAGATGAATCAAAAAAATTCTAAATGAAAAAAAAGAAAAAACTAATTAAGCTGCGCCGATATTTTTAACAAAACCATGCTGGGCTTTTGCTAATAACTCTGGATGGTTTGTTGTAAAAGACAACATTCTTTCAATACAAATTTGAGCATCAGATCGGATGGTCTCATCAACCAAGATTTCTCCAGACTGATTTGTTAAGCAATTCAGAATGCCCTCAAGACCATTCATGGCCATCCAAGGGCAGTGTGCGCAGCTCTTACAAGTGGCGCTATTACCGGCCGTGGGAGCTTCAATCAAGATTTTTTCAGGGGCTAACTGACGCATGCGATGAAGGATGCCTTTGTCTGTGGCAACAATGTATTCTTTGGCGCTGCCTTCGACCACTGCTTTGATCATGGCGGAGGTGGATCCAACCACATCGGCCAAATCAACCACATGGGCTGGTGATTCTGGGTGTACTAACACCATGGCATTCGGATGTTTCTTGATGAGGGTTTCAAGTTCAATTGCTTTGAATTCATCATGCACGATGCAATGGCCTTCCCAAAGCAACATGTCTGCACCCGTTTGATCTTGTATGTAGCGACCCAAGTGACGATCGGGAGCCCACAATATCTTTTTACCCTGCTGGTGCAGTTCATGAACAATCGCTAGGGCACAAGAGCTGGTCACCATCCAATCAGCTCTGGCTTTCACTGCAGCGCTCGTGTTGGCGTACACCACCACTTCACGATCAGGGTGAGCATCGCAAAACTGATTAAAGTCTTCTGCGGGACAACCTAAATCAAGAGAGCAGGTGGCATCTAAATCTGGCATCAACACTGTTTTTTCAGGGCTCAAAATCTTTGCGCTTTCACCCATGAACTTCACACCCGCCACGACCAACTTTTTTGCCGAGTGGTTTTTTCCAAAACGTGCCATTTCCAAAGAGTCTGCAACAAAGCCACCGGTTTCCCAAGCAAGGTCTTGGATAGCACCATCAATGTAGTAGTGTGCAATCAGAACAGCGTCTTGCTTGATCAGCTCAGACTTAATCTTTTGAATAATTTGCGCTTTTTCTTCCTCGGGCAATGCTCTAGGAACTTTGGCCCATGCTTGAGCGATACAAGTGGCACCAGAGCCGTCTTGCTTTGGATAATCAAATAATTCTTTGTTCATATATGAATATTAAGGCAATTTTCTGAAGCGAACCTGAAAGTGATTGATTCGAGGTTTCAAAATCATCCTGTGGGTATAAAAACATTTAGAATGAGTACATAACGGAGATAAACATGTTCGGCAAACGTAAAACATCAATATTGCTTCCTACCAATGAGCGTTTTGATACTTTGATTGGTAAAACGTCAGAAATCTATGGCCGCATGGTTGTGGGTGAGAGCCTGCGCATCGATGGCAAAGTGGTTGGTAATATTGAAAGTGAAGAAAATTCAAAAGTCACTGTGGCTGTCGGCGAAGACGGCGAAGTGATTGGTGATATTTTTGCTTATCGCGTCATGATTGCTGGCAAGGTAGAAGGTAATATCTATGCAACTGAGCGTGTTGAGTTTCATCAAACTGCTCATGTGCGTGGTGATGTGACTTATGGCTCCATCGGGATTGAGCACGGTGCGCGTGTGATTGGTCTGGTGATCCAAGGTGTTGATAAAAAATCAGCCAATCAAGCTTCGGATGTGATTCGTGCGGTACAAGAGCGTCGTTAAACAATAAAAATAAAATAAAAACTTAAATATAAAAATTATAAAAATACAGATCAAAAGCTCCAATAAAAAAAGCTCACTGATGTGAGCTTTTTTACTTATTGAAGTGCTAATCACTTGCGCTTTAAATCGCCCTTGATTGTGCCGCCTCGTTGAATGGTGATGCTGGAGTAACTGAGTGCGCCATCAACCGTGGCGCGTCCGCCGATCACTAAATCACGACAGCTCACTGTTCCAGAGAGATTGCCTTTGACGTTGATGCTGTCAGCAGTGACTGTGCCATCCACAAAGCCACCAGTCCCAATCAATAAATTTTGAACTGTCAGGTTGCCTTTGAATGTGCCATCAACAGTGATCGAGCCACCTGACTTCATGTCACCCGTGAATTCAAAACCTTCACTGATGATGGATGGCTTTAGAGAAACACTTGTATTTTGAGTTGCGGATTCAAAATTCTCATTCTCTTCAACCACCTCATTTGAAACAGGTTCTTCTGATGAAAATTCAGAGTTTTCGTTATCTGTTTTTTTACCAAACATATTCATATCCTTGAAACTTTTTAAGAGGCGCTATTGCCATTGGCTGATTTCAAGAGATTACCTTGTAAATCACCACCTTTTTCAATCTCAATTTCAGTGTATTGAACCGTGCCAATCACTTTGCCAGTAGAGCGGATGAACAAAGACTTATTAGCTGTGAGGTTGTCATGGATTTCACCACGAACATCGACCACGTCCGCAGTCACTTTGCCTTTGAGAATGCCTGTGCTGCCAACCAAAATCTCGCGAGCAGTGAGTTCACCTTCGATGGTTCCTGAAATAGAAGCAATGTCAGGCACAACAAAATTACCAGTTAATTTAACGCCTTCGCCCACAGTTAAGCAGCCATTTTGATTGTTATCAGCCATAAAAACCCCTAAAAATTTGATTTAATCATCATACCTGTTAAATTTTACAGCGAATAGCCATCCATCAAGGTAGAATCCGCACCCGGAGGGAAAATTATGCAAAGAGTGATGTTGCGTGCCAAATTACACCGTGTAACGGTGACTGAGGCCGATTTAGAGTACGAAGGTTCATGCGGTATTGATGAGGATCTGTTGGACGCGGCTGATATGCGTGAGTTCGAGCGTATTGAGCTATACAACATCAATAATGGTGAGCGCTTCTCAACATACATCATTAAAGCAGCTCGTGGCTCTGGCGCTATCTCTTTGAATGGTGCTGCTGCACGCAAGGCTCATGTGGGTGACTTATTGATCATCTGTACTTATGGCCCAATGTCCGAGTCAGATGCAAAAACGTTTATCCCCAAAGTTATCTTGGTTGATGACAAGAACAAAATCAAAGAAATCAAGAAAATCACCATTTAATAATTTCGGTGATAAAAAGTAGTTTGGTAATAAAAAAGGCAGCCAAGGCTGCCTTTTGACTTATTGAAACCGTGAAAACTGTTTAAAAAGGCATCTTTACATCTGACTTGATGCCCAAGAACACTTGTTTGAATTCAGCTTGGATTCTTTCAATGGCTGTCTGACTATCAGCTTCAAAACGCATCACCACAATCGGTGTGGTGTTAGAAGGGCGAGCCAAACCAAAGCCATCAGCATATTCTACGCGGACGCCATCAATGGTATTGATGGATTCGGAGCTTGGGAACAATGTATTCGTGCCCAAGGATTTACCTTCGGCTACTTTTTCCTTGATCTTGTCGAGCAAGACAAAAGGCTCACCTTCTGCACAAGGCATTTGTAGCTCAGGTGTGCAGATTGCATTGGGTAGTCCTTCTAAGGTGGCATTGAGATCTTTTTCGCCACTCAAGATTTCTAAAAGGCGCGCACCTGTGTAGAGACCATCATCAAAACCATACCAGCGGTCTTTGAAGAAAATGTGACCACTCATTTCGCCTGCAAGAGGAGCGCCGGTTTCTTTTAGCTTTGCTTTGACGAGCGAGTGACCTGTTTTCCACATCAATGGTTCGCCACCAGCTTGCTTGATATAAGTAGCTAGATTACGTGTGCACTTCACATCGTAAATAATTTGTGCGCCAGGATTGCGACCAAGTACATCTTTGGCAAACAACATCATTTGACGATCAGGGAATATCACCTCACCACTTTTTGTCACAACCCCTAAACGATCTGCATCACCATCGAAGGCAAGACCAATTTCGTTATCGGTGTTTTTCAGATTTTTAATCAAATCTTGCAGGTTTTCCAAATGGGCTGGATCAGGGTGGTGATTTGGGAAGGTGCCGTCAACTTCACAAAATAATTCTTCAACTTCACAGCCAAGGGCTCTGAATAGTTTTCCGGCGAATGCACCACCAACACCATTGCCGCAATCAACAGCAATTTTAATTTTTCTCTGAAGCTTCACATCACCAACAATGCGCGCCAAGTACTCAGGAAAAATATCGTATTCAGAGCGTTTGCCTGAGCCAGTTGCAAATTGCTTGGCAATGATGCGCTCACGCAAGGCCTGTATCTGTTCACCATAAATAGCAGAACTGCCTAAAACCATTTTGAAGCCGTTGTAGTCCGGTGGATTGTGACTACCTGTGATCATGATTCCAGACTTGGCTTGATGACCATTGATTTTGATATTGGTACCAAAGTAAACCATGGGGGTTGCCACAACGCCTAAATCAATCACGTCCACGCCAACAGATAAAAGACCTTCTGTGAGCCCTGCCATCAGGGTTGGACCAGATAAACGACCATCACGACCGACCACGCAAACTGTTTCACCAATTTCGCGCATGGCACTACCAAAAGATTGACCAATGAGTTTGGCAATGCTTGGATCTAATGTTTTATCGATGACGCCACGAATGTCATACGCTTTGAAAATTGAAGCAGATAGTTCCATGAGATCTCTGAGGAGTTAAGAGTTAACTGTTAAGCCACTTGATGCGAGCAGCCGTGATTTCATCGATACCATCCAATGATGGATTGTCACCTTTGAGCGCCGCTTGAATTGGCTTGGCTAATTTTTTACCTAGCTCAACCCCTGGCTGGTCAAAACTATTAAGACCCCAAATGGCGCCTAAACAAAGTGCACGATGTTCGTAAAGAGCTAGTAGGGCACCTAAATAATAAGCATCGAGCTTGGGTAGCCAAATCAAGTTGCTTGGGCGACCACCAGGACAAGAGTCATAAGCGAATTCTTCTTCAGATCCATTGGCCAAAGCTTGCGCTTGAGCCAAGCAGTTAGCGATTAAGGACTGATGATGTTCTTTCGCTTCAGGTAAATCACTCATCGCTTGTTTGATAGCGATGAAGTCCACAGGGATGATTTGTGTTCCTTGGTGAAGCATCTGGAAATAGCTGTGCTGAGAATTGCTGCCAGCACTACCAAACACCACGGGTGATGTTGGGTCACATGATTCACCGTTGACAGTCACGCTCTTGCCGTGACTTTCCATTTCTAATTGCTGTAGCCACTCGGGTAAAAATCTGAGGGCGTGTGCATACGGCACGATTGCTTTGGCAGTGATGCTATGTTTGCGCTGATTGTGAATCAAAGTCAATGCCAAAGTCAGTGGCATATTTTCTTTTGCGGGAGCATTCACAAAATGCTGGTCCATCGCATGAGCGCCAGCTAAAAATTGTTTGTAGGTGGCAAAACCAAATTTAATGGCAATCGGAAAGCCAACAGCTGACCATACTGAGAAGCGACCTCCCACCCAATCCCAAAACGGGTAAATATTCTCAGGGGTAATGCCAAAAGCTTCAGCAGCTTCTGGATTGGCAGTAATGCCAATCAAACACTTTTTGAGTTGTGATGGGGTGACTTGATGAAGCTTTAACCAATTGATGACCGTTTGAGCGTTTCTCATGGTCTCAAGGGTTGTGAATGTTTTGGATGTGATCAGAACTCTGGTGCTGCGTGGTTGAGCTTTTGCCAAAGTGGTGGCTAATTCAGCGCTGTCGACGTTTGCCACAAAATGCAAACGAATCGCTTTGCCCATATTTGGATTGACTTGATAAAGGGCGTCACACACCAAGCGGGGCCCCCAATCTGAGCCGCCAATGCCTAAGCAAATCACATCGGTGATACCAATCAGCTGATTGCAAAACCCTTCCATCCTTTGCCATACTGCTTTGACTTGGGGCATGACATCTTCGCCATCCACCATCATTGGCTGGCCTGACAAATTCCTAAGGGCTGGATGAAGGGCTGATCGACCCTCTGATTGATTAACAGCACTACCTGAAAAGATCGCGTTGCGTTTTTCAAAAACACCACGGGCTTCTGCCAACTCAAATAATTGCTGCCACTCGGCATCAGTGATTTGTTGGTAGGCGGTATCTAGAGCAAGGTCTACAGCACTAATTAATTTAGACATTTATGAATTTTAACAAGTTTTGGGGGTCGTAAAATGAAAAAAAATGTCGATTGGTTTCAGATACCTTATAATCTCGGCTGTTTTGGAAGCTTGGCAGAGTGGTTGAATGCAGCAGTCTTGAAAACTGCCGAGGATGCGAGTCCTCCGTGAGTTCGAATCTCACAGCTTCCGCCAAATACAAAAGAAGAGCCCCTACCCATGGGGCTCTTTGTTTTTTCATCAAGGCTGGAAAGTCTGGATCACTGTTTTATAGCAAACCCTATAAAAAGCTTAATCTTCAGTTAATTTAAGCGGAATAGAGTCAAAGATTCTATTCTGGGGAAAAGTCCATAAATGCTTAAATTTTCATGGTCAAAAAGCGTATTTTTGGTTATTGCGTCAGCTCTTTTTATAACCATCTTCGCTAACTTCACGATGTTTACCAAAGCCAATGAATGGTTGGTGAGCACAAGCACGAGCCAACTTTATCTGGTGGCCTTGGTGCTGTATCAATTTTTGTTGTTATTGTTCTTGATGGCTTTGCTAACAATGCACAAATGGTACAAACATGTGTTGGTTGTTTTCTTTTTGTTAGCCGTCATTTCTGCCTATTTTGCTGATAGCTATGGGGTGATTATCGATAAAGACATGTTAATCAATGCGGCAGAAACCAATGTTACTGAAGCTATAGGGTTAATGTCTTGGCGCGCTTTAATTTACTTCGCTGCCCTATTCGCAGTCCCAGTCTTTTTCCTTTACAAAATTGAAATCGCTCCGCAAACAGCGGTTAAACGTATTTTGTACCATTTGGGGCTTGCCTTGTTTGCCTTGGTGGCGATCCTGGTGACGTTTTTGGCTAGCAGTGCTTTTTCAGCCTCATTTTTTCGTGAACAAAAGCAAATACGTGTTTATTCAAGCCCTTTGAGCGCGCTGTATGCGACTTATCAAATTGCGAACCGTACTTTTTTTAATGGGACCCAAGTATTTACCAAGGTTGGGGAAGATGCTGTTATCTATCCTCCCGCTGATGATCGGGAACTCGTTATTTTAGTGGTTGGTGAAACTGCTCGAAGTGATAGGTTTTCTCTTAATGGATACAGTAGGGATACCAATCCTTTGCTCAGCAAAGAAAGCATCGTTAGCTTTACCAATGTCGCTTCCTGCGGTACAAGTACAGCTTTATCAGTTCCCTGTATGTTTTCAATAGAAGGTAAGGAAAAGTTTGATCTTTCTAAGGCCAAGTACAAGGAAAACCTCTTGGATGTTATTGCTAAAACAGGAGCTAGCATTTTGTGGCGTGACAATAACTCTAGCTCTAAGGGGGTTGCTGATCGATTTGCTTACGAGGATTTTACAACTCCAAAAAATAACCCTGTTTGCGATCCAGAGTGCCGTGATATTGGCATGCTTAAAGGCTTAGACGAATACATCAGCAAGCAAAAGAAGGGTGACATTGTCATTGTTTTGCATCAAATGGGAAGCCATGGCCCTTCCTACCATGAAAGAGTTCCCGAGGCTTTTCAAAAATTCAAACCAGTATGCAAAACTAATCAACTGGATAAATGCACCAAGGAAGAAATTAACAATGCGTATGACAATACAATTTTGTATACCGACTACTTCTTAAGTGAAGTCATTAAATTTCTAAAAAAGTATGACGACCGTTTTGAGACCTCGATGTTTTACGTGAGTGACCATGGTGAGTCATTAGGGGAGTCAGGAGTTTATTTGCATGGCATGCCTTATGCGCTCTCATCCAAAGCTGTGACAAACGTGCCTTTGGTTTTATGGTTCGGTAAAGAGTTAATCAGGACTCAAAATTTGGATATGGATTTGCTTAAACGACATCGCAATAAACCCATATCTCACGACGAAGTCTTCCATACCATTCTGGGTGTTCTGGAAATTGAAACTGGCATCTACAAGAAAGAAAAAGACCTTCAGTCCTTAGGAATTAAAAAGTAAAAAATTTACTCATAATGAAAAATATTATTTCGCGCCGCATATTAAAAACATCCAAGTACTCACTTCAGGGCTTATTGTCTGCGTGGAAGTCGGAGGAGGCCTTTCGTATTGAGGTGATCTTGCTCTTAGTCTTGCTTCCAGCAGCATTTTTCATCGGAAAGTCAGCTGTTGAAATCTGCCTCCTGATCATGAGCCTTTTCATTGTATTGATCGTGGAGTTATTGAATACCGGGCTTGAAAAAGCAATCGACCGAATCTCAATGGACATCAATCATATTTCAGGATTTGTGAAAGATGTCGGAAGTGCCGCTGTCGCAATTTCATTGATTCAAGCCCTTGTTGTTTGGGCTGTTATTTACTTCACCAATCGCTGATCTTAGGTTTACTTCAAAAACAACATCTGCAAATCATTCAGGTACTGAATACCTAAGTCTGATGCTTTCAAAGTGCTTGGGTCTTCATCTAACAAGCCTTTTTTCAAGGCCTGTTGAATCGGTCCATTGATGGCGCTGATTTCTAAACCAGTTCTTTCTTTGAACTCATGGGTGGGTACGCCATCGATCAATCTCAAGGTATTGAGCATGTATTCAAATGGCAAATCATCTTTATCCAAGATACGCTCTTCAATCAGTGCGTGACCCTGATTAAATATCTTTTGCATATAAGTGTCTGGGTGGCGCTCATTGGTTTGCCTGGCGATTTGATTGTGAGCAGAAATCTTACCGTGTGCGCCAGCACCAATACCAATGTAATCTCCAAACTTCCAGTAATTCATATTATGTTGGCAACGATTGCTATTTTTGGCATATGCAGAAATTTCATATCTCTCATACCCGGCAGTATTCAGCTTGTCCATTAGCGCATCGAGCATCTCAAACGCGCTGTCATCATCAGGAATAGCTGGTGGGTATTTCGCGAACAATGTGTTGGGCTCAAGCGTTAGGTGATAAAGAGACAAGTGCTGGGTTTTAAATGCCAATGCTTGCTCTAAATCTTGAATGGCCTCATCCAGTGTTTGATTCGGTAGGGCATACATCAAATCAAGATTAACCTGATCAAAGAGTTCCATGGCTGCATGGATGGCGGCCTTGGCTTGAGCTGAGTCATGGATGCGGCCTAATGCTTTGAGCTTCTCATCGTTGAAGCTTTGGATACCGAGTGAAATACGATTAATACCACTTTGAGCATAGCTTTTGAATTTTTCGATTTCAAAAGTGCCTGGGTTTGCTTCCATCGTGATTTCAGCATCAGCATTCACTGGCAGAAGTGCGCGTATATCTGACAACAGTTGATCTAATCCGGCTGAGGATAGAAGGCTGGGTGTGCCACCACCGATGAAAATCGAATGTATTCTGCGACCCCAAACTTTGGGCAGCGTGCTCTGTAAATCTAAGCGCAGAGCCTCAAGGTATCTTTTTTCATCAAACCCTTGATTGGCTTCATTGGCTTGATTGCTAGGATGAATGTCAATGACATTGGTCTTTGCATCTTTGCCATCTTTAGCTTCTTTGACATCTTTGATTTGATGAGAATTGAAGTCACAGTAAGGGCATTTTTTAATGCACCAAGGGATGTGAACATAAAGAGATAAAGGGGGCAATGATGTCAGCATCTTGTAGTGTCAGAGTGACAAATCGATTTTCTTGTTTAACTTTTTATGCAACTCTTGAACCAAGATGTTCAGTGCTTGGCCGCGATGGCTGATTTGATTTTTTTCTTCAGCGCTTAATTCAGCGGCTGTTTTACCAAGCGCTGGAATGAAGAACAAAGGATCGTAGCCAAAGCCATGCTCGCCTTGTGGGGCGTCAAGGATTTCTCCATGCCAGTGACCAAAAGCAATCAGTGGTTCTGGATCATCGGCTGAACTGAGGAACACCAAGGTGCAAGTGAAGTGAGCACTTCGTTGCTGGACGCCACTTAATTTTTTAATCAGGAGCGCATTGTTATCAGCATCTGAAGGATCTTTCTTTTGATCACTCAGAGCGAATCTGGCTGATAAGACTCCTGGCAGGCCACCGAGTGCATCGACGCAAACACCAGAGTCATCTGCAAGGGCGGGTAAGCCACTTAGCTTGCTGGCATGTCTGGCTTTGGCGATGGCATTTTCAACAAAGCTTGGAAAGGGTTCTTCGCACGATGGAATACCCAGCAAACCTTGTGGTGTTACTTCAATACCAAGAGGGCTGAGTAAAGCGTTAAATTCTCTAACTTTTCCAGAATTGTTGGAAGCTAAGACAATTTTCTTTGAAGACATTATTTTTTTGCCAAAGCTTCTTTTTGAAGTTTCACCAATTCTTTGATGCCACTCTCAGCCAAGTTCAAGAGTTGATCCAGTTCTTTTCTGGAGAATGCAGCACCTTCGGCAGTTCCTTGAACCTCAATGATGCCGCCTTGAGCAGTCATCACAACGTTCATGTCTGTGTCACACGCTGAATCTTCGGCATAGTCCAAATCAAGCACTGGGGTGCCTTGATAAATGCCCACTGAAATAGCCGCCACATGATCTTTGATTGGATCTTGGGCAATTAACTTCTTTTCTAGTAATTGATTGACGGCATCACGAGCGGCCACAAAAGCCCCCGTGATTGCTGCTGTTCTGGTGCCACCATCGGCTTGAAGCACATCGCAATCCAAATGAATGGTTCTTTCACCCAGTAATTTGAGATCAAACACGCTGCGCATCGAGCGGCCAATCAGACGCTGAATTTCTTGAGTTCTACCACTTTGCTTGCCCTTGGCAGCCTCACGATCGCCCCTGGTATGGGTGGCCCTAGGCAACATCCCGTATTCCGCGGTGACCCAACCCTCGCCACTGCCTTTTTGGTGTGGGGGTACTTTTTCAAGGATTGAAGCGGTGCAAAGCACGTGTGTGTCACCAAATTTCACCAATACAGAGCCTTCTGCGTGCTTGGTAAAGCCTCGGATGATGGCGATTGGGCGAAGATTTTCGGCTTGGCGATGACTAGGGCGTTTGGATATTGTCATGTTAGGACTTTACAATGGAAGAATGATAGAAAGTATGACCGGTTTTGGTAGTGCCTCCAGACAATTAGACCTGGGTGGCGGAGTCTATGCAACTGTAGCGGTTGAATGCCGTTCAGTAAATAGTCGTTTCCTAGATTTGAACATACGTTCACCTGAAGAGTGCCGTTCTGCAGAAATGTCATTGCGCGAACTGGTCACCAAACAGTTGGGCCGTGGCAAGGTGGAGTTTCGCATCAATGTGCACCGTGAAACAGAAGCCTCCACTCAATCCACAGATTTGTTGAATTTAGACAGTCTGAAAAGTCTCAAAGCGCTAGAAGCGGCTGTTTTGAAAGAAATGCCCAATGCAGGAAATATGCGCATGGGTGAAATCTTGCGTTGGCCTGGTGTGATCAATGAAAAGAATGTGGATGACGAACTCTGGCGCAAACTGACTTTGGATGCTGCCACAGAGGCTCTGACAGCTCTTAAGACTAGTCGTCAGGGCGAAGGTAAGGCTTTGCTTGAGATCTTGATGGAGCGCGTGAATGGCATTCGGGCGATTGTTGAACAATTAAAGCCCTTGATTCCGCAAATCATCGCAGCTCATCAAGCCAAGCTCACTGAGCGCTTGACTGAAATACTCACGGGCATCGATGCACAAGGTCAAGCTGTGGCAAAAAACGACGTTTCAGAACGTATCAAGCAAGAAGTTGTTTTGTATGGTGTTCGCATTGATGTTGCTGAAGAGCTTGAGCGTCTCAAGACACATTTGGATGCTGTTGAGGCAGCTCTTAAAAAAGGCGGCCCAGTTGGCAAGCGTTTGGACTTCTTGATGCAAGAATTGAATCGTGAAGCGAATACGCTGGGATCCAAGTCAGTGTCTCAAGAAAGCAGCAATGCATCGATTGAAGTCAAATTATTGATTGAGCAAATGCGTGAGCAGGTGCAGAATCTTGAGTAATGTTCTAACTGAGGTTTTAGAGGATGTCTCATGACTTATACCGGTAGCATGTTGATGGTGGTTGCTCCTTCAGGTGCAGGTAAATCCTCTTTGGTCAATGCACTTCTTAAGCAAGATAAAGACATTGGTTTGTCGGTATCGTTCACCACGCGCTCACCAAGACCTGGTGAAGTGAATGGTCGTGAATACAACTTCCTCAGTGAAGCAGAATTTTTAGAGCGCAAAGCAGCGGGTGATTTTTTAGAGTGGGCCAAAGTGCACGGCAACTACTACGGTACATCCAAGTCTTGGATTGAGTCTCAAATGAAAAATGGCAGAGATGTCATTTTAGAAATTGATTGGCAAGGAGCTCGCCAAGTGCAAGCCATCATTCCAGAAGCCATTTGGATCTTTATTTTGCCACCCTCGATACAGACTTTAGAAGATCGCTTGAGACACCGTGCTCAAGATGATGAGGCCACCATTCAAAAACGGGTGGCTGCTGCCAGAGAAGAGTTGACCCATGTGGCTGAAGCTAATTATTTGGTGATCAATGATGATTTTGATACAGCCTTGGCTGAGTTAAATCATGTGGTTTTGGCGAGTCGTTTACGCAAGAATTCTCAGTTAGCCAGACATCAAAAATTAGCCCAAGAACTTGGCGCCTCAAACAAGCAAAAGTGAACTTTCTGCCACTTTTGCCCAAGTGAGTTATCCTTTGGGTATTCCTAGTACTTTTTGAGTTAAACACATGGCCCGTATTACTGTAGAAGATTGTTTGAAAACCATCCCCAATCGATTTGAATTGGTTCTAGCTGCCACCTATCGTGCTCGTCAATTAGCGCAAGGTCATGCTCCTAGAGTGAACGCTAAAGACAAGCCAACCGTGATTGCTTTGCGTGAAGTGGCTGCTGGCGTTACAGATCGAGACATGTTGGTTAAAGTACCTCTATAAGAGGTGACACGGTGGCGCCAAACCCAGATGCCCAAGGCATCCTAGCCGCCATCCTGGAGCAATCAAGCCGGCACTTATTCGGACCCACGTCCCAGCCGGCTCACCCCCCAAAGCCACAAGTTGTTTCTCTTGCTGGCTTAATTGAAAAAATCTCTCATTTAAAACCTGATGAAATTGCTTTGGTCAAAAAAGCATTTCAATATGCTGATTCAGCTCATCTAGGTCAATATCGCCAAAGCGGCGAACCTTACATCACTCACCCGTTGGCTGTTGCTGAGCTTTGTGCCAGTTGGCGCTTAGATGCTCCATCGATCATGGCTGCCTTGCTGCATGATGTGATTGAGGACACGGGCAGCACTCGCCAAGAGTTGATAGAGATCTTTGGTGGCAAAGTGGCTGAATTGGTAGAAGGTTTAACCAAGCTAGACAAACTAGAATTCCAAAGTCAGGCAGAGGCGCAAGCTGAGAGTTTTAGAAAAATGTTCATGGCCATGGCCAGAGACGTTCGAGTGATTTTGGTGAAATTGGCAGATCGTTTGCACAATATGCGCACCCTCGATGCAACCACTTTGGCCAAGCGCAAAAGAGTCGCTCTTGAAACCGCAGAAATATACTCACCGATTGCGCACCGTCTTGGTTTGAATTTGGTTTACAGAGAATTACAAGATTTAAGCTTTAGACATTCATCACCGTTCAGATATGCCACTTTGGATAAGGCGATCAAAAAAGCTCGCGGCAATCGCAAAGAGATGGTGGTCAAAATTTTGGATGCGGCTCGCATGACTTTGACCAAATCAGGTCTTGAGGCTGACTTGCGCGGCAGAGAAAAAACTTTGTACAGCATCTACATGAAGATGCGCCAAAAGCACTTGAGCTTCTCTCAGGTCTTGGATGTTTACGCTTTCCGTGTCACCGTCAAATCAATTGATGAGTGTTACCGAGCGCTGGGCGTCTTGCACGCCCTTTATAAGCCAATGCCTGGCAAGTTCAAAGATTACATTGCCATCCCTAAGCTCAATGGTTATCAGTCACTGCACACCACCTTGGTGGGTCCATTTGGTATGCCGGTGGAGTTTCAGATTCGTACGCAAGACATGCACCGCGTAGCGGAAGAGGGCGTTGCTGCACATTGGGCTTATAAGGATGGCGATGACCATCTCACTGAGATGCAAACCAGAGCTCATCAATGGTTGCAATCATTGGTTGATATTCAAGACAACAGTGGCGATTCTCAAGAATTCCTAGAGCACGTCAAAATCGACTTATTCCCTGATGCGGTTTACGTGTTCACCCCCAAAGGACAAATCAGAGCCTTGCCAAGGGGTGCCACAGCCTTGGACTTCGCCTACGCTGTGCACAGTGACTTGGGAAATGAGTGTGTGGGCGCCAAAGTGAACGGCGTTCAGTTGCCATTAAGAACAGAGCTAAAGAACGGCGACATCATTGAAATCAGTTCAACGCCTAATTCGCAACCCAATCCTGTTTGGCTCACATTTGTTAAAACTGGCAAAGCTCGTGCTGCTATTCGTCATTACCTCAAAACCAGACGTTACTCAGAAGCGATTCAACTGGGTGAGCGCTTGTTGTCTCAAGCGTTGCGTCAGCACGGTGGTGATGCAGCCCTCGTCACAGATGATATTTGGGAAAAGCTATTGCACTGGACGGGCAGCAAGGGTCGTGAAGAATTGTGCGCAGATATTGCCATGGGTCATCGTGTTCCTGCAGTGATGGCCAAAAGAGTTGAAATGCTCATTCGAGAGAGCAAGGGTCATTCTGAACAAATGCGTTTGGATACGGCTGAGTGGGAGACTGCTCGCGATGACATGCCTGAGCACAAGCAAGCGATCATGATTGATGGCAAGGGTGGTGAGTCAGTGTCTTTCCCAGCTTGCTGTCATGCAATCCCTGGCGACAACATCTTGGGCTACCTTGGTAAGGGCGAGGGGCTGCAAATTCACACCCATGAATGTCGCCAAGCTCAAAGATTGCATCATCGTGATCCAGATCATTGGGTCGATGTGATTTGGGCAGAAGATATTCAAAGAAGTTTTGATGTGTCCATCCGTGTGGATGTCAAAAATGCCAAAGGTGTTTTAGCTCGCATTGCTGGCACATTGACCTCTGCTGATGCCAATATTGCTCACGTAGCGATGGATGATCGCTTCAGTGAGTCTGCTGTGGGTATTCGCTTTGTGATTCAGGTGGAGAGCCGTTATCACTTGGCCAAAGTCATGCGTCGCTTAAGGCAGAATCAAGACGTTCTAAAAATCACCCGAGTTTTTGGTAAGTAACCTTCAAGATATCAAGTTCTTTCAAACCCTCAGGGGTTTGTAAATTAACTGTGTCGCCTTCTCTTGCTTTGATGAATGCTTTGGCAATCGGTGAAATCCAACTGACATGATTTTTCTCCATGTCGACTTCGTCAACACCCACAATCGCGATGGTGGTTTCCTGCCCAGTCTCATCTGCATAACAGATGGTTGCCCCAAAGAAGATTTGATCGGTTTGTTCTCTTGCCTCAGGATCAACCACCAAGACATCTTCTAAGCGCTTGGTTAAAAAATAAATGCGACGGTCGATTTCACGTAAACGCTTTTTACCGTACTGATAATCACCATTTTCAGAGCGATCACCATTTGATGCGGCCCATGAAACAATTTTGACGATTTCTGGCCGTTCTTCATCCAGAAGATGTAAAAGTTCATCTTTCATGCGCTGGTGACCAGCAGGAGTTATGTAGTTTTTGATTTCCATGGCATAATGTCGGTCTTAATGCGGCTGTAGCTCAGTTGGATAGAGTACTTGGCTACGAACCAAGGGGTCGTGGGTTCAATTCCTGCCAGCCGCACCAAAACAGAAGGGCCTAGTGTAAAGCTAGGCCCTTTTTCATTCAAGTTGCTGCATTCTTCAAATGAGAGCCCAAGCTGCGCCTCAAAACACAATCACTAAAAAACACCTACAAAATACCTACAAAAAATCTTTTTCATGATTGATTGAAGTCAATTGTGGTGGTGTTGATATGGCTTTGAATGAGCTCATAACTGTGTTTAAATATCTCCCGAATATTAAGCATTTCACTAAAAAATGCATTCAATTAGGTCGATGCATGTGTCAAGAAATTGTTTGAACATGTCTTTGAAGGGGGTGGTTTGATTCGTTCTGTTTTCATCGTTGCGCTTGTGAGCATTTTCATGCCATTCATGGCTCAGGCCCAATCATTTCCGCAAAAACAGATTCGTTTGATCGTGCCTTTTGCACCAGGTGGTAGTACGGACATTATTGCGCGTGCCATCGCAGATCCTTTGGGTAAAGTGCTTGGTCAACCTGTGATTGTTGAAAATAAGGCAGGTGCTGGTGGCTCGATTGGTGCCTTGGACATCATGAGAGGTAGTAAAGATGGTCATGTGATTGGTATGGCAACCGTCTCAACCACTGCCTCAAATCCAGCCATCAATAAAAAAATTGGTTACGACCCGATCAAAGATTTTCAGGCGATCACCAATATTGCCGCCACGCCCAATGTGATTGCTGTGCATTCGAAATTTGCAGCTAAGGATTACAAATCATTTTTAGAGTTAATTAAAAAGAATCCTGGTAAATATAGTTATTCAACCTCAGGCGCTGGTGGTATTGGGCATTTGCAGACCGAGTTATTTAAAAGTTTGACTGGGGCTCAAATAAATCATGTTCCCTATCGTGGAGCCGGCCCCGCTTTGGTTGATACAGTTTCAGGAAAAGTACCGATCATTTTTGATAATTTGCCATCCGCTTACCCCTTCATCAAAGACGGTCGTTTGCTGCCATTGGTGGTTGCTGCCCCCAAACGATTGAGTAGCTTGCCTCATGTGCCGACTTTTGCAGAGGTTGGTTTGGCTCCAGTCAATCGCATGGCTTATTACGGTCTGATTGGACCTGCTGGCATGTCAAAAGAAGTGGTGGAAAAGATTCATGCGGGAGTGTTAAAAGTTTTACAGGATGCTTCAGTGAGAAAACGCATTGAAGACACTGGATCATTGATTGTTGCCAATAATCCAGAGCAGTTCGCTGCAGAAATCAAAGCCGAGTACGACATCTACCGAGATGTTGTGGCTAAGCAAGGTCTCACATTGAATTAATCCCCATCAAGCTCAGTCATCTGCACTTGAGTGGTTATCAGATGACCTTGATCAATCTGGGGTAATGCAAGCTTGCACACTTTTAGTGAACAACCACTATCCTAGTGGCTGAATCACAAATTGACTGATATTGAGTGGCAATGAATCTCCCCCGTTCCTTTAGATCTATTGAATTTGCTTGGCTTTTAGCTGCCTTGGTTGTTTCTGTGGCGTCTTTGAGCAGTGTGGCTTATTTGGCAGATCGCATGCAAAGAGCGTTTGAGAGAGATGCTAAGCAATTGATTGCATCAGATGCTTTGATTCAGAGCGATCAACCCTTGCCGATTCTTTTTGAGCAAGAGGCTGCTAAACAAGGATTGCTGGCAGCTAAGACCACGGTGTTCCCCACCATGTCATCCGTTGGCTCAAATGCCCGCCTGGTGGCTTTAAAAGCAGTCACAGAGGCATACCCATTGAGGGGAAGTATCAAGATCTCTAAAGATGATCTAGACATCAAGGGCGCAAGCACACGCGCAACACCATCGCCAGGTTCCGTGTGGGTAGAGCCTGCTCTTTTGGCGGCTCTTTCTGCAAAGTTGGGGGATCGAATCACCTTGGGGTCGACAAGTTTTGTGATTGAGGCTTTGTTGACTCAAGAGCTAGATAAGGGTGCTGGTTTCTTAAACTTTGCACCACGGGTCATGATGCGTGATGATGAGTTAGCTAAAACTCAGCTGATTGGTTTTGGTAGTCGGGTCACTTATCGATTTTTGATGGCTGGTCAAGAACCAACAGTCAATGCATTTTTATTGTGGGCTCAAAAAGAAATTGATGCCAAGCAATTGAGGGGCATCAAAATCGAGGGGGTTGATAACAGTCAACCCTTGATGCGAGCAACGCTTGATCGCGCTGAAAAGTTTTTATCACTGGTGGCTATTTTGACGGCCATGGTCGCTGCTGTAGCGATGGCTTTAGCCGCCAAGCGCTATACCAGCAAGCAAGCTAATCCAACGGCAATTTGGAAATGCTTGGGCGCCAATAAACGCCAAGTATTGCTAGAGCACTTCAAGGCCAGCATGGTGATTGCACTTTTGGGCGGTGCCATGGGGGCTTTCTTGGGGTGGATTGGTCATCAAGGCCTGCTTTTCTTTTTGGGTGATTTGTTGGTGGCTGATTTGCCATCAGCATCGATCTGGCCATTGATCTGGTCTTTATTGGTAGCTGTTGTTTTGTTGATTGGATTTGTTTGGCCACCATTGCTGTATTTGAGTGATATCTCGCCATTGAAAGTGATTCGTCGAGATATTTCAGTCAGGCATCCTGCTTCTTGGTTATTGATGTTTTTTGGCTTGATCAGCTTCTTTGTTTTACTTTTAAGTGTTGCTAAAGATGTCAAATTAGCCGTCTTAACTTTGGGTGGTTTTTCATTGGCGGCAGGCGTCTTTGTGTTGGTCTCATGGCTATTGATCAAATTGACAGCCAAGATGGCAGAGCATTCATGGTTAGGTCAGCACGTTGTGCAACGATTTGTTTGGCAGTCTTTATCCAGACGCTCTTTGTTCACTGGTTTACAAATAGCATCACTGGCGATTGCCATCATGGCCTTATTACTTTTGGCTGTGGTCAGACAAGATTTGATGAGTGCTTGGAAGGGCAGTTCTCCGCCGGATGCACCCAATAGATTTTTGATCAATATTCAGCCAGAACAAAAAGCAGCCATTGAGCAAAAGTTATTGAGTGCTGACATTAAGAAAATTGTCTTGTACCCCATGGTTCGCGGTCGTTTAACGCACATCAATGACCAAGTGGTATTGCCGCAAGATTTTGAGGATTCTCGTGCACAGCGATTGGTTGATAGAGAATTCAACCTCTCATACGCCGCAGACTTGCCAGATAAAAATAAAGTGACCGCAGGAACTTGGCATGGCAACACTCGCATGCCAGAAGTGTCGATTGAAAAAGGTTTGGCTAAAACACTGTCTTTGAAGTTAGGTGACAGCTTGGTGTTTGATATTGCGGGCATTCCTGTTAAGGCAAACGTGACATCCATCAGAGAACTTGATTGGGGTAGCATGCGCGTTAACTTCTTTGCAATTTTGCCGCCTCATCTTCTCAGTGAAATGCCGCAAACTTGGATCACGGCTTATAAGCAAGGTCCTTTGGTGCCGCAAGTATTGCCTCTGGATATTTCTGTGGTGGCGCAATTTCCTAACGTGACTGTTGTGGATGTGGAATCTGCTTTGAATCAAGTGCAAGATGTCTTGAATAAATTGTCAGCAGCCGTGGAATTGCTGTTTGGCTTCACAGTGATTGCTGGCATCTTGGTCTTGGCCGCGGCTTTGGCATCGACTCAAGATGAGCGCCTCAAGGATGCAGGCTTACTCAAAACCTTGGGTGCTAGTCAGGCTCAAATCAGGCGTGCTTTTTATACAGAGTTGACCGTGATTGGTTTTATTTCTGGTTCGATGGCTTCTTTCGGTGCCATTGGGGTGGGTTGGGCTTTGGCCACCCATGTTTTTGAATTCAACTTACCAATCCCATGGATCGTGATTGTCTATGGTGTTGTTTTTGGCGTTTCTGCATGCGTATTGGGCGGCCTGTGGCTACAAAGAAAAATTTCTCACACATCAGCCACAGAAGTTCTCAGGAATGTGTGATCAGGGTGTGATTAAAGTCTGATAAAAAGTTTAATCAAGAATAAAATAAAGATATGTCACAAGAACAAACCACTTATGAATTGATTGGCGGGGCTGAGAAGCTGCGTGAGTTGGTCAATCGTTTTTACGACCTGATGGATCTAGAAGAAAATTATCAGGGGATACGGCTCATGCATCCTGCTGATTCCACTTCATCCAGAGAAAAGTTATTCATGTTCTTGAGTGGCTGGATGGGAGGCCCAGATTTATTTGTTGAGCAATACGGACACCCAAGACTCAAGGCCAGGCATTTGCCATTCTCAATTGGTATTTCTGAAAGAGATCAGTGGTTGCAATGCATGCGCCAAGCGATGAAAGATGTTGGCATTAACGGCATTCTGTTTGAACGCCTGATGCAATCATTCTTTACTACTGCTGACTGGATGAGGAATCGTGTTGGGTAATTGAACCAGGCGAGTGCCAGACCAGCGATCAGGAATCGATTGGCGATTCTTTCTATCTAAGATCGCTGATAGAGGCCACAAAAATAAAGTGATTGAAAAGAAAATAATTGAAACTGAGCCACCCATGCTGGCGGTTGGATTCATTTTGATATTGATGAAAAGTAATAGGGCTGCTGGGATCAACCACAGTGAGCCAATTGCAAATCGCATCAATGCTTGCGAACGTTTCATGATCGCACCATCAACATTTACCAACTGAATGCGCCAAGTTTGCATGGCAAGTGTTTGTCCTGTTTTCGTCCAGTACCACATGAAGTAAAAAGCCAGCACCAGGTAAACATGAGCCATCAGAATGGCAGAGGGTGCTGTGACCTCGAACAAAACTCCAATGATCAAGTGTGGCACCAGGAATGTGAAAGCCAACACTCCAAACAACACCAACATCTCATAAAGATTCAAAGCAATGCGACGCTTGATGGTTGGCGCTGGTAGCGACCTGAGGTAACTTGCGGGAAGAGGGATGAACTGATTAGATTCTTTCACAAACGCTATTTTAGCGTTGGTGAAGTGACTGCGCTTGGTTTAGTTGTTTGAGCTCTTTTTTGCGCCAATAATTTTTTATCTTCAGCGGATAGTTGCTGATAACTTTCCCAAGCAGCCGCTTTTTTCTCAGCAGAAATATTCAGGGTGCGAAGGTAATTATCTCTGGCACGCTGGCGCTCATGGGTCGATAAACTAGCCCACTCTGACATGCGAGACTGCAAGGTACTTTTTTCGGTATCAGACATTGATGGATAGCGATTCGCCACATCCACCCATTTTTTTTGACGAGCAACAGTGAGGCTCGACCAATCTTCTTCGAGCGGTGCCAAGATCAAACGTTGATCCTCATTGAGGGCTGACCAGTTTTGAGCATTGGCCACCAAAGGGTAGGCTAAAAAGATCACAAGAAAAACAGTGATATGAGCAATCAAACAGCGACTTAAACAGATATACCGGTTTTGGCATTTCATGTTTGAAAAAGATCGAAAGAATGATGAAAAAGACATGATCAGATCTTTTCTTCTTCCTCTTGTTTGGCTTGTTTCTCTTGCTTGTCTTGTTCAATCGCCAAGTCTTTGCCGTTGGTGATCAAGTATCTGACAAAACCATCATCTTTGTAGGCGTTAGGTGGCACTGCATCAACCAAAATAGCGCTATCAACTTTTGCAATATCCAAGATGCGCTCATCTTGTTGCCAATTCGAGATCAAGACAATGCCAAAGGCCAAAGCCAAGATCGGGGCAGCACCAAATGCACCCATTGCACGGTTGCGCCAGTCTGAAGTCGTTGAACTTGAGTTATTAAAACCTTCTCTAACCCAGTTGTATGACCAGAATGGTTTGCGCTCTTCTAATTTTGCTGCCAAAGCCAGTTTTCTGGCATTTTCAAGACGATTTGAGATGTGTGCTGGCAGATTTGCAGCACCTTCATTGAGTAAATCGCGGGTAAGAAGAGCCACTTGCAACTCTTGGTTGCCATCGACTTGAGGGGTTTGATAGTGCTTACTCACAATTTAAATCCTTGTTTTTTAAGGGCTTTCGCCAAAAAAGAGCATGCTCGAGAGCAGTGTGTCTTCACGCTACCCTCTGAGCAAGCCATTAATTTGGCTGTTTCAGAAATGCCCAGATCATCCCAATAACGCATGAGGAAGGCTTCGCGTTGACGTGAAGGTAGTTTTGAAATCTCATTTTCGATGATTTTGATCACTTGTTGACGCTCTAAAATCGTCGCGCCATCCTCAAAACCTAAATTTTCTTCTGAAGAATCAAGGAACTCAAGAGGATCTGAGTAATCAGAGTCATCCAAATTATCTTTATTGCCACCCCTCATGGATGAGAAGAGGCTGATCCAGGTATTTTGGGTTTTTTGACGACGGAACCAGTCCAAGGTCGTGTTTTGAAGAATTCGGGTGTAAATCAAGGGCAGTTCTGCAGCATCGCGGTCGCCATACTTCTCAGCCAGTTTCATCATGCTGTCTTGCACGATATCCAAGGCTGCATCCTCGTCCCGCGTAGAGAATACGGTACGTTTGAAGGATTTTGCCTCGACTCCTTTGAGGAAGTCGGACAGTTCTTTTGCGGAAGCCATGACCTCTATTAGACAACGCTTCACAAACCCACCCCTAATAAGGCTTTATAGGCTAAAATCCTAGGTTCGACTTGCCGGACCTTTCATAAGATGGTTTTTTCCCGGATTTAAGCGACCGCCACTCGAACCCGAGCCATAAGCACGGAGCCAGAGTAGCCCAAACAATTTTTTGCCGAAAATTGCAAAGGACTATAGAAAATGAATGCAAATAACAACAGCGCGGAACTTTTGAACCCTGCTAGTAACAATCAAAACCAAGACGGCCCAGAAATGATTGGCGCTGAAATCTTGGTACAAGCCCTTCATGCTGAAGGTGTGGAATATGTCTGGGGTTATCCAGGCGGTTCAGTTTTATTTATTTACGACGAGATCTTCAAACAAGATAAGTTTGAGCATATCTTGGTGCGTCATGAGCAAGCAGCCGTTCACGCTGCCGATGGCTATGCGCGTGCCACAGGTAATGTCGGTGTTGCATTAGTGACCTCAGGTCCTGGTGTGACCAATGCTGTGACAGGCATTGCGACTGCTTACATGGATTCAATCCCAATGGTGATCATCACTGGCAACGTACCTACGGCTGCCATCGGTGAAGACGCGTTCCAAGAGTGCGACACCGTTGGTATCACTCGTCCAATCGTTAAACATAATTTCTTGGTCAAAGATCCTGCAGATCTTGCTTTGACTTTGAAAAAAGCTTTTCACATTGCCAGAACTGGTCGTCCAGGTCCGGTGGTGGTGGATATTCCTAAAGACGTGTCTTTCCAAAAAGCACGCTTTAACTATCCAGCTGAATTGAACATGCGTTCATACAACCCTGTGAACAAAGGTCACAGTGGTCAAATTCGCAAGGCCATCAGTTTGTTGCTTGAAGCTGAGCGTCCATACATCTACACAGGTGGTGGCGTGATTCTTTCAGACGCAGCACCTGAGCTAAAGCAGTTTGCTGATTTGCTTGATTATCCAGTGACCAATACCTTGATGGGCTTGGGTGGATTCCCTGGCACAGACCCACGTTTCTTGGGCATGTTGGGTATGCACGGCACGTATGAAGCCAATATGACCATGCAGCATTGCGATGTCTTGATCGCCATCGGTGCTCGCTTTGATGACCGCGTGATTGGTAATCCTGCGCACTTTTCGAGTGTGCCTAGAAAAATCATCCACATCGATATCGACCCTTCAGTGATTTCAAAACGCGTGAAGGTTGATGTGCCTATTGTTGGCGATCTCAAAGAAGTATTGGTTGAGATGTCTGCCATGATCAAGGCTGCTGGTCCATTGAAGAACAAAGCTAAGTTGGATGCTTGGTGGTCACAGATCAATGAGTGGCGCAAAAAAGATTGCTTGAGTTTTGACCGTGATTCTGAAATTGTTAAACCACAGTACGTGGTTGAAAAAATTTGGGAACTCACCAAAGGTGATGCCTTCGTTTGTTCAGACGTTGGTCAGCATCAAATGTGGGCTGCGCAATTCTATAAATTTGATAAGCCACGTCGTTGGATCAACTCTGGTGGTCTTGGCACCATGGGTGTTGGCTTGCCATACGCCATGGGTATCAAAAAAGCATTCCCTGACAATGAAGTTGTCACCATCACTGGTGAAGGTTCTATTCAGATGTGTATTCAAGAGTTATCAACTTGCAAGCAGTACGACACACCGATCAAGATTGTTTCTTTGAACAATCGTTATTTGGGCATGGTTCGTCAATGGCAAGAGTTGACTTATAACAAGCGTTACTCAAGTTCGTACATGGATTCATTGCCCGACTTCGTGAAGTTGGCGGAATCTTTTGGTCACGTGGGTATGCGCATTGAAAAGAAATCTGATGTTGAGCCAGCACTTCGTGAAGCATTCAAAATGAAAGATCGAACTGTGTTCATGGATTTCCAAACAGACCCAACAGAAAACGTTTGGCCGATGGTTCAGGCTGGTAAAGGCATTACTGAAATGCTTTTAGGAAGCGAGGAACTCTGATGCGCCACATTATTTCTATTCTTTTAGAGAATGAGCCAGGTGCGTTATCACGCGTGGTTGGTTTGTTTTCTGCTCGCGGGTACAACATTGAAACATTAACAGTGGCTCCTACAGAAGATCCATCTTTGTCACGCATGACGATTGTGACAGTGGGCTCTGAAGACGTCATTGAGCAAATTACCAAGCACTTGAATCGCCTCGTTGAGGTGGTGAAGGTGATCGATTTGACTGATGGTCCTCACATTGAGCGCGAGCTCATGCTGATCAAGGTCAGAGCTGTTGGTAAGGAGCGCGAAGAGATGAAACGCATTACGGACATTTTCCGCGGTCGTATCATTGATGTCAGCGATAAGTCTTACACCATCGAGCTGACTGGAGACAGCAGTAAATTAGATGCATTCATTGAGGCCACAGACCGCAGTGCCATTTTGGAAACAGTCCGAACTGGTTGCTCTGGAGTTGGTCGCGGTGAGCGTATCTTGAAGGTATAACTTTTTAACAAACAACAAACTGAAATTACATAGGAAATAGCATGAAAGTTTTTTACGATAAAGACGCAGACTTATCTTTGATCAAAGGTAAGCAAGTAACAATCATTGGTTACGGTTCACAGGGTCATGCCCACGCACAGAACTTGAATGATTCTGGTGTGAAAGTAACTGTTGGTTTACGCAAAGGTGGTGCTTCTTGGAATAAAGCTGCGAACGCAGGTTTGCAAGTTAAAGAAGTGGCTGAAGCTGTTAAAGGCGCAGACGTTGTGATGATGTTGTTGCCGGATGAGCAAATCGCTGAGGTGTACAACAAAGAAGTTGCTCCAAATATCAAGGCAGGCGCTGCATTGGCATTTGCTCACGGCTTCAACGTTCACTACGGTCAAGTGATTCCTCGTGCAGACGTGGATGTGATCATGGTTGCTCCTAAGGCGCCAGGTCACACGGTTCGTGGCACATATTCACAAGGTGGTGGCGTTCCTCATTTGATCGCTGTTCATCAAAACACAACTGGTTCAGCACGTGACGTAGCTTTGTCATATGCAACAGCCAACGGCGGTGGCCGTGCTGGCATCATCGAAACAAACTTCCGTGAAGAAACTGAAACTGACTTGTTCGGTGAGCAGGCTGTTCTTTGTGGCGGCGCAGTTGAGTTGATCAAAGCTGGTTTTGAAACTTTGGTTGAAGCTGGTTACGCTCCTGAAATGGCTTACTTCGAGTGCTTGCACGAGTTGAAGTTGATTGTTGACTTGATCTACGAAGGTGGTATCGCCAACATGAACTACTCAATCTCAAACAATGCTGAGTACGGTGAGTATGTGACTGGTCCACGTGTTGTGACTGAAGATACTAAGAATGCAATGCGTCAGTGTTTGAAAGATATTCAAACTGGTGAGTATGCAAAGAGCTTCATCTTGGAAAACAAAGCAGGTGCTCCTACATTGATTTCTCGTCGTCGCTTGAACGCTGAGCATGACATCGAAGTAGTTGGTGCTAAGTTGCGCGCGATGATGCCTTGGATTGCTAAGAACAAGTTAGTTGATCAAAGCAAGAACTAAGATCAGTTGTTAAACAAATAAAAAGATCCAGAAAGAGAGACAACATGGCAGTTCATTACCCGCATCCAATCATTGCAAAAGAAGGTTGGCCACATGTGGCCATCGCGGGTTTTGTATTGTTCGTGATTCATTCCACCGCAGGGTGGGCATGGTCTTGGCCTTTCTGGATTATTTTTATTTTTGTGGTGCAGTTTTTCAGAGATCCGGGTCGTCCAATTCCTTTGACCAAAGATGCTGTTTTATCGCCAGCGGATGGTCGAGTCATCATTGTTGAAAAGGGATTTGATCCATACGCCAATCGTGAAGCGCTCAAGATCAGTGTTTTCATGAACGTCTTCAATGTGCATTCCAATCGTTCTTCTGTGAATGGCACGATCAAGCGCATTGAGTATTTCCCAGGTAAGTTTGTGAATGCTGATTTAGATAAAGCATCCACAGAAAATGAACGCAATGCTGTGGTGATTGATGCCAATGGTCAAACCATCACTTTGGTTCAGGTGGCTGGCTTGATTGCTCGCAGAATTCTTTGCTACGCACATTTAGGCGATAAGCTTAAAAAGGGCGAGCGTTATGGTTTTATCCGTTTTGGCTCAAGAGTGGATGTGTATTTGCCTCTGACTGCAGAGCCATTGGTCAGTGTTGGCGACAAAGTATCTGCAACCAGCACGGTACTAGCCAAATTGCCTGGATTGGACTAAAAAGTAGTCTATGACGACATTTCGACGTAGAAAAACAAGATTAACCAAAAATTTACCCAGTAATGTGACGCCTTTGCGTCGCAATGATTGGGCTGGCCCTGATCAAGAGAATCTCGGTCGACCACGTAACCGTGGCATCTATTTATTGCCGAATGCTTTTACAACCGCTAATTTATTTTGCGGTTTCTTTGCCATTGTCCAGGCCATGAACCAGCGTTTTGAATTTGCTGCGATTGCGATTTTTGTGGCTTTGGTCATGGATGGTATGGACGGTCGTGTCGCTCGTATGACCAATACCCAAAGTGCTTTTGGTGAACAGTACGACTCACTCACTGACATGGTTTCTTTTGGCGTGGCACCCGCTTTGATTGCTTATGAGTGGGTTTTAAAAGATTTGGGCAAGTGGGGCTGGTTGGCTGCATTTGTTTTCTGTGCAGGAGCTGCTTTGCGCTTGGCACGATTCAATACCAATATCGCTGTGGTTGATAAACGATTTTTCCAGGGTTTGCCAAGCCCTGCTGCTGCTTCTTTGATTGCAGGTTTTGTTTGGTTGGCTGTGGATAATAAATTGCATGTTCAGGAGCTGGCATTGCCATGGGTGATGTTTGCTTTGACTATTTATGCGGGTATCACGATGGTCTCAAATGCCATGTTCTACAGTGGAAAAGCATTGGATGTGCGCTACAGAGCACCCTTTGGCGTCATGATTCTGATCATCTTGGGTTTTGTTTTGGTGTCCAGCGATCCGCCCGTGGCTTTATTTGGTTTGTTTGTGGCTTATGCGATCTCGGGCTATGTTTTTTGGGTATGGCAAAAAATTGTCTTGCGCAAGAAAAAAGCTTCAGATATGCTTTCTAACAATTAATTCATTTTTTGTGTATATTGGAGTTTATGAATACAAGTTTGTCACTGCTGCTACTTTTAGGACTAGGTCAAAACCTGGGGTCGGTGCACGCTTAAACACTTAGAGTCAAAGCAAACAACACGAACCCCAGTCCTGCTGGGGTTTTTTATTTAGTAAATTTAGTTAGTTCGGGAGCGAGTCATGACAGATAAATTGATTATTTTTGATACCACTTTGAGAGATGGTGAGCAGTCACCCGGTGCTTCAATGACCAAAGATGAAAAGGTCAGGATTGCAAGACAGCTTGAGCGTCTTCGAGTGGACGTGATTGAGGCAGGCTTTGCTGCCAGCTCTGATGGAGACTTTGCGGCGATCAATGCGATCGCTCAAGTCATCAAGGATTCGACTGTTTGCTCTTTGGCCCGCGCCAATGAAAAAGACATCGGCCGAGCTGCTGATGCCTTGAAGGGTGCTAACTCTAAGCGCATTCACACATTCATCGCCACATCGCCATTGCACATGGAAAAGAAGTTGCGCATGACACCCGATCAAGTGTTCGAGCAAGCCAAAGCCGCTGTGCGCTTTGCTCGTAATCACACCAACGATATTGAGTTTTCACCAGAAGATGGTTACCGCTCTGAAGTGGATTTCTTGTGTCGCGTGCTTGAGGCTGTGATCAAAGAGGGTGCCACAACCATCAATGTGCCTGACACGGTTGGTTATGCTGTTCCTGAGCTTTATGGCAACTTCATCAAAACTTTGCGTGAGCGCATTCCAAATTCTGATAAAGCCATTTGGTCGGTGCATTGTCACAATGACTTGGGCATGGGTGTCGCTAATTCATTGGCGGGCGTGAAGATCGGTGGAGCTCGTCAAATTGAATGCACCATCAATGGTTTGGGAGAGCGCGCCGGCAACACTTCTTTAGAAGAAGTTGTGATGGCGATCAAAACCCGCAAAGATTACTTTGATTTGTCCGTGGGCATTGATACAACTCAAATCGTGCCAGCCTCTAAGATGGTTTCTCAAATCACAGGTTTTGTGGTTCAACCAAATAAAGCAGTGGTTGGTGCTAATGCGTTTGCCCACGCCTCAGGTATTCACCAAGATGGCGTTTTGAAAGCTCGTGATACCTATGAAATCATGCGTGCAGAAGATGTGGGTTGGGCAGCCAATAAGATTGTTTTGGGCAAATTGTCTGGCCGAAACGCATTCAAACAGCGTTTGCAAGAATTGGGTATCGAGTTGGAGTCTGAGGCAGAAATGAACGATGCCTTCTCTAGATTCAAGACCTTGGCTGACCAAAAAGCAGAGATTTTTGACGAAGATATCACCGCAATTGTGGGCAATAATGCTGAAGAGGCTAGTGACCACTATCGTTTTATCTCAATGTCACAAAGGTCTGAGACTGGGGAGCGCCCATTTGCCAAAGTTATTTTCAAATCTGGTGGAGAAGAGTTCACTTCTGAGGCTGAAGGCAATGGCCCAGTAGATGCAACCTTGAACGCGATTGAATCGAAGGTCAAAAGTGGTGCTGAGCAGTTGTTGTATTCGGTCAATGCAATCACGACTGGAACTGAGTCTCAGGGCGAGGTCACGGTGCGTCTTGCCAAGGGTGGGCGGATTGTGAATGGCGTTGGCACGGATCCGGACATTGTGGCTGCTTCAGCCAAGGCTTATTTGGCAGCTTTGAACAAGTTATACGACCCGGCTCAACAGAAATTGAACGCTCAAATGGCTGTTTGAGGCCAAATAGGCTATAATTTCGGCACTTTCTGGGAATTTCCCAAAAAGTGCCGAAGTCTTTGATTTCTTTAATCAGTAAAAAGCAAATCAATAACTTCTGGGTTTTTTCAACAATTCGCACGACATATCGGGTCAGAGACCAATATTTATTGAATCTCAAGCTCGTTTGTTCGCAAGTATGGAGTTTAAAAATGGCTATTCTTACAGCTAATAAAGCCGTTATTGTTAAAGATAACGCACGTGCAGCAAATGACACAGGCAGTCCTGAAGTTCAAGTTGCTTTGTTAACTGCTCGCATCAATGATTTAACACCTCACTTCAAAGCAAATGCTAAAGATCACCACAGCCGTCGTGGCTTGTTGAAGATGGTTAGCCGTCGCCGTCGTTTGCTCGACTATTTGAAGTCAAAAGATTTTGATCGTTATCGCGCTTTGATTGATAAGCTCGGTCTACGTAAGTAATTCCGACAATGCCTGCCTCAGTTTGACTTTGGCAGGCATTATCGTTTTGAGCGGTCGGTGGCTGCTCGCAGTACAGGACCCGTGTCATTCCAAAGACAGGTTAACTCTTCTCTCTAAGCCTTTCTTTGGAATGGCATCCTTACTCCGCATAGCCCCTAATTGCTCCAGTGCTGCCATAGCGCTGATTTTCTATGGCAAATGTTGATTGGAGATATACATAAATGACGATGTTTAATAAAGTAGTAAAAAGTTTTCAATGGGGTTCACACACTGTTCGTATGGAAACTGGTGAGATCGCTCGCCAAGCAGGTGGTGCAGTTTTAGTTGATGTGGATGACACAGTGATTTTGGCTACAGTGGTTGGCGCAAAAAATGCCAAGCCAGGTCAAAACTTCTTCCCACTCACAGTTGATTATTTAGAGAAGACATACGCTGCCGGTAAGATTCCTGGTGGTTTCTTCCGTCGTGAAGGTCGTCCTTCAGAAGGTGAAACACTGATTTCTCGTTTGATCGATCGTCCATTGCGTCCTTTGTTCCCAGAAGGTTTCTTGAACGAAGTGCAAGTGGTGATTCATGTGGTATCGATCAACCCAGACGTACCTGCCGACATCCCTGCATTGATTGGTGCTTCAGCAGCTTTGGCTGTTTCAGGCATTCCATTCAATGGCCCAGTGGGCGCGGCTCGCGTGGGTTACAAAGATGGTCAATACATGTTGAACCCAACACGCACTGAGCAAGCCACAAGTCAATTAGATTTGATCGTTGCTGGTACTCAATCTGCTGTGTTGATGGTTGAATCTGAGGCTTATCAATTATCTGAAGAGATCATGTTGGGCGCGGTTGTTTATGGTCATGAGCAAATGCAAACAGCGATCAATGCGATCAATGATTTGGTGCGCGAAGGTGGTAAGCCTGAGTGGGATTGGCAAGCAGCTCCAAAGAATGAGCCAATGATTGCTAAGGTCACTGCATTGGCTGAAGCTGGTTTGCGTGAAGCGTATCAAATTCGTCAAAAGCAAGCTCGTTCAACTAAGTTGAAAGAAGTGACAAAAGATGTCATGGCCAAGTTGGCTGAAGATGGTGAATTTGATGAAGTTGAAGCTAACAACATCATGTTTGACATCGAAGCAAAGATTGTTCGTAGTCAAGTATTGAACGGTGAGCCACGCATCGACGGTCGTGATACACGCACTGTTCGTCCAATTGAAATTCGCACAGGCGTATTGCCACGCACTCACGGTTCTGCATTGTTCACTCGTGGTGAGACACAAGGTTTGGTGGTTGCAACTTTGGGTACGGCACGCGATGAGCAAATCATTGATGCCTTAGAGGGTGAGCAACGTGATCGTTTCATGTTCCACTACAACATGCCTCCGTTCGCTACTGGCGAAACAGGCCGTGTAGGTAGCCCAAAGCGTCGCGAAATCGGTCACGGTCGTTTAGCTAAGCGTGCTTTGATTCCAGTTTTGCCAAGTGCAGAAGAGTTTGCTTATAGCTTGCGCGTTGTTTCAGAAATCACTGAGTCAAATGGTTCATCTTCAATGGCTTCTGTTTGTGGCGGCTGTTTAGCGATGATGGATGCTGGTGTTCCTGTGAAGGCCCACGTGGCTGGTGTAGCGATGGGCTTGATTTTGGATGGCAATCGTTTCGCTGTTTTGACAGACATCTTGGGTGATGAAGATCACTTGGGCGACATGGACTTCAAGGTAGCTGGTACATCAAACGGTATCACTGCATTGCAGATGGATATCAAAGTACAAGGTATTACGAAAGAGATCATGCAGGTTGCTTTGGCCCAAGCTAAAGAAGGCCGTTTGCACATTTTGAGCAAGATGCAAGAATCCATGAGTGGCGTTCGCACAGAGTTGTCTGAGCACGCTCCACGCATGGTGACAATCAAGATTCATCCAGACAAGATCCGTGAAGTGATTGGTAAGGGTGGCGCAACAATCCAGGCTTTGACCAAAGAAACTGGTACTAGCATTGATATCACTGATGATGGTCTTGTAACGATTGCTTCAACAAGTGCTGAAGGCATGGAAGAAGCGAAGCGTCGCATTGAAGGCATCACAGCTGAAGCTGAAGTAGGCAAGATCTACGAAGGCCCAGTGGTGAAGTTGCTAGAGTTCGGTGCCTTGATCAACATTCTTCCAGGTAAAGATGGTTTGTTACATATTTCAGAAATCGCCAATGAGCGTGTGAAAGATGTGAAAGATTACTTGCAAGAAGGTCAAGTTGTGCGCGTGAAGTTATTGGCTGCTGATGAGCGCGGACGTTTGCGTTTGTCATTGAAGGCTGCGTGTGCTGATGAAGGAACAAGCATTGCTCCTTTGAACGGTGCTGCACCTCAAGCTGATGCTGCACCTGCAGACCAAGCTGAACAGCAACAGCAATAATCTGAGCTAAGACGGCATGCGTGCTGTTGAAATCAGCCATTATGGTGGCCCTGAAGTTTTAAAGGCGGTGGTAAGACCTGATTTGGTCTTACCGCTTCCTGGTTCTGGTGAAGTGTTGATCAGAGTCAGAGCTGCAGGGGTCAACCGTCCTGACGTTTTGCAACGTCAAGGCTTCTATCCTGTCCCTCCTGGTGGAACAGATTTACCTGGTTTGGAATTGGCCGGTGAAATCATTGGTGGTGACATCGCACACCCTGATAACTTTTTTAGTTTTGAAGTGGGTAGTCGGGTTTGTGCCTTGGTGGTTGGTGGTGCTTATGCGGAGTATTGCATCGCTCCATTGGCGCAATGCTTGCCAGTGCCTATGGGGTTGTCGGATGTTGAAGCAGCGAGTATTCCGGAAACGTTTTTCACGGTTTGGAGCAATGTCTTTGATCGTGGGCGTTTAGGCTTGGATGGTCGAGGCAAAGAAACCTTGTTGGTTCATGGTGGCAGCAGTGGCATTGGTGTCGCAGCCATTCAGTTGGTGACTGCTTTGGGCCATGATGTGCTTGTGACTGTAGGAAGTGATGAAAAAGCTGCTGCCTGTAAAGAGTTGGGGGCAGTGTTGGCGGTGAACTACCGTACCCAAGACTTTGTTGAAGAAGTTAAATCCTTTACAAAAGGCAAAGGTGCCAACGTTGTTTTAGATATGGTGGCAGGCCCTTATGTGGGTAGAGAAATTAATTGTTTAGCAGATGATGGCCGAATTGTGATCATTGCTAATCAGGGCGGTAAAATTTCAGAAGTAGATGTGGGTCAAGTTTTGCGTAGACGTTTGACCATCACTGGATCAACCTTGAGATCTAGATCGGTTGATTTCAAGGGTGCGATTGCAAGGTCATTGAGAGCGTACGTTTGGCCATTGCTGGAGTCTAAAAAGATCAGACCAGTGATACATGAAGTATTTGAATTAGAGGCTGCTGCTAAGGCCCATCAATTGATGGAATCAAGTCAGCACATTGGTAAGATAGTATTAACTGTTAATTAAACGAGACTTTAATGAGACCCTTGACCATCATTGGCAACTGGAAAATGAATGGCAGCTTGGCTGCCAATCAGCAACTCATTGAAGAGTTATTGAGCAGCAAAGATTTTTTAGCCAATCTGCAAGGTGTGCGCACTGGTTTATGTGTGCCTTATCCATACTTATCGCAAGTCAGCCAATTATTGGCCAAGTCATCCATTGCTTGTGGCGCCCAAGATGTTTCTGATCATCCTAATGGGGCATACACGGGCGACGTCAGTGCAAAAATGTTGCAAGATTTTGCTTGTCAGTATGTGATTGTTGGTCACTCTGAGCGTCGTCAATTTCATCAAGAGGGTGATGGCTTGGTGGCCAGAAAAGCAAAAGCCTGCTTGCAAGCCAACATCACTCCCATCATTTGTGTGGGTGAGACAGAGGCTGAACACGATGACGGCAAAACCTTGACCGTTGTGCGCCGTCAGTTACAGGCTGTTTTAGATTTGCTACAAGGCCAAATTGCGTCTTGCGTCATTGCTTATGAGCCTGTTTGGGCGATTGGCACTGGAAAAGTGCCTACCCCGGCTCAGGCTCAAGATGTGCACAGAGAGTTGCGTTTGCAGCTGGCTAAATTTGATGATGAAGCAGCCTCAAAAGTGGCAATTTTGTATGGCGGCAGCCTAAAGCCTGATAATGCTAAAGATTTGTTGGCGATGCCAGATATTGATGGTGGTTTGGTGGGTGGTGCATCGTTGAATGCAAAAGATTTTTTGGCTTTATGCCAAGCATGTAAATAAATTTGTTTTTGGAGACTTAGATGGAATTGTTAAAGACTATATTGGTTGTGCTGCAGATCATTTCTGCGATTGGTGTGATTGCCTTGGTTCTGATTCAGCAAGGTAAGGGCGCCGATATGGGCGCAGCTTTTGGTGGTGGTTCTTCAGGCGGCTTGTTCGGTGCTGCGGGTTCAGCCAACTTCTTGTCACGCGTGACGGCTGTGTTTGCCACAATCTTCTTCTTGTCCACTTTGGGAATCACTTTATTTGGTTCAACCAAGTCACAAAACGCAGGTGTTCTATCAGGTACCAGCGCTCCTGTGACAGCCCCAGCTGCTGAAGTTCCAGCGCCAGCAACAGCTGCGCCAGGTTCACCAGTCGCTCCAGTGACCGGATCTGGTCAAAGTGTCCCAAGATAAGCCCTAAAAAGCTTAAAAAACTCCTCTAGAAAATCGGCAATAAGCTAAAATCTAAGGGTTTTACCGTATGCCGTCGTGGTGGAATTGGTAGACACGCTATCTTGAGGTGGTAGTGGCGTAAGCTGTGCGAGTTCGAGTCTCGCCGACGGCACCAAACAGGGGGTTTTGTCGCTTGTCAGAAAGCTGCAAGACCAATTAGTGAAAATATGTAAGTGATACTTAGAGTTACGAATTGGAACGCTCTTGAACTTAGAAGCTTATTTTCCCGTTTTACTATTCATCCTAGTGGGGATTGGTGTTGGCTTGGCTCCCATGGGCCTTGGCAAATTGCTCGGAGCGAATAAGCCCGACGCTGAAAAAATCTCTCCTTACGAGTGCGGATTTGACGCATATGAAGATGCGCGCATGAAATTTGATGTGCGTTACTACTTGATCGCCATTCTTTTTATCTTGTTTGACCTAGAAACAGCATTTCTATTCCCTTGGGGCGTGGCCTTGTCTGAAATTGGTTGGGCTGGCTACATATCGATGCTGATTTTTTTGTTGGAATTCGTGATTGGCTTTGCCTACATCTGGAAGAAGGGCGCCCTTAACTGGGAGTGACGATAAAACATGGCTATTGAAGGTATCTTAAAAGAAGGTTTTGTCACCACATCGGCTGATAAGCTCATTAACTGGACGAGAACAGGTTCTCTTTGGCCAATGACTTTTGGTTTGGCCTGTTGTGCAGTTGAAATGATGCACGCTGGTGCTTCACGTTACGACTTGGACCGTTTCGGTGTTGTGTTCAGACCATCACCGCGCCAATCTGATTTGATGATTGTGGCCGGTACTTTGTGTAACAAGATGGCCCCAGCTTTGCGCAAGGTGTATGACCAGATGCCTGAGCCACGTTGGGTGATCTCGATGGGATCATGCGCTAACGGCGGCGGTTACTACCATTACTCTTATTCTGTGGTTCGCGGTTGCGACCGCATTGTTCCTGTGGACGTTTATGTTCCTGGGTGTCCTCCAACTGCTGAAGCTTTGATGTACGGCATCATTCAATTGCAAGCCAAGATCAAGCGCACCAGCACGATTGCGAGAAAGGCCTGAAATGTCAGACACTCTATCCGTGCTTAAAGATCGCTTAGAAAAAGTATTGGGCAAAAAAGTTTCACGTTTGCACGAGGCCTTGGGCGAACTTACTTTGGTGGTGCGTTCAGAAGATTATTTGGAAGTAGCAACAACTTTGAGAGATGAGCCAAGTTTAGGCTTTGATCAGTTGATGGACCTTTGTGGTGTTGACTACAGCGAGTACGACAACGCAACGTGGGAAGGTCCTCGTTTTGCTGCTGTGAGTCACTTGTTGTCTGTGAAACACAATTGGCGTTTGCGTCTACGTGTGTTTGCACCTGTTGATCATTACCCATTGGTGGCCTCAGTAACGCCCATCTGGAATTCAGCTAATTGGTTTGAGCGTGAAGCATTTGACTTATATGGCATCTTGTTTGACGGCCATGATGATTTGCGCCGTATTTTGACGGACTATGGCTTCATCGGTCATCCGTTCAGAAAAGATTTCCCGATCTCTGGCAACGTAGAAATGCGTTATGACCCAGAGCAAAAGAGAGTTATTTATCAACCTGTCACGATTGATCCTCGCGAGGTAACTCCTCGAGTGATCCGCGAAGAAAGCTACGGTTCTTAATCATGGCTGATATTAAAAATTACACCCTGAATTTTGGCCCACAGCATCCTGCGGCGCACGGTGTGTTGCGTTTGGTTTTGGAGTTGGATGGTGAAGTGATTCAACGCTCAGACCCGCACATTGGTTTGTTGCATCGTGCCACTGAAAAATTAGCAGAAACCAGAACTTGGGTGCAAAACGTTCCATACATGGATCGTTTGGACTACGTTTCAATGATGGCCAATGAGCACGCTTATGTGATGGCGATTGAAAAACTATTACAAGTTGAAGTGCCAGAGCGCGCCCAATACATCCGTGTGATGTTTGACGAGATCACACGCTTGCTCAATCATTTGTTGTGGATTGGTTGTCATGGCTTGGACGTGGGCGCGATGGCGGTGTTCTTGTATGCCTTCCGCGAACGTGAAGATTTGTTTGATATGTACGAAGCCGTTTCTGGTGCTCGCATGCATGCTGCCTACTATCGTCCAGGTGGTGTGTACCGTGATTTACCAGACACCATGCCTCAGTACTTGGCCAATAAGATTCGTGGTGAAAAGGCTGTGAAGAAATTGAACGAAAACCGCCAAGGTTCTTTGTTGGATTTCATTGAAGATTTCACCACCAGATTTCCAAAGTATGTCGATGAGTACGAGACTCTCTTAACGGATAACCGCATTTGGAAGCAGCGTTTGGTGGGTATTGGTGTGGTTTCACCAGAACGTGCTTTGCAACTTGGTTTCACGGGTGCGATGTTGCGTGGCTCAGGCATTGAATGGGATTTGCGTAAAAAGCAACCGTACGAGGTTTACAGCAAATTAGATTTTGATATTCCTGTGGGCGTTAATGGCGACTCTTACGATCGTTACTTGGTTCGTGTTGAAGAAATGCGCCAGTCCAACAAAATCATTCAGCAATGCGTTAAATGGTTAAGAGCTAATCCTGGTCCAGTGATGAGTGATAACCACAAAATCACAAGTCCAAAACGTGTGGACATGAAGTCCAATATGGAAGAATTGATTCACCACTTCAAACTGTTCACAGAAGGCATTCACGTGCCGGCAGGTGAGGCTTATGCTGCCGTTGAACATCCAAAGGGTGAGTTTGGTATTTATGCAATTTCTGATGGTGCTAACAAACCTTACCGTTTGAAGATCCGTGCCCCAGGCTTTGTGCATTTATCAGCATTAGATGAAATGGCAAAAGGCCACATGTTGGCTGATGCTGTAACGATTATTGGTACGCAGGACATTGTGTTCGGCGAGATTGACCGCTAAAAGGATAAGAGAGCATATGTTTTCCCCACAAGCTCGCGCTGAAATCAATCGCAATATTGCAAAGTACCCGGCCGATCAAAAACAGTCGGCTGTGATGGCTGCATTGGTGGTTGCTCAAGACCAATATGGATGGGTCACGCCTGAGTCAATCGAAGAAATTGCGGCCATTTTAGAAATGCCACCGATTGCTGTTCAAGAGGTTGCAACGTTTTACAACATGTACGACACCAAGCCTGTTGGCAAATTCAAATTAGCTGTTTGCACCAATTTGCCATGTGAACTATCTGGCGGCACTCGTGCTGGTGAGTACTTGAAGAAGAAGTTGGGCATTGATTACAACGAGACCACGCCTTGTGGCACTTTCACCTTGAAAGAGGGCGAGTGCATGGGTGCTTGTGGTGATGCGCCTGTGGCGATTGTGAACAATAAAACCATGTGCAGTTTCATGAGCAATGACAAATTAGATGCTTTGATTGATGAACTGAAAGCCAAAGCAAATGCGGCTGGAGGTGCAGCATGACCAGTTTGCACACACGGCACATTCAGCCTTTGATCCTTAAGGGTCTTGATGGTAATAATTGGCGTTTAAAAGATTACGTGGCGCGTGGTGGTTATGCGCAGCTCAAAAGAATTTTGACGGAAGGCATTACACCTGAAGCGGTGATTGCTGAAGTAAAAGCCTCTGGTCTGCGTGGCCGAGGTGGTGCAGGTTTCCCAACCGGTTTGAAGTGGAGCTTTATGCCACGTCAATTCCCTGGTGACAAATACTTGGTGTGCAACACCGACGAAGGTGAGCCTGGCACATTCAAAGATCGCGACATCATGCGTTATAACCCGCATGCTTTGATTGAAGGCATGGCGATTGCTGCTTATGCGATGGGTATTGCGGTTGGTTACAACTACATTCACGGTGAAATTTGGCACGAGTACGCTCGTTTCGAAGAGGCTTTAGAAGAAGCTCGCGCCGCTGGATTCTTGGGTAATAAGATTTGTGGTTCTGAGTTTTCATTCCAATTGCATGCTCATCATGGTTGGGGTGCATACATCTGCGGCGAAGAGACAGCACTTTTAGAATCCTTAGAAGGTAAAAAAGGTCAGCCACGTTTCAAGCCACCTTTCCCAGCAAGTTTTGGCTTGTACGGTAAACCAACCACGATCAATAACACTGAAACATTCTCGGCTGTGCCATTCATTTTTGAAATTGGTGGTGAGGCTTATGCCAAGATAGGTAAGCCTAACAATGGTGGCACAAAGATCTTCTCAATTTCTGGTGATGTGGAACGTCCTGGTAACTATGAGATTCCATTGGGCACATCCTTTGCCACTCTTTTAGAGTTGGCTGGTGGAATGCGCGGTGGTAAAAAAATCAAAGCAGTGATCCCTGGCGGTTCATCAGCTCCTGTTGTTCCAGGTGCAATGATGATGGAGACAGGTATGGATTACGACAGCATTGCTAAAGCTGGCTCAATGTTAGGTTCTGGTGCGGTGATCGTGATGGATGAAACGCGTTGCATGGTGAAGTCATTGTTGCGTTTATCTTATTTCTATCACGAAGAATCTTGTGGCCAGTGCACCCCATGCCGTGAAGGCACGGGTTGGTTGTGGCGCATTGTGAATCGCATTGAGCACGGAGAAGGTCGCCCAGAAGACTTGGATCTTTTGAACGACGTTGCGGCGAATATTCAAGGTAGAACAATTTGTGCATTGGGTGATGCTGCGGCAATGCCTGTGCGTGGCATGTTGAAGCATTACATGGATGAGTTTGCGTATCACGTTGAGCACAAGCGCTGCATTGTGCCGGCATACGTTTAAGCATTCGAAGAGATCGACAGGAAAATAAGATGGTTGAAATCGAAATTGATGGCAAAACAGTAGAAATCCAACAGGGTTCTATGGTGATGGATGCGGCTAAGAAAATTGGCACGCACATCCCTCATTTTTGTTATCACAAGAAATTGTCGATTGCGGCTAACTGTCGCATGTGTTTGGTTGAAGTGGAAAAAGCACCAAAACCTTTGCCTGCTTGTGCAACTCCAGTAACGCCTGGCATGAAAGTGTTCACGCATTCAGAAAAAGCAGTTCAGGCACAAAAATCAGTGATGGAATTTTTGTTGATCAACCATCCTTTGGATTGCCCGATTTGCGATCAAGGTGGTGAGTGTCAACTGCAAGACTTGGCGGTGGGTTACGGTAAAACCACATCGCGTTACGATGAAGAAAAGCGCGTGGTCTTCCACAAGAATGTGGGCCCATTGATTTCAATGGAAGAAATGAGCCGTTGTATCCACTGCACTCGCTGTGTTCGTTTTGGCCAAGAGATTGCTGGTGTGATGGAGTTGGGCATGCTCAACCGCGGCGAGCATTCAGAAATCACTTCATTCGTTGGTAAGACCGTTGACTCAGAATTGTCTGGCAACATGATTGACCTTTGCCCGGTCGGCGCATTGACCAGCAAGCCATTCCGTTACTCAGCGCGTACTTGGGAATTGGGGCGCAAGCGCTCTGTGAGCCCACATGATTCAATGGGTTCTAACGTGGTGATGCAAACCAAAGCCAATCAAGTATTGCGCACGGTGCCTTTAGAAAATGAAGCCATCAATGAATGCTGGATCAGCGATAAAGATCGCTTTGCTTATGAAGGTTTGAACAGCAAAGACCGTTTGAAAAATCCAATGGTCAAGCAAGACAATCAATGGATTGAAACAGACTGGGAATCTGCTTTAGATTACGTGGCACGTTCTTTGTCATCCATCAAAGAAGACCATGGCTCTGATGCCATCGCTGCTTTGGCTCACCCAATCTCAAGTGTTGAGGAGTTATATCTTCTTAAAACACTCATGACTGGTTTGGGTTCTAACAACACTGAAACACGTTTGCGTTCGCAAGATGTGAGTGGCGCGGCGACTGCGCCATGGTTGGGCATGAAGATTGCTGATGTGAGCCAATTACAAAGAGCTTTCTTCATTGGTAGCTTCTTGCGTAAAGATCAACCTTTGTTGGCAGCCAGAGTTCGTGCAGCCACCAAGCGTGGTTTGAAAGTCACTCGTTTAGGCGCTAGCACCGAAGACTGGTTGATGCCAGTGGCTGCCAGTGCTCAAGTTTCACCAGCAAATTGGCCAGCAGAGTTGGCGGGCATTGCTGCGGCGGTTGCTCAAGCGAAGGGCGTGAGTGCTCCAAGTAATGCAGCCATCAGTGCACAAGCAAAAGCCATTGCGGATAGCTTATTAAGTGGTGAGCGCAAAGCGGTGTTCTTGGGTGCGGCAGCGATGGCTCATCCACAGTTCTCGCAATTACATGCTTACGCTCAGTTCATTGCAAATCAAACTGAAGCAACTTTGGGATTCTTGCCTGAGGGTGGTAATGCCGTTGGCGCACACATTGTTAAGGCTGTTTCTGCATCAGGCATCAATGGCTTGTTAGCTAAAAACCTCAAAGCAGTCTTGCTGATGAACATTGAACCTGGCGCAGACTTGCCAGATCCACAATTGGCCAAGCAAGCTTTAGCAAAAGCTGGCACGGTGATTGCCATGACGGCATTTGACAGCGCTGAACTTCGTGAAGTTGTCGATGTTCTGTTGCCTATCACGCCTTACACAGAAACTTCTGGCAGCTTCATTAATTTAGAAGGTAGCTTGCAATCCACACAAGCGGTGGTCAAGCCTTTGGGCTCAGCTCGTCCTGCTTGGAAAGTACTTCGTGTTCTAGGTAATTTGATGAGCATGGATGGTTTCTACTTCAACAGCTCTGATGAGGTTTTGGATGAAGCGGTTCCTAAAAACTTTGCTGAACAGTTAAACAACACCACATCTGCTGCTCCTGCAATCACCAGCACATTCACACCGGCGATTGAGCGTTTGGCCGATGTGACGATTCATTCAACCGATGCGATTGTGCGTCGTGCGCCTGCTTTGCAGTTGACGCAAGATGCGAAGAAGGCACTGAAGTTGGGTGTGCCAACTGATCTCATGATGCAACTGCAACTAAAAGAGGGTGATGTTGTGCGTGTCACTCAAGCTGGATCTTCAGTGAATATGCCAGTGACAGAAGAGCGTGCTTTGACCAGTGGTGTTGTCAGACTTTCTGCAGGCACAGCATTCAGTGCTCAATTGGGTGGAATGTTTGGTCAATTATCTGTGGAGCGTGTATGACCGACTTTATTCAGACAATCAACACCCACGGTTTAGCTCTCTTCGGTGAGATGGCTTGGCCCATCGTTTGGACCTTGATCAAGATTGTGACCATTGTTCTTCCAATGTTTGGGTGTGTGGCTTATTTGACTTTGTGGGAGCGTAAGCTCATTGGTTGGATGCACGTTCGTTTGGGGCCTAATCGTGTGGGTCCTTTGGGCTTGTTGCAGCCAATCGCTGATGCTCTTAAGTTATTGCTCAAAGAAGTCATTATTCCAAGTAAGGCCAGTAAGGTCTTGTACATCGTCGCTCCCGTGATGGTGATTGCTCCTGCATTTGCTGCTTGGGCAGTAGTACCATTCCAAGCAGACATGGTTCTGGCCAATGTGAACGCCGGTTTATTGTATGTGATGGCCATTACGTCTGTTGGTGTGTATGGTGTGATCTTGGCTGGTTGGGCATCTAACTCTAAATACGCTTTCTTAGGAGCGATGCGTGCTTCAGCTCAAATGGTTTCATATGAAATTGCGATGGGCTTTGCATTGGCTGCTGTGTTGGTTATCTCTGGCACTTTGAATTTGAGCGACATCGTGAAGTCTCAGCAAACGGGTTACTTCGCTAGCATTGGCTTGAACTTCCTTTCTTGGAACTGGTTGCCATTGTTGCCAATGTTCTTGATTTATTTCATCTCAGGTGTTGCTGAATTGAACCGTCATCCATTTGACGTGGTTGAAGGTGAATCTGAGATTGTTGCTGGTCACATGATTGAATATTCAGGCATGGCCTTTGCGATGTTCTTCTTGGCTGAATATGCCAACATGATTTTGATCGCTGCTTTGACCTCTATTTTGTTCTTCGGTGGTTGGGCTCCGATTGTTGACTTGCCAATCTTGCGCGATATCCCAGGTATTTTCTGGTTGATTGCCAAGACATTCTTCTTCTTATCTTGTTTTATTTGGTTGCGTGCGTCATTCCCACGTTACCGCTATGACCAACTCATGCGTTTGGGTTGGAAGGTATTTATTCCCATCTCGATCTTCTGGATCTTGTTGGTCGGTGCTTGGGTCTTGTCACCCTGGAATATTTGGAAATAAGGCGAGGATTTAAAAATGTTCCAACGTATCCGCGAATTCTTTGGTAGCTTGCTCTTAAAAGAGTTGTTACAAGGCATGGCTTTGACTGGTAAGTATTTGTTCAAGCCAAAGATCACTGTTCAGTACCCTGAAGAAAAAACACCAATGTCTCCACGTTTTCGTGGTTTGCACGCTTTGCGTCGCTACCCGAATGGTGAAGAGCGTTGCATTGCTTGCAAGCTGTGTGAAGCAGTGTGCCCTGCCATGGCCATCACAATTGAATCAGATCAGCGTGATGATGGTACGCGCAGAACCACTCGTTATGACATCGATTTAACCAAATGTATTTTCTGTGGCTTTTGCGAAGAGGCTTGCCCAGTAGATGCGATTGTTGAGACGCATATTCATGAGTATCACGGCGAAAAGCGTGGTGACTTGTATTTCACGAAAGACATGTTATTAGCAGTGGGTGATCGTTATGAAAACGAAATCGCTGCCAATAAAACAGCGGATGCTAAATACAAATGATGCTAGAACCTAAATCAATCCTCTTTTATATCTTTGCAGCCATTCTGATCATGGCTGCTTTGCGCGTTATCACTGCACGCAACCCAGTTCACGCTGCATTGTTCTTGGTTTTATCTTTCTTCACAGCGGCTGCTATTTGGATGTTGTTGCATGCTGAATTCTTAGCTATTTTGTTGGTCTTGGTTTACGTTGGTGCGGTGATGGTTTTGTTCTTGTTCGTGGTCATGATGCTAGACCTGGACTTGGATCATTTGCGCAAAGGCTTCAAGCAATACATGCCAGTCGCCTCTTTGGTGGGTGCGGTCATTGTGGCTGAGATGGCAATTGTGTTGATTCGTGGCTTTATCGGTACCACTCAGCCAATCAGAAACATGGATCCTGAAGTAGCTGCTAATAACACCAAGGCATTGGGTATCTTGCTTTACACCGAGTACCTCTTCAGCTTTGAAGTTGCGGGCATTATTCTGTTGGTGGCCATCATTTCTTCAGTGGCTTTGACTTTGCGTCGCCGTAAAGACACCAAGACTCAAGATATCCCTGATCAAATTCGCACAAGAAAAGAAGATCGTGTGCGCATGGTCACCTCTATGAATGCTGATTCATCAGCCAACAAAGAATCTTAGGACAGTGATGATGAGACATTTCGGAAAAAGGATTTATTCATGACAATCACCTTGGCTCATTACCTCGTGTTGGCTGCCATCTTGTTTGCAATTGGCGTGGTTGGCATTTTCTTGAATCGCAAGAACATCATTGTTTTGTTGATGTCTTTGGAATTGATGTTGTTGGCCGTTAATTTGAACTTCATTGCCTTCTCTCACTATCTGGGAGATATGGCTGGCCAAGTGTTCGTATTCTTTATCTTGACTGTGGCAGCTGCTGAAGCAGCCATTGGCTTGGCAATTTTGGTCACGATGTTCCGTAAGCTAGACACAATCCATGCTGAAGACCTCGGACAACTGAAGGGTTAAGACAGATCATATGACTACTCCAATCTTGAATCCTCTTGTATTGCTGGCTATTCCACTGGCTCCATTGGTAGGTGCTGCGATTGCTGGTTTATTCGGCACTAAATTCTTGGGCAATCTCATTGGTCGCTCAACTGCACACACGGTCACAATTTTAGGTGTGGCTATCTCATGCATTTTTTCATTCATGGTCTTGAATGACGTGATGGCAGGTGCGCGATTCAACGAAACCATCTATACCTGGATGCAATTGGGTGAGTTGAGTCTTGAAGTTGGTTTCTTGGTCGATCCATTGACTGCCATGATGATGGTGGTGGTGACCTTCGTCTCTTTGATGGTGCACATTTACACCATTGGTTATATGGCTGAAGACGAGGGTTACGCTCGTTTCTTCTCCTACATTTCTTTATTCACCTTCTCCATGTTGATGTTGGTGATGAGCAATAACTTCTTGCAGTTGTTCTTTGGCTGGGAAGCTGTTGGCTTGGTCTCTTATTTATTGATTGGTTTCTGGTACAAGCGACCAACCGCGATTTTTGCCAATATGAAAGCCTTCTTGGTCAACCGTGTGGGTGACTTTGGTTTCATTCTGGGCATTGGTCTTTTATTGGCTTATACCGGCAGCATGAGTTATGACGGCGTGTTTGCTCAAAAAGATTTGTTGGTTCAACAAGTCTTGCCTGGTACTGATTGGAATTTGGTCACAGTGGCCTGCGTTTGCTTGTTCATCGGCGCGATGGGTAAGTCTGCACAATTCCCATTGCACGTTTGGCTACCAGACTCAATGGAAGGCCCAACACCAATTTCTGCTTTGATTCACGCAGCCACGATGGTGACAGCAGGTATTTTCATGGTGAGCCGTATGTCACCATTGTTTGAGTTATCTGATGCAGCCTTGTCATTTGTGTTGATCATTGGATCAATCACTGCTTTGTTCATGGGCTTCTTGGGCATCGTACAAAACGATATCAAGCGCGTGGTGGCTTATTCAACTTTGTCACAACTCGGTTACATGACAGTGGCTTTGGGCGTGTCTGCTTACCCAATCGCCGTATTCCATTTGATGACGCACGCTTTCTTCAAGGCATTGTTGTTCTTGGGAGCGGGTAGTGTGATCATGGGCATGCACCACGATCAAGACATGCGCAACATGGGTGGCTTGTGGAAGTACATGCCAATCACTTGGTTCACGTCTTTGTTGGGTTCTTTGGCTTTGATTGGTACACCTCTTTTCTCAGGCTTCTACTCAAAAGATTCGATCATTGAAGCGGTTGCTAAGAGCACCATCACTGGCTCTGGCTTTGCCTTCTTTGCTGTGATGGCCGGTGTATTTATCACGGCTTTCTACTCATTCAGAATGTACTTCTTGGTGTTCCACGGTAAAGAGCGTTTTGGTCAAGCTCATCACGACCATGGTCATGATGCTCATGACGCCAAGGACGATCATCACGATGACCACCATCATCATGGTTTAGCACCAGGTCAAAAACCACATGAGTCTCCATGGGTGGTGACATTGCCATTGGTTCTATTAGCGATTCCTTCAGTGATTGTGGGTTACTTCACGATTGGCCCAATGTTGTTTGGTGACTTCTTTGGTAATGCCATTTTTGTTGATGTGACCAAGCACGTGGCCATGAAAGAATTGGCGGATGCCTTCACAGGTCCTTTGGGCATGGTCGCTCACTCATTACACACGCCTGTTTTGTATTTGGCGCTGGGTGGTGTGGTGACGGCTGCAGTCTTTTATCTGTGGTTACCTCAGATTCCGGCCTTCTTTGCGCGCGTATTGGCACCAGTTAAGACGATTCTTGATAACAAGTACTACATGGATGATTTCAACCAAGCGGTGTTTGCCAAAGGTGCAAGAGTCTTGGGTACTGGTTTATGGAAACGTGCTGATCAGGGATTGATTGACGGTTTAGTTGTGAACGGCAGCACACGGGTGATTGCTTGGTTCTCAGCAAACGTGCGTCAGGTGCAATCAGGTTATTTGTATCACTATGCATTTGCGATGATTCTTGGCTTGATTGCTTTGATCGGCTGGATTTTATATACCCACTTGGGCTCCATTAAATAAAACAATAGATATAGCGCCCCAATATGATTCTTTCTTTCTCAATCTGGTTACCGATCATTTTCGGTTTGATTATTTTGTTCACTGGTTCGGACAACAGCAAGGGCTATGTTCGCATCATGGCTTTGATCGCTTCTTTGATCAGCTTTACGGCAACCTTGCCATTGGTCACAGGCTTTGATACCAGCACTGCAGCCATGCAGTTTGTGGAGCAAGTATCTTGGGTGCCGCGCTATGACATCAATTACTTCTTAGGGGTTGATGGTATTTCAATGTGGTTTGTTGTTTTAACAGCCTTTATCACGGTGATCGTGGTGGTTGCAGCATGGGAAGTGATCACGGTCAACGTATCTCAGTACATGGCAGCCTTCTTGATTTTGTCTGGTTTGATGATTGGTGTATTTGCCTCATTGGACGGCTTGTTGTTCTATGTTTTCTTTGAAGCTACTTTGATTCCGATGTACATCATCATTGGTGTGTGGGGCGGTCCAAATCGTGTGTACGCAGCCTTCAAGTTCTTCTTGTACACCTTGCTGGGCTCACTTTTAACTTTGATTGCCATTTTGTATCTGTACAACGTGACAGACACATTCAATATTCTGACTTGGCACAAAGCCAAACTTGACATCGTTGAGCAAGTGCTGATTTTTGGCGCATTCTTCATGGCCTTTGCGGTCAAAGTGCCGATGTGGCCAGTTCATACATGGTTGCCAGATGCCCACGTAGAGGCGCCAACAGGTGGCTCAGTCGTCTTGGCTGCGATCATGTTGAAGTTGGGTGCCTATGGTTTCTTGAGATTCTCATTGCCGATTGCACCGGATGCAAGCCAATATCTTGCGCCTGCCGTGATTACGCTGTCGTTGGTGGCGGTGATCTACATTGGTTTGGTGGCCTTAGTTCAGGCTGATATGAAAAAGCTCGTGGCTTATTCATCGATTGCACACATGGGTTTCGTTACTTTAGGATTCTTCATCTTCAACCCAATGGGTGTTGAGGGTGCGATTGTGCAGATGATTTCTCATGGCTTTATTTCCGCCGCCATGTTCTTGAGCATCGGCGTTCTTTATGACCGCATGCACTCACGCCAAATTGCTGATTACGGCGGTGTGGTCAACACCATGCCTAAATTCACAGCCTTTGCCGTGTTGTTTGCCATGGCCAATTGCGGACTGCCAGCAACTTCAGGTTTCGTGGGCGAGTTCATGGTTATTTTGGCGGCCGTTGATTACGACTTCTTGATCGGTATCTTGGCAGCGACTGCCTTGATCCTAGGTGCTGCTTATTCATTGTGGATGACCAAGCGAGTGTTCTTTGGTGATGTTGGCAATCAACACGTTGCAGAGTTGACTGATATCAATGCGCGTGAATTTTTAATCATGAGTGTCTTGGCCATTTTCACGATTGGCATGGGCGTTTATCCAAAACCATTCACTGATGTGATGCATGTTTCTGTTATCGAGCTTTTAAAGCACGTGGCAGTTAGCAAACTTTAATCCTGAAAGAGGAAAGAGATACTTATGCAATCGATTGATCTCATTGCGATGTTGCCGGAGCTGGTGCTCCTGACGGTAGCATGTTTGCTATTAATGACTGTTTTCATGAATGAGCCACAGGCATCAGACGAAGATATTTTTTATGCGCCACGTGGCACTGAATTGGCCTACAAAATCAGTTTAGCCTTGTTGCTAGGGTTGAGCTTTGCATTTGGTTTGCAAGCGGTTGATCAACCTGTGCACGCCTTCAATAATTTATTCATAGTGGATGCCTTATCAAGCATCCTGAAGTCAGTGGCTTGTTTGGCCGTTTTCGTGACTTTGGTTTACTCAAAGCAGTATTTGATCGATCGTGGCTTATTCAGGGTGGATTTCATTGTTTTAACCTTGTTGGCTTTGATGGGCCAATGCGTGATGATTTCTGGCTCTAACTTGTTGACGCTTTACTTGGGTTTAGAGCTATTAGCGCTACCAACCTATGCCTTGGTTGCGATGAAGCGTGACTCTGCTCTGGGTACTGAAGCTGCGATGAAGTACTTTATCTTGGGTGCCTTGGCTTCTGGTTTCTTGTTGTACGGTATGTCAATGCTTTACGGCGCAACAGGCAGCCTTGATCTTGATGAAATCTTAAAAGCAGTGGGTGACCAACGCATCAACCGTTTGGTATTGGCTTTTGCGGTTGTGTTCATTGTGTCAGGCTTGGCGTTCAAGTTAGGCGTGGCACCGTTTCACATGTGGGTACCTGATGTGTATCAAGGTGCGCCAACCGCTGTGACATTGATGATTGCAGGCGCACCAAAGGTGGCGGCTTTTGCATTGTTATTCCGCTTATTGGTGGGTGGCTTGCTGCCATTGACCAATGATTGGCAACCAATGATCATGATCCTGGCAGTGATGTCTTTGGTGATTGGTAACTTGACGGCGATTGCGCAAACCAATCTCAAGAGAATGTTGGCTTACTCAACGATTTCTCACATGGGCTTCATGATTTTAGGCATGTTGTCGATTTTTGATGAGCACGCTTATAGCGCTGCTTTGTTTTACGCGGTAACCTATGTGTTGACCACTTTGGGCTCATTTGGTTTGTTGATGATTCTATCTCGCAAAGGATATGAATGCGAAACACTCGATGATCTTAAAGGTTTGAACCGCCGTCATCCATGGATGGCATTCATTGGTTTGATCTTGATGTTCTCTTTGGCGGGCATTCCTCCAACAGTGGGCTTTGCCGCAAAGTTATCAATTCTTGAGGCCTTGATTGACAGTGAGCATTTGTATCTTGCAATCATCGCTGTGATGGCTTCATTGGTGGGCGCATTCTATTACTTGCGCGTTGTTAAATGCATGTACTTTGATGAGCCAATTCAAACAGCGCCAATCGAAGGCGGCTTGGTTGTTAAAACCGTGTTTACCTTGAACGGTCTATTTGTTTTGTTGTGCGGTATTTTCCCAGCAACATTGATGGCACTTTGCTTGAGTGCCATGTCAACCACTTTATTGAGCTAATCATGACACCTGCTAGCCTAAGCATTGAATCTTGGAGTTTGATTTTGGTGGCCTTGATGGCCGCCAATGCTGCTTATGCTAGCCGTAAATTTTTATTCTTTAAAACACTCGAAGATAAACACGTGGGTTGGTGCTTATTGGAAATGGGTGTTTGGTACGCTCTGATTGGTTTGATTGGGTATTCATTGGAAAGCATGATTGGTAATGTCTTTCCAAAGCGTTGGGAATTCTTTGCGGTCAGTTTGTGCTTATTCTTTGTGGCTGCCTTCCCAGGCTTCACTTGGCGTTTTCTGATGAAGCATCGCAATGATGCTCGTGGCTAAGCGTCACTTTATTTCATTAGCCTTATGAGTTCCTCTGAGTCAAACCCTAAGTCAAACTCTGAGCCAGAAAAAAGTTTCTCTGATTTATCTGAATCTGATGGGCACTTGCGTGAGCATCGAACATCTTCTGAAGATGTTTATTTGGGAAAATTCCTGCACTTAAAAAAAGACATCGTTCAGTTGCCAGATGGCAACACCACTTATCGTGAGTATTTGATTCACCCTGGGGCAGTGGCAATCATGCCGATCTTGAATGATGGTCGAATCTTGCTAGAGAGGCAGTTCCGTTACCCTGTGGATGCCGCCATGATTGAGATTCCTGCAGGTAAATTAGAACTTGGTGAAGATCCACTCTTGTGCGCCCAACGCGAACTCTTAGAAGAGACTGGTTACTCAGCTAAATCTTGGGAGTTTCTTGGCAGAATTCATCCAGTGATTTCTTATTCAACTGAAATCATCGATATTTATCTCGCCAAAGATTTGACTTTGGGTGAGCGAGCCTTGGATGAAGGCGAATTCTTGGATGTATTTGCCGCCAGCTTGGATGAAATGCATGAGTGGATTGCTAGCGGAAAGATTACAGACGTTAAGACCATCATTTCTGTTTACCATTTGGCCAGACGTCTCAAAAAACTTTGAAAAATCAAAAATAAAACAGAAATCAATTAAGTAATTAAAATAGTAAATATATTAATTAGTCATAAGTCAGCCTTGCCCCATGAAAGTCTATAACCTCGCTTGCCATCTTGATCACCACTTTGAAGGGTGGTTTGCTTCTGAAGCTGATGCTCTGTCTCAGCAGGAATCAGGCTTGCTCACTTGCCCTGTGTGCGATAGCAAAGAGATTGTGCGTTTACCTTCTGCCCCAAGAATTTCTAAACGCGCCAGCCGTGAATTGGTGCCCACCAATCAATCGGCAGTCCAAGCCAATAGCTCTGCGGGTGTGAACCGCGACGCAGGTCAATCCATGGTTTTAACTGGTTCAGAGCACGCGCACTTACAGGCTCAGGTTCAGGCCACGGTGATGAAGGCGATGAGAGAACTCATCAATAAGACCGAAGACGTGGGTCATGACTTTGCTGAAGAAGCCAGAAAAATACACTACCAAGAAGCCCCTGAAAGAAGTATTCGTGGTCATGCCACGATTGATGAAACAGCAGAGCTTCGTGAAGAGGGTATTGAGGTAGTTTCTTTACCGGTCTTTCCGGCCTTAAAAGACACCTTGCAGTAATCGAAGGCAATTCGAAATAAGCCCAAGTTATCAGGGACGAATTTCTTTAGCGCCCCGGCAAATTAATTGGGAACCACCCTCTGTTGGCGGCTGAAGTCTTGAACTGGAACTTCACTGGGTTTTAGGCGTTTTTCACAGACATTTTTACCCTCAAATACCCGCATCACCGAGCAGTCATGCCCCGTACCCTCGGATGCGGCATGATCGGTCAAACTCTTTCCGGTAGTCACTGTGGTGCCAACGCTGGCAGCAGTCAAAGGATAGGCTGCCACCATGGCGCATGCTGATAATTGCCCTAGGGCCAATAACGCAGCAAAAAGCTTGAGAAAAAGTCTAAAAACGGTCAATTGGGTAGAATATTGGTAAAGTTGTAATTCTAAGAATATAAATGAAGTAGGAGACAAAATGTCAGAAACTATCGGACACCATATCAATGGTGAGGTCATTCGTTTTGGCGGCTCAACTGCCCCAGTGTATGAGCCTGCAACAGGTCAAGTTCGTGCCAATGTAGAGTTAGCTTCGGTCGACGGCGTAGCCAAAGCGGTTGCTGCAGCCAAAGCTGCTTTCCCAGCATGGTCAACCACTCCTGTGACGCGTCGTGCGAAGGTCATGTTCAATTTCAAGGCCATCATTGAGGCACGTATCGATGAAATGGCAGAAGTGATCACCCGTGAACACGGTAAAACATTTGATGATGCCAAAGGTGAGATTCAGCGTGGTTTAGAAGTCGTGGATTTTGCTTGTGGCATTCCTCAGCTTTTAAAAGGTGAGTACACCGAGCAAATCGCCAAGGGCATGGATGCATGGACCATGCGTCAAGCACTTGGTGTGTGCGCAGGTATCACGCCATTTAACTTTCCAGCGATGGTGCCAATGTGGATGTACCCAGTGGCCATTGCCTCTGGCAACACATTTGTACTAAAGCCTTCAGAAAGAGATCCTTCAGCTACTTTATTGGCTGCTAAGTGGTTGGAAGAAGCTGGTTTGCCAAAAGGTGTCTTTAACGTTGTGCAAGGCGATAAAACCGCTGTAGACGCATTATTGAATCACCCTGATGTCAAAGCCATTAGCTTTGTTGGATCAACTCCAATTGCTTCTTATATTTATGAAACAGCTGCAAAAAATGGCAAGCGTGTTCAAGCTTTGGGCGGAGCCAAGAATCACATGGTGGTGATGCCTGATGCCGACTTAGATCAAGCAGTGGACGCATTAATGGGCGCTGCTTACGGTTCTGCTGGCGAGCGTTGTATGGCGATTTCAGTGGCGGTGGCTGTTGGTGATGTGGCTGACGCCTTGATTGAAAAACTATCGACTCGTATCAAGAAACTCAAAGTTGATAACGGTTTAACTCCTGGTGCTGAAATGGGCCCATTGGTGACCAAAGTTCATTTGGATAAGGTCACAGGTTATGTGGACGCTGGTGTTAAAGAAGGCGCAAAGTTGGTGGTCGATGGCCGCAACTTAAAAGTAGCTGGTTGTGAAAATGGCTTCTTCTTGGGCGGTTGTTTATTCGACAACGTGAAGCCTAATATGAGCATCTACAAAGAAGAAATCTTTGGCCCAGTGTTGAGCGTGATGCGTGTTGATGATGTTGCTACAGCGATTCAATTGATCAATGATCATGAGTACGGTAACGGCACAGCAATCTTCACCAGAGACGGCAACACTGCCCGTGAATTTGTGAGCCGCATCCAGGTGGGTATGGTGGGTGTGAACGTGCCTATTCCAGTGCCGATGGCCTTCCATTCATTTGGTGGTTGGAAGCGTAGTTTATTTGGCGATCATCACGTGCATGGTCCAGAAGGTGTGCGTTTCTACACTCGTATGAAGGCTGTGACTCAGCGTTGGCCAGAAACCATTGCTCAAGGTCCTAGCTTTAGCATGCCAGTGAATGGCTAATGGATCGAATCCTTAGATAATTTACCTAACTTAAACCAATCCATTTGATTTTTATCAATTTGGAATAAATCATGGGGGCTTAGAATGGCCCCCATGACTTTTATAAAAAAGCCATCTGTCTTAGCCCCTGCTGGCCATGAACCGCTGTTTCAGTCTGAATTGTTGAAACGCTTTGACATCAATGGCCCACGCTACACATCCTATCCAACCGCTGATCGATTTAATGGTCAGTTCAATCAGACTGACTATATCGATGCATTGAAACGATGCGCCACGCATCAAAAACCTATTTCGCTGTATTTCCATCTACCGTTTTGTCCGAACATTTGCTACTACTGCGGATGTAACAAAATCATCACCAAAGATCATGGTCGAAGTGCGAAATACATCAAATACTTGGCCAAAGAAATGAATCTCGTCACCCAAGCCATGGGTGTGAATATAAAAATACCAGTGACTCAACTTCATTGGGGTGGTGGTACTCCCACCTTTTTATCTCATGAAGAAATGATTGAATTGATGCACCACACCAAAGAGAATTTTGAATTGCAAGAGGGTGGTGAGTATTCAATTGAGATTGATCCGCGCCGTGTCAGTGAAGCTGATATTGAGCTCTTGGCGAAGTTAGGATTTAACCGCATCAGTTTGGGTGTGCAAGACTTCAATTTGGAAGTTCAGCAAGCGGTTCATCGGGTGCAAACAATACAAGAAACCAAGGATGTGATTGATTGGGCCAGAAAACATGGCTTTAACTCAGTTAGTGTGGACTTGATCTATGGCTTACCCAAACAAACGCCTGTGACATTCAGGGAGACTGTCAATGCAGTGATTGCGATGAACCCTGATCGTTTATCTGTCTACAGCTATGCACATCTTCCTACTATCTTCAAACCACAACGGCGGATTGCCGAAGATCAATTACCAATCGCAAAAGATAAATTAGATATTTTGGCCAATACCATTGAGCAACTCAATGAAGCAGGATTTGTGTTTATTGGCATGGACCATTTTTCTAAGCCAGATAATGAGTTAGCGATTGCTCAAAAAGAGGGGCGCTTGCATCGTAACTTCCAAGGGTATTCAACACAGGCGGAGTGTGACTTATTGGCCTTCGGCATCTCATCGATTGGCAAAGTGAACGATACCTACCCACAAAATGTTAAAACCCTTGAGGACTATTACCATGCCCTAGATCGGCATCAATTGCCAACCATGCGCGGAATGAGACTCGACAATGATGATTTACTAAGGCGCGAATTAATTGGTGAGTTGATGTGCCAATTCGAATTAGACACAATAGCATTTGCAAGCAAACATCAGATTGATTTTGAAATCTATTTCTCAAGAGAGTTGCCAGAGCTTAAAGAGCTTGAAGAAGCAGGGTTATTAGAGTGGCAAGGTAAAAAGATTTATGTGCCTACCAAAGGTCGTTTGCTGGTTAGGCGCGTTGCCATGGTGTTTGATAGGCACTTAAGAGATGTGCAAACAGAAGCCAGATACTCAAAAGTGGTTTGATTAAATCGCGTTCTTGAATTCAATGATCACTTGCACGCCATTGCCGGCAGATTTATCTTCGATCCGTATGGATCCTTTGTGTTGTTGAACAATTTCTTTGACAATCGCAAGACCTAGACCACTGCCAAATGATTTGCTGCCCAAGATTCTGTAATAAGGATCAAACACCTTGATCTTTTCAGATTGAGGGATGATGTCACCATCATTGCTAACAACCAAACGAATGGTGTCACATACTTTGTCCAAAGAAACTGAAATAAGTCCGTGTGCTGAACCATATTGAGAGGCGTTATCGATCAGATTTTGTATCACACGCTCAATCTTGTGCTGCTCACCATTGATCAAGCAATCATCATGGATGTGTAGTTCAATCGTTTGGCCGCGTTGAGTGATGAGCGGCTTGGTATTTTTAACAATTTCTTTACAAATGCCATCAAGTGATAACACTTGTTGTTTTTCTTGATCAGTCGCACCACTCACGCGACTGAGGGTCAATAGTTGCTCAGTGAGGCGCGTGGTTCTTCTAAGACCATTCAAAGCCTCGGACAAGGATTGATCTCTGTCAGTATCATTTTTGGCATTAACAGCGTTTTCAATATGAAGTTGTAATGCGGCAATTGGTGTTCTGATTTCGTGAGCGGCCGCGTCAATGAACTGTTGTTCACGTTTGAATGCTTTTTGAACCCTATCAAGCAGATGATTCAGCTCATCAATCACAGGCTTTAATTCAGAGGGGGTTTTTGATAACTTGATGGGTTTGATTGATTGAGGTTCGCGAGCAGCAATCACATTGGCCAAGGCTTGCAAAGGACGCAAACTTCTATAGGCTATCAAATTAATCACAATCAATAAAATCAATGAACCAATGATCAAGGGTGTCATGATGGCCACGCCCAGGTCACCAGCCATCTCGCCTCTCACTGAATCCATTTCGGCGACCATCACCCAAACATCACCAGATTTGAGTTTAAAAACTTGCCATAAATCATCGCCAATCAGATTTTTGCCAAAACCCTCGGTCATAGGGCCCAAAGGTTTGTCGGGAGCAGTGGCAGATTTGGCCAGTAATTTTCCATTGCTGTGCCATATCTGAAAAGAAATCTTACTTTCGTAGGGGTGACCGCTGATTTCTTCGGTGGAGGAATGCTGGTGCTCTAATTCATCAGGTAATTCAATGATGATTGGATTGTTGATGGTGGCATGCTCTAGTTGTTTGGCCGCTAGAACTTCTAGAACCCTGGCTGATGTAGCCAGTCTTGCACTGAAGATCTCTTCTGATTCATGTTCAGTGACAAAGTGAGCGGCAAGACCCATGCCACCCAAAATCACAATCATGGATAAAAAGATTCCAAGCAGCAATCGTTTTCTAATTGAAAAATAAGTCATGATTCTTCTATGTCACCAATTCTGTAGCCAACCCCTCGAAGTGTCTTGACGATATTTGGGTTGATTTTTTTACGTAGATTATGGATATGCACATCAATGGTGTTGCTCTCAACGCCATCACTCCAGCCATATAGTGATTCTTCGAGCTGAGATCGATTAAAAACTTGATGTGGACTTTCTGCTAACTTCTTCAGCAAGGCAAATTCACGGCGTTGTAAATCCAGTGTGGTGCCTTTCCAGGTCACAGATAAAGAAGTGAGATCAATGACCAAATCACCAATTTTTATTTGATTAACTGTATTGCCGCTGCGACGTCGTTCTAGAACCCGAATCCTTGCAAGCAATTCATCTAACTCAAATGGCTTGGTGAGGTAGTCATCGGCTCCCAAATCCAGCCCTAAGATGCGGTCTTGGGTGGCATCCCTGGCAGACAAAATCAATACTGGGATATGACTGCCTTTTTGACGGATGGTTTTGAGTACTTCGGTACCATCTATTTTTGGTAAGCCTAGGTCCAGAATGGCAATATCGAACTCACCATCTGCCAATGCGTGGATGGCTTTTTGGCCATCCCCGACATGGTCTACATGATGATTGGCACGAGTCAGTGCAGTCATCAAGCCGGAGGCGAGCAATTCATCGTCTTCTACCAATAAAATTCTCACCGCCCAAGCCCTTTTATCAAAGATTAACTATTAATTTGAATAGTTTAATCGATTAACTCAGAGCATTATTTTCGTTTTTCAGCCACTTTTTCAAGTAATTGATTGATTTCCTTGCGTCGACCATCATCCGCTACTTTTCGTCCGTTTCTAGCGGGTGCCTGTAAGGCTTTGCGCAAAGATCTTTCTGCGCCTGAGTAATCACCATTTCTGAATAAGAAGTCAGCGTAAAAGTAATTTGGGTCGATGCCATCAGGGTTGATGCTCAAACCCTTCTTTAAGTACTCGGCTGCTTTTTTATCATCGCCAAAACCAATCGGCCAACCTGGAACTTGATAGTAGAGCGAGCCCAAGCTTGTGTATGCAGAGCCATCTAATGCCGTAGGATTGATTTCAAGTGCTTTTTCAAAAGTCTTCTTAGCATTTTTCACGTGAGCCAATGCACCCAATCCACCTTTTGCCCCTGCATAGCTCGATTCAACAATGCCTTGCCAAATCAAAATCTCGGCACGATTTGGATTTTGGGCGACCAATTGATTGGCTTCTTTGATCAATGATTCAAAGCCTTTTTCATGGCTTGATTCCGGGCTTTGATATTTGATCTTTTCCCATTCTTTTTGAATAGTACTCACGTCTTCTTCTAAGCCTGCAACAGCAAAAGAGCTGATAAGAGATAAGCTGATTAAAAGGGCTGCTGGTATTTTTTTAATGATGTTCATATAAACCTCGTGATTATTTATTTAGATATTTATTGATGATTGGTAGCTGACCTTGAATGGCTTTGTCAGGAACGCCTGGAAACAAGTTATTCATAAAGACAAAAAAGGATTCCTTGAAACCTAATTTCTTTTCCCAGGCCTTGCCACTTAGAAACTTCATGAATTCCTTGGCAACGAAGTCGGGATTATCCGAATCGGTTTTAAGTTCAGCATTCATGCGCATCACTTGATCTGAATTGATGCTTGTTTTTGTGGCGCGTGGAGCGAAGTACCTGACTGATACGGATGTGTCTGATAATTCTCGTCGAAGAGATTGAGAGAAGCCTCGTAGGCCAAATTTGCTGGCGCAGTAAGAAGAAAAGCCAGGGAAGCCTAAATATCCGAAGATAGATCCGATATTGATGATCTGCGATGGTTCTTTTTGTAAAAGAGGTAGTAATTGTTTACATAAAAGCATGGGGGAAATCAGATTGGTTAGCATCAACTGTGTGATGTCTTTATCTGATTGCTGCTCGAAACTCTTGAACTGGCTAATGCCGGCATTGTTGATCAAGAGATTAATCCCTTGTTGAGCCGAGATAGCATCAATTAATCGAACGCCCGTGCTGTCTTCGCACAAATCACCAGATACGATTTGAACATTCACATCAATATTTGTTAATTCATTCTTTAAGGCTTCTAACTTTTGAGTATCGCGGCCCATCAAAATCAATGATGAACACTGTGGCGCAAGTTGCAAAGCAATTGCTCTGCCGATGCCGCCAGTTGCACCTGTTAAAACAACTTTGTATGGTTTATTTGTCATGGTTATCAGTTAAAAAGGATTTCTTCAGTCTTAATGCTTCTAAAAATATCGCCGTAAAGCTTATAAAAGTTCTTGGCGCAATGAATGATGGTTTCTTGGTCTTTTGAATCGGTTACCTGATTCATCAAGGTCTCAAAGAATTTGACGTGCTCTAAATCTAGGCTGCCATGAGAGTTGAGATAGCTAAATGCATTGGGAGGTAAACCAAGGCTGCTCTTGATAGAGCTGGCAGCATTGGTTGCTAGAGCAATGCTGGTACCTTCAAGGACATGCACCATGCCAAAAAATCCGATTGGATTGCCACGATCGATTTGGTGATAAGCATATGCCACCATCATTTCAGTGCTGATGTGTGGGCGTGAGTGTCTGACTTTCTCAGCATCACCACCGCATGCCGCGATGTCAGACAAAATCCATTCTTCATGACCAAGTTCTTCCTCAATATATTCTGCAATGGCCGTTCTTAGCCACTCATGTTTAGAACCCAGTCGAGAGCCACAGGCCATCAACAATGGCACCGTGTGTTTAACGTGATGATAGGCCTGAGTTAAAAATGCAACATACTGCTTCTTCTGAATATCACCCTTCAGGGCATGTTCAATGATAGGTGCAGAAAAAAGAACTTGTCTTTCTTGCTCGGTGGAACTTTGTAGTTGATTAAAGAATGTCATTGATTCTCCGTATTTAAGTATTTGCGTACAACAATTCAATTTGATCGTTGAATTTTTTTTTGATGAGATCTCGTTTTAGTCTGCCATTGGCCGTTGCAAGACCATTGTTCGGCGAGAAGGGCTCATCAGCCAATAACCAATGTTTGATTTGCGCATAGTCTGGAAGCTCTTGATTGGCTGATGTGACTCCCGCCTGAATAACTTCATCAGATAAACCTTCTTTTGCTGTCACCAATAAAGCGCCTAACTGTGCTTGCCCATCACCAATCACCATGGCTTGTCTAAATAAACCACTGCCTAGCAATAAGGACTCGGGCCATTCTGGCGATATGTTTCTGCCAAAGCTGGTGATCAGTACATTCTTTTTACGACCATCTAAATACAAGAAGCCATCGTCATCAAGATGACCTAAGTCACCAGTGGGCAACCATTCACACTCAGCACTTGAAGGCGTGCTTGTAAGATTGCTTGTGAGCCCGGCGGTGTTTTCTAAATAATGGGGAAGGTCCATATTCTTGACCTCAATTTCGCCATCTTTTGAGATACGAACGATTCGATTGCCAAGAACTTTGCCAACACTGCCGATTCTTTCATTGTGGGGTGTATTCAAAGCAACTACCGATGCGCATTCTGACAAGCCATAACCTTCGTAGACTGGTATGCCCATCGACTTAGCAGTTTTGATCAAAGCAACGGGTGTTTTTCCGCCACCAACGGCCACAAACTTCAAGCTTTTCAAGCGAGGATCTTGCTTGGTGCTGCGAGTAACGATGGCTTGAAGCATTTGAGGTAAAAGAATGATGCTTTCGGCTTGGTATTTCTCAATCGCTGCCATGCAAGCATCTGCATCAAACTGACTTGAACCATGCAGGCCCACTTCACTCAATGGCACGCATGTATTTTCAGCACCACAGGCTAAAGCTGTGTACACACCAGCAATATTCTCTAAAAGAACTGATAAGGGCAAAACATTCAAATGTTTCTTTATTTGAAGCGAATGCAAGGCTTGCTCTAGTGATTGCGCCACAGACCATTGCTGATCTGTGCTCAAGCAAACACCTTTTGGCTCTGAGGTGGTGCCAGAGGTATAAGTTATCTTTTGTACTTCTAACAAATTAGGCTGATCCACGATGCTTGAAAGAACGCTCATGCTTTCATACAACTTTAATTCGCCGGCATAGTCATTCTGAAATATGAAGCCAAGATTTCTAGCCACATCTTCTTGTGGGCAAAAAATTGCTTGCATGCCACTTGATTTGATGGCGTGTAGCCATTGATTGGGTGTGAAAAAGCTTGGAAGAGGGATCAAGGTCACGCCAATGTCTTGGGTGGCTAAATCAATTGCAATCCACTCTAAAGAGTTGTCTGCCAAAACTCCAACAGGTGCCTTAGGATTTTTTCTTTTTAATAGAGCTTCTGATACTTGAGATATTTTCTTTAAAAGGGCAGCCTTATCCCAAGACTCTGTCCATGAAGACAGAATGGTTTGTTGTTGTGGAATTGAGTTAAGCCAGCTTCTCATAGCCTGAAGCGATGTCACCAAACATCACTTGTGGTTGAGTGTTGTAATAAGTGCCCCAGTTTTTGCCGCCATCTTCTAAGCGACTAGGATCCGCTTCTGCCAATTGGAATAATTTGATACCTAGGCGTTTGAATGAATTCAACAAAGTGCGAGTGGCAGTAAAAGTCACCCACTTGTATCCCTGCTCATGTAAAAAACGGGTCATGTTGATGATCAGTGTTCGGCCAGCTCCTGCATGAATGGCTGCCAAATTACCAACCTCTACGATTTCTTTGCGAGTGGTGTGTTCTTTGACTTGAGCTTCGATATTGATTTCTAGTGGCGCATCTAAGTATTGTTCGACAAAACATGGTTTATCCGTGAGCGCTGAAAAACCCAAGGCAGCTAGCCATTGGCCTTGAGCATCTTTACAACCCACCAAGATATCGCTGAAGTGATGCACATCAGCACCATAGGTTTTATAGAAAGTTGTGGCGATGAAAGACTGAAGGCTTTCTCTGTCTGGGTGTTGTTTGGTTACCCATTCGAACTTGTAAAGATTTTCCTCAGAATCAAATTCTGGGGAGATTAAGGTATGCTTTGCGTCATGATATGTTCTTAATGTAAGAGCCATGTCTGATCCTTTTGTTTGGTATAGGTCAAACAATAGAGGTCGAAAATTAAGGCTAAATTAAGGATTCTCAAATCAAGGTATTAATTACTTAAGCCATTGATTTATTTGTATTTATTTAATAGAAAATAGGTGATGTTTTGAAAAAACTCTTAGGGTTAGCGCTGTTTTTATGCGGTTTTGCTTTGATTGCCTCCGCCAATCAACCAGCAGGCGCAGCACGTATTGGCGATAGTTTGGTCCTTGAGATGAAAGATCAGCACGATCAAACGGTCGCGATCAATGAGCAAACCAACTTGATTCTATTTGCCGCTGGCAAATCAACCAGTGCACTCATGAGTAAAACCTTGGAAGACTTGCCGCCAACCATTCTGAAAGATAAAAAAGCCATCTACGTCGCTGATATCAGCGGCATGCCAGGCTTTATCACCAAAATGGTGGCAATCCCTAAAATGCAAAAAAGACCTTACACGATTGCCATCTTAAGAGATGAGGCACAGTCAAAATTATTTCCGCAAAAAGATGATGCGATCACCGTCATCAAGCTCAAATCTGGAAAAGTGACTGAGATTAATTTTGTGACCAAGCAAGAAGAGATCATCAAGGCCTTGCAGTAAATCTTATGAAGTAAAGGCACCTCAATAAGGTATTCACTTAGAAATTTTCTCTAAGTGACGTGAGTAATCTTCAGGCCTAAAATCAGCCATTGATTAATAAATAAAATATGAAGTAATTGAATGAGATTCAATCTCTTCTGAGGAGTGAGCATGTTACGTTTTGATATTCCACCTGTGAGCGCTAATGTTGTGAGGTTTGAAGTCTTTATTACATTTATGGTTTGCGTCGTGGCTTTATTGGGTTTTCCACATCTTTTACCTCTATTGGCCTTGATGGGTTTTATGCGAGGATTTTTGGGGCACTATAAATGTCCATCACATCGCTTATTCACCAAGATCATGACTGGCATGAATCTCGCTGGCAAAAAAGAGAATGCGGGTGCCAAGATGTTTGCCAATAAGATTTTGTTCATTGCTGCGACCGTTGCATCCATCTTGCTTTATTCAGGCAATGACTTATGGAAAGTGCCAGCAACTGCCTTGGTGATTTTCTCTACCCTTGAGTGGGCATTTTCATTCTGTGCTGCCTGCTGGGCATATGGCTTTTGGTACAAGTTCTTCCCACCTAAGATGGGTTAAGCGAGTAATTAAGTAAGTAGATAAGTCAATAAGTAAATCAGTTAGTAAAAAGCAAACAAACAGAAAGCACACAAGAAAAAAGATCGCCGCGGCGATCTTTTTTATTTCTCTAGCTAACCTTGGCTAAATTCAACTAACACTATTTGAATTTACTCAACTCCAAACAGGTGGCTTCTTGGCTGCCTTGGCAACACCTTCTAGATAAGCCTGATGTGTTTCTTGCTCTTCGATGGAAGCTAACTGCACCACCAATTTGGTGGGCAAGGGCTTGCGTTTCGCATTGGCTGCATCGCTGTCCATGCCATGCAGATCAATCATCAAATCTTCTTGACCACGGGTCATGGCCAAATAAACTTCGGCCAAGAGTTCAGCATCTAGAAGAGCGCCGTGAAGGGTACGGTGCTCATTGCTGATGGCAAAGCGCTCGCACAGAGCATCTAAGGAGTTTCTTTTGCCAGGGAACATCTCTCGGGCATTCTTGAGGGTATCAATCACGCCTGCCACATGCTCATCGACCTTGCCACGTTTCAAAAGCCCAAACTCGACATCTAAAAAGCCCACGTCAAAGGGGGCGTTATGAATGATCACTTCAGAATCTTTTAGGAAGGTGATGATCTCATCAGCCACATCTGCAAAGACTGGCTTATCTGATAAAAACTCTACCGTTAAACCGTGAACAGCCACGGCACCTGGATCAATATCGCGTTGAGGGTTGATGTAATGATGCAACTTATTACCAGTCAAGCGTCGATCGATCATTTCTAGGCAGCCAATCTCAATCACCCGATCTCCAGTGAGCGGGTTAAGTCCAGTTGTTTCCGTATCGAGAATGATCTGACGCATAAATTCTTTCTAATTTAAAACCAATAACAAAATTAAATCTCAAAAATCAGACTTCAAAATTCAAGCTCAATCCTTCAGCATTTCAGCGGGGATTTCCATCGGGCCTGTGCCGCTGTATTTATCTAAATAAAGATAAATGACAGGTGTGATGATCAATGTCACGAATTGCGACACAATCAAACCACCCACCACAGCAATACCCAAAGGTTGTCTTAATTCAGCACCTGCACCCAAGCCTAGAGCAATTGGTAATGCACCCACCACGGCTGTGAGGGTGGTCATGGAGATGGGTCTGAATCTCAATAAGCAGGCCGTGCGAATCGCTTCACGAGGTGACATATTTTGATTGCGCTGTGCATCTAGGGCAAAGTCAATCATCAAAATCGCATTCTTTTTCACCAGACCGATCAAGAGCAAGATACCGATGGTCGCAATGATGGTTAATTCCAAATCAAAAATTCGAAGGAAGATCAAAGCGCCGATGGCTGCAGATGGCAAGCCTGCCAAAATCGTCAAGGGGTGAATGTAGCTCTCATATAAAACGCCCAATAAAACGTAAATCACCAATACGGCCGCTAACAATAAAATGATCTGGCTGGATTGACCACTTTGGAATACCGCAGCATCGCCACCGTAGCTGGTGATGATTGATGGAGGTAATTGAAGCTCTTTGACGTATTGTTCTAATTTCTTGGTGGCATCGCCCAAGGCCACATCTGGTGCCAAGTTAAATGAAATCGTCACCGCCGGCACCTGACCTTGGTGGTTCACTGCAGTTGGTCCGATGGTTCTTCTGAATGTAGCAATGCTAGACAGTGGAACTAACTTATCACTGGTTCTGCCGCGCACATAAATGCCATTAAGATCGGTTTCATATTGCTTGTACTCATTCGCTGCTTGCAGAATCACTTGGTAAGTGTTCACGCTGGTGTAGATGGTTGAGACCTGTCTTTCACCATAAGCAGAGTACAAGGCATTGCGAATATCAGCCACTGTCACACCGGCACTCGCAGCTTTTTCTCGATCAATGTCAATTTGAGCTTGCAAACCTTTTAATTGAGAATCTGTGGTGATGTCACGGAAGATGCCAGGATCTGCACGCATCTTTTCAGTGACTTTGGTGGACCATTCATTGATGCCTTCAAAGCCCACGCTTTGCAAAATGTATTGATAGCGACTCTTGGTGACTTTGCCGCCTAATTGCAAGTTTTGAATAGGGCGCAAATAAATTGCCAGGCCTGGAATGTCTCTCAAGTCTTTGCGCAGACTCTCCAACACTTTCTTCATTGGAGCTCGTTCATCACGAGACTTTAAATTGACAAACATCCTGCCTGTATTGGTGCCTGAGCTTGCGCCACCGCCGATAATCGATACAAGTGCTTCAATATTTTCATTGTTACGAACAATTTCAGCCGCTTTGTTTTGTAACTCGATCATGGCGTTGAAAGAAATATCATCTGCTGCTTCAGTGGTCACAAATATTTGCCCAGTGTCTTCTTCCGGGAAAAACCCTTTGGGACTCCACACAAATAAACCAATCGTGATAATGAAAGTCGCCAAGGCGCCTTGCAAAACTTTCTTTTGATTGGTGAGTGCCCAATCAAGTGCTTTTTCATAAGCGGTCAATACTTGAGTGAAATAACCCTCAAACTTGATGGTGATCGGTGGCTCTTTGGCTTCTTGACCATGTTTTGGTAAAAATCTACTGCACAGCATCGGCACCAAAGTGAGTGAGACCACCGCTGATACCAAAATAGATAAGGACACGACCACCGCGAATTCTCTGAACAGCAAACCCAGTGGGCCTGGTAAAAAGAAAATCGGAATGAACACGGCCACCAATGAAATCGAAATCGAGATGATCGTAAAACTCACTTCGCGGCTGCCCAATAAAGATGCCTTCAAGGGATGCATGCCGTTTTCAATGTGACGCATGATGTTTTCAAGCACGACGATCGCATCATCGACCACCAGGCCAACAGCAATGGTGATACCCAGCAAAGAAATATTGTCTAAGCTGTAGCCCATCCAATACATGATGGAGAAAGCTCCAATCAATGAGATCGGTAAGCTTAATGCTGGAATGATCGTGGCAGCCGCACGCTTTAAGAACAAGAAAATCACCATCACCACCAAGCCGATGGTGAGCAACAAGGTGAGGTTCACATCATGGATGGCTTCTCTGATTGATTTTGAGCGATCAATCAATAAATTTACTTTGATTGAAGCTGGCATTTGCGCTTCGAACTTAGGCACCATCTTGCGCACGGCATCAACCACTTCAACAGAGTTGGCAGTTGGCTGGCGCAAGATCGCTAAGGCGATTGAGCGCTCACCGTTATAAGCCGCTACTGTTTTGACAGATTCATAACTTTCTTCAACCAGCGCCACATCCTTTAAGCGCACTGGCAAACCATTGCGTTGGGCAATCACCAAGTTGGCATATTCGCTGGCCTTGACCAATTGCTCATTGGCATAAATCGTCAGTAATTGACGAGGGCCATCTAAAACACCGACTGGGGTGTTGGAGTTGGCATTGTTGATGGCTTTGGCAACATCATCAATGGTGAGGTTCTTGGCCGCTAATACGGTTGGATTGACTTGAACTCTGACGGCATATCTTTTTTGACCGTAGACCAAGACTTGCGCCACACCGTCAATGGTAGAGAGTGTTGGAGAAATCAAGTTCTCTGCGTAATCATTGATTTGTGACAAATCCATCGAAGGAGAGGTCATCGTCATGATCAAGACAGGCGCATCAGCAGGGTTGACCTTGCGGTACGACGGCGGATTGGTCATCTCAATCGGTAAGCGCTTTTGTGCACGCAGCAACGCTGCTTGGACATCCACTGCGGCTTTATCAATGTCACGGTCATTGTTGAACTCAAGCGTGACGTTGGTACTGCCCAATGTGTTGGTTGAGCTGATGACGGCGATACCGTCAATGGTTGAAAACTCTTTTTCTAAAGGCAGAGCAACCGCTGATGCCATGTTCTCAGGGCTGGCTCCTGGCAAGGTGGCGCTGACCTGAATGACGGGCGTGTTAAAGCTTGGTAGGGCAGCGACGGGTATTTTTAAATAAGCAACAGTGCCAGCGGCAACGGTGGCCAATGACAGTAATACCGTCATGACCGGGCGGCGTATACATAACTCTGAGATGTTCATGACTGATTACTTCCCAGCGCCAGATGTTTCTCTGATCACGCCATTAGGCCTTAAGTTTTGTTTACCTTCCACCACAATCTTGTCACCAGCGTTCACACCTGTGACCACTGTCTGACCTTGGTACTGGTAAATCACTTTGATTGGCTTAAGAGCAACTGTGTTGGCGTTTTCAACCACGTACAAATGATCACCCTTGGTGTTGGTAACGACTGCTTGGGTTGGGACGACCAAAGAGTCTTTCAAAGTTTTGGCTTTTAATTTGATTCTGACAAATTGCCCTTGAATCATCGCGCCATTTTTATTGCTTAATTGAGCTTTGACTCTCACCGCACCAATGGCTGGGTCCACTTGATTGTCAACCACGTACACAGTACCTTCCACAGCTTTGTCAGTGCCATTCACATCCACGCTCACGGTCAACTCCTCGCCAGCTTCGCGACCAGCAAGAATCAAAGGAATTTCTTTTTCAGGGATGGTGAACTGCACATTGATCGGATCAAGTTGAGTGATTGTCACCATCGCACCAGTTGTGGTGGTTGATGTGGCGCTGCTGGTTGTTGAAATATTGGTACCAGCCTGTACAAGACTGCCAGGGAAAACATTGATCACGCCAGCACGACCAGCAATCGGTGCACGAATGTGATCAAAGCTCAGGGCAACTTCAGCCGCTTTGGCGCTTGCCACTGCGGATTGCATATTGGCTTTTGAAGAATCAGCCGCTGCTTGAGAAATAAACTTCTTTTCAATCAACTCTAAAGATCGATTGTATTGGCGGGTTGCATCATCGGCCAAGGCTTTGGCTTTTTCGTAATTGGCACGACTGGCTCTGTCGTCCAAAGTGAACAGCAAATCACCAGTTTTTACTGCTTGACCTTCTTTAATATGTATCTTGCTCACCACATTGGTGGTTTGTGGGCGAATATCCACAATGTTGGCAGCAATGATGGTGCCAGTGGCTTCGATGATCACTGGGGTGTCTGCAGTTGCAACGACGGTGGTGGTCACTAATTGTGGCGGTGCTTTTTTCGCTGACTTGGGCATCCACTTGTCATAAGCGTAATTGGCAGCAAAAAGCACGATCAAAATGATGATGATTCTCTTTTTGTGCTTGAGCACAAACGCATAAGTTTTAGCCCAATCAAAATTCTTGATCAGGTTCATGGCAGAAGTCACAACACGGCAGCCCAGCTGCATGACTTTGTCTTTTAGATTGGTGATTAACTGCATGGTTGAGGGGCTTTGATTTAAAGCCGCTATCTCCTTAATTGTTCTAGATTAATTCTCGCACACTCAGCCTCATTTAGCACTTATTTAGGCTTAACGTGGCCGTTGGTCAAATCGACCAAGGCCAAGGATGCCCAATCCTCCTTTAAGCGAATGCCAACCTTATTCGTAGTGAGTCCACATTCTTAAAACGCGCACCGTTTTTTCTTTACGAAAAACTTCATAAACCAAACGATGTTGAATGTTGATTCTGCGTGAATAGGTACCCTTTAAGTCCCCCACTAATTTTTCATAGGGAGGTGGATTTTGAAAGGGATCAAGCTCTAATATACCCAGCAAGGCCTGCGCCTTATCTCTTAGTCCGGCGGCAGTGAGTTTTTTGGCATCTTTGAGAGCAAACTTGGAATAAGCTAAATTCCAAGTCACCATTTCAATGTCCTTTTACTTTTAGCAATAGGCTCGGCCATTGATTCTTTAATCGACTCACGCATCCCCGGAATTGCCAATAAATAAAGCGTCTCCTGAATAGCGCTCCAGTCTTCCTCGGAAACCAAAACGGCATTTGCCCGCTTGCCAGAGATAAGCACTGGCTTATGTGTCTCTGCTGCTTGATCAATCAAACGGTAGAGGCCTGCCCGAGCTTCACTTGCGGTTAATGTAGTCATCATTCCACTCCTTTTGAACATAGTACGTAAAAGCGTACGTTTTGTCAAGAGATCATCCCGTGTGCAAAACCCAAAGAGGATGCCCCGCATTTATGAGGGGTTAATTCAATTCGGTCGTCTCGACCGGATTTAAATTCAAAACGCAGTTTTTTTGAGGATTTCTTCAACGCCCTTATTAGCTAGGGCATCAGCCAGTTCATTGCCTGGATGGCCGGCGTGGCCTTTGACCCAATGCCAGTCAATTTGATGCTTGCCCAGTAATTCATCAATTTCTTGCCATAAGTCGACATTTTTAACGGGATCTTTGCCGGCGGTTTTCCAGCCCCTGGCCTTCCAGCCGCCCATCCATTCGGTGACCCCTTGCATCACGTACTTTGAGTCCGTGTACAAACTCACATGACAAGCCATTTTGAGGGCTTTTAAAGCCTCGATCACGGCGGTCATTTCCATGCGATTGTTGGTTGTCATCAACTCGCCGCCATGAAGGTGCTTTTCCTTGTCGGCTGAGCGCAACACCACGCCCCAGCCGCCAGGGCCTGGATTGCCTTTGCAAGCACCATCGGTGTAAATCACAACCTTGCTTTGTGCGGGAGTGCTCATGCCTGATCTTTCAACTGATTCTTTTGTGAGGATGTGTTTAATTGAGTGACTGTGCTCAATTGTGCTTGATTAGCCGCAACGCCTTTCTCAATTCTGCCCACCAGTGTCAACGTTGATACCCGTTTGATCGCTGACACCATGAAAACAGAGCCCAAGACAGGCCACCAGCGATCACCCGCTTTTTCGAGGAAAGCCAACTTTTGCATCCCTGACTCACTTCTCAAAGGTAATCGATAGCAACCAAAGCGACCGCGATCAACAGAGAAGTTAAGTAGCTTGAGCCAATCTTTCAATCTCAATAAAGCAATGAACTGACCATCTCTAGGGAGGTAAGGTTGACCAACCAAATGACTGCAGTATTGGCGCAAACCCCACAAACTGGCTGGATTAAATCCAGAAATGACCACCCGACCTTCGGGCATCAAGACCCGTTCGACTTCTCGTAACACGGCGTGAGGATCAGTGGCGAACTCAAGAACATGGGGAAGCACCACCAAATCCAGACTTTGGCTGGCAAAGGGCAGTTCTTCTGGGATGCCTTCAATCGTGTGCCATTGACCATCTGATTCATCATTGGGCTTGTCATGCGGGGCGCGCAAGATCATTTGCAAGGGCATCCGATTTTCAGTCAGAGCAGGTAATTGCGGCAATCCAATTTGCAAGGCGTGATAACCAAAAATATCGCTCACAATGTGGTCAAATTGAGTTTGTTCCCACTTCAGGACGTATTTCCCTGGAGGCGAGCCAAGCCAAGCATCCCATGATGTCCATGGGGCTTGTTGATGATCGGTATCAGTTGGTTGACTCATAAGTGGTTATTTCTATGCCTGATGACAATTTATTGCAAGTGCGTTCAATTGCAGCTTATGACGATAACTATATTTGGTTGATTTCCGATAAGCATTGTGCCGTAATTGTTGACCCAGGTGATGCTGCGCCGGTGATTAAATACCTCACGGAACATCATTTAACACTGACTGCCATTCTAATCACTCACCATCACGCTGACCACATCGGTGGCGTGGCTAATTTATTGACTTGGTGCGCATCACTGGGCCTTGTAAAACCAGTGGTTTATGGGCCGGCTCATGAAAATATTTCAGTGGTCACCGAGCAACTCATTGAGTCAGATGTTGTTTCTATTTCAAGACCTGCCTGCGATTTCACAGTCCTAGATGTACCAGGTCATACCGCAGGACACATCGCCTTCTATTTAAATGCAGGTGATCGCCAACATGTGTTTTGTGGCGACACATTGTTCGCCACAGGTTGTGGGCGCCTGTTTGAGGGCACTCCAGCACAAATGGTGGATTCGTTGAATAAGTTAAAAAACTTACCTGATCAAACATTGGTGCATTGCGCTCACGAGTACACCCTATCTAATATAAAATTCGCCTTGGCTGTAGAACCCCAAAATCAAGACTTGTTAGCTTGGCAACAAACAGCACTGACCTTGCGTCAACAAGGTGTGCCCACGGTACCAACCACCATCGCTCATGAAAAAAGCGTGAACCCATTTTTAAGGTGTGAAGAATCCAGCGTGATTGAATCTGTTAAACAACATCAAGCAATCAAAGACACTTATCCAGTGACGGTTTTTGCTCATTTGCGTTCATGGAAAGACACCTTCAAAGCATGATGCAATCATTCTTAACTTCACTTTCTTTATCACGACTATGCCGTCTCTTAACCATTGTGATGGTGGCCTCGGTTTTGAGTGCATGCGCTACCACCGGTGAAGACTGGAGTGATTCAAACTCAAACAAACAAACTGCCAAGAATGGTAAGTACAGTAAATCTGGTAAAGCTCCAAGAGTCAATATTGATAAAGATTCTGTGGGTGCATTGGATGCGCCTTACAACGATCTTTGGGATCGTATCCGTGATGGCTTTGAGCTAGAAGATTCAAATAGTCCGCTGGTGATCAAGCATGTGCGTTATTACTCCAGTCGCCCTGACTATGTTGATCGGATGATGTCGCGCTCATCACGTTACCTTTTTTACATTGTTGAAGAAGTCGAGCGCCGCAAAATGCCAATGGAACTTGCGCTCTTACCTTTCATTGAAAGTGCTTTTAATCCAGAGGCTTTCTCAAGGGCTAAAGCTTCGGGCATGTGGCAGTTCATGCCAGCCACTGGTAAAGACTTTAAGTTAACTCAAAATATCTTTCGTGATGAACGTCGCGATGTGATTCAGTCGACCGATGCAGCTTTGGATTACTTGCAACGTTTGTACAAAATGTTTGGTGATTGGGAATTGGCGTTGGCAGCTTACAACTGGGGTGAGGGCAATGTTTCAAAAGCCATCAAACGCAATCAAGCCAAAAAATTACCGACTGATTACGCCAGTTTGAAAATGCCAGATGAGACGCGCAATTACGTCCCTAAATTGTTGGCAATCAAAAACATCGTGACCAATCCTAAGTCCTATGGCTTGACACTGCCGACTCTAGAAAATCACCCGTACTTTGTGATCGTTACAACTGAAAAAGATATTGATGTTGATTTGGCTGCGGAGTTTGCTCGCATGACCGTTGAAGAGTTCAAAGCCATGAACCCATCATTCAATAAGCCAGTGATTTTGGGTGCCAGTGAGCCACAAATTTTATTGCCCTTTGGTCGTGCTGAATCTTTCCAAGAAAATCTATTGCAATACACAGGGCGCCTGTCTTCATGGACTGCTATCAGAGTAGCCAATCGAGAGACGGTTGATCAACTGGCCACTCGTTTGGATGTGGATGCGAATCAAGTCAGGCAAATCAATAATATTCCTAAAGGTATGAGGATCAAGGCTGGCTCTACGGTCTTGATTCCTAGGGGCGGCAAGGTGGGCGATGTTGCTGAGCATCTAGCCAATAACGCTGGCAAGTTGATGTTGGAACGCGAGGCGGCGGCGAAGGCCAAGCCAAAAACCACGGCCAACAATGCCAGTGGATCAAAAGCTAAAAAACCGGCTAGTAAGCAAGCTAGTAATAAGCAGTCCACCAATAAACAAACGGCCAACAACACCAATAAGCCAAAGCCAAAGCCACAAGCAGATTCAAAGGTGGCAGCCAATGAGAAAAAATCCAATTAGGCATTCAGGGCCCCATTTGGGCTGATTCGACCCTCATGAATTAGGGTGAACCCTGATGTGTCAGATGCTAGTCAGTATGAAGTTGCACATTCATTCGGTTAAAGTACTAATGACTATTTATCAGGGAGAGATACATGTCTGCTTATAAGGCATTTCACGAGCGCTCAATTAAAGATCCAGAGGGATTTTGGGCGGAGCAAGCTAAATTAGTTGAATGGCAAAAGCCTTTTGACAAAGTCTTGGATTACAACAATCCTCCATTTGCAAAGTGGTATGTGGGCGGCAAAATCAATCTTTGCCATAACGCTGTAGACCGTCATCTAAAAGATCGTGGCGATCAACAAGCTTTGATTTCTGTATCAACAGAAACCGATCAAGAAAAAACTTACACGTTCAAAGAGCTTCACACTGAAGTGAATCGCATGGCTGGGATTCTTAAGGCCCATGGTGTTGTTAAAGGCGATCGCGTCTTGATTTACATGCCGATGGTGGCTGAAGCTGCTTTTGCGATGTTGGCTTGTGCTCGTCTTGGTGCGATTCACTCTGTGGTGTTTGGTGGCTTTGCTTCACACAGCTTGGCCTCAAGAATCGATGATGCAAAACCAAAGATGGTGATCTTGGCCGATGCAGGTGCCCGTGGTGGCAAGCCTGTGCCATACAAGCCCTTGTTGGATGAAGCCATTACTTTATCAACACACAAACCAGAAAAAGTTTTGTTGATTGATCGCAAATTGGTCGAGTACAACAAGGTAGCAGGCCGTGATTTGGATTACGCAACTGAGCGCGCCAAAGTGATGGATGCTCAGGTGCCTTGCGAATGGGTAGATGCCACTGATCCTTCTTACATTTTGTACACATCAGGCACCACTGGTAAACCAAAAGGTGTGCAACGTGACACGGGTGGTTACGCAGTCGCTTTGGCTTCATCGATGCGCCACATTTATGGCGGTCAGCCAGGTGAGGCAATGTTCACAACTTCTGACATTGGTTGGGTGGTTGGACACAGCTACATCATTTATGGCCCATTGCTCAACGGCATGGCAACCATCATGTACGAAGGCACGCCTTTGCGTCCGGATGCTGGTATCTGGTGGAATTTGGTTGAGAAGTACAAGGTATCCGTGATGTTCTCTGCACCGACGGCAGCACGTGTATTGAAAAAACAAGACCCAGCATTTTTATCAAAATACGATTTATCAACTTTGCGCTCAGTGTTCTTAGCGGGAGAACCATTGGATGAGCCAACGGCTTCATGGTTGCATGGCGCAATCAACAAGCCAATCGTTGATAACTACTGGCAAACAGAAACAGGTTGGCCAATGCTTGCTTTGCAGCGTGGCATTGAAGTGATGCCGCACAAGTTTGGTTCACCAGGTGTGCCTGTTTACGGTTACAACATGAAACTTTTGGATGACGCAACAGGTGCTGAACTCGGCGCTGATCAAAAAGGTGTTATTGCCATTGAAGGACCATTGCCTCCGGGATGTATGCAAACGGTTTGGGGTGATGACGCACGCTTTGTTAAAACTTATTGGGAAACTGTGCCAGGCAAGATGGTTTATTCCACCTTTGACTGGGGCATCAAAGACAAAGATGGTTACTTCTTCATCTTGGGTCGCACCGATGACGTGATCAACGTTGCTGGCCATCGTCTTGGTACCCGTGAGATTGAAGAGAGTATTTCAAGCCATCCAAATGTGGCTGAAGTGGCTGTGGTGGGTATTGCTGACAAACTCAAAGGTCAGGTAGCGATTGGTTTTGCAATCGCTAAAGACTCAAACAACACCGCCACTTTGGAAGCTGAGATTCTAAAAACAGTGGATTCTCAATTGGGAGCAGTTGCAAGACCTGCGCGTGTGTATGTGGTGGCTGCTTTGCCAAAAACACGCTCTGGCAAGATTGTGCGTCGTGCCCTCCAAGCGGTGGCAGAAGGCCGTGACCCAGGTGATTTGAGTACCTTGGATGATCAGAGTGTTTTGGCTCAAATCAAAACATTGTTCACCGCTGCTTCTTGAGCTTGAGATAGCGCACCAAAGGCGCTAGATAAAACAATCTAAGTAATTGAAAAATAGGGGATTTATCCCCTATTTTCATTTTCAGTAGAAGTGTCTAGTCGGGTCAAAGACCCCCAGTAAGGTATAATTTCTTAGTTAAATTATTAGATACTTGCCCTAGCGCTTAAAGACACATATACCTCCCGAAAATTCTCAGACCGGAGGTGTCTTTTCCGGATGAGGGATGTGTCGGATGGCAGCAGGGCTTTGGAGAATACCTTTGCTGCCACTAATTCCTTCTTTACCCCCAGCAGTTTTGGCTCTTGCCGATGGAACCATTTTTCCAGGTTACAGCATTGGCGCCGTTGGGCAATCCGCTGGTGAAGTTGTTTTCAATACAGCTTTGACTGGTTATCAAGAAATCCTCACAGACCCAAGTTACACACGTCAAATCGTGACCTTGACCTATCCACACATTGGTAATGTGGGTGTGAATCAACAAGATTGCGAATCTAGCAAAATCTACGCAGCTGGTTTGATCATCAAAGATCTTTCATTGATCGCTTCAAACTTCCGCTCTGAAAAAACATTGAGTGATTATTTAACTGGCGAAAACGTTGTTGGCATCGCTGGCATTGATACACGTAAATTGACACGCATTCTGCGCGACAAGGGTGCTCAGCCGGGCGCCATTGTGACGGGCAAAGTGGGTGACACGATCGCAGTCTTGACTGAAAAAGCATTGGCTGCAGCCAAGAGCTTTCCAGGAATGGCTGGTTTGGATTTGGCGCAAGTGGTGACCACACCTTCGACCTATGAATGGACTGAAGGCGAGTGGAGTCTGAATGCAGATCACGGTAAACCAGGTTTTAACAAATTAGAAAAACCACTCAAGCATGTGGTGGCTTATGACTTTGGTGTGAAGCGCAATATTTTGCGCATGCTCACAGAGCGCGGCTGCAAAATCACGGTGGTACCTGCCAAGACTTCAGCCGCCGACGTGTTGGCCATGAAACCAGATGGCGTGTTTTTCTCAAATGGTCCAGGAGATCCTGAGCCATGCGATTACGCGATTGCAGCAGCTAAAACCATCATCGACAAAGGTATTCCAACATTTGGCATTTGCTTGGGTCATCAAATCATGGGTTTGGCAGCAGGCGCTAAAACTCTCAAAATGAAATTCGGTCATCACGGTGCCAACCATCCAGTCAAAGACTTGGATGATGGTCGTGTGGTGATCACGTCACAAAACCACGGCTTCGCTGTGGATGCAGCAACATTGCCAGCAAATGTAAGACCGACTCATGTGTCTTTGTTTGATGGTTCATTACAAGGATTGGCTTGGACTGATAAGCCAGCTTTTTGTTTCCAAGGTCACCCAGAGGCATCGCCGGGTCCGCATGACATTGCGTACTTGTTTGATCGCTTTATTAAATTGATGTGAGATTGACGAATGCCTAAGCGTACCGACATAAAAAGTATCCTCATTATTGGCGCAGGTCCAATTGTGATTGGACAAGCGTGTGAGTTTGACTACTCAGGCGCGCAAGCTTGTAAAGCATTGCGTTCTGAAGGTTATAAAGTTATTTTAGTTAACAGTAATCCTGCGACCATCATGACGGATCCAGAGATGGCTGATGTGACATACATTGAGCCGATCACTTGGGAAGTAGTTGAACGAATCATCGCTAAAGAAAAACCAGATGCGATTTTGCCGACCATGGGTGGTCAAACAGCTTTGAACTGTGCCTTGGATTTGCACAGACATGGCGTTTTAAAGAAATACGGTTGTGAGCTCATTGGTGCTTCACCAGAGGCCATCGACAAAGCAGAAGATCGTCAAAAGTTCAAAGAAGCAATGACCAAAATCGGTCTTGGTTCAGCCAAGTCTGGGATTGCACATTCACTGGAAGAAGCGAATGCTGTTCAACAACAGATCATGGTTGAAACTGGTAGTTCTGGTTACCCTGTGATCATCCGTCCATCGTTCACGATGGGTGGTTCAGGCGGTGGTATCGCTTATAACCGTGAAGAATTTGAAGAAATTTGTAAACGTGGTCTAGATCTTTCTCCAACGCGTGAACTTCTGATTGAGGAATCACTCTTGGGTTGGAAAGAGTACGAGATGGAAGTGGTGCGTGATCGCAAAGACAACTGCATTATCGTTTGCTCGATTGAAAACTTAGACCCAATGGGTGTGCACACAGGTGATTCAATCACGGTGGCGCCTGCTCAAACATTGACTGATCGCGAATATCAAATTTTACGTAATGCTTCATTGGCTGTATTGCGTGAAATCGGCGTGGACACCGGCGGCTCAAATGTTCAGTTCTCGATTAACCCAGTTGATGGCCGCATGATCGTGATTGAGATGAACCCACGTGTGTCTCGCTCATCAGCTTTGGCATCAAAAGCAACTGGTTTCCCGATCGCTAAGATTGCGGCGAAATTGGCGGTGGGCTTCACTTTGGATGAATTACAAAACGACATCACTGGTGGCAAAACACCGGCATCGTTCGAGCCATCGATTGATTACGTTGTGACGAAGATCCCACGTTTTGCCTTTGAAAAATTTCCAGCTGCTGACAAGCGCTTGACCACTCAGATGAAATCTGTGGGTGAGGTGATGGCGATTGGTAGAACATTCCAAGAATCATTCCAAAAAGCTTTGCGTGGTCTTGAAGTTGGTGTGGATGGTTTGGATGAAAAATCAACAGACTTGGACGAGATCATTCAAGAGATCCGTGAGCCAGGCCCAGACCGCATTTGGTTCTTGGGTGATGCCTTCCGCATGGGCATGAGCAAAGCTGATGCATTCATGCACACAGCGATTGATCCTTGGTTCTTGGCACAAATATCAGAATTGATCGATATTGAAAAGAAGTTAGAAGAGCGCCAATTAAAAGACATGAGCGCGCAAGAATTGCGCTTCGTAAAACAAAAAGGTTTCTCAGATCGTCGTTTGGCCAAGCTCTTAAAGACCAATGCCAAAGCAGTTCGTGAAGCACGTCATGCCTTGAAGGTAAGACCTGTTTATAAGCGCGTTGATACTTGCGCAGCAGAGTTTTCAACCAACACCGCTTACATGTACTCTTGCTACGAAGCAGAACACGGTGAATGCGAATCACAACCAACGACCAAAGAGAAGATCATGGTCTTGGGCGGTGGTCCTAACCGCATTGGTCAAGGTATTGAATTTGATTACTGCTGCGTGCACGCCGCTTTGGCGATGCGTGACGATGGTTATGAAACCATCATGGTCAACTGCAACCCAGAAACAGTGTCTACTGACTATGACACTTCTGATCGCTTGTACTTTGAGCCATTGACACTTGAAGACGTCTTGGAGATCGTTGCGATTGAAAAGCCAAAGGGAGTGATTGTTCAGTATGGTGGTCAAACCCCATTGAAACTAGCACTTGATCTAGAAGCGAATGGTGTACCTATCATTGGTACCAGCCCAGACATGATCGATGCTGCTGAAGACCGCGAACGTTTCCAGAAGCTATTGCAAGACTTAGGTCTGCGTCAGCCACCAAACAGAACAGCTCGTACAGAGCCAGAAGCTCTGAAGTTGGCTGAAGAGATTGGTTACCCCTTGGTGGTTCGTCCATCGTATGTTTTGGGTGGTCGTGCCATGGAAATCGTTCATGACGGTCGTGATCTAGAGCGCTACATGCGTGAAGCGGTGAAGGTTTCTCACGATTCACCAGTGTTGTTAGATAGATTCTTGAACGATGCGATTGAGTGTGATGTGGACTGTATCTCTGATGGTAAGAGAGTCTTCATCGGTGGTGTGATGGAACACATCGAGCAGGCGGGTGTTCACTCAGGTGACTCAGCATGTTCATTGCCGCCATATTCACTATCAAAAGAAACCGTTAATGAGATGCGTCGCCAAACTGCAGCAATGGCCAAAGGCCTCAATGTGATTGGCTTGATGAACGTGCAGTTCGCGATTCAGCAAGTCGATGGCAAAGACATTGTTTATGTTCTTGAAGTGAACCCACGTGCTTCTAGAACAGTGCCATACGTATCAAAAGCAACCGGTTTGCAATTAGCAAAAATTGCGGCTCGCTGTATGGCTGGTCAAAGTTTGGATCAGCAGGGCATTGGTGATGAAGTCATACCGCCATACTTCTCAGTCAAGGAAGCAGTTTTCCCATTCAATAAATTCCCGGGCGTCGACCCAATTCTTGGACCAGAAATGCGTTCAACTGGTGAAGTCATGGGTGTGGGTAAAACCTTTGGTGAGGCCTTGTTTAAATCACAATTGGCAGCCAGCACCACCTTGCCTAAGTCAGGAGCGGTGTTGTTAACCGTCAAAGACAGTGATAAAGCCAAGGCTGTTGAAGTGGCACAAATGCTTCACGACATGGGTTATTCCATTGTCGCAACACAAGGCACTGCTGATGCGATTGAGAAGGCCGGTGTGCCAGTCAAGCGCGTGAACAAAGTCAAAGATGGTCGCCCGCACATTGTGGACATGATCAAAAATGGTGAAATTGAGTTGGTGTTCACCACCGTTGATGAAACCAGAGCGGCCATTGCGGACTCAAGATCCATCAGAACAACCGCACAAGCAAATCGCGTGACTTATTACACCACCATCAGTGGTGCTAAGGCAGCGGTTGCTGGAATTAAAGCGATTGATCAACTCGAGGTTTACGACTTGCAGGGCTTGCACGCTTCTTTATAAGATATCGGCTAAGATATCCTATAAATTAGAAGTAAACTAAAAATTAATACGAAAAACAACAATGACTGGTAGAGAACTACCAGTCATTTGTTATTAGATTAACTAGATTTTGGAAGTAGATTGATGAGTACCATTCCCATTACAAAACATGGCGCTGAATTATTAAAGCAAGAGTTGCAAAACTTGAAACACGTTGAGCGCCCATCTGTGATCAATTCAATCTCTGAGGCTCGTGCTCAGGGTGACTTGTCTGAAAACGCTGAATACGATGCCGCTAAAGAAAAACAAGCTTTCATCGAAGGTCGTATTCAAGAGTTAGAAGGCAAGTTGGCAGCAGCGCAAATCATTGATCCATCAACATTGGATGTTGAAGGCCGTATTGTTTTTGGCGCTACCGTTGAAATTGAAGATTTAGAAAATGGCAAAAAAGTCACTTACCAAATCGTCGGTGATGACGAGGCAGATTTAGAGGCCAACAAGATTTCTATCAGTTCACCAATTGCCAGAGCGCTGATCGGTAAAGAAGAGGGTGATGTGGCGACGTTCTCATCCCCAGGCGGCAGTCGTGAAGTTGAAATTCTGAACGTCAAATACATTTAATCTAGTAATCTTTTAGATGCACATCACCGCCCAACGAGTTTTTGTTTTTATCTTGACTCTTTGGGTGGGTAGCATCATCACAGTGGGTTACATTGTTACTCCCACCTTGTTTGCAACTCTCTCAGATTCTCAAGTCGCTGGTATGGTTGCTGGAGCATTGTTCCGCATTGAGGGAGTCATCAGCATGATTCTCAGTGTCGGCTTGATTGTCTTTGCTAACTTATTGGTCAAACGTGGCTGTGGACGTTATAAAAACATTCGCTGGTATTTATTGGCCATGCTGATTTGTGCAGTCATCTCAGCATTTTTTTTGGAGCCGATGATGGACTCTTTGCGTGAGGAGGCTCTGAGTCATGGCTTTCCGGTGATGCTCTCACCCTTGGCTGAAACATTCAGCAGACTTCATACTTTTGCAAGTAGTGTGTATCTGCTGCAATCTTTGATTGGTTTGGTGCTCTTGTGGCGCTTGAGCAAGCCGATAGATTAATGAATAAGTAAGAGCTTAAAAATTAACGGCTGAGCTGTTTCTTTTTGGCGCTGGTTTGACGCGGTTTGGCGCGCTTCACTTGACCGCCGGCAGCCACACGTTCATTGCCAAGCACAGTGGTGGCCACTGGTTTTGGACGACGTTGTGGATTGCGGGTGAATTTCTTCACCATCACTACTTTAGGGCCACCAGATTTACCGCGACGCTTTTCGGTGACTTCTTTTTCTACCTTGGGTCTAAAAAGAACCAATAACTTACCAATGTGTTGAATCGGTGCTGCATTTAATTCATCACACAATTGGTTGTAGATCGCTACACGGGCTTCGCGATCGTCGCCAAAAACGCGAACTTTGATCAAGCCATGGAAATTAAGGCCATTGTTCACTTCTTTGACAACTGCTGGCGTTAAGCCATCAGCACCAATTAAAACAATGGGTTTTAACGCATGAGCGTCTGAGCGGTGTGCCGAACGTTCGGCAGAGGATAATTCAAGTATTGGCATAGAAATTTCTTTGGAAGACCTCAATGATAAGGCATTAAATTGCAAAGTATGGGGTGCCAGATGAAAAAGAGCGGAAAATAGCGACCTAATGATAAAAAATGAGTGAATCACTCATTGAACACAGAAGTGGAACAGAGTGGCAAAGAATAAATTTAATAAAGACTGGTTGAACGATCATCTGAACGACCCCTACGTCAAAATGGCGCAAAGGGAAGGGTATCGTGCGCGTGCAGCCTATAAATTAAAAGAAATTGACGAGCAAGATCGTTTGATTGGTCCTGGCATGGTAGTGGTTGACTTGGGCAGTACGCCTGGTAGCTGGTCTCAATATGCCCGCAATCGTTTGGTTGAGTTTGGCAAAAAGAATGCAGACACCCCCGATGGCAAACCTTTTGGCAAAATCATCGCCATTGATATGTTGCCCATGGAAGACATCGCTGATGTGACCTTTTTACAAGGTGACTTCCGTGAGGAAGTGATTTTGAGGCAATTCGAAGCTTTACTGCCTGGTAATCCTGCTGATGGCCCAAGGGTGGACTTGGTTTTATCAGATATGGCACCGAACTTATCAGGTGTTTCAACTGCCGATTCGGCCAGAATGGGGCATTTGGCTGATTTGGCTTTAGAGTTCTCTCAGGCCCACCTAAAACCCAATGGGGCTTTATTGATCAAGTGTTTCCATGGCAGTGGCTACAGTCAAGTCGTGGAATCCTTCAAAAAAGTCTTCAAAATAGTCACTCCCAGAAAGCCAAAAGCTTCGAGAGACAAATCGGCTGAAACTTTTCTCTTAGGAAAACACCTTAAGTGAGTGTTTAACCTCAGCACGAAAACCCCTCAAAAACCCCCTGAAAATGGCTAAAACCATAACAAATCTATGGGATTTAGCGACTTTTTTAGTCAAGCACTTGAAAAGGGGAGGGAGTAGAATCATATGGTGTATAGATATATCCGCCTTAAGGAGGCTTTGTGAACAATAATTTGATGCAGAAAATTGGTGTGTGGCTCATCGTGGGCCTCGTGCTGTTCACTGTCTTCAAGCAATTCGATAAGCCACGCGCTCAAGAGAGCATTACTTATTCTCAATTCATGGAAGATGCCAAAAATGGCAAAGTGAAGAGGGTGGATGTTCAAGGTCGCAATATTCAAGTAGTGCCAATGGATGGCCAGAAATATTCTGTTCTAAGCCCTGGCGATATTTGGATGGTTGGCGACTTGATGAAATACGGCGTTCAAGTGACTGGTAAAGCAGAAGAAGAGCAAAGTCTCTTGGTCTCTGCTTTGTACTACTTGGGCCCAACATTGTTGATCATTGGTTTTTGGTTCTTGATGATGCGCCAAATGCAAGGTGGTGGCAAAGGCGGAGCATTCTCATTTGGTAAATCAAAAGCCCGCTTGATTGATGAAAATACAAATGCTGTCACATTTGCTGATGTGGCTGGATGTGATGAAGCCAAAGAAGAGGTTTTTGAGCTCGTTGATTTCTTAAAGGATCCGACGAAATTCCAAAAGCTGGGTGGTCACATTCCAAGAGGCGTGCTCTTGGTAGGTCCTCCAGGAACAGGTAAAACATTATTGGCAAAAGCCATCGCTGGTGAAGCCAAGGTGCCTTTCTTTGCAATCTCAGGCTCAGACTTCGTTGAGATGTTTGTTGGTGTTGGTGCAGCTCGAGTGCGCGACATGTTTGAGAACGCTAAAAAACAAGCGCCTTGTATCGTCTTCATCGATGAGATCGATGCCGTTGGTCGCCATCGTGGCGCTGGTATGGGCGGTGGTAATGATGAGCGCGAGCAAACGCTGAACCAGATGTTGGTTGAGATGGATGGTTTCGAGCCTAACAGCGGCGTGATCGTGATTGCTGCCACTAACCGTTCAGATGTGCTTGATAAAGCATTGTTGCGCCCAGGCCGTTTTGACCGTCAAGTGTATGTTGGCTTGCCTGACATCCGTGGTCGCGAACAGATTCTTAAGGTGCATATGCGCAAGGTGCCTATCAGCACCGACGTTGATGCAGCCGTGTTGGCTCGTGGCACACCAGGATTCTCAGGCGCAGACTTGGCCAACTTGGTGAACGAATCAGCTTTGTTTGCAGCACGTCGCAATAAGCGCACAGTTGACATGCAAGACTTTGAAGATGCGAAAGACAAAATCTTCATGGGTCCTGAGCGCAAGTCTGCGGTCATGCGTGAAGAAGAGCGTCGTAACACGGCTTATCACGAATCAGGCCATGCAGTTGTGGCAAAAGTATTACCGAAGGCTGACCCTGTTCACAAGGTCAGCATCATGCCGCGCGGTTGGGCATTGGGTGTGACTTGGCAATTGCCTGAGCATGACCGTGTGAACATGTACAAAGACAAGATGTTGGAAGAGATTTCAATTTTGTTCGGCGGTCGTTTGGCTGAAGAAATTTTCTTGAACTCCAGCAGCACTGGTGCATCGAATGACTTTGAGCGTGCCACCAAAATGGCGCGTGACATGGTCACTCGTTACGGCATGAGTGAAGTGCTTGGCACAATGGTTTATGTCGATCCTGATCAGCAAAGCATGTTTGGTCCGGTGAGCTCTAAGTCAGTGTCTGAGGCGACCCAGCAAAAAGTAGACGTTGAGATCCGTGCGATTCTTGACAAGCAATATGCTGTGGCCAAGAAGATTCTTGAAGACAACCGTGACAAAGTAGAAGTCATGGTCAAGGCTTTGCTTGAATGGGAAACCATCGATGCAGATCAAGTCAATGACATCATGGCTGGTAAAGATCCACGTCCACCGAAGTACCCACCAAGCGCGCCTAACAATGGCGGCGGCACTGGCGGTACAACAGTGGTTGCCGAAGGGGGCGCCCCAGCGGCGGCTTAATGGCAAAGCATGACTTAACGCCCGTGGCATGGCGCTGCGGGCGTTTTCTTTTTGACTGGCGCAAACGCACTGCTCCAGTGGTGATGGGCATTCTCAATGTCACACCGGACTCTTTTTCTGACGGCGGTCTTTTTGCCAATCATGATGCAGCACTCAAGCAAGCTGAACGATTGATTGCTGAAGGGGCAGAGATGATTGATGTGGGTGGTGAGTCGAGTCGTCCAGGTTCTGAACCTTTGTCGTTGCAAGAAGAGTTAGATCGCGTCATGCCTATCTTGGAAGCACTTAAAGATGCGCCTGTGGCGATTTCAGTGGATACCTATAAAGCAAAAGTGATGGCAGCAGCTATCAATCTTGGCATTGATTGCGTGAATGATATTTGGGCATTCAGACAACCGCATGCGAGTGAAGCAATTAAAAATAGTGCCTGTGGAGTGATGCTCATGCACATGCAAAAAGATCCAAGCACGATGCAATTTGATCCGCAATACAAAGATGTGGTAGCCGAGGTGAATGGCTTCTTGATGGAGCGATGCGTTGCTTTAGAAGACGAAGGCGTTGAGCGCGATCGTTTGGCGATTGACCCAGGTTTTGGTTTTGGTAAAACCTTGGAGCACAACATGACCATGTTGGCCCACTTTCAAGAATTCTGCCAGCATGGCTTACCGGTGGTCGCAGGGCTCTCTAGAAAATCCAGTTTGGGTGCCATCACTGGCAAAGATATGGCCCACCGTCAAACAGCCAGTGTGGCGGCAGCTATGATGGCTTTAGAGCGGGGTGCCAAGGTATTGCGGGTGCATGACGTTGATCAAACCATGGACGCAGTCAAAATTTGGGTGGCCGCCCAAGAATACTTATAAAATACATACATGACACGTCAATATTTTGGTACAGATGGTATTCGTGGGGAAGTCGGTAAGTTTCCGATCGTCCCTGACTTTGTGATGCGCTTGGGTTACGCAGCAGGTCAAGTATTGGCGAAAAATGCCGGTACTCATGGCAAGCCCACTGTATTGATTGGTAAAGACACCCGTCTTTCAGGATACTTGTTAGAAGCTGCTTTAGAAGCTGGCTTCTCAGCGGCAGGTGTGGATGTGATGTTATGTGGGCCGATGCCAACTCCAGCCGTGGCTTATCTCACCAGAACGCTCCGATTATCTGCAGGCGTTGTGATCTCTGCTTCACACAATCCGTATCACGACAATGGCATTAAATTCTTTTCTGCCCATGGTGACAAATTAGACGATGCTGTTGAATTGCAAATCGAAGCAGCCCTCAATGAGCCAATGAACTGTGTTGATTCAGCTCACTTGGGTAAAGCAAAGCGTTTGGATGATGCAACTGGTCGCTATATTGAATTTTGTAAGAGCACCTTTCCGAATCACTTGAGTCTTCATGGCCTCAAATTGGTGGTGGACTGTGCTCACGGTGCGGCTTATCACATCGCTCCGCACGTGTTCCATGAATTGGGCGCTGAAGTTGTTTCAATTGGCATTCATCCAAATGGTAAAAACATCAATGATGGTGTGGGTGCCACAGCACCGAAAGCATTGATTGAAAAAGTCAAAGAAGAAAAAGCTGATTTAGGGATTGCTTTGGATGGTGATGCTGATCGTCTGCAATTGGTAGATGCTCATGGCAGATTGTTCAATGGTGATGAACTGCTTTACTTGATTGCTAAAGCCAGAAAAGATGCTGGTGAGTCTGTCAAGGGTGTGGTTGGTACTTTGATGACCAATCTTGCCGTTGAAAAAGCCATTCAGGCTGAAGGCATTCAATTTGAGCGCGCCAAAGTGGGCGATCGATATGTGCTTGAGAAGCTAAAAGAAAATAATTGGCAATTGGGTGGTGAGGGCTCTGGGCATCTCATTTGTTTAGATAAGCACACCACGGGTGATGGCATTGTGGCGGCACTTCAAGTGTTGTCTGCCATGAAGCAAAGCCAACAAAGTTTGGCAGAACTTTTAGAGAAGGTCACCTTGTTCCCGCAAACATTAACGAATGTTCGTTACCAGCAAGATTACGACTGGAAATCAGATGCTAAGCTCAAAGAAGCTGTTGAGCATGCTGAAAAAGAACTCAAAGGCACTGGTCGCGTATTAATTAGAGCCTCTGGCACTGAGCCTTTATTGCGTGTCATGGTTGAAGCTCAAAATTCTCAGCAATCGAAAGATTTGGCTCAGAAAATTGCTGCAGTTATTCCGGTTTAATTCAGTCATCGGCGTTCAAAAAATCTGCAGGATTTAACAGAAAATAATTTTTCTAATAAAGATTAATTGCTTGAGTTGATTGCAGTTTCAATTCTTTTGAGGGCCTCAATCAGTGTTGCTTTTGGTACGCCAAAATTTAAACGCCCAAATTGACTATATTCATTACCAAATTGATTCCCTGCAGATAAGGCAAGGCCATTTTTTATCAGATGCGCTTGAACGTTATCCCAACCTAGCTGACTAAAATCAAGCCAGGCAAGGTAGGTTGCTTCGGAGTTCTTCCAGGTGACTTGATCGTGATGGCTGAGCCAATCTCTGATTAAGTCACGATTACCTCTTAGATATTGAATCAGTTCAAGGTGCCAGGGTCCTCCCTCATCAATTGCCGTCGCAGTGGCTGTGTAGGCGAGGGCATTAGGATGGTGTGCTTGAGCGGCCATATAGCTTTGGAGTTTTTTGCGAATATCTGGGTTGGTGCAGACGCACCAAGATAAACCAATCCCTGGAAAATTAAATGCCTTATTGAGTGACATGAGGGTAATGGTTCTGTTTGATATTTCGGGGCTAAAGCTTGCTATTGGCGTATGTTTGACATTCTCATCTAAAACAAGCTGAGCATGAATTTCATCACTACAAATTAATAAATCTTTTTCAACGCAAAGCTGGCCAATTTCTAGCAGTTCATTCTTGGATAAAACAGTACCGCCTGGATTTTGCGGGTTGCAAATCATCAATAGCTTTGTATTGGGTTGAATGGCTTTTTGAAGTTCTTCAAGATCAAAGACCCAGCGATCGTTACTGACTTTTAAATGGGTCGAGCTGTAAGCTCGATGAGCTTGTTGCATGGCCAAGAAGAAGTGGTGATAAATCGGCGCTGGCAGGATGGCATGATCATCATGATTCATTAAGACTTTGGGAATCATGTATAAGCTTGGTACAACCCCAGCACAAACTAGAATATCTTCCTGGTCGACTGACCACTGAAACTCTTTCTTTAAATAGGCTTGAATTTTTTCAGTTAGATCTCCTTGATGAGAGTAGCCAAGGATGCCATGCTCAATGCGCTTAACTAATGCAGTTTGTATTTCAGGAGCGATGGCAAAGTCCATATCAGCAACAGATAAAGGCAATATGTCTGATGATTCATACTGATCCCATCGACTTGAATTGGTGTTTCGTCGATCAATAATCTTGTCAAATGAATAAGTCATATCATTATCTTATGCGGGGAGGGCCATGAGGTCCGGAATGTGCTCATCTAACCAGTCATCCAGGGTTGTCAGGACATTGTTAAAAGATTTTCCAAATTCAGTTAATGAATATTCAACCTTGGGTGGGATCGTTTTGAAGTCGTGTCGCGCAACCAGGCCGTTGATTTCTAATCGGCGAATTGTTTGGGTCAGCATTTTTTGTGAAATGCCCTGAATTTGAGTCATCAACTGCCCGTTGCGCAGAGCGCCATTTGCCAGTGCGTGCAATACTAGAAGCGCCCATTTATCGCCGATCAGTTCAATGAAGCGACGAGATGGGCAGGCTTTGAAGCAAGGGTTAATTTTGCGATTGGAGTTCATAATAGCCTTTAGGAACTAAAAGGTGCGTACTTTACCTTTATAAAGTATATCAATACTATAATCATTTGCATACTGAACTTGAAATAAAAAATATGAATAAAAAATTTCCACGCACGCCTTTTTTGGCGGGTGCAGATGTTGAAATCAAAAGAAATGAATTATTAAATTATTTTCACGCTACTTTTGATCGTTATGAATCACTATTTGAATTGTTGAATTGTGAAGATGCTTTTTATAAAAAAGCTATTTCTTTAAGACATCCCCTCATTTTTTATTTTGGTCATACAGCGACATTTTTTATTAATAAATTTATGGTTGCGGGCTTAATTGACAAGCCAATTGATCAAAGACTTGAGTCAATGTTTGCTGTTGGTGTTGATGAGATGAGCTGGGATGATTTGAATGATGCTCGTTATGACTGGCCAACTGTGGACGAAGTAAGGGCTTATAGAAAAAAAGTAAGAGAAGTTGTTGAGGGTGTTATCAAAAATACGCCATTCACTCTTCCGATTGGTTGGAGCGATCCTTTTTGGATTGTATTAATGGGCATTGAGCATGAGCGCATTCATTTAGAAACATCCTCGGTACTGATTCGCCAGCATGCTTTGAGCTATGTTAAGCCGCATCCCGATTGGCAGCCTTGTCGAGATGGTGGAGATGCACCTACAAATACCTTGGTGGATATTCCTGGTGGTCAAGTAACATTAGGACGCCAACTCACTGACCCTATATATGGATGGGATAACGAATACGGCCATCACCATGCTGAAGTATCAAAGTTTCAGGCTTCTAAATACTTAGTTACTAATGGTGAGTTTCTGGAATTTGTTGAAAATGATGGTTATAACAATGATCGTTATTGGGATGAGGAAGGGCTTGCATGGAAAAAGTTTGCAAAAGTTACCCATCCCACATTCTGGGTTAAAGATAGTTTGGGTGCATGGAAGTTACGTCTTTTAGCTGAAGAAGTTCCTATGCCATGGGATTGGCCTGTTGAAACTAATTGTCTCGAAAGTAGGGCTTTTTGCCGTTGGAAATCGGAAGAGTCTGACTTACCAGTTCGGCTCCCAACTGAAGATGAGTGGAATCGAATCTACGATCATGTGCAGCTGTCTGATGTACCGCATGCCAGCTTGGCCAATGGGAACCTTCATTTGGATCATTGGGCATCAAGCTGCCCAGTCACTCGTTTTTCTCACGGTGACTTAAATGATGTCGTTGGTAATGTTTGGCAATGGTGCGAAACACCAACCTATCCATTTGATGGCTTTGATGTACATCCAGTCTATGATGATTTCACCAGCCCGACTTTTGATGAGCGTCATAACATTATTAAAGGGGGTAGTTGGATGTCTGCTGGAAATGAATCGCGACATGTGTCGAGATATGCTTTTAGAAGACATTTTTTCCAGCATGCAGGTTTTCGCTACATCGTGACCGATACACCGATCACAAACCCAGCTTCTACTTATGAAACAGATGCGATGGTTTCTCTTTATGATGAATTTCATTATGGGGACGATGCCTTAGGTGTTCCTAATTTCATGAAGGCAATGTCTGAGCTATCCATTGAGGCTCATCGCCTCCACGGCAATGGCAAACAAGCCAGGGCTTTAGATTTAGGTTGTGCTACAGGTCGAGCAACCTTTGAGTTAGCGAAGTTTTTTGACAAAGTCATTGGTATTGATTTTTCTGCTCGTTTTATTCAAGTAGGAATGCGCATGGCGGAATTAGGTTCAATACGCTATTCGATTCCAGTAGAAGGTGATTTAACCAGTTACCATGAGCGCCGCTTAGATGATTTGGGATTGAATGAAACTGTTAATAAAGTTGAATTCTGGCAAGGTGATGCTTGTAATCTAAAAGATATCCATACTCATTTCGATCTTATTCTTGCTGCTAATTTGATTGATCGTCTCTATTCTCCAAGACGCTTCCTTGAGTTAATTTCTGAGCGTTTAAACCATGGTGGATTGCTTGTGTTGGCATCACCCTATACGTGGTTGGAGGAGTACACGAAAAAATCAGAGTGGATTGGTGGGTTTAAAAAAGATGGTGAATCATTCACTACTTTAGATGGTCTGAAAGAAATATTGGGGGCCAATTTTTCTTTGGTTGAGGGTCCTAAGGCTGTGCCATTTACTATTCGAGAAACGGCTCGGAAGTACCAACACACTTTAAGTGAGGTCACAGTATGGAAGCGCAAATAATGTCAGCGGAAGACAAGGCTCTTTTAAGAGATCGTTCGCTCGGTGCTGTGATGGGTGCCTTTATTGGAGATGCCTTGGGGGTTGGTCCGCACTGGTATTACGATCTTGATCAGCTGGTCCATGATTATGGACCGTGGATTGATGGCTACACACAAGCTAAAGTAGGGCGCTATCATGAGCACCTTTGTCCAGGGCAGTCTTCACAATCAGGCGTTATTCTTGAATTAATGCTGCGCTCCCTTGTTGAAAAAGGGGCTTATGATGAAGCAGATTTTTGTCAGCGACTAGATCAGGATCTTTTTCCGCTTTTAGATGGCACGCCAATGAATGGTCCAGGCGGCTACACCAGTCAATCAATTCGTGATGCTTGGCGTAAACGAGTGATTGAGGGTCTTCCATGGGGAAGTATTGCTGGTAATGCAGATAACACTGAAGCAGTTGAACGCATTATTCCTATTGCTATACGCTACGCACTTAGACCATCTGAATTAGCTCGTGCTGTCATAGCTAATACATCTTTAACCCAAAATGATGGCACAGTTTTGGCCATGACTGCAGCTTACGGTTCGGTGCTTGGCATGTTAATTGAGGGGCATCGTTTAGATGAGAAGATCTCAGAAAAATTACTGATGCGAGTTAAAGCAGGTGTGTTGCCATTTCATACCATTACAAAAGGTAAGTTAGAGGCTCCTGATAAAAATCAAAAAGAGAACCGTGTTGATGGGGTATTTCCATCTCCGGATGCCTTATTGACGCCATCAAATATTGCGCGTGCTGCAAACGATCCGGCTATTTCAATTGAACCAGCCTCTAAGGTGGGTTTGTTGTATGGTTTGCCTTGTGCTGTTTATCACCAATTCCCAGCTGCCTATTACTTAGCCGCACGTTTTTCTAATGATTTTGAATCTGCCGTATTACACGCTATCAATGGCGGCGGGCAGAATCTTTCTAGAGCAATGCTGTCTGGAACTCTCGCTGGTGCGATGGTCGGTTTATCTGGTATCCCTGAGCGATTTATTGCAGGACTGGATCGTGCTGATTCTTTATTGGGGCTTGCCAATCAATTGGTTGATGACATGCTTGCTTGAGCTATTTTGGGTATCTGATCGGTTAAATCAGTTAAATCAAATTAACCCTTAAGAGTTTTTGAAGGGTATTCACCAAATTTAGCGAAATAAGATTCACTGAAGTGACTTAGATGCATGAAGCCCCAGCGCAAAGCTACTTCAGTCACTGTGGTGTCTGATTTGCTGAGTTTTTCAGCAATTAAATCTTGATGGACTAAATCTAGTCGAAGATTTTTTAAGAAGTTTTTCGGGCTATTGTTGCGATATTTTTGAAAACCATTATGTAATGTTTTTAAACTGATCCCAACATTCTCAGCAACATCTTGCAGAGTTATTGCTTCTGCCGCGTTCTCCCGCATATATTCTTCAGCCTTTTTAATATATTGCGGCGTAATAATTTTTTCTGGTTGAAGCAATGCCTGAGAGTATTGATTTTTTTGATTAAGCAGCAAAGAACTCACTAACAGCTGTTCGAGTTGTTTGGTGATGATCGGAAAGGTTTTAGCTGACTCAGAAATGAATGGATTTGAGGCTAACAAGTGAATGATGCTTTGATACATTTCAAAGCCTGATGACATATTCAAAGAGGATGAAAATTTGACATCCTTTTTAATGGGATGTCCCAGAAGTGACTCGCAAGTTCTATGGATTAAATCTTTATCGATTCGAATAATTAATTGATTGCAATTCTCACCCCATTTCATTGATAGGGGATCGCTGGTATTAATGAGTGCTGCCGTACCTTTATTGGCGTTAACAACACCTTCTTCTACGGTTGCATTCATGACACCGGTCATTGGTAGCATGATCAATAAAAATTTCTCAAATGGGTCGCAAGTGATGTTGACACTTGCCCCGTATCCTAGGGTGTTAACAGAGACATTTTCGAGTTGCAAATGATTCATGTCAGCACTTAAATGTTTTTCTTGTCCGAGAACATTTAAGTTGTGTGGGACAAAAATATGCCCAACTTTGTGGCGCACCTCATCAACTTCGTCACCGCTGTGAAAAAGTGGGTATTTATCTAACCATGTGGTTAGTGTTGATAGGTCATTCATTTTTTACAAGATTACTTATTGCCTAATTTTAAGTGTCGTTATTTTTCAAAATTCTCGATATTAGGGTAAGTATGGATTAGGGTATTTCATTATAAATAGAACCGATTAATGCATATTTATTAGGGTTTTCCATTAAAAATTCACCACATTTTTTTTAAATTACCTTTTCAGGATAACGCATTCACTGATGGGATAGGACATCCACTCAATCCGATGAATGATTGACCCAATTCAACAGTTACTCGGATTCATTTTGCTATTAACTCAAAACATTAAACCTATTCAAAAAACCATGATTGGTCATGGCTTATTGATGATGTTTGTGGCTCTTGCTACAGGTTTATTGCTGTGGGTTTCTTTATTGGGTGGTTTTGAAATTTATCCCGGTTTTATTTTAACTATTAACTTAGGTGGCACTTCAGAAGGATGGGCAAGAGTCCATCGAGGTATTCCTATGAACGCATTAATGGTTTTGGTATTTGCTTTTGTAGTCGGAAGTCTTGGCTTTAGTTCCAAAAAAGAAAATATTTTGGGATGGATATTGATTGCAACTGGTTGGGCCAATACGGTTTTCTATATTGCGGCCAACTATTCAGCTAACAGAGGTTTGAGTTTTGGTGAGAATAAGTTTGGCGCATCAGATATTTTTTCTTTCATAGCTTTAATGCCAGCTTATGTATTTGGTGTTTTAAGCATGATAGTCATTTTTCAAATGGCAGTTCATTGCCTAAAGAAAAGTTAATTTTTTATTTAATTTATCAGTCTTAAGGAGTAAGTATGACTAAGTTAGACAGATCACAATGGTATGACATCGTTAGAGATACCAATTGGACACCAAGCTTTGTGAAGCATGAAGAATTGTTTCCAGAGCAAATGTCAGGTGGCATGGGGATTTCTCCTGAGGCATGGACGGCTTATGACGAGCCCTACAAGCAAACTTATCCAGAGTATGTCAAAGTGCAACGCGAAAAAGATGCGGGTGCTTACTCGGTTAAAGCTGCGTTAGAGCGTAGCAGTATTTATGAGAATGCCGCACCTTCTTGGCAATCTGTTCTGAAACTTCATTATGGCGCAGTGCCTCGCGCCGAATTTTCAGCAGGCAGTGCTGAAGCTCGTATGGCTCGTTTTGGTCCTGCGCCAGGTATGCGTAACATGGCAACGTTTGGTGCAATGGATGAAACCAGACACGGTCAAATTCAATTGTATTTCCCGCATGAGCATGTGAATAAATCACGTCAGTTTGACTGGGCTCATAAGAGCATGGATACAAACCAATGGGCTGCTATTGCTGCGCGCCATTATTTTGATGACATCATGGTTACTCGCGATGCAATCAGTGTGTCAATCATGTTGACCTTTGGATTTGAAACTGGCTTTACCAACATGCAGTTCCTTGGTTTGGCAGCTGACGCTGCTGAGAATGGTGACTTTTCATTCTCAAGTTTAATTTCAAGTATTCAAACTGATGAATCACGCCATGCACAAATTGGTGGTGCAGCCTTAAAAGTTCTTTTGGCGAATGGCAAAAAAGAAGAAGCACAGAAAAAATTAGATATTGCGTTTTGGCGTTCATGGCGTCTTTTCAGTGTGTTAACAGGTCCTGCAATGGATTACTACACACCTTTAGAGCATAGAAAATCTTCTTTCAAAGAATTCATGAATGAATTCATCATTAATCAATTTATTCGCAATATTGAAGATATTGGTTTGGAAAAGCCATGGTACTGGGATATTTTCCTTGAAGAAGTTGAATCAACTCACCACTCAATGCAAATGGGCTTGTACTTCTGGAGACCTACTTTATGGTGGAATGCTGCTGCCGGCATGAGCCCTGAAGAACGTGACTGGTTAGAGGAAAAATATCCTGGATGGAATGACAAGTGGGGCCAATGTTGGGATGTGATGATTGAAAACATGGTGGCAGGAAAAATGGATAAAACTTATCCAGAAACATTGCCTTATGTTTGCAATATGAGTCAGTTACCGATTGTTGGTGTTCCTGGTAAAGCTTGGAACGTGAAAGATTATTCCTTGGAATACAAAGGACGCATGTACCACTTTGGTTCTGAGCCTGATCGTTGGTGTTTTGAGCAAGAGCCAGAGCGCTACGCTGGACATCAATCACTTGTCGATAGATTCCTTGATGGACAAGTGCAACCTCCAACTCTTGCGGGCGCATTAGCGTTTATGAGCTTATCTCCAGGAGAAATTGGGGATGATGCGGACAATTACAGCTGGGTCGAGGCATACAAATCGGCTCAATTCAAAAAAGCAATTTAAGAGGAGTTTTTTATGGCTTTATTTCCTTTGTGTTGCAACTTTGAAGGTGATTTCGTTTTGCAATTGGTTCCGGTTGATTCTGAAAACACGATGGATGAGGTTGCGAAAGCTGCTGCGCATCATTCAGTTGGTCGTCGAGTGAAGGATCAACCAAGCAAAACCTTGCGCGTTAGACGTTCAGGAGAAAGTTTCTTTGCAAGAAATATGAAGGTTTCCGAAAGCGGTTTAAAGCCTACGGAATGTGTCGAAATAATTTGGGAATAAAAGAATGGCGTTTAAAAAAGTTTGCACCGTTGAGGATGTTTGGGAAGGTGAGATGGATTCCTTCGAGGTCGACGGTAAAGAGGTTTTGTTGGTTTGTAAGGATGGTGGAGAGTTCACCGCATTTCAAGGTGTCTGTCCCCATCAAGACATTCCTCTGGTTGAAGGCACGTTTGACGGCAAGATTATTACTTGTAGAGCGCATTTGTGGACGTTTGATATTTGCTCAGGTAAGGGCATTAATCCTTCTGATTGTGCCTTGGCTGAATATCCGGTGAAGGTAGACGGTGAAGATATTTATGTTGATGTAGAAGGTATTGAGCCTTTGTTTGCTCACACTTAAGGATATGGAAATTTATGTCAGGATTTAATAGTGTTGGCCCAGTGATGAGGTCAGGAGAGTTGGCTTTTGCAGTAGCTGAAGCCGCTGCGGAAGATAACCCAGATAAAGAAATCAGGGTTGAGGATAAGCGTGCTTATTTGAGAATTGAAACCGATAACGAAATGATTTTGAGAAGAGAAACAATTGAAAGAGCATTAGGTAGACCATTTGCTATGAATGATCTAGAGGTTGACCTGAGTTCTTTTGCAGGGCAAATCGAAACTTTGCCTGATGCCATTCGATTCTATTTTACAAAAAAAGTTTGATTTCTTAAGGAATAAATATATGTCAAACGCAGAAGTTTTAAAGCCATTAAAAACTTGGAGCCATCTAAGCAATAAAAGAAGGAAACCAAGTGAGTATGAAATTGTTAGTGCTCGTTTGCATTATCACGATAGAGATGCAAACTCTCCATACGAGCAAGATCCAAATACATTCATGAATGAATGGTACAAAAAAAATACCTATGGCAGCGCCTTAAAGCACGATGATTGGAATGCGTTTCGTGATCCTGATGAGGTTGTCTATAGAACATACAACATGTTGCAAGATGGTCAAGAGACATATGTTTTTAGTTTGTTTGATCAATTTGATAAGCGTGAACATAACAAATCCTTGGAGTCTGGCTGGTTAGGGACTTTGGGGTTGAGATATACACCCGCACGTTATTTGTTTCACACATTGCAAATGGCTTCTGCATATTTTGGACAAGTAGCACCAGCAAGCACAATTACGATCTGTGGTTTTTTCCAAATGGCTGATTCGTTGCGTTGGTTAACCCATACAGCTTATAGAACTAAAGAGTTAGATTTGGCGCATCCCGATAAAGGATTCTCAAAGAAAGAACGCGCTTATTGGGAAAACGAACCAATTTGGCAAGGTTATCGCGAACTAATGGAGAAAGTTTTAGTTACATGGGATTGGGGTGAAGCTTTTGTTGCTTTGAATCTTGTGGCGAAACCTGCTGTTGAAGAAGGTTTATTAAGAAATCTAAGTAACTCTGCAAGACACAATGGCGATGAGTTGTTGGCCATGGTGTTGGATGCAGAAATGATTGATGCGATGCGTCATCGCCGCTGGTCTGAACATTTAGTGAAGATGGCACTTGAAAATGAATCAAACCGTGAAGTGATTCAAGGTTGGATTAATAAATGGGAGCCTTTAGCAGATAAAGCCATAGAGGCTTATTGCAGTGGTATGCCAGATGTTCCTAGCGCCGCAGATGATGCAAAAAATGCAACTCGGACCTACAGAAAATCTTTAGGATTTTAAATAAAGACGCGACGATGGTATCGAATCAAATCAACATCAATGGCGAAAAGGATGTGTGTATGCAGCACAGTGAAGATACTGTGCTGCTAGCTTCACTCAGATCTGGTTTTGGATTCCCTTATGAATGTAATGCGGGTTCTTGTGGAAGTTGCAAGTACGAGTTGTTGTGCGGCCAGGTTGAGTCCTTGTTTGACAACCCGCCAGGGTTAACCGCAAGAGATATACGAAAAAACATGCACTTGGGATGTCAAACCAGAGCAATTTCTGATATTTCCATTAAAACAAGGCTGTCTGATGAGTATGTGCCTTTAACAAAAACTGAAAGACTCAAAGCGCGATTTGTGGGTGCGCATGACGTCACTCATGACATCAAGGAGTTTGTTTTTGTTACTGATCAAGCGGCAAATTTCCAGCCAGGACAATACGCACTTTTAACGTTTCCTAATTTAGGGATCAAGCGTGCTTACTCAATGTCAAATTTGGCGAATTCAAAAGGTGAGTGGTGTTTTCAGATTAGAAAAGTGCCGAATGGGAAAAGTACTGATTTTTTATTCAATGAAATTTCAGTTTCTGATGTTATAGAAATTGACGCTCCGTATGGGATGGCATACGTCAGAGACAACTCTAGAAATATTGTTTGTGTGGCTGGCGGTTCAGGTCTCGCCCCTATGGTTTCGATAACAAAGGGCGCTTCTGAGCAGGGCCTATTGAAAAATAAAAACCTACACTTTTTTTACGGTGGCCGAAGTTATAGAGATGTTGGGGTTGAATCTCAATTAACTAATTTGCCTGAATTTGGAACAAAAATTTTTTTCCATCCAGTTGTTTCTGAATCATCAGAAGAGAATTTAAAACATTGGTCTGGTGAATTTGGTTTTGTACATGAGTCAGTTGAAAAAAGATTGGGAGGGGATATAAAAGATTATGAGTTTTATTTTGCTGGACCACCACCGATGACAAAAAGTTTGCAAGAAACCTTGATGTTGAAACATCAGGTTCCTTTTAATCAAATCCATTTTGATCGTTTTTTCTGAAATTTATTTATCGACAACAAGTGAGGGGGATCTATGAAGCCACTAATTAAAGGAACATTGCTTTTAGCTTTAGTTTCTAATTTGGCATTTGCAGTAACTAACGATGATATTGAAGGTTCTTTCAATCCTTATAAAAAAGGAATGCCAACCATTCCTGGTTATACGCCTGGAATGGTCATTGACAAAGCCAACGTTAATTCTTTTAAAGAGTATTTGGATCCGGCCACATTTGCGCTCGTATCCGATGGTTCTTTGGTGTTATCGACTGAGCAAGCTCATTCAGTGATGCTGCATCCCAACTATATTGCCGCCACTCAAAAAAATGCCGCCAATGTGAAGTTGGGAGCGAATCCAGGCACCATTGAAGGTTATGTGGCTGGTCGACCATTTCCAGTTAATCCGCAAAAAAGTGATCCAAGAGCAGGTGAGAAATTAGCGTTCAACTATAAGTATTCACAAATTGTTGGCGATAGCGGAAGAATTTTCCCTTTTTACTGGACATACATTGACTATAAAACTGCGAAAAAAGAAAAACGCGTTGAGTTCGACTTTAATTTCATTAGTTTGAAGCATCGCACAACGCAGGCACCAATTGAAGATATCAAGCCTAATGCATCTGATATTTATAGAAATATTTACTTAAAGGTGTTGGCTCCTCAAGATCTTAAAAATACTCAATTGTTAATTCAACGTTTTGATGATGATACTAAGTTAGATGATTCATATTTATATCTAGGTTTTCAGCGTCGCGTGCGTCGCTTACCTACAGGTCAGACAACAGACTCATTCTTGGGTTCTGATTTGATGATCGAAGACTTTGAGGGTTATAACGGGCGTGTACTTGATGCAGAATGGAAGTATGTTGAATCTAAAGTGATGCTTACACATTTCTATCGACATAGCCAATTAAAAGATACTGAGGCAAAAGATGCTGATGGCTACGGTATGGCAACGTTTGGTGGTAAGAGTGGGTGCTTTGCAAATACACCATGGAGTCCTCGTTTAGTTCACGTTCTTGAGGCTGTGCCTACCAACAAAACAAGTCCTATTGGTAAGCGTGTGATGTACATGGATGCGCAAACATCAATTTTCCCAATGATTTTGATTTACGACAAGAAGGGTGCATTGTGGAAGCGTTGGGATGTTGGATTCAGTGATTCTGCATATCATGCACCGCAAAATAAAAATGCTGGTATTGCAGTCTATACAACCGCTTCTATGTTAGATGTGCAAAATCAACATTGCACCGCCTTGCAATTGAAAATGATCAGTGACCCTAAATTAAGTCCTCCAAATATGTTTAATGTTCAATATATGAGGGGTGGCGATTAATTAAAAATTGTTTTACAAGAGCGTTTTTTTGTTTTCACTCTTGTATTCAATCACTCCTTTTTTACTGGGAGTGATGACCTTGTGAATATGGGAAACAAGGTCTGTTGTGCCCCCCTTCTCTTCGCGGAAAAAGAGAAGGGGGTTTTTCTTTAATCAATGACTGGGGAATCAACATGGCAAGCTATAAATTATCTGGTGGTTGTGCTTGTGGCAATTTTCGCTATGAATTTAATGGTGAGCTAGCAATGGCAGCTCATTGTCATTGTAGAGATTGTCAACGATCGAGTGGCACTGGATCAACTGCTGTTTTTGCTACCAATCGTAGTAATTACAAATTCACGGGTAAAACGAATTCTTATAAATTCACTGGTGATAGTGAAAAAATTATTGAGAGATTTTTTTGCCCCAATTGCGGATCCCCTTTGTTCAGTTACGCTGAAGTTCTTCCAGACTTAATTTTTGCTCGCATCGCTAGTTTGGATGAGCCATCTCACATTAAGCCAACCATGCATATTTATTGCGATAGTTCTCAGGTTTGGGATAGACCCAATGATCATTTGGCTAAATTTGGAAAAATGCCTTCTTAATTGTTGGTAAAAACCAATCAATAGTTGAGAATTATTTGTGTTCTAAGGAAATACAGTTTCAGACGAACAGATTAATCTAATTAATCTCTAAATGGAATTGAGTGAGTGTTATTTTTGTTGCACTAGGTATTCTTAAGGCCCAAGATTAAGCCAAGAAGATCGCTCAAGCCATGTTGGTTTAAGAGGTTAATTACTTCTTTTTCTTCTTTTTGTCTTTTTTCTTGGATTTCTTCTCTAGTTTGTCTTTATTGCCGTTGGCATAGACGCACCATTTTTTAATTTCTTCTAATAGTTCCTCTAGATCTTCATAGGGTAACTCTTTGAAATTCATTAAACTGATAGAACCAGTTTCTTGTAATTGTTTTACGGCTTCTTCATAGTTGTACATATCTAACTCCTTTATTCTCTTGAAGTTTCTAGGAATTTGAGGGCAAACTCAAGATAAATAGGGCATGTCATAAAAGATTCATAAATTGAGCCTTGTTATAAGGAGTGGTCTAAATAAATAGTCATGGATTTGTCACATAATTCCATTATCATGGAATTATGAAAAATATAGACGCAGTTCAATCCTTTCTAGCCCTTGGTCAAGAATCAAGGCTCAATATCTTTCGCCTGATTGTGCAAAAAGGCGCTGAGGGTGTGACTCCTTCAGAAATCAAAGAGAGTTTGGGTATTCCCGCGGCCACTTTGTCTTTTCATCTCAAAGAACTCTATCAAGCCAATCTTATTTTGGTCGAGCGTCAAAGTAGAAACTTGATTTATCGACCACATGCAGAGCAGGTGACCAATCTCATGGATTTCTTGCTCTTTAATTGTTGTGGTGGCCAATCATGCGATCCACAGCCAGTAAAAACAAATATTGTTGGAGAAAATAAATGAAACGCATGCACATTCACGTTGGCGTAAAAAACTTAAAAGAAAGTATTTCTTTCTATTCAAAAATGTTTGCTAGAGCGCCGACCATTGAAAAAACTGATTACGCCAAATGGCAATTAGAAGATCCAAAAATCAATTTTGCAATTTCTGCCAGAGGTGCTGCAGAAGGTCTCAATCATTTGGGCATTCAGGTGGAAGATGCTACAGAACTTTCTGATATGAAATCACGCTTAGATACTTTGCAGGCTGAATTGGTTGAAGAAGAGGGTACTGCTTGTTGTTACGCGAAGTCTGACAAGTATTGGGTCAATGATCCGTCGGGTATTCCTTGGGAAACTTTCCATACATTGGATTCAATTCCTGTTTTTAACGAAACGCCAGCGAGTAGTGCTGAAGCCAGTGCTTGCTGTGTTCCAACAGGTGTCAGCTCTGTAGCAACAGTATCGATTGGATCAATCTCTAAAAAGTCCAACAGTTGCTCATAAATCATTTGAATCAAATCACTGACTTTAATTATTAATCTCATTGAATCTTTAGGAATTCTGCAATGAAAAAATACAACATCCTCTTTTTGTGCACGCACAATTCAGCTCGTTCAGTTTTAGGTGAAGCAATTGCTTCAACTCATCAGAGTGGTCGTTTTGTGGGTTTTTCAGCAGGCTCAACACCTGGCACCAAAGTCAATCCATTTGCCGCTGAGCTTGCCAAAGATATGGGTTACCCAGAAGAAAACTTGCGCTCTAAGAGTTGGGATGAGTACGGTCGTCCTGATGCGCCTCAAATGGATTTCATCATCACGGTGTGTGATAACGCAGCAGGTGAGGTGTGCCCATTTTGGCCAGGTAAACCAGCCACAGCTCACTGGGGTTACCCAGACCCATCGCAAGTTCAAGGCACTGATGATGAGAAGAGGCGTGCGTTCAAAGAAGTCATGGTTGGTTTGAGAAAGCGCATGGATATCTTGGCAGCAATGCCATTAGAAAAACTAGATGCGATGACCATCCAGTCTGAACTTAAAAAACTTGCTGAAGTTAAATAAAAATACAAAAAATAAGTAATAAAAAACAACGAGAACAAAGTTAAAAAGAAAGAAACACCATGGGTTTATTTGAGCGTTACCTAACAGTTTGGGTTTTTTTGTGTATTTTGGTAGGGATTGGAGCTGGCCAATTAATGCCAGATACTTTCCAGGCAATTGGTCGTCTAGAGTTTGCACAAGTAAACATACCTGTAGGTTTTTTGATATGGGTCATGATTATTCCGATGCTGCTTAAAGTTGATTTTAAAGCCATGCACCAAGTTAAGAATCACGTCAGAGGCATTGGTGTCACTCTATTCATTAATTGGCTGGTAAAGCCATTTTCAATGGCATTTTTAGCATGGTTATTCATCCGTCAATTATTTGCACCTTACCTACCAGCAGATCAAATAGACAGTTACGTTGCTGGCTTAATTTTGTTAGCAGCAGCACCATGCACTGCGATGGTTTTTGTTTGGAGTCGATTGACCAATGGTGATCCACTATTCACCTTGTCCCAAGTAGCATTGAATGATGCCATCATGGTTGTTGCATTTGCCCCATTGGTCGCTTTTTTGTTGGGTATGTCAGCGATTGTTGTTCCCTGGGATACTTTGGTGACTTCAGTCGTGCTTTACATAGTCATTCCTGTATTGATTGCTCAGTGGCTTAGGCACAGTTTATTGTCTCGCGGTCAGGAGACTTTTGATTTGGCCATGAAAAAAATTGGACCTTGGTCAATCTCTGCGTTACTAGCAACGCTTGTCTTATTATTTGCATTTCAAGGTGAGGCCATCATTGCTCAGCCTCTTGTGATTGCACTTTTGGCAGTGCCTATTCTGATTCAGGTATTTTTTAACTCCTCTTTGGCATACTGGATAAATCGCCGTTTGGGTGAGAAACATAGTGTTGCTTGCCCGTCAGCCTTGATAGGAGCTTCTAATTTCTTTGAATTAGCTGTTGCTGCAGCAATTAGTTTATTTGGATTCCACTCTGGAGCGGCTTTAGCAACAGTGGTGGGTGTTTTGATTGAGGTCCCTGTCATGCTGTTGGTTGTGAAGATTGTCAATCAAACCAAGCCCTGGTATTGCAAAAACACCTAATTTAAAGTTTCTAAAACTTTATCAATTGGCTGATTTGTTTCATACCCCCCCAATTTCACACAATTTCTTACTTTAAATGGTCCTTTTTTCAAGGACCATTTTTATTTAAATCATTGATTAAATGAGATATTTAAATAAATTTATTCAATTAATCAGGCCATTTACCAATGTCACAAAACTTTCATAAACGGTAGGTAAAGTCTCCAAGTCGCGATGTGCGTCATTTGATGAGGAAATATTATGAAATCATTGTTTACAAAATCTTTGGTTGCTGGTGCGATTGCACTTTCAACGGTTACTACAGCTCTAGCAGCCGATATCACAGGTGCTGGTGCTACATTCCCTTACCCAATTTATGCAAAATGGGCTGAGGCTTACAAAGCTAAAACTAATAACGGTTTGAACTATCAGTCGATTGGTTCATCTGGTGGTATTAAACAAATCAAAGCCAAGACTGTTGACTTTGGCGCTTCTGATAACCCAGTTAAATTTGAAGACTTAGAAAAAGATGGCATGGTTCAGTTTCCAGCGATCATCGGTGGTGTTGTTCCAGTGATCAACGTTGACGGTATCAAACCAGGCCAAATCAAAGTTACTGGTGACGTATTGGCTCAAATGTTCTCTGGTTATATTGTTAAGTGGAACGACAAGCAATTAGCTGACCTAAATCCAGGTGTTAAGTTGCCAGATGCCAACATCACTGTGGTTCACCGTGCCGATGGTTCAGGTACAACAGCGATCTTCACTGACTACTTGGCAAAAGTAAACGCTAACTGGAAAAAAGATGTTGGTGCAGGTGCTGCAGTTAAGTGGCCAGCAGCTTCTTCAATCGGTGGTAAGGGTAACGAAGGTGTTGCTGCTAACGTGAGCCGTGTGAAGAACTCAATCGGTTATGTTGAGTATGCATACGCTAAGAAAAACAACATGACTTTCTTGCAGATCAAAAACAAGAACGGTCAATTCGTTTCTCCTGATGATGAGACATTCGCAGCTGCTGCAGCAGGTACAGATTGGTCTAAAGTTCCAGGTATGGGCACATTCATCACTGATGCTCCTGGTGCTAAGTCATGGCCAATCACTGGTGCATCATTCATCTTGATGTACAAAGAGCCAGGTAACAAAGCAAATGCAGCAGAAGTAATCAAGTTCTTTGACTTTGCTTTCAAAGAAGGCAAGAAGATGGCTGCTGACTTGGACTACGTGCCAATGCCTGACGCTACAACAGAATTTATTCGTAAGAATGTTTGGACAAAAATTAATACCAAGTAATTGAATCTAATTACCTAACTATTAGTGAAGTATGTTTGTAAAAGGTAAAAGCCCGATGTCGGGCTTTTACTGTTAATTTAGGAACTATATGAATACCAGTCGGTCTTCTGATATGTTGACACCGCAGGCAGAGAAAGTCTTAAGAATTCAAAAAATTCAAGACTTCATCTTCCATAAGTCAACATTATTTTTTGCTTTATCAGTGCTGGTTGCATTGGTTGGCATCATCATTTCTTTGATCATCAATGCTTGGCCAGCTCTCAGTGAATTTGGCTTAGGCTTTTTCTTTACCATTGAGTGGGACATCATCAATGGTCAATTTGGTGGATTGATTGCTGTATTTGGTACAGTGGTCACTGCATTGATTGCATTGCTCATTGCCGTTCCGCTGAGCTTCGGTGTGGCAGTATTCCTCACGGAAACTTGCCCAGTACCATTGAGACGTCCACTCGGTACGGCAGTTGAGTTATTAGCAGCTGTGCCATCAATTATTTATGGCATGTTTGGTTTATTCATTTTTGCACCATTATTTGCTGAATACATTCAGCCGGCTCTTGCAGCCTCTTTGGGGCAAGTTCCTGTATTGGGTTATTTATTCACAGGTGCGTTTAACGGTATCGGCATTTTGTGTGCCGGATTAATTTTGGCGATGATGGTTTTACCATTCATTGCATCTGTGATGCGTGACGTTTTTGAAATCGTTCCGCCAGTATTAAAAGAATCTGCATATGGTATTGGCTGTACCACTTGGGAAGTTGTGAACAAGATTGTTTTGCCTTACACCAAGACAGGTGTGATTGGCGGCATCATGTTAGGTCTTGGTCGCGCCCTGGGTGAGACCATGGCGGTGACCTTCGTGATTGGCAATGCGCACAAACTAAGTGCTTCATTGTTTTCTCCTGGCAACTCGATTGCTTCAACATTGGCCAATGAGTTTGGTGAAGCGGAGCCAGGTTTGCATTACGCCTCATTATTTTCTCTAGGCCTTGCTTTGTTTGCGATCACGTTCATTGTGTTGGCGATTGCAAAGGTCATGTTGGCGCGTATGGAAGCAGGACAAGGTAAAAAGACATGATGAATAACGTTAATCAAGCAATTTACGCAAAGCGTAAACGCACAAATTGGATCGGTTTAGCCCTTTCAATGTTGTCAATGGCATTGGGCATGATTTTCTTGCTCTGGATTTTGAGCATTCTTTTTTATAAGGGATTCTCAGCCATTGACTGGAATATGTTCACGCAAAGCACGCCAGCCCCAGGTTCAGAAGGTGGCGGCTTGGCCAATGCGATTGTTGGTAGTTTATTGATTGTGGCCTCGTGTACTTTAATCAGTACGCCGATTGGTGTGATGGCGGGTATTTATTTGTCTGAATATGGCGCTGGTAGCAAAATTGCTGCTGTTACCCGATTTGTTAATGACATCATGTTATCTGCACCATCGATTGTGATTGGCTTGTTTGTCTACGCTATTTATGTTGCTCAAGTTAAACACTTCTCAGGCTGGGCAGGAACAATTGCTTTGTCACTGATTGCTATTCCTGTGGTCGTGAGAACTACTGAAAACATGTTGCAATTAGTGCCGATTTCATTGCGTGAGGCAGCCTATGCATTAGGTGCCCCTCGATGGAAAGTGGCATTTTCAGTGACGCTGACTGCAGCAAGAGCAGGTGTGATCACAGGTATTTTGTTGGCCTTGGCTCGCGTCAGTGGAGAAACTGCTCCATTGCTCTTCACGGCATTGAATAATCAATTCTTCTCTACCAATATGAATGCACCAATGGCGAACTTGCCTGTGGTGATTTTCCAGTTTGCTATGAGTCCTTATGACAACTGGGTAGATTTGGCGTGGGGTGCTGCTTTATTAATCACATTGGTTGTACTCGGTCTAAATATTTTGACTCGAGTGGTGTTTAGAGAAAAAGTTCAAAGTTAAATCGCATGAGAAATTTATTTGATGTTGACCAAATTCAAGGAAATGTAATGAGTGATACAAATTTAAACCAAGATACTGTATTGAAGAATGCCTTAGAAATTAAAAATCTTAATTTCTTTTACGGCTCGTTTCAGGGTCTTAAGAATATCAATTTGAATATTGCTGAGAAGCATGTCACAGCCTTTATCGGACCATCAGGTTGCGGCAAATCTACTTTGCTAAGAACCTTGAACCGCATGTATGACCTCTACCCAGGTCAGCGTGCCGAGGGTGAAATTAATTTCTATGGCAATAATATTTTGGACCCTAAGCAGGACTTGAACTTATTGCGTTCACGCATTGGCATGATTTTCCAAAAACCAACACCATTCCCAATGTCTATTTATGACAATATTGCTTTTGGTGTGAAGTTGTATGAATCTTTATCACGTGCTGAAATGGATGAGCGTGTTGAGTGGTCATTGACCAAGGCAGCTCTGTGGGGTGAGGTCAAGGATAAGTTGAATCAAAGTGGTTTGTCTTTGTCTGGTGGTCAGCAGCAGCGCTTGTGTATTGCTCGTGGGGTTTCTGTTAAGCCTTCTATCCTCTTATTGGATGAGCCTACTTCAGCTTTGGATCCAATTTCCACAGCAAAAGTAGAAGAATTGGTTCATGAACTGAAAAAAGACTATACGATTGCAATAGTGACGCACAATATGCAACAAGCAGCCCGCGTTTCTGACTTCACAGCTTACATGTACTTGGGCGAAATGATGGAGTTTGGTAAGACCGATGAGATCTTCCTCAAGCCAAAACGCAAAGAAACTGAAGATTACATCACTGGCCGCTTTGGTTAATTATAAGAATTTAGGAGACTGATATGCCCGATAAACATTTATCCTCACAATTTGATAACGACCTCAATGCTCTTTGTGGCAGCTTGCTGGAAATGGGAGGCTTGGTAGAGTCTCAGGTTTCTATGGCCATGAAAGCTTTTGCTCAATTGGATGGTGACTTGGCTGATCAAGTCATGGTTCGTGAAGCTGAAGTGAACGATTTCGAAATCTCAATTGATCATGCTTGTACTGAATTGATTGCGCGTCGCCAACCAATCGCTGGAGACTTGCGTCTGGTGATGGCAGTGTCTAAAGCCATTACTAACTTAGAACGCGCAGGCGACGAGGCTGATCGTATTGCCAGACGTACCAAGCATATTTTGGAAGACAGTGCTTCTCATGGTATTAATACAGCCGAGATCAGAGTGTCTGGTCAGATGGCTGTCTCCTTATTGCGTCGCAGTTTAGATTGTTTTGCTCGCTTAGATACTGTGGCCGCTGCAGATGTTGTCAATGAAGATAAACAAATTGATGAAGAGTTCAAAGGTTTTGTGCGTAAGCTGACCAGCTATATGTCAGAAGACCCAAGAACTATCTCTGTTGGTTTAGATATGTTATCGATTGCTAAAGCAGTGGAGCGCATAGGTGATCACTCAAAGAATATTGCTGAATTTGTGATTTATATCGTTAAAGGTACTGATGTTCGTCACTTACCTCATGAGCAATTAACTAAAGAGGCTAATAGCTAATTTATGGCAAGCAGTATTTTAATTGTTGAAGATGAGCCTTCGATTGCTGAGTTAATTGCAGTTAATCTTAGTCACGCAGGCTTTTTACCTGTCAGAGCATTTCAGACGGAGCAAGCTTCTCAATTAATGAAAGAAGTTCTACCTGACTTGGTGGTGTTGGATTGGATGTTGCCTGGTAAGTCTGGCGTTCAGTTTGCGAAAGAGCTCAGATCTAATGAGCGCACCAAAGACATTCCCATCATTCTATTGACTGCTCGCAGCGAAGAGATGGATAAGATTGCTGGTCTTGAGGCTGGTGCCGATGACTATGTGACAAAGCCTTTCTCACCAAAAGAATTGGTGGCTCGTATTCGTGCGGTACTCAGAAGGCGCTCGCCACAACTGGCCGATGAAGTGGTGCAAATCAATAACCTGCGTTTAGATCCTGTGTCTCATCGAGTCTTGGCCACTAATGGCATTGATGAGGTATCACTTGATTTGGGCCCAACAGAATTTAGATTGCTTCATTTTTTCATGACGCACCCAGAGCGTGTCCACTCCAGAGGTCAGCTATTGGACAAGGTATGGGGTGATCATGTGTTTGTTGAGGAACGCACGGTAGACGTTCACATCAAGCGCCTGAGAGCTGCATTAGCTCCTTCTAATTGCCAGAACTTGATTGAAACTGTTCGTGGCAGTGGTTATCGTTTGACCAAAACCCCGATAACTCAGTAATCCATTGCTCAGTAATTATTGATTGATTGGAGCACTATCAGAGATAGTGCTCACTCAAGATAATCACCCAGGTCAGGGCGCAGAGTAATAGGGCGAGCATCACAGCTGCACTGCCAAAGTCTTTAGCTCGCTTAGATAAATCATGTACTTCAAAAGAAATGCGATCAATCGCAGCTTCTACACTTGAATTCAATAGTTCAATGATCAGCACCAAGATGACTGATGCAATCAGTAGAATCTTCTCAATCGGTGTGACTGGCAAGTAAATTGCCAATGGAATCAAGATCAGGCTCAGGCCCAGTTCTTGGCGAAAGGCACTTTCTTCTTTGAACGCATAAATGAGACCATTCCAAGAGTTGATGGCGGCCCGAAAGGCTCGTGTGATGCCTTTGTTGCCTTTGTGGGGATTGTCTTCTATTTGGTATTTTTTCATGGTAAATCTAAAGCAAATAAAGAATATTAAGCAACAAAACTATGACAACTTGATGTCACACCCAATTGAATTTCTTGGAATTGTCACAGACTTGATATCGTAATTTCATAATGGCATCCGACACTGTGATTAATCAATGACAGGAGTGTTATATGAAAATTACAGTCATCGGAACAGGTTATGTAGGGCTGGTCACGGGCGCTTGCTTAGCTGAACAGGGTAATCATGTTTTTTGCTTAGACTTAAATCAAGAAAAAATTGATATTCTGAATGCTGGTGGTGTGCCAATTTATGAGCCAGGTCTTAAAGAAATCATTGAACGCAATTTAGCTTATGGCCGTCTAATTTTCTCGACCGATGTATCAGCTGCAGTGGCTTATGGCGATATTCAGTTCATTGCTGTTGGAACGCCTCCTAGTGAAGATGGCTCAGCAGATCTTAGTTATGTATTAGAGGCTGCTAGGCAAATTGGCCGACACATGAATCGCTTCAAAGTGGTGGTCAATAAATCTACCGTGCCTGTAGGTACTGCTGACAAAGTTACTGAAGTGATTGCCCAAGAATTGTTGAATCGTTCTCTACCCAGTGAGAACTTCTCGGTGATTTCAAATCCTGAGTTTTTAAAAGAAGGTGCTGCGATTGAGGATTTCATGCGCCCTGATCGCATCGTTATTGGCAGTCAGGCCAATGCAGCCGGGTTTGCAGCCAAAGAAATGATGAGGCAGCTATATGCGCCTTTTAATCGCCATCATGAGCGGACATACTACATGGATGTACGAAGTGCTGAATTAACCAAATATGCAGCCAATGCAATGTTGGCAACGCGCATTTCGTTCATGAATGAAATCGCCAATTTAGCAGATGTGTTGGGCGCTGATATTGAGTCAGTCAGACAGGGCATAGGTTCAGATACGCGCATTGGCTACAGCTTCTTGTATGCGGGCACTGGCTATGGTGGAAGTTGCTTCCCAAAGGATGTTTCGGCATTAGCAAAAATTGCGGAGCATCATGGGCAGGAATTAAAGTTAATCAAGGCTGTCGAAGAGGTTAACGAATATCAAAAAAATATCTTGGTTAAAAAAATCATCAATCGATATGGCAAAGACTTGGCAGGAAAAACATTTTGTTTATGGGGTTTGGCATTCAAGCCAAATACCGATGACATGCGTGAGGCCCCGAGTAGGGTTGTGATCCGTAATTTACTCATGCGTGGTGCGCAAATTAAGGCGCATGATCCCGTGGCCATGCATGAAGCTCGTTTAGCTATCAATGGAGATATGTCTGATTGCACTGAATTATTAGAAGATTTGAGCTTTCATGAAGATCCATTGGATGCGGCTCAGGGTGCTGACGCACTATTGATCATGACTGAATGGAAGTCTTTTAGAAGTCCTGATTTTCATACCTTGAAACAGGCGCTAGCTGCACCTGTTATTTTTGATGGTAGAAATATTTATGACCCACAGCTCATCATTGATCAGGGATTTGAATACGAAGGTATTGGTAGAAAAGCCTTCCAAGAACCATCTTATTTGCCGGAGTTATTTATCCTCAAGAACCAAATTATGAATCAAGCTTCACAGATTGTTTCTGATGCTGCTTCAGGAGGCTTAATACAGCACTGATGGGGGCTTAATTAGCGCTGATCAAATCATTATTATTTTTGTACTTTTCAGGCAAATCTAAGTTCAGATGAAGCGCACTGGTTTTAATGAATTGATATTCAATTTTTTTCTGTGCAACTTCGTCTTCAATTGTTTGCGGAACAATGTAATTTTTCATTGAAAAGTAGATTTTGTATTCATTATTCATGATATTCGTTTCACCCTTAAAACTCATGATTTGATCTTAGAGGTTGAATTTGACAGTAGGATGAAGCTTTTAAGAAGCTTTCTTGATGAAGGCACTCAAGCATCATGTCCTTGTTGGGTAGCTTTATTTGACTATGCTTATTTTGGTTATTTAGGTAATTTTTTCTATTGTTTTTCAGAGACTTGTTAATATTCATCTTATGGTGCCAATAAAAACTCGTTTATTAACGATTTTCCTAACAGTTCTGTTGATTTCTTGGATAGCTGGTGAAGTTTTTGACTTAACGGGCGGTTTCTTGACGGCCACTGTTTGCTTAAGCCTGCTATTGATTTACCAATTTTGGCATGCGTCCAAATTGAGTCGATTATTGATGTCTTCGAACATTGCTGAAATGCCTAATGCCTTGGGTATTTGGGGGGAAATTTACTACCGTCTTCACAAGCTAATTCGCTCTTTACGCAATCAAATTTTGGATATTGAACAGCAACACAGCCGGTTTATACAAGCGGTTCAAGCCACGCCAAACGGTGTGGTGATGCTCAATGAAGAAGATCAAATTGAATGGTGTAACAGCATTGCCGAACAGCACTTTGGCATTAATGCTAAACGAGATGTCATGCAGCGCATCACACACATATTACGTAAACCTGCATTTATACAGTACATGATTCGTCAAAATTATCGTGATCCTGTGCGCTTAACGAATATGGGTATTTTTGAACAATTTGCTTTGGATATTCAGATTTTTCCCTACGGAGATAAGCAAAAATTGCTGCTCTCCCAAGATGTTTCTCAAATTGAAAAAACTGATTCAATGCGACGAGATTTTGTGGCTAATGTGTCGCATGAGCTGAAAACACCTTTGACAGTTTTATCGGGATTTCTTGAGACCGTCCAAGAATTTGATCTTAACGAAGCTGATCGCAAAAAGTATTTAGATTTGATGAGTGTTCAAGCGGAGCGCATGAAGACCTTGGTTGAAGATTTATTGACTTTGGCCAAGCTAGAGGGTAATCCTGAGCCACCGGTCACTCAGATGATCCCCATGGACAATATGCTCGCAAGACTTCAATCAGATGCTGAGGGCTTGTCACAAGGGCGGCACCAGATCAAGCTTGAAAAAACTAGTCAACGGAATGTCTTTGGCGATGATTTGGAGTTGTACTCAGCTTTTGGAAACTTGGTATTTAATGCGATTCGTTACACCCCTGAGGGCGGGAACGTTATCATTCGCTGGGAGGATTGTGGTGAAGAGGGTCATTTCTCAGTGATTGATACAGGGCCTGGTATTTCTGAGGAGCATGTACCACGTCTGACAGAGCGTTTTTATCGAGTCGATCGTAGTCGCTCAAGAGATACGGGAGGCACTGGTTTGGGGATGGCAATCGTCAAACATGTGATCAGTCGTCACCATGGCGAGCTTAAGATCAAATCCAAACTAGGCGAGGGGAGTGAATTCTCTTTGAGCTTTCCTGCACAACGCATGGCACCGCCAAAAAACTAGAAGAATTTTGGCGAAACCAATTTTATAAAGTTAAGAGTTTGACCAACTCTTTTTGACCAATATATTCAGTTGAGCTAGCTCTGCGCTTAATTTGATGATAGTGACCCTCAGAATTCATATGCCAAGTGGTGGTGTTGTCCTTAAGAAGCATTTGGAATCCTTCTTTAATGACGCGGGTCTTGAGCTTTGGATCTAATACAGGGAAGGCCACCTCAACACGTCTAAAGAGGTTGCGATCCATCCAGTCAGCAGACGATAAATAGAGAACTTCAGTGCCATCTGCATAAAAATAATAAATTCGATGATGTTCTAAGAAGCGACCAATGATTGATTTAACTTTTATATTTTCTGATAGTCCTGGAACACCAGGTTGCAAGGCACACACACCTCGAATGATTAAATCAATCTTTACACCAGCTTGAGAAGCTTTGTAGAGCTCTTGAATAATGGTTGGCTCTAAAAGGGAATTCATTTTTGCCATGATGTGAGCTTTTTTGCCCTGTTTGGCATTTCGTGCCTCGCGACGAATATGAGCAATTAATTCCGGATGCATGGTGAATGGTGACTGCCACAAATGTTTGAGCGAGATTCTTCCGCCAGTTCCTGTGAGTTGCATGAACACATGGTGCATGTCTTCACAAATCTCTTGGTTGGCTGTCATCAAACCAAAGTCACTATAGATTTTGGCAGTTCTTGGATGGTAGTTTCCTGTACCTAGATGAGCATAACGCTTCAGTACTTTTTTAGCTTTGCGTCGACCTGATGCTGGAATTGTCTCTTGACGAACGATCAATAACATTTTGGCATGGCATTTATGACCCACAACACCATAAACAACGTGAGCGCCTACTGCTTCTAATTTTGCAGCCCAACCAATATTAGTTTGTTCGTCAAAGCGAGCTAATAACTCTACTACGACTGTGACCTCTTTGCCGTTACGTGCAGCTTCCATCAGTGCATCCATGACCAAGGATTGCTCACCTGTTCTATAGACAGTTTGTTTGATGGCTAAAACCTTTGGGTCTTTGGCTGCTTCTTGAAGTAGTTGTAAAACAGGATCAAAGCTTTCGTAGGGATGATGTAACAGGATGTCAGAATTTGTTATTTTTTCAAAGATACTGTCACCACTTAACTTGGCAATTGATTGCTTCGGCTGATGTGGTTTGAATTTAAATTTTGGGATATCTACTAAATCAGGTATTTGTACCAATCGCACCAAATTCACAGGGCCATTGACGCGGTAACAGTCTGCATCGTTGAGCCCCTCAACCTTTTGTAAATATTCTTGAAGTTCACCAGGCATTTCAGCTGTGACCTCTAACCTGACTGCAGCTCCTAAATGACGGGTTGGCAATTCACCCTGAAGAGCCGAGCGCAAGTCAGTGATGTCATCCTCAGAAACAAATAGGTCGGAATTGCGGGTTACTCTGAATTGATGGCAACCTGTGATTGTCATCCCTTGAAATAACTCAGGCACAAATGCTTGAATGAATGATGATAATAAAACAAAGCCATGAGGTCCAGAATACAAGTGCTCAGGCAAGGGAACAACTCGTGGTAATGAGCGAGGCGCTTGAACAACTGCCAAGGTAGGCTTTCGACCAAATGAGTCTTTACCCTCTAGTGTCACTAAAAAGTTCAAACTTTTATTGATGACTTTAGGAAAAGGATGCGCAGGATCTAAGGCAATCGGTGTTAAAAGGGGGATCAATTCTTTTTGGAAAAAATCACGAGCCCAGTTTTTAATCTGCGGCGTCCACATATGACTTGGGAAGAATTTAACGCCAGCCTTTTCAAGTTTAGGCAGAATATCTTCTTGAAGAAGACTAAATTTTCGAGCAACTAATTCGTGAGCCTTTTGGACCACAACTTCATATGCATCCTTAATCTTTAAGCCGTCGGGAGTTATGTTTTTTGGATTGCTTTTTAACTGTTCCTTGATGCCAGACATTCTTATCTCAAAGAACTCATCCATGTTTGATGAGACAATACAAACAAAGCGCAAACGCTCTAGTAGCGGCGTCTTGGGATCTTCGGCCTGCGCAAGCACTCTGGAGTTAAATTCTAAGGCACCCAATTCTCGATTCAGAAGAGGGGTTGCTGAAGTTGAAGAGTTCATTTTTTGCATATTTATCATTTTGACAAAGGTCTATGTCAGAAATGTGACAAATTTATGAATTCATTTTGTCATCACCATGTAATATTGACGTCATAATCTTACTTATCAAAAATAAAAAATCCTAGAAGTGAGCACGAACCATTCCAATTCTCCATACTCTGCTGACGATCTAGTCGCGGCAGTTGACTTGGGCTCTAATAGTTTTCGAATGGTGATTGCTCGGGTGATAGATTCGCCCTCGGGCACTCAAGTAATGCCTATTGATACCTTGAGAGATTCAGTGCGGATGGCTGCTGGTCTTACAGATAATAAACTTCTAGATCAAAAAGCAATCACTCGGGGTCTGGCAGCGATTCATCGTTTTGGGGATCGTTTGAGAGGTTTTAAACCTAAACAAGTTCGTGCTGTAGCCACCAACACCTTGCGTGTCGCACGAAATGCAGATTCATTCATCGAAGAAGCTGAAAAACTATTAGGGTTTCCAATTGAAGTCATTAAAGGACGCGAAGAGGCTAGACTGATTTATATAGGTGCCTCTCATGATGCTCCAGCCTGCTCAGGAAGACGTTTTGTATTAGATATTGGTGGCGGTTCTACAGAGTTCATCATCGGTGATGGCTATGAACCAAAATTACTAGAGTCCTTGTACATCGGTTGTGTTTCTTACAGTCAAGACTTCTTTCCAGGTGGTTTAGTTGACGCCCACTCTTTCAAGCAAGCTGAGATATCGGCGCGAAGAGAAATTCAGGCCATCACCTCTCAATTTTTAAAAGCTGGTTGGAAGCAATCTATTGGTTCATCAGGAACAGCCAGAGCCATTGCAGAATTGATTGCTCAAAATGGCTTTAATGGCCCACCCCACGACTTGCCAGTTGATGATATGGGTGGTGTTATTACCAAAGATGCTCTTTTGGCACTCAAGCAGTCCTTGATCGAATCTGAGTACATTGATCGATCAGAATTGTTGGGTTTAAAGAATGATCGCCGCCCAGTTTTACCGGGCGGTTTAGCGATCATGCTGGCAGCATTTGAAGAGTTGGGCATTGAGCGCATGGAAGTCACTGAGGCGGCACTGCGTTTGGGCGTTCTTTATGACCTTATAGGGCGCTCTCAGCATCATGATATGCGTTATGTGACCGTTGAGCAATTCATGCAACGTTATGGCGTTGATCGTCAACAAGCCAATCGAGTCAGTAATGCCGCCATTTTCTTTTTGAATCAATTTGCTAAGCCAAAGTATGAAAATCGGAAAGATAATGAACAGATACTCTCTTGGGCAGCCAAACTCCATGAAATTGGCTTGAGCATCACTCACAATGGTTATCACAAGCACTCTGCTTATATTGCTACCCATGCAGATATGCCAGGATTTTCAAAGTTAGATCAAGCTAGATTGGCAGCCTTATTATTGGGCCACACGGGAAAACTGGGCAAAATATCCGTGACTTCAAACTATATTGACTGGCGCATGCTCTTTAGTTTGCGCTTGGCGCATGTCTTATGTCGTAGACGTGCCGATGAGAAAATTGATGAGATTATTGTCAAAGAACAAGAGGGCGGTTTTGTTATTAAAGTGCCTAAAGAATGGGTTAAGAAAAACCCATTAACTCAATTTGGACTTGAAAAAGAATCGACTGATTGGAAAAAAATTGGCCGTGAACTCACAATTCAGGTTTTCTAAATAAAACAGCCTCTTTTAAAAGAGGCTGTTAAATCAAATGATTGAATTAATTATTTAGTTATTGCCTAGGAAATGCTTGGCGTACCTTGGGTGAATGTCATCCAGTCTTAGCATTGTCAAGAAGTCAGCAGTATTAAAGTCGGGGTCCCAGGCTGGATTACCACACACCTTAGCGCCTAATCTGAGATAACCCTTGATCAATGCTGGCGGCTCAACTTCTAAGCTGCTGTTCAACTCTTCAATTGGTAATGCCAATCTTGGAAAAACACGGTATTCAATGCTTGTGAGATGTTGCTCATTGTTCAACATCTTGGCTAAGCTGGCTGCGTAGTGGCCACCATCGCCCATTTGTACGCTGGCACAACCCAACATCACTTCATACTGATTCTTCTTCATGTACTGGCCAAGACCGCTCCAAAGAGCCATGATGACGCCACCAGAGCGATAGTCACGATGAACGCATGAGCGACCTACTTCAACAATCTTGTGACGCAAATGTCTTAAGCGAGTCAAATCAAACTCAGAGTCTGAGTATAAGCAGCCCATTTGCTTTGCTTGATGGGGTGGTAAAGCTCTGTATGTGCCGATCACCTTGAGGGTTTCGTTGTCACGAACAATCAAGTGATCACAGAAACTATCAAAAATATCAACGTCCAAACCTTCTTTAGAAGGTTTTAGGTTGGCTCCCATCTCTTCAGCAAAAACCTTGTAGCGCAAACGCTGAGCTTCTTTAACTTCATCTTGATGTCTTGCCCAGCTCACACTGATTGGAGCTGCTTTACTGGTTTGAACAGCAGGAGCTTCAACAGTATTACCACTTTTTTTGCTTGTTGAATTTTGCTGAATACGAGTGATTTTTTCTTTGATAATCTTATGGAGAGGGGCAATCCTCTCAGACATTGTTTTCTTAGAATTTTTATTAAGAAAAGAATCTGCGATTGAAGATAGTGGGTTTGGTAAATCGCTCATTTATTTGCCTATTTATTGTTGATATGTCATCAATTTATTCACTCAATATGTCATGCCAATGACGGGGATTTGACAGTTGTGTGACTTTCAATAGGCTTTAAGTAGCTAAGAAATTGATTGCTGGCGACTTGCCAAGAAAACTTCTCTGCGTGTGCTCTTGCAACTTCACGAGGAATCTTTAGAGCTTCTAAACAAGCCTCACGCAAATCATTGTTCATGGCACCTGATTGAGAGTTTCCAAGCACATCAATCGGTCCAGTTACTGGGTAGGCAGCCACAGGTGTTCCGCAAGCCATTGCTTCAAGAAGTACCAAGCCAAATGTATCGGTTTTACTTGGGAACACAAATACATCAGCCGCTGCATATACCTTGGCTAGTTTTTCTTGTTGTAAAACTCCTAAGTAATGAACTTCTGGATACTTTGCTTTAAGGCTATTCAAAGCTGGACCATCTCCGACGACCCACTTAGAGCCTGGTAGCTTAAGTTCTAAAAATGCCTCAATGTTTTTTTCTACTGCCACTCGACCCACATACAAAAAGATGGGATGAGCAGAATTGAGTTCTTTGGATTCTTGAACCTTGAAAATGTCCAGATCAACGCCTCTGGTCCAGAGAACCACGTTTGTAAAACCATATGACTCTAGGTCATCAATCACCACTTGGGTCGGTGCCATCACGGCCAAGGATGGATCATGGAACCAACGTAAAAACTTGTAGGTGAGTGCCAATGGAATGCCTGTGCGGGCTTTGACGTATTCAGGAAATCGAGTGTGATAAGCCGTTGAAAACGGTAACTTGTGTTTTAAAGCATAAGCTCTGGCAGCAATACCCAAAGGACCCTCAGTCGCAATATGGATGGCATCAGGTCTAAAAGACTCCATTTTTTGACGAACTTTTTTTCCTGGGAAAAGTGATAAAGAAATGTCTGGGTAAGTCGGGCAGGGAATGGTCTTAAATTCCAGTGGGGTGATCATTTCAATTGTGTGCCCCATTTTTTTCAACTCATGCATGGTTTGTTTAAGGGTCCTTACAACGCCGTTGACTTGAGGTTCCCAGGCGTCCGTCACAATCATGATATTCATTTAATAGTCTCCAGTAATTGTTCTTGAGTCATTGAAATTTCGGTTTTAGTCACGCTGATGGTGACCGTTTCGGTGTGTGTAATAGCCACAGGATCGGGCAAAATTTGATTCCAATGAACGATTCTTAAAGAGCCGTCAGCGTTTTCAACTAAGGCAGTTAAACTCTCGACCCAATCCCCATCATTGCAGTAAAGCAAGCCCTCGATTTCTCTGATTTCGGCTTTATGTATGTGACCGCAGACCACGCCATCACAATTTCTGATTCTGGCTTCGCGGGCCATGATCATTTCAAAATCGGCAATAAAGCTGACGGCATTTTTCACTGAATGTTTTAAGTATTGAGAAAGGGACCAATAATTAAGACCCATTCTTGAGCGGATGTGATTGAACCAGCGATTTACCCAGAGGATGAATGTGTACAAGGTGTCGCCAACGTATGCAAGCCACTTGGCGTATTGCATCACCCCATCAAAAAGGTCGCCGTGCGTGATCCAGAGCCGCTTTCCATCAGCGGTTGTATGAATCACTTCATCTTCTACTTTGATGTCGCCAAAGCTCATACCGAAAAATTGGCGGGCCATTTCATCGTGATTGCCTGGTATGTATATGACCTCACAACCTTTTCGGGCTTTACGTAGTAACTTTTGAACCACATCATTATGGGCTTGCGGCCAAAACCAACGTTTTCTTAATTGCCAGCCATCAATGATGTCACCAACCAAGTAAATTTTGTCAGCATCGTTGTGTTTTAAGAAATCGAGGAGATAATTTGCTTGGCAGCCAGCGGTGCCTAGGTGAACATCAGAAATCCATATTGCGCGGTATTGATTCATGAGTTCACATTGGGCACGACCTATTTGAAACTATGATGTCAAATTGATGTCATATTCGTGACATAGAAATATGCCAAGATTCCCTCCATGAAATCCTTTTTCCTTGTCATCCATCTGGTATCAGCCATTCTGAAGTGCGCAATATTTCCTGTATTGCCAGGCAAATTGCGCAAGAAGCTGGTCCAGCGTTGGTGTATTCGTTTGCTCAGAATCTTGAAGGTGAAGGTCGTCATTCATGGAGATCCCACAACTTTATTTGGTGCTCAGCCATATCTATTGGTGGCCAATCACATATCTTGGTTGGATATTCATGTCATCAATTCGATTCGGCCGGTGATCTTTGTTGCCAAGGCAGATGTTTCAAAGTGGCCAATCTTTGGTTACTTGGCCAATATGCTGGGCACTATTTTTCTTAAAAGAGAAAAACTGTCTGATATCAAGCGAGTGATTCAACTCATGAAGGAAAAACTCACCAATCAGGAAGTGGTGGCTATATTTCCTGAAGGAACTTCTTCAGATGGAAAAGAAGTATTGCCATTTAAATCAAATTTATTTGAGTCAGCTCATCAGGCCCATGTGGATGTTTTACCCATCACAATTCAATACAAAGAGAATAATCAGTATTCAGATAGAGCAGCTTTTATTGGCGACATGGAGTTGATCGACTCTATTAAAAACATCTTAAATACTGATCATTTGGAGGTTCACATCAATATCGCTGAGAAACTTCCGGCTCATTTTACGCGCCAAGAATTGGCATCTCAAGCACACCAACTGGTGGCATCAAAGGTCTGATTTTATTTAGTTTCGATGCTAAGAAATTTCTTCGTTAAAAAGTAATTTCCAGGCTGCCTTATAAGCAACAATTTCAGCAGTTTCTTTGGTTCTCTTCACAAATAAAATCTTCAGTGCTTCGTTATTTTCTCGGATTATGATTTGCTTATGAAAAAAATAATTACTCTAGTTGGTCTTATGATTTTCCAAATTTGTTTTGCTGATGGTGATTTTGATCGCTTTAATGTCCAAGCAAAAGTGATTCGTCAGGATGACACTTTTTTATTTGCGGCCAGCTTTCAAACGCCACTGACAGCGTGCCAAGCTTACCGTTATCTAACTGATTACGAAGCAGCAAAAAAAGTACCTGGTGTGACAGAGTCCAAGTCTACCCGGATATCTAGTAATAAGGTGTTGGTTGAGCGCTCTGCTGAAGAAAAGATCCTATTTTTCAAGGTTAAATTACATACCTTAATTGAATACACTGAGCAGCCAATCAAGGGAACAGAATTTATTCAAATCAAAGGAGACTCCAAAAGATTTTCTGGTAAATGGTTTGTTGAGCCTAATATTTTGGGAAGTGTCATCAGACATGAGGGGGTCTTAGAACCAGATTCCCATTTGCCCATGTTTGTTATCAAATACTTCATTGAAAATAGACTAGAAGATCGCTTCAAAACCATGGCGAAGCTATCTGCTGAGCGTAAAACAATAGAAGTAGCTTGTAATTAAAGCTTTATAAACAATAGTCTAGAGGTTAGTTGACTGTCCAAATTTGCTAACAAACTGCCCATGGGTTACAATATCGGTCTTAGTCGGAGTGTGGCGCAGTCTGGTAGCGCACCTGGTTTGGGACCAGGGGGTCCAAGGTTCGAATCCTTGTACTCCGACCACTTTCAATTCGCATCACTCGATGCAGCAACCTCCAAAAATTCTTCAAAGCATCTTTCACTCAAAGATTGTTGAAACTTCGCATCAATGACATTGATTTGTTGCATGGCAGCATCGTTATATCAACACTTTATTGAATTTATGTCTACTATCTGACTTAGACGTAAGGCTAATAACAGATTAGTTTTGTCTAATACTATTTATAAAGATTTCAAAAATTAAATATGTCATTTGTAGAAGATTCCCAAATTAACTTTGCCAACTTTCCAACTGATCAGCTCATTGAATTGAGTTATGTCAGTCAGTCAGCGAATGACATGGGTATTTTGGGTTTGATGAACTTGCTTGAAGATGTGGTTCATAAAAATAAGCGCAATGGCATCACAGGTGTTTTGTTCTATGACAACTGCATTTTTGGTCAAATCATGGAAGGCTATCCCCAGCACGTTGAACTAATCTGGAAGTCCATTGCTGCTGATCCGCGCCATAAAGAAATTCAAGTGCTAGATATCAATCCATTGCAAAAGCGACGCTTTAGTAATTGGTCGATGAAGTTCTACGGCTCAGATGAGATCAGTCAGTATGTGCCTGAACTAAAGATGGGTTTAAAAGATACTGGCGCAACTTTGCCGAATGAGATTCTGACTTTGATGAGATCAGTCAGCGACCAAAATGATGATGCCAAAAATCAAGGCTAAGCATTTAGCAATGCAAATCTAACTCAATAGATCTAACCCAAAAGATTTAACTCAGTAAATCCAGAATTTTCTCAGGTGGACGGCACAAGGCCCCTTGGTTGCCATTGATAGCAATAGGGCGGTTCATCAAAATGGGGTGTTGCAACATGAACCCAATGAGATCTTCATCACTCCACTGTGGATTGCCCAAGTCTAATTCTTCAAAAGGGGTTCCCTTTTGGCGCAAGATATCTCTAACAGAACCACCTGTGGCCTTGATGATGTGACGCAATTCAGCTTCTGAGGGAGGAGTGGTCAAATACAAAACCACTTGATGGGGCTCACCAGAGTTCTCGAGGATTTCTAGGGTATCACGAGAGGTTTTGCACTTTGTGTTGTGGTACAGGGTGATCATGGCAAAACTCTTATATGTAGATGAATTCTCATGATTATCGTATATGAGCCAGGTCTTTTAGACCTCCGCTATAATCTAGCTCTAATCAAAGACTGCCCATAGCTCAGCTGGATAGAGCACCGCCCTTCTAAGGCGTAGGTCGCACGTTCGAATCGTGCTGGGCAGGCCAAATTCCCAAGATCTTTTCGAGTAGTAATTATCTTTGCGTTATTTAGTTCTATAGAATGTAGGTAATGACCGCTAACAGCAAAAAAATTATTATCATTGCAGGTCCAAACGGAGCTGGTAAAACCACGTTTGCTAAAAACTTTTTACCAAAAGAGGCCCATACATTTCGATTCATAAATGCAGATCTCATTGCCGCTGGTTTGTCGCCGTTTGATCCTGAATCTGTTGCCTTTAAGGCTGCGCGTTTAATGTTAAAAGAGCTGGATGAATATACTCAAGCCGGTGAGAGCTTTTCTTTTGAAACGACATTGTCAGGGACTCATTACTTGCAGCGTATTGAGGAATGGAAAAATTTAGGTTACGCTGTAAAACTTTGGTTTATTAAACTAAGTTCACCTGAATTGGCAATTTCTAGGGTGGCTGAGAGAGTTGCTCAAGGAGGGCATAACATTCCCGAGGAAATTATCCGTAGGCGCTTCGTCGCAGGTTTGGCAAATTTACCCAATTACCAAAAAGCAGTAAAATCATGGGTATTGTTGGATGGAGATAAAACTCCGCCGGAACAAATTGAACAGGGGTAATTATGACAAATCCAAGTAAAGATATTCGTAATTCACCAGATCCTGATATCGCTGGTTCATACTATGCTATGCAACGCGCTGGACAGGCGGCAATAGATCTCGCAATTCAAACCAATACAGCGATAGTAACTACTATCGACGGAAAAATTGTTCGCATACCAGCCACTGAATTGATCAAACACCGCCCTTCTAAGGCGTAGGTCGCACGTTCGAATCGTGCTGGGCAGGCCATCTCTAGTTTGTTATCAAATGATAAAACTTCATTTGTCTAAATAAGGCTTCCTTAATGAAAGTCTGAATATTCGGAGGTGGTAATTTAAATTTAACCTCCGCATCTCCCATCATATTTTTTGGTATCAATTGATACTTTTCACAAAGTTGTTTAATCGCAATGTTTTGATTAACACAGTGCATGAACAAGAAATCAAAGTTCCTATTTCTTGCCCAATTAATACATTCGTCTAGCATCAAACTAGCAATCCCACGTTGTCGATGATTTGGGGTAACAATTAAGCCAAATTCAACATCTTTGTTGTTAATGGCGATGTGAGTGATTCCGACCCACTGACCATCTTTTGCAGCAATAAGTAAATAGTGATGTTCTTTCGACAAAATCATCTTATCGATGAGTGAATCAATTACTAAATTTTTGGTAACTAATCCAAAATAACTTGTCAGAGTTTCTTGATCAAGATTTTTGAGCCAATCTCCATATTCATACCATCTTGAGGAAGGTAGAAAAAACGTATTGGTCACACTAGCCGCCTATCCAATTTGAAGCGGAGAACTTGATGAAGGTACTTCTAGCTTCTTGCCAGGCAAAATATATCTTACGGGTGACTCTCAATAATTTTTTCATGTCTATCCTTGTGGTGAAGGTTAAAAACAAATAATGATTCTTTTGGAATCACTTATTCACATTATTATCGGTTTGTTGCAAGGTCATGAAGGAAATAAGAATTTATTAAGACTATCTTTGTTTGGATCAAAAAAAAGACCCCATTTAAGGGGTCATGTAAGAGGAGAGGTTTATCTTTTTAGTTTTCATTTATGACTATAGAGACTTAATATGTTCAATTAATGACAATAATCATGAATTCATCGAATTAAGTTGTGGCATCATCTGTCTTAGACCAACATTCAATCTAATTAGAACAATTAGATTATTTCTCAAATGAGCACTGCTTACATCAGTCATAGAGACTCGCTAGAACACTATATGGGTGAGTATCACCCGGAGTCTCCTGATCGTGTGAAGGCGATTGAAGACCAATTGATATTGAGTCGTATTGAGCCATTCTTAACCTATTTAGATGCTCCCTTAGCGACAGAGAGTCAGCTTGAGTTAGTTCACACAAAAGAACATATTAAAAATATTCAGATGTTTGTTCATGAAAATGAATATCGTGTGATTGATTCTGACACAAAAATGAACCCGCACAGCTATCAAGCAGCACTAAGGTCAGTCGGCGCTTCAATTACTGCTGTGGATAAAGTAATGTCTGGTGAGGTAAAGAACGCTTTTGCCTGTACTCGCCCACCAGGACATCACGCCGAACCCAATAGAGCGATGGGATTTTGTTTTTTCAATAACATTGCTATAGCAGCAAAGTATGCTCTTGAAAAGTACTCACTTCAGCGTGTGGCCATCATTGATTTTGATGTTCACCATGGTAATGGTACTGAAATGGCTTTTAAAGATGATTCACGTGTTTTGATGTGTAGTTTTTTTCAGCACCCTTTGTACCCTTATTCAGAGGTTCATGAAAACTCTCCTAATATGTTAAACACTCCAGTGCCAGCATATACTGACGGCAAGGTAATTCGACAATTAGTTGAAACTCAATGGCTACCAAAGTTGCGCGAATTTAAACCAGAGTTTATTTTTATTTCTGCTGGTTTTGATGCTCATCGAGAAGATGAGTTAGGGCAGATGGGGTTGGTTGAGGCAGACTACGCTTGGATAACGCGACAGCTGATGAATATTGCAGATGAATATTCACATGGCCGTATCGTTAGCTGTCTTGAGGGTGGGTATCACTTGTCTGCATTGGCTAGAAGTGTTGTCGCCCATTTAAAAGAACTTGCAGATCTTGGTTAATTTTAAACATGGCAACAGCCAAGTATAAAAATTCAATTGATTTGAAGATCAAAGTATGAATGAATTTGAACTGAAATTAGTTTTCCCTGATGAACGATTGACTGAGATTGAAAAATTTGTGATCTCTAAGGGTGGCATTCGGCGTCAAAAATTACAAGCTTTTTACTTTGATACGGATGCATTCACTTTAGCCAAAGCTGGCATAGCTATCAGAATTCGCAAAGAGGGAAGATTTTGGATTCAAACGCTTAAAGCAAGTAGCTCTTCACAGTTTGAGAGGTTGGAACACAATGTTGTGATTCAGCATGTGGGTTCAACCGTACCCCTTTTGAATGTGCATCTTCATCATGAGCATCCTGCGCATAAAGTCTTAATGAAAGTATTGCGAGATGCAAAACATGGGCCAGATCAACTGTCTGTCAGATATCAAACAGATATATGGAGAAGACCTGCCTTGGTTCGTGCGCGTGGAGCCATGCTTGAGTATGCTTTAGATATTGGAATGATTAAGGCATATCAATCCAATGGTGAAGAAAGACTGATTCCTGTCCGTGAGTTAGAGATTGAGCTCAAGTCAGGAGACAAGCTAGCCGTTATTAATCATGCAAAAGTATTGATTAGTCGATTCAGTGCAACGATTGACACTCGAAGTAAAGCTCAAAGGGGTTACCTGGCTGCCAGAGGTCTTTCCTCAAGTCCTCCTACCAGGGCTAAAGAGGTTACCTTGCCGAACCAACATGATGGCGCTATTGCTGCCGTATTACTAAATTCTTGTATTGATCAAATACTACCGAATGTCAGCGAGATTAATGCGGGACTTGAAGCATTTGATGAGCATATTCATCAATTGAGGGTGGGTTTGCGGCGCTTAAAATCTGCGATGAAAGTGTTGGGATTGATACAGATTTATCTAACAGAGTCTGATTTAAAGCAATTGATATTGGTCTTTGGTCAGTTGGGCCAGTACCGAGACCATCATTTTTTTGATGAAAAATTAAAGCCCGCTCTGTCTGCTGTTGATGCTCCTGATATGAGCTTAACTTCTGTGAGCGATTTGCCTGATCCTAAAGGTATTTTGCAGGCTAAGAATTTTCAATTGTTTTGTTTATCAATCATTGAGATATCAATAGTACAAGAAAAATCAACGTCCGAATCAAAAAGATTAAAACCTTTATTAATTCAGGAGCTAAACAAAGTCCTTAAGGAAACAAAACAACTGGCAAGCTGTTTTATGGAGATTCCTGATGAAAGGCGCCATAAGTTACGCAAACGACTTAAACATCTTCGGTACACTTTGGAATTCTTCACAGACTTTTGCAATACCGATAAATACAAAAATTATTTAAGAAGTTTGGGTCAAGTTTTAGAGGCGTTAGGGCATTACAACGATATTTGCGTTGCCATTGAAAAATCTCAAGAACGTTTATCAGTTGATTCAAATATTCTTTTTGCGATGGGATGGTTAAAAGCAGAACGGACCCGCTCATGCATTGAATGCGCGCAAGCCGTTAAAACATTCAGTGAAGTTAAGAAAATTTGGTGATTTGACTAAAAAGTCGAATCAACTTTTCTCCACATGCTCACTAATCTGAAATTTCTACCAGGAAGCGTTTGGCTCATTGGCCTCATTAGTTTCATGAATGACTTTGCCAGTGAGATGATATATCCACTGATACCATTTTATTTGGCTACAACTTTATTATCTGGTCCAAAAATTCTTGGCTTAATTGAGGGTATTGCTGAAGCAACGGCGAGTCTATTTAAACTAATTTCCGGCGTACTCTTTGATAAGTTTCATAATGCAAAGCTTTGGATGTTAATAGGTTATAGCTTTGCGGGATTTGGACGACCACTTTTAGCATTTGCAAATAGTTGGATTTGGATTTTATCTATTCGATTTGTTGACCGAATTGGTAAAGGCCTGAGAAGTTCGCCACGTGATGCTTTATTAGCTTTTAGTGTTTCTGAAAAACAAAGGGGCTTGGCTTTTGGATTGCATCGCTCATTTGATAATGCGGGAGCAGTATTAGGCCCATTGGTAGCAACTTTTCTTCTTTTTATGGGACTGCCCCTGAAAGATGTTTTTATTTGGTCATTGCTACCAGCAATTATTGCAATGTGTCTGACTTTTTTAATCGTTGAGCCAAAAATTAAAGTTTCGCCATCTTTTGAAAAATTTAGTTGGTCATTGAAGGGTTTATCTCAGGATTTTAAGAAATATTTGTGTGTCATTGCATTATTTACATTGGGCAATTCATCAGACATGTTTCTTTTATTGCGCGCCAAGGAGCTCGGAGTTCCTCTTGAGCAAATTCCTTTATTGTGGGCTGCTGTGTCTTTTATTACTGCAATTTTGGGAACGCCATTGTCAGCCTTATCCGACCGTTTTGACAGAAAGCTATTTATCTTGATTGCTTGGCTTGCATTTTCTTGTGTTTACTTTTGTATGGGTTTAGATGGTGTGACTGTACCCATCTTATTTGGGCTATTCGCACTTTACGGAATTTTTAAAGCAGCTACAGAAGGGGTCGAAAAAGCATTGGTTGCTGATATGGCGCCAATTCATCTAACCGGCACTGCCTTTGGATGGTTTAACTTGATTTCTGGGGTGATGCTACTACCCGCATCTTTCATATTTGGTTGGTTATATGAAGTACATGGCCCCTTTTATGCATTTAGTTTTTCTGCCACTTTGGCTGGAAGTTCCGCATTACTGATGTTGTTATGGATTTATAAAAAAAGGGTTATTTCACAGTAAATGTTGTGATCATCATTGTCATATCATCTGGATCTCGCGTGCATTCTGCGCCAAGGTTAGACATCAGGGTGAGCATTTCATGATTATCCGACATCACATACCCATGAAGTTTCTTGTAACCATTTTCCTGAGCAGCTCTGAAAATTATTTCCATTAAATGAGATCCCACGCCCTCGTGTTGAAAGTCATCTCGAACGGAAATTGAAAATTCAGCCTCTCCTGGGATACTTTCCTCGACATACCTGACAATTCCAATGAGTGTTTTTTCTTCAGAGTTGTCATGTTGAAGAAAAGCGCCAATCGCTAGATCATCTTTTCTATTTGCTTGAACAATCTTATTTAAAAGATCCTCAGGTAAATCATTAAGATATTGATAGTATCGATAGTAGCGACTCTTGCTTGAGAGATGGTCAAATAAGTCTTTAACGCAAGATCTATCTTTCTCAGACATGGGTCTTAGACCATAGGTCCCTTGCACAATTTGATGAGGTGTCTTCAACAATTCGGAGAATGATTTATTTTTATGCATTTTATAAATGATACTCACTGAATTAAAAAAATCCCAGCAGAGCTGGGTAATTGTCGTCAAACCATATTTTTAGGACTACTTTTTCACAATATCTTAGTGTCATGACAAATTAATGACCAATGAAAGACCAATACAGCATGTCTAAGTTAAGAATTTCATTGAAGTGAAACAATTTTGGGTAAATATGGAGTTATTTTCCAAAAATACAATTAGGTGTTGAAATGAATGAATTTGATGATGTTGTAGTTAACCCAACTGGTAAAAAGTCCTTGACTGAGTTGGTCAATCCGCAGCGAAGAAACATCATGATTTCTTCTGCCATCGCGATGCTGTTTTCCCAAGCAGAGGTTATTGCTGCAGAAAATCGCTCGTCAAAATTATTTTCTTTTGAATCTGTGTCTTACAGTTCTGCCAATGATGACATCCAATTGCCGCCTGGTTATCAGTGGTCCGTGGTTGCGGCTTGGGGTGATTCAATCAACGGAGCGTCAAAGAATATTGCACCTGATGTCTCAGATACTGCTGCTGATCAGGAAAGCCAATTTGGCATGCATCATGATGGCTGTGCATTTTTCCCCATTAAAGTGAATGGGTCTGAATCTATAAAAGGCTTGTGGGTCACTAACCACGAATATACAGATGACGGGCTATTGCATCCTAGTGGTATGGAACCTTGGACTGCCGAAAAGGTCAAAAAATCACAGGCTGCACATGGAGTCACGGTGTCGGTCATTGAAAAATCGGCGAGTGGAGATTGGGCTGTAGTCACTGATAAACGTTCTAGAAGAATCACCGCTTATTCCCCATGTGCCATCAGTGGTCCAGCAGCAGGTAGCGTTTACATGAAAACAGCCTTTGATGAAAAAGGTCGTGAGGCTTTAGGAACGCTCAATAATTGTGCCAATGGTGTTACTCCTTGGGGCACTTATTTGACTTGCGAGGAAAACTTCAATGGTTATTTTGTTAAAACTGGTAAGCCAAACTTACAAGAAGCTCGAGTCGGTGTCAATACAAAAGGATTTGGTTATCGTTGGCATGAGCATGATGAGCGATTTAATTTAGATAAACATCCAAATGAAATCAATCGATTTGGCTGGGTTGTTGAAATTGATCCGCAAGATCCAGATGCACAACCCATCAAGAGAACAGCATTGGGTCGCTTTAAGCATGAGGGCGCTGTTGTCACAATCGCAAAAAATAAAAAAGTGGTTGTCTACATGGGGGATGATCAAAAAAATGAATATGTGTATAAATTCGTCAGTAAAAAAACATTTAATTCAGCAAACCCAATTGAAAATAAGAAGTTACTGGACGAGGGAACTTTGTATGTGGCTCGCTACGACGCAGATGGTCAGGGAAGATGGATTGCTCTTGAACATAATAGAAATGGCTTGACCGCCGCCAATGGATTTCCGAATCAAGCTTACATAGTAATCAACGCACGTTTGGCGGCTGATTTTGTTGGTGCCACATCGATGGATCGTCCGGAGTGGGTTGCCGTTCATCCGAAAAATAAGGATGTTTATGTGACATTGACCAATAATTCTGATAGAGGTTCACAGATTCCGTTAAATGCGGCCAACCCTAGAGCATCAAATTCAATGGGGCACATTGTTCGTTGGTCTGAAGCCAATGGTGACAGTGCTGGAACAGTCTTTAAATGGGAAATCTATACTTTGGCGGGAGATCCAAACAGTACCCAAGCGCATTTAAGAGGTAATGTGATTGGCGATACCCTCGGGTCTCCGGATGGGTTATGGTTTGATCGACGTGGAATTCTTTGGACACAGACGGATATTTCAACTTCTACCCTGGGTAAAGGTGCCTATGCTAATTTACCAAATAATGCGATGTACGCATCAGACCCTGCAAGCAAAGAATTTAGAAGATTCTTGATTGGCCCCAAAGGTTGTGAGATCACAGGTGTTGATATGACCCCAGATTTAAAAACCATGTTTATCAACATTCAGCATCCGGGCGAGTCACCTTCTGAGAGATCAGACCCTAAGAATACGAAAGTGATTTCCAGTTGGCCAGATAAAGATAAATTCACGCGACCAAGATCTGCCACAATCGCTATTTGGAGAAAAGATGGCAAAGAAGTAGGCCTATGATTCAAGTATATTTTTATTTAAAACTTATAGAATCGTGATGAGTTAATGAAAATATTAAAAAACAAGAAAACTAATGTTAATCAGGTATTCTTAAGGAATTCATAGGAGGAAGAAATGTCTAAAACATTTGTTAATCGAATTACTTTGAGTGGCAATCTAGCTGTTGAATCTCTAAATTCAGAAATTAATAATCGTTTCATCGCAGATGAGGGCCAGTATGGTCCTGGCGACAATTTTTCTATTTATCGTATTTTTTATGGCTTGTCGACAACAGAAGCCAAGCAAGTTAACCGCGAAGATGACATTAAAGAAATGTGGTACTCGGATGACTCCGAGTGGGAGCATCCATCCACAGGATTTACGATTTTTAGCGCCCCTGAAAAATTAGATGATCTTCAAAATCATATATTAACGTTTGCTGCTACTTTGGATGAAAAATTAATTGTATGCAATCAAGCCTACAACTTGCCTATCAGCAAATGTTCCGTCAGATACGTTGTCTTAGACGGCCAAGAAATTTGTGAATTCAAAGCTTCTGCAAAAATAGATTTACCAAAAAAACACACAGAAGAAACAGATCGCATGATTGATTTTGTGCGTGAAGAGGTCAAGCAAGAAGCATTCAAGAAAATGATGAAAAAAATTTCTTGGGTTAAAAAGTCAATGTACAAATAATGTCATTGATTCTTACCTGTAAATAATGTCATGAATTTAAATAGCTTGCCGGTCAGTGGGCTTATTTTTGCTTGGCTATTTAATTCTGATGGGGAAGGGCGTGAAGTTGTCTTAAGTGGACAAGAGCTATTAAGCTTATCCGCAACTGATTCAGTTTGGCTGCATTTAAACTATGCCAATACCCAAGTCCAGAGTTGGTTGAAATCATCACAACACCTTCCTGAGGATATAGTTGAAATTTTGCAGGATGATGTCGGGCGAGTCAGACAAAAAACATTTTGTCGAGTGGATGATGCTCATTTGATCTTTTTTAATGATTTTCTGAAAGAATTTAATCAAAAAAATTCTGAAGAAATTGTGACAATGTGGATTATTTGTATCAATAATGTTTTCATTACATTGCGTCCTCATCCTGTTGAAGCGCCAGATATTCTTAAGCGCTCCTTGATATCTGGCAAGCTAAAGCTTAAGAGTGTCGGTGATGTATATCGGCACTTATTGGAGATTCGTGAGGATTGTGTACACGATACCGCCAATCAACTCATGGATCGCATGGATCAATTAGAAGAGATTATCATCCGTGGCGAGACTTTGCCAGAGCATGAGACTTTGGGAAGAATCAGAATTCAATGTAACCGCATGAGAAGATACTTTGCTCCAGAGGGTATCGCTATCAATCATTTGATTAGAAATCGTGCACCCTGGATGAATGATGATAACTTTCAAGAAATATCAGAATTCTCTGAAAAATTATCAGTTCTAATTCAAGACCTGGATCATTTGTATGAGCGTGCAAAAGTACTTCAAGACGAACAAGCTGCCCACGTTGCTCAATTCAACGCTAATAGCCTACAAGTTCTATCGACCATGACTGTCATCTTTTTGCCTATGACCCTGATTACCGGGATCATGGGCATGAATATGAGTGATTTGCTGGGTTTGGAATCCTCATTCTATGAGGTAATGTTTTTGATGGGGTTGGCTGGTGCATCCATGTTTGCATATTTGAAAATTAAAAAAATGATGTGATTTTCTTAATTTAGATTATGTAATCAAAGTGTCACAGCCATATGCCATATTCATGGGATGAAAGTTTCTGGCAAATCAATTATTAATCTTTACGAGTCTAAAGGTGATTTAAAGTATTCGGGTGAGGATATCACTCAACTTGAACATGCTTGGCAGTGCGGTCAATTAGCTAAGGAGGCTCTCGTTAGTCCTCACTTACAATTGGCAGCTTGGATACACGATATAGGACACTTGTTATCTAAGTTAGAGGGCACTCCAACTCTTTATGAGCGTGATGACCAACATGAAGTTATTGCCAGTAAATTCCTTGAGTCATTGTTTTCTGACTTGGTTTGCCAACCAATCGCCCTTCATGTAAAGGCAAAACGCTATTTAGTAACAACTGAATCCTCTTACTTTGATTCTCTCTCTTCTGACTCAGTGAGAAGCCTGAGATTACAGGGTGGAATGATGAGTCCTGAAGAATGTAATGACTTTATTCAGTATCCATTTCATAAAGATGCTATTCAATTAAGGTATTGGGATGATTTGGGTAAGCGCTCGGATCTTCAATTACCTGATCGTCAACTTGTGTTGAGTGAACTTGAAGAACTGATTGAGGTGTGCTCATGAGTCAGACTGTGCTTAGAGTTTCTCATGCAAATAAAACTTTTCGGGCATTTGAGCGCAAAACAACAGCCTTGAATGGTGTCTCATTTTCAGTGAATGCAGGGGAGACGGTAGCTCTCTTAGGAGCCTCCGGATCAGGAAAATCAACACTGATCAGAGCAATTTGTGGACTTGAAGTTTTAGATGAGTCAAGTGGAAACATTCATATCGGCGATGAAGAAATCCAGGCAAGCGGTAAGCTAAGCCCCAATATCAGACACATTCGATCGTCTGTGGGAGTTATTTTTCAGCAATTCAACTTGGTGAATCAGCTTGATGTCATCACCAACGTTTTGGTTGGGTTGGGTTCGAAGAAAAATATCTTTCAATTACTTTCTAGACGATTTTCTTCAGAAGAAAAAGCCCTTGCCCTTGATGCACTAGAAAAAGTTGGAATGGTTGATTACGCATATCAGCGAGCTTCAACACTATCTGGTGGCCAACAACAAAGAGTTGCCATTGCGAGAGCTTTGGTGAAGGGCTCAAAATTATTATTAGCTGATGAGCCAGTCGCATCACTTGATCCAGAGTCTGCTAGAAAAGTGATGGAGTTGATGGTTAATTTGACGAAACAGTTTGGGTTGACTCTTATCACAAGTTTGCACCAAGTTCATATCGCAAAAAAATGTTGCGATAGAACAATTGCTCTTAATAAGGGCAATCTTGTATATGACGGAAAAACATCTGATCTAACCAAAGAATCTCTTGCTCGACTGTATGGTTCACAGCTCGGAGATATTGAAATGGGGTATGAAGAAACACCCTTAACCACTGAAGCACGTCCAACCTTAGTTCTAGTTAATTAATCAATAGGAGTTCGCATGTTGAAAAAAGTCATTATTGCTGGATTGCTTGCGTTAAGCACAGTCACAGTGTTCGCAAAGGAAATTAGTTTTGGCATCATTGCCACAGATTCAGCCACTGCCCAAAGAGATCGTTGGGAGCCATTTTTCCGTGATATGGAAAAGGCAACTGGCCTAACAATTAAGTCATTCTATGCACCTGACTATGCTGGTGTTATTGAAGCGATGAGATTTAATAAGGTTCAAGTTGCTTGGTACGGTAATAAGGCAGCCATGGAAGCTGTTGATCGCGCATCCGGTGAGGTATTTGCTCAAGTTGGATATGCTGATGGATCATGGGGCTACCACGCATTGTTAATTACTCACAAAGATTCTCCATATCAAAATGTGGATGATGTTATTAAAAATGGTAAGAACATTAATTTTGGTATTGGTGATCCAAACTCAACATCTGGATTCTTAGTTCCAACTTACTATATTTTTGCTCAACGTAAGATTGATCCAAGAGCAACTTTTAAAACAGTTAGAAACGCAAGCCATGGCGCGAATATCCAAGCAGTTCTTGCAAAACAAGTGGATGTTGCTACCAATAACACAGAAGATTATGGTCGTCTAGAAGCAACTAAACCTGAATTGGCAAAAGATATTCGTGTTATCTGGAAAAGCCCATTGATTCCAAGTGATCCATTTGTATGGCGCAAAGATCTTGATTCAGCAACTAAAGAAAAAATCAGAAATTTCGTTTTGAATTATGCAAAGAATAATCCTGCAGAAAAAGAAGTTTTAAAAAATATCTATAACTACGCAGGTTTCAGAGCTTCAACGAATGCTCAATTGGATCCAATTCGTCAGCTAGAGTTATTCAAAGAGCGTGGAAAAGTTGAAAGTGATGCCACTATGAATGACGCTGATAAGAAGAAAAAATTAGCAGAAATTGATACTGCATTAGCTAAGTTGAAGAAATAAATGTTTTATACGCCCACCCAAGACTCTCTAGAAAAAGTTAAGGCAAAAGCCTTATCTGATAAACCCGGGATTATTTATTATCTTGGTTGGGCTTTATTTTTCTTGGTTTTAGTGTGGTCATGGAAGGGGGCAGAAATTCGCCCCCTTGACTTGATCAAAGATTCAAGCAATATGGCAACTTATGCCAAAGATTTTTTCCCGCCCAATTTTAGGGACTGGAAGTTATATGTTAGTGAAATGATTGCAACTGTTCAGATTGCCATTTGGGGCACTTTGTTAGCAATTATTTTTGCAGTTCCTCTAGGTCTTCTAAGTTCTTCAAATGTCGTCAAACCATGGGTTTATCAACCAGTTAGACGCATGATGGATGCGCTGCGTGCAATTAATGAAATGGTCTTCGCCATGTTATTCATTGTTGCGGTTGGTCTTGGTCCATTCGCTGGTGTTTTAGCTCTGTTTGTTCATACAACTGGTACTTTAGCCAAACTTTTTTCTGAGGCCGTGGAAGCTGTCGATCCAAGGCCTGTTGAGGGGATTCGTGCAACAGGAAGTCATCCTATTGCAGAAGTTGTTTTTGGGATCATTCCTCAAGTGATGCCCTTGTGGATTTCATATTCACTTTATCGATTTGAATCAAATGTGCGCTCGGCCTCCGTTGTCGGAATGGTTGGTGCAGGCGGAATTGGGGTGATTCTCTATGAAGTTATTAGAGGGTTTCAATATGCAGAAACTTGTGCAGTTCTCATCATTTTGATTGTGACTGTGACTATCATTGATTTAATTTCGTCGTTCTTAAGGCGCATTGTTACCTAAAATGCCGAGTCCAAGTATTTATATGGGCTCTAATTCAGTAGAAGAGCTATCACATCTGTATCCAAATAAGAAATTTCATATTTGGCATATTCCTGAACTTCAACAAAACTTATTGAGAAAAATTAAAGGCTTTCTTGGGCACAGAATTGTCAGCCAAAACGTTTATGACTTTGGTATGCCTGATGTTGAAATGGTTTCTAAGTTAAATCAGCAGTTTTCAAAGACCACGCATGCTCATGATTCTGTCATTTTGGCTATTGGGGGTGGTAGTTTGATGGATTTTGCTAAGGTCATTAGATTCAAGTCTGAAAAAGAAGATTGGTGGTTAAACTGCCTGAATAAACCATTGGATGTAGTTCCTACGGGAGTTAATAAATTACCCTTGATTCTTATGCCATCCACTGCGGGTACAGGAAGTGAAGTAACTGGTACCGCAACAATATGGGACTTCGAAAATGGTTCTAAGAGTTCATTTTTCGGTTCTGAAGTTTATGCTGAATGTGCCATCATTGATCCTCAATTGACTCATGATGCGCCCTGGACTTTGACTAGAGACTCGGGGCTAGATGCCTTGTCTCATGCATTGGAGTCGATTTGGAATAAAAATAGCACGGCTGAGAACATTGCTACAGCTATCAAAGCAGCACAAAAGATTTGTATTCAATTACCTATTCTTAAAAATGATTTAAGAGATCTTCATGCAAGAGAGGAAATGTCTGAGGCAGCCTTTCTTGCGGGTGTTTCAATGTCAAAAACTCAGACCGCCTTGGCTCATGCATTATCTTATGATGACACCATCACAAACGGTGAATCCCATGGATATGCTTGTGCTAAGTGGTTGCCTGCTGTGTGGGCTCTCATTTATGCGAAATCAAGTAATGCTTCCACAAATGCATTCATACAAGAAGCCATTGGTGCGCATATGTCTAATCCACAAGAAATGTTTCACTGGCTTGAAAGTCTTGGGGTAAAGTCGCATCATCCTGATTGTCTAACCGAGGGTCAAAAGTGTCAGATGATTGAAGCATTCAATTCCGCAAGAGGAAAGAATTTTATAGGGTCAGTTCAGTGATATGAAGCAATATGATTTAGTTGTGGTTGGGGCTGGAATAGTCGGATTAGCGCACGCTTATGAGGCTACTTTGCGAGGTTTAAAAGTAGGGGTCGTTGAAAAAAATAATCGTTGCGTCGGTGCCTCAATTAGAAATTTTGGCTTTATCACAGTCTCCGGCCAATCAAAAAAAGATACATGGAGAAGGGCAAGGTACTCAAGGGAAGTATGGAAGTCTATTTGTGATCAAGCAAATATTCCAGTCTTGCACCGAGGAAGTTGGGTGGTTTGTCAAAGGCCTGAAGCGGTGGATGTTGCCCAAGCATTTTTGAAGTCAGACATGGGTGCTGATTGTCGACTATTTACTCCTGCAGAATTCTCGTCTTTGGGTGATCATGGATTTCAAAATACCCAATTTTTGAATCTTGATACCGCTCAAGGGCTGTTTTACAGTCCTTATGAATTTCGAGTTGAATCACGTGAGGCTATTCCAATGTTGACCGAGTGGTTAAGCTCGAAGCATGAAGTTGATTTTATTTGGGGCACTGAGGTGACTGATTATGACAAGACTCAAGTGCATACAAGTCAAGGTTCTTTTTTAGCTAATAAGGTAGTTATTTGCCCCGGCGCAGAAATGAATGGCATTGCAAAACAATTCATTTCTCATCACCCCATCAGTCTTTGCACCCTACAAATGCTGAGAGTTAGACTTGATACAAACTTTCGCCTCCCTGGTTCTATCATGACTGATAACAGTCTGGCTCGTTATTTAGGTTGGGCTGAGCTATCAGAAGCTAATGAGTTGAAGAAAATAATTGAAAATGAGATGCCTGATTACATCAAAGAGGGAATCCATTTAATTGCTGTTCAAAGTGCCGATGGTAGCCTTGTGATAGGCGACTCTCACCGATATAGCAATGCGGAGTCTGTTTTTTCTGATGAAACTATCGACGAAATGATCATTGGCTTGCTTCATAAAACTCTTAAGTATTCAGATTTAAGGGTGATTGAGCGTTGGAGCGGTGTTTACCCTTCAATGATTCAACAAGACGCACTGATTGAAAAAGTATCAAATTCACTGAGGGTAGCCATAGTTACAAGTGGTACTGGAGCAAGTACTGCATTTGGATTGGCCAAAGATAATTTAGATGATTGGATTTGAGCATGATTAAAGCGGTGATTTTTGATTGGGCTGGGACGACCGTTGATTTTGGTAGTAGAGCGCCTATGGGAGCTTTTGTTAAGTTATTTGAGCAAAATGGGATATCTATATCGATTGATGAGGCAAGAATTCCAATGGGCATGAACAAATGGGATCATATTGAAGCCTTGCTTCAAATGCCGCAAATACAGGATCAATGGAAAACGCTTCATCACAAATTACCAGCAAAGGCAGACATCGACCGCTTGCTTGAAGAGTTCGTTCCCATGAATAAACTCGCCCTGATTGAAAATTCAGACATGATCCCAGGGGTTGTTCAAGTGGTGCAACAACTTGAGTTTGATGGCATTCAAATTGGATCCACTACCGGATATGTTCGAGAGTTGATGGATGTGTTGATACCGATTGCTGCAAAAAATGGCTACAGACCGGAAATATGCGTTTGTTCAGGTGAAACTGAAAAAGGGAGACCCAGCCCTCAAATGATGAAGCGATGCGCTGAATTTTTTAATATTCGTGACCCTGAAAAAATCATCAAGGTAGATGACACTCTGCCTGGAATAGAAGAGGGTAAAAACTTCGGCTCTTGGACTGTGGGTGTGGCGCTTAGCGGTAATGCTTTGGGATTCTCTTTGGATGAATTAAATCAATTGCCTGAGGAAAAACAATCCTTACTGAAGCAACAAGCTAGGCAGAAGATACTAGAGATGAATCCAGACTTTGTGATTGATTCTGTTGCTGACTTGCTACCGATTATCAAAAAAATCAATCAAATGATGGCAAGTAATCTTCATCCCAATGCCATAGGCTAAAGTTGACGATTGGTGTTTTTACCCTGGTATTGATTGCTGCTTTATGCCATGCAATTTGGAATACGATCATTAAACTCTCACCGGATAAGTCATTAGAAACCTCTCTAATGAATTTATCAGGAAGTCTGATTGCGATTCCCGCCGTTCTTTATTTCGGTATTCCAGAGTCTGAGGTTTGGATTTTTTTGCTTGGCTCACTGATTTTGCATATTGCATACTATTACTCATTGTCTGGAGCTTATCAGTGGGGCGATATGTCGCTCACTTACCCGATTATGAGGGGGATGGCACCATTTTTTTTATTACTGATCACAAGTATTTTTGCATTTGAGCCATTGCTGCTTTCATCCATCATTGGAGTTTGTCTTTTATGCTCAGGCATAGTTTTTCTTGGGATAGATAGTGCTCGGGTTTTAAACCATAAAAAGGCAATTTTATTTGCATTATTGAATGCCTTAGTTATTGCTTTATATACGATTGTTGATGGTTTAGGAGTGCGAGCTAGTCATGATGTGTTTGCATATATTGCCATGTTCATCTTTATTGATGGCATTATTTACTCAAGTTTTGTTATATATCGCCGCCAAAAATCTTCGCAACATCTAAAGCAATATATGATTAATAGATGGCCATATTTCTCATTAGGGGCTATTGCCACAACAGGATCCTACGGTATTGCATTATGGGCTATGTCCGAAGCACCTATCAGCTTGGTCTCAGCGTTGCGCGAAGTATCTGTTTTGTTTGCAGTATTCATTGCATGGCTATATCTAAAAGAAAAGCTTTCTAAGCAGAGAATCGCTGGAGTTGTATTGGTTTTATTGGGCTCTTTTTTTATTAAAGCAATGTGATGGATTCTCTAAACTTTTATAGTGAGGTGGTTTTAAAAAGTCAAAATATTAACCTGTAAATTATTGAAATATATAGGTTTTTCTATCAAAAATTCTATGATGTCGCACGTTCGAATCGTGCTGGGCAGGCCAAATATTTATCGTATGACTTTGATTGAATGACATTTCTTATATTAATTTAAAAAATTGTTCCATCATTACAAAAATCTGTAGATGTATCAGTTGTTATGATTCGTTAGTTATCTCTGGGCACCACGAAGAATTAAAAAAATACGGTGATAGCAAGAAATTTTACAGATGCAGAATTAATTTTGACTCATCATGTGCAAAAAATTTATCAAGTACTTGAAAAACATATTGATACAAGAAATTTAAATTAGATATTTAAATCTTAATGGTTACACTTTCTCAGATATTCGCATTTTTAATTACAGCAGTCATTCTCACGGTCACTCCTGGACCAGATAATTTAATGGTTTTAGGAATTTCCTTATCAAAAGGAAGGCGTCTAGGGATTATTTTTGGTATTGGGTGTTCTCTAGGTTGTCTGAGCCACGCTTTAATAGCAATGTTAGGCGTTGGCATAATTATTATCTCTTCCCCTAATTTATTTGCCATGCTTAAATTTTTAGGTGGGGCATATTTGATTTATTTAGGGGCCAGTATTCTTTTGACTCATAAATATGGAAAATTAAGTGAGCAAAAAACCACTCATTATCAAGATGCTTCGTTGACGTTTGTTAAGGGATTGTTGGCAAGTTCCATCAATCCAAAAGTTGCCTTATTTTTTATTTCTTTTCTTCCTCAGTTTGTGGTGCCTCATCAGGGAGATGTTGCTATTCAACTGGGGTTGCTGAGCATTCTCTTTATTACCCAAGCAATTTTTATTTTTAGTTTAATTGCATATTTTTCAGGTTCAATTGGTAACATTCTCAGACGTAATCCAAAGACAAGTCTCTGGTTAAATCGCATTAGTGGAAGCCTGTTAGTTTTACTGGGTATCAGAACTTGGTTTATTGTCTAAATTTTCTATTGAGTACGCGTTCTTGATAGACGCAACATATTAAAAGTAATGTCGAAAGTGGTCTATTTACGGGCCTCTATAGCGCAGGCCACCCATTACCTTATAAATTTTGGTTCAAATAGGCTTGTAAACGTCAAGCTCTAGGGGGTCGGCCAGAAGTGCTTCAGTATCAACCACTGCTTTTTTAACAAAAGGCTCTGCCAAATGAGCGTTGAAAGCATCTTCGCTGGCCCATTCTTCTATAAAAGTGAACTCATTGCTATTGTTAGCATTGTTAACCAAATAGCAACTGATGCAGCCGGGATCATTTCTGATGGGCTCAACCAAAGCAATTAAGATTGGTTTGATTTGATTAATAGAATTTGGCTTTGCAAAAAAACGAGCAATTACACGAATAGACATAGGTTCCTCATTGGGTTTAAGTTGATAAAACCATCAACTAAGTTCGTTTGATATTAGAACTGATTGCATGATTAATCAAGTGAAAGCGCTCGAAAAGCTTGATATTCGACCACCTGCAGATACCATGGGCTACATGGTCAGTTCGATGTGATTCGACTTTTCTCAGTAGGTATTTCGCTCCAAATCTAGACAACTTGAAAGCATCGTTAAGGAGTTTTTTAACTATCTCTCACGTGCTTAATATTGATTGACTGTAATTAAGCTTTTGAAGGTGAATTGGGTAAGTCAACCATCACAGGAGCTCCTGGCACAGTGCATCCTTGAGTACAGCATTTTCCTGCCTGGGTATTTTGTGTAATCGTGCGATCGGAGTCGTTTGTTAATCCTCTATCTAGCAAGCGTTCAACCAGCTGTACTTTTGAGCCCAATGGGTAATTACGGTAGATTTCACGTTTCATCGCTTCAGGAGAGCCTCCACCATGCAAGCTGATGACTGAATACCAGCCGCCTTGATAAGAAGCTGTTAAATCTTCAATGAAGCGCGCAGTTTCAATGCGCTTGTCATAAGGTATGTTTGGGTTGGCCCGAAGTACATCGCTAAGTTTCGCGGCAGTTTCAGGATTGTGATCTTCATCAGGCCCTGGTAATGCCACAATTAATCCACCGGACACATAATGAGCAATCTTATGCATGTCATAAATTTGTGTGGCTAATAATAGTTTTCCGATATTTGAAAAAACAGGATCAGGCACAAAGCTTTGAGCAGGAATGTCTTCAGTTGCATATACGGAGGCAGCTACGCCGCAAGCATAAAAGCCTTCAGTAATTTTAATGAGCTCAACCATTTGATCGCGTAAGTGATGTTCTTCACCAGGATCAAATCCATTTGCTTCACACATCAGTGCCCCAGCACCAATTAACAAATCTCCAAATCCAGCGCGCGCACCAATACAGCTATGACGATGATGAGTGGCATAGTTATATGTCATGTAACCAGTGTGCTCCCATTCGTCAGCGTAAAAGACTTTGTCCCACGGCACGAAGACATTTTCAAAAATGACTACGCCGGTAGATTGACCATATTTATTTGAAAATAAGGACGCTTTTTCTCCTGGACGTCCTGCGGGGCGGGCAACAATCGTTATACCTTCAGCATCAACCGGTACAGCACAACAAACTGCAAAATCTGCATCCTCTTTGCTCATATTTCTGCAGGGCATCACCAGAAATTCGTGCATGTACGGTGCGCCAGTAACAATTGCTTTTGTTCCTGAAATACGAATACCTTTACCGTCGCGATGAGTGACATGTACATAGGCATCAATATTGCCTTGCTCGTGTGGTCGTTTGCTGCGATCACCTTTGGCATCGGTCATAGCAATACCTAGAGTCAAGTCGCGCTTTTGTACATCGTGAAGATAGGCGGCAAACTTTTCGCGATGTTCAGTTGTGCCTTTCGCATCATCTATTCGTGCTGATACTTGATGAATCGCATTCAATGCATCATGGGTGAGGTAGCGTTGAGCACAGCCTGTTTCTTGGCAAACAAGACGTACAGCTTCTAGTTTGTTTAATAGGTCACCACTGCTCGTATTAATGTGTACAAAGCGATTAACGAGCTCACCAGTGCTATTTTGGGTGGCGGTCATGATTGGTGCATATTCTGGCCGAAGAGCATAGTCATAGGTCAGTCCGACTGCATTCACCCCTGGGCGAAATGCAGGATCATCTACAACAGATTCAACGCGCCTTCCGTCCACAAATACCTTTGGCTTGTATTGGCGGAGTGACTCTTCATACTCTTTGGCTGACATCAACATGATGGTGACTTTCTGACTTTTATTGGCATGCTCATTTTTTAAATATTAAACATTGTTTAATTTATTGTCAATTGTTCAAATTTAGGTAAAATATTACAAATGAAACAAATATCTAACTCAAAAGATTCCAGCAAAGAAAAGTTGCTTGAGGCTCGTAAAGGCCGCTTAGCACTTGTCAGTGATGCCAAGAAAGCCCATATCTTGGCAGCAGCCAAAGAAGTATTTGAGGAGCATGGTTTGGAGGGAGCTAACGTCAGAGAAATTGCTAAACGAGCCGGATATACGCCTGGAGCAATTTATTCATATTTCACATCCAAAGAAGAAATTTATGGCGCATTGTTGGCTGATTCATTAGAGCGTTTAAATGATGCTGTTAGTAACAGCATGGAAGGCGCAAAATCTTCGGTGCAAAAAGCAGAACGATCTGCACTAGGATTCTATGAGTTCTACGCCTCAAACCCAAGAGATCTTGATCTTGGCTTTTATTTGTTTGGGGGTGCAAGGCCCTATGGTTTAACACCAGAACTGAATGCAAAGTTAAATACCAGGCTCAGAGATTCATTGCTCCATTTGGAAGATGCTTTAGTCGAGTTGGGAGCTTCACCTAAAGTTGCCAAAGAAGAAGTAACTGCTTTTTTCGCACATTCGGTTGGTTTGCTGATTTTAGAAAATACACATCGCATCAGAATGTTCCAAGAGAATTCCATGAAACTCTGTGTTACGTATATTAAGCAGTTGGTGGAGCGAGTAAAAATCAAGTAAAAGGGAAGTAAGGGAAGTAAGAGACGAAAATAGGGGTGCAATAAAAATTCAAATGCAAAATGCAACCCTTGATAACAATTCACTTATCTTAGGTTTCAATGAGAGTTTATTTAACATTATGAAAATCAAAGCTTATTTCTATTTCGACATCATTTCACCGTACGCCTATTTTTTTCTAAAATCCAGAAAAGTTTTAGAGGATAGATTGGAGATCATTCCTACTCCCATCTTTTTCCCAGGCTTGCTAAGACTTCAAGATAATAGGGGGCCGGCTGAGGTGCCTGAGAAGCGAATCTACACCTATCAATTTTGTGTGTGGAAAGCTCAGAAATTAAAACTGCCATTTCAATTTCCCAAGCGCCATCCCTTTGTATCGATTCCGGCACAGCGCTTATTGCTTCAGCATCATGCTGATTTAACGATGCTGGATAAAGCCTTTGATTTTGTTTGGGCTCAGGGGCATGATCCAGAGCTTGAATGGGAAGAGTTTTGTGTGGCAATTGGATTGCCTAAAAACACCCCAAAACCACAAGATGAAAATATCAAGAAAGCTTTGATTGAATCAACGCAAACCGCTGCAAATCATGGTGTATTTGGCGTGCCGAGCATAAGAATTGATCAGCAAATATTTTGGGGGGTTGATTCAATCGACTGGATTCTGGAGTATCTGACTAAACCGGAGATGTTTTCTGAAAAAGAATATCAAGCAGTACACTCAATCATTAATCCGCTGATAGAAAAATAATCTTGATAGTAACAGCGCAAAATTAAGATCACTAATTCTTATTATTAGTAAAAATAGATTTTTATTGGATTAACTTCTGCGTCTTTTCTTCCATGTGTAGGGTTCGCCATTAGATAACTTACCATCAGAAATCCCGTCAGAACCGAACTTTCCGACAATTTCGAGCCCATTTGCATGAATCGTTACAAATTCACCCAGTGCTTTTGCCCATTCCATGGCTTGATCTAGATTCTCAAACTCAAAAACCTCTGTTTTGTGTTCAATGAATATCAATTCAAATAACTTTCATAAAAATGCTGATCAAAATAATTAAGCATCATTGTTTCTGTAGCGTATTGCGAATAAATTGTTTTTTGTAATAAGCGTTATATTGACAGTGAAATCCAAATTACTCAAAGTGAGCAATCAAAAAAATGAATTTTTTTAAAATGGTCACCTATTTACCAAGAAAAATCAGGCAGTTTTACGATGACGTACTCAGCTTCATCAAAGCCAACTCTCGATAAAACCTGAATAAAGAAAACTTATCTTTTCTCAATCAAAGACAGGAACTCTCTGCGCAAATTGGAGTTTTCTAAAAAATCACCACGCATCACACTATTGATCATCTTTGAGTCATTGTCCTTAACACCGCGCCACTGCATGCAGAAGTGATCTGCTTCCATCACCACAGCTAAGCCAGCGGGTTTTAGTTTTTGCTCAAGCATGTTCGCAAGTTCCACCACGGCTTCCTCTTGGATCTGAGGTCTGGACATCACCCATTCAGTTAAACGAGCGTACTTCGATAGGCCAACTAATGCAGAGTCTTTGTCTGGCAGCACCCCAATCCAAATACGACCCATGATGGGGCAGAGGTGGTGCGAGCAGGCACTGCGCACGCTGATAGGGCCAATGATCATCAGCTCATTGAGACGGCTGATGTTCGGAAAATCTGTCAATGCAGGTGGCGCCACATAGCGGCCATTGAAGACCTCATTCACATACATCTTTGCCACACGACGACTGGTATTTCTGGTGTTGTGATCATTTTCTGTATCAATCACCAAGCTTTCAAGCAAAGCTTGTACTTTTTCAGACACTTCATCGACCAAGCCATCTAATTCACCTGGCTCTATATGTGCAGCAATATTGTCATTCGCATGGAAGCGGACCTTCTTGGCTTTCAAGCGCGCACGGATGACTTCAGAAATGGGTTGTTGCTTACTTGGCTTTTGTTCACTCATGATGATTGGCCTTATTTTGATCACCTTGGCGGTGTGCCATCAGGTGCTGAATTTTTAAATACAAAATAGTTGCTGATAAAACAAATGTGATGATGTTGGCCACCAGGATCGGACCGCTGCCAATCAAAATACCGTAAATGATCCAAAGAATAATTCCAAAAGTAAACGTGGCATACATGCCCAATGAAATACCCGACAAATCTCTGGTGGTAATTGACCGATAGGTTTGTGGAATAAAAGCAGCGGTGGTGATGGTGGCTGCGATGAAGCCAAGCAAGTTGTCAAAATCCATTGAAACTAATCCTTTGATGGCTTTAATTGAAATCTAAGTACCAATGTATAGGATTTCTTATTTTCTTGCTTGTCAGCTATCTAAAGGGTTATTTATCTCAAAATAAATATCTTAGGTATTAATTCTGTTAGCTAATTTAATGCCGCTTAACCAAGCCCCCTCAACTCGACCGCCATGTAGCCAGTCTCCACAAAAGCCAAGGCCATCCACTGGTGAATAGTGATACTCAATCATTGGTTCAAGGCCACCGCTTGCATAGCGCCAACGATGCATGGTCACTTGGGCATCTAAAGTATTGAAGCCAAGCTTCTCCATGCAAGCCAATAACTCAGCACTAACATCTTCTTTGGCCAGTTCTAGGTTTACATCACTCCACTCGGGGCTGGCATGAACGGTCCAGTAATCTAACCCAGCTCGTTTTGGCTTGGTGCTATTTCTAGCAATCCATGCAATCGCTTCTTGATTGATAAAAGCTGCATCAAATTGAAAAGAACTTTGGTGTGGAAAATGAACCATCATCGTCCAACAGGATTTCATCTTGGAATCATTTGCAATCTTTGATGCTTTATCAAGATTTGATACTTGTCCTGAGATATTTTTAAGTAGTGTCTCAACTTGCGGTGATGGAATAGCCAAAACAACCATATCAAATTGCTTCACCAATAGACCATGTTCCAGACTGCTCAAAGCCCACCCCTGGGTGCTTTTCTCCATTCCACAGATAGTGGTTTCATACTGAACTGATAACTGCTTGGCCAAATGCTTGGTTGGTGCTGTCATTTCAGGAATACCAACAAAACGTTTGTCCTTAGAAAGACTTTCTGACCAAGAACCTTCTTTGTAAACACCTAATTTGGGTTGCCACTGCGCAACCAGACCTAACTCAATCCAGCGATTGACTTCTTCTATAAAAAGAGGATCTCTCGCCGTGAAATACTGCGCTCCATGATCTGCTGACCATGTATCGGTTCTGCGTGTGCTCAAGCGACCGCTGGCGCCGCGGCTCTTTTCATAGACCTGAACCTCAAAACCCAAAGACTGTAATTGGAGGGCGCAAGCAGCTCCGGAGATACCAGCGCCAATCACTGCCACACATGGTTTTTTATTTGATTCAGCTTGCATGGTTTATTTTTCTAAAAGTTAAGTTGATTCGTGGTTCTACAGCCACCTTGGTTTTAAGCAAAGTATGCTGCCAATAGGTTTGAGTGGGAGGTTGCATCAGTAAAAGACTGCCATCGTCTAAAAATAGGGACGCTTTGCTCAAATCCTTCTTATGACGAAAAGAGAACTTTCTTCTTCCGCCAAAGCTCAGTGATGCAATCGGAGAGTTTTGATCCAACTCCTTCTCATCATCACTGTGCCAACCCATTCCTTCATCACCATGATGGTATAGATTGAGCAGACAAGAGTTGAACTGATGGCCACAGAAAGACTCCAGCTTCTGTTTAATGCCCAAGAGGGGCGCAGACCACTCTTGAGGATTCTTTTTAACCCCAGAATAGGTATAAGAAAGATCTGAATCAGCAACCCAAACAACCTTCCTGGTAGTAGTGATTTTCTTGCCAAACATGATTAATTCATCAAATTGCCAATTCAAACCCTTGAGCAGTTCCTCAAACAATTGCTTGCTCTCTGATCCTGAATAAAAATCTTTGTGATAAGTCACCTCACCATCTTTGGACAAGATGGTGAGGGCTTCATCAAGATCATTCATCAGGGAAATTTGTTTCATCAAGCGTGACTAGCTAAAAAAGATTAACATCTCAAATAAGTTGATTTTGGTGGTCTTGTATTCACCAAGAGTAATTCAGGAAGGGAATCTAAGTTGAGTTCAGATAAGCGCTGTTGTGGTTCAGGAGTCTGCATCATCAATGCTCAAGGTGAGTGTTGGTGTGGTCAGGTATGGGATGGTGAAAAAATGTGTCATCCACCCCTTAAACCTTTGACTAGCCCTGCACCTGATTCAAACGAAAATCCAAAAACCTCACCTGAATCTTAGGCTCTTGCATCAAACAAGATTTGGCTGCGGCTGATTCTTTTTGCTTGAACCAACTTGGCCTTGTTTGATTGTTGTTCAAGGTCTCAATTTCACTGGTGTTCAAGCTATTGCTCAATTGGGTTGAAGTGCATGCGCAATGAGCAGCGAACTGTTCTGATGTTAAGCCTTTAACACCCGCATGACGTTTGAGCTGTTCTTGGATGCAACTTTCTTGATAGTTCTTCTTAAAGCTCGTGATACTCGTAGGCTGGCTGAATGCCAGACCTGAAAATAACAAGAAAAACGCTGGTATAAAACGAATAAATTTTTTCATAGTGACACCACCAATAGGTAGATGAAAGCAATCAACTGAACAAGGTTGATTGCCACGCTCAAGCCATGAAGAATATGAAACTGTTTATGCAGACCCAAATCTTTTGCTTGATTGATTTTTCCGGTCAAATAAAACAGAGTAAAAGCAAATAAAATCGCACAAGCAATCAGTAAATATTGAGCATGAGAGCTTTGCGCCAAGAAAGCACTGATCACCGTCAAAATGCCCAATGAGGCATAGTATTTTGGAAAAAAGTTCCTGACGTACTTGCTAGACCATTCGACGGGTAGAACCTTGAACACCGTTGGAGCGACCACCACGGTGAAGAAAAGCATGATGCCCACCATGGCGGCAATGAGGTGGTTAGCAATCATAGGAACCTGCTTTCATTAAAAGATGCGTGTAAATCAATCGACACCTCAATTTAATAGATTTGTTGGATTTTTGCTTGCAGCTCGCATATACCCATAAAACCTGATCTAGCCTGACTCCAAATTGCGGATAGAGCTCAGCAGTATTTCGGTTTATCGGCTAAATTAGAGGCAATACTAACAAGAATTAACAGGTGACAAACATGATTCAACAATTACGCATCAAACTCGCGCGCTGGATTTTGGGCAAGCATTGCGCTTGCTATCAAATGGGTTATCACACCATGGTTGATTTCAGGGAGCGCAGCTGTCAGAGAATGTCTCAACAGGACACTGATAAATAATCATTCATTAGCAGTATTTCCATATGCATCATGATCACCATGATTATCCAGATTTGGCCTTTGTCGATATTGAAACAACTGGGTCGAATTTTGATAGAGATCGCATTACAGAGATTGGTATCAAGCTAGTCTCTGGTGACCATCAAGAAACTTGGGAAAGCCTGATCAACCCAGGTACATTCATTCCCCAAAATATTCAAGCGCTGACAGGTATTCGTCCTGAGATGGTGCAGCATCAACCACCGTTTGATGAACTTGCCAGACAAATCCTAGAAAAACTAGAGGGCAAGATATTCATTGCTCATAACGCACGCTTTGACTATGGCTTTTTAAAAGCCTCATTCAAGAGACTTGGGATCGATTTCAAGCCCAAGGTATTGTGCACCGTTAAATTATCTAGATTGTTATTTCCCGGCCAGCCTAGGCATAACTTAGACACCATCATCCACACCCATGGTTTGAAGGTCAGTGCTAGACATCGTGCTCTTGGGGATGCTGACTTGCTCCTGCAATTTTGGAAAGTCTGTGAAGCTAAAGTTGGCAAGACTCAATTGAGTGCCACTCTCAATCAATTGATCGGCCATTCAAGCTTGCCACCCAATATCGATAAAGCCATGATCGATGAAATACCTGAAAAGCCAGGGTGCTATATTTTTTATGGCGAAAACAAAGCGCCTATTTATATTGGTAAAAGTATTGCGATGCGAAGCAGGGTCATGGGTCATTTTCAGTCGGCGCTGACTCAACGCAAAGAAATGAAACTATCCATGCAGATTCGAGACATTGATTGGATAGAAACCAGTGGTGAGCTAGGAGCTTTATTGCTTGAATCAAAGTTAATCAAAGAGCGCATGCCAAGTATGAACATCAAGCTGCGCCGCTCAAAAGATCTCTGCGCTTGGAAAGTCGAGTTCAATGAGGGGGGTGCTTTGGTGCCGACGCTGGTCAATCACTGTGACCTGCTGCCAGGCCTACAAGATGATCTTTTTGGACTTTTTTACAGTAAAAGAGAAGCCAATACTTACCTAAAAGCGATCGCTAAAAAGTATCGCTTGTGCGAGGCTTTGCTTGGTCTTGAAAAACGCACAGAGGGTAAATCTTGTTTTGGCTATCAAATTAAACAATGTGGTGGTGCATGCATTGGTCAATCACCCATCAGCTTGCATAACCTGCAACTAAAAACTGCACTGGAGTTATTCAGGGTTCAAGTCTGGCCTTACCAAGGCCCGATTGCCATCAAAGAGGGTGAGCAAATGCACGTCGTTGACCGCTGGTGTTATTTAGGATCGGCTATCAATGAAGGTGAACTAGAGGAACTCATGGGCTTGGGTGATGCTGAATTTGATTTGGACATCTACAAAATACTCAAAAAGGCGATCCAAGGCAGCTTTAAAAGCCAAATCTTGCCACTGAGGAAGTTCTCAGCAACAAATCCTTAAAGTTCTTATAATCATCAAAACGCCATATAAATGGCAAATGGCTTAGATTTATTAAAACTAAGCGTTAAATATAAGCGAGACAAAACGAGGTTTCAAATGCGCATCGAAGATACCGATCCAGCCAGACATGCCAGTATTGAATATCCCATGGAAGTGGGATCGCCCGTCTTTGCGCCGATCAAAGTCACTGAAGAAAAAGACAAAGCTGTCAATGTGGCTCGTCAGAATGCCAAGCATGAATACGACCGCATCATGGAGCAAGCCAATGTCTTGATGAAGCAAGCCAAAGCCTTGCAATCAAGACTTGATGTCACAGAGCAAGTGCACGCTGCTAAGTTCTCATTTAATCCATTGCATGGCAAGGTGTATCACTTGTACTTTGATCACCGTCAACAAACCAATGTGTTGATTCAGACGGGACCTGATGAGTGGACCTGTGGTGTACCAGAGCACTGGACATTTAATCTGAGTGTTAAAAAATTAGGTGACAGCACTTGGGAAGAGCTCGAGCAAGAGTTAAAACCAGAAAGCAATCCAGTCGATCTAGCTTTACTTAAGGGTTAATGAGGGTTGATAAAGCAATCCGCTTAAATCTCAATTCCTGATTCATCACACTAATTCCTAATTCAGGATGCACAAAACTTCGGTTTATCTTTTTCGGCAAGACCTCAGGCTTGAAGATAATCCGGCTTTCTCTAAAGCCTGCTCTGAAAGTCAGTTTTTAATTCCCATTTATTGCAAGTCTCCTGAAAATCAAAAAATAATAAAATGGGGATTCCCTCGAGAGGGGATTCACCGCAGTCATTTCTTGAATGACTCTCTCAATGATTTGAATCAGCAACTCAAAGCCAAAGGTTCTGAACTATGTTTGTTTGAAGGTGAGCCTATCCATGTGCTTCAAGATTTGATCAAGCAACTGCAGGTTGATGCTATTTACTGTGAAGAAATTGCTGCCCCAGAGGAGCAAAACGAACTCGCTTTGATAGTGGCTTTGGGTAAGGATCTGGGCATGCCAGTTCATACGACTTGGCAATCAACCATGATTGATCCTAATGAGCTACCTTTTTCAGTCGATGAAATGCCCGAGCAGTTTACGCAATTTCGCATTCAAATTGAAAAGAAAAAACACCTCTTCACGCCACCCAAATCAGCACCCAAAGCCATTCCCCCACTACCTGATGAATTCAAACATCAGCAAGCTCTTGAGGTATTACCGAGTAACATTGCCTTAAGTACAGAAAGTTCTTTTCCGTATTGGAAAGAATCATTCCGAGGCGGGGAGTCACATGCCAAACAACATCTTCATCAATACCTTCAAAAACGCTTACCTCATACCTATAAAAAAACACGCAATGAATTGTTTGGTGAAGACTACTCAAGTAAATTTTCACCATGGTTGGCCAATGGGTGTTTGTCTTCAAGAATTGTCATGACTCAGTTAAAAAAATTCGAAGCTGAATTTGGCGCTAATGAAGGTAGCTACTGGCTTTGGTTTGAACTCCTCTGGCGCGACTATTTCAGGATCTTGCATCTGAAGTGGGGCAGTGCTCTTTACCATGCCAGGGGACTCAGTGATGCACCCCCGCCGCAACACAACCCAAAATGGTTTGAGAAGTGGTGTGTAGGTAATACAGGTGAATCAATCGTTGATGCAGGTATGAGAGAGTTGCATGCAACTGGCTATCTTTCTAATCGATTAAGACAGGTGGTTGTCAGTTATCTGATTTATGACCTCAATTGCGATTGGCGAGCAGGAGCTGCATGGTTTGAATCACAATTGATTGATTACGATGTATATAGCAATCAAGGTAATTGGTTATACATTGCCGGCAGAGGAACTGACCCCCGTGGTGGACGACGCTTTAATCCTAAGAAACAAGCGGATGATCATGATTCCGATAAGGCTTATCGATCACTTTGGCTTTGATGAATCTTTAATGTAGTTTCAAAGTTTTTCTATTGACCTGGCGCAAAAGTATTCATTGACAAAAATGCCTCTTCAGCCGACTATGAGGTATGACAAATCCACTGATTCCACAAGAAACCAATCTGCGTTATCGACGCCTATTTGAAACGGCCTACGACGGCATTTTGATCTTAGATTTTGAGAGTGGGCGCATTCAAGATGTGAATCCCTATCTGATCGAAATGCTGGGCTACAGCAAAGAAGAACTGATTGGCATGGAGCTTTGGGAAATCGGCGCCATGGTCGATAAATTGGCATCTTTGAAAGCTTTTGAAACACTGAAGCAAGAAGGCTACATTAAATACAGTGATCTACCACTTCGCACTAAATCTGGAAAAATCATCAGTGTTGAATTCGTCAGTAATGCCTACGGTGTGAATGGTGAGCGGGTGATTCAGTGCAATATCAGAGATATCACAGACAGAAAAAATGCTGAAAGCTGTTTAATTAAATATCAGCAAGACTTGACTCTTAATATGTACGAGGTGGTTGATGCATTGACCAAGGTGATTGTTGCTCGTGATCCCTATACCTACCAACATCAACTACGTGTGGCACATCTGTGCGTAGCCATTGCCAATCAAATGAATCTATCTGTGCATGTTGTCGAGGGACTTAAATTAGGTGCTTTAATACATGACATCGGCAAAATTGGTGTCCCAGCAGAATTGCTCACCAAGCCTACACCTTTGGAAACTTTTGAGATACAAGCCCTCCAAAAGCATGTTCAAACTGGTTTTGATATCGTCAAAGACATTAATTTTCAATGGCCTCTGGCTCAAACCATTTATCAGCATCACGAAAGAATCAATGGTAGCGGTTACCCAAATCAACTTAAAGGTGATGCCATCATCTTGGAAGCAAGAATCTTGGCGGTTGCTGACACCGTTGAAGCCATGTCGCACAATCGACCTTACCGCCCATCCTTAGGTCTTGATAAGGCACTCGCTGAAATTGAGGCTGGCAAAGGAAGCTTATTTGATGAGCGAGTAGTGGATGCTTGTTTAAAGCTATTCAGGCAAGACAACTACGAGTTTCCAGCGGTTTGATTAAAGCAACTAAGCAAAGCAACTAAGCAATCATTCCCTCATCAAATAACTTGACCTGATTTCTGCCCGCATTTTTGGCGCAGTACATCGCCTTATCGGAATAGTCGATATAAAGATCCATTGCAAGATCTAAAGAATCATGATTCACTTGTTTTGGGTCAAAGTTGGATATCCCGATACTCACTGTTAAGGTGATTTCTTTGCCGTTGACAATTGCGAAATAGTTTTTTGAAATGGCCTCGCGAAGTCTTTCTGCAATTTCAAGGGCAGCTTTGGCATCAGTCTCTGGGCAAGCAATCAAAAACTCTTCGCCACCAAAACGACCAAATACATCAATATCTCTTAATTTATGCTGACAGAATAAAGACAAGTTCTTTAAGACTGTGTCACCAACCATGTGACCATACTGATCATTGATGCGCTTGAAGTGATCAATGTCAAGCATCAGAAAGGCCAGGGGGTGAAGACTTCTTTGCCCGCGACTGATTTCTCTTTTTAGGCGGACATAGGTTTCTTTTTTAGTCAGTGCCAGAGTTAAAGAGTCTGTGGCATTCAATACTTCTAGAGCAGAATTTTCTTTACGGACTTCACTCAGAGCTGATTTGATACCAAATACCCCAATGAACAACAATAAAGAAATTGGCACTGATAAAAAAGCATCTTTGATGTCATAAACTGAGTATTCATAGACATTGATCAACGGTACCACTCGGCGACCAATCATGATGGTCAGTGCGGCACTTAAAGCAATGCAAGTGATTTTATATTTATTGACAATATTGATCAATCTGAATGATTGATAACTGGCGCCTATCTGAAGAATCAGAGAAAGTGAATACAGTAAGATCGCCAGTGTTTTCACAATCGATCAGAATCTGAACATCAAACTGGTATTGAAGTATCTGAACTTATAGTCCGAGCCATTAAAGGTCGCACTCTGACCGTAACCAAGCTTACTTCGAAAAACAATCGACTTGGTGATGGGGCTGTCGGCCTCTAGTTCATACAAATGAGTGTTGGTCCTTGGATCATCATTCACTTTTTGATGACCCACACCAATCAATCCAGACAACATCCATCCTTGAACCCTTTGGCGCATGGCCACTGCCACCATCTGTTCTTCGTATTTATTTGGATTGAAGTAATTACCATTCAATTCTTGTTGACTGTTGCGGTACTGACGGTGTCTTAGCTGAAGATTGATGCCTTGATCAGGGAGTAAGTCATAAATCAATTTGCCACGCAGATGATTGCGGGTATTGCTGTCAGAAAACTGATGTTGCCCTAATAGACCAATCACGGTCCATCTTTCAGAAAGACGTTGCTCTAGACTGCCACCGTAATAGTCATATTTGACACCCCTGTCGAGAGAGTTTCTTGTTTCAACCCAGTCACGGTTGTAAAACAATTCAGCATTGGTACCTTCTCGAAGCGACATGGCGTAGTTCATATCAGCATTCACCAGTGAATGATTACCCAATTGATTCAGGCCAAGATTCACTTTGTGACCTAAGCCATTCTTTGGGTCTATCGACTCGCTCACCAAACTTACCTGAGAAGCATCTTTCTTCCACTCGTATTGCTCATAGCTGTGATGCAAAGCTTGGATGCCCGTGAAATGTTGCCCATCTTTATAAAGTGGCAAAAGTCCAACACCTGCTTTGACTGCCTTGAATTGGTCATTGTCACTATAGGTGCTGATGGTTGGACTCAGTAAACCCCAAGAATCATTGCTTTGTGCATGGATCAAGTTTGGAGTGAGTCCAGCGCAGATCATCGCGCATAAAAGAGCGGGGGTTTTTAGTTTGTTTTTCATTTTGTGCCCCATGATTTTTTTGTACCAAATATTTCTGTGATGTAACCCCAAACTGCAGCTGGTTGCAAAATACAGCTGTAGGGGAGCATATAGAGAAAGAATCCCAAAGTATTACGACGCACATGCAAGTGTTGCTCAGAGAACATTTTTTCCTCTATGCGGTACATCACTGAATTCATGATGAGCGCCATGGGCAGCAATATTAAAGTCATTGGCCCAACAATCCAGAAGTAACCAAACATAGCCAAGACTAATCCAGGTAAAAATCCAAAAGTAAAAGCAACGTCCATGGCTGGAAACAGCAGGTCCCACCAAATGAAGAAAGTTGATAAGCGCTTTCTGAACAATACTTTTGGGTGGTATTTGAATGCTTCAATCATGCCCCTGGCCCAGCGCTGTCTTTGTCGAATAAAACCTGAGACAGTGCTTGGCACGATCGTGAAAGCAATTGCATCCTCGCAATAGCCCACGCGATAGTCTTTTTCGAGCATGGCCCAAGTCAAGACAATGTCTTCCCCAACAGTTTTTGGCCAACCGCCTAACTCAAGAACGATTGATTTTTTATACAAAGAAAATGCGCCTTGTGCCACCAAGGTGCCTTGATTAAGAGATTGCACCCGTTTAACTGTGGCAATCCCCTGAAAGTAATCCCACTCTTGTGATTGAGTGATCCAGTTTTGACGAGAATTGTGCACCATGATCGTGCCAGCAACTGCACATGTATTGGCTGGGTCGCTGTGGAATCGTTCCACAATTCTGACCAAGGCATCTTTGTACAAATATGAGTCGGCATCCAAGGTGATGATGAGTTCATGACTCGCCATGGCGAGAGCTCTGTTCAGCGCCTCAGACTTACCTTGGTTGGTCTCTTGCTGGATGCATCTTAACCAAGGATATTTGCTGGTCAGTTGATTGCACACGGCAAGGGTCTGATCTTTGGAACCATCATCAATCAAGATGACCTCGAGAACCCCAGGATAATTTTGTTTAGCAATACTTTCAAAAGTGTCTGGAATGACAGCCTCTTCGTTATAAGCTGCGATCAAAATGGTGATGGGCGGGTAACTATCTAGATGTTTGCGGACAGGCCTTTTATCCATCATTAAGCTAACAACCATGAAGGCATTGATAAAGCCTGGCACAACTGCGATGAATAAAATTAAAAATCCGGCAAGAAACCAGCCTATGATGGCTGATAGATCAGCAAACCAAAACTGGGCTGCCCATATAGAAAAAATACCCCACAGAGTCGCAATAGTTAATGCCAATTGAAATTTAGTATTAACTTTCAGGTACATACATGCTCTTTTTAGAATGTTATCCGTCCAGTTTATATGTAATTTCTATAAATTAGAAATGTTGATGCCAAATAATGGACATTTAATCTAAATCCACAACAAAAAGCATCTGTATTTAAGAAGTAAATCACTTTTTGGGGTTTAAGCGACTCGAGCCCCAGATTTCAAACTGACGCTTCATGTCTGCAGCTTCAGCTTCAATCGTATCGTCCTCAATAGCGGGGCAATCTGTCAGCATCTCTTGTTTAGACCCATCAGCCACCTTTTGCTGAATCGCGACGGGCGCTGATTTGCCATCCCAAGCGAAAGGGTTCTTGAAAGTCGGTGGATCTGGCAAACAATCGTATTTATAAATAGGAGGCCAACCATCATCCACGGGTTGGAATGAAATAGTCTTCTGGAAGATCAGCGGTTTTCCGGTGGGAATGGGTGGCAGAGGCGGCATGTTTTCAATCGCCTGACGCGCTAGCTTCTCAGCAACAGGAGAGGTGGACCAGAGTGTCTCTAATTTTGACAGTTGGCCGTTAGCCGCAATCTCAATATGAAAGCGCACCATGCCTTGATCGGGACCTTCCACTGAGCGTCCCATCATGCTGCGCACTTGCTGTCCCCAATTGTGGCGGTAGCGCTTACTGTTCTTCAAGGTGTAGGTGGAAGCTTTTTGCCATTCTTCAGTTGATGGTGCTGGTGGCGCATCCATATAGGCTAACTTCTTTTCTTGGGGCACTTCTCTTTGAGTATTAAGAACCAGAGTCTGATCATCAGGTTTCTTTTCTTCTTTCTTGTTTTCTTTCTTTTGCTCAGGCTCAAGTTTGACTTGTATCACCTCATCCAAAGGCTTTGACTTGATTGGATTGATTTCTTGATAGTTCAATCCCACAACAATCAAAATTAAATGAAATGCCAAGGATAAAAGAAGTCCCATCTGAAACCGAGATAGGTTTTTGGTGAGGAACATTTAGGATTAGTTAATAACTATCTTTTATATCAAGGGAGCTTGATTTTATCGGTATATTGGTTCATTGTTAGACCAATAAATAAAGTTTTACTTCAATTTAATTTATTCATCACTAATACTTAGTTTCTCTTACTAAGTGTTTTTAATAAAAATAGAGGGAGTGTTATGAAGCAATTAATCAAACTAATCACAGCCATGTCATTCGTGGTTTTCTCAGGACATGCTTTTTCAGAATCAGTCAAAATTGTTTATCACGTGAACGAAGGTGTGCAACAAGCCAGCCGTGCGATTGGTAATATTCGCAATCACTTGAGCGCTGATCCAACTGCAAAAATCGTGGTGGTGACACACGGTCCTGGTATCGACTTTTTACTTGAAGGTGCTGAGAACATGTCGGGTTCAAAGTTTTCGGCATCGATTGGCGACTTGGTGAGCAAGGGTGTTGAGTTCAGAGTTTGTAACAACACCTTGGTTTCAAGAAAAATTCCAAAAGAACAAGTGATCATGGAAGCCAAGATTGTTCCATCAGGTGTTGCAGAAGTTTCTAATTTGCAAGCCAAAGAGCGTTACGCTTATTTGAAGCCTTAATGACTCAAAGACTTATTGGTAATAAAAGAAAATAAATAAAATATACAAAACAAAAAAGGCCGCTGATGCGGCCTTTTTTTGTTACTGATTAATTACTTTTTTATTACTTAGCAGAACCAATGATCTCGTTCAGTGTTGCGCTAGGGCGCATCACTTGTTCAAGTTTCTTAAGATCTGGTTTGTAGTAACCGCCGATATCAACTGACTTACCTTGAACAACAGATAGCTCAGAAACAATCTTCTCTTCATTGTCTTTTAACTGCTTAGCCAACTTGGTGAAGTGAGCTTGTAGTTCTTTGTCTTCTGTCTGAGCAGCCAAAGCCTGCGCCCAATAGAGTGCCAAGTAGAACTGGCTGCCACGGTTATCTAGTTCACCGGTTCTTGATGAAGGTGATTTTCTGTTCTCAAGCAATTGACCAGTGGCCTCGTCCAAAGTCTTGGCCAAAATCTTTGCTTTAGGATTGTTCTTCTTGATGCCCACATCTTCAATCGACACTGCCAAGGCCAAGAACTCACCCAATGAGTCCCAACGCAAATGGTTTTCTTCAACCAATTGCTTCACATGCTTGGGTGCTGAACCGCCGGCACCAGTTTCAAACAAGCCGCCACCATTCATCAAAGGCACAACAGACAACATCTTGGCTGAAGTACCTAATTCAAGAATTGGGAACAAGTCAGTGAGGTAGTCACGCAAAATGTTACCTGTGACAGAGATGGTGTCTTTGCCACGAATGATGCGCTCTAGTGTGTAACGCATTGCGCGTGTTTGAGACATGATCTGAATATCCAAACCTGTGGTGTCGTGATCTTTTAAGTATCTAGTTACTTTCTTGATCAACTCAGCTTCGTGAGGACGGTACTCATCTAGCCAGAACACCGCTGGAGTGTTTGATTGACGTGCACGAGTCACGGCCAACTTCACCCAATCTCTGATTGGAGCGTCTTTCACTTGGCACATGCGCCAAATATCGCCTTCTTCCACATTCTGCTCAAGCAACACAGTGCCATCCAAAGTCACAACACGTGCAACACCTGGCTCTGCAATTTCAAAAGTCTTATCGTGTGAACCATACTCTTCAGCCTGCTGAGCCATCAAGCCCACGTTTGGCACACTGCCCATGGTCACTGGATCAAAATTGCCATGCGTCTTACAGAAGTTAATCATCTCTTGATAGATACGAGCAAATGTTGATTCAGGCATCACCGCTTTGGTGTCCTTCAAACGACCATCTGCACCCCACATCTTGCCGCCCGCACGAATCATCGCTGGCATCGATGCGTCAACGATCACATCATTCGGTGAGTGAAGGTTGGTGATACCTTTGGCAGAATCCACCATCGCCAATTCTGGATTGTGCTCATGACATGCATGCAAGTCATTGATGATCTCTTCACGCTTAGAACTTGGCAGAGTAGCAATCTTCTCGTAAACACTGCTCAAACCGTTATTTGGGTTCACGCCTAATTGCTTGAACAACTCACCGTGTTTTTCAAAGGCAGTTTTGTAGAAAATCTTAACGGCGTGACCGAACACGATTGGGTGAGACACCTTCATCATGGTCGCCTTCACGTGCAATGAGAACATCACGCGTGTTTCATACGCATCTTGAATCTCATCTTCATAGAATTTGCACAAAGCTTTTTTGCTCATGAACATGCTGTCGATGATTTCGCCTTCTAAAAGAGAAACCTTTTCTTTTAGAACAACTGTCTTACCTGACTTGGTCACCAAATCCATTCGCACGTCGCAGGCTTGTGGCATGACCATTGATTTTTCGCTGGAGTAGAAGTCGCCGCCGTGCATGTGTGACACGTGGGTTCTAGAAGCTTGGCTCCACTTACCCATCGAGTGTGGGTTATTGCGTGCATAACGCTTCACCGCTGCTGGTGCCCGGCGATCTGAGTTACCTTCACGAAGCACAGGGTTCACTGAGCTGCCTAAGCACTTAGAGTAACGCGCACGAATCGCTTTTTCTTCTTCAGTCTGAGGGTTCTCTGGATAGTTAGGAATCTTGTAACCCTGAAACTGCAATTCTTTGATGGCTGCTGTTAACTGACCCAAGGCTGCAGAAATATTCGGCAATTTGATGATGTTCGTATCAGGCAATAAAGTTAACTTGCCTAGTGCGCTTAAATTGTTAGGAACTTTTTGTTCGTCGGAAAGGCAATCTGGAAACTCAGCAAGGATACGAGCTGCAACAGAAATGTCACTTTCAACAACTTCAATATCAGCAGGTGCTGTGAAAGTTCTGATGATCGGTAAAAAGGCAGCAGTTGCTAAATAGGGGGCTTCATCCGTCAATGTGTAGATGATCGTTGATTTTTCCTTGCTCATTCTTCTTTGTCCTCTTTTTATAGATGTGCGTCTGATACTCAAGGGTGTAGCAAATTCAAGGTGTAGCAAATTCGAAAGCGATTTTAATCGCCGAATCTTTGATTATCCTTACCTATTTGAGCTAAGTAAAATTCCTTGCCTTCAATTTTGCCCAAAATAGATGCTTAAAGTAGCAAAAAGCCCTGATAAAACAGGGCTTTTATGAGGGATTGAGACCTTTTTTGCTCTAGGTCAAAGAAGGGTAATCGGTATAACCTTTTTCAGTACCGCCGTAAAAAGTTGAGCGATCGTAAGGGTTTAATGCCGCATTTTGAGCAAAACGCTCCACCAAATCAGGATTGGAGATATACAGTCTGCCAAACGCCACCGCATCAGCCTCTCCTGACGACACTGCTGCTTCTGCGCTGTCTCGATCGTAACCGCCAGCCATGATGACTTTGCCCTTAAAAACCTTTTTGAATAATTCTGAAGTGCTTGGAACATCTTTGACAACTTGATCACTACCGCCTGCGCCAGTTGAGCGTGGTTCAATCAAATGCAAATAGGCCAGGTTCAAAGGGTTTAACTGTTCAATCACATGTGTGAACAAACCAATCGGATCTTTGTCAGACATGTCATTGAATGCGCCATAAGGCGAGAGGCGCACGCCCACGCGATCACTGCCCCAGACCTCAATCACTGCATGAAGTACCTCTAAGAGCAATCGTGTGCGATTAGCAAAACTGCCACCATATTGATCTTGGCGCTGATTGCTAGAGTCTTGTAAGAATTGATCTAACAAATAACCGTTGGCCGCATGAACCTCAACACCATCAAAGCCAGCTTGCTTGGCCATGGTGGCCGCATGGCGATAGGCTTGAAGCAGGGCAGGGATTTCAGAGACGGCTAGTTCACGTGGAGTTTCATAATCAGCCAATTGCCAAGTGGCTGTGTACACCTGGCCTGTTGGAGCAATTGCTGAAGGAGCTACTGGTAAGCCATCTTCAGGATGCAATGAAGAATGAGAAATCCTGCCCACATGCCACAACTGCAGCACGATTTTTCCGTTCTTGGCATGCACAGCAGCCGTGATCTTTTGCCAAGCCTTCATCTGCTCTTCACTGTAAATACCAGGAGTACCGGGATAACCTTTACCCAAAGGGCAAATTTGAGAAGCTTCAGTAATGATCAGACCAGCGCTGGCCCTTTGGCCGTAATAGGTGCTGGCCAAATCACCGGGAACATCACCAGACATAGCGCGCATACGAGTCAAGGGCGCCATCACTAGGCGATTTTGCAGGGCAATAGCCCCCAAGGTTTCAGGTTTTAATAAATTCATGGCTCTTTTCTTTTTTAGAATGATTGATTGAACATCATTTTAAGAAGTTTTTGACAATTCTGCTCACCAACTGACAAAAAAACTTTAATTAACATATAGTTAGAATTATGTCTGTGCATAAAAGTACATTTAACACCGCGCAAAGCCCCTACGATTACTTATGTAACTTTTATTACTTTTGTAAGTTCTTTACCCTATAATTTGTATACAACAGTAAAAAGATAATAGCCCTTGAGGTAACGAGAAGATGAAAAATAAAGATTTGCAAGAGATTTACTTCAGATTTTTGAACTTGGTTCGCTCCATTGAAGAGCTGCCAAGCTTTCCTAAACTGGATGCCACAGAAACTCAACTTCTAAACGAAGTGGCAACCCATTGGAAAAGTGGTGAACGCCTTTTGGTCAGTGATGCAATCGCCATGCGTGAAATTGGATCACCTGCGACTTTGCATGCACGCTTAAAGCAGTTGCGTGACAAAGACATGGTGACTTACGTGGTAGAAACCGATGGACGTAAAAAATACATCGAGCCTACCAGCACTGCATTGAAATACTTCTCAGATATTTCAAATTGCATGATCGAAGCCACAGCTAAATAAGTAGACGGTTATCAAATAAAAAAGCTCCTGAAAGATCAGGAGCTTTTTTTATTTCTGGATTGGATCAAGCAGTCATCAAGAAGCAATCACTTTGCCAGGATTCATCAAGTTGTGTGGATCCAAAGCATGCTTGATGGCTTGCATCACACCCAAGGCCACTTCACCGCGATGGCCTTTTAAGTAAGCAACCTTTTGTTGACCCACACCGTGCTCTGCTGAGATGGAGCCATTGAGTTTTTCAACTTCGGCATAAACCAAGGCTTGGATCTCTTTGGACTTGCTAGTAAAGAACTCTTCAGTTTGTGCTGAACTTGGTCCTGCGATGTTGTAGTGCAAATTACCGTCACCCAAGTGACCATAGTTGATCACGCGCACGCCTGGGTACTTGGCGCGCAGCATGTCATTGCAAGTAGCGATGAAACTCGGAATCGCTGAGATTGGCAAAGACACGTCGTGTTTGATGTTCGGGCCATCATCGGCTTGTGCCAAGGGCACGTGCTCACGCATGTCCCAAAATTTTCTGGCTTGAGCAAGATTACTGGCAATCGCCGCATCACTCGCACAGCCTGATTCAAGGGCGCCTTCGAGGATCGACTCCATCAACTGCATGGCGTGCTCTTCGCTCTCATAGTCAGAAATTTCCACCAACACTTCATAAGCATTCGGGCCGCTCAAAGGACTAGCAAGAGCAGGGTAGTAATGTTTCAGTAATGCCAAACTTTCATCAGACATCATTTCAAAACCGGTGAGCTGTGCTGAAGCGCCCGCTTGAAAACGATTCAATAATTCCACCGCAGCATCTGCATGCGGTACTGCAACCAAAGCAGTCCAGTTAGCCACTGGGCGCGGGAACAACTTCATCACTGCTGCGGTGATAAGGCCTAAGCTGCCTTCAGCACCAATGAACAAGTCACGTAAATCGTAGCCGGTATTGTCTTTGCGCAAACCACGCAAGCTATTCAAGATTTCGCCATTGGGCATCACAACTTCAAGACCCAAACAAAGCTCGCGTGCATTGCCGTAACGCAATACTGAAGTGCCGCCTGCATTGGTGGATAAATTGCCACCAATCGTGCAACTGCCCTCAGCACCCAAGCTCAATGGGAAGTAACGATCGGCTGCTGTGGCTGCTTCTTGTAATGACTGCAAAATCATGCCGGCTTCAACCGTGATGGTTTGATTCGATGTATCAATGGCGCGCACTTGGTTCATGCGGTTCAAAGAGATCACCACTTGTCGACCAGTGCTGTTAGGGGTGGCGCCACCGCACATGCCGGTGTTGCCACCTTGCGGGACAATCGCAATGAGATTGGCTGCACAGAGTTTCACAATCTCTGACACCTCTTGAGTATTACCAGGGCGCAAAGCAGCAATTGCTTGACCGCGGTAGCGCTTACGCCAATCAACCAAGTAGGGCTCTAAATCATCTGGGGCTGTGATCACTTGGGTCTTGCCAATGATCTTTTCAAAGCCAGCAATCAATTCTTGATCATTCAATGACATTTTGTCTTCCTCAGTATTTCTAATATTTTTTATTTACTTCTTTAGTTCTTTAGTTCTGTTCTTCTTACTTCTCTGCTTCTAATTTCTTAACTTCCAATTCTTTTGCTGCTAATTCTTCTTGAGCTTTTTTCATTTTCGCTACTTTTTTCAAAGGCTTCAAATAAGCCAGTATTGCGAAATACGCCACTAAGCTTAAAACAATTTCCAAACCAGCCAAGTAGGCGGATAAGCCCTTGTCATTCAAGCGCACCACACCTTCAATGAAATACAGCATCACCAACATCGATGCCCACTGCATGGTGTAATTACGAGCTTGCCAAATAGCTTTCAGAGCAAACAACATCGGTACCACTTTGATCACTGCCCATGAGCCACCTGGTTTGATGGGCGCCAAAACAGCTTCCCACAAAATGCACAACACGATCAGTGCAAACCAAGAGAACCAAGCAATCAAACGCCAATGATCTTGGGGCGCTAATTCTGGATGTGACTGCATTGAATCGTTCATGCTGATAATTTTCTGGCCATTTCAGCCAAACGTTTGCCTTGTGCAATTGCTAATTTTTTCTCATCAGCAGAAATCGGTGCTGAACCATCGGCTTTTGCAAAATGCGTCACGCCATAGGGTGTGCCACCAGTTTGTGTGTTCATCAATTCTGGATGACTGTAGGGTAGACCCACGATCACCATGCCGTGATGCATCAATGGAATCATCATCGATAAGAGGGTGCTTTCTTGACCGCCATGCATGCTGCCGGTGCTGGTGAAAACGCACGCAGGCTTGCCAACCAAAGAACCAGACAACCACTCAGAAGTGGTGTTATCTAAAAAGTATTTCATGGCTGAAGCCATATTGCCAAAACGAGTCGGTGAGCCCAAGGCCAAACCAGCACATTCTTGAAGGTCTTTGTTTTCAACATAAGGAGGACCAGACGCTGGAATATCAGATTCAGTTGCTTCGCTAACCGCTGAAATAGCTGGCACGGTGCGCAAGCGTGCAGTCACGCCTGGAACGCTCTCAACGCCTTCAGCAATCAGCTCTGCCAGTTGGCGTGTAGCGCCATGTCGGGAGTAATAAAGAACTAAAACATTAATATCAGAATTCATAGAATGTGTACTCATTGATGTATCTTGCTTATGATAGAGCCGTGCAAGCAATTCGTCATAAAGACTCTTTCCTCGATTTTTTTAAATACCTGCGTAATCGCGCCAAGGTCAGTCGTATCAATGAAATGGCAGCCAGCCTGTCTTTCACGACCATCTTGTCGATTGTGCCAATGGTAACGGTTTCTTTCGCCCTCTTAGCGGCCTTGCCGCGTTTTCTTAAGCTGCGTGCCGCCTTCCAAGAATGGCTTTCAGATAACCTGATTCCTGGGGCGATTGGTGACCCTATCTTGGTTTACTTGAACCAATTTGCCCTCAAAGCAAAAGGCTTGACCATCTTCGGTACAGTTGGCTTGGTGATTGGCGTATTTTTTACATTGATCACCGTTGAAAATGCCTTCAATCGCATTTGGCAAGTTGAAAATCGCCGACCTTTTTTAAAGCGCATTGGTATACATATGGTGGCCACTGTCATGGGGCCACTGCTCTTAGGTCTGAGTATTTACTTGAGCTCCATGGTCTTGAGCGCTTCCAAGGGCTTGATTGGTCCATTGAGTGATGGCTTTAATTTCATTGCAGGGGCTTTTCCAATATTGCTCTCAACCATGTCCTTTAGTTTGGTCTACAAAATACTGCCCTATGAGCGGGTCGAGTGGCGCGATGCCATCTTGGGTGGTGCTTGCGCTGCCATCATTTTCGAATTAGCTAAGTCCGCTTTTGCTTGGTTTGTGGCCAGCTACCCAATCTATAAAACCGTCTATGGCGCTTTTGCCATCTTGCCTTTGTTCTTGGTCTGGATTTACTTGACCTGGTGGGTTACCTTGGCAGGCGCCACCATGGTAGCCAATATGCCCATTATCAGGGCATGGAAGGCTCCTAAAAGCCAAGAGTCCTGAAAAGAAAAGCCATAGCTGGGGTAAGCCCCTATATGGCAGGGCTGGCGGGTCTTAAAACCTACTGATAGACTGAGCCTATAAGACACCCTAAAAGGAGGCAAGCATGAAAGTCAGTGATATTTTGCGCTTTAAAGGAACAACCCTTTTCACCGCTACCCCGAATACTTCACTTACAGCTGCCGTGCAAATCATGTCAGAAAAAGACATTGGTTCCTTGGTGGTGATGGAGCGCTCAACATTGGTAGGCATTTTGACTTTCCGTGAGGTGATCAACACCTTGGCAAAAGGTCATGGAAATGTGGGTCAAGCAACAGTTGGTTCTGTCATGGAAAAATCCCCCATGACTTGTACTTCAGAAATGGACTTGGATGAAGCGCGTCGCATCATGCTAGATCAACACATGCGCTACTTACCCGTATTGGATGGCGATACTTTGAATGGTGTGATTTCTTTCTATGACGTTGCCAAAGCAGTGGTCGAAGCCCAAGGTTTTGAAAACAACATGCTCAAAGCCTACATCCGTGATTGGCCTGTTGCTGAAGAGTCAGTGACTCCGGCGAAGTAAAGCCGTTCTTTCAGGCCACTCTTGGCAAAGAAATTCATTTTCTTTGCCAAGAGTTATAAAAAAACAAAAAATAAGAGTGGCAAATCAAGCTTCATTTCCAGACCAATGTCATAATTGAGGCATGGCTGGAAGCACACTAGGACACTTATTTCGCATCACCACCTTTGGTGAATCTCATGGACCCGCAATCGGAGCTGTTGTAGACGGCTGTCCTCCGGGGATGTCTTTATCAGTTGAAGATATTCAACTGGACTTGGATCGACGCAAACCAGGCACCTCACGCCACGTCACACAACGTCAAGAAGCTGACCAAGTAGAAATTCTTTCGGGTGTGTTTGAAGGTAAAACAACCGGTACCCCGATTGCTTTGGTGATTCGTAATACGGATCAACGCAGTCAAGACTATGGCGATATCTTGGATAGTTTCAGACCAGGACATGCTGACTACACCTACTGGCACAAGTACGGCATTCGTGACCCACGTGGTGGCGGTCGTTCTTCTGCTCGTTTAACTGCGCCCGTTGTGGCTGCAGCTGCTGTGGCCAAAAAATGGTTGGCAGAAAAACACGGCATCAGTTTTTATGGCTACATGACTCAATTGGGTGATCTAGAAATCCCTTTTGAAGATCAATCACAGATTTCACAAAATCCGTTCTTTGCTCCTAGTGCCAAGATCATTCCTGAGCTAGAAGCGTACATGGATCAACTGCGCAAAGCAGGGGATTCTTGTGGTGCACGCTTAACAGTGGTGGCTAAGAATGTCCCAGTTGGTTTGGGCGAACCTATTTTTGACAAATTGGATGCAGATATTGCGCACGCGATGATGGGCATCAATGCGGTCAAAGGTGTTGAGATTGGCGCAGGCTTTAAGAGCGTTGCCCAAAAAGGCAGTGAGCATGGCGATGAAATGTTTGCAGATGGTTTTGCAAGCAACAACGCTGGCGGCATGTTGGGTGGTATCAGCAGTGGCCAAGATGTGGTGGTATCGATTGCAATCAAACCAACCTCATCGATCATGTCACCAAAACAATCCATCAATCGTGCTGGCGATGTATCTGTGGTGCAAACCAAAGGTCGTCACGATCCTTGCGTGGGCATACGCGCCACTCCAATTGCTGAAGCCATGTTGGCTTTGGTGATCATGGATCATGTCTTAAGACATCGCGCGCAGTGCGGTGATGTCAGTGTCAGTACGCCACGCATTCCAGCACAACGTCCCTAAATAGAGTGCTGCAATGACTGGTCTGGTACGACTGTCTTTCGCAGCCTTTTTCTTTTTTTACTTTTCATACATTGGGCTGATGTCGCCCTATGCCAGTCTTTACTTCGCAAGTAAAGACTTCGGCGCGATTGAAATCGCTGCCTTGATGTCGATGTTTCAGATCACACGCATCTTAGGTCCTTTTGCTTGGGGTTGGTTGGCCGATATGCGCCGTGATCGCTTGGGCATCATGCGCATCACATCCGCACTGGCCTGCATTATTTTCTTTGGCATTTTTTATCTTGAGAGTTACATCGCTTTGCTCATCTGGATGTTCCTGTTGAATATCGTGATCAGCAGTTTGATGCCTTTGGGAGAGGCTGCCACGGTTCATGTCCTTTACAAAAACAATGACTTTGATAAACGGTATGGGCGCTTAAGACTTTGGGGTTCGATTGGTTTTATTGCCATGGTTTTGAGCGCCGGTGCTTGGTTTGAAACTTTTGGCATTGATAACTTTCCTTGGTTTGGTATCGTGGCATTGTTGATCATGACTGCTTTGACCTTGACCTTGCGTGAGCCACCGATGGATGTGATGGTGCACGCTGACATCAAATTAAGTAATGTGCTTAAAAATCGCAATGTGCAGTGGTTCATGTCGGCTAACTTTTGGATGATCTTTGGTCATGCAGGACTGTATGTCTTTTACTCTTTGTATCTTGATCGCTTGGGCTACAGCAAAGGGGAAATAGGATTTTTTTGGATGTTGGGTGTTTTGGCTGAAGTGATATTTTTTTACTTTCAAAGTTACTTTTTTGCCAGATTCACCACAAAGAACATTTTGCTCGGCGCATATTTCATCGCGATCGTCCGCTTTGCTTTGATGGCTTACGTTCCTGAATTATTGATTTTGATATTGGCCCAAGTGATGCATGCGGCCACGTTTGGTGCTCATCACAGTGCCAGCATCAAGATGTTGCAAACCTGGTTCAAGGGGCCTTTGCAAGCAAGAGGACAGGCGCTTTACACCACCGTCTCGTATGGCATTGGTGGCACAGTGGGTGGTTTGTTTGCTGGTTGGGTTTGGGAATACCTTGCCCCTCACCACGTCTTTGGTTTGGCAGCACTCAGCAGTTTATTCGGATACTTGTGCATGAGTCGTGTGAATTGTAAGAATGCTTAGTCGATTGAATATTTTTTGAATGTAAAAAACTCCATCACATTCTTCTTCTCACTGTGAATACCTATCTCAACGGCTTCAGTTAGGCTGGCACCAGGAACAATTAAACGAAGAACATTATTGACTGGTTGAGTATTTAAGTCTTTCAATGGTTGATCGAGAACATATTCATGTGAGTCTCCTTGAATCAGTAAAACTGGTTTTTTAAATTCTGTGGCCAGTGCAGAGATTTTTGAAATGAAATCACTAAAACCAGAAATTTTTGGCGTTTTTGGGTGAAATGTGTCAGCTTGCATGGCAATCACGATGGCTGGAGATTGCTCTCTTTTGGCTTGCTTGAAGCTATCTTCAAGCCATTCTAGGTTGGCTTTGTTGCGTGCCTCATATTCTGCAATTGCACCAGAAATTTTCTTGTCTAAATTATTGTTTGAACCCACCTGATGAATGGTTACAAATAAAATTTTGTGGTGAAGCCAGCGCTGATTTTCTACATATAAAGTATTTTTACTGGATAACTCTGATTGAACTTGAAGTTTGATGGGGGATGCGCCTAGGCTATTAGAATTTTTAAAAAAAGTCTGCCTAATTTTCTTCAATCTCTCAGTTGGCTCATACGATCCATTAGAGCTTCTGTGGCAATCAGTCCACTCATTATCGCCAGGCGTATAAATAAGTGGCTTGTGGAAACTGTCGAACATCTCTTTAATTTCAAAAAATGTTTGATCAGAGCATTCACTGCCCCCATTCTTAATATCGCCAACATGAATGGTGAATTGGTTATCTTTTTGATCGTTAATCTTTTTAATTAACTGCCAAAAAGGTTCGTGGCTGCCATAGGGTTGATCGCCAATGGCTGTGAATGAAAAGTCTTTGGCGTTAATTGGATTGCTTAAAGCAAGCCATAAAAAAGAAAAGAGTAGTAGGTGTGAGCGTGCTTTCATGATCGTGATGACCTCATTTAAATTGTCACCATAACCCTACATGAAAAATGTTACATCCCAGAGTAATTCGGGCCGCCAGAACCTTCAGGATTTAACCAAACAATGTTTTGCGTTGGGTCTTTGATGTCACAGGTTTTGCAATGCACGCAGTTCTGCGCATTGATTTGTAATTGCTGACCTTGTTCACCATCCACGTACTCATAAACACCAGCAGGGCAGTAGCGTTGCTCTGGACCATCAAACACCGGTAAGTTGGTGATGACTGGCACCATTGAATTAAGCAGCGTTAAATGCGCTGGCTGATTTTCTTCATGATTCGTGTTGGAAATAAATACTGAAGACAATTTATCAAAAGTAATTTTTCCATCAGGTTTTGGATAGTCAATTTTTTGACATTGATCAGCCGGTTTTAAATACTCGTGATCAGCATACTGTGTGTGCACTGTCCAGGGCACATTGCCACCGAATAACTTTTGTTCAATGCCCACCATCAAAGTACCCACATACAAACCTTTGCCCATCCATGGTTTGAAGTTGCGAGCCTTATTCAATTCTTGATACAACCAGCTCTTCTTAAAAGCTTCTGGGTAAGCACTCAACTCATCACCAGAGCGATTGTGTGCAATGGCTTCAAACGCAGCTTCGGCGGCCATCATGCCGGTCTTGATCGCTGCATGACTGCCTTTGATACGAGACGCATTCAGAAAGCCTGCATCGCAACCAATCAATGCTCCGCCTGGGAACACTGTCTTTGGTAAGCTGTTCAAGCCACCAGCCGTGATCGCACGTGCGCCATAACCAATGCGTTTGCCGCCTTCAAAGAACTTGCGCACGCTTGGGTGAGTTTTATAACGCTGAAACTCTTCAAAAGGACTGAGGTAAGGATTGCTATAAGACAAGCCCACCACAAAACCAACGGCTACTTGATTATTTTCTAGGTGATACAAAAACGAACCGCCATAAGTATCAGAACTGAGTGGCCATCCAGCGGTGTGGATCATCAAGCCTTCTTGATGAAGGGCTGGATCGATTTCCCATAATTCTTTGATGCCAAGGCCATAACTTTGAGGGTCTTTACCGGCATCTAATTGATAGCTCTTGATCAATTGTTTGCCTAAGTGACCACGCGCACCTTCAGCAAACAATGTGTACTTGGCGCGCAACTCCATACCAAGCTGGAAATTCTCAGTGGCTTGGCCATCACGACCAACGCCTAAATTACCCGTGGTCACGCCAACCACTTGACCTGCGTCACCGTACAAAATTTCTGCTGCTGGAAAGCCCGGGAAAATTTCTACCCCAAGGTTTTCAGCTTGAGTGCCCAACCAACGAGTGAAGTTCGATAAGCTCACCACATAGTTGCCGTGATTTTTAAAACAATTAGGTAGCATCCATTGAGGAGTGGTGTATGACTTGCTCTCAGTGAGGAACATGAAACGATCTTCAGTGACTGCAGTATTCAATGGCGCACCTTGTTTTTTCCAATCAGGAATCAACTCATTGATACCAATCGGATCCATCACGGCGCCTGACAAGATGTGTGCCCCGACTTCAGAACCTTTTTCTAAAACACAGACAGAGATCTCTTGGCCTTTTTCGGCGCTCAACTGCTTTAAGCGAATGGCGGCCGATAAACCAGCGGGGCCACCACCAACGATGACTACGTCATAGTCCATGGATTCACGAGGGCCAAATTGTTCAAGTAGTTCAGGACTGGTATTCATGCAATCTCCATCATGAGTTCAACTGACTCACCAAATTACTAATTTAATTATCGAGATTTTAAGTTGATTCTCAATTCATGCTTTAACAAAGTGCAAAACAGCCCTCAGGCCATCCCTTTGGCTCATGTATTACAAGGGTTTAGAGCGTTTGGCCTGCTCTTGGGGCAATTCTGTCAAGGTAACGTCAATAGAATGGTATATAAATAGAGGTTTGGCATATTGTTTGCTTGATGAATAGTGAGTAAAACAATGGGTTTTAGAGACTAAAACCAGCTATCTTTGAATCAAATGGGAGTTTTTCATGAATAAGGTTTACGGTTCTGCAAAAGAGGCTTTGGCAGATATTGTCAAAAATGGCCAAACTTTTGCAGTGGGTGGTTTTGGTTTGTGTGGCATTCCTGAGGCATTGATCGCTGCGTTGCGCGATACAGGGGCAACCAATTTGACAGCCATCTCTAATAACGCTGGTGTGGATGGCTTTGGTTTGGGTCAGCTACTAGAAACTCGCCAAATTAAAAAAATGATTTCATCTTATGTGGGTGAGAACAAAGAATTCGAACGCCAATACTTGGCTGGTGAGTTAGAACTTGAGTTCACACCACAAGGTACCTTGGCAGAAAAACTTCGCGCAGGTGGTTGTGGCATTCCTGCTTTCTTTACTAAGACTGGTGTTGGCACGATCGTGGCCGATGGTAAAGAGATCCGCGAATTCGATGATGAAAAATATGTGATGGAGCGTTCTTTAGTGGCAGACATAGCTTTGGTCAAAGCTTGGAAAGCTGACAAAGCTGGCAACTTGATCTACCGCCACACGGCGCGCAATTTCAATCCAATGTGCGCAATGGCTGGCAAGATCACGGTGGTTGAAGTCGAAGAGATCGTTGAGAACGGCGCATTTGAGCCTGCTGATGTTCATACACCAAGTATTTATGTGCATCGCATCGTGTTAAACAAAAATCCAGAAAAGCGCATTGAACAGCGCACTGTTAGCAAGGCTTAAGGAGCAAGATCATGGCATGGAATCGTGATGAAATGGCTGCACGTGCAGCCAAAGAATTAAAAGATGGTTACTACGTTAACTTGGGTATTGGCTTGCCAACCTTGGTAGCGAACCACGTACCAAAAGACATTGAAGTTTGGCTTCAATCAGAAAATGGTTTGTTGGGCATTGGCCCATTCCCTACAGATGATCAAGTTGATGCAGATTTGATCAATGCAGGTAAGCAAACCATTACCACATTGCCTGGCTCTGCGATTTTTTCTTCAGCCGATTCATTTGGCATGATTCGTGGCGGCAAAATCAATATTGCCATTTTGGGCGCAATGCAAGTCAGCGAAAAAGGTGACTTGGCCAACTGGATGATTCCAGGCAAGATGGTCAAAGGCATGGGCGGTGCGATGGACTTGGTAGCCGGTGTGAAGCATGTGGTGGTGTTGATGGAACACGTTGCCAAGAAAAAAGACGGCACAGAGGACATCAAGATTTTGCCAAGCTGCACCTTGCCGTTAACAGGTGTGGGTGTGGTCAATCGCATCATCACTGATTTAGCTGTGTTGGATGTCACACCTCAAGGCATGAAACTACTTGAGCTTGCACCTGGTGTGAGCAAAGAAGAAGTGATTGCTAAAACTGGTTGTCCCTTAGATACCAGCGCCGTTTAAATATGAAAGATGCTAAGCAAGCAGCTCAAAAAGCCACTCAGCAAGCCGCTCATTTGCATGCGCATAAGAGAGGTGATGCTCAGCATCTTCATTACCGTGAATCTCATCAAGCCGGCATTCTGTTAGCAGCGTTGCTGCTAACGTTTCTTTTTGCCGGCATTGAAGCCTTTGCAGGTTTTTGGGCCAACTCATTGGCCTTGATCTCTGATGCTGGTCACATGGTCACCGATGCTTCAGCTTTGGCTTTGGCTTTGTTGGCGCAAATTATTGCCAAGCGACCACCTTCCATCAAAAATTCATTTGGCTTTGGTCGAGCAGAGTCTTTGGCAGCTTTTGTTAATTGCTTGGCGATGATGGCCTTGATCATTTGGATTGCTCTTGAAGCGATCTCACGCTTCAATGATCCGCATCAAGTGCAAGGTCAGGCCGTGATGGTGGTGGCTGTGATTGGTTTGGTGATCAATTTGATCGTTGCTTGGATTTTGTCTAAAGATAAGAAAAGTGTTAACACCAAAGCCGCTTTAGTTCATGTGATGGGTGATCTTTTGGGTTCATTGGCAGCATTGATCGCCGGCGTGGTGATTCATTTCACAGGCTGGATGCAGATTGACCCAATCTTGTCATTGTTTGTCTGTGTCTTATTGATTCGTTCAACTATCAATGTACTAAAAGAGTCATATCACTTCTTGATGGAAGGTGTGCCTCATCACATTGACTACGTTCAAGTCGGTAAAGATTTAAAAGCAGTTGAAGGGGTTTTGGCGGTGCATGATTTGCATGTGTGGGAGATGTCTCCTGGACATCCTGCCTTGATTGGTCATGTGGAAGTGCGTGATTTGCAAGACTGGCCGATCACCATGGAAAAGATCAACAAAATGTTGCTAGAGAAGCATGAGATTGATCATGTCACCTTGCAACCTGAAATGCCTAGTTAAGTTGGCAAGCGAACTTAGCAAGTAATACATTAAGTGAGTTAATAAGTAAGTCTTTAAATATTTCGGAGTGATTGAATATGAGTATGTTGAAAGGTAAAACAGCATTAGTCACTGGCTCAACCAGTGGCATTGGTTTGGGCATTGCTAAAGCATTGGCGGAGCAGGGTGCCAACATCATGATGAACGGCTTTGGAGAAAAAGACGCAGCGATGGCTGAAGTCAAAGCTTTTGGTGTTGAAGTGGATTACCACGGTGCTGATATGAGCAAGCCTGCAGAAATCGAAGCGATGATGCAAGCTGCTGAAAAGCGTTTTGGTGCTGTTGATATTTTGGTCAATAACGCTGGTATTCAGCACGTGGCCAATGTGGAAGACTTCCCAGTTGATCGTTGGGACGCCATCATTGCTATCAACTTGTCTTCAGCGTTTCACACCACGCGAATGGCTTTGCCTGGCATGAAGCAACGCAATTGGGGTCGCATCATCAACTTGGCATCAGTGCATGGCTTGGTAGCCTCTGCGCAGAAGTCAGCGTATGTGGCTGCTAAACACGGCATCGTTGGTTTAACAAAAGTGACAGCTTTAGAAACAGCGCAAACGGGTGTGACTTGTAATGCAATTTGCCCAGGTTGGGTATTGACACCCTTGGTCCAAAAACAGGTGGATGCTCGCGCAGAAAAAGACAAAGTGAATAATGAAGAAGCCAAGAAGCGTTTGCTTTCTGAAAAGCAACCGTCTGGCGAATTTGTAACTCCTGATCAATTAGCAGCTTTGGCAGTGTTCTTCTGTAGTCCAGCCGCCACTCAAATACGTGGTGTTGCTTGGAACATGGATGGAGGCTGGGTAGCCCAGTAATGCTCAAGCGCTTACTTCAACGACTCTTCGGAAAGAAACCACAGAGCTCTTACGAGATAGAACTCACAAGCTCTGTGGGCGCGTCGCAAGCGCCAGCTAGTGAAGTAAAGAACGAAGTAAAGAATGAAGTAACAACACCCGTCATTGATTACCCCATCCCAGTTGAGGATGTTCCTGATCTTCCCGATCCAGAATGTAGAACGAACTATGTGCAATGCGCCAGCCCATCAGGCTTTCATAAGATGGCGTATCACGAGTGGGGGGATCCCAATAATCCACGAGTCTTAATCTGTGTACACGGCTTAACTCGCCGCGGCAGTGACTTCACAGTTTTGGCCAAAGCCATGCGCGACCGTTACAGAGTGATTTGCCCAGACATCGTGGGTCGAGGTGATTCTGATTGGTTAGAAAATCCGATGCTGTATGGCATTCCACAATATGTGACTGACATGAATGCGCTTCTTGCACAGTTAGGTTTGCATGAAGTTGATTGGTTTGGCACATCGATGGGTGGTTTGATTGGCATCTTCATGGCGAGTCAGAAAAACTCACCGATTAAAAAAATGATTCTCAATGATGTTGGTCCAAGAATTGAACCAACCGCGCTCAAACGTTTGGGTGATTATGTTGGCAAGCCTTTGCGCTTTAACAGCAAAAAAGAAGGCTTGATTTATCTCAATCGTATTTGTGAACCTTTTGGAACTTTCACACCAGAACAGTGGAAAGACTACAACGGCCCTCATTTGAAAAAAGATGGTGACCAATGGATCGTGCATTACGACCCGGACATCGTCAAACCATTTTCAGCAGTTAATAAGATGACTTCCATGATGGGTGAAATGATGACCTGGAAAGCCTATGATGCGATCAATGCTGAGATGCTGATTGTGCGTGGTGCTGAATCTGATTTGATTTCAGGGCTCACAGTGAATGAGATGTGTCGTCGTAACCCCAAAGCAAAAAGTACGGAAATTCTTGGGGTGGGGCATGCTCCGGCATTCATCACGCCAGAACAGGTATCCTTAGCACGTGAGTTCTATAGTTAAGACCGATTTATTGTTTGGTGAAGACCTTCATGCCCATGCCATGGGCGTGAAGGAGATCCTGCTCTTCTTAAAGTTAGATGAAGCCAGCTGCTTGGCTGCTGAGCATCTTGACTCAACACTCTCTAAAGAATCTTTAGAAAAACAATTGGGGCAAGAAGTTGCTCAATTGATCATGGGTTATCGCGCGCTGAAAGCAGCGCAATTAAAAATTGCCCGACAGTCATCCAGTCAACTTGGTCAAAGTGCGCAAGCTCAAGTAGAAGTTTTAAGAAAAATGCTTTTGGCATTTGCGCATGACTTGCGCGTGGTGCTATTGCATTTGGCATCAGTCGTTCAAACTTTGCGCTGGGTCACCTCACAAAGAATTGAAACACCAACATCTTGGGCGCAAGACATCTTGGATGTTGATGCAGCTTTAGCCAATCGTTTGGGTATTTGGCAATTGAAGTGGGAGATGGAAGATTTAGCATTTCGATGCTTGGCTCCGGACACCTACAAACAGATCGCAAGTTTGTTGGATTCCAAGCGTGTTGAACGTGAAGCATTCATTGCCGATGTCATGAATCGCTTGCAAGCAGAATTAAATCAAGCGGGCATCAAAGGTGAAGTGCAGGGTCGACCAAAACACATTTACAGCATTTGGAAAAAAATGCAGGGCAAGTCCATCGACTTTGCTCAGCTTTACGATGTGCGAGCATTTCGCATCATGGTCGATGATGTAAAAGATTGCTATGCTGCCTTGGGCATCGTGCATCACATCTGGCAACCCATTCCAAAAGAATTCGACGACTACATCGCCAGACCAAAACCCAACGGTTATCAGTCACTGCACACCGTGGTGATGGATGCCGACAACATTTCATTTGAAGTGCAGGTCAGAACCCACGAAATGCACAAACAAGCCGAGTACGGTGTGGCCGCGCATTGGCGTTATAAAGAAGCGGGCAAGCAAGGTTATGCCGGCACCGTAAGTGCCAAGGAAGAGTACGACCGCCGCATTGCTTGGGCCAGACAATTGATTGCCTGGAAAGAAGATGCTTGGGATCAACTCAAAGGGCAAGAGCTCGATGATCAAATTTATGTGCTGACACCTTTGGGTCAGGTCGTGCCTTTACAGCAAGGTGCTACTCCGATTGATTTTGCTTACTCCGTTCACACGGACTTAGGTCACCGTTGCAGAGGGTCGCGGGTTGATGGTGCGATGGTGCCCTTGGACACGCAATTAAAAAATGGTCAAACCGTTGAGATCATTTCTGTCAAACAAGGCGGTCCTTCTTTGGATTGGCTCAATGCTGAGCGGGGCTACCTCGCCACCAATCGTGCCAAATCAAAAGTGCGTGCTTGGTTCACGGCACAGCAAGCTGAACAAGATGGTGACAAAACTGATAAAGATGAAATTGTTGCTGAAGTGGTTAAGCCAGAGTTGCCTGACATCATTTTGCGCAAGAGCAAAGTCAAATCTGGTCAAAGCGATGTCTTGGTGGTGGGCGTTGATTCTTTGCTCACGCAACTATCGCGTTGCTGCCGCCCAGTGCCACCAGACCCCATCAGTGGGTTTGTGACCCGAGGTCGTGGCGTGTCAATTCATCGACAGGACTGCAGCACCTTCAAACAACTCCTAGCTAGAGCACCAGAAAGAGTCGTGGTCACTGAGTGGGGTAATCAACCTGAAGGTAAGTCATTGTTCCCAGTCGACTTGGCTTTGATGGCCGTAGATCGCCAGGGCTTATTGCGAGACATCTCGGAAGTGTTCTCACGCCTAAAAATCAACGTCACAGGCGTCAAAACACAGTCTCGCAAAGGCATTGCCAGTATGCAGTTCACGGTGGAAGTGCCATCAACCCATGGTTTACAAACCGCTGTGAGCGCTCTTTTAGAGGTCAAAGGAGTCACAGAGGCGAGAAGGAAGTAGCCACAAGTGATAAACTGTCGCTCTTAATAGGCTCGTAGCTCAGTTGGTTAGAGCGCTTCCTTGACATGGAAGAGGTCGCTGATTCGAATTCAGTCGAGCCTACCAACGAATAAGCATCATTTCACGATGGTGTCGTGATGTAAAAGCTGGCGCGGAATGTCCTAGGTTCAAAAAGACCCCAGTGCACCGCGCTAAATTTTTGGAGTTGATATGGTTGTTGTCACATTACCTGATGGATCAAAGCGCGAATATCCCGCGCCATTGACCGTTTTCGAAGTGGCACAAAGCATTGGTGCTGGTTTGGCTAAAGCTGCTTTGGCCGGTAAGGTCAATGGCAAATTGGTTGATACCAGTCACTTGATCGACTCTGATAGCAATCTTGCGATCGTCACAGACAAAGATCCTGAAGGCTTGGAAGTCATTCGTCACTCCAGCGCGCACTTGATGGCTTATGCCGTTAAAGAACTCTACCCAGAAGCGCAAGTGACCATCGGACCTGTGATTGAGTCTGGTTTTTATTATGACTTTGCCTACAGCCGCCCATTCACACCAGAAGACTTGGTGGCGATTGAAAAGCGCATGACTGAGTTAGCCAAAAAAGACGAGAAGATTGAGCGTCGTGTGGTGAGCCGTGATGAAGCGGTTAAATATTTCAAAGGTTTGGGTGAGAGCTACAAAGCTGAATTGATTGAAGCGATTCCTCAGTCTGAAGATGTTTCTTTGTATTCAGAAGGTGGCTTCACTGACTTGTGCCGTGGACCTCACGTACCATCGACTGGCAAATTAAAAGTATTCAAATTGATCAAAGTGGCAGGTGCCTATTGGCGCGGCGACAGCAAGAACGAAATGCTTCAGCGTATTTACGCCACAGCATGGGCCAAGAAAGAAGATCAAGATGCTTACTTCCATATGTTGGAAGAAGCTGAGAAACGTGATCACCGCAAACTAGGTAAGCAATTAGATCTATTCCATTTCCAAGAAGAAGCGCCAGGCTTGATCTTCTGGCATCCAAAAGGTTGGACGATTTGGCAGCAAGTAGAGCAATACATGCGCCGTGTTTACCAAGAGAATGGTTACCAAGAAGTCAAAGCTCCGCAAATCTTGGACCGTGGACTTTGGGAAAAATCAGGCCACTGGGAAAACTACAAAGACAATATGTTCACGACTGAGTCTGAGAATCGTGCCTATGCTTTGAAGCCGATGAACTGCCCAGGTCACGTACAAATTTACAACGCTGGTTTGCACAGCTACCGTGAACTGCCTTTGCGTTACGGTGAGTTTGGTCAGTGTCACCGCAATGAATCATCCGGCGCCTTGCACGGTTTGATGCGCGTGCGCGGCTTCACACAAGACGACGGACATATTTTCTGTACAGAAGATCAGATTCAATCTGAAGTGGCTGACTTTGATAAAGCCGTGCGTGCGGTTTACCAAGATTTTGGTTTCACAGAAGTGGCTGTTAAGTTGGCCTTGCGACCTGCTAAGCGAGTCGGTGATGACGCCATTTGGGATAAAGCAGAAGATGCCTTGCGCAATGCTTTGAAGTCATCTGGTCAAGAGTGGGAAGAGTTGCCAGGTGAGGGTGCTTTCTACGGTCCAAAAATTGAATACCACCTCAAAGATTCGATTGGTCGTTCATGGCAGTGCGGCACCATGCAAGTCGACTTTTCAATGCCACAACGTTTAGGCGCTGAATACGTTTCTGCTGACAATGATCGTCAAGTACCGGTCATGTTGCACCGTGCGATCGTGGGTTCTTTGGAGCGATTTATCGGTATTTTGATCGAAAACCATGCCGGCGCGATGCCTACCTGGCTTGCACCAACTCAGTGCATAGTGATGAATATTTCCGGAAATTCAGCCGAATATGCTGAAAAAGTACAGCAAATCCTCAAAAAACAAGGATTTAGAGCTGAAGTTGATTTGCGGAACGAGAAAATTACGTTTAAAATCCGTGAGCACGCAATGCAGAAGGTTCCTTATCTCATCGTTGTCGGTGACAAGGAAGCAGAAGCAAATGCGGTGGCCGTGCGCGCCAGAGGTGGAGTTGATTTAGGTGTAATGCCAATCGAAGACTTCATCGCCCGACTCCAACAGGATGTATCCCAGAAGGTCGGACCCCAGCCAGTCTGAGGTGAGCAAGGTCTTGTTAAAAAATTTTGAAGGAAACACGAGATAGCTACTGAGAAAACTCATCGTATTAACCGGGAAATTACTGCCCCCGAATTACGATTAATTGGCAACGACAGTGAACCACTTGGAGTGGTGAAATTGGCTGATGCTTTAAGACTGGCGGAAGAGAGCGAATTAGATTTGGTGGAGATTGCCCCAACGGCAGAACCTCCGGTTGCCCGTGTGATGGATTACGGCAAGTTCAAATACCAAGAAGCTAAGAAAGCTCACGAAGCGAAGTTAAAGCAAAAAGTTATTCAGGTGAAGGAAGTTAAATTCCGCCCTGGCACTGATGACGGTGACTACAACGTTAAGTTGCGCAATTTAGTGAGATTCTTAGAAGAAGGTGATAAAACAAAAATCACTTTGCGTTTCCGAGGTCGTGAATTAGCCCACCAAGAAATTGGTGTGCGCATGTTGGAAAGATTGAAAGCTGATCTAGAGCCGTATGGCGCTGTTGAGCAGTTTCCAAAGATGGAGGGGCGCCAGATGGTGATGGTTCTTTCCCCCATCAAGAAGAAATAAACACTCGCAAGAGTGAAACGAATAATCACCCTAAGGGTGAAAGAATTACCTGAAAAGGTGATGCAGTAACCCGGCGACGTAAGTCAGACCGGAGAAGGACGAAAGTCCTATTTAGAAGTATGTCTGGGTAATAGAAGCGCAATCGTCGATTGCCACCTAAGTCGTACAAATTAGTGAAAAGGGAGCAGTTATGCCCAAGATGAAAACGAAAAGCGGTGCAGCTAAGCGTTTTAGAGTTCGCGCAAGCGGTTCTATCAAACGTGGTCAAGCGTTCAAGCGCCATATTTTGACCAAGAAGACGACTAAGAACAAACGTCACCTTCGCGGATCAACTGCCGTACATGATTCAGATGTGAAATCAGTACGTTCTATGATGCCTTACGCTTAACCTCAGACAGATAGGAGAATCACATGCCAAGAGTCAAACGCGGGGTTACAGCTAGAGCCCGTCATAAAAAAGTTATCGATGCTGCCAAGGGTTACCGTGGCCGTCGTAAGAATGTATTCCGTATTGCTAAGCAAGCGGTTATGCGTGCAGGTCAGTACGCTTACCGTGACCGTCGCAATAAGAAGCGCGTATTCCGTGCTTTGTGGATTGCACGTATCAATGCTGCTGTTCGCCAATACGATGTGACATACAGCGTATTCATGAATGGTATGAAGCGATCAGGTGTTGAGTTAGACCGTAAGGTTCTATCTGACATGGCGATCAACGACAAGCCAGCTTTTGCTGCCTTAGTCGCTCGTATCAAAACAGTAGTAGCTGCGTAAGTAGGGCCCGCACATGGTTTCACTCGACCAAGTTGTCGAGGATGCCAAGCGGGACTTCGATGGTGCCGCCGATTCGGCGGCCCTCGAAGACGCCAAGGCACGCTACCTCGGTAAATCCGGAATTCTCACAGAGCGTCTTAAGTCGCTAGGTGCGTTGGATCCTGAGGCACGCAAAGCAGCCGGCGCAGAAATCAACCAAGTTAAATCAGCCGTAGAAGCAGCGCTCAATGCGCGTCGCCAAGCATTGGCTGATGCTGTCTTACAAACTCGTTTAAGTGCTGAAGCCATTGATGTCACCATGCCAGGTCGTGGTCAAGACAGTGGTAGCTTGCATCCAGTGATGCGCACTTGGGAACGTGTTGAACAAATTTTCCGATCAGTTGGTTTTGATGTGGCCGATGGCCCAGAAATCGAAAACGACTGGTTCAATTTCACGGCCTTGAACAGCCCTGAAAATCACCCAGCCAGATCCATGCAAGACACTTTCTATGTAGAAGGTGTTGATGAGCAAAACAAACCATTGCTATTGCGCACGCACACCAGCCCAATGCAAGTTCGTTATGCCAGCGCTCATGTGGCACGTCATGCCAAAGATGCAGTGATGCCACCGATCAAAGTGATTGCGCCAGGTCGCACTTACCGTGTTGACAGTGATGCAACGCATTCACCGATGTTCAATCAAGTAGAAGGCTTGTGGATTGCAGAGAACGTATCTTTTGCAGACCTCAAAGGTGTGTACACCGACTTCTTAAAAACATTCTTTGAAACGGACGCCATCGATGTTCGTTTCCGCCCATCGTATTTCCCATTCACTGAGCCATCAGCAGAAATTGACATGGCCTTTGGTTCAGGAAAGTTAGCAGGCCGTTGGTTAGAAATTTCAGGAGCAGGTCAAGTTCATCCAACCGTTTTGCGCAACATGGGTCTAGACCCTGAGCGTTACATTGGATTTGCTTTTGGCTCAGGTTTAGAGCGCTTGACCATGTTGCGCTATGGCATTGACGATTTGCGTTTGTTCTTTGAAAACGACATTCGTTTCTTATCTCAATTCCCAGCTTAATTCAGACTGAGCAACCATCATGCAATTTTCAGAATCCTGGCTCAGACAATACGTTAATCCTGACATGACAACGGAGCAGTTGTCACATGCTTTGACCATGGCAGGTCTTGAAGTTGAAGAGACACGTCCTTTAGCACCGCCATTCACGCAAGTGGTGGTTGCAGAAATTCTAGAAGCTGCGCAGCACCCTGATGCAGACCGCTTGCGCGTTTGTAAAGTCAATGCAGGTGGCGAGACATTACAAATTGTTTGCGGCGCTCCAAATGCTCGCGTTGGTATCAAGATTCCTTGTGCTTTGGTTGGTGCGCAATTGCCACCATCTGAAGAGGGCGGCAAACCATTCGCTATCAAACTTGGCAAATTGCGCGGTGTTGAATCTCAAGGCATGTTGTGCTCAGGTCGCGAACTAGGTGTTGGTCAAGACTCTGAAGGCATCATGGAGTTGGCTGCTGATGCACCAGTTGGACAAGACATTCGTGAGCACTTAAAACTTGATGACACGATTTTCATCATCAAGCTCACACCAAACAAAGCTGATTGTTTATCAATTCTTGGTGTGGCACGTGAAGTATCTGCCATCACTGGTGCCAAACTATGTGTCCCAAAGATTGAAGCGCAAAAAAGCAGCATTCAAGACAAACTCAAAGTCACAGTAGAAAACAAAGATCTCTGCGGTCGTTTTGCTGGTCGTGTGATCAAAGGTGTTAATGCCAAAGCTAAAACTCCTGACTGGATGGTGCGTTGTTTAGAAGGCGCTGGTCAAAGAAGTATTTCTGCTTTGGTAGATATCTCAAATTATGCGATGTTGGCGATTGGCCAACCAACGCATGTGTTTGATTTGAACAAGATCAAAGGCGACTTAACCGTTCGTTGGGGTCGTGATGGTGAACAATTAGAGCTATTGAATGGTCAAACAGTTTCTGTGGCGCCATTGAGTGGTCAAGGTGTTGGCGTGATCGCTGATGCCAATGGTGTAGAAAGCATGGCAGGCATCATGGGTGGTAATCCAAGCTCTGTTACTTTAGACACACAAGATGTTTATCTCGAATCTGCTTTCTGGTGGCCATCAGCCATCCAGGGTCGCAGCAGAAGATTCAACTTCTCAACCGATGCAGCGCATCGCTTTGAGCGTGGTGTTGATCCTGCTGGCACGGTCGATGCCCTTGAATATGTTTCAGCATTGATCACTCAGATCTGTGGTGGTCAATTAGGTCCTGTTGATGACCAAATCGTTGACTTACCTAAGCGTTCAGACGTTCGTTTAAGAGTGGCTCGTGCACAAAAAGTCATTGGTGTGCCATTGACTACTGATGTGATTGCGCAATTATTTGATCGCATTGGTTTGCAATACCAACGTGAAGGCAATGAAGCATTTGTGGTCAAAGCTCCAAGCCATCGTTTCGATATTGAAATCGAAGAAGACCTGATTGAAGAAGTTGCTAGACTTTACGGCTTTGAAAATATTCCAGCCAACCCACCAGTGGCAGAGCAGCGCATGCAAGGTACGCAAGAGCCTAAGCGTGGCATCCATCAATTACGTCATGCGATTGCAAACAGAGCCTATCAAGAAGTCATGAACTTTGGTTTCATTGACGCTGACACAGAAGAAAAATTAGCCGGTAATACCAACCCAATCAAAGTACTCAACCCGATCGCTAGTCAGTACTCGGTGATGAGAAGTAACTTGATCGGTGGTTTGGTGCAAAACCTCAAACAAAACATCAACCGCAAAGCAACGCATGTGCGTTTATTTGAAGTAGGTCGTGTATTCCAACGCAACCCAGAAGCTCAAGTGGGTGAGTTGAGCATTGCTGGTTACGATCAACCAGTTCGTGTGGCTGGTTTGGCCTATGGCCCAGCAGTGCCAGAACAATGGGGTACACCAACTCGCTCAGTCGACTTCTTTGATGTCAAAGGTGATCTAGAGGCACTATTGGCACCTTTGGAATTCAAAGCAGAAAAAACAGAACACCCAGCATTGCATCCTGGACGCAGTGCACAAATTTCGATCAAGAAGCGTGGCAAAGACATTAACTTGGGCGTGATTGGTGAACTTCACCCGCGTTGGCAGCAAGCTTATGACATTCCGGGTTCAGTCGTTCTATTTGAAATTGACTGGGCAGCCATCCAAGACATCGGTTTACCGGTCATTAACACGATTAGCAAGTTCCCAGCCGTTACCAGGGACTTGGCGGTGGTTGTGGATCAGGCGATAACAGTGACTCAGTTGCAAGATGCCATGAAGGCAGCCAAGCAGCTATTGGTCAAGAAAATCGACTTATTTGACGAATTCAAGCCAACTGCAGGCAGAATGGGTGGAATGGCTGAAAACGAAAAGAGTTTGGCGTTTAGGATCACTTTGTCAGATGAATCAGGTACATTACAAGATACTCAGATCGAACCTGTGATTTCAGCCTTGTTAGATGCCATGAGCGTAAAATGCAAAGCAAGAATTCGTTGATCCCGTTGACCAACGACGCAGTAAAGAACAGAATAAGCAGTAACTGAAGAATAAACAGCAGAACAAACAACAGAACAAAGTAAAAGTGGAGTGCAGCCATGAGTGATGCCGCAACAATTACAAAAGCAGAATTATCAGACGCCTTGTTTGACCAAGTTGGTTTAAACAAGCGTGAAGCCAAAGACTTGATCGACTCTTTCTTTGAAACAGTGGGTCAATCTTTGCAATCAGGTGTGGACGTCAAAATCTCTGGATTTGGTAACTTCCAATTAAGAGAAAAATCAGCTCGTCCTGGCCGCAATCCTAAAACTGGTGAGTTGGTACCTATCTCAGCCAGACGCGTGGTCACATTCCACGCCAGCCAAAAGCTCAAAGACAAGGTCGATCCTAAGGTCTAAAGAGTTTCACTTATGGAAAAGAACATGCACGGCATGATTGCCGGGGGATCTCTCCCTCCAATTCCAGCGAAACGCTACTTCACCATTGGTGAAGTAGGGGAGTTGTGTGATGTTAAACCCCACGTCTTGAGATATTGGGAACAAGAGTTCAATCAACTCAACCCACAAAAGCGTCGCGGTAATCGTCGTTATTACCAACACCATGAAGTGGTGCTGATTCGCAGAATCAGAGAACTACTGTACGAAGAAGGTTTCACCATCAACGGCGCAAAACTGCGCCTCAATGAATCAAGCCAAGAGAACTCAGTGCAGGTGCAAACCCAGCAGAGAGCGAATGGCCAGCATCAAGATTCAATCAGGACTGAGCTAGAAGCCGTCCTAAAAATCCTATCTAAATAGTTATACAATTTTCTGTTAAGTCGGGGCGTAGCGCAGCCTGGTAGCGTACTTGCATGGGGTGCAAGTGGTCGGAGGTTCAAATCCTCTCGCCCCGACCAATTAATTGGTTAATGTTTCGTTGTAGACTAGATGTTATGAAAACACTTTTCTCACTTTCAAAAACACTTGTTTTTGTATTTCCCACATTCATCACATTTGGTCTTTTGAATGTAGCTCTTCTAAATCTTGCCTTCGCTCAATCTACTGCCGTCCCCGAGCATGCCATAGGCCTTAAAGAACAACTCATCTCAGTTGAACTATCTCCGCGCATTCAGCAACAAGGTCTTTTATCACTTGCTGCTAACAGCACAGCGCCCACACGACTTGCGGTTTTATTCCCAGGTTATCCATCGGTAGTAAGACCTGTAGTGGAAGGGCAGAGCATGATTTCCTCTAAGCTCTCTGGAAACTTCTTGATTCGTTCACGTCGTCATTTAGCCACTGATGCAATTGCTACTTTGGTTGTGGACTGTCACTCGGACAGTGGTGACTATTGCTCAAGCAGTTATCAAGCCTCCTCTAAACGTCATCAAGATGTATTGAAGTTAATTCAGGAAGTCAAAAAACAATACCCAAGTATTCAAGAGATATGGGCGATAGGTACATCGATGGGCACAGTCTCATCAAGCTTTGTGCTCACTCATGAGCCGAGCATTTATAAAGGAGCGATTCATACAGCTTCGATCACTGAACCCAATGCCAGAAACTCTTATCCAGAGTTCAACAATTTTGATTACGCCAAAGCCAATCACATCTTCATTCATCATCTTAATGATCCTTGCTACCTAACCACTCATTCAGCGGCAAAATCTATTGCAGAAAAATACAAGCGTCCTTTGATCACCGTTAAGGGAGGTAGTGGTTTTAGTGGGGATGCTTGCAAGGCTTATTCTGAACATGGCTTTAGGGGCAAAGAAAAAGAAGTCATGACAGCCATTGGCAAAATTCTGATGACAGCCAAAGTTGAGACCCTCTTAATTGATTAAAAGTACTAATAAATCAATGATTTTAAGTAATTAGCTGGACTGAATAAAATCATCAAAACATATAAATATTATTATATTTATATAAACATTAATATTAATAATCCAAATGAATGATTAAATACTTGCTCATCAGGTATTTAATAGTTACTATAATAAAATATCTTCATTAATCAACTGATGAGATAGCTCAGTAAACTGTTTTATTAGCTCCTGAGCAAATTAATACTTATTAAACTTATATAATATTTGGAGAATCAATGGCAACTTATCAAGAGTTATTAGCTCAAAAAGAATCTTTAGAGAAACAAATCCTTGAAGCTAAAGCCCGTGAAAAAGCAGAAGGCGTTGCTAAGGCAAAAGCCATCATTGAACAATATAACTTGAGCGCCTCTGATATATTCAATCGCAAAGGTCCTGCAGGCTCACGTGGTGGTAAGGTTGCTGCTAAATACCGCAATCCAAACACAGGCGAAACCTGGACTGGCCGTGGCAAAGCGCCAAAATGGATTGAAGGTCAAAACCGCGCTCAATTTGCAATCTAATGCGCGATTTAATACATATTACTCATGAAGTAATGCAGTAATAAGCAGTCGTAAATAGCTCAATAATAAAAGGCCTGTTAATGAAGATTAACAGGCCTTTTATTCATAAGAACTCATATTATTTCTATAAATTATATTCCAGCCTCTTCGCATTTCTGCACCAGGCAATCCAAAATCAGAGTCTCCATCTTATGGGCATAAAGCAAATTAAGCTCACCTTTGGCTAAAAGCAGCTTATCTTTTTTATACCCCTTGATCATGGCATTGGTCAAAATCTTAGGCTCCTTATTGGGTGGGTATTCTTTGATTTCTGGGGGAATCTTTGTCACTTGAGGATGCATCTTTAAGAACCCAGCCTCGACCAAAGTAGGGATGTGCCTGGTGTGCAAATTTCTCTGCAAATAATGAAGTAAATGAACTTGCTCAACGGGGCTGATCTGCCAATCCAAATAAATCACATCGGGTGACAAAGAAACCGATTGCATCAAGGCTTCCAAGGTGTCATGGCACAAATGCAAATCCACCGAAGACTCCCAAGGCTCAACGAACTTCTTGAAGTCTTCGAATTGCTCCTCGCCTCGCAAAATACAGAGTAATAAGAACTGATTGCCACAGCGTTCGCGAATACCCATTCTTCTGCGGGTCAGCAATTGCTCTAATGAGGACATCAAAATACGGCGGTGACCACCTCGGGTTTTCCAAGCCAATAACTCGCCAGTCTCAACCATCTTTTGAACGGTACCTAGTGATACTTGAAGTTGCTTCGCGGTTTCGCGAGTACTCAAGAAATCTTTAGGATTTTCTTCTTTTTTCAGGTCCATTTAATACTTTCCTATTAATTGATGAAAGGACCTGAAATCGTATATTTAATTTTTTTGCTACGTAATCAGACGATTCTGATTTGTTTGTAGGAAATTTCTTACAAGTAACTGTCATGAGTCATCCATTTCATAAGGGAAAAACCCAAATGCGCACCTTAAACATTGGGTTTAAAGTGATTTTTGTTAAAAAAGTCCCGCAAATTGGTGCTGGAAGTGTTAAGCTCTCATTTACGGAAATGTTTCCGTGGTAGTTACAACTTGTACGCAATCCGCTAACCGGTGAAGCCGTGTCGCGGAAGGTTTTAACCCACTACAAACTCGGGATACCCGATGAAAGGTGAGCAATATGATGCAGTCCTACAGAGGTAGTTCTTATCTCTTTGGCGGTAACGCGCCCTACGTAGAAGAACTCTACGAAGCCTATCTTGAAAACCCAGCTTCTGTCTCAGACTATTGGCGTGAATATTTTGATAATGTTCAATTAGTGCCAGCTGTTGATGGTTCAACCAAACACGATGTACCTCATGCCCCAGTGGTCAACGCTTTTGCACAGCGTGCCAAGCAAGGTCCGATTCGTGTCATCAATGATTCTGCCGATTCAGAACTGGGTCGCAAACGCGTTGCTGTACAACAACTCATCGCTGCTCACCGCAACGTTGGTAACCGTTGGGCCGATTTAGACCCACTCAAGCGCACTGAGCGCCCAAATATTCCAGAGCTAGATCCCGCCTTCTACGGTTTGGGTGATGCTGACATGGAGATCGTATTCAATACCAGCAACACATTCTTTGGCAAAGACAACATGACTTTGCGTGAGTTGTTGCAAAACTTGCGCCAAACATACTCAGGCACCATCGGTGCTGAGTTCATGTACATCACTGATCAAAAGATCAAGCGTTGGTGGCAAGAAAAACTTGAAGCTGCAAGATCAACTCCGAGCTTCTCACCAGAAAAGAAAAAACAAGTTCTTGAGCGCTTAACAGCTGCTGAAGGCTTAGAGCGTTACTTGCACACAAAGTATGTGGGTCAAAAGCGTTTCTCATTAGAGGGTGGTGAAAGTTTCATCGCTTCGATGGATGAGGTGCTCAAAGTAGCTGGCTCAGCTGGTGTTCAAGAAATCGTGATCGGTATGGCTCACCGTGGTCGTTTGAACGTATTAGTGAACACCTTGGGCAAGATGCCTAAAGACTTGTTCGCTGAGTTCGATCACACCGCTCCAGAAGATCTACCTGCTGGTGACGTAAAGTACCACCAAGGTTTCTCAAGCGACGTCACAACTCCTGGCGGTCCTGTGCATTTGTCATTGGCGTTCAACCCATCTCACTTAGAGATCGTGAACCCAGTGGTTGAAGGTTCAGTGCGTGCCCGTATGGATCGTCGTGGCGACACAACAGGTTCTCAAGTGATGCCAATCTTGGTACACGGGGATGCAGCGATTGCTGGTCAAGGTGTGGTTCAAGAAACCTTGGCGATGGCTGAGGTTCGTGGTTACTACACTGGTGGCACGATTCACATCGTGATCAACAACCAAATTGGTTTCACGACATCAGACCCACGCGATTTGCGTTCGACTCTTTACTGCACAGACATCCTCAAAACAATCGATGCACCTGTATTGCACGTGAACGGTGATGATCCAGAAGCAGTGGTGTTCGCTACTCAGTTGGCTGTTGAATATCGCAACACCTTCAAAAAAGACGTGGCACTCGACATCATCTGTTTCCGTAAATTAGGTCACAACGAGCAAGATACTCCAGCTTTGACTCAACCTTTGATGTACAAAAAGATTGCACAACATCCTGGTACACGCAAGTTATATGCTGATAAGCTAGAAGCTCAAGGCGTATTGCCAGCTGGTGGCGGTGATGAAATGGTCAAAGCCTATCGCTCAGCGATGGATGCTGGTAAGCACACAGTGGACCCAGTGATTTCTAACTTCAAAGGTAAGTACGCGGTTGATTGGTCACCATTCTTGAATAAGAAATGGACAGACTCAGCTGATACAGCGATTCCTTTAGCAGAGTGGAAGCGCTTGGCAGAACGAATTACAAAAGTGCCAGAAGGCTTTAAGCCACACAACCTCGTTGATAACTTATTGAACAATCGTGCGGCCATGGGTCGTGGCGAAGTCAACGTTGACTGGGGTATGGGCGAGCACATGGCGTTTGCTTCATTGGTGGCGAGCGGTTACCCGATTCGTTTATCAGGTGAAGACTCAGGCCGTGGCACATTCACACACCGTCACGCAGTGATCCATGATCAAAATCGTGAAAAGTGGGACATCGGTACATACGTTCCTCTAGAAAACGTTGCAGAAGGTCAAGCCAACTTCACAGTGATTGACTCAATCCTTTCAGAAGAAGCTGTTCTAGGCTTTGAATATGGTTATGCAGCTGCTGAACCAAACACTTTGACCATTTGGGAAGCTCAGTTCGGTGACTTCGTGAACGGTGCTCAAGTGGTGATCGACCAGTTCATCGCCTCTGGCGAAGTGAAGTGGGGTCGTGCGAATGGTCTCGTGCTCATGTTGCCTCACGGTTATGAAGGTCAGGGTCCTGAGCACTCATCAGCACGTCCTGAGCGCTTCATGCAGTTATGCGCTGACATGAACATGCAAGTTGTTCAGCCAACCACTGCGTCACAAATCTTCCATTTGTTGCGTCGTCAGATGATCCGTCAGTTCCGTAAGCCGTTGATCATCATGACTCCAAAATCTTTGTTGAGAAACAAAGACGCCACATCACCAGTTTCAGAATTCACCAAAGGCGAATTCAAAACAGTGATTGGTGAATTGGACGAGAGCATTGATCCTAAGAAAGTGACCCGTGTGATTGCTTGCTCAGGCAAGGTTTATTACGACTTGGTAAAAGCTCGTGAAGCCAAAAAGCAGAACGACGTGGCCTTGATCCGTGTAGAGCAGTTGTACCCGTTCCCACACAAAGCATTTGCTGCAGAAATGAAGAAATATCCAAAAGCCACTGAAATTGTTTGGTGTCAGGACGAGCCACAAAACCAGGGTTCATGGTTCTTCATTCAGCACAACATTCACGAGAACATGACAGAGGGTCAAAAATTGGGTTACTCAGGTCGCCCAGCTTCAGCCTCTCCGGCTTGTGGTTACGCTCACTTGCATCAAGATCAACAAAAATCTTTGATTGAAGGTGCGTTTGCTAAGCTCAAAGGTTTTGTACTCACCAAATAATCAGTTAATAACACTAACAAATACTCAATAGAGAATAAGGGAAAAAGAACATGGCTATCGTAGACGTCAAAGTTCCACAATTATCAGAATCAGTTGCAGAAGCAACGATGTTGACTTGGAAGAAAAAAGCCGGTGAAGCGGTTGCTCAAGATGAAATCTTGATCGAAATCGAAACCGACAAAGTGGTGCTTGAAGTACCAGCGCCTTCAGCCGGTGTGTTGGCTGAAATCGTGGTGGGTGATGGCGGCACAGTGGTTTCTGACCAAGTGATCGCAAAAATTGACAGCGCTGCTAAAGCTGCTGCTGCACCTGCAGCGGCCGCTCCTGCTCCTGCAGCTGCACCAGCCGCAGCTCCAGCTGCTGCGCCAGCAGCGGCTGCATCAGCCAGCGCTAAAGCAATGCCTTCAGCCGCTAAGTTGATGGCAGAAAACAATCTATCTGCTGCTCAAGTAGGTGGTTCAGGTAAAGATGGTCGTGTGACCAAAGGTGATGTTCTTGCAACATTGTCTGGCGCAGCACCAGTTGCTAAAGCCGCTGCTGCACCAGCAGCACCGCAAGTGAACATTGGTAATCGCCCAGAAGAGCGCGTACCAATGAGCCGTTTGCGTGCTCGTATTGCTGAGCGCTTATTGCAGTCTCAACAAACCAATGCCATTTTGACCACTTTCAACGAAGTGAACATGGCACCAGTGATGGGCATGCGCAACAAATACAAAGACCAGTTTGAAAAAGAACACGGTACTAAATTAGGTTTCATGTCTTTCTTCGTTAAAGCAGCTGTGCACGCTTTGAAGAAATACCCAGTCTTGAATGCCTCAGTGGATGGCAACGACATCGTTTATCACGGTTACTTTGACATTGGTATCGCTGTTGGTTCACCACGTGGTCTAGTGGTACCTATTCTGCGCGATGCTGATCAAATGAGCTTGGCTGATATTGAAAAGAAAATTGCTGAATTTGGCGTTAAAGCACGTGATGGCAAATTAACACTTGATGACTTATCAGGTGGTACTTTCTCTATCTCTAACGGCGGTATCTTCGGTTCAATGTTGTCTACACCGATCATCAACCCACCACAGTCAGCTATTTTGGGTATCCACGCTACTAAGGACCGTGCTGTTGTTGAAAACGGTCAAGTGGTGGTGCGTCCAATCAACTATTTGGCGATGTCTTACGACCACCGCATCATTGACGGTCGTGAGGCTGTATTAGGTTTGGTTGCAATGAAAGAAGCGTTGGAAGATCCAGCACGTCTTTTGTTAGACCTTTAATCCATACAGTCAAAGACAAAGAGAAATAGGAAAAATTATGAGTCAAAATTTTGACGTAGTTGTCATTGGTGGTGGCCCTGGTGGTTACATCGCTGCGATTCGTGCCGCTCAATTAGGTTTCAAAGTAGCGTGTGCTGAAAGCAATCCGTATGACGATCCAAAAGGTGAGCCACGTTTGGGTGGTACTTGCTTGAACGTTGGTTGTATTCCATCAAAAGCATTGTTGGCCAGCTCTGAAGAGTTTGAGAACATCGCTCATCACATTGGTGATCACGGTATCAGCGTTAAAGATGCCAGCATCGATGTAAAGAAGATGATTGCTCGCAAAGACGACATCGTTGGCAAGATGACAGGTGGTATTCAGTTCTTGTTCCGCAAAAACAAAATCACTTTGTTAAGAGGTCATGCTTCATTTGCAGGTAAGGGTGCTGATGGTTATCAGATCAAAGTGGACGGCAAAGATGCTGGCACAGTAAATGCCAAAAACGTCATCATCGCCACAGGTTCTAAAGCTCGTCATTTGCCAGGTATGCCTGTTGATAACGAATTGATTTGTGACAACGAAGGTGCTCTCAAGTTTGGCGCCACTCCTAAGAAATTAGGCGTGATTGGTGCTGGCGTGATTGGTCTTGAGTTGGGTTCAGTATGGCGTCGCTTAGGTGCTGAAGTCACGATCCTTGAAGCTTTACCAAGCTTCTTGGGCGCTTGTGATGAAGGTGTTGCCAAAGAAGCTCACAAACTATTTGTTAAGCAAGGCTTGAACATCAATTTAGGCGTGAAAATTGGTGAAGTCAAAGCATCTAAAAAAGGCGTGTCAGTGGCTTACACAGACAGCACTGGTGCAGCTCAAAAATTAGAATGTGATCGTTTGATCGTGTCCGTTGGTCGTGTACCAAACACTCAAGGCTTGAACTTAGAAGCCATTGGCTTGAAAGTGGATGAGCGCGGCTTCATTCCTATCGATGATCACACTTGTGCTACTTCAGCTCCTGGCGTTTACGCTGTAGGAGATGTGGTGCGTGGTCCGATGTTGGCACACAAAGCTGAAGACGAAGGTGTCTTGGTGGCTGAAGTGATCGCTGGTCAAAAACCACACATTGATTACAACTGCATTCCATGGGTGATCTACACATCTCCTGAGATCGCTTGGGTTGGTAAAAACGAACAGCAATTAAAAGCTGAAGGTCGCGCCTACAAGCCAGGTCAGTTCCCATTCGCGGCCAACGGTCGTGCCTTGGGCATGGGCTCTGCTGATGGTTTCGTGAAAGTATTGGCTGATGCAAAGACTGATGAGATCCTGGGTGTTCACATCGTTGGTGCAGCAGCCTCAGACTTGATCGCTGAAGCCGCTGTGGCGATGGAATTCAAAGCAGCCGCTGAAGACATCGGTCGCGTTTGCCATCCACACCCAAGCTTGTCAGAAGTCGTGAGAGAAGCAGCATTGGCGGCGACTGACAAACGTGCACTAAATATGTAATGCATGTGATGTTGCTTTATCAAGAGTGACACATTGGGGATCGATAAACTCTATTGGTTTAAAGATCCCCAAATCATTTATACAGACAGCATTTATGCAAACAGGATTTACTAGAAAGCATTCACACAAATAAATCATGAAAATGAAAGTCGTTGATTTCTACAAGCAAGAATTGGTCAAGCGAGGCTATGGCAGCGATCCTGCACAACAAGCCGCGATTGATCGCTTGCAAGTATGTCAAGACGAGTGGTTTGCCTACAAAGATGTGCGCAGTAATACCCTGAAAAAAATGGTGCGCTTTCCTGATCTGCCTCGTGGTGTTTATCTTTGGGGTGGAGTGGGGCGCGGAAAATCATTTTTGATGGATTGCTTCTACGAAGCATCTCCTCTGGAGAAGAAAACCCGCTTGCACTTTCATGAGTTCATGCGTGAAGTTCACCGAGAGCTTCAAGACCTCAGAGGTCAAGCAGACCCATTGGATGCTTTGGGTAAAAACATTGCCAAAAAATACCGTTTGATTTGTTTTGATGAGTTTCACGTGAGCGATGTGGCTGATGCGATGATCTTGTACAAATTGCTTGAAGCCTTATTCAAATACCGCGTGCAATTCATCATGACGTCCAATTACCGTCCTGATCTTCTTTACCCAGATGGCTTGCATCGTGACCGTCTTTTGCCAGCAATTGCTTTATTGCAAGAAAAGCTCGATGTGATGAACGTTGATGCAGGCATCGACTACCGTCAAAAAGCGATGGAACAGGTTCAGGCCTACTACACACCTTTGGGTGCAGAAACTGCCAAAACCATGGATGCAGTTTTTAACAAAATTGCTGAAGCGCACGATGAGGAAAACTCAACTCTTTTTATTGAATCAAGAGAAATCAACACTGTGCGCAGAGCCGGTGGTGTTGCTTGGTTCAACTTTAAAACTTTGTGCGGTGGCCCAAGATCGCAAAATGATTATTTAGAGATCTCTAATTTGTTTCACACGGTACTTCTATCAGAAGTGCCACACATGCCACCGAAGATGTCGAGTGAAGCTCGTCGCTTCACTTGGTTGATCGATGTCTTTTATGACCACAAGGTCAAACTCATCATCTCAGCCGAGGTAGCAGCAGAATTACTCTACACCGAAGGCCCTATGGCCAATGAGTTCCACAGAACCGTCTCACGCATTGTTGAGATGCAGTCCAAAGAGTACCTTGAGGCGCCTAGGCGCATCGTTGATACCAGCCTGACTTAGTCCTTAACGCAATCCTTGAAGTGAGTTGCCTGTAGCTGTTTCGATCTGCACTCCCATTCAAATTCAATGAGTAAAATTGTCAGATATTTCTGATAATTTTTCAGCAAATGGCTGACATACGAAAATAAATTTGAGTTTTATTCTTCTGAACTTCTAAAGGAGAATTCATGTTTATTAGTTGGGATGGATTGGCTACGGTAGTCAGGGGGGTTAGTTCAGTAATTTTTGCTGAAATTCTTTTGGCCTACTTAATGCACGGGTATTCAGATATGGTCACAATATATATTATAATTTTTATAAGTAGTTTATTGATGTTGTTAGGCAGTTGTGTTACTAAAAATAAGGGGGGCAAGCATGGAGCAAATATGGAATGATTTTTTTACTGAACAAAACATTTACGTTTTGACGATTGGTGGTTTGTATTTATTAATTTTTGGTTTTGGTAAATTCATGGAAATCAGACAAGATAATAAGAAAGCACAAACAATAAAAAAAGCAAAATGCCATCAATGTGCAATAAAAGAAGCGCAAAGAGAAAATTCAGAATTATCAAAAATGCCCCCTTTTCTTGGATAAGAAAAAATCTGAGTCGAAGACTAACTAATGGTGTTGTTATCGTTGCTCTTGATATTTTTGCCAAATATATGGAGTTCAGGCAAGGTAAAAAACAAGTGCGGCCACGCAAACGTCAAAAAGTAGGTTATCAATTGCGTAAAAAACTAAACATTCCAAGCAATTAAATATTGCATGCCTGCAATAAAAACTGATGGATGTCGTGCCTGTAAGCGCCTTCAATCTTTGAGCGCAACAGCCAATAGGCAAGTAAAATAGACGAATGCACACACTCAATGCCGATTTGCATTGCCACTCCGTTGTTTCTGATGGGACTTTGACCCCGGAAGCTTTGGCATGTCGCGCTCACGCCAATGGCGTCCACGTATGGTCTTTGACTGACCATGATGAAGTGGGTGGTCAAGAACGCGCTAAAAAAGCTGCGGAAGATCTGGGCATGAAATATATTTCTGGCGTTGAAATCTCAGTGACCTGGTGTTCTCAAACAGTTCACATTGTTGGTTTAGGGATTGATCACACCAACGCCGCTTTGATTGAAGGTCTTAATCAGACCAGAAATGGTCGAACCAATCGCGCCAAAGCGATTGCAGCCCAACTCGATCAAATCGGCATTAAAAATGCCTACGAGGGTGCTTTGCAATTTGTGGGCAACCCCGAACTAATTTCTAGAACGCATTTCGCACGATTCTTGGTCGATTCTGGTGTTTGCAAAGACACCAATGAAGTATTTGCCAATTATTTAATAGACGGTAAACCTGGTTATGTGGGGCATGAATGGGCCAATTTAACGGATGCCGTCAATTGGATCACCCAAGCGGGTGGCATTGCTGTGATAGCCCATCCGGGCCGCTATAACTACACCAGCCTACAATTAAGCGAGCTTTATGCAGAATTCAAGGAGCTGGGTGGTCGGGGCATTGAAGTGGTCACGGGCAGTCATACCAAGGAAGAGTACAAAACATTTGCTAAAGTAGCGCTACAGCATGGTTTTTTGGCTTCCAGAGGGTCTGATTTTCATAGTCCTAATGAGAGTCATGTAGATTTGGGCACATTGCCAGATCTGCCATCACAATTACAACCTATTTGGTTGGAGTTTCAATAAGAGATATATGTTTTCTGAACGAGTTTTATCAGGTATGCGCCCAACCGGCGCTCTGCACTTAGGTCACTATCATGGTGTTCTTAAAAATTGGTTGAAGCTTCAAGCTGAATACCCATGCTATTTCTTTGTGGCTGATTGGCATGCTTTGACCACGCACTATGAAACACCTGATGTGATTGAAAAATCCGTTTGGGACATGGTCATCGATTGGTTGGCAGCTGGTGTTGATCCAACGCAAGCAACCTTGTTCATTCAGAGCAAAGTGCCAGAGCATGCAGAACTATTCCTCTTGCTATCTATGGGCACACCTTTGGGTTGGTTAGAACGCGTGCCTACCTACAAAGATCAAATTGAAAAGCTCAAAGAAAAAGATCTTCAGACTTATGGTTTCTTGGGCTATCCACTGCTACAAGCTGCAGACATCTTGATCTACCGCGCACAACACGTGCCAGTCGGTGAAGACCAAGTGCCTCACGTCGAAATGACCCGTGAAGTAGCGCGTCGTTTTAATCACTTGTATGGTCGTGAACCAGGCTTTGAAGAAAAAGCCTTGGAAGCAGCTAAAAAATTAGGCAGCAAGCGCACCAAGTTATACCTTGAGCTCAGAACCGAGTACCAAGAAAAAGGTCATGAGGAAGCACTGGAGCAGGCTCGTGCGGTCTTGGCTGATGCACAAAGTTTATCGATGGGTGACCGTGAGCGTTTGTTCGGTTACTTAGAAGGTTCAAGAAAAATTATCTTGGCTGAGCCGCAAGCTCTCTTGACGCAAGAATCTCGTATGCCTGGTTTGGACGGCCAAAAAATGTCCAAGTCTTATGGTAATACGATTGCTCTGCGCGAAGATGCTGCAACAGTTGAGAAAAAAATCAAAACCATGCCAACCGATCCAGCCCGTATTCGTAAAACCGATGTGGGTGATCCAGCGCGTTGCCCAGTGTGGCAATTGCATGCGGTGTATTCCAGCGAAGAAACCAAAGCTTGGGCAGAAAAAGGATGTAAGAGTGCCGGCATTGGTTGTTTGGAATGCAAACAACCCGTGATTGATGCGATTCTCAAAGAGCAACAACCGATGATGGAACGCGCGCAAACTTATTTGGATGACCCAAGCTTATTGCGCGCCATCATCGCTGATGGTTGCGATAAGGCCCGCAAGTCTGCTCAAGAAACAATGCGTGATGTGCGCGAGGCCATGGGACTTGATTACAGTTAAGTCGCACCAAGAGTTGAGTGTTCCAGCTTCTGACTGGGTACAAACTCACGCTTCGAAGATCAAAGCCGGCGGACGAGTCTTGGACTACGCCTGTGGCAGTGGTCGTCATGCGGTTTGGTTGGCCAAGCAAGGCTTTCAGGTGATGGCGATTGATCGTGATTTGGCATCTTTGCAGCAAATCAAAAGCCAACATCCCGATCTGGCCATCCAAACAGAAGCCATTGATTTAGAGACTGATGCCTGGTCATTGAGCCATTTAGGCCAATTTGACGCGGTGATTGTGACCAATTACCTTTACCGTCCTTTTTTGCAAAAATTGCCTAATTTATTGAATTCTCAAGGGGTTTTGATCTACGAAACCTTTGCCATCGGCAATGAAGCCTTTGGTAAACCCAGTAATCCTGACTTTTTATTAACCCCCAATGAACTGCTCGGCTTTGCCTCAAATATGAGGATTTTGGCCTATGAGGACCTCACGGTCACTCAGCCTAAACCCGCTTGTGTGCAGAGAGTCTGTGCGGTTCCGCTACAATCAAAAACATGACTAAATTAGCTAAAAATATTTCAGGAAGTTTGGTGGCCATTGTCACGCCCATGCACGTCGATGGCAGCCTAGATTTGCCCGGTTTGCGTCAATTGATCGACTGGCACATTGAAGAGGGCACTGATGGCATCGTGATCGTTGGCACCACTGGTGAATCTCCAACAGTTTCAGTTGAAGAGCACTGTGAACTGATCAAAGTGACCGTTGAACACACTGCTAAACGTATTCCAATCATTGCGGGTACTGGTGGTAATTCAACGAGTGAAGCGATTGAACTCACAGAATACGCAAAAAAAGTTGGTGCCGATGCCAGCTTGCAAGTCGTGCCCTATTACAACAAGCCAACGCAAGAAGGCATGTATCAGCATTTCAAAACAATCGCTGAAAAAGTAGATTTGCCAGTTATTTTGTACAACGTGCCAGGTCGCACGGTGGCTGATATGGCAACAGAGACCGCCATTCGTTTGGCCAAAGTACCAGGCATTGTTGGTATCAAAGATGCCACGGGCAATCTTGATCGCGGTATTCAGTTGATCGCTGGTCTAGAAGAAGCAGGTTGCAAAGATTTCGCGGTTTACTCTGGTGATGATCCAACAGCCTTGTTGCTCATGATGATGGGTGGTCGCGGCAATATTTCTGTGACAGCCAACGTGGCACCTAAATTGATGCATGAACTGTGCGTGGCTGCCATGGCTGGTGATGTGGCACGCGCCAAAGAAATCCAATTCAAATTACTACCGGTTCACAAAGCCATGTTTGTAGAAGCCAACCCAATTCCAGTGAAGTGGGCATTGGCAGCCATGGGCAAAATGAAACCAGGAATTCGTTTACCACTCACAACTTTGGTGGCTGGTGCTCAAGAACAAGTCAAGCAAGCGCTGATTGGCGCTGGCTTAATGTCAAAATAATCGTTCGATAACTTAGGAAAACTTATGCGTCGCATATCAATTAAATCAAGCATGCTACTGATGTCAGTTTTAGCAACTGGCCTCTTGACCTCTGCTTGCACCAGCACATTTTCTGGTGACACCATTGATTACAAATCTGCTGGCGAAAAGAAGGGCCCTAACTTGGCGTTTCCACCAGACATGACCGCGATGGGTGGTGACAAGCGTTACGTGGTGCCTGATGGTGGTGCAACATTGTCTGGTTACAGCACAGCAGTACAAACCAAACCAACCGGCAAAGAAACAGTATTGCCAGCAGTGTCTGGCATGAAAATCGAACGTGATGGTAATCGCCGTTGGTTGGTGGTTTCAAAGCCAGCCAAAGATTTGTATCCAAGTGTGCGTGAGTTTTGGCAAGAAACTGGATTCATTCTCTTAACTGATTCACCAGAAACCGGCATCATGGAAACTGATTGGGCAGAAAATCGTGCCAAAATTCCTCAAGACATCATCCGCCGAACGATTGGTAAAGTTTTTGACTCTCTTTACTCTACTGGTGAGCGTGATAAGTTCCGTACACGTTTAGAGGTGAACAGCAAAGGTGAGACCGAGGTCTACATCACTCATCGTGGCGCTTCTGAAGAGCTGACAGGTACTGATAAATCGCAAACGGTTTGGGCTAATCGTCCAAATGATCCAGAATTAGAAGCAGAATTCTTGGCCCGTTTGATGCAACGATTGGGCTACACCGAAACTGCTGCGCGTGCTTCAGTTGGTCAAAAATCAACAGTGGCTGCGAATGCGCCATCTCGTTTGAAGAAAGACAAGCAACCACGTCTTGAGTTCGCTAGCAACTTCGATCGTGCCTGGAGAGAAGTGGGTGTGGGATTGGATCGTTCGAACTTCACCGTTGAAGATCGCGATAGAAGCAAAGGTATTTACTATGTTCGTTTTGTGAACACCAATGACTTATCACCAGAATCTAAGAGCTTCTTCAGCAATTTATTCAGCAAGACCAGCGCTGATGATTTGAAAAAAGCAAAACGTTACCGTGTGCATGTCAAAGATGTTGAGGGTAATGTTACTGTGACCGTTCAAGATGAAAAAGGCGCGAACGAACTAGGTGAAACAGCTGTTCAAATCTTGACTCTTTTAGATCAGCAAGTTGGCCGCTGATCGAAAGTTAAATTAGCAAAAGCTAAAAATAGCAAACGCTAAAATAGCAGACAAAAAAAAGACCACCCGAGGGTGGTCTTTTTACTTCTGAAAAAGAATTACTTCTTTTCTGGAGCAGCAGCAGGAGCAGCAGGTGCGCCAGCAGCAGGAGCAGCAGCAGGAGCAGCTTCAGCAGGAGCAGCAGCAGGAGCTACAGGAGCTGGAGCTTCTTTTTTGCCGCAAGCAGCCAAAGAAATTGCCAACAAAGAAGCGATTAATAGTGATTTTTTCATTTTTATTTCCTTAAAAGATTAGCTAATCATCTAACGGTGATTTAGACCGGGTACCTTCATTATTAAAATTAATGCACCGCCCGTGATTATAAATAAAAATGCGCAAAATACTAGTGATTACCCTAATCTTGATCAATTAATATCCAAGCCGAGCTGTAAGCCTCAAACCAAGGACTATCAACATCCTTGATCAATTTCACTAACTTTTGGCACATGGCTGGGCTCAAAGATTGCTCTTGGGCTAATCTCAGCCAAAAAGGCCAATCGGACTCTTCAGAATCACTCAAACTTTCACCATTGAGGTAGAAAAAGTCATGATCATGCAGGGCTTTGGATTGGGGTGATAATATAAGCCCTTGTTTTGCAATCATTTTTTTGAAGGAATTCAGATCCAGCTGACTTTCGGGTACTGTAAAGACCGTTTGCGGTTTGGGTTCGCTGAGGATGCTTGCTAGGGTGCAAGATATATCACTATCACTCCAGCGTAAGCCATTCAGGTGCTTAGACACGGCTGCAACCAGGTCTTTGGGAACCGTGCTGGTATCGAGAGTGGCTGGCTGTTTTGGGTCGGTATAGAGCTGGCATAGCTTCGGATCATTCTCTAGGGCCTCGGTGGTGCGCCAAAGAATTTCACTGATCAACTCTTTATAAGTTGGTGCTCTGAACCCAATTGACCAAGTCTGACAGCCAGCATCCAATGCCAATCCATCATGCGCGATGTTGGGTGGCAAATACAGCATATCGCCAGGCTCTAAAACCCAATCTTGAGTGGGTTCAAAGTGTTTCAATATTTTGAGTGGCAAACCTTCTTTTAAGCGCAGATCCTTTTGTCCTGAAATCTTCCAATGACGACGACCAGCCATTTGAAGCAAAAACACATCATAAGAATCCACGTGCGGACCGACACCGCCATGCTTGCCTGCGATGCTGATCATCAAATCATCCAAACGTGCTTCAGGGATGAAACGAAACCAAGACATCACTCTTTCGGCGATCGGATGATGGGCGTTGACACCTTGCACCAATAAAGTCCAATCGTCCTTTTTCAAAGGTGGAATGTCTTTTGGTTTGAAGGGGCCTTTTTTGAGTGACCAAGGTTTGCTTTGAATCAGTCTTGATTCAACGGTTTTTTGTCTGGCCAGATCACTCAAATCTGCCATTGAAATTGGGCTTTCAAGTTCCAGGCCAGACTCTCTCGCCAGCTGAAAAGCTGGGATGGCGCCACGTACCAGGAGGGGTTTCTTTTGCCAATACTCTTGCATGAAGGTCACAGGACTCATGCCGCCCAAAAGAGCCCAAGGTTCTTGTATAGGGAGGGGTTTTGGAGCCTTTGGAGCTTTATAAAGAGCTCTATGAAGGGATTTGTGGCGAGCTTTGGATTGGGTTGTCATAGGAAGATTATGACCTGCTTGGGTGGACTCACGTAAAATACATATTATGAAAGTACAAAAGAATACTATTGTTTCACTCAAATACCGTTTGACTGATGCTCAGGATAATTTGATCGAAGAATCAGCTGGCCCCATGATTTATCTCCATGGGGGCTATGACGGCACCTTTCCAAAAATAGAAGAAGCCGTGGACGGCCATGATGTTGGTTACGAGACCACGATTCAGTTGGAACCTGCTGATGCTTTTGGCGACTATGACCCTGACTTGCTAAAAATTGAACCGCGCTCAAGATTCCCTGAGCCTTTAGAAGTTGGCATGCAATTCGAGGGCCTCTTGGATGATGATGAGACACCTGTTGAAGAAGAGGACGACGAAGATCCATTGATCTACACGGTCACTGATTTAGCAGAAGACAAAGTGGTCTTGGATGGCAATCATCCTTTGGCTGGTTTGGCATTGAAGTTTTGGTTAGTGGTTTCAGATGTGCGTGAAGCCACCGAAGAAGAGCTAGAAGATGGTCACCCACAAGGAGCCTTTGGCCTTGATGTGGATGATGACTCAGACATGGACGTTGATGAAGAGCCGCCTGCACCACCTGTGGTTCAGCGCCCAACGCTTCACTAAGGCTTCACTGAGCCTGCGCTAATTATTAGCTAGATCTTTTTAGGCTGTACAAGAGATCAAGAGCTTCCTTAGGGCTGAGGTTGTCCGGTTGAATCTCATTCAACTGTTTTAGGACAGCCAGAGCCTTTTCTATTTCCTCAGTAGTTTCTTCGTTTTCAAGTGCTGCATTGCCGGCACCTGAAAAATCTTGGCTGAACAAATCAACTTGTGCGCTCTCTTGATTAGCGTGCTCTTCTAAGCGGCGCAAATGTTGACGAGCATCTTTGATCACTGCTTGAGGAACACCCGCTAGCTGAGCCACTTGCAAACCATAACTCTGATTGGCATGACCTTCTTTGACAGTGTGTAAAAACACAATGCCTTGACCTTTTTCAACCGCACTCAAATGAACGTTGGCGCACTGCGGATATTTACTTGGCAAAGAGGCCAACTCTAAATAGTGCGTAGCAAACAAAGTCCATGAACGATTCTTTGTGAGCAAATGTTGTGCGATCGCCCAAGCCAATGCCAAACCATCAAAAGTGGAAGTGCCTCTTCCAATCTCATCCATCAACACCAAAGAGTGTTCGGTAGAGCGATGCAAGATAGCTGCTGCTTCAGTCATCTCAACCATGAAGGTTGAACGACCGCTGGCCAAATCATCGGCCGCACCAATGCGTGTGAAGATTTGATCAATTGATCCAATGCGCGCATGCTTGGCTGGTACATAAGAGCCGACATATGCCAATAAAACAATCAATGCTATTTGTCGCATATACGTCGACTTGCCGCCCATGTTTGGACCAGTGATCAATAGCATGCGTCTGCTTTGATCAAAGCGCACATCATTCGGTGAAAAAGATTCTGAACGTTTCGCCAACTGCGCTTCGACCACAGGGTGGCGACCCTCTTCAATCGCAATGCCAGCATCCTTGCTGAACTCTGGACGTGACCAACCCAAGGTTTGAGCACGCTCGCCGAGTGTGGCTAAAACATCGACCTGTGCCAATGCCAAGCCCATTGATTGACAGGCTTGCACGTGGGTTTGTAATTGCACCAATAACTCTTCGTAGAGTTGTTTCTCTAAAGCAAAGCTGCGCTCTTTGGCAGACAAAGCTTTGTCTTCAAAAGCCTTGAGCTCAGGCGTGATGTAACGCTCAGCATTTTTTAAGGTTTGGCGACGACGATAGTCATCAGGTACTTTGTCCGTTTGACCATTGGTCACTTCAATAAAGAAGCCATGAACTTTGTTGAACTCAACCCGCAAATTGGCAATGCCAGTTCTTTCTCGCTCACGAGTTTCTAAATCCAATAAAAATGCGCCGCAGTCATCACTCAAGCGACGCAGTTCATCCAATTCAGCGCTGTAATCATCAGCGATCACACCACCTTCTCTGATGACCACAGATGGTTCTGCAGCGATGGCGGCTTGTAACAAAGCCAAAACAGGAGGAGGGGACGCCAAGGTCTTGGCCAAAGATGCTAGCAAAGAACTTTTTTGACCCAAGCCATCCAAAGTCTTGGCAAGCTCTGGCAGGTTCGCCAATGTGTCACGCAGACTACTTAAGTCACGGGGGCGAGCGCTGCCCAAGGCCAAGCGTGTGCTGATGCGTTCAATATCAGCCACGCTGCGCAAAGTTTGACGCAGTTCTTCTAAAACAAAGGTGTGTTCAATTAATGTGGCAACTGCCGAGTGACGTTCAGCAATCACGGCTTGATCACGCAATGGGTGATGCAAGGTGTGTCGCAATAAACGACTTCCCATCGCACTTGAGCAAGTGTCTAATAAAGACAACAAGGTGGGCTCTGTTTCACCGCGCAGTGTTTCTGTTATTTCTAAATTGCGGCGAGTCGCGGCATCAATGCCAATGTAGTTTTGATCTTCTTCTAATTGGCATTGCAAGATATGGGGCAATTTCCCTTGCCAACCCAAGCCTTGGGTATTGGCACCGTAGGCCAAGACGGCGGCGACTGCTGTTAGTGTTGGCCCAAATTTTTCTGCGTCATCAATGCCCAAGCTTTGCAAACTGCTCATATTGAAAAGCTCTAAAAGGCGACGCTGTCCTTCATCGGCTGACCATACCCAATCGGGAATCGTGTGACCGGATAAATGAACTTCTGATGCACTGGATGCTTGCAGGGCTTCTTTGATAGAACTCTCTGTGCCAAGAGGGCACAACAATTCTGCTGCGCGAATGCGATAAATGTAATGGGCTAATTCATGAGGGGCGCATTGTGTGAAACGCAATTGACCGCTGGTAATCGTCAACCATGCCAAACCCCACATCTTTTTGCTAGGAACGATTGCCAACAATGGCGCATCTTCCAAATCACTCATCAATGCTGAATCTGTCACAGTACCTGGTGTGATCACGCGCATCACGCGTCGTTCAACAGGCCCTTTGGATGTTGCAGGGTCACCCACTTGCTCGGCGATCGCCACAGACTCACCGGCTTTGACAATCTTGGCTAAATATTGTTCGGCAGCATGGTAGGGGATGCCTGCCATTTTGATCGGTCTACCAGATGATTGACCGCGTTGGGTTAGGGTGATGTCTAAAAGACGCGCCGCTTTTTCAGCATCTTCAAAGAAGAGCTCATAAAAATCGCCCATCCGAAAAAACACCAAGGAGTGTGGGTGCTCAGCTTTGATGCGCAGAAATTGCTGCATCGCTGGCGTGTGCGTTGCCAACTCCTGGGTATTCATTAACTGCTGAGATCTTCTGGTGTGATGCCGTAGGCAGTGAATGAGTGTTGTGACTCAGTGGTTTCAAGAATGCGCGCTGGAATGCCCACCGCTGTAGCACCTGCAGGAACGGCTTTTAGCACCACCGCATTAGAGCCGATGCGAGCGCCTGCGCCCACCACAAAACCACCCAATACTTTTGCGCCAGCACTCACCACCACGCCAGCCTCTAGGGTTGGGTGACGCTTGGTGCCTTTGTACAAAGAAGTGCCGCCCAAAGTCACGCCTTGATAAATCGTGCAATCATCACCGATCACGGTGGTCTCGCCGATCACAACACCTAAACCGTGATCAATGAACACACGCTTACCCACGACCACAGCAGGATGGATTTCAATGCCAGTGATGAAGCGAGCCGTATGAGAAACGATTCTGGCCAATAACTTCAGACCAATGTGCCATAAAAAATGAGCAATTCGGTGCAGCCAAATGGCGTGTAAGCCAGGATAGCAAAGGATCACCTCCAGACGGGTGCGCGCAGCAGGGTCTCGGGAAATGATGGAGTCAACGTGATCGAATAAAGGCATTATTTGATTTTACCGTGTTGGAGCATTTGTTTCGCGATACCGCGTAAAAGATCAATTTCTTCTTTTTGTAGGGTGGCTCTGGCAAATAGACTTTGTAATCTGGGCATGAGTTTTTTGGGGTTCTCCGGATCGAGGTAGCCAATGGCCTCGAGACCTTGTTGCCAATGCTCGAGCATCGCCGCAATCGCGCTTGGGTCAGCCAAATCAGGGGAGCTGTTTGATGCGAGGTTCTCTGGCGGTATTGAATCAATCGCCAGTTCTTTCATCAAACCTTGGCGCATGGAGTAAGCCACGATCATCATCGCTTGGGCCAAATTCAAAGAGGGGTAGCTTGGATTCGCGTCAATCCACACCCGATGGGTGCAGTGTTTAAGGTCTTCATTGTCTAAACCCGTGCGCTCCGTACCAAACACAAATGACACAGGTTTATTTGCCACAACTGCTGAACTTGCCATCGATACCGCTTCGTGCATCGAAATGGCAGGTGGCCCAAATTCACGATCCCTGGCGGTTAAACCAAACACCAGCTGACTGTCACCCAAAGCATCGAGCATGGTCTCATGATTTTGAGCGGCTTCGAGCACATCAAAAGCCCCGCTCGATAAAGAAATGGCCTCGGCTTTTCTGGCCATGTACTCATAGGCCGGGCTCACCAAATGCAGCGCTGAAAAGCCCATGGTTTTCAAAGCGCGGGCTGCAGAGCCCACATTACCTGGGTGGCTGGTGCGCATCATGACCCAACGAATTGGCCAGTTTTGGTTCAAAACTCCCAATTGCTCCTCATTTCGGGCTAAAATCTGTTTTCGCCGTTCAGCTTGATTGCTGGACATTGCTCTTCTCCAATTCGTTGTGTTACTTAAATACTATGCATCCCATGCTTAATGTGGCCATTAAGGCCGCGCGTCGCGCAGGAAATATTATCAACCGAGCATCGCTGAATAGCGAGCGTATTCAGGTTACCCGCAAGCAACACAATGATTTTGTCACTGAAATCGATCAAGCTGCTGAAGCTGCCATTATCGATACTTTGAAAGAAGCTTTCCCTGACCACAGCTTTTTAGGGGAAGAAACCGGCGAAACACCATCTAGTAATACCAATCAAACCTCCAACCATGTGTGGATCATCGATCCTTTGGATGGTACGACCAATTTTATTCATGGCTTTCCACAATACGCAGTATCAATTGCTTTAGCAGTTGATGGCGTCTTGCAACAAGCTGTGGTCTATGACCCGAACCGTGATGAGTTATTCACCGCCACTCGTGGCGCTGGTGCTTATGTGAACAACCGCCGTTTGCGCGTGGCTGGCAGATTAAAAATGTCAGAAGCACTTTTAGGTACGGGCTTCCCTTATCGCGAAGACCAAAACGTTGAAGAGTATTTAGAAATTTTTGCCAAGATGACACGTCAGTGTGCTGGTTTGCGTCGTCCGGGCGCCGCATCTTTGGACTTGGCCTATGTGGCTGCTGGTCGCTTGGATGGATTCTTTGAGTCAGGCTTAAAGCCATGGGACATGGCAGCAGGCATCCTGTTGATCACTGAATCTGGCGGCTTGGTAGGTAACTATGCGGGTGAAGAGGGTTACATGCAGTCAGGAGAAATCATGGCTGCTAACCCGCGCATCTTTGGTCAATTGGTGACCGCTTTGCGCGATCACTCAAAACCTCAAGCCTAAGACTGCATCAAGTAAGGCTGCAGCAATTAAGACCGCACCAAATCCAATACTTTGACACCAGTAGAGGTGATGCTCAGTGCATTACCTTTTGGTAATACTGTTTCAGGGTGATCAAAATCCCAATCTGATAAAACCCAGCGCTGCCATGACTGGCCGCCCAAAGATTCTTCGTGATAACCAGGACGATGGGTGTGCCCATGAATCACTCGTTGACAGTTGGTCATGGATACCAAGCTGGCTGTGGCAGTGATGGTCACATCACCTTTGACCTGAATCGCCTCAGGTTTGAAACGTTGTGCACGGTGATAGTTTGCTGTGCTGTTGCTGCGCAATGAACTGGCGATGCTGACCCGCAAAGAGGTTGGCAACATCAAAAATAATTTTTGTACAAATCTACTTCTCACCACTGAACGAAACCGCTGATAGCTCTTGTCAGCAGTACACAAAGCATCACCGTGGGTGAGTAACCATGTTTGTTCAGCAATCGTGACCACTTGTGGGTCTCTTAAAATTGCCATGTCTGCTTTTTGTGCATAAGCCTCACCGAGCAAGAAATCCCGGTTGCCGTGCATGAAATAAACCTTGGTACCTTGCTGCTTGAGCGCTTTGATTTTTTGAGCGACTTCTAAATGGAAGGGTGATCTTGCTTTGGCATCATCACCCACCCAAAACTCAAACAAATCTCCCAAAATAAACAAAGCTTCATGAGTGCGAGCCTCTTTTTCTAGAAATTCAAAAAACCTCTCTGCCGTTCTGGGCATCGATGGGGTTAAATGAAGATCAGAAATGAACAGAGCGCTCGCGTGCATGATCACTCTTCTAGGATGGTTGCTGTGATGATGGTGACATCTTCCTTAGGCACATCTTGGTGAAACCCTGAGCTACCAGTCTTCACTTGGCGAATCGCATCGACCACATCCATGCCTTCGGTCACTTCGCCGAACACGGCATAACCCCAACCTTGTGAAGTTGGTGCTGAGAAGTTTAAAAAAGCATTGTCAACAACGTTGATAAAAAACTGTGAGCTGGCTGAATGAGGGTCGCTGGTTCTGGCCATCGCTACGCTGCCACGTGTATTTTGTAAACCATTGTCAGCTTCGTTTTCAATCGTGGCTTTGGTTGGCTTTTGTTTCATGCCAGCAGTCATGCCACCGCCTTGAACCATGAAGTTAGCAATCACGCGATGAAAGATCGTGCCGTCGTAATGACCAGAACGAACATAGTCTAGAAAGTTCTCAGTCGATTTAGGCGCTAATTCATCATTCAAAGTCAATGTGATGTTGCCCATGCTGGTATTTAATTGCACTTTTGCCATGCTACGTCCTTCTCCATGTAATGAGGGATTGAGTCCCGGAGTTTAAAAATAAAAAAACTAAAAAAATGAGTGTGTTACTAATAATTACTTAAGAATGTCTTCAGCCAGTTTCATTTTGCGGCGACTATCGATCAATCTGCGATCAAGTTGCACTGCCTTGCCATAAGATCTTGAAGCCAAGCGTGTATAGACATCGCCCAAGTTCTCTAAAGCAGTTGCAAAGCTGGGTTGAACCTTGAGAGCTAGCTCTAAATACTCTTTGGCTTGATCAAGATCGCCGCTTTGGGCTTCAAGCACCGCGAGATTGTTGTACGGCTCAGGTAACTCTGGGAACTGTTGAGTGATTTCTAGAAGTGTCTTTTTCGCCAAATCAATTTGACCCATTTCAATTTGGATTCTTGAGCGCACAAAACGTAACTGCACGTTGCGTGGGTTAACTCCTAATTCTTTATCAATCGCCACAATGGCTTCTGGCAATTTCTTGCTGGTGATCAGGTTGTAAATATCTTCGGGAATTGCATTTTTATTCTTTGGCTCAGGCACTCTTTGTAAAACAATGAAGGGTGTGGCCAATGAGGGTTGCATCTGCGCCGATTGAACAGCGCTTGGATTATTTTCAAAGGGGGATGGGTTTGATTTGGCGGCAATGTCTGAACGGCTGACTTTGGGTGCAGTCAGGCCGGTCGTTGGCGCGACCGTTTGAGCCATCGCTGCCTGAGCTGAGATAAAACAAAGAACCCCGAGGGCCAGTTGCTGTAGGGAAGGACTTTTCTGGAAAAGCATTTTCATAAAACGGGCCCGGGATCGAAGGAATAGGGTGATTTTAAAGCAGATACGACAACGAATTAGCTATACTCATCAATCAGTCTAACAAATCGCCAGGCTGCTGGAGTATTTCTAAGATATTGCCTTAAATAACACCGTAATGAAAGTGATTTCATTAAAATCACGCCAGAACAAATACCGAATCATCTAAAGAAATCAAAAGAACTTAAAAGAACCATCACGCTTTTATATGCTGCATATTTTTAACACCCTGACGCGCCGTAAAGAAACATTCAAGCCCATTGAGCCAGGCAAAGTAAAGCTCTATGTTTGTGGCATGACTGTTTACGACTTTTGTCACATTGGCCATGCGCGGGTGATGGTGGTGTTTGACATGGTGCAGCGTTGGTTAAGAGCCTCTGGCATGGAGGTGACTTATGTCAGAAACATCACAGACATTGACGACAAAATCATCAAGCGTGCGGTAGAGAATAAAGAGACCATCAAAGCGTTGACCGATCGCTTCATCACCGCGATGCATGAAGATGCTGATGCCTTGGGGATTGAGCGACCCACGCATGAACCAAGAGCCACTGAGTATGTCCCACAGATGCAAAACATCATCACGCGCTTGATGGATAAGAACTACGCTTATCAAGCAGATGATGGTGATGTGAATTACGCCGTTAGAAACTTCAAAAACTACGGTCAGTTATCAGGCAAATCACTCGATGACTTGCGAGCTGGCGAGCGAGTGGCCGTGACTGGTGGCAAGCAAGATCCTTTGGACTTTGTTCTTTGGAAAACGGCCAAAGCCGATGAGCCCGCCGATACCAAATGGGAATCTCCTTGGGGTGTTGGTCGACCAGGTTGGCACATTGAATGCTCTGCCATGAGCTGTGAACTTTTGGGTAAGCACTTTGATATCCACGGTGGTGGTGCAGATCTGCAATTCCCTCATCACGAAAACGAGATCGCTCAAAGTGAAGGTGCATTCTCAGACGAAACAGGCAAACCGTTTGTGAACACCTGGATGCACAACGGCTTTGTGCGAGTCAATGAAGAAAAAATGTCTAAATCATTGGGCAACTTCTTCACTATTCGCGAAGTATTAAAAGTATTTGACCCTGAAGTGGTGCGCTTCTTTATTTTGAAAGCCCATTACCGCAGCCCACTCAACTACAGTGATGCCCATTTAGAAGAGGCCAAACAAGGTTTGACCCGTTTGTACAACGCCTTATCAACAGTTGAAGACATTCCAACGTATAGCAAGCCAAGTACTTGGAGAACTCGCTTTGCCCAGGTGATGAACGATGACTTCAATACCCCTGAAGCGATTGCCATCTTGTTTGAATTAGCCGGTGAGATCAATAAGGCAGAAGGTCCTGAGAAGTTAGAAGAAAGACGAGACCTCGCACGAGAGCTCAAGCAATTAGCAAAACTATTGGGATTGTTAGAAAGACCTGCCCAAGAGTTTTTGCAAGCTGGTGGCGGGTCGCAGAGTGCAGATAACGATACGGCGGCCATTGAAGCAGCGATCCAGGCGCGAGCTGATGCCAAGCAGGGCAAAGACTTTGCCAAGGCAGATCAGATACGTCAAGACTTATTAGCCCAAGGAATTGTTCTAGAAGACAAGCCGGGTGGTCTCACGCTTTGGAGGCGCGCTTAATGACTGCTGCTCCTAAGGTGGCAGATCCTAAGGTAGTTGATCCTAAGGCACCAGTATTGAGGGCCCCAGACTATTGGGATAAAGCTTGCACTGAGTTGATGAAGCATGACCGCATCATGCGCAAACTCATCCCCAAATACCCGAAAGCAGAATTCTTGACCACGCGCGGCGACCCATTTCAAACTTTGGCACGAGCCATTGTGGGGCAGCAGATTTCCGTCAAGGCCGCTCAATCTGTTTGGGAACGCACCATTGCTCTGACCAAAAACTTCACTGCTAAAGCGGTCCTTAAGTTAGACCCTACAGCATTGAGGGCGGCTGGCTTATCGCAAAGAAAAGTGGAGTACATGCAAGACTTGGCCACCCATTTTGAAAGTGGCGGCTTGAGCAGTGCGAAATGGGATTTGCTGGATGACGACACCGTCATTGCAGAATTAACAGCGATTCGTGGCATTGGCCGTTGGACAGCAGAAATGTTCTTGATCTTCTATTTGATGAGACCCAATGTCTTGCCTTTGGATGATATTGGTTTGATTAAAGGCATTTCTTTGGCCTATTTCAGCGGTGAACCTGTGTCACGCCATGAGGCCAAAGAGGTCGCTGCCAATTGGGCGCCTTGGCAAACCGTGGCCACTTGGTACATGTGGCGCAGCATTGATCCGATACCTGTCGAGTATTGAGAATAATACAAGTCATTGATTTGTAATAAATTTTCATAAAATTAGGCATCTAAGCCGCAAGCTATTAGAATAGAGGCCATGAAAATCACTTTCCTTGAATTCGAGCAGCCAATCGCTGAACTCGAGCAAAAAATTGAAGAATTACGTTTTGTTCAAGATGAGTCTGCAGTCGATATTTCTGAAGAAATCGGCAAGCTTTCTGAAAAAAGCCAACTGCTCACCAAAGACCTCTATACCCGCTTAACTCCATGGCAAGTGGCGCAAATTGCGCGTCATCCACAGCGCCCGTACACCATGGATTATGTGAACAATATTTTCACTGACTTCCATGAACTGCATGGCGACAGAAATTTTGCGGACGATCAATCCATCATTGGTGGATTAGCCAGATTCAATGGCATGCCTTGTATGGTGATCGGTCATCAAAAAGGTCGTGACACCAAAGAACGTGCGATGCGTAACTTTGGTATGAGCCGTCCTGAAGGTTACAGAAAAGCCAAGCGCTTGATGCGCTTAGCAGAAAAATTCAATGTGCCAGTTTTCACATTTGTTGATACACCAGGCGCCTTCCCGGGTATTGACGCTGAAGAGCGCAATCAATCAGAAGCGATTGGTCATAACTTATTTGTTCAAGCAGAACTCAGGGTACCTATCATCGCAACCATTATTGGTGAGGGTGGTTCTGGTGGTGCTTTGGCGATTGCGATGGGTGATGTGGTGCAAATGTTGCAATTTGCCACTTACTCAGTTATCTCACCAGAGGGTTGTGCATCGATTCTTTGGAAGACTGCAGAGAAAGCTCCGGAAGCTGCAGAGCAATTGGCTTTGACAGCACTTCGTTTAAAAGCTTTGGGCTTGATTGATAAGATTGTAAGCGAACCTTTGGGTGGTGCACACCGTGATCACGCTGGTATGGCTGCATTGCTCAAGCGTGCTTTGGCTGATTCTTTGCGCCAATTCCAAACCATGGGTGTGGATGAGTTGCTTGAACGTCGTCACGAGCGCTTGATGAGCTATGGCAAGTTCAAAGACAGCAGCAAAGACAAGTAAACCTACCCAAAAGAAAACACCGCCGACACAATTGGCGGTGGCTTTCAGTGGTGGGCTTGATTCAACTGTATTACTTCATGCCACCATCAAAGCGCATGGCAAGAAAAATGTTCATGCCTTTCATGTGCATCATGGCATTCAAAAAGAAGCAGACCAATGGCAAGCTCACTGCAAAGCAGTGGCCAAGAAATTCGGCTGTCACTTTGATACCAAAAACGTCAAACTCAATAAACAATCGAATATTGAATCTCAAGCCAGAAACTTGCGCTATGAGGCATTAACGCAGATGTGCGAAGCGCACAAGATCCAAGACTTATTACTGGCTCACCATTTGGATGATCAAGCAGAAACTGTTTTGATTCAGTTGATGCGTGGCGCTGGTTTGCCAGGGCTTTCAGCCATGCCGCAAGTTAAATCAAATGAACTGATTCACCTATGGCGTCCATTTTTAAACATGTGCCGTAAAGATCTCGAGAGCTATGCCGAAGAACATAAGCTCACATGGATTGAAGACCCCAGCAATCAAGATGAATCCTATCGTCGCAATGCCGTCAGAAAATCAATCTTGCCAACTTTGGAGAAATTTCAAAAGGGCGCCATTGAAAATTTAGCAAGAAGTGCCAAGCACCTTGGTGAAGCTCAAGGATTGTTAAACCAATTGGCTGATATTGATTTGGGTTTGATTGAAACAAAAGAAGGTCTTTCAAAAACCAATCTCATCAGACTGTATAAAACCAGTCAGGCAAGAGCCACCAATGCATTGCGCCGTTGGTTATCTAAGAACGGCTTGGCCTATCCAAGTGAAGAAAGATTAACTGCTTGGTGGTCTGAACTAACGCAAGCAAGACTAGATGCTAAGTTGCAATGGGATCATGATCAACGCGTGATTCGTTTGTGGCGTGGCCACCTGAGCATCACTCAAGACTTGAATGCTCAAGCGAAATCAAAAGGAAAAGAAAAAGAAAAAGTAACAAATGAGGGCGAGTGGACTTTTAAGAAAGTGCCCGCCAATAGCAAGAAGCCAGGCATTGCCAAAGATCGTTTTGAAAAAGCCAAACAAAAAGGCCTGATCAACACCATGGCAAGAGAGGGTGGCGAAAAATTCAAGGTTGATTCAAAAAGACCTAGAAAAAGTCTAAAAAATCTCTACCAAGAAGCTGCCATTCCACCATGGCAACGTGATGTGCCACTGCTGTATATCGGCGAAGAGCTTGTGGCTGTGGCCGGTATTGGCATCAGCGCAGATTGGCAGACCACTGATGGTCCGAGATTCACTCTGGAGTGGCAGGCGGCTTAGATACTTGCCAGCATCTCAAATGTTTGAGGATATTTAGAAACTAATTTGATGATGAGGGCCGCTTGGGCATTTGGTTTGGCTCGACCTTGCTCCCAGTTTTCAACTGTTCTTGGGTTGGTGCGAATGAAGCTAGCAAAAACTGGCCTTGAGAGACCCAGTTTTTCGCGAAGGGTGGTGAGCTCATCCACTGTCACCATCGGAGATGGCTTGATGGTCACCTTATATTTCTTAAGCGTTAACTTTCCTGTCCTCTCTTTTTTGAGGGCATCCACGCCTTCGCTTAGCTCAGAAAACAAATCACGTTTTTTCATGTTTACTCCTTGCTTTGATTTCATCTTCAAGTAGTTCTTTCAGCTTCTTTTTCTGCTCTTGATTTAGGTCAGTCATTTCATTTTTGTTGTATATCGTGAACAGGAATATTTGATACGCATTGACCCACCAGTAATAAATAATTCTCAGCCCACCTCTTTTACCTTTTCCTCTACTTGAATCACCGTAGCGCAGCTTTCTTAGTCCACCGGTTCCTTGTATCAAGTCGCCAGAGGTGGGGTTGTTAACAAGAAGCACTTGGAGCTTGCTGTATTCGTAGTCATCAAGGTAATCCTCACGGTACTTACTAAAATTTGGGAGTTCAATCAGGGTTGCATACATCCCAAAATTATACGCAAGTTGCGTATATATTACACCTATTTTGTTAATAGGGAAATAGAAGTGACATAAATAATTTAAATGCCAAAAGAAGGTCGTCCACAATAGATACTAGACACTCTAAATCTAGATATACAACTAACATTGACCTAACTTTATTTACTTAAGTTCTCTAAAACTTGGTTATATAAGATTCACTTACGCTTTAGTTCTGCCGAAATTCTCATTAAACCCGCTCTAAACGTGTAAAATTACATTTTTGCTACTTAACGCACCCCAGTGGTGCGATTTTTACGATTTTTAACTCATGGCTCTAATAGTTCATAAATATGGTGGCACGTCGATGGGCTCTGTTGAGCGCATTCAAAACGTGGCCAAACGAGTTGCCAAATGGATGAAGGCAGGCCATCAAGTGGTCGTCGTTCCTTCAGCCATGTCTGGTGAAACGAATCGTCTTCTAGGTTTGGCTAAAGAAATCAATCCAAATCCAGACCCGCGCGAGTTGGACCAAATTGCCTCGACCGGTGAGCAAGTCAGTTCTGGTTTGTTGGCTTTGGCACTTCAAGCTCAAGGTGTTGGTGCGGTGAGTTATGCCGGCTGGCAAGTTGTGATTAAAACTGATTCGTCATACACCAAAGCTCGCATTCAGGGCATTGATGGTGAAAAAGTTTTAGGTGACCTCAAAGCTGGTAAAGCAGTGGTGATCACTGGTTTCCAAGGCGTGGATGAAATCGGCAACATCACAACCTTGGGTCGTGGTGGTTCTGATACTTCTGCTGTGGCTGTGGCTGCTGCGTTGAATGCTGATGAGTGTTTGATCTACACCGATGTGGATGGTGTTTACACAACTGATCCACGCGTGTGTGAGGATGCACGACGCTTAGACAAAATTACTTTTGAAGAAATGCTAGAAATGGCTAGCTTGGGTTCAAAAGTATTACAAATACGTTCAGTAGAATTTGCTGGTAAATACCGCGTTAAAACACGCGTACTCTCATCATTAACTGACCCATTGATGTCGCTTGAGCAAGAAATGAGCTCAGGCACTTTGATTACTTTCGAGGAAGAAGAAACCATGGAAGCTGCTGTTATTTCGGGTATTGCTTTCGCCCGTGACGAAGCAAAAATCACCGTATTAGGTGTGCCTGATAAGCCAGGTATCGCATATCAAATTTTGGGCCCGATTGCGGACGCCAATATTGATGTGGACATGATCATTCAAAACCAATCTGTGGATGGTAAGACTGACTTTACTTTCACAGTGCCACGCGGCGACTACCAAAAAGCCCTTGATCTACTCAAGAGCAAAGTTCAGGCACACATTCAAGCCAAAGAAATTTTGGGTGATCCAAAAGTATCTAAGGTGTCAGTTGTGGGTGTTGGCATGCGTTCACACGTGGGCATTGCAAGCAAAATGTTCCGCACTCTCTCAGAAGAGGGCATCAACATTCAGATGATTTCTACCAGTGAAATCAAGATTTCTGTCTTGATTGACGAGAAATACATGGAATTAGCAGTACGTGCTTTGCATAAAGCATTCGAGTTAGACCAAAAGTAATTTAAAATCATCGTCTTCACTGATTTAATTCAGTGAAGTGATACGGAGACGTGGCCGAGTGGTCGAAGGCACTCCCCTGCTAAGGGAGCATCTGGGCAAAACCTGGATCGGAAGTTCGAATCTTCTCGTCTCCGCCAATATCAAAGATACAAAGGGCTGAAAAGCCCTTTTTCTTTTCTAAAATCAAATTGCTCTTTGTAATCAAAGCCTTTGATTGCAAATGAGCAATATTTCAGCACCAATCTTTGCTGGTACAAACCCTCGAGAATGACTTTTAATCACTCAAAGGTGGGAGAATGGATTCAATAGCACTTCATTGGTCAATGCTGAAAAGGAAATCATCATGAAAAAAAGTTCTTTATTAATAGGTTTGGTGGCAATGATCCCTTTGGTCGGTTGTCAGTCTATGCATCACGGCACTGGTGAAAAAGCATCTGCAACTTTAGAGTCGCGATCAGGATCAAGCACGAAGGGTACCGTTAACTTTGAATCACATGGTCATCACATTATGGTTACTGGAAATATCTCTGGATTAAGACCTAATGCTGAGCACGGTTTTCATGTTCATGAAAAAGGTGATTGCTCTGCACCAGATGCTACAAGTGCAGGTGGTCACTTTAATCCCGATGGAAAATCTCACGGAATGCCAGGTCATGGGGCACATCACTCGGGGGATATGCCGAACATCAAATCTGATGCAAATGGTAATGCAGTGTATTCAGCAAAAATCAGCGGCTTAGCTGTTGACACTGGCAAAAATGGAATTGTTGGAAGGTCTGTGGTGATCCACCGTGATCCAGATGACTATAAGTCTCAGCCAGCTGGCAACTCTGGACCAAGAATTGCTTGCGGTCTTATTAAGTAAAACCATTCATCTTTAAAACTCAAAGATACAAAGGGCTGAAAAGCCCTTTTTTCTTTGGGGAATCTAAGCACTCAACAGTATTTCAAACTCACTCCTATAATTTTTTTCGCACATCCATGATGTGTTGAAAGAAATCAATTTTGTTTGGTTCAACAACTTTTATAGGAGTTCTTTATGCAGTGTCCAGTTTGCAAAGATTCTCAGCTTGTCATTTCTGAGCGACAGAAAATTGAAATTGATTATTGCCCTTCATGTCGAGGAGTGTGGCTTGATCGAGGTGAGTTAGATAAACTCATTGAAAGATCGGTAGCCGATCAACCCGTGTCAGCTCCACCGTCACAACCAGCCTACCGTAATGAGCATCGTTCAGATTATCGCGGCGATAACCGTTCCGATCACTATCGCAAGCCAAAATCATGGCTCAGCGATATTTTTGATTAATTAAAGTAAATCTTAATTGATGGATTTTTGAGGTCGTTTGACGAAGTTCAACTCTTCATTTAAGATTTGGGTATCTCTCAAAGGGAGTAGCTGATACAAATGCTTGAGTGCCTCAGTGCATGAACTTTGTATTTTGGTGCCGTCATTACGACATAGGTGAAGTGGCAAACATCTGTGTTCGGTGCCTTAACTCGGTAGTATGATTTCCGGGCGGCAAGACTAACAGAGACCCCTAATTAATTTATTGCCCAGGCGATGCCGGTTTGGGATGAGAGGTAATGAACGATGATATCCATCGGTACTCCCTTGTTATGGTCACTATTTGCAGCATTTGTGGTTGTTGCTCTGATTGTTGACTTCTTCGCTATGAGCCGTCAGGGCTCTCACGCTGTCAGTATTAAAGAAGCTTCCATCTGGTCGCTGATTTGGGTGGCAGTATCTTTCTTCTTCGTTGCTTGGCTATGGTGGTTTTTGGGTGGTACAGGACAAGATCCCGTGACAAGAGAAATGGCCGATGCCAAAGCCTTGGAATTCATCACAGGTTACCTTGTTGAAAAAGCGCTGGCAGTCGACAACATCTTCGTCTTCTTGATGCTCTTCACTTACTTCGCTGTACCAGCAGAATTCCAAAAGCGCGTCTTGATGATTGGTATTTTGGGTGCCTTGGTTTTGCGCGCAGTGATGATCTTGATTGGTGCTTGGTTGATCACTCAGTTCCATTGGGTGATGTACGTGTTCGGCGCATTTTTGCTATTCACAGGTGTCAAGATGTGGTGGGCGGCTGGTCAAGAACCTGACCTAGATAACAACCCAGCACTCAAGTGGATCAATCGTCACATGAAGATCTCTCCAACATTTGATGGCGAAAAATTCTTCACCGTGCACAACGGTGTCAAGATGGCCACACCTTTGTTTGTGGTGATCATGTTGATTGGTATTGTGGACATTGTGTTCGCGGTGGATTCTATTCCAGCTATTTTTGCGATCACCACTGATCCGTTCATTGTGTTGACATCGAACGTGTTTGCGATCCTTGGTTTGCGTGCCATGTACTTCCTATTGGCAAGCATGCATGAACGTTTTCACTTGTTGTCCTATGGATTGGCCATCATCTTGGTATTTATCGGTACAAAAATGATGCTGATTGACCTGTACAAGATTCCTATCACATGGTCATTGGGCTTCACCGTTCTAACCTTGGCTATCACCATGATTCTGTCATTGAAAATTCCAGCAAGGAAAGGCGCTTCTAGCACTTCATTCCCATTCAGTCCAAAAGAGCGGGGCGGTTCAAAAGACAGCTGACCTTATTCAGCTAGCTTTATAAAAAGCCCAGTGATCATTTGATTGCTGGGCTTTTCCTTTATGGCATCATCTAACAATGATCAAATGCCTCAAATGGATGTTTCTTGCCGTCACTTTCTGCGCGCTCAGTGCACCAGCCAAGACGCAAGCCAGTGATTTTTTTAGCATCGCCAAGCATGAAGCTCAAAGCGAGCTATGGCTCAATCCAGGCATGTTTTCTTATCACTTTGATCGTGACCGAAGTTTTAACTCTCGCAACATGGGTTTTGGTGCTGAGTATCGTTATTCCTCAGTTGCATCTTTAACCTTGGGCACCTACCGCAACAGTTATCATGAGTCCAGCAACTACATGGGTGCCTATTGGCAACCGATTCAGTTGGGAGTGTTTAAATTTGGTGCGGTAGCAGGGGTCTTTAATGGCTACTCAAAAACCAATGATGGTGGCTGGTTTCCAGCACTCATTCCAGCCTTGACCTATGAGGGTGATCGCTTTGGCGTTAACTTATTGTTGGTCCCATCGATTCCAGAGAAAGTTGCGGGATCTCTTTCAGTTCAATTTAAATTCAAAGCGTTTTAATTGATAGAAGTGGCAACGAGTCACAAAAACCCCTTCAATTAATAGTTTATTAATGAGAATGGTTATCATTTATGATATAGTTCTTATTCCAAGTAGCAAGCAAATCTATTGATATAGCCAGCTAAGTTAATAGCTAATTTATTAGCTAAAGAATCACTTAAAAGGGCTATCTCATGTTGCTACAAAAACTCTCACGACCAAAACCTCAAAATTCAACAGCGCGCAAACCTATTTATAGGATTGCTACTTTTGCTAGCTTGCTGTGCAGTCTCTATGCTCATCAAACCAGTGCGCAGCCACCAAATATCGAACGAAAAAACTCACAACAAGGTACTTTGGGCACCATCAATGTCTTGGCAACGCGTGGTGAAAAGTCCAACCTAGAAACACCTGCCACCATCTCTACCATCACCAAAGATGACATGGATCGTCGTGGTGTTAAAAATATCAAAGATTTATTTTCTGAAGAATTGGATGTTAATGTTAAGCAAACCATCCGCACCGGTAACAGTGTCAGTGGGGCGAGTAATCGAAAAGGTTCTAACGAAAGTATCAACATCAGAGGTTTAGAAGGTAATCGACTGAACCTCATGGTGGACGGCATCAAGCTGCCATACTCCTTCGGCTTTGGAAGCCACTCTGCTGCAAGAGGTGATTACTTAGATGTGGATGGAGTGAGCAGTGTGCAAGTGCTTCGCGGGGCATCTTCAGCCCTCTATGGCAGTGATGGTGTTGCTGGCACAGTCCTCTTCAATACCGTTGATCCTAAGGACATTCTTCATGATCATCCTGAAAATTCTGCAACTTCAGTCACTGCATCGTATTTCGATGCATCACAATCATCCAAAGGGGTTTTGACACATGCTCAGCAGGGTGATGATTGGTCTGCGGTCATGTTGGGTTCATTGAGTCTTGGTCATGAAACAGAAACCCAAGGTGTGAATGACAGTGCGGGCAGCAGTAGAACCAAAGCCAACCCCATGGATACCCACAACACCTATGTGTTGGGTAAATATGTCAAAGAACTTAAAGGGGGTGATGAACTTAAATTCACCTTGGAAAACTCTAAAAAAAGAATCGATACCAATAATCTCAATGCCATTGGTGCAGGTATCTACAGTGATAACGGGCAAGATTACATCGATAGAACCAGATTATCTATCGATCATCAACATCATTTGAATAGTCAATTAGCAGATGTGATCAACAGCAAGCTTTGGTACCAAAAAACCAATGTCCATCAAGCCGTATGGCAAACCGGCACATCTCAAACGAATCGTTATTTACCGAGTACCTACAACAGGACCCGCAACAACAAAGTTCTGAATGATGCTTATGGCTTTGTCTTGCAAGGAGCTAAAAGCATCTCCCCAAGCAAATATTCTGATACTCAGATTGCTCATCAGTTCAAATATGGTCTGGATCTATCAGAATCTTGGGTCAAGCAAGAGCTCAACAGAAGTGGGGATGTCAGCACCCCTGAAAGTTACATACCCAAAACCAAGCAAGACATGGTGGGGGTTTATTTACAAGATGACTTGAGTATCGGTCACCTCAATCTAATCCCTGCCATGCGCTTTGATCGCTGGAGCACCAGTTCATCAGCCATCAATAAAAATGATCAAGCTTGGTCACCTTCATTGGGCGCTATTTGGTCTCAAGAGCCAGCAGCTATGCCATTCATTAACATTGGTAAGGGATTCAGAGCTCCTGCGGCAGAGGAAATATCTGCCTCATTCACCAATCAAGCCCATGGTTATGCCTACATACCCAATCCAAACCTCGATCCTGAAAGAGTGCTGGCCAAAGAGGTGGGTATCAAAGGAGCCGTACAGCAGATCAAATACGCCGTCAGTTACTTTGATAACTCTTATGATGATTTCATCAGCCAATACACCTTTAACTCTGGAACCAGTCCGAATGGTATGGCTGTATGTGGACTTCCACAGTGCTATCAGTACCAAAATGCGCCCAAAGCAAATATTCAAGGAATGGATTTGAGACTTGAGTACCGTCACAATACTCAATGGTTGTTCAAGGCTGGGTATGTTCGTTCTAGTGGTTCAGAAACAACCCTTGCCGGTTTGAATCAACCAATTAACACGGTGCAACCAGAAAAAATCATTCTTTCAGCGGACTATCACCAAGGCGCTTGGGGTGCAGCCACCACAATCAAATACGTTGGAGCTAAAAAACAAGAAGACATTGCTGGTGCAAACACCAATACCTATGCTCCAGGCTCATACGCCATCATCAATGCCCGCGGCCATTACAAAGCCAACAAACAACTCAATCTCTATGCTGGTATCAACAACCTATTTGATAAAAAGTACATTGATTGGGCCAATATCTCATCATCAGGTTTAACTCAAACTGGCAGTACTGCTGTGAGTGACTATCACACCTCATCGGGCCGAAACTTCTTTGTCAGCATGAACTATGAGTTTCAGTAAATAAAAAATTTAAAAGTAAAAAGTAATAAGAAAGAATTAATAGTCGTAGCAAGCCAAGATTTTCAAAATAGATCTAGCCAGCCGGTAATTTAAATCATGGAAATATATGACTTTATCTATTCAAGAAATTCAGCAGGGACTTATCAATCAGCGTTTTAAAAATAAAGTAAGGCACAGAGACGTGGCTGATTCCATGGGCATCTCAGAAGCTGAATTGCTGGCAGCCCACTTAGACGCTGATCCCGATAACAAAGACATCAAGTTGAGAGTGATCCGCTTAGATCCCTGCTGGGCATCGATCATTGCTGAGGCTCATTCCTTGGGCGAGGTCATGGCACTGACAAGAAATGAGTCATGTGTGCACGAGAAGGTGGGGCAGTACGCTCAACCCACTGGTAAAAACCTTGACTTGTTTTTAGGTAAAGAAATTGATTTAAGAATTTTTTTCAAAGAATGGGCTCATGGCTTTGCCGTCATTGAAAACCAGCTCTTTGATTGTCGGCGCAGCCTACAGTTTTTTGATGATCGCGGGAACGCACTGCATAAGATCATTATCAGAGAGAATAGCAATATCTATGCTTATGAAAATATCATAGAAAAATATCAATCTAAGGATCAAAGTCCGAAAATTGAGATACGGGCACCTGAAATCAATAAACATCCTTTGGTTGATATCGATATTGATCTTTTAAGCTTCCAGAAAGATTGGTTGGGTATGTCTGATACCCATCAGTTTTATGACCTGATCAAAAAATATAAGCTCAGTAGAATTCAAGCTTTGCGCTTTGCTCCTGAGGGCTATGCGCAAAGAGTTCCACTTCATTTCACAAGAAAACTATTAAGAAAGGTGGCCATCAAGTGCATCTCTATCATGGTGTTTGTGGCTAATCGAGGGGTCATACAAATACACACAGGCCCAATATCAAGGGTGGTGATGATGGATCCCTGGCTCAATATCTTGGATAAAAACTTCAATCTTCATTTACGTGAAGATAATATTTACGACTCATGGGTCGTCAGAAAGCCTACCGATGATGGCATTGTCACATCATTAGAATTGTTTAATTGTGAGGGTCAAGCAATTGCCATATTTTTTGGCGAAAGGAAGCCCGGTAATCCTGAGTTAGATACTTGGCGCAAGATGATTCAAGAGTTTCTGGATAAGGAAGAGCTATGCATCCAGTGATTCTTGAACGTCGACAATTGCTAAAAAACATTTTTTCTCCTGCTGCCAAGGCGGCTGCTGCCACTACTATCAGTAGTTGGCTATTTGCCAACCCAAGTTGGTCTAAACCAACAGCAACTGCTTTGAAGCGTTTGGTCTGTGTGGGTGGATCTTTGACGGAAATCATTTATGCCTTGGATCTTCAAGAGTATTTGATCGCGATTGACACCACATCGACATACCCCATGGCGACCAAAAAGCTACCCAATGTGGGGTATGCCAGAACTCTTTCTTTAGAAGGCGTATTGAGCATGCGACCACAACTCCTGTTGGTCACAGAAGATGCAGGACCTCCACAAGTATTGCGTCAAATCAGTCATGCAGGAGTTCAAGTCAAGGCATTAAAAGCAGATCATCGCTATGAAGGCTTGATTGACAGAATCAGGGCCATTGGTTTCTTATTGGGGGCGGAAGCTCGAGCAGAGAAGCTGATCAAAGAAATTAATCATGAATGGCAGCGATACCAACACGATATCAATCACAGCGTGATTGGTAAAAATGAAGTCCTTGCCAGTAAAAAACCAAAAGCCATGTTCATCATGGCGCACAGTCCACAACAAATCATGGTTGCAGGAAATAGCACGAGTGCTCATGCCATCATGAATTACCTGCATCTTGATAATGCATTCAAGATGGTCGATGGCTACAAGCCACTCACCCCCGAGAGTGTCATTGCTTCACAAGCAGACATCATTCTATTGACGGATCAAGGTCTTCAGGCTCAAGGTGGTATGAAGGAGATCTTGCGCCTACCAGGAGTAATGAAAACTCCGGCTGCCAGATATCGACAGATTTATTCTCGTGAGGCCAATCATCTTTTGGGCTTTGGTCCTCGTCTGCCCAGCATGCTTTATTCACTCGCTAGAGAAATCCACGGCATCAAGTGATACATCAGAGCTCACTCTTGCAGCGGTATTTAAAATTGATGAACAATCAAACTGCCCTGATATATGCGATTGGTTTGATTGTGCTGATGACGATTGCTTTGATAGCTGTCATCCTTGGCCCAGTCGAAATCAATTATTTAAATAGCTTATCGGCCCATGCTGAGCCCGTACAAAACTATATTTTGTGGCAAGTGCGCTTACCCAGAATTTTGTTTGCCATTACGATTGGTGCAAGCCTTGGTTTGGCAGGGGCTTTGACACAAGGATTGTTTCGTAATCCTCTAGCAGATCCTGGCTTATTGGGGGTGAGCAGTGGAGCTGCCGCTGCGGCAGCCGGAGCGATTGTATTTTCTGGAAGTTGGGCTGGGGCAATCCCTGAAGGCCTGCGTATATGGGTGTTGCCTCTTGCAGCCTTCTGCGGAGCTCTGAGTATTTGCTTTCTATTAGACCGTCTTGCAAGGTGGTTAACGCCAGGATCTGTGATGGGACTGTTACTCACTGGTATTGCTATCAATGCCTTGGTCGCAGCTTTCATTGGCTTATCTACTTACCTTGCCAATGATCAACAATTAAGAAATCTATCTTTTTGGACCATGGGTTCATTAGCAGGTGTCAATTGGATGGTTCTTTCATTGATGATATTTGTACTGGCCGTCGCATTTTTATGCTCACAAAAATTGACGCTACAAATTAATGCCTTGTCATTGGGTGAGGCTGTAGCAGCTCAGGTCGGTATCAATCTGAAGCAATTGCGTCAACGCATCATTGTGATGGTGGCTATCTTGAGTGCTTGTGCGGTAGCTTGGTGCGGGATGATTGGATTCATCAGCTTGATTGCGCCCCACATAGCTAGGAGCATTGCAGGCCCTGATCATCGCCAGGTATTGCCACTGTCCATGTTATTCGGCGGTTTACTGCTGCTATTAGCAGACACCTTGGCCAGAACAGTGGCCATCCCTGCAGAGATACCTGTGGGTATATTCACAGCCCTGTTGGGCGCGCCTTTTTTCTTGAGCCTATTAGCAAAACAAAGAAGGGTCTTGATCTGATGCCCCAAACAAAACTTCTCTTATCTTTAAAAGATACTGGTTTAAAAAATACCAGTTATAAAAGTATTGGCATCCATGCTCTTAACAATACTCTTGGACCATTTTCAATCGATATCAAAAGCAAGGAGCGTATCGCGATACTGGGCCCAAGCGGAGCTGGTAAATCGACTTTATTGCAAATTATGTCGGGATTGCATGATCATCTTGGGAGCATAGAGTTTTTATCAAAACCAATCAGGCAAATGAGTTTTCAAGAGCTTTCTTATAAGAGGGCATTTTTACCTCAGCAGCATGAGACTGCATTTAATTTAAGCAGTGAGCTAATCATCAGTTTAGGCAGGGTGGCGAGGGACCATGACCCTGAACTCATCAAGATCATCAAAGAATCAGCAAAAGCCGCACGAGTAGAGCATCTTTTGAATCGCTCATATCAAACACTCTCCGGCGGAGAAAAATCCAGAGTTCACTTAGCCAGAATATTTGCCCAATTATGGGATCAGAGCAACGGTATCCTGCTGATTGATGAACCGCTGGCAGCTTTGGATCCTGGATTACAGATCGAATTGCTCTTGGCTATTTTGAAATTTTGCCAAGGCAGATCTCTGACCCTCGTTGCCATCTTGCATGACATCCAACAAGCCATCGAACATTTTGAACGGCTGATCTTGATCAAAGAGGGCAAGATCATCGCAGACCTACCAGCCCATCCTGCTCCACATAGGGAGCTGGAGATTTTGTATGGCATGAAGTTCGAAAGATTTACTCGACCAGGAAGAAAAGATTTGTTGATTCCATCAGATCTAAGGTGCTCTTACACAAACTGACCAACATCATGTCTTTGATATTTAGTAAAGCCAATCAAGCTCATGCAGTCATCACATTGCTGATCACTGCAGTTCATGTTGCAATTATTTTGTTTGGACTATTTTCTTTTAATGCGCGCAGTGAGCATGGCGCTCAGATCATGATGATGGCGTCCCTCATCGATCAGCCTTCAACAAACGCCATCAATATCGTACCAAAAGTATCTGCCTCTAAGCAAAGCCAAGATAGTGATTCAGAAAAGAGCCTAAATTTTGATGAAGAAAAAAGACAAATAGAGACATATCAAGCTGGGGCTGCTCCAGTCACAATGCTGAACCCATTTGCTAAAGGCCTGAATAATCCCAAGCCGCCTTATCCTTTGATGAGCCGAAGACTGAATGAAGAGGGTAAAGTGGTTCTGAACGTCTGTGTCAGCTTAGGTGGCTTGGTAGAAAATCTGAAGCTAGAAACAACATCGGGTTATCAGCGTTTGGATGACATCGCGATTGAAACCGTGAAGAAATGGAAATTTATTCCTGCGAAAAATCAAGACAGAGATATCAATGCTTGTTATCTCTTACCTGTGCAGTTTATTTTGAGAAAAGAGCGCTCAAAGCTCAATGGCTAAATGATTCAACCGAGGATGATGCAGAGCAATCAACCCGTCAGCTAACTTGTTATTTTTTCTTGCAGGCTTTGCAAGAACCGTACAAAGATAAAGAGTGATCAACCAGAGTAAAGCCTAGTTTTTCAGCGATCTCTTTTTGACGCTTTTCGATGGTTGAATCAAAGAACTCTTCGATCTTTCCACATTTGACACAAACAATGTGATCGTGATGAGTACCTTCATTTAATTCAAAAATAGCTTTACCCTCGCTTTTGGAGGATTCAAAGTTATTTTTTCTCAAAATGCCAGCGCCTTCAAACTGCATCAATACTCGGTAAATTGTGGCAATACCAATATCCAGCTTCTCTTTGATGACCTCCAGGTAAATATCATCAGCGCTGAAGTGGCGATTAGGATTTTTATTGAAAAACTCCAAGATCTTTAATCTTGGTGCCGTGACCTTCAGTCCGGTCTCGCGAAGTTCGTCGGTAGGGCTTGTTTTTTTCATAGAACAGCATCCATTTATTGATGCTTCATTTTACAGTTAGTTCAATATCTTAGTTGTTTGGCTCAAATAAGCATTTTTTTCATCAATTCTTTATAAAATGACCACTCTTGGCAACACCTTCAATACCCCCATATTTCTTGGGAGGTCTGGGAGACATAAGAAATAATTCTGATTAAAGAGTAAGCTAGTCAGATGATCAGTTATTTAAGTAAATACCGCCTGTTTGGCCTACCAGTCAATGCATTTTTTCTATGCTTGGCTATGTTGTTTTCAGGCGTGACGATTGCATCAAGTACTCATAATCAATCCCTGGTCAGTAAAAACATGAGTCAAGTCGAAGGTTTGGGACATGGACGGATGACTTATTGGGGATTTACCCTCTACGATGCCAAGCTGTATGCCAGTAAAGAGCTTAAAGGGGGCATTGCTTTGGATATTCAGTACCTGCGCAAATTTGAAGCTAAAGCCTTGGTGAAGCAAACCTTGGATGAACTAAAGAATTTGGGTGTGAGTGATACACAAAGAGCGGAGTGGGCCGATCCATTGGCCAAAGCATTCAAGACCGTACAAGTAGGGGACTCGATCACTGCCATTAAAAAGCCCGAAGGCAGCACTCAGTTTTTTTATAACGGTCAGTTTGTCAGTGAAATTTCTGGAGAGTCATTCTCCCAAGCATTTTTTGGTATCTGGTTACACCCTAAAACCAGTGCGCCCCAATTAAGAAAAGTATTATTGGGTCAATATTGTCCGAGGGTTAATTTAGAGGCCTATTGTCATGATTAAATCTTTGCAACGTTTAGGAGTTTGTTTAATGGGTATTGCCTTATTTGGATGTTCAAGCGTGAAAGTCAGTGACTATGCCCAAGAAAAACCAACCTTGGACCTGTCTACCTATTTCAATGGCACGATTGATGCCCATGGCATCTTCACAGACAGAAGCGATAAAGTTGTGAAACGATTCAAAGTCGTGATTGATGCCAAGTGGACAGTGCAGAATGGTAAAAAAGTTGGCGTGTTGGATGAAGCCTTCATTTATTCTGATGGCACTACACAGCGTCGCGTGTGGACCCTCACAGAAATCGCACCTAATCGCTACAAGGGAACTGCCTCTGATGTGGTTGGGGAAGCATTGGGTGAGGTTGCTGGTAATGCTTTGAACTGGTCATACACATTGGCGTTGCCGGTAGATGGCAAGGTCTATAACGTTCAGTTCAATGACTGGATGTATCAAATGGATGATAAGGTCATGCTGAACAAAGCCAAAATGAGCAAATTTGGCATTTATTTAGGTGAAGTCACTTTGGCCTTTTACAAACGTTAATACTGAAGTATCAAGAAGTCTATGAAAAAACTGATCAACTTCATTCAATTTCAGGCAGTTTGGTTTCTATGTATTTTTGGGGCTGCCCATCAGTTTGAATTGATGGCCATCCTGATTTCTGTAGGCATCATTGCTTGGGCCATCCTTACCTCAGAGCACCGTATGCATGACTATGTGATTGGCTTGATTGCGGTGATCATAGGAGTGGCTCTTGATAGCTTACTGATATCCCAAAACTTAATTACTTTTACAACGGCTTATTGGACATCGATGGCACCTTTGTGGATGACGCCTATTTGGATTGCTCTGGCATTGACGCTTCAATCATCCATGAGCTGGTTGAGTGGCCGCTATTTGCTCGCAGGAGTATTGGGTGCCATCAGTGGACCATTTGCCTATTGGGCTGGCGTCAGAATGGGGGCAGGTGTATTTCCTGACTTTGTCACCGCCATGATTTGCTTATCAGTTATCTGGTTGATCATTACGCCAGCCTTGTTTTATCTTTCATCACTTTTAAAAGCTCGTCATGTCCACTCAAGCAACTAACGTCAAGCCAGCTTTACTGGCAGTTAAAGATATTCCAATCAGTGAGCTAGAGGGTTGGGCCATCAGTGCTGATCAACTCTCACTGCAGAGGAAGTTCATGTTCAAGAATTTTGAGCAAGCCTTTGCTTTCATGAAGAATTGTTACGAGCCAATTGAAGAGATGAATCACCATCCTGATTGGTCAAATGTTTACAGCACTGTGCATGTGACATTGAGCACCCATGATTCTGGCGGCATCACGCACAAAGACATCGCTTTAGCGAAGTCAATGAATCAAATATTTCAAAATATCAAATAATTAAATGTAGAGAATTTCTTACCAAGGAATCTCTTCGCCTTGGTAACTCAAGAACTTGCCAGAGTCGCTTGCGTTGACGTTCAAGAGCACTTGCAACATATCAAAAGTCGCATCATGTGGTGTTCTACCAATCTGATCGCCTTTAAAGGGCCTTGATAGAGCAGAGGCAACTGTGCCGGGGTGCAAGGCCAGTAAGCAATGATTGGGTCTTGTGCGTTTTTGCTCAATCGATGCTGTTTTAATCAGCATATTCAAAGCAGCCTTAGAGGCTCGATAGCTATACCAACCACCCAAGCGATTGTCTTCAATGCTACCGACTTTGGCAGACAGACAAGCCATGACGCCAAACTCAGAATCTAATAGTGGCGCGAATGATTGCAAGCACATGCCAGGACCCAAGGCATTTAACTGCATGGTTTGCATGAACTGAGCTTCATGCAAGTCTGATAACTTCTTCTCTGGCAACCAAGCATCTGTGTGAAGAATGCCTGTAGCAACAATGATCAAGTGGAAAGGGCCTTCATGAGACAAGGCATCAGCTGCTGCTTGAATGCTGTCAGGATTTGCATAATCAATCGATGGTGTAGATTGTCTGCTCAAGCCAATGACTTTTGAACAATTTGGAAGTTTATTTAAATGCTCAATGAATGCCTGACCAATCGAACCGGTAGAGCCAATCACTAAGGCATTGAATTTTTCTAGATGAGACAGCATAAAGAATATTCTTAAATTGAATCAATTATTGATGAATGAATTGATCTAGTGTAACCATTCTCAAAGTTTTTATCTGCGGCTTGATTATTCCGGTGGTGTAAAGCTTGATAAATCGGTAATATGGACCAATTCTTTTTTAAAGAAGCCTATTTATGCTGCTGACCTTCGCTTTTATATTTAATACACTCTTGGCTTTTTTAGTGATCCTGCTTCACTATGAAGTCTTATTTCAATTGGATAAACAATTGCCCAAAGTCGCGCATTTACCTGGGCGTTTCAAAGTGCTGGTGGGTGCTGGTGTGATTTTCATGGCCCACATTGTTGAAATTTGGATATTTGCTTTAGGTTATTTGCTGGCACTGCAATTTGATGGCATGGGCGGCTTGACCGGGGCAGCCAGTGGTCATGGCCTCCTATTGGATTATGTTTATTTATCTTTCGTCACCTACACAACTGTTGGTTATGGAGATGTGGTGGCCCATGGCTATTTGAGATATTTGACCGGTATTGAGGCTCTGCTAGGCCTCTTGCTGATCACTTGGTCAGCATCATTTCTGTTTTTAGAGATGCAAAAATACTGGACATCATCCAAAAAATAAGAAAGATAAATAAGTTCGATGAATAAAGGCGATGATTTAGTCGTGAACGTAGTCAGGTAGTTTGGCACCACAATGTCGACAGTATTGGTCGGTAGCAGCATGACCTTCTGACATGCATTCTTTACAAGTTCTGGTGGTGATTTGTTCGGGACGCGAACTGGCTAATTCAGCGGTCACAATACCCGTTGGTACTGCCAAGGTTCCCCAACCCATCAACATCATGATGGATGTGATGAATCTTCCCAAGTCTGTTTTAGGAGTGATGTCACCAAACCCAACAGTGGTCATGGTGCTGATGGCCCAATAAATACTCGTTGGTATGCTCGTAAATCCGTTGGCTGGACCCTCAATCACATACATGAGAGTGCCCAAGACCATCACAATCATCAAAACAGCAGACAAAAAGACAAAAATCTTTCTTCTGCTGGCTGCTAGGGCAGCTCCTAGATGAACATATTCCGTGACATATTCAGTGAGTTTGAAAATTCTGAAGATACGAATCAAGCGCAACACGCGCACATCAATCAAGGCATGTAACTCAGGGAAGAGCATCGCTAGATAGGTCGGAAGAATCGCCACCAAATCGATGATGCCGTAAAAGCTCTTGATGTACTGCATCCGATTTTGCGCACAGTAAACCCGCGCAATGTATTCCAAGCTGAAAATGATCGTGAAGATCCACTCTAGAACAGTCAGGCTGAAGTGAAATTCTGCAGAAATTGACTCGATGCTATCGACCACCACCACAACCAGTGATAGCAAAATCAAATAAATCAGAGTTTTATCAAATAACTGTCCTGCGCGAGTATCAGCCTCAAAGATGATGATGAAAAGTTTTTCTTTGAGCGTCTTCTTGGCTAATTGTTCGGACATCATGATTGGCCTTTATTTTTCTGACATTGCTTTGTAAATGCTCGGGAAGCAGCTAATGAATATATAGCTGGCATATTGTTCTGCTTGCATCTTATCTAAAGCATCATAGATTTCTTCGCGAATCAGACCAATGGTGTGAGAGTCTGTTTTTTCTAGAGCATTGATCAAGCGTTGAGCCATAGAGTCTTTTTCAATATCAATGCCATGCTTGATTTTGATTTCGCCCAAAAAGGTGCCAAACGTGCTGGCAAACTGCATATCAGCCACAAATCCTTTGTGGATACTGGGGTGCTGTTGGACCAATATGACAGCCTGCTTTTGGCAATCTTGGAAGACAGCGCGCATTTTAAGAAGAATATCGTCGTTCATAGAATCATTTTATCTTGGGAAACTGCCCATCGACATATAGCCATTGTTTGCCTTCAAAAACAAAGGAGCTGATTTCGTGAAGGCGATGGGCTTTACCGTTGATTTTATATATAGCCACAAATTCTACCTTGGCAGATAAACGATCACTGGCTTCATTGAACTGCTTGACAGTCAGCCCCATCCATTGAGTAGGATCTTGATTGAATAATGGTTCTTGAGGTCTGGTGGAGGGGTGCCATGTGCTCAATAAATAAACTTCATTTTTTAAAACAAAGGCACTGTAGCGTGAGCGCATCAATTCTTCGGCATTGCTGGCCAGTTCTTTGCCCTCAAGAAATCTTCCGCAACATGTTTCGTGGCGATCCTTGCCGCACGGACAGTTCATTGATGATTCCTTAAATACTTGGTACTTTGATGAGTTTGGCTAATTCAAGCAGGCGCTCGATGCCTGGTTCTTTTCTTGGCCAAACCAGTTCAACCCCATCATTTTTATATCGAGGTAAAACATGCACATGGATGTGCGGTACTGATTGCCAGCCAGCATCTTTGTTGGCTTGTAAGAGGGTGATGCCTTCAGCCTTGAATACATCTTGAACAACGTGAGCAATGCGCTTGGCCACTAAGAATAGTCGTTGGGTGGTTTCTTCGTCGATATCTAAAATGGTTTCGTATGGTTTTTTTGAGGCCACGATCACATGCCCATCATTCACTTGGCCGGCATCCATGAAAGCAAACACGAGATCATCTTCATAGACTTTGGCGCAGGGAAATTCGCCAGATAAAAGTTTTTCAAATATTGTGCTCATCAACAAACCTGATTTCTTGAGTAAGATTCGACTATATTAGGCTAATTCCTCTTGCTTGATTCAAATTAAAATCATTCACATGCATTTATTTGTTTATCTTCACGGTTTTAAATCTTCGCCACTCTCTAATAAGGCCCAATTGACCAAGGCTGCAATTGAGCAGCGTATTCAGTTGGGTGAGCAGATTACTTGGTACTGTCCGCAATTGCCTGCCTCACCCCGCGCAGCAATCGCGATGGTGCGAGAGCATATCGATAAGCAAACATTCAGTCATTTGTCTTTGATGGGCTCTTCTTTGGGTGGTTACTACGCTACTCATTTGGGCGAACTCTTTCCAAGTAAGGTCAGTTTGCTGAATCCAGCGATTGAGCCAGCCAGAGATTTACAAAAATACATTGGTGAGCAGAAATCTTGGCACCAAGAAGAGGTGTTTCATTTCTTGCCAGAGTACATTGAAGAGCTTCAAGAGATCTATGTAGAAAAGATCAATCAAGCAGAGCGTTACTTCTTATTGGTAGCAAAAGGAGATGAGGTTTTAGATTGGCGTGAGATGATCGCTAAATACCCTGATGCTCAGCAATTGATCTTAGAGGGTGGTGATCATGCCATCTCTGATTATCCAAATTATTTAAATCAGTTGATGCAGTTTCACTTTACAGCCTTAGCATCTCTCACGCACCTAAAACCAACATAAGCCACTTTGGTATCTCTGGGTTTTGTGGCCAGAGCAGATTCAATTTGATTCTCTGGTCCGTACCACCAAGAGGCACCGCGAGTGACTCGCTCATTGCCCGGACCATCATCCACCCATTCCCAAACATTGCCGCCCATATCGTACAAACCATTCACACCTGGCTGAGTGGTCATCACTGCCACATGGCCTGTGCCGCGATTAAGAACATTAGCAGGGGCTAGGCCTTTCAAACCTGCACAGCCATTCAAGCAATGCGAGTTTTGTGGGGTATCACCATTGGCATAGGTATAACGTTTACCTTTGACGAATGGCTGTGGAGGAGCGTCCCGCTGTTCCAGAAAGGCCGCTGATGTCCATTCTTGATCTTTGGGCAGTCGTTTGCCAAAAAATTGGCAGATGGCTTGTGCTTCATCAAAATTTAAATGAACCGCTGGCTCTTGATCTTTTGCTGGCACGCCAAATGGTTGCAACCAAGTCCATCCTTTTTTGCGTGTCCAACCGTTTTCATAAATGAAACTACCGCCTTCTTTTTCGCCCGAGCTGACAAACTTGGTTTGTTGTGCATAAAGTTTGACTGAACCAATCGTGACTTCATGCAAGTCCCATTCAAGTTGACCAATTCGAGTCGTTTTTTCTAAAGCACTTGGTTTTGATTGAGCGCTGGCTATGCTCATCATGGAGGTCATGAGGATGGCCAATAGACTGCCGTAAACAGGCATCTTTAAATTGTGTTGTTTGATCAGATTCATAGTTTTAACCTCGGTCTTAGTCTTAGTGCTAGAAGTATCAAAAGAATAGCGCCATAGATGCTCACGGTGAAGTAATCATTTTTTCCAGACTTGTGCCAAAAATAATGAAGGATCACCAAGGGTGCAATCAAGTAAATCAATTGATGCAGCCTGGCCCAGCTCCGTTTTAGTTTTTTAACGGCCCATTGATTGGATGTTAGCGCCAAAGGAATCAGTAAAACAAAAGATATGAATCCCACCGTGATGAAAGGACGCTTGATCACATCGATGATCATTTCTGAAAATATCAGACTGTGATCTAACCAAAACCAAATTGAAAAGTGCAGACAGGCATAGAAGAACACAAATAAACCCAAGGTTCTTCGGTATTGGATCAATTGATTGATACCAGTGAGTCTTCTCAAAGGTGTGATGGCCAAGGTCAAACACAAGAACACCAATGCCCATGTACCAGTTGATCTTGTGATGAATTCAATGGGGTTCGCTGTCAAATCATCTTGGTAGCCCAAAACTATCAATCGAACCAATGGCAGTAAACCAATGCCGATCAATAATGCTTTCATCACTTAATAAAACTTCCGTAAATCCATGCCTTTATAAAGATGCGCCACTTGCTCAGCGTAGCCATTGAAAGGCAAAGTCTTGATCTTAGGTGCAAACATACCGCCCTCAGCACCGATTCTTCTCTCAGTTGCTTGACTCCAGCGAGGATGGTTGACCTCTGGGTTGACATTGGAATAGAAGCCATACTCATAAGGGGCTGATACTTTCCAGCTCGTTGCGGGTTCTTTATCGGTGATGCGGATTTTTACAATTGATTTAGCACTCTTGAATCCATATTTCCAAGGCACATTGATACGAATTGGTGCGCCATTCTGGTTGGGCAGCACTTCTCCATAAAGACCAAATGTTAGAAGTGCCAATGGATTCATGGCCTCATCTAAACGCAAGCCTTCGGTGTATGGCCAATTCAATACACGACTGTTCACTCCAGGCATTTGTTTGGGGTCGGCCAAAGAAATGAATTCAATGTACTTCGCAGAACCTTGTGGTTCGCTGGCTTTGATCAGATGAGATAAAGAATAACCAATCCAAGGGATGACCATGGACCAGCCTTCAACACACCGAAAGCGATAGATTCGTTCTTCCATGGGGGCCAACTTGAGCAGGGCATCAATGTCCCAAACTTTTGGTTTATTAACCAGACCTTCAACACTCACAGTCCAAGGTCTTGTTTTTAGCGTGTGGGCATTGCGAGCAGGATCAGCTTTATCTGTTCCAAACTCATAAAAATTATTGTAGGTGGTGACATCTTTATAGCTTGTCAGCTTATCTGCCACAAAGAACTGCGGATTGACTTTGGCCGGAAGCTTTTGGCCGCTCTGAGCAAAAGCACTTCTGCTGAATACTTCTGCTTGCGACAAGCCAAACACACCCATCGCCGCCAACTTGATTAATTGACGTCTCTTTTCAAAGATGTTTTGAGGGGTGATCTCGCTGGCCAGGATATCATGGGTATTTTTCATGCATCTAGCTTAATCGAGAATCAGGATTTCTGCTTTATTTGCCTCTCTAAATTGAAGGCTTAAAGACCCAGCTTGCGGTGTTCCACCATCAGGCATTTATTCATGATGCCAGTTAGGCCATGTGAGCTGGCGTAATCCAAAGCTTCCTGGTTAATGACCCCCATTTGAAGCCACAAGGATTTTGCGCCAATTTTGACCGCCTCATGAGCAACATCGAGGCAATCTTCTGACTTTCTGAACACATTCACCATGTCCACAGGTACTGGAATACTGCTCAAATCTGGATAACAGGGCTCGCCCAAAATTTCAGAACAGCTTGGATTCACTGGAATGATCTTGTAGCCATGCGCTTGCATGTACTTCGTCACGCCATAAGATGGTCGATCAGGTTTATTGGATAGCCCGACCACAGCAATTGTTTTGGTTTCTTGCAATAATTGTTTCATCTTCATAGTATCTATTGAAATGAATAAAAATTAAAGAGCCATTGAAATTTCATCCATGACCAAAAATCCGATTCACCCCAAAAAACTGCTCTTGAGTAAATGGACAGCTGTCACACCTTTGAACAAAGAAAAACACTTCATGGTGATCAAAGTGATTGATCCAGAAATAGAAGGTGGTGCAGTGGAGCAGGTGGTGATTGAAGCGGTGATGAGCAAGCGTCAAAAAACAATTCAATGGCGATCACTCACCAATGGATTGGAATGGAAGCAGGGTTGGGTTTAATTTCTTAGGTTTAATTCTTTTCTATGTATTTATAGAAAGGAATGGCCAGCAATAAACTAAGTACTGCTGATACGCTCATTCCAAAGACATTCATCCAAGGATCACTTGGGTATAGCTTCACCCAAATGCCACTGACCACCAGGGAAACTGGGAAGTGCACCAAGAAAATAGAATAAGACATCTCTCCAATTTTTCCCAATGGGTTATTCCACAGTTTGGATTTGGACCAATTGCTCTCATAACTACCGAATAACAAAAATGCCATCAGCAATGCAATTAATAATCGCTCCCTGAAATCTTGATAGTAAAGAGAAAAAATGGTGATGGCTGCCACAGACAGAATCAAGACATGATGTGATTGGCTTCTTACCAAGTATGCAGTCAGCAAGCCCAAGCCATAGGTGGCAAAGAAGAAAATGAAAAAAACGTCATAGATATTATGACGATTAAAAAATATCACCGATGCAATTGTGAGGGCGCTAAAGATGATCAATGTGATCAGGCGAGTGCTGCGGTAACTCCAGCTGGCTGGTGATAATTTCTCTACCAAGAAAACCAGCAGAGCGCAAACGGCAAATAACTGAAAATCAATCGCAACATACCAAAGGCCTGCAGATAAAGATTCATAACCAAGGATGTTTTGTAAAAAGAACAGATGGCTCAATAATTGAGGAACATCTGGCATCGCAGAGATTGAATGGTGCTCCATCAGGCGACTCGCCGTAAATGAAGCTGCAATGGCTAAAGCGATTGCGCCAAGGTAGGGAATCACCAGGCGAAGATACTTATGCCAAATCACTTGTTGCACAGAATGCTTGGCGAAAAAATTGGGTTCGCTGAGTTTTAAGCCAGTTAAAAAACCACCAATACAAAGAAATACCGCAACCGCCAAGCGTGCGTCATCAAAAAAGAAATCAATGCTGTTGGGGATCACTGCATTAGCTACATCCGACATGGGCCCATAAAAAGCCAAGTGATGAAAAAGAATCAACAGGCAAGCAATGCCTTTGATGTTGTCAAGAAATGCTGAACGCATAGAATCTTCGAGGTCTTATTGTGGCCAAACAACTGATTGTTTTTGAAACTTACCTTCTTCAACCACCAAGGAACGTTTCAAAACTTTCCCTTCAAATGAATATTCAGCATCGTATTTACCCGGATTCATTTTCAGCAACATGATGGGGCCATCACTCAAGGCTTCAAAAACGATCTTCTTTTTTTGATCAAGAATCTTCACCGTAACATCAGCCACCCAAAGTGGTCTTTGCGGATGATCTTGGGAAAATTCCAAAACCAAGGGCCATTTTTTACCCAAAACTAACATTGCATCAGACTCTTCACTACCAATACCACCACTGATGTATTCAATACCTTGAGAAACTTTGGCGTCTGGAATATCGACCTGTGCCAACGATAAGCCTGAAAACAATACCAAACAGGTACTCAATAAAACACGTGAGAGTGGGGTGAGAATAGCGGTTAACAACATGGCAATGTCTCCTTATTGCGAAGAGTCTTTTTTACTGGCTCGAAACATCACCCAATAGCGGCGGACCATATACAAAACCACCAGACCACCGATCAACCAAACCAGTCCATCAAAAATCATTTCAGCCAGCGTCATTGTTTACCCAGTTATCTATTCATTGGTCAGCAGAACCCAGGATTGCTGGGCTCATTTGAATTATCAATTATCTGCCCAAACAAGCGCTTTTTAAGAATTTTAAGCATTTTCTTGACATCTTTTAAAAATACTGTATATTTATACAGTATAGGCACTTTGCCTTGTATCTACTGGCTTTAAAAGGAGTATTTAAATGAAAACTTTGATTTCTAACCCAATTTGGTCTTTGATGAGCGGTTTGGTCATTTGGATGGTTTTTGCTGAAAAACCAGGTGAATGGCAAAGACGTGAGTGGGTTTGTTCTCGCTCGGAGTGAGCTTTGTTCACTCTCAGAGCTTAGCAACCCTTTAATCTTGTTTTGATTGCTTTTCCAATTGCTGTTGAAGGCAATCAGGGCACCAGCAAGAACTGCTTTTTTCGCCATCTTTGAAGCTCACAGGTGGCAGTGACATGCACCAGCAATCTTCCACATTTGTGGCAGCGAGACATTCAAAAATTTTGCCACATTGAGGGCATTGAGAATCGGTTAACGGTTTATTCATCTTTTCAGAATAATCAAAGTAATACCGGGGTTGCCATGAATATCCTTTGTCAGAATATCTTTGACGGCAGGGTATTGTCTGCACAGTTCTTGGTAGGACTCTTTACCAGGACCCAAATCTTCACCAGCAAAATAACTGCTGATCAAGTGAGAGCGCCTTTGATACATCAGTTCTTGGCGAATAGCTTCTTTGATTCGGCCACCTTGTCCGCCTGAGCCATACCCATGTATCACTTTCACAACCCTGATCGCTGTTTTGGCGAGTTCATTTAATGCTCGATCAAAAAGAATCAATGCTTCGTCGACCCTGGGCAAGTTCTCCTCTAAATTGAGCGTAAAAATGCCTGCCAACTTTTTAGGCAGTGGTGGCGTCTCTTGCGATCCACAGTAAGGACACTCTGATTGCAGGGCACCACGTGGGTTGCCGCAATCAGGGCAGAGGACGGATGATGGCTTGACCATTTAACCAAGCTTCCAAAGATTCCACCACACCCGTTGTGAATGACTTGAACACGGGCTCTGCCACGAAACCAAGGTGTGGGGTAAGTAATGTATTGGGTGTGCTACGCAAAGGATGATCTGCGGGTAAAGGCTCGATGTCAAAAACATCCAAAGCGGCACCACCGATACTTTGTTTTTGAAGTGCTTGAACCAAGGCACCCGTATCAACCAAAGTTGAGCGTGACGTATTGATCAGTAAAGCATCTTTTTTCATGAGAGCTAATTTTTCTTGATTGATCATCCCCTTGGTCGTTGGGCTAGCAACGATGTGCAAAGAAACAATGTCTGATGTTTGCATGAGAATATTCAAGCTGACTGATTCAGCACCCACGGCTGCAGCTCTTTCAGAGGTCATATTGGGACTCCAGGTCACCACTTTCATGCCAAAGGCGAGCGCCACTTTGGCCACGCGTGAGCCAATTTCACCCAGGCCGACTAAACCCAAAGTTTGACCTTTTAAAACTGGCAATAAAGAATGTTGATTGCGCCACTGATTTTCGATGATCAGTTTGTTTTGTTCGATCAATCTTTTGTGTAAGCCCAGAATCAATGCCCAAGTTAATTCAGCTGTGCTGTCTTTGGATGGACCCCATTCTGTGTAACTGATTGGAATGCCTCTTTGTTTTAATGCTTCAGTATCTAAAGCTAAATTGCGGGTGCCTGTAAAAACCACATATTCCAAATGCTTTAACTGGGCAATCAGGTCTGCTTTGAGTGGGGTGCGATCACGCATTAAAACTAAGGCATGAGCATCTTGAATTTTTTCCAGTAGCGCAATGCCAAGCAGGGGCTGATTGAAGATCTGTACATCGGCCAAACCTTTGATAGCGCTCCAATTGGACAGTTTTTCATATGAATTTTCATAATCATCTAAAACCACAATTTTCTTGCGCATGATGGGTCCCGTTTTTTTAATTGCATTCATTATAGGAGTGTGGGATATTTATGAAGTCACAGAGCTATAAAAGCCGGACAAAACCTAAAGGAGACGTAATGAATAAGCTTTTAGCCGGCTTGATGTCGGTTTTATGTATCAGTGGTGTCGCTCAGGCACAAAGCAATGACTGGCCAACTCAAAAAACAATCAAGATGATCGCAGTTTTCCCACCAGGGGGATCTGTTGACCAAGTGGCCAGAATTTTGGCTCCAGCCTTGCAAAATCAAATGAAGCAAAACGTGATTGTTGAAAACATTGGTGGAGCATCAGGCTCAATCGGTGCTGCTGCAGTTTCAAGAGCTCAACCGGATGGTTACACGTTTGGCGTGGTGTTTGACACTCACGGCGTGAACGAGAACATGATTGAAAAATTGCCGTACAAGACCAAAACCGATTTGACGACTGTGACCATGATTGGTACAGCGCCAATGGTGTTAACTGCCACTAAAGCATCAGGCATCACCAGCTTTAAACAATTGCTTGCTGATGCAAAAGCTAAAAAAGCGAATAACTACGGTTCAATTGGTACAGGTAGCTTAGGTCATTTGGCTTTGGCATCATTGGCTAAAGACGCCAAATTTGATTGGACACACGTCCCTTATCGTGGCGGTGGCCCTCTGATGCAAGACGCTTTGGCAGGCCACGTGCCTTTGGCCATTGGTTCATTGTTCTTGGTCAAGCCTCACGTTGATTCGGGTGGTGTGATTCCTTTGGCTGTGACGACCAGCAAACGTTCGCCAGAATTGCCAAACGTGCCAACGATTGCTGAAAGTGGTTACCCTAACTTTGAAGCTCCAGCTTGGTGGGCCATCATTGCTCCAGCAAAAACTCCAGCAGCAATCGTTAATCGCATGCACGAAGAAGTTGCAAAAGCTTTGAAGAATCCTGAGATTGCGCAACGCTTGAAATCACAAGGCATTGAAATTGCAGCCTTGGGTCCTAAGCCTGCTCAAGATTTTGTTAATAAGCAGATTGATGTTTGGGGTGCTTTCATCAAGGCCAACAACATCAAGGCAGCTGATTAATCAATGACTGAACGTCTTGTACCTTATCAACCGCTGGACTTGCAAGAGCCAGCGGATTTGGTGGCTGCTATTCGTCAAAGGCGAGGCGGCCAATTCATCAATCTTGATCGCATGTTGTTGCACAGCGCTCCATTTGCAACGGGTTGGAATGCTTTTTTAGGTGAGGTCCGTAACAATCTTGGCTTAGATCCAAAACTACGTGAATTGGGTATGTGTGGTGTGGCCATCTTGAACCGTGCTGAATACGAATTCATTCACCATGCCCCAGTCTTTTTAAGTGCTGGCGGCACCGAAGAGCAAGTCAAAGCCATGCGCCAGATTGGCTCTAGCCCAATGTCAGCAGGCTTGTTCAGTCAATTGGAAGAGGATGCCATTGAATTAACCATTCAAATGACGCGCTCGATTGAAGTCGATTCTGCTTTGATGAAACGTTTACAAAGCGCTTTGGGTAATTCGCATTTGGTGGAGTTGGTGGGTGTCATTGCCACCTACAACATGGTTTCAAGATTTTTAGTTGCTTTGCAGGTCACTCCCGAACACTGATCTAGAGCATGAATTAAACCCATCAAGGCTGCACCACATTTGTGCGGCCTTTTTTTTATTAGCTTTAAAGCTAATAGCCGAAAGTTATTAATCTAACTAATATGATCAAAGTTAAATATCTGAAAGATATAACATTTTGAGTGAAATAGGCCATATATACATCATCGATGATGACGCTTCAATGCGCAGTTCCTTGACTCGCATGTTGAAGAGTTGCGGTTACTCCATCGAGTCACATGAATCTCCAGAATCATTTTTAGAAAAATCAATTCCAGTGTCTCCAGCAACCATCCTGTTGGATATGCGGATGCCAATTATGTCAGGCGTTGACTTACAAAAGAAATTGAAAGAGATGGGTCGTGAGACTCCAATCATTTTCATTTCAGGTGAATCAATGCCTCACGAGATCGTGGTGAGCATGAAACAAGGCGCAGTAGATTTCTTGTTCAAACCATTCAATTTGGATGATCTATTGCGTTGCATCGGCACCGCGATTGAAAAAGATAAAGAAATTTTCCAATCAATGACTCAGTCATTGACCATTAATCAACGCTATGACTCTTTGACCCCCAGGGAAAAAGAGGTTTGCGCTCTATTGGTAGAGGGTTTGATGAACAAAGACGTGGCGGTTCGTTTGGGAACCACAGATGCCACCATCAAAGTCCATAAATCAAGGGTCATGGAGAAAATGAGAGCCACTTCTTTGCAAGAATTGGTTCGTTTGTATGGTTCGGTGAAGAATAAGTTGTAAGGCTTTGATGAATTTATAGTTTTGAGTTATTTATCGATGTTAAAGTTACAAGATGAGGCCAAAGAGCTCATGGAGACAGCATGTCATTAGGATCAAAAAATAAATTTGAAATCCTGCCTGAAATTCAGGGAAAGGTGCTTAAAGCCGCCCGTGAAAAGCTCAGACTTGAAATTCAAGATCTAGCAACTAAGGCTTGCCTGTCTAAAAAACACATCACTGAGCTTGAGCAGGGTGGTGTCACTAGCTTTTACTCTGAGTCTCATAAGATCACTGTGGCAAAAAAAGTTGCCAAAATATTGCAGTTAGACGAATCACTTGTTTTGGTTCATCCCGATGGTGATTTGGCTCAACAAGAATCTTTACCTTTTGATGCAGCCATTGAAGATACGCAGCAGTCTGTGAAAGTTCAAGAAACAAAAGCCGCCAAAGAAGAAAAAGTAAGCACTCCTGAGAAGAAGCCAGTTGCTCAAGAATCAAATCAACAAACTGCTAAACCAGCAGCGGCAGCAGCAAGTCAACCAATGAAAGTCAGTTTGGAGAATCTTCAATCTGGCGGTCAAATGGATTCTTCAAGACCACAACAAAAAGGTTCTCGTCGTGCCTTAGTGTCAGTCTTGTTATTGATCTTGGTGGCGGGCGGCCTTTATTCAAGTAGAAATGACATCATTGCTGTATTCAATCCGCCAGCAGCAGAGCCTCAAGCTGTGGTGGTTGAAGGGGCTGAACCTAAAGAAGATAGCACTGATCCAGCAACACCTGCCAATCCTGCAAACCCGGCAAACCCATCTGCACCAAGTTCAGCGACACCGGCAGTAGCCAGTGTTGCAGCTGTTGCACCATTGCCATCAGATGTTGGTTGCCCAAAACCTGATGCGAGCTTGACAGAGCAATCTGTGACTGAACCTAGCAAGCCAGGTAACTTTGTGCATGTCTATGTAGAGTCAAGACAAATTGTTTGTGTGGTGGATGCTACTGGCAAATCAATGATGCAATCAATTGAGGCTGGTACTAGTTTTGGTGCTGGCCATACCTTTAGCGGTAAAGCACCGTTCACTATTTTGACCAATGGTTTATCTCAAACAGCTGTCTTTTTCCAAGGTAAGCGTATTCGACCAATCAATGAGCAAGCAAGAACGATGCGCGTTAAAGAAGTATCTACTAATTAAGATTGCCAAAGAAAAGATATTCAAAGGAGCTTCGGCTCCTTTTTATTTACCTATGTTTAGAGCAATCAGGCACGATAAAATAAAACCATGAGCCAATTGCCCCAATCTAAATCTGAAATTTTCTGGGTATTCACTTGGCTGGCTCTTCAAGGATTTGGTGGTGTTTTACCAGTTGCTGAGCGCGAGTTGGTTGATAAAAAACGTTGGTACACCAGAGAAGAGTTTCTTGAAGAGTGGGCAGTTGCCCAAGTATTACCGGGCCCCAATGTTGTTAACTTGGCCATCATTTTTGGCTCACGCCATTTTGGGTTGCTCGGCGCATTAGCAGCCATTGCTGGCATGTTGGTATTTCCGATGTTGGCGCTGATTGTTATAGCGATCACATATCTTCATTGGGGTGCTAATCCAGCGGTTGCAGGTGCGATCAAAGGGATGGGCGCTGTTGCAGCAGGCTTGATTGCTGGGACATCTCTTAAATTGGCCAGCGCACTTAAAAAGCATCCGTTGGGTTATTTGCCTGCCATTGGTATTGCCTTACTCTGTTTTATTTTGGTGGCGTTGATCAGAATTCCTTTGGTGCATGTGCTCTTAAGCCTTGGCATTTTGTCTATCTATCTGACATATCGTCGGGTCAAGCCATGATTCCATTTTCTTTCGCAAACTGGCTGGATGTTTTTTTGCATTTCACGGCTGTTTCGTTGATGGCAGTTGGCGGAGCAGTGACTGTCATCCCTGAGATGCATCGCCATTTGGTCTATCAAAATGCTTGGATGTCTGAAGACCAATTCGCAGCATCAATTGCAATTGCTCAATCAGCCCCGGGCCCAAACATCTTGGTGATTGCCATGATGGGTTGGCACATAGGCATTAACTCTGTCACAACAATTCATGCGCAGTATCTTTGGGGAACCTTTGGTATGTTATTGGCCATGATTGGTGTGATGCTACCCAGTTCAATTCTGACGTACTCAACTGCGAAGTGGGTTCAAGCCAACAAAGACAGTAATTTTATTTTGGCATTCAAACAAGGGTTGGCCACATTGGTGATCGGCGCCATTCTGGCAACCAGTTGGTTGATCAGTGCGGCTAATACCAGTTTGGAAAATGACTGGCCATTGTGGTTGTGCACCATTGTCACTGTCTTCCTGATTTGGAAAACAAAGATACATATTTTGTTGTTGTTATTGATTGGGGCAGTGCTGGGCGGAGTGGGGCTGATTTAAGTCATCGAATCAAAGCCAGCCATAAAAAATAGGCAATAAAAAACCCGACCGAAGTCGGGTTCTTATAAACATAACACCAAATTACATTGGGTTGATGTTAGAAGCTTGCTTGCCCTTAGGGCCAGTTGTTACTTCAAAGCTAACCTTTTGGTTTTCTTTCAAGCTTTTGAATCCGTTACCTTGAATCGCTGAGAAGTGAGCGAATAAATCTTCACCACCACCATCAGGAGTAATAAAACCAAAACCTTTTGCGTCGTTGAACCACTTAACAATACCTGTTGCCATTACTGAAATTCCTTAAAAAAATTAAACGTGGTGATTTCTCACCTTTTCTTTGCAGGGCTGGAAGATTCAACTAACCGAATCATCCATTTTGAAAAATGGAAACGACGGAAGCTACTTGAAGACCTACGCACTAAGTATCGCACAATTTGAATAAAGGGATATGATTATCTAATCAGGGCTTTTACTAGGTTTTCTGGGGCTAAAACACCCAAAAACAGGTATTTTTGGCAAAAAAAGGATTTATTGGGTTTTGCGGGCCCAAAAAGCAGGCTTTTTCGACTCAATTCACTGAAATATGAGCGTTTTAATCCTCAGCGAAGATTTAAAGTCTGTTTTATCCTCTAGCCTACCCAATAAAAAGAAGAGATAAAACAAATGAATCACGTAGAAATCACCAAAATTGTTGATGACAACATCAAGGCAAGACGCTCTATTCGTGCTTTTTTGCCAACTGAAGTAAAAAAACAAGACATTCTGGACATCATGAATGTTGCTGGTCGTGCTCCATCAGGTACCAACACCCAACCTTGGCAAGTACACATTGTTCAAGGGGCTGCCAAGCAGGCGATCACCGATGAAATCCTCAGCATTTTTAATGATCCTGAAACACTCAAAGAACACACTGAAGAATATAACTACTACCCATCAAAGTGGATTGATCCTTATTTAGCGCGCCGTCGTAAGGTTGGTTTTGATTTGTATGGTCTTTTGGGTATCGGTAAGGAAGACAAAGATCGCATGAAAGCCCAAGGCGCTCGCAACTACCAATTCTTTGATGCGCCAGTTGGAGTTTTCTTCACCATTGACCGAGTCATGCAGCAAGGTAGTTGGTTTGACTATGGCATGTTTGTGCAAAACGTGATGTTGGCTGCGAAAGCCCGTGGTCTTGATACTTGTCCGCAAGCGGCCTTCACTCAATTTCATCGAGTGATTGCAAAGCATTTGAACCTCAATCCTGAGCAACAGTTAATCTGTGGCATGTCCTTGGGATACGCTGATCAAAGCAAAGTCGAAAATACTTTGACCACCGACCGCGAAAAAGCGGAAAGCTTCACACATTTTTATAACTAGGTTTAATCAGTTTTTTTATAGGTAATTCTCTATGAGTCAGACTTTTCAATGGAATGATCCACTGCGTTTGGATGATCAGTTAACTGACGAGGAGCGCATGATCAAAGATGCTGCTCATGACTACTGTCAGGGTCAGTTATTACCCAGGGTGACTGAAGCGTTTCGTCATGAAAAAACAGACATCGCTATTTTTAGAGAAATGGGCGGCTTGGGCTTGTTGGGTATGACCATCCCTGAACAATATGGCGGTGCTGGTTTGAATTACGTGGCATATGGTTTGGTCGCTCGTGAAGTTGAGCGAATCGATTCTGGTTACAGATCTATGTTGAGTGTGCAGTCTTCTTTGGTGATGGTGCCTATCAATGATTTCGGAACAGAAGAACAAAAAAAGAAATACCTGCCAAAACTGGCTACTGGTGAATGGATTGGTTGCTTTGGTTTGACTGAGCCTGATCATGGTTCTGATCCTGCCAGCATGGTGACTCGCGCAAAACCAGTGGATGGTGGTTACTCATTGTCTGGTTCGAAAATGTGGATCACCAACAGTCCCATCGCTGACGTATTTGTGGTGTGGGGAAAGTTAATCGATGAGGCCACTGGTAAAGATGAGATCCGCGGTTTCATCTTGGAAAAAGGTTGGAAGGGTTTAACGGCTCCTGCGATTCATGGCAAAGTTGGTTTGAGAACCTCATTGACCGGTGAAATTGTCATGGATGAAGTTTTTGTACCTAAGGACAATATCTTTCCAAATATCAAAGGTCTGAAAGGGCCTTTCACATGCTTGAACAGTGCTCGTTATGGTATTGCATGGGGTGCCTTGGGCGCCGCTGAAGATTGCTGGTTCAGGGCCCGTGACTATGTGATGAATCGCCAACAGTTTGGTCGTCCACTGGCTGCCAATCAATTGATTCAAGTGAAATTGGCCGATATGCAAACAGAAATCAGTTTAGGTTTACAGGCCTGCTTGCGTTTGGGTCGCATGAAAGATGAGGGCACGGATGCTGTTGAAATCACATCCATTTTAAAGCGTAATTCTTGTGGCAAATCATTGGCTATTGCCAGAATGGCCAGAGACATGATGGGTGGCAATGGTATTTCTGATGAATATGGAGTGGCAAGACACATGGTGAATTTAGAAGTGGTCAACACTTACGAGGGAACACACGATATTCATGCTTTGATTTTGGGTCGTGCTCAAACCAATATCCAAGCATTCTTTTAAAAACATTAAAAGTAATGTGCAACACAGGCCATTCACTTGAATGGCCTTTTTCTTTATATCGTTTATTCTTGATTCTATGCAAGGACTTCTTAAATCCTCTTCTAACAAGGTGAAGCTGATCATGCTTTTAGGCATGCTCTTTACTTTTCTTTCATCGCAAGCAAATGCGATTGAAGTTGGAGATCATTTGCCCTTGGGACAAATTCAGTCGATTCAGGGGGAAACATTCATATCTGAAGATTGGGCAAAAAGAAACACCATTGTTCAAGTTTGGGCCACTTGGTGTTCTTATTGCCGAACTCAAAATAAATACATGCAACAGCTAAGGCAAAAAGTGCCTGCTGAGCAGTTGAACATTGTCACAATTTCAATTGATCGACGGGCTGAGTCAGTCAAAGACTACATGGGAAAGAATCAATACAGCTTTCCTGTAGTGATGATGACCCCAGAGCTATCAAAGGCCATTGGTAAGAGAAGAGGTGTTCCTGAACTTTATGTGATCAACCCCCAGGGGCGGGTGATTCAGAAAGATTTCGGTTTGATGGTTGATCTGGATTTCTTTGACTTGGCCAGATATGCCGCAAAATCAGAAAAGCCCACCAGATAAGTAGTCAACAGCTCTCAAAATAAGAAAATTCAGGATAAAAATCATCACCAGGACTTTCATCATGCACTTTGGGCATACCCATATAAGAAGAATGAAGTTGTTTTAAATGCCACTCTGTTGAATAATCTTTTAGTTAGTTAAATCAATTAACTGTAAGGTGAAACCCCAAGATATAAAAAGGTTTTATCCAATTAAAATCAAGCTGATACTAAAGGGGGGAAATGATGCAATCATTCATTCGTAAACCATCAATATTGATGGCGGGCTTATTCGTGAGTCTATTAGGCGCAACTTCTTTGGCAAATGCCCAAAGCCTACAAATCAAACAATGGGCTGCTTCATGTGCAGCCTGTCACGGTACCGATGGTTATTCCGAAGGTGGCATGGCCAGCCTAGCGGGACAAAATAAAGCCGAAATGATCAAAAAGATGAATGAATATAAAACTGGTAAGCGCGTAGCCACCATCATGCATCAGTTGAGTAAAGGTTATACGGATGAGCAGATTGAACAAATTTCTGCTTACTTTGCCTCTTTGCCTGCTGAAAAACCAGTAGCTAAAACAAAATAATCGGGAGTTGATCATGCAAAGACGCGAATTTATACAATTAGTGGGTGCGGGTGCTGCGGCGACAACTTTGGTTGGTTGTGCTTCAACACAAATTGATGCCAAAAATGCCAAAGTATTGGTAATTGGTGGCGGTTATGGTGGTGCAACAGCTGCCAAATACGTGCGCAAGTTTTCAAATTACACAGCAGATGTCACACTGATCGAACCAAATCAGAATTTCATTTCTTGCCCAATGTCCAATCTAGTGATTGGTGGTAGTAAGAAGATGGAAGACATCACAGTTTCATACGCAGGTTTGAGCAAGAACCACGGCGTGAAATTGGTGAAAGACTACGTGGTGTCAGTAGACGTTGCCAAGAAGCAAGTGAAACTTGCTGGCGGCTCAACATTGTTCTACGATCGCTTGATCGTTTCCCCAGGTATTGATTTAACTTACGACAAATTACCAGGCATGCTCAAGCCAAATGCTCAGAACGAAGTTCTGCACGCATGGAAAGCTGGCGAGCAAACTGTGGGCCTAAGAAAGCAATTGGAAAGCATGAAGAACGGTGGTGTATTTGCCATTTCAATTCCTTTGGCTCCGTACCGTTGCCCTCCAGGACCATACGAGCGTGCTTGCCAAGTGGCTGATTATTTCCAAAAGAACAAGCCAAAGAGCAAAGTACTTATTTTGGATGCGAATGATGATGTGACATCTAAGCCAGGATTGTTTAAGTTGGCTTGGTCACGCCGTTATGCTGGCATGGTTGAGTATCGCGGTAAACACAATCTAACTGATGTGGATGTCAAAGGTAAGACTTTGAAGTTTGAATTCAATGATGACATCAAGGCTGATGTACTGAATGTGTTGCCTCCAATGCGTGCTGGTTCAATAGCTGTGAAAACAGGTTTGGCTAACATGAACGCACGTTGGTGCGAAGTTGATTTCTTGACCTTTGAATCTAAGGTTGCACCAAACGTTCACGTATTGGGCGACTCAATTCAAATCGCTCCAGGTATGCCAAAATCTGGTCACATGGCCAATCAACACGGCAAGACATGTGCTGCAGCCGTAGTTGCTATCTTGAGTGGTGCGGAAATAAACCAATTGCCGGTTTATAACAACACTTGCTATAGCTTCGTATCTGCTGAAGAGGTGGTTCACGTTGCCAGCGTTCATACTTATGATGCTGCTAAGAAAACCATGGTCACAGTACCAGGTTCTGGTGGTGTGTCTGCTGCTGCTAATCCTCTTGAGGGTGAGTATGCGAATGCATGGGCCAGAAACATTTGGGCTGACATGTTGGTTTAAGCCACTGAATTACTTTCAGTTGCACCAAATAAAAAAGTCTGCTTCAGCAGACTTTTTTATTTGACTCATTTATTCAATTTTTATTTAATTCTTAATTTACTTTTTATTCTTAACCGCCTCATCCAAAGATTTTAAGAAAGCCAGCTTCTCTTTGATTTTGGCTTCCAAACCCCGATCAGTTGGTTGATACCAATTAGCCTCTTTAACGCCGTCAGGAAGATAGTTTTCTCCGGCTGCATAGGCGTGAGCTTCATCGTGCGCATAACGATAAGCCTTGCCATGTCCCAATTCATCCATCAGCTTGGTTGGGGCATTGCGCAAATGCATTGGCACGTCACGACTGGTGTCTTTTGCCACAAAGTCTCTGGCTTGATTGAATGCTTTATAGGCCGAGTTGCTTTTGGGGGCTGCGCACAAGTAAATCAGGGCTTCAGCAAGAGCTAGTTCGCCCTCAGGGCTACCCAAGCGCTCATAAGTCAATGCAGCATCATTGGCTAGTTGCATGGCGCGCGGATCTGCCAATCCAATATCTTCCCAAGCCATGCGAACAATTCGACGTGACAAATACTTAACGTCAACTCCACCATCAATCATGCGGCAGAACCAATACAAAGCACCGTCTGAATTAGATCCCCTGACAGATTTATGCAAGGCTGAAATCTGGTCATAAAAATGATCGCCAGATTTATCAAATCGTTTCGATAAGTGTCCTAAAGACTGCTCTAGGAATTCCGCAGTGATATTGGTGATTTGACTGATTTTTGCAGCGTTGAAGGTTTGCTCAATCAAATTAAGGAAACGTCTGGCATCGCCATCGGCCAGGTGAAGTAAAACTGCTTTGGCTTCTTCATTAAACTCAAGTGAGCTTGGTAAAGCTGCCAAGGCCCGATTCAGTAACTGTAAAAGTTCTTCATGAGTCAAAGACTTAAGAACATAGACCTGTGCTCTTGAAAGTAATGCTGAATTGACTTCAAAAGAGGGGTTTTCAGTGGTGGCCCCAATAAAGGTCACTAAGCCCGATTCAACAAAGGGGAGTAGAGCGTCTTGCTGAGACTTATTGAATCGATGAATTTCATCAACAAATAAAATCGTTTTTTTATTGAACTGTTGTAGATTGTTTTCTGCCTGCTCAATGGCTTGTCTTATTTCTTTTACCCCAGCCAAAACTGCTGAAATGGCAATGAATTCGCAGTCAAAAGTATTGGCAGTTAGGCGCGCAATGGTGGTTTTACCAACGCCTGGCGGACCCCATAAAAGCATCGAGTGGGGTTTTCCGGAGCGGAATGCTAGGTCAAGTGGTTTGCCTGGTCCGAAAAGGTGAGTTTGCCCAACCAGGTCCTCTTTTTGTTGAGGGCGAAGTATTTCCGCTAGGGGGGTAAAATTTTCGTTGTTTGGTAATAAAGACATGGTTTAATACGCAAATTGTCGCATGTTGTCTGAATGCCAAATCGTTTTTTAAAACTAATTCATCATTATTAAAAAGTAACTCATGAACCAAGATACATCAACTCAATTAAAAGATAAATTACGCCCTTTGCCACGCTGGATTTTTATGAGCCGCTGGCTGCAAGCTCCCTTGTACATGGGGCTGATTGTTGCTCAAATTGTTTATGTGATTCAGTTCTGGCGCGAATTGGTTCATCTCATTGGCATGATGATGACCAAGGGTGGCACGACTGAAACAGAAATCATGTTGATTGTTTTAGGTTTGATTGACGTGGTGATGATTTCAAATCTCTTGGTGATGGTCATCGTGGGTGGTTGGGAGACATTTGTATCTCGCCTAGAACTCAAGAATCATCCTGATCAACCTGAATGGTTGTCGCATGTGAATGCAGGTGTTTTGAAGGTCAAGTTAGCAACAGCCATCATCGGCATTTCTTCAATTCACTTATTGAAGACTTTCATCAATGCAGAACACTTGGATGATAAAACTCTGTTGTGGCAAACCTTAATCCACTTGACGTTTGTGATTTCAGCTTTGGCGATTGCCTACACGGAAACACTTTTGGCTAAGGCCAAATCTCACTAAAAAGATTTAATTCAAATCAAAACTGTCTGATAGCAATGCCAGCCAAAACAAGGCTGGCAGTTGCAACTGCTGTCAAGACGGTTCTCATTTTTAAGAATTCTGCCAAATACGTTTCGTCATGAATCAAATGTCGAAACTGTTTGCGATCAACGAGCAATGCAAGAAGAAGTGTTGCAGCAATCAAAAAGTAACCAGAAGAAAAGGGTAGGTGAAGAGCGACCCAGGCTAGTAATGATGGGGTGACGCCCCAAATCCAAGCGCCTTTAGATCTCCAAAAGCCATAACCTTCTTGATTTGACAGAGGGCTCAATAAAGGACCCCAATGCAAGGCTCCTACAAATGAAGCGATTGTTGCTCCATAAAGGAGTAATGAGTTAGCGGCCCAAAAATCCAGCGGTGGCTCTGTAAATTGAACCAATCCAGACAGCAGGATGAAGGGAATCAGTCCTGCGTAACCAAGAAATTTAGCAATCGGTGTCAACATGATCAGTTATAGCTGTAAACGCCTTTGCCTGATTTTCTGCCAAGGTAACCAGCTGCCACCATCTCGCGAAGCAATGGGCAAGGACGATATTTAGAGTCATTAAAGTTCTTGAAGTAAACCTCCATGATGGCCAAGCAAGTATCTAAGCCAATCATGTCAGCCAAGGCCAATGGACCAATAGGGTGGTTGCAACCAAGCTTCATGCCTGCATCAATGTCTTCTGGTGTGGCCAAACCTTCAGCCAACACAAAGAATGCTTCATTGATCATCGGTACCAAGATACGGTTCACAACAAAGCCAGGGGCATTTTTAACGGTGATTGGTTCTTTGCCCAACACCTTTGACATCTCTTCAACCAAACCGTGTGTCTGGTCATCCGTTTGTAGGCCGCGGATAATTTCAACCAAGGTCATCATCGGCACAGGGTTGAAAAAATGCATGCCGATAAAGCGCTGAGGATTGCTGACTTCAGCCGCCATTTGTGTGATTGAAATCGATGAGGTATTTGAAGCAATGATGGTGTCTTTGCTAACAATGCCATCCAATTGTTTCAAAATCTTGATCTTGAGGTCGTAGTTTTCAGTCGCGGCTTCAATCACCATTTGTGAACCTGTGAAATCTTGGTAATTGGTGCTTGTTTTGATGCGAGCCAAGGCAGATGCTTTTTCAGCTTCAGTCATCTTCTCTTTTTTGATCAAGCGATCAAGGCTGCTGGCAATGGTTGTTAGGCCTTTTGCTACGGCGGCCTCATTGATATCGACCATGACCACATTTAAGCCAGAAACTGCACAGGCTTGAGCAATGCCATTGCCCATCGTGCCAGCGCCAATAATGCCCACAGACTGAATACCCATCGCTTGACCTTGTAATTAAGTACTAAAAGCCTAAGTTTAAGCTTCATCTGGAAAATAGTAGAAATTTTTCAATATTTCTCAGGCTTTATGGATAATGTCGGTATGTCTACACAAGGTTTCATCCTCAAAATCTCCTGCCCAGACCGACCAGGCATCGTCCATGCTGTCAGTCAGTTTTTGTTCAATCAAACGGCCAATATTCTAGATTCCGCTCAATTCAGTGATACGTTCACCAGTCGCTTTTTCATGCGTGTGCATTTTGCCAAGACCTCGCAAGAATTGAATCTACAAAATCTACAAGAGTTATTCAAAGGAATTGGCGATAGCTTTCAAATGGATTGGGAGCTATTTGATGCGGCCAGCAAACCCAAAGTATTGATCATGGTTTCTAAATTGGGCCATTGTTTGAATGATTTGTTATTCAGAACTCACAGTGGATATTTGCCGATTGAGATTGCTGGCATCGTCTCAAACCATCAAGATTTTCAGAATCTAGCCGCAGGTTACAAAATACCGTTTCATTTCATGCCACTCAGCAGTGCGAATGATGAGCGAAAAAATGAACAAGAAGAACAATTATTGAAATTGATTGATCAGGAGAAAATCGATTTGGTGGTGTTAGCCAGGTACATGCAGATTTTATCTCCTAAGGTCTGTGAAAAGTTATCTGGTAAAGCCATCAACATCCACCACTCTTTCTTACCAAGCTTTAAAGGTGCGAAGCCTTATTGGCAAGCTCATCAGCGCGGAGTCAAGCTAATTGGGGCAACGGCTCATTACGTGACCACTGATTTGGATGAAGGCCCAATCATTGAGCAGGGTGTTGAGCGCGTTGATCATGCCATGAATCCGGATCAATTAGCTGCCGTAGGAAGAGATGTGGAATGTATGGCTTTATCACGCGCCGTTCGTTGGCATGCTGAGCACCGTATCTTGTTGAATGGAAAAAGTACCGTGGTCTTTCAGTAATGGATTTTTCACTTTTATTAGATATCTTTTTGCACTTAGACAAACACTTGGTCACCATTGTTGATCAATGGGGTCCTTGGGTGTATGTCTTGTTGTTTGCCATCATCTTCATTGAAACAGGCGTTGTAGTGATGCCTTTCTTGCCGGGTGACTCTTTGTTGTTTGTGGCTGGTGCCATAGCGGCGGTGGGTGGTATGAGCCTGCCTCTTTTATTGATTTTGTTGATCATTGCTGCAATTGCTGGTGATGCAGTTAATTATTCAATTGGTCGCTGGTTTGGACCAAAAGTATTTGGTTGGGAAAACTCTCGTTGGTTCAATAAAGACGCTTTTGATAAAACCCATGCTTTTTATGAAAAGCATGGGCCTATTACCATTGTCGTTGGCCGCTTCATGCCGTTCATCAGAACCTTTGCCCCATTCATTGCGGGAGCAGCGCAGATGTCTTATCCAAAATTCGCTACTTACAACGTGGGTGGCGGCATTCTTTGGGTTGGAAGTTTGACGACCTTGGGTTACATGATTGGCGAACACCCATGGGTCAAAGCCAACTTCTCAATGGTGGCTTTGGCGATGATCATCATCCCAGGATTACCAGCACTGTGGGTGTTCCTACAGGCCATGGTGCAAAAGCTAAAGCGCTGATTATCTTTTTTGATATTGCGTCTTTCCGTACAAAATCTCTTTGGCTTTATCGTCATTCAGAGGTTTTCTGAGTGATGTTAAAACTTCAACACCTCGTTTGACGGCGGGGCGCTCTGCAATTTCTTCATGCCAACGCAAAACGTTCGGAAACTCCTCAAGAGTGATGCCTTGATTTTTCCATGAGCGTGTCCACGGAAAAATAGCGATGTCTGCAATGCTGTAGTCTTTGCCAGCAATGAAATGTTTCTTAGAAAGCTCTTTGTCCATCACGCCATATAGTCTGCGAGTTTCATTCGTGTAACGGTTGATGGCGTATTCGACTTTTTCTGGTGCGTAGATTCTGAAGTGATGAGTTTGGCCCAGCATTGGACCAACGCCACCCATTTGAAACATTAACCACTGCAACACCTCAAACTTGGCACGATCTGTTTTTGGTAGAAAGCGACCAGTTTTGCTTGCAAGGTACAAAAGGATTGCGCCGGATTCAAACAAGGCGATTGGTTTGCCATCTGGGCCATTAGGGTCGACCATGGCTGGAATCTTGTTGTTTGGGCTGATGGCTAAAAACTCTTTGGTGAACTGATCGCCAGCACCAATATCAATCGGATGAGCTAGCCAATCTTTACCTAAGCGATAGCCACATTCCTCCATCATGATGTGAACCTTGTGACCGTTGGGCGTTGCCCAGCTGTAAATATCAATCATGCCTTGTTTCTTTGTCATCATTTTTCCTTTTCTAACAAACTTGGGTGTTCAAATCATCAAACAGCCAAGCAAGTAATCAACCAACCATTAAATACTTTGAAGTCTCTTCAGTGCTTCAGCCAAAGTACTTTCTTTTTTGGCGAAACAGAATCTGATCACGCCTGATTCAACAGGGTCACTGTAAAAAGCAGATACCGGAATCGCTGCCACTCCCACTTCTTTTGTTAGCCACTGACAAAAATCAGAGCTATTCAACTTAGCTTGTGGAATGCCTAGTTGCGTGTAATCAACGCACTGAAAATAAGTTCCAGGAGCAGGCAATAGCTTGAACTTGGTTTGCTCCAAACCTTGGCGCATGTAATTTCGTTTCTGCTGATAGAACCCTGCCAAATTCAAATAAGGGTCAGGATTTTTTAAATAATCAGCCAAGCCATATTGCACTGGAGTGTTGATGGTGAAGACATTGAACTGATGAACTTTTCTAAATTCAGCACTCAAATGAGCGGGGGCAGCCACATAGCCGACTTTCCAGCCAGTGACGTGATACGTTTTACCAAAGCTAGAAATAACAAAACTGCGTTGTGCTAATTCAGGATGGCGGGCCACGCTTTGATGGTCTTTGCCATCAAAGACCATGTGCTCATAGACCTCATCACTACAAATCAAGATATCCGTGTCTCGAACTAAATCAGCCAGACGATCAATATCAGCAGACTGCCACACCATTCCCGTTGGATTGTGTGGGGAATTGATCATGATCATTTTGGTACGGGAAGTGATGGCTTTTGCCATGGCATCCCATGGGATTTCATAACCACTGATATCCCCATCATCATTTCTCTTCACTATCAACTGAACTGGCACAGCGGTGCCTCCAACCGTATCAATCGAAGGGATGTAAGAGTCGTAGACGGGCTCAATCACAATCACTTCATCGCCAGGATTGATCGCACATGCAATCACCGTGAAAATTCCTTGAGTACCGCCAGCAGTGATTGTGATCTCTGTGGCTGGATCGTAGTGATGACCATACAAGGCACTTATCTTTTGACTGACAGCCTCGCGCAAGGGTGCAATACCCGTCATAGGCGGGTATTGATTGTGGCCATCACGCATGGCTTTATAAACAGCCTCTGGTAAAGCTGGATCGCAATCAAAGTCTGGAAAACCTTGACCTAAGTTAATGGCTTTGTGCTCATTGGCAAGGGCAGACATCACGGTAAAAATGGTGGTGCCAACTTTGGGTAAGCGAGAAGGGAGCGGTATTTGTCTCAAAGCAGTATTATTTAGATTCATTTAATTTGAATATTCTGCCATGTTGATCGTACTTTCGCCTGCAAAAAGTTTGGACTATGACACTCCGCCTTCCACGGACAAGCATACCTTGCCTATTTTTATCAATGAATCAGCCAAGTTGGTGACAGATTTAAAGAAACTGTCTTTACAAGAAGTCGCTGAATTGATGGATTTATCGGACAAATTAGCCGCTTTGAACGTGGCTCGCTTTGGCGAGTGGTCTAAGAAGTTCACAGCTAAAAATAGCAAACAAGCTATTTTGGCCTTCAATGGAGATGTGTATGAGGGGCTTGATGCAGGTTCTTTGAACGCTAAGGCTCTGGATTACACCCAAGAGCACGTCAGAGTACTTTCTGGCCTTTATGGTGTTTTAAAGCCTTTGGATTTGATGCAGCCATACCGTTTGGAGATGGGCACTTCATTCAAAAACACCGTTGGCAAAGATCTCTATGCTTTTTGGGGTGACAAAATCACCCTGGCTTTAAAAGAAGAATTGGAACAACAAAAATCTAAAACTTTGATCAACCTAGCTTCAGATGAGTACTTTAAATCGGTTAAAGCTGATACATTAGGTTTTCCAATTGTTGCTCCTGTCTTTCAGGATGAAAAAGCTGGCAAATACAAAATTGTTTCTTTCTACGCCAAACGTGCAAGAGGTTTGATGACTCGTTTCATCATTGATAACAAGATTGATAAAGCAGCTGACTTAAAAGACTTTGACTATGAAGGTTATAAGTTTGCCCCTAAAGAAAGCACTGATGCAAAACCTGTGTTCCGAAGAAAAGAACAGTGAACTGAATGATGACAAAGCAAGTGTCGAAATTTCTTTTGAGCTTTGCAGCTCTATCTGTGTTCATGGGTGGTGCGATGGCCAATGAAGAACCGCGTTATGAGGTTGTCAAAAAAGAGGGTGACTTCGAGGTTCGCCGCTATCAGCCCATGATCATTGCTGAAGTGTTGGTCACTGGCACTTTGAGCGAGGCTTCTAACAAGGGGTTTCGTCAGATAGCTGACTTTATCTTTGGTAACAATGAAGATCCAGTTAAGAAGCAGTCAGAAAAAATTGCCATGACGGCACCCGTGACCATGGAAGCAGACACATCTTCAAAGATTGCTATGACAGCACCTGTCACCATGGAAGGCAGTGGTGGTGCATGGAAAATGGCCTTTGTGATGCCAAGTAAGTTCACCATGGATACTTTGCCCAAACCTAAGAACTCGAATGTCATCATCAAACAGATGCCCGCCCAGCAAGTAGCAGTTGTGACATTCAGTGGTTGGGTGGATGAAGAGAAGTTGTCCGCACAAACGACTCGTTTGAACGAATGGATGGCTAAGAATGGTTTAAAGACTTCTGGCTCAGCACAGTTGTCGCGTTACAACCCGCCTTGGACTCTGCCATTCTGGCGCCGCAATGAAGTTTGGATGAAGCTGGATTAATTAATCTAGATTTGCGTGCGCTTAAAGAGTGCTTAAATCAACCTGAACTCTTTTGCCTTGCAATCGGCTTTTAGCTAGCTCCGTTAGATGGACATCGTCCAGTTTCTCCAAAAGTGCCTCATAACATTTTGCCGACAAAATATACGCAATAGGCTTTTTAGAGCTGTAAACGGCAATTGGCGAAGACCTTAACTCTTCAATGATGTCATTAAGATTCTTGCGTAAATTTGAAATACTGATTTTTGAATACTTCATGGATGCGTTTAATGAAATAATGGTTGCTGACTTGGTGTGTCATCAGGCATTTCAGCATGAACGATTTCACCGGCACGATCAACGAACATCGGCACGCCACAATCTTCACACATCTCTAGGCTAAATAACTCAGCGTGCCTGAGCTGATCTTCAACGCCTGAGTTTTTGATCGTGTCATAAATTTCCCGAATAGGACTGTCTTCAATTGAAATATCGTTGATTGAATCATTGGCAACGGTTTCTCTATCGTACAAAGGCCAAACCACGCCATAGAGGATTTCTTTGGAACCTTTGAGCGCAAAAGATATTCTGTATTCATCACATTGCTCATCACCAAATCCTGCAATGATGCAAGATAAGCCAGCAGGTTCAACGTTCAACATTGATTCAAGATAATTGACGGCTGCCAAAATGCTCAAAGGTCTGATCTTGCGATCTGCTTCACGGCAGTTGGTGAAATAAGCCTCTGGTAAAGATAGTTCAAATTCGCAGCCTGGCATGATCGCTGCAACCGTATCTTGCATCCCTGTTTGCCAATTCTGCAAACAAACACTTCGCTCTTGGCGTCTAGGCGTATCCTCTTGCCATCTAAAAATTGGGCCACCAGAAGGAGCTGCTACTGCGCCAACGATGTAACGTGGATCTGCTAAAACAGGAATCGTTTCAGGCATGTCGCGCAACTCTAATTTAATCTCTCCGGCATTCACCGCCGCAGATGCTAACTTTTCAAGCAACAAACGAGTTTGACAATGTGAGTGAGGCATTTGATCGATGCTGTAAAGCCAAGGTACCAATGCAATCAAAGCATCTTGCGCAACGATCTGGTCATGTAACAAGTTGCCTGTCGCTGCGATTGATTCAGAGCTGAGCTTGCCTGAAGGAATGCTGTAACGAGTTCTTGCGATGATTGGGATAGCAATCAACACCACATCCCAGCTCTTGCCGTCTTGTTCTAATGTCAAAGACTCTGCCAAAGTTTCAGCGTTTTCTGCCAATGAGTCAAAAGCAATCGGATTGATTTTGAGTGTTTGATCCAATGCGCTTTCAATCGCATTTTGATTTTGCGCATGCAATAAGCGCAACAAACGATCGAGTAATTTGGTTTCCCAAAAAATATCTTCTACGCGACTGCCCGAAGCTGCCAATGACAGCGCATCAGAAACCAAGCGTTCTGCTTCAGGAGATATGCGTGAGGAATTTTTAGGGCGGTAACTAGACATAAACACATTCTAAGCAAAACAAGACCCTGTGGTTCAAAGCTTGCAACTATATTTTTTTATCTAAGGCTTAAAGTAACTTTTCAGCTTTGGCTGGAATGGCATGACCAGTTAAATGAGCTTTTTGCAAAATAGTCCAGAAATACCTGTAACTGGCTCGATCATGAAGTTTGCCTTCATGCTGTATCGGTCCCCATTGTGCTACTTGGGCTGCTAATAAAATAGAACAGGCTTCTTCAATCTCACTCGGGGAAGGCGATAAAGTCTTCACAATCACAGGAATTTGATTTGGATGAATGCTCCATTTGCGTGTGAAGCCAAATTCATTCTTGGCTCTCAAAGTGTCAGATTCAATGATGGCGACATCATTGATATTGGTGCAAACATTATGAGAAGCTACTTTGCCATGTGCATGACAGGCCGCTGAAATCTCTAACATGGCGCGTGCTACCAAAGGATGATCAAACTGACCGCGGTCCATTGCACTACCAGGGATGGCCCCATGATGAGCTGAAACAAAATCCATCAAACCAAAACTCAAAGACTCGACTTGTTCTAGCGCTGCAATGGCTTGAACATCTTGAAGTGCGCCATGAGTTTCAATCAGAACTTGAATTGGAATCACTCGGCCAATATTGGCAGTTTTAGCGACATGATTGATTTCATCAATGATGCTTTGTGTTTGTGTGGCTGAAACCACTTTCGGAATCATCACGAAGGCGATTTTTTTGCCAGCTTGCTTGATCAGAGTTGCGACATCCGCTTTCCAGCAAGAATGACTCGGATCATGGATTCTGACCCCCACACGATTGAAACGATTATCTGAACTTAAAAGAATGTCGGCAACCAGTTGAGCATGTTCTGCTTCTTTGCCAACAGGTGCGCCATCTTCACAATCAAACGTGATATCAAAGACGGGACCTAATTCTGCTTGCAAAGCCAATGCTTTGCGCATGCGCACTTCAGTGCCTGCGTAGTGATCACAAACAGGTAAGGCCCTCGGAAGGGCCTCACCTTGGAACAACACTTGACTAGGTTGCATGAGTTGAGCGTTTGCTTAGAGCAAATGCTTCACGCCTTCTTGCTCTTCAGTCAATTCATTCAATGTGAAATTCATGCGCTCACGTGAGAACGCATCAACTTCTAAACCTTGAACAATCTTGTACTCGCCATTCTCGCAAGTCACTGGGAAGCCATACATCACATCTTTAGGGATGTCGTATGAGCCATCTGATGGAATACCCATCGTGACCCACTTGCCATTTGTGCCGCAATGCCAATCATGGATGTGATCGATTGCTGCATTGGCAGCAGAAGCTGCTGAAGACAAACCACGTGCATCAATGATCGCTGCGCCACGCTTACCAACTGTAGGCAAGAATGTGTTCTTGTTCCACTCTTCATCATTGATCATTTGCTTCACTGATTGACCGCCAATCATTGCGAAACGATAGTCAGGGTACATCGTTGGGCTGTGGTTACCCCACACAATCAATTTCTCGATATCAGCCACTGCTTTACCAGTCTTAGCTGCCAATTGTGACAAAGCACGGTTGTGGTCCAAACGTAACATGGCTGTGAAATTCTTAGCTGGTAGATCTGGTGCTGATTTCATGGCGATATAAGCATTGGTGTTTGCTGGGTTACCAACCACCAATGTCTTAACAGTGCGCTTAGCAACTGCGTTCAAGGCTTTACCTTGAGCTGTGAAAATTTGAGCGTTGGCTGACAAAAGATCTTTACGCTCCATGCCAGGACCGCGAGGACGAGCACCCACTAGAACTGCGTAGTCAATGTCTTTGAATGCTGTCATTGGGTCGCTGTGAGCTGTCATACCTGCCAACAATGGAAATGCGCAGTCATCGATTTCCATCATCACGCCTGAAAGGGCTTTTTGAGCTTTTTCATCAGGGATTTCTAATAACTGCAAAATCACCGGTTGGTCTTTACCCAACATGTCGCCATTGGCGATGCGGAATAGTAATGAATAGCCAATTTGGCCGGCTGCGCCAGTAACTGCGACGCGCAAAGGTGCTTTTGCCATGAGTTTGCTCCGAACTTGAATTAAAAAAGTGATATTGCGCCTTGGTTCTGACGCTAAACGTACAAAGTTTAGGACTTTATGACTATTTCTGTCAAATACTCTTATATAAGACATAAGTCTATAGACTAAAACCCCTTGGTTGTGATGAAATAACGGTCATGACCGAAACAATTGCAACTTTTAGCCCGCTTTATCAGCAAATTAAGGCTCTGATACTGGGAAGCTTGCAGGCTGGAGAATGGAAGCCTGGAGAGGCCATTCCCAGTGAAAATGACTTGGCCACCAGGTTCAAGGTCAGTCAGGGCACTGTTCGCAAGGCGATTGATGAGTTGGCCAGTGAAAATCTCTTGGTTAGAAGGCAAGGCAAGGGGACTTTTGTTGCGACCCACCACGAGGATCGGGTTCATTTCAGATTTTTGAGACTGGTTCCAGATAACGGTGAGCCCCATTACCCCAAAAGCACTATTTTGGACTGCAAGCGCTTGAGGGCGCCTGCTGAGATTGCCCGTTTATTGGATTTGAAGTCTGGCGATGCCGTGATTCAAATTGAGCGTATTCTGTACTTCTCGAGTGAGGCAACGGTTTACGAAGAAATTTGGCTGCCAGGAACAACTTTCAAGGGTTTGAGTGTCGAGCGCTTGGTTGAGTGGCGTGGTCCGATGTACGCCTTGTTTGAAACTGAATTTGGCACCCACATGGTGCGAGCAACTGAACGCTTGAGAGCAGTTGCGGCAGATGAGTTGTCTGCTAAGCACTTAGGAGTTGAGCAAAATACTCCACTATTAGCCGTGGAGCGTGTCTCATACACCTACGGAGAGCGCCCAGTCGAGGTTCGTAAGGCTGTTTATTTGACGGCAAGCCATCATTATTTAAATGAATTAAATTAACGATGTAGGCAGTTTTTAATATTTTTTGGATTTAGCAGCAGTTTTTTTTGAAAAGTCAGACTTAAGAAAGTTAATTAAGCGATAAAATCATTTGTTTTGCAGCACAGCAAAAAATTATTAGGGGTTTGAAATGCCAGAATTTAGAAATATTCATGTTTTTGACTTGATGAAATATCGTTTGCCATGGGCTGGCAAAGTGTCAATCTTGCATCGCGTGAGCGGCTTGTTGATGTTTATTTTGATCCCATTTGTGCTTTATCTTTTAGATAAAAGCATCACTTCAGAGATCAGTTTTGAAACTTTCAAAGCAGTGATGGCGCATCCGATCATCAAATTGATCGTTTTGGCTTTGATTTGGTCATACCTCCATCACTTCTGTGCTGGCATTCGTTTCTTGATGCTAGATCTTCACAAAGGTATTGATAAGTACTCAGCAGCTAAATCAGCGGTTGGTGTTCTGGTGGTTAGTTTGAGTTTGACAGCAGTTTGTGCTGCCAAGCTATTTGGTTTGTTTTAAGGAATCCACATGGCTAATAACAATATCGGACCTAAGCGCATCGTAGTAGGTGCTCATTACGGCCTTAAAGACTGGTTGTTGCAACGCGTGACTGCGGTCATTTTGATTGTCTTTACATTAATTTTATTGGTGTCATTTTTGCTAGGTGATGCAACTTATGAAGCTTGGTCTGGTTTGTTTGCCAACCAGATCATGAAGTTGATCACATTGTTGGCCATCATGAGTTTGTTGTTTCACGCATGGATTGGTGTTCGCGACATTTGGATGGATTACATCAAACCAGTGAGCATTCGTTTGACACTGCACGTATTAACCGCGTTATGGCTGATTGCTTGTTTTGGCTATACCGCTCAAATCCTTTGGAGGGTGTAACGCATGGCTGCCATCAAGACAGCATTACCTACACGTCGTTTTGACGTTGTTATCGTTGGCGCCGGCGGTGCCGGTATGCGAGCTTCATTGCAATTGGCTGAAGCTGGCTTAAACGTTGCAGTTTTATCAAAGGTTTTCCCAACACGTTCACACACAGTGGCAGCGCAGGGTGGTATCGGTGCTTCATTGGGCAACATGAGTGACGACAATTGGCACTACCACTTCTTTGACACAGTCAAAGGATCTGATTGGTTAGGTGACCAAGATGCGATCGAGTTCATGTGTCGTGAAGCTCCAAAAGTAGTTTATGAGTTAGAGCATTACGGTATGCCTTTTGACCGCAACCCAGATGGCACTATTTATCAACGTCCATTCGGTGGTCACACTGCCAACTACGGTGAAAAAGCTGTGCAACGTGCATGTGCTGCAGCGGATCGTACGGGTCACGCTTTATTGCACACCCTCTATCAGCGCAACGTGCGCGCCAAGACACACTTCTTCGTTGAATGGATGGCGCTAGACATTATTCGTGACTCTGAAGGTGATGTGGTTGGTGTGACTGCTTTAGAAATGGAAACTGGAGAAGTGCATATTCTTCAGGCCAAGTGCGTGATGTTTGCAACTGGTGGTGCTGGCCGTATTTGGCAAGCTTCAACCAATGCCTTCATCAACACAGGTGATGGTATGGGTATGGCAGCTCGCGCTGGTGTACCCCTAGAAGACATGGAATTCTGGCAATTCCACCCAACTGGCGTTGCTGGTGCGGGTGTGTTGTTGACCGAAGGTTGTCGTGGTGAAGGTGCGATTCTTTTGAACAGCTCTGGTGAGCGATTCATGGAGCGTTATGCGCCAACTCTAAAAGATCTTGCACCAAGAGACTTTATTTCTCGTTGTATGGACCAAGAGATCAAAGAAGGTCGTGGTTGTGGTCCAAACAAAGACTACATCGAACTCGACTTAACTCATTTGGGCGCCGATACCATTCACAAGCGTTTGCCATCTGTTTATGAGATTGGTATCAACTTTGCTAACGTTGATGTTACAAAGAATCCAATTCCAGTTGTGCCAACGATTCACTACCAGATGGGCGGTATTCCAACCAACATTCATGGTCAAGTGGTGGCTCCTAAGAATGGCAATCCTAACGAAATCATCAATGGCTTCTACGCGATGGGTGAGTGCTCTTGCGTATCAGTGCACGGTGCCAATCGTTTAGGTACTAACTCATTGTTAGACTTGTTAGTGTTTGGCCGTGCTGCTGGTAACCACGTTGTGGAAACAGCGTTGAAACAAAAAGAGCACAAGCCACTACCAGCAGATGCTGCTGATAGCTCATTGGCACGTTTGGCTAAATTGGACAATTCAACATCTGGTGAATACACACAAGATGTGGCCAATGACATTCGCAGCACAATGCAAAAGCATTGTGGTGTGTTCCGTACTCAAGAAATCATGGATGGCGGCGTCACCAAAATGGCAGCGATCACTGAGCGCGCGAAGAGCATTCACTTGAAAGACAAGTCAAAAGTGTTCAACACAGCTCGTATCGAAGCTCTTGAATTAGAGAACTTGGTTGAAGCTGCTAACGCCACAATGGTTTCAGCTGCTGCTCGTAAAGAAAGTCGTGGCGCACACGCTCACGATGATCACCCTGAGCGCAACGATCAGCAATGGATGAAGCACACACTCTGGTACAGCGAAGGTAACAAGCTTGATTACAAGCCTGTGAAGTTAACTCCGCTAACAGTCGAATCTATTCCACCAAAAGTTCGTACTTTCTAAAAGTATTAAGGAAGAAACATGAGCGATACACGTATATTTGAAGTCTACCGTTACGATCCAGAAGTCGATGCAGCGCCACGCATGCAAAGTTATGAAGTGGAGTTGGATGGTTCTGAGCGCATGTTGTTAGATGCGTTGATGAAGCTAAAGAAGATGGATGAGACTTTGTCTTTCCGTCGTTCTTGCCGCGAAGGTGTTTGTGGATCTGATGCCATGAACATCAACGGTAAAAATGGCCTAGCTTGCTTGACCAATATGTTGACTTTGCCAAAGAAGATTTCTTTGCGTCCACTACCTGGTTTGCCAGTGGTGCGTGACTTGATCGTTGACATGACTCAGTTCTTCAAGCAATACCACTCGATTCGTCCTTATTTGGTGAACGATGTTCCGCCTCCTGAGAAAGAGCGTTTGCAAAGCCCAGAAGAGCGTGAAGAGTTGGATGGTTTGTATGAGTGCATTTTGTGCGCCTCATGCTCAACCGCTTGCCCATCATTCTGGTGGAATCCAGATAAGTTCGTGGGCCCAGCTGGTTTGTTACAGGCATACCGCTTCATCGCAGACAGTCGTGATCAAGTGACATCAGAGCGTTTGGATAACTTAGAAGATCCATACCGTTTGTTCCGTTGCCACACCATCATGAACTGTGTGGATGTTTGTCCTAAAGGATTGAACCCAACAAAAGCGATTGGTAAGATCAAAGAGTTAATGGTTCGACGAGCTGTTTAATGCCGATACCATCTGAAACCTTGTCGCTCTTGCGTTGGCGTGCGCGACGAGGTTTGCTTGAAAATGATTTGATGATGGAGCGTTTCTTTGAGCGCTTTCATGATCGGATTGAAGAGGCTGACTTAGAGCCTCTCAATACTTTGTTGGATTTAAGTGACAATGACTTGATGGATTTGTTGCTGCGTCGCAAGGAACCGGAGGGGGAACTTGCGACTGAAGGTGTGCATCGTGTTCTAGCCATGTTGCGCCCAGTTAGAAATTAATCATTTCTATTAAAGAAGTAGCTAGGAATAAAACTTGTTAGTTTGCTAAAAAACAAAAACGCGTATAAGGGATTGAAATATGAACGCAACAAATGAAAAAGCCACGTTATCGTTCTCTGATGGCACACCAGCCATTGAGTTACCTATCTACAAGGGTGTAGTTGGTCCTGACGTGATTGATATTCGCAAACTTTATGGTCAGACAGGTAAATTCACATATGACCCAGGTTTTATGTCTACTGCTTCATGTAACTCAAAGATCACTTATATCGATGGTGACAAAGGTGAGTTGCTTTATCGCGGTTACCAAATTCAGGATTTGGCCACTAACTGCGATTTCTTAGAGTCTTGCTATTTATTATTAAAAGGTGAGTTGCCAAATGCAACTCAAAAGAAAGAATTTGATGACTTGGTCATGCACCACACCATGGTGCACGAGCAGATGCAATTCTTCTTGCGTGGCTTCCGCCGTGATGCACACCCAATGGCTGTATTGACTGGCTTGGTAGGCGGTATGGCGGCTTTCTATCACGATGGTTTAGACATCAATGATGCTCATCAACGTGAAGTGTCACAAATTCGTTTGATCGCAAAAATGCCAACATTGGTAGCGATGGCTTACAAGTATTCAGTTGGCCAGCCAATGATTTACCCAAAGAACAATCTTTCATACACAGCTAATTTCATGCAAATGATGTTTGCAACTCCTTGTGAAGAATACAAGGTGAATGAAGTATTGGTCAGAGCGTTGGATCGCATCTTCATTTTGCATGCTGACCACGAACAAAATGCTTCAACTTCAACAGTTCGTTTGGCTGGTTCTTCAGGTACCAACCCATTTGCTGCGATTGCTGCTGGTGTGGCTTGCTTGTGGGGTCCTGCTCACGGCGGTGCTAACGAAGCTTGCTTACAGATGTTGGAAGAGATTCAAGCCAATGGTGGTGTTGAGAAGATCGACGACTTCATTGCTAAAGTTAAAGACAAAAACTCTGGTGTTCGTTTGATGGGCTTTGGTCACCGCGTTTACAAAAACTTTGACCCACGCGCTAAATTGATGCGTGAAACATGTTATGAAGTTCTCAAAGAGTTGGGTCTTGAGAATGATCCATTGTTCAAGTTAGCGATGACACTTGAGAAGATTGCTTTGGAAGACGAATACTTCGTGAGTCGTAAACTCTATCCAAACGTTGACTTCTACTCAGGCATTGTTCAGCGTGCATTGGGTATTCCAACAGAAATGTTCACTTGTATTTTTGCTCTTGCACGCACAGTGGGTTGGATTTCACAGTGGGAAGAAATGATCACTGATTCAGAATATAAGATTGGTCGTCCGCGTCAGTTGTTTGTTGGTAGTCCAACACGCACTGTTCAGCCAATCGCCAAGCGTTAATTAGGAAGATTCATGGCTCGTACTTTGTATGACAAGTTATGGGATGACCATGTTGTTCACATGGAAGAGGACGGTACCACCGTCCTCTACATTGATCGACAGTTATTGCATGAAGTAACCAGTCCTCAAGCCTTTGAGGGTTTGTCTTTAGCGCAGCGCCCAGTTTGGAGAAATTCAGCCAATTTGGCGGTGTCAGATCACAACGTTCCTACAACCGATCGTTCAGAAGGCATCAAAGATCCAGTATCACGTTTACAAATTGATACCTTGGATCAAAACTGCGATGCATTTGGCATCACTCAATACAAGATGCACGATAAGCGTCAAGGCATCGTGCACGTGATTGGACCAGAGCAGGGCGCTACATTGCCTGGCATGACAGTGGTTTGTGGTGACTCTCATACAAGTACGCACGGTGCTTTTGGCGCATTGGCGTTTGGTATCGGCACATCAGAAGTGGAGCATGTTTTGGCCACGCAAACGTTGCTGATGAAGAAAAGTAAAAATATGTTGGTGCGCGTCGAAGGTCAATTACCTTTGGGTTGCTCCGCTAAAGACATTGTTTTAGCCATTATTGGCAAGATTGGTACTGCTGGCGGTACTGGTTACACGATTGAATTTGCAGGTCAAGCGATTCGTGCTTTATCGATGGAAGGTCGTATGACCATCTGCAATATGGCAATTGAAGCGGGTGCTCGTGCAGGCATTGTGGGTGTAGATGAAACAACCATCAACTACGTCAAAGGTCGTCCTTATGCTCCAGCAGAAGGTGAAGCTTGGCGTCAAGCTTTGCAGTATTGGAGAAAGTTACACACCGATGAGGGCGCGGTATTTGATCGAGTGGTTGAGTTGCGCGCAGAAGAGATCAAGCCTCAAGTGACTTGGGGAACCTCACCAGAAATGGTTTTATCGATTGAAGACAAAGTACCTGATCCTGAAAAAGAAAAAGATCCGGTCAAGCGCGAAGCCATGGAAAGAGCTTTGAGCTATATGGCACTCACGCCCAATACAGCGATTGAAGCCATCATGGTAGATAAAGTCTTCATTGGTTCTTGCACCAATAGTCGTATTGAAGACATCCGGGCTGCTGCAAGGGTTGTTGAGCGTATCGCCAAGAAAGTATCGCCCACTGTGAAGTTGGCCATGGTCGTTCCTGGTTCTGGTTTAGTAAAAGAGCAAGCAGAGCGCGAAGGTTTGGATCGCGTGTTCAAGGCTGCTGGCTTTGAGTGGCGTGAACCTGGTTGCTCCATGTGCTTGGCCATGAACGCTGATCGTCTTGAGCCAGGTGAGCGTTGCGCTTCTACATCAAACCGTAATTTTGAGGGACGCCAAGGTAATGGCGGGAGAACACATTTGGTGAGTCCTGCGATGGCGGCAGCTGCAGCTTTAGAAGGTCACTTTGTTGATGTTCGTAAAATAGCCTAAATCCCGGAGACGATAAATATGAGAACTTTAAAATTAGTATTTGCTTGTTTGATGGCAACTTCATTGATGGCCTGCAATACGATTTCTGGTATTGGTCAAGATCTTCAAAACCTAGGAAGCGTGGTTGATAAAAACACTTCTAAGAAATCTGACTCTGGTAATGAGGCTTCAAATTCTGGCGTGGTAGTTACACCGGTTAAATAATGAATAAGTTCACAATACACCAAGGCTTGGTTGCTCCACTTGATCGCGAGAATGTGGACACCGATGCCATCATTCCAAAACAGTTTTTGAAATCAATCAAAAGAACTGGCTTTGGACAAAACTTGTTTGATGAATGGCGTTATTTAGATCATGGTGAACCTGGCCAAGATTGTTCTAACCGCCCATTAAATCCTGACTTTGTTTTAAACCAATCTCGTTACAAAGGCGCAAGCATTCTTTTAGCTCGCCAAAACTTTGGTTGTGGCAGTTCTCGTGAGCATGCTCCTTGGGCTTTGGAGCAGTATGGTTTCAGAGCGGTGATTGCTCCAAGCTTTGCAGATATCTTCTTTAATAACTGTTATAAAAATGGTTTATTACCAATCGTTCTATCTGCTCAGCAAGTTGATCACTTGTTCAATGAAACAGCCGCATTCAATGGTTACCAATTAACCATTGATCTAGAAAAACAACAGGTGATTGCGCCTGATGGTCGCACGTATGATTTTGATATCGCGGCATTTAGAAAATATTGCATGGTCAATGGTTTGGACGATATTGGTTTGACCTTGCGACACGCAGACAAAATCAAGACTTATGAGTCTGAAAGAGTTTTGCGCATGCCTTGGTTAGCGACAAAGCTCCCTTAATTTTTTCCTGTTTAAAGGTTTGACATGAAGATTGCAGTATTGCCAGGTGATGGCATTGGCCCTGAAATCATTGCAGAAGCAGTGAAGGTCTTGAATGCCTTGGGTGAATCTTTTGAAATGGAAACTGCCCCAGTGGGTGGTGCTGGCTATGAAGCTAAAGGCCATCCATTGCCAGAAGACACTCTGAAGTTAGCTAAAGAAGCTGATGCCATTTTGTTTGGGGCTGTAGGTGATTGGAAGTACGACACTTTGGCCCGTGAATTGCGACCTGAGCAAGCGATTCTTGGTTTGCGCAAACACCTCAGTTTATTTGCTAACTTAAGACCGGCGATTTGTTATCCAGAGTTGACTGAAGCATCTAGCTTAAAACCAGAAATCATTGCTGGTTTGAACATCTTGATCGTGCGTGAGTTGAACGGCGATATTTACTTTGGTTCACCAAAGGGTATTCGCACTGCCACAGATGGTTTATTTCCTGGAGCGCGTGAAGGTTTTGACACCATGCGTTATTCAGAGCCTGAAGTGGAGCGCATTGCTCACGTGGCATTTCAGGCGGCTCAAAAACGCCATAAACGATTGTGCAGTGTTGATAAATCCAATGTGCTTGAGACTTCACAATTGTGGAGAGAAGTCATGACGCGCATCGGACAAGAATATCCTGATGTTGAACTCAGCCACATGTATGTTGATAACGCAGCCATGCAACTTGTCAAAGCACCAAAAGCATTTGATGTGGTGGTGACTGGTAACTTATTCGGCGATATCTTGTCTGATGAAGCATCCATGTTGACTGGTTCAATCGGTATGTTGCCATCTGCTTCATTGGATAAAAATAACAAAGGGCTGTATGAGCCAAGCCATGGTTCAGCACCTGACATTGCAGGTAAAGGTATTGCTAATCCTTTGGCAACCATTTTGTCTGCAGCCATGATGTTGCGTTATTCATTGGGTAAAGCTGAGCAAGCCAACCGCATTGAAGCTGCTGTGCAAAAAGTGTTGGCTCAGGGTTATCGCACGGGTGATATCAAGACGGCGGGCTGCCAATTGGTAGGCACAAAAGAAATGGGCGAAGCGGTTCTAAAAGCTCTGTAAGATAGATGTCCCAGGTTCATTAATAAAATTAACAAAAACTTTTTAAAAATATAGGTGTGGTGATGGCAACTCCATTGGTAGGTTTAGTAGGTTGGCGCGGTATGGTTGGCAGTGTCTTGATGCAGCGCATGCAAGATGAAGGCGATTTCGCATTCATTGAGCCAGTCTTTTTTAGCACGAGCAATGCTGGTGGGCCAGCGCCGGCGATGGCTAAGAATGAGAAAAAACTTTACTCAGCTGATGATATTGATGCCTTGAAGCGTTGCGAGATCATCATCACTTGCCAAGGTGGCGATTACACCAAAGAGATTTACCCAAAGATTCGTGCCGCTGGTTGGAAAGGTCATTGGATTGATGCAGCCAGTTCATTGCGCATGGTTGATGAGTCTGTGATCATTTTGGATCCAGTGAACCGCCCAGTGATCGATTCTGCTATCAGCAAAGGTGGCAATCTGTGGGTGGGCGGTAACTGCACCGTGAGTTTGATGTTGATGGCGATGGGCGGCTTGTTCCGTGAAGGTGCCATTGAGTGGGTGAGTGCCATGACTTACCAAGCAGCTTCTGGGGCGGGTGCTCAGAACATGCGTGAGTTATTGTCTCAAATGGGTGCTTTGCACGATGCCGTTAAAGTAGAATTGGCTGATCCTGCATCTGCTATTTTGGACATTGATCGCAAAGTTGCTGAAACGATGCGCTCGGCTAATTTCCCGAAAAAGAATTTCCGCAACACAGCCTTGGCTGGTAGCTTGATTCCATGGATTGATGTGCCGGTTGAGCATGGTCAAACCAAGGAAGAGTGGAAGGGCGGTTCAGAGTGCAACAAGATTCTAGGTAACCCTCCATTCAGATCAGCGGGCAGTATTCCAATTGATGGCTTATGTGTGCGTATCGGCGCGATGCGTTGCCATTCACAGGGCTTGACCATCAAGCTCAAAAAAGACATTCCTTTGAGCGATATTGAGGGCATCTTGGCGAGCGCAAATGATTGGGTCAAGGTAGTGCCAAACGATCGCGAAACGACCGAAAGAGATCTAACACCTGCTGCTGTGACTGGTACTTTGACTGTGCCTGTGGGACGTTTGCATAAATTAGCCATGGGCCCTGATTATTTAGGCGCATTCACAGTAGGCGACCAGTTGTTATGGGGCGCTGCTGAGCCATTGCGCCGTATGTTGCGCATTTTGTTGGAGCGTTAATTTCTTGATTGCGCTCTTGCCAAGTTTTCATCGTTTAGCACTTGGGTTGATCTCGGCAATTTTTGCCGGACAAGCGCTTGCCTTGAATTTAGGCAACTTGAGCATTCAGTCAAAAGTGGGTGAGCCGCTGCTTGCTCAAATCTCGATTCAAATTGATCCTGCAGAACTTGCCTCAATCAAAGATGTGCAGGCGGCTTTGGCCGGTCCTGAGATGTATCAACGATTGGGCATCACATCTTCTAATGTCCAAGCGCAATTAAAAGTCGAGTTACTGAAGGGCTCAAAAGAAGAGCCGGTAGCGATCAAGATCACTTCAGATGAAGTCTTAAAATTAGCTGCCAATGAAATATTCTTGGATGCTTTGGTAGAGCTTCGCTGGTCAACTGGTTTGGTGCGCCGTGTTTACACATTGATGGTGGCAGATCAAGCGCGTGTAGAGGTAAAAGCTGGAGATACGCTGACTGAAATTGCCAGCAAGCTGGCGGCTAATTTTGATGAGGCCAGTCTTGATCAGGCTTTGATTTCTTTGTACAGGGTCAATCCTCAAGCATTCGCTGGCGGTAGTATCCATCGCTTGATGGCTGGTGCTGAGTTAAAGATGCCTAGCCAAGCAATGGTCAAGAGTGTGCCAAAGCAAGAGGCCAAAGAAATTGCACAGTCTGCGGACGTAGCTTATCGCTCAGGCAAGGCTGACATGCCATTGAGTGGATTGACTGCAAGTCAAGATAAAGAGATTCCACCAACAAACGTTGTGGGTGATCGATTAAAGGTGGGTCCTGCTGCTGGCTTAGAGGGTGAAGCCAAGCGCCGCATGGAAGAATTGCTGGTTCAAGAGAAAGCTTTATCAGAAGCCAAGCAAAGAATTGTTGAATTAGAAAAAAACATTGCTGATCTCAAGAAGTTGATGCAAAACCAAGGGGCAGGGCAAGCAAATACCGAGACATTTGATTGGAGAAATCAAACTGGTCCTTTGGCTATTGCCGTTTTTGTTTTCCTAGCAATTTTGGTTTTATTAAAGCTATCAAAGAGTGAGGCAAAGAAGGTTCGTCAGTCTGATAGTTCTGCTGCTAAGCCAAATGCTCCGTTAAATACAGTTCCTGAACAAGCCGCCAAGTTGTTCGCATCGCTTGATTTAAATCTTGGACCTGCACCAGTTGCTTCTCAAAACTCTGGCGTATCTTTGCCGAGTCCTGAAAGTCTTCGTGTGAAACTGAATCTGATCAGAGCCTACATCACCATTGAAGATTTCGCCGCCGCTAGAGTGGCCATCCAGGAAGTATTGGCAGTGAGCAATCAGATTGATCCTGCGTTAACCATTCAAGCCAAATCATTGATGGCTGAAGTTAATCAACTCTCATCCAAATAGCATGCGCATTGCCTTGGGTTTGCAGTATGACGGGTCTGCTTTCTCTGGCTGGCAAACCCAAAGTAACGGCCAAACAGTTCAAGATCACCTAGAGTTAGCCTTGAGTCGCTTCATTGGTGAAAACAATGAGCCAGTTAAAACCATCACAGCAGGAAGAACCGACACAGGAGTTCATGCTTTGGGTCAGGTGGTTCATTTTGATACTGAAGTGGTGAGACCAGATCTTTCTTGGGTAAAAGGCGTTAATGCCTTTTTGCCACCAAGTGTCACAGTTCAGTGGGTCAAGCCAGTGCCTGATCATTTTGATGCCCGTTACATGGCTTTTGAGCGAAGCTATTGCTATGCCTTGCTCACTGGTTCAACGCCATCCCCTTTGTTGCACGGCAAAGCAGGCTTTCTGAATTTACCCAAGGGTAAAACCTTGGATACACTGGCCATGCATGAAGCAGCCCAGGTATTGGTGGGTGAGCATGACTTCAGTTCATTTCGTTCCTCTGAATGCCAAAGTAAAACCCCGATCAAGACTTTGTACCAAGTATCAGTGATTGAGAATGGACCATGGGTGTACTTTGTTTTCAGGGGCAATGCCTTCCTTCATCACATGGTTCGTAATTTGGTGGGCAGTTTGCTCTTGATTGGGGCTGGAAAAGAACCGGTCACTTGGATGAGCAGTTTGTTGGCAGCAAAAAATCGCCAATTGGCGGGCGCCACCTTCATGGCCGATGGACTTTATCTTCTTAGGGTAGGATACCCAGAACAATTCGATATTCCTGAGCCGAATTTGGCCAATAGCTTTTTACCAATCAATCTTTTAGGGCAGTCAGGCACTGATGGGCTTACTCAAGCAAACCGCTGATAAAACCAGAATTAAGTTCTGTGGTTTTACTCGTTCAAGCGATGTGGATGCGGCTGTTTCCATGGGAGTTGATGCCCTGGGATTCGTCTTTTATGAGCCCAGCCCCCGGTATGTCAGCCCTGAAATGGCCGCTGCCTTGATTGCCCGCATGCCTGGTGGGATGGATGCTGTGGCTTTGGTGGTAAACCCAACAGATGAAGAGGTTTTGAGGATCCAGGAGCGTGTTCCCACGACTTTGTGGCAGTTTCATGGAGATGAGACCCCGGAACGCTGTCAAGAGATCGCTCAGGGCATGCCATGGCTGAAAGCCGCCAGAATCAAGGCGGGCTTCAACTTATCTGAATTTTCTCTACAATACGCAGATGCAGCCGGCTTTTTACTGGATGCCTTCGTTGAGGGCTATGGTGGCGGTGGGCATGTATTTGATTGGTCATTGATACCGGACACATGGACAAAAGAAAACGCGCATCGGGTCGTTTTGAGTGGTGGATTGAACACGCACAACGTGGGCGAGGGTATTACACACCTTAAACCTTGCGCTGTGGATGTGTCGAGTGGCATTGAAGTGGCAAAAGGTCAAAAAAGCCCTGAATTAATGAAGGCGTTTATTCAAGCAGTCCGGGATGCCGATCAAGGCATCTCATTCGTGTAGAGGTAACACTATGTATGATTTTCCAGACGTCAGAGGTCATTTCGGCCCCTATGGCGGTGTCTTCGTTTCTGAAACTTTGATGTATGCCTTGACTGAGCTCAAAGAGACGTACGCCAAGTATCAACATGACCCAGAATTTTTAGCTGAATTCCATTCAGAGTTAAAACACTTTGTGGGTCGTCCTTCACCCGTGTATCACGCCAAACGCTGGAGCGAGATGTTGGGTGGAGCTCAAATCTATCTCAAGCGTGAAGATTTGAACCACACAGGCGCGCATAAAATTAACAACGTGATTGGTCAAGCGATGTTGGCCAAACGCATGGGTAAAAAACGCATCATTGCTGAAACAGGTGCTGGTCAGCACGGTGTGGCAACAGCCACGATCTGTGCCCGTATGGGATTAGAGTGCATCGTTTACCAGGGTTCTGTCGACGTGGCGCGCCAAGCTCAAAACGTTTATCGCATGAAACTCTTGGGTGCGACGGTTGTGCCAGTAGAGTCAGGTACCAAAACTCTTAAAGATGCTTTGAACGAAGCGATGCGCGATTGGGTGACCAATGTGGAAAGTACGTTCTACATCATCGGTACGGTGGCAGGTCCTCATCCATACCCAATGATGGTGAGGGATTTCCAAAGCGTGATTGGTGAAGAGTGCAAAGTACAAATGCCAGAAATGATTGGTCGTCAACCAGATTACGTGATGGCTTGCGTGGGTGGTGGATCAAACGCTATGGGTATTTTCTATCCGTACATCGATGTGCCAAATGTGAAGTTGGTTGGTGTTGAAGCAGCCGGTCATGGTTTGAATACCAAAGAGCATTCAGCTGCATTGGTGGCAGGAACTCCAGGCGTCTTGCACGGCAACCGCACTTATTTGTTGCAAGATGAAAACGGCCAAATTGCTGAGACGCATTCAGTATCAGCCGGCATGGACTATCCAGGCGTTGGCCCTGAGCATGCTTGGTTAAAAGACTCTAAGCGTGCGGAATATGTCGCTGTAACGGATGACGAAGCACTCAAGGCCTTCCATGATTGCTGTCAAATTGAAGGCATCATTCCTGCTTTAGAAAGCAGCCATGCCATCGCATACGCTTGTAAATTGGCCCCAACCTTGCCGAAAGATAAATCAATCTTGATCAATCTATCGGGAAGAGGGGACAAAGACATGCACACCGTTGCTCAAGAATCAGGTTTGAAGTTTTAGGAATATAGATGTCAAAGATTGCAAAAGTATTTGCTGATTTAAAAGCACAGGGCCGCAAAGGTCTTGTGCCGTTTATCACTGCAGGTGATCCTGAGCCAGGTATCACCCTTGATTTAATGCACGCCTTGGTGCGTGGCGGCGCTGATGTCATTGAGTTAGGAGTGCCTTTCTCGGACCCAATGGCTGATGGCCCTGTGATTCAAAGAGCTTCAGAAAGAGCTTTGTCTCATGGCACCACACTCAAGCACTGTATCAAATTGGTCAAACAATTTCGCCAAACCAATGATCACACCCCAGTGGTCTTAATGGGGTATGCCAACCCGATTGAGCACATGGGCACTGAAACCTTTGTTAGAACTGCCAAAGATGCAGGGGTTGATGGAATTTTGGTGGTGGACTATCCACCAGAAGAATGCGAAGACTTTGCCAAGCAAAGTAAAGCAGCCGGTATCGATCCTATTTTCTTATTGGCACCGACTTCATCGCAAGCGCGCATTGACCAGGTTGGCAAAGTGGCCGCTGGCTACATCTACTATGTGTCTCTCAAGGGCGTCACGGGAGCTGCTAATTTGGATACCCAGGCAGTGGCAGGCATTATTCCCCAAATCAGAGCAGCTTCTTCAGTACCGATTGCGGTTGGTTTTGGCATCAGAGATGCCCAATCAGCCGTGGCCATTGGCAAGGCTGCTGATGCGGTTGTGATTGGCAGCCGAATCGTTCAACTTTTAGAAGAAGCAGCCCCGGCACAGAGAGTACAATTGCTGGAAGACTTTCTAAAGGATATCCGTAAGGCTTTGGATCAATAAATATGAGCTGGATTGATAAACTTCTCCCCCCAAGTATTCAACACACTGACCCTGCGCAGCGCAAAAGCGTTCCTGAAGGTTTATGGATCAAATGCCCGTCATGTGAAGCCGTTCTTTACCGCAATGACTTAGAGTCAAACATGCACGTGTGCCCTAAATGTGATCATCACATGCGCATCAATGCGCGTGAGCGTTTAGATAAATTATTGGATTTAGAAGGTCGTCATGAGATTGGTCAAGAAGTATTGCCAATTGATGCCCTGAAATTCAAGGACACTAAAAAATACCCAGATCGTCTAAAAGATGCCATTGATTCAACGGGTGAAACTGATGCCATGGTCGTCATGGCTGGATCGATTCACACCATTCCAGTGGTGGTAGCCTGTTTTGAATTTGAATTCATGGGCGGTTCCATGGGTTCCGTGGTGGGCGAGCGTTTTGTGCGCGGTGCGCAAATGGCCTTGGAGCAAAAAGTGCCGTTCATTTGTGTCAGCGCCACCGGCGGTGCTCGTATGCAAGAGAGTTTGTTGTCATTGATGCAGATGGCTAAAACCAATGCGATGTTGGTGAAGTTGGCGCATGCCAAACTTCCTTACATCAGTGTTCTAACTGATCCAACCATGGGTGGTATCTCTGCTAGTTTCGCTTTCATGGGTGATGTGGTGATGGCTGAGCCAAAAGCATTGATTGGTTTTGCTGGTCCACGCGTGATCGAGCAAACCGTTCGCGAAAAACTTCCTGAGGGCTTCCAGCGTTCAGAGTTCTTGATGCAAAAGGGTGGCATTGACATGATTGTCGATCGTCGCCAAATGCGCAAAGAGATTGCTGATCTATTGGCGCTGTTGTTGAAGTTGCCAACAGATTCTGTTGTTTAAGCCCCCAGCCTCACTTGCCTGCCACGTTTGACAATTTAGATGATTGGCTCCAGCACCTAGAGACAGCCCACCCCGTTGGGATCGATATGGGCTTGGAGCGCATCACGCGCGTTAAAGAAGCTCTTCAACTAAATTTCCAAGCAGTGGTTTTTACTGTTGGCGGCACCAATGGCAAAGGTTCTACCTGCGCTTTATTAGAAAGCGTCTTGTTAGCAGCATCCTACAAAGTCGGTTGCCATACATCTCCACATTTACTGTCATTCAATGAACGTGCCCGTGTGAACGGAGAAAACGTGAGTGATGAACTTTTGCTTGAGCATTTCAAGGCAGTTGAGTTGGCCAGAGCATCTTTGCCTAATCCACCAACGCTGACTTACTTTGAGTTCACCACCTTGGCCATCATGCATTTATTTGCAACAGCTGATTTGGATGCGGTCATTCTGGAAGTTGGGTTGGGTGGTCGTTTGGATGCGGTGAACATGATTGACACAGATTGTGCGATTGTCACCAGCATTGATTTGGATCACATGGAGTACCTTGGGGATACCCGAGAAAAAATTGCTTTTGAAAAAGCGGGTATCTTCCGTTCCGATAAACCTGCCATTTGCGCAGATCCTGTGCCACCACAATCCTTGATTGATCATGCAGCATCGATTGGTGCTGATTTATGGTTGCTCGGCAAAGACTATAACTTTCAGGGTGATAAACAGCAGTGGGGCTGGGCAGGACGAGGTAAACGTTTTTCAGGTCTGGGTTATCCAGCGCTGCGGGGCGCCAATCAATTGCTCAATGCCAGCGCTGTGATTGCGGCCTTGATCGCTGTCAGAGACAGATTGCCGGTTGGGGCTCAAGAAATCAGGAATGGCATGGCTTGGGTTGAGTTACCAGGGCGTTTTCAGGTTCTACCTGGGCAGCCAACCATCATTTTGGATGTGGCTCACAATCCTCATGCCAGCGCTGCTCTTGCGCAAAACCTTGAGAACATGGCCTACCACCCCTACACAATTGCAGTTTTTGGTGCGATGGCGGACAAAGACATTGATGGTGTCTTGAAACCCATGATGGATAAGATTGATTTTTGGTATTTTTGTGATTTGCCGACCGCTCGTGCAGCCTCTGCAGAATCTCTGGCGACACGCTTGAGATCTTTAGGCTTTAAAGAGGGTGCCGACTCTGGGATCGAGGTTTTCTCAAGTCCTGCTTTGGCCTATGAATCAGCCTTAAAAAAGGCGGGTGAGGGTGATAGAATATCGGTATTCGGGTCCTTTTATACCGTTGCTGGTGTTCTGGCCTATCGAAATGCAAAAGCTCATTAACCATGACACAACTTTGAACCTAAAACTTAGCTGATGCGACTACCTTTCTTTAACCGCCCAAGTAGTAAAAACAACACACCTGTTGAGGATGGTCTAACAGAAGATCCAGAGCGTCAAAAAGCCAGACACCGTTTGATTGGCGCAGTTTTTTTGGTGACTGTTGCGGTGGCTGGTCTTCCCATCATTTTTGACTCTAAGCCAAAACAATATAACAACGATATTGCGATTCAGATCATTCAGCCTGGATCAAAAGAAGAGAAAAAAGTTGAAGAGCCTAAAGAGACAAAGGCCACTGATTCAGCCACACCATCGGCGCCTGTGACATCAGTAGAAAACAAAGACACCAAAGACACCAAAGATTCCAAAGAATCTAAAGACGCCAAAAAAGAAGACATTAAGACTGACAAGACCACACCGGTTGCCAAATCATTGGATAAAGGTGAAGAGGTTTTGTCGATTCTTGAAAGTCGCACGCCAGCAACTCCTGCTGCTCCAAATTCAGGCGTTAGTTCCAATGGCAAGTTCATTGTTCAAATCGGCGCTTTCTCATCAGAAGAGCGCGTCAAGAATTGGCAGAAAAAATTAACAGAACAAAAAGTCAGCAGCTACATTGAAATCAAAACGAATAAAGAAGGCGTCAAGCTTCATCATTTGAGATCTGGCCCATATCAAGATAAAGCCAGTGCTGAAGCTGCTGAGAAAAAAATCAAGTACGTTGGTTTAAGTCCGAAGATTATTGAGCAAAAGCCACAGTGATAACAGGATCTGAACAGCCATGAACCTTCACTTCACTGTCGTTGATATAGCATTTTTTGCAGTACTCGCAATCTCAGCACTCTTGGGTATTTGGCGTGGCTTGATCAGAGAAGTTTTTGCTCTGATTGCTTGGGTTGCTGCTGCTTGGATTTCTTATCACTATGCCACTTGGTTGGCCAAAGAGTGGTTGAGTGGCGTGCCGGGTGGTGAGATGACTCAGTTGGCCCTTGGCTTTGTGATTTTATTCATTGTGACGATGATCATTTGCGCATTGATTGGACGTTTTTTGGCCAAGCTCATGCAGCAAGCTGGATTGAGTCCGATGGATCGTTTTTTAGGTTTTGCTTTTGGTCTCCTCAGAGGTTTGTTAGTCATCGTTGTGTTGAGCAGTCTATTGTCATTGACTGGAGCAACGCAAACAAGCGAATGGCGTAAAGCTTGGACTTTGCCAGCAATTGAATTGCTCACTGGCATGACTCAAGCTTGGTTACCAGATGAATGGGCTGCTCAGGTGTCTGGGCAGTTAAAGAAGTAGTTTTAAAAAGATAGAGGTCTTTATGTGTGGAATTGTCGGGGCGGTTGGCAATAGTCCAGTGAATCAGTTGCTCTATGACGCATTGTTGCTTTTGCAACATCGTGGTCAGGATGCCGCTGGTATAGCTACCATGAATGGCAGTTCATTCAGTATGCATAAAGCTAACGGCATGGTCCGTGATGTTTTTAGAACACGCAATATGCGCAGCTTGCCAGGTAATGCTGGTATTGGTCAGGTTCGTTATCCCACCGCTGGATCAGCAAGCAGTGAAGAAGAGGCCCAGCCGTTTTATGTGAACGCCCCATTTGGTTTGATCTTGGCTCACAACGGCAATCTAACCAATGCTCCTGCTTTGCGCGATGAGATGTTCTACCGTGATCGCCGTCATATCAACACTAATTCAGATACTGAAGTTTTATTGAACGTGTTGGCTGATGAGTTGCAGCGCGCCACAGACAGCATTGCCTTGGATGCTGCATCAGCATTCACCGCAGTGACCAAAGTGCAAAAGCGTTTAAAAGGTTCCTACGCAGTGGTCGCCTTGATCGCTGGTTATGGTTTATTGGCATTCCGTGACCCATTCGGCATTCGCCCTTTGTGCATTGGTCGCATGGACACACCTAATGGCCCTGAGTGGTTGATTGCTTCTGAGTCTGTGACTTTAGAAGGTTTGGGTTTCAAGTTCGTCAGAGACGTGGCTCCCGGTGAAGCGATCTTTATAGGTCTTGATGGTCAGTTCCAAAGCAAGTTGTGCTCAGAAAATGCCACGCTCAATCCATGTATCTTTGAATACGTTTATTTGGCAAGACCTGATTCATGCATTGATGGCGTGACTGTTTATGACGTGCGCTTATTAATGGGTAATTACTTGGCAGAAAAAATTGCCCGAGAAACCGATGTCTCGCAAATTGATGTGGTGATGCCGATCCCTGATTCAAGCCGCCCAGCAGCGATGCAAGTGGCCAAATTATTGGGTGTGCCATACCGTGAAGGTTTCTTTAAAAATCGCTACGTGGGGCGCACCTTCATCATGCCTGGTCAAGCGATGCGCAAAAAATCAGTGCGTCAAAAGCTCAATGCGATGCGCTTAGAGTTCAAAGATAAAAACGTATTGATTGTGGATGACTCCATCGTGCGTGGCACAACTTCTTATGAGATCGTGCAAATGGCACGTGATGCTGGTGCCAAGAAAGTGATCTTTGCTTCCGCTGCACCTCCTGTGCGTTTTCCAAACGTGTATGGCATCGACATGCCAACTCGCAGTGAATTAGTCGCCTATGGCCGAACCCATGAGGAGATCACCAAGTTGATTGGTGCGGATGAACTTATTTACCAAGACGTTGAAGATCTTAAAAAAGCGGTCAGAGACATCAACCCTGCGATCACTAATTTTGATGCCTCTTGCTTTGATGGCAAGTACATCACAGGCGATATCACTGAGTCTTATTTAGACGCTTTAGAGGCTTCTAGAAACACACCTAAAGCCTTGGCGGATCGTCAGCAGGGCGATGGAACAGACTTGGCCCGTTCACAATTACATTTACATTTAGCCTCTCAAGAGTAGTATTGAGTCATGAGCGATAAAAAACGACCACCTTTAGATATCAAAAACCTGCACACCGACACTCTTGGTGTGCGTGCAGGCGTGCGTCGTACTGAGTTCAATGAACACTCTGAGGCGATGTTTTTAACCTCCAGTTTTTGCTTTGACAGTGCGGCAGATGCTGCCCATGGTTTTGCGAACGCGGAAAAAGGTTTTATTTACTCTCGTTTCACCAACCCAACTGTTGCGATGTTCCAAGATCGCTTGGCAGCGCTAGAGGGTGGTGAGGCATGTATTGCGACATCTTCTGGTATGTCAGCGATCATGACGGTAGCGATGTCACATTTACAAGCTGGCGACCACGTGGTTTGTTCTCGCTCGGTGTTTGGTGCCACCATTCAACTGTTCAACAGTATTTTGAGTAAGTTTGGGATTGAAACAACTTACGTGGACATGGCCAACCTTGATTCTTGGAAAGCCGCTGTTAAACCCAACACCAAACTATTTTATTTAGAGACGCCATCCAATCCTTTGACTGAGGTGGGTGATATTGCTGCTATTGCAAAAATCGCAAAAGCAGCCAATGCGCTTTACGTGGTAGATAACTGCTTTTGCACCCCAGCCCTGCAAAAGCCATTAGAGCTGGGTGCTGATGTGATCATTCATTCGGCTACCAAGTATCTAGATGGCCAGGGTCGTGTTCTAGGCGGCGCCATTGTCGGCACTGAAGAATTTGTTTTGGGTAAAGTGTTCCCTTATGTCAGAACTGCTGGACCAACACTGTCTGCCTTCAACGCCTGGGTTTTGTTGAAGGGCTTAGAAACACTGAACTTGAGATTGGAAAAGCAAAGTCAGTCAGCGCTTGAATTGGCGACTTGGTTGGAGAAGCATCCTGCGGTTGAGCGTGTGTATCACCCAGGCTTATCTTCACACCCACAGTATGAATTAGCCAAGAAGCAGCAAAGAATGGGCGGCCCAATTTTGTCATTTGTACTGAAGGGCGGTAAAGAGGCCGCTTGGAAAGTCATCGATGGCACCAAGCTTTTATCGATCACAGCCAATTTGGGTGATACAAGAACCACCATCACTCATCCTGCAACCACCACGCATGTGCGTGTCACACCAGAAGCACGAGCGGCAGCGGGCATCACCGATAGCTTGGTGAGGATTGCTGTTGGCTTGGAAAATATTGAAGATATTAAAAATGACTTACTGCCTGGTCTAGGCAAATAAGTCATCAAGAGAATCAGAACAGAAAAGGAAGCTTAAAAAGCTTCCTTTTCTGCTTCTAGGTAGGCAAGACTTGTGTACTTACCGATGTTCCCATCAAATCCTTTGGTGCGTTTTGCATACTTCACTACACGAGGGTCTTTGAGTACCAGATTTTTGGCAGAGCTTGGGTCAAGACCATCTTGAACTGCTTTAACGCAAGTTTCATAAATCCCTGACATGAACTCACCATATTCTGCGAGCAATTCTTTTTTAGCATTGCCATGTCCTGGAATCCAGAGTTGAGGGCCTGCAGCTTGAGTCAATGCTTTATATGTTTTGAAGGTGCCAACATATGAACCGTCATCCATGTTAGCAATTCGATCATCCATTGCCACATCGCCAACATGCGTGACCTTGTCCTCAACAATTTCCATGCAAATATCACCAGGGGTGTGCGCAACACCATAGTGATGAATCTTGATGGTGACATCGCCGTACTTGAATACATCCCCATGATTCGCAATGTGAGTCGGTGGAATCACTTTGGTGCCTGCGGTTGCTTGATTGGTCCAGCGCTCCATCAAATTCTTCCAAGCATTGCCTTCAACGCCTTTGATTTCTTTCATGCTGAACGGGTGTGCATAAATGGGCATTGGTCCATAGGCCTCAACGAAAGCTTGGTTACCCAAGAAGTGATCGCCATGATAGTGAGAATTGAAAAGAGCGATCACAGGTTTCTTGGTGAAGGTTTTCATCATCCTGATGGCCATTTCACCAATCTGCACAGAAGCACCTGTGTCAATCACCACAATGCCCTTGGCGGTTTCAACAAAGGTGATATTGGCCATCATGCCTTGGTTTTCAGGAGTTGGGAAACCGTCCGGAGAGTAAATCATCCAAACATGTTTGCTGAGCTGTTTGATGGGATGATCTTTGATGCGAGGTCCACGAATAAAGTCTTCAGCAGCTCTGGCAAATTGAGTGAGTTGAGGCAAAGTTAAGAGCCCCACAGCGCCTAAAGAAAGTTTTAGAGCACTTCTGCGGTCATAACTTGTCATACAACCTCGCTTATGTATTTTTTAGGTGAAACTTGATGGGCATGATGTGGATTTGCTCAGGATCTAAATAAATCTTTTCCTGTGCGCCCACTTCAATGCCCAATCTTCTTAATTCGCTCGATGATGCTTGCCAAATAATTTGATCATCACAACCATTGACCTGCCAATACACCACCGCAATCTGTCCCAATTGTCTGACTCTTGCAACCGTGCAGTCAATTAGATTAATTTTGTAACTATTGACTTGTTCTTTAGAGTTAACAATTTCGATGCTGTGACTTGGAATCACCCAAGCCACTTCGGTTGGCTTTTTGATCTTGCCCTTATCTTTGACTGATAAGCTTAAGCCACGATTTCCCCACGATAAACGTCCTTGGTCATATAAGCCTTCAAATAGATTTGGGCTGCCAACCAGTTCAGCCACCCGCGCATTACGAGGTTTATCGATCAAGTGGTGAGGATCTGAAGTTTGTAAGCTCTTGCCGTGATCAATCACCGTGATTTGATCGCCCAAACGAATCGCTTCATTCAAATCATGTGTCACGAGAATGATCGGCAATGAAACTGCTTGGCGAAGCTCAGATAGGGCCTCATAAAGATTTTGTCGTGTGGGAGCATCAACTGCCGAGAATGGCTCATCTAAAAGAAGTGCTTGAGGATCTCTGGCCAATGCTCGTGCCAAGGCCACACGTTGTTGTTGTCCACCAGAGATTTGATGCGGTAAGCGATTGGCTAAATCAGCAATGCGCAATCGCTCTAGCCAACGAAGCGCTTCATCACGAGTAGATTGCTTGCGACCTATCAACGGAATTGAAACATTCTCTAAAACAGTGAGATGGGGAAAGAGGGCGTAGTTCTGAAATAAAAATCCGATCGAGCGACGATGGGTTGGCACAAACACTTTATTGGCGCTATCAAGCCACACCTGATCTTTGCATTGAATCAAACCTGATACATCGGACAGTCCAGCAATGCTACGCAGGATCGTTGTTTTGCCGCTGCCTGAGGGGCCAACCAAGATGTGAAGTTCTCCAGGGGCGCATTCAAAGTCAATGTGCATTGGAAAGCCGGTCCTGCGTTGTAATTGAACTTTTAACATCACGCAGCTCGCTTCTTGGCAGTCAATTGATAGCTCCAAGTAATGGCTAACAATGAAATGATTAACAGCATTAATGACATGCCACTGGCACTGGCATGATCCATGTTCTGCACGCTGTCATAAATTGAGATGGCAATCGTTTTAGTTTCTCCTGGGATCGAGCCACCAATCATCAAGATCACACCAAACTCGCCCAAGGTATGCGCAAAAGTAATCACTGCAGCACTCACGATGCCGCGCCAAGCCAGTGGTAGCTCAATTAACTTGAAGGCTTTCCAGGGGCTCAAGCCACTGCATTGCGCGGCTTCACGTATGTCTTGTGGAATCGCTTCGAACGCGCGTTGAATCGGTTGAATTGCAAATGGCAAATTGAAAATAATTGAAGCAATCACCAAGCCAGTGAAAGTAAAAGTCAGTGGCTGATTGAAAAGAGTGACATTGCTAAAGCTCACCAGCAAGTAATAACCTAAAACTGTAGGAGGTAAAACCAAAGGTAAGGCGAGGGCGGCCTCTAAAAATGATTTGCCTTTTTGCATGCTCGCCAAACGATAAGCAACCCATACTCCAAATGGAATTAAAAAGAGCAAGGTAAATAATGCAAGCTTCAGAGTCAGTATCAGTGCTTGCGTATCAATCGTCATAGTTAGGTATAAAAAATAAGTGTTTGCTAGAAGTGAATAACAGTTAGGTAGATGCAATAAGTATTCACATTTTTTGCTCAGTAAATACCCTTGTTAGCAAAAAAATAACAACACTTTCATTATTTGCATATTCCAAAACAATCTATAAAAGTGAATAATGACACATCTCAGTTGAAAAGATATTCAACATCAATAAGTCAGTATTTTGTTTAGCATGAATCTTTGGGGGTCCTAGTGACATTTAAGAGTAAATCAACGCCAATTGGTAGGCTTCGTCGTGCGCCAGAAAACTTCGTGACTCAGCAATTTGCTGATGAAGTTTATGAGCATGGTCTGAATGAAACTCGTCGTGGTTTCCTGCGCAAAAGTTTTGTAACAGCATTGGGTGCTACTGCAGCAGGTTCTGCAATTGCCGCTGATGGTGATAAAGCTATTTTAGAAAAGCAGCCATGGCAAACAACTTTGGGGCAGCCAGTAGCGGCTCGTCCTTATGGCATGCCATCACAATGGGAAGCTGCTTTACAGCGTCGCGAGTCTCCAGGTTTGACACGAGTCTCCGCAGCGTCTGTGGCATTTGCACCATTACAAGGTTTTTTCGGCATCATCACGCCAAACGGTTTGCACTTCGAGCGTCACCACCAAGGTTGGTATGACATCGATCCAGCACAACATCGTTTGATGGTGAACGGAATGGTTAAGCAGCAAAAAGTGTTCACGATGGACGATTTGATGCGTTTGCCAAGCGTTTCACGCATTCACTTCATTGAGTGCGGTGCTAATACAGGTTTAGAGTGGGGTAATGTCGCTGTACCAAGCGTGCAGTACACCCACGGCATGTTGTCTTGTTGCGAATTCACAGGTGTCCCTCTTTCAGTATTGCTCGATATGTGCGGTGCTGACCTTAAGAATGGTAAATACATCTTGGCTGAAGGTGGTGATGGCTCAGGTATGACCAGAACCATTCCAATGGATGCAGCACTTAAAGACGTATTGGTTGTATGGGGTATGAATGGCGAAATGTTGCGCCCTGAAAATGGCTACCCATTGCGCTTGTTGGTTCCTGGTGTTCAAGGTGTTAGCTCGGTGAAGTGGTTACGTCGTATTGAAGTAGGCGATATGCCTTACGCTACAAAAGATGAAGCAGTTCACTACATCGATTTGATGCCAAGTGGTTTACACCGTCAGTACACCACCATTCAAGAATGTAAGTCTGTGATCACCACACCATCTGGTGGCCAGCAATTGCTAGACAAAGGTTTCTACAATATCAGCGGTATGGCATGGTCTGGTCGCGGTAAGGTCAAACATGTGGATGTATCTGTTGATGGCGGTAACAACTGGCGCAGAGCTCGTCTTGAGACTCCAGTGCTTTCTAAAGCCGTCACGCGCTTTAACCTTGACTGGGTTTGGGATGGTTCACCAGGCATCTTGATGTCACGTGCAACGGATGAAACTGGCTATGTTCAGCCAATGATCAAACAATTAAGAGAAGTGCGTGGTACACGTTCCATCTATCACAACAATGCAATCCAAGCATGGAAGCTTGATACGAACGGGGAGTTGAGCAATGTTCAAGTTGGCTAATTTAACTAAAACTTTGGTTTTAGCAGGTTTGGCATTTAGCTTTACTGCTGAAGGTGTTGCTCAGTCTAAGTACACTGGTATTGGTCGTGAAGCGACCAAGGCTGAAGTTGCTGCATGGGATATCGACGTTCGTCCAGACTTCAAAGGCTTGCCAGCAGGATCTGGTAATACTTTGCGTGGTCAGGAAGTTTGGGAAGGTCGTTGTGCATCTTGTCACGGTACTTTTGGTGAATCTAATGAAGTGTTCACACCAATTGTTGGTGGAACAACCAAAGAAGACATGAAAACTGGTCGTGTGGCTTCATTGTTGAGTGACAAACAACCACAGCGGACAACCTTGATGAAGGTTGCGACTGTTTCAACACTTTGGGATTACATTTACCGTGCCATGCCCTGGAATGCCCCAAGGACTTTGACGCCGGATGATACCTATGCTGTTTTAGGTTACATCTTGGCCATGGCTGAGATTGTTCCGGACGATTTCACATTGAGTGATAAAAACATTGCTGATGTTCAAAAATTAATGCCTAACCGAAATGGCATGACTCAAGCTCACGGCATGTGGAATGAAGGCGGTAAGCCAGATGTTAAAGCAACTGCTTGTATGACCAATTGCACAAAGCACGTCACGATTGGATCGTCATTGCCTGACTATGCCCGCAATGCCCATGAAAATCTTGCGCTGCAAAATAGGCCATACGGCCCATATCGTGGCGTTGATACAACCAAACCTCCAGTCAGCAATCTGCCAGGCAAAGGTTTGATGGCGGTGAGTATGACTGCGGCTGAATCAATCACGCCTGAAGGCTTGTTCAAGAAGCACAACTGTGCCACTTGCCATGCCCCAGCCAGCCGTGCCATCGGTCCTGCTATTTCTGAAGTGGCTGCCAAATACAAAGGCCAAGCTGATGCCATCAAGAAAATGCATGCAAAAGTGAAGGTGGGTGGTGCTGGTGTTTGGGGTGCAATTCCCATGCCACCCCATGCCCACGTCTCTGATGGTGATATTGAGGTACTCGTAAAATGGATGCTTACTGGTAAATAAACAGGTAATATTGTCTAGTTAGAAATTGAAATTTTTGATAGTTAGTTTTTTATGAAGGAGTTCGTATGAACCATAAACGTCGTGAAGCACTGCGATTGACAGCGGTAATCGGTTTGATGGCTGCAACAGGCCTCATTTCTCAAGCAGAAGCTGCAGCATGGAACAAAGCTGCTTTTGAAGGCAAAACATTGGATGAAGTGCTAAAAGCACTAGGTGGTTCTTCAGCTGACAAATCTGGCGCGATCACAATTAACGCTCCTGATATTGCTGAAAACGGTGCGGTTGTGCCTGTGGGCGTAACAACAACAATGGCAAAAACACAACAAATCGCTATTTTGGTTGAGAAGAACCCAAGTGCATTGGCTGCTCAATTCATCATGACTGCTGACACAGAGCCGTTCGTGGCTTCACGTGTGAAGATGGGTCAAACATCCAACGTTCACGCTTTGGTGAAGGCTGATGGCAAATGGTTTGTATCGACTAAAGAAGTTAAGGTGACTTTGGGTGGTTGCGGCGGTTAATTCCCCCTCACACAATTCATTTAACTAATCATATTTGTACTGAAAGGAAATAAAAATGGCAGATCCAATGCGCGTACGCGCCCAAGAGACTGGCGGTATTGTTGACGTTAAAGTGTTGATGAAACACGACATGGAAACTGGTCAACGTAAAGATTCATCTGGAAAAACTATTCCAGCACACCACATCACGACTATCACTGCAACTTGCAAAGGTAAGCAAGTGTTCCAAGGTGAGTTTGGTCCAGCTGTATCAAAAGATCCATTCTTGAACTTCAAGTTCAAGGGCGGCGCTAAAGGTGATGAGGTTAGCGTAACTTGGGTTGATAACAAGAACGACACTCGCACAGATAAAGCAAAAGTAAGCTAATAAGAAAAATAAGAAACCCGTCAATTGAAAGATTGACGGGTTTTTGTCAATATGAGGAGCAAGTAATGAAAAAAGCTATGAACAGTGCTTTATTAGTCTCTTTAAGCATGATGGCAGGTCTTGCCATGGCTCAAAGTGCGACTGATGATATTGCGAAATACCGTGAAATGATCGCTGATGGCAATCCAGCTGAGTTATATGAAGCCGCTGGTGAAGACATTTGGTCAAAGCCTATGGGACCAAAAAATGCATCGCTTGAAAAGTGTGATCTTGGAAAAGGTCCTGGCGTTGTAAAAGGTGCCTCAGCTGAATTACCACGTTACTTTAAAGATACTAATAAAGTGCAAGACTTAGAGTCGCGGATCATCACCTGTATGGAAAAGTTACAAGGCTATGATGCAAAAGAAATCATCAATGCTGGCTTTGAAAAAGGTAAGCGCAAAGATGTTGAAGCAGTTGTTGCTTATGTTGTGACTGCATCTAAAGGTATGAAAATCAATGTGCCTGTGAAGCATCCAAAAGAAAAAGAAATGTACGCCATGGGTGAAAAGGCTTTCTTCTTCCAAGGTGGTCCAATGGACTTCTCATGCGCATCTTGCCATGCTGAAGATGGTAAGCGCATTCGTTTGCAAGACTTGCCTAACATCACTGATCAAAAAGGCGCTGCCTTAGGTTTTGGTTACTGGCCCGCTTATCGCGTATCAAGCGGAAACTTTTGGACCATGCAGCGTCGTTTGAATGACTGCTACCGTCAACAGCGTTTCCCTGAGCCAATTTACACATCAGACGTGACCATTGCCTTGTCGGTTTATATGGGCGCAAAAGCCAAAGATGGCGTGATTAATACACCAGGATTGAAGCGCTAAGTCGCGGGAGATAAATAATGAAAAAATTACATTTAATGATTTCAGCTGCACTAGTGGTGGCAGCCTCAACATCCGTGATGGCTCAAAGTAAATTTGAAAAAGATCATACAGCCAGTTTCAAGGCCAATGGTCAAGCTGGCATGGATCGTTTGGAGCGTGATGACACGCAAAAGTTTTGCTCTGATCCTGCTGCCCTGGCTGGTAAGGGTGATCCTAAAAAACGTGAAGCAATTGAAAAAGCCAATATGGCCACTATCAAGCAACCTTCTGATGGTAAGTATCTAGGCGATTGGAAAGAGGGCGAAAAAATTGCTCAAAGCGGTCGTGGTGCTACTTGGACAGATAAAGCAGGCACGCCAAACGGTGGCGGATGTTACAACTGTCATCAGATCAATAAGAAAGAAATTTCTCACGGCAACATTGGTCCTTCACTATGGAACTACGGCAAAGTTCGCGGTAACTCTGAAGCAGTTGTTCAGTACACATGGGGCAAGATTTATAACTCTAAAGCTTACAACGCATGCAGCAATATGCCTCGCATGGGTCACTACAAGTTGTTAACTGAAGATCAAATGCGTCACGTGATGGCTCTTTTGTTGGATCCAGCATCACCAGTTAATCAGTAATTTGTATCAAATCAGGCCGCTATGCCATCGCGTCTAGCGGCCTTTTTATTTTTTAATAAGGTTTTTTTATGTCAATGAATCGTAGAGAGTTTTTACAAGTACTTGCAGTTGCCTCAGCGGGTGGTATGGCCCTCAATACTGATTACGCGCAAGCACAAACAGCGGCCAATAAGTTTTATGATTTGCCTCGTTTTGGTAATGTGCACTTTCTACATTTCACTGACTGTCACGCACAATTAAAGCCAATCTACTTCCGCGAACCCGGTGTGAACTTAGGCTTCGGTGATCAGTTTGGTAAAACACCTCACTTGGTAGGCGAGCATCTATTGAAGGCTCACAACATCAAACCAAATACCTTAGAAGCTCATGCTTTCACTTATTTGAACTTTGAAAAAGCAGCGGCGACATACGGCAAAGTCGGTGGTTTTGCTCACTTGGCCACATTGGTCAAGAAAATGAAGGGCAATCGTCCGGGTGCTTTGCTATTGGACGGTGGTGATACATGGCAGGGTTCAGGTACTGCTTTGTGGACCAATGGACAAGACATGGTGGATGCATGTTTGGCCTTGGGTGTAGACATCATGACACCACACTGGGAGATGACTCTTGGTGAAGAGCGCGTGAAAGAGATTGTTGAAAAAGATTTCAAGGGCAAGATTTCATTCTTGGCTCAAAACATCAAAACCAATGACTTCGGTGACCAGGTATTTGATCCGTATGTGATTCGCGAAATGAATGGTGTGAAAGTGGCCGTGATCGGTCAGGCTTTCCCATACACCCCAATTGCCAATCCACGTTATATGGTAGCCAACTGGACCTTTGGTATTCAAGACGACAACATGCAGAAGATGGTCAATGAAGTTCGTGCCAAGGGTGCAAAAGTTGTGATCGTTTTGTCTCACAACGGTATGGACGTGGATTTGAAGATGGCCAGCCGTGTGACTGGTATCGATGCAATCATGGGTGGTCACACGCATGATGGCGTACCAACACCTGTTAAGGTGAAAAACTCAGGCGGTGTTACGTTGGTGACGAATGCTGGTTCAAACGGTAAATACTTGGGCGTTCTAGATTTCAAAGTGAACGGTGGCAAGATTGCTGATTTCCGTTACAAATTATTGCCAGTATTTTCAGACATGATTCCTGCTGATACAGCGATGAACAAATTGATTGATAAGATTCGCACCCCTTACGAAACCAAGTTGGGTGAGAAGCTTGCGGTGACTGAAGGTACTTTGTACCGCCGTGGTAACTTTAACGGTAGTTTCGATCAATTGATTCTGGATGGTTTGATGGCCGTGAAAAATGCTGAGATTGCATTCTCACCAGGTTTCCGCTGGGGCACATCATTGTTACCAGGTCAAGCAATCACCATGGAACACGTGCTTGATCAAACCGCGATCACTTATCCATGGACCACTGTGACCATGATGAAGGGCGACATGATCAAGACTATTCTTGAAGATATTGCGGACAACTTGTTCAATCCAGATCCTTACTACCAACAAGGTGGTGACATGGTGCGTGTGGGCGGCTTGCAGTACACCATCAATCCAATGGGCGAGGCCAATAAGCGCATCAGCAACATGACGCTCAATGGCAAATTAATTGATCCTAATAAGACTTACAAAGTCGCGGGTTGGGCTCCAGTAGCAGAAGAAGCAAAAGCTGCTGGTGGTGAGCCAATTTGGGATGTGGTGGCTAAATACCTCCGCGATATTAAGACAGTTAAAGCCAAGCAACTCAATATGCCAATCATTGAGGGCGCCAAAGGTAACCCTGGTTTCGCTGCATAACTAATCACAAGCAAGACAGCATACCTTTGTGGTGTGCTGTCTTGCTTCATTATTAGAAGTAATTTCAAAAGTACTTAAAAGTCTCGACAAAAAGATCAAGCCAAGGGCTAATCGCCAAAAATGCCATAAAATGTCAGGCTAAAAGGTAAAACCTCTATTTATGCCTGAAATTAACTTAAATTCCATTGCTAGCACCGTTCTTTGGGCCACGTTTGTGGTGACTGTCCTTTTGGGCATCGTTTTACAGAAAACACGGTTTTGCACCATGGGTGCCATCACTGATATTGCGATCATGGGTGAGTGGACTCGCATGCGTCAATGGCTTTTAGCCATTGGTGTGGCCATCATTGGTGTGGGTGTTATGACTGCAGTGGGCATGATTGACACCAGTAAATCGATCTATACCGGTTCACGCTTGACCTGGTTATCCACCATCGTGGGTTCTTTGATGTTTGGCTTTGGCATGGTCCTAGCTTCAGGCTGCGGAAGCAAAACGTTGTTGCGCATTGGTTCAGGCAATCTAAAGTCTTTGGTGGTCTTTTTAACTTTGGCACTATCGTCTTATATGACTTTAAGAGGCGTGTTTGGCGTTTTCAGGGTCAATACCACTGATACTGTGTTTATCACCTTATCAACACAACAGGATTTGCCAAGTGTGCTTGCTGCTTCGATGGGCATAGCCAAAGATACTTTGCAGATCAGTTTGGCGCTCATCATTGGTGGGGCCTTGATTGTGTTTGCACTGATCAAAAAAGAATTCTGGAGCTTCAATAATCTCTTGGCTGGCTTTGGCGTTGGAGCTGCCGTCCTGTTGGTTTGGTGGATTTCAGGGGTCTTGGGTTATGTGGCTGAAGATCCAAATACCCTAGAGGAAGTTTTTGTGGCAACCAACAGTGGTCGCATGGAAAGCTTGACGTATGTAGCGCCTTACGCCTACGTGATTGAGTGGCTGACATTCTTCAGCGATGCAAGCAGAAAAATAACTTTAGGTATTACTTCAGTCTTTGGTTTGGTTGTTGGCTCATTCATCTACTCAATCGTGACCAAGACATTCCATTGGGAAACTTTTAGAGATGCTGAAGATACTGGCAATCATTTGCTTGGCGGCATTTTGATGGGCGTGGGTGGTGTGACTGCTTTTGGTTGCACAATCGGTCAGGGCTTGACCGGTATTTCAACTTTGGCCATCAGTTCATTCATAGCTTTAGCAGGCTTCATTGTTGGCGCTCTTTTAGCCATGAGATATTTGCAATGGAGAATGCTGCCACCACCTTGCGAACCAGTTTTAGGAAGTAATCACACAAATCAACATTCAAACACTGGAGGATGTGGCATGCCACTACAAATCGCTTGTCATACGGATCAATTTGGTACTTTGGGGCAAATCACTGCACATGATGTTTCTGAAATTGCTCGCCAAGGTTACAAATCTATCATCAACAATCGCCCTGATGGCGAGGCTGGCCCACAGCAACCCTTGAATGCAGAAATTGAAATGGCTGCAAAAGCTCTTGGCCTCAATTACGCATACTTACCAGTGGTCAGTGGTCAAATCACTCTAGAGCAAGCGCAAGAAATGTCTCGCTTGCTTGAGACAATGCCTGGCCCTGTTTTGGCATTTTGTCGCTCAGGTGCCAGATCAACTAATTTGTACATGTTGGCTCAGCAGGTCGGTTGATTAGTTGGAGTTAACTCTCATCGGGATTGCTCTTGGCATTTTTGTAGGAGTGGTCTTAGGTTTGACGGGTGCGGGCGGTGCTATTTTGTCTGTACCCCTCTTAGGATTCTTCCTGCATTTAGAGGTTGCTCAGGCTGCCCCCATCGGATTAATGGCGGTGGCCTTGTCTTCAGGCTTGGGTGCTTACCTGGGATTTTCCGCAAAAATACTCAGGTACAAAGCCGCGCTTTTAATTGCTTGTGCGGGCTTGATTTTGTCACCCATTGGAATTTGGTTGGCACACCAATTACCTAACTGGCCCTTGGTTTTGATTTTTGCCATGATTCTGCTGTTAGTCGCTAAGAATATGTGGACTCAGGCTAAAAGAGAATTGGCTGGTATAGAGGAGGCGCTTGGTCCACCATGCCAACTTGATCAAACCATCGGGAAGCTCACTTGGACATTGCCTTGTGCCAGAGCACTCTTTGGCTCTGGAGCTCTTGCTGGCTTTTTCTCTGGTTTGCTAGGGGTGGGCGGGGGTTTCATCATTGTTCCTGCCTTGAGGAAATTCACGGATCTGCCTATTAAATCAATCGTGGCCACTTCTTTAGGTGTTCTCACAATCATCTCAACGGGTGGCGTGCTGTTTTCTAATTTTTATGGTGCAATGAACTGGTCTTTGGCTTGGCCATTTTCTGTGGGATCCATATTGGGACTACTGATTGGTCGACAGCTGGTCAAGAGTATCTCTGGGCCTAGGGTTCAGCAAGCTTTTGCAATCTTTGCTATCTTGATTGCTATGACGATGCTGATCAAATTAAGCCTCTAAATGAACACTGAACTTCCTCAAGCTCAAACCGTTTGGTTGATGAGGCGTAACTGTTCTTTTACACCCAAGCAAGTGGGTATATTTTATTTATCCATGGTGTGTTTTTCAGGCCTGATCACCACTTATTTTTGGTGGATTGGTGCATGGATGGTAGTGCCTTTCACTCTGATTGAGTTATCGGTCTTAGGCATTGCATTGCTGATTTATGCCAGGCATGCCAGGGATTACGAAAAAATCACATTGCAAGACTCTGAATTAATCATTGAGTTGAATTTGGGGTACAAGAAATCCCTGACGCAATGGAATGCCTCATGGGTCAGAGTCAAAGATCCTGAGTCTTTGTATGACCGAAAAAAAGATTTGGTGATTTTGGAGAGTGGGACTCAAACGATATCAATTGGTCAATTCATTTTGGCTGAAAAAAGACATGATTTAGCCAAAGAAATTAGGCAGGCACTGAGGCTGTGCTTGCATTAAAATGGCAAGATGAACCAACAGTCATTTAAATTACTTGCTCTGATCACATCAATTGTCATTTTTTCAGCTTGTGGTAAAGGTCCTGATCAGGAACCTCTGCCGCGGTTGGTGAAGGTGGTGGTCTTAGGTCAGGCGAGTGAGGCAGTGACTGAAATGGGGGTCATCAAAGATCCTGGTGTTTTGCGCTTTGATGCCAGTGGCAAAGTGATGGAAGTTCTTGCCAAATCAGGTGACTCAGTTTTACCAGGCCAATCATTGGCTCGCATCATCCCTAACAGTGTCTCCTCTGAATCCTCCGTGATGATCAGCTATCGCGCCGCAAAAGCAGAGTTGCAATCAGCGGAAGCTGACTTTAAAAGATATACCGATTTAAAAAACAAAAACTTCATCTCAGCCTCTGAATTTGATCGTCGTGTTGCAACCATTGAATCAGCCCGTGCCAAATATGAACAATCTATTGAGAATATCGGCTTTGTTACTTTAAGAGCCTTAGAAGTTGGTAAAGTTTCTCAGATGAACATCACTGTTGGACAAGTGGTCAGCAATCAAGATGTGATCGGAAAAATCAGCGCAGATAAAGCCAGTAAGAAGATTGAAAAAAATGATAACAATAGCAGTGGCAAGACTTCTTCCAAGTCTTCACTCAAGATTCCAACAACCGCCATTCACAGTGATGGTGTGAGTGTCTTCAAGCTAACGCTTGATCAAGGATCTCAATCAACTGGCAAGATCAGCGCTGTAAAACTTGTATTGGGTAAGATTGATGATCAATCTGCTGAGTTGGTGAGTGGCTTGGTGGCTGGTGATATTGTGATTGCTACCGGGTGGCATGCCTTGAGTGAAGGCCAACAAGTCAGAATCGCCATCGCTGAAAAGGCTCAGTGATGAGTCCTGATCGTTTCAATTTATCGCGCTGGGCGATTCAGAATAGTGCGCTAACGCGTTACTTGATGATTGCCTTGGTTTTGCTGGGCATTAGCGCTTATTTCCAGTTAGGCCAAGATGAGGACCCGCCGTTTGCTTTCAGGGCTATGGTGATCCGTACCTTTTGGCCTGGTGCAACAGCGATCCAAGTCTCTGATCAAGTCACTAATAAGATTGAACGAACTTTGCAAGAAGTGCCAAGTATCGACAAGATTCGCAGTTTTTCTCATCCTGGCGAATCAATGGTCATCTTTTTTGCCAAAGACAGTACGCCGGCTAAAGAGATCCCGAATCTTTTTTACACCGTCCGTAAAAAGGTGAATGATTCAAAATCATATTTGCCAATGGGCGTACAAGGCCCATATTTTGATGATGATTTTGGCGACACTTACGGTGTTATCTACGCCATGTCTGCGAAGGGCTACACCACCCGTGAAGTGAGAGACTTTACAACTCAAATCAGACAACGTTTATTGCAGGTTAAAGACGTTGGCAAGGTGAACGTCTATGGCTTGCAAGACGAAATGGTATACGTTGAGTTATCTCGTAAAAAGATGGCTCAGTATGGATTATCACCAGCAGTGGTGGCGCAGCAATTGAATCAACAGAACACCATTGAAAGTGGTGGAAATATTGAATCTAATTCTTTTTCAATGCCGATTCGTGTGGGTGGACCCTTTGAGAACGTTGCAGATATCAAGGCGATGCCCTTGCGCGCTCCATCTGGTGCATCGATTCGTTTGGGGGACATTGCCGAGGTTCGTCGTGATGTGATCAATCCATCTCAAAGCAAGGTTCGCTTCCAGGGTGAAGAGCTGGTGGCTTTGGGTATATCAATGGCCAAAGGCGGAGACATTGTTGAGCTAGGCAAAACTTTGACCAAAGCCAGCAAGCTAATTGAAAAAGACTTGCCAGCGGGTGTGACTTTGTCTTTGATTCAGGATCAGCCAAATGTGGTGGCTGGCTCAGTCAAAGAATTTTTGGTGACTTTGTTTGAGGCATTGATCATTGTGTTGGCTGTGAGTTTGTTGGCCCTTGGTTTGCATCGACATCCTTGGAGAATTGATCCAAGACCTGGTTTGGTGGTGGCAATCAGTATTCCTTTGGTGATGGCTGTGACCTTTTTGGTGATGCATTTGGCTGGTGTGGGTTTGCACAAGATTTCTTTGGGCTCATTGATCATTGCTTTGGGCCTTTTAGTTGATGATGCCATCATCGTTGTAGAAATGATGGTGCGTAAGATGGAAGAGGGCTACGATCGGATGAAGGCTGTGACTGCAGCCTATGAGCTGACTGCCATGCCGATGTTGACCGGCACCTTGATCACAGCGGTTGGTTTTTTACCGATTGGTATTGCTAAGTCGGCCGTGGGTGAATACACCTTTGCCATTTTTGCGGTTACTGCAGCCGCCCTGATCATTTCTTGGTTTGTATCAGTTTTATTTGTACCGTATTTGGGCTTCTTGCTACTAAAGAAACCTGCTCATGCCACCCCTGAGGGGGCGCAGCATGAGCATTTTGATACACCGTTCTATGAACGTTTCAGAGTGGTCGTTGCATGGTGCATTGATCATCGTAAAAAAGCCATCATGGCAACGATTGCAACCTTTGTGCTCGGTATTGTTGGTATGAGTCAAGTGCAGCAACAATTTTTCCCAGATTCATCTCGACCTGAAATATTGGTCGATATATTTCTAGCAGAAGGCTCTAGTTTTGAAGCCACTGAAGCTGCTGCGAAAAAAATTGAAGCAAAAATTTTGGAGCAGCAAGGAGTGCAATCTGTCACGATATGGGTGGGCAATGGAGCACCTCGTTTCTTTTTACCTTTAGATATTATTTTTCCAAGATCGAATGCGGCTCAAGCAGTCATCGTTGCTGAACTTGCTCATCGTGATCGATTGAATAAAGCCTTGCCTCGTATCTTAGAGGATGCTGCGCCTGAAGCAAGGCTGCGTGTCAAACTTTTACCCAATGGCCCGCCGGTAACTTACCCAGTTGAATTCAGGGTCACAGGTGATGATCCGATCAAGCTCAGGGCAGAGGCTAATAGCTTCATCGATGTGATGCGCCAGTCACCACTTGTTTACGGTGTTAAAGATAACTGGAATGAAAACCAAGCAGTGGCCAAAATTGATGTGGATGCCGCCAAGGCGCGTGAGTTAGGTGTTCCACCTCAAGTGATTGCACAAACATTGGCCAGTCATTTTGGCGGCGTCACGATTGGTCAATATCGTGAGGGTGATTTGTTGGCGCCAATTGTTTTACGCTTACCTCGCGCTGAGCGTAATCAAATCAGTGATCTCAATGAAACCATGTTGACCACTGTCGGTGGTCAATCAATTCCCTTGGGCCGTATTGCAAACGTGATCGTGGTCTGGGAGCCAGCCACGATTTGGCGTGAGAATCGTGAGTACGCCATCACGCTTCAAGCGGACGTTATTCAAGGTGTACAAGGACCGACTGCCACTGCAGAGTTGTTAAAAGAATTCAAACCATTGATGGCTAAATTACCCCCTGGATACAAGGTGGATATCGGTGGCTCTGTGGAGGAAAGTTCCCGCGGTCAAGATTCCATCAATGCTGGTATACCAGTGATGCTATTCATCACCTTCACATTATTGGTGATTCAGTTGCGCAGCAGCTCTCGAGCCTTCTTGGTTATTTTGACGGCTCCCTTGGGCATCTCTGGTGTGGCATTGACCTTGCTTTTGTTCAATAAGCCATTTGGCTTCGTTGCATTGCTAGGTTTCATTGCTTTGCTCGGCATGATCATGCGTAACTCAGTGATTTTGATTGATCAAATTGAACAAGGTCGCGCATCGGGCATGCCAGCAAGAGAAGCGATCATTCATGCCTGCGTCACTAGGTACAGACCAATCATCTTGACAGCGGCAGCAGCAGTCTTGGCGATGATTCCTTTGTCGCGCAGTGTGTTCTGGGGTCCGATGGCAATTGCGATCATGGGTGGCTTGATGGTGGCGACTGCTTTGACTTTATTAGCCTTGCCAGCAATGTATGCTGCTTGGTTCAAAATTGATAAAAATACGGCTTGAAATACATTTTTGATTTAAAGACTTATTCACATGCGCATTCCAATTCCTGAAGAAAAAACATTTGTTCATGAATCCATCATCACGGTTCGTTGGGGTGACATGGATGCCTTTGGTCATGTGAACAATGCGGTGTACTTTCGTTATATCGAACAAGCTCGTATCAATTGGTTGGACAGTCTAGGGTTGAACTTTGCCCAAGATGAGCAGGGCGTTGTGGTGGTGAATGCCTTTTGTAACTTCATGAAACCGGTTGAGTACCCAGCAGATCTCATCATCAAAACTTACATCACTAATCCCACGCGAGTAGGTTTGGATACCTTCAACGAGATGTCTTTGGCGAGTGACCCAGAAACGGTTCGAGCAACATCTGGGGCAACGATTGTTTGGGTGGACTTTAAGACCCAAAAAGCGGCTTCTTGGCCAGATCAAATAAAGGCCAAGCTGGTCCTCTAAAAAAAACTAAAAATTCAGTAAGTCAAAAAAAGTAGCAATAAACCAACAATCCAAGATTGCTTACTTTGGCTTTTTCAACAAAGAGGCCAAAAGAGGGTTGAGCTTTTTCTCAGAGTTCTTTTTATTCCCACCTTTGGGCTTGGGGGCTGAATTCTTGATTTGGTTGGCCACGGCCAATCCCGCGTTCTTGTAAAGGTCTGTTTTCTTCATGGGGTATTTAATTAAATCATTGATTTATATATAATTTTTATTTTAAACGGGGCAGGCCACCCATGGCAATCAATTTCAGGTAATTTGTCATTATATGAACTGCAATCTCTTGCCAGAAACCCAAGTCTTATATAAGATATAAGTCTTAAAGATTGCTTGTTATTTGCCTAAAAAGAGAGGGAAACACCATGTTGAAAGCCTATCGTGATCATGTTGCCGAGCGTGCAGCTCTAGGTATTCCACCATTGCCATTGTCAGCTCAGCAGACTGGCGAGTTGATTGAGTTGCTCAAGAATCCACCAAAAGGTGAGGATGCAACTTTGGTCGAGTTGATCACTCACCGCGTTCCAGCTGGTGTAGATGATGCAGCAAAGGTCAAGGCCTCTTACTTGGCGGCGGTTGCTTTTGGTAAAGAAAAAACACCATTGATCACGCGTGAAACAGCGACTAAGTTGTTGGGCACGATGCTTGGTGGTTACAACATTTCTCCATTGATTGATTTGTTGGATGACGCCACAGTTGGTGGCATCGCTGCTGAAGGATTGAAGAAAACTCTATTGATGTTTGATCAATTCCATGACGTCAAAGAAAAGGCTGATAAAGGCAACGCCAATGCTAAGGCTGTTTTACAAAGCTGGGCAGATGCTGAATGGTTCACAAGTCGTCCTGAAGTTCCACAAAGCATGACTTTGACGGTGTTCAAAGTAACAGGCGAAACAAACACAGACGATTTGTCTCCAGCACCAGATGCTTGGAGCCGCCCAGACATTCCATTGCATGCATTGGCGATGTTGAAAAACCCACGTGAAGGCATTGAGCCTCAAGAGTCAGGCAAGATTGGTCCAATCAAGCAATTGGCTGCTTTGCAAGCAAAAGGTCATTTAGTTGCCTACGTTGGTGACGTCGTTGGTACAGGCTCATCACGTAAGTCAGCCACAAACTCAGTGTTGTGGTTCACAGGTGAAGACATTCCTTATGTGCCTAACAAGCGTTTTGGCGGTGTTTGTTTGGGCACTAAAATTGCTCCGATTTTCTACAACACCATGGAAGATGCTGGCGCTTTGCCGATTGAGCTAGACGTTAACAGCATGAACATGGGCGATGTGATTGAGTTGCGTCCTTATGAAGGTAAAGCACTCAAGGATGGCAAAGTAATCGCTGAGTTCAAAGTCAAGTCAGATGTTCTATTTGATGAAGTGCGTGCCGGTGGCCGTATTCCATTGATCATTGGTCGTGGTTTAACGACCAAAGCTCGTGAAGCTTTGGGCTTGCCAGTTTCAACATTGTTCCGCTTGCCAACTAATCCAACTGATTCTGGCAAAGGATTCTCATTGGCACAGAAGATGGTTGGTCGCGCTTGCGGTTTGCCAGAGGGCAAGGGCGTTCGCCCAGGCACTTACTGTGAGCCTAAGATGACAACTGTGGGTTCGCAAGACACCACAGGTCCAATGACTCGTGACGAATTGAAAGATTTGGCATGTTTAGGTTTCTCATCAGACATGGTGATGCAATCTTTCTGCCACACAGCCGCTTATCCAAAACCAGTGGATGTGAAGATGCATCATGAGTTGCCTGACTTCATCAGCACCCGTGGTGGTGTTGCTTTGCGTCCAGGTGATGGTGTGATCCACTCTTGGTTAAACCGTTTGTTATTGCCTGACACAGTTGGGACAGGTGGTGACTCTCACACTCGTTTCCCAATTGGTATTTCATTCCCAGCGGGTTCAGGTTTGGTAGCGTTTGCTGCAGCCACTGGTGTGATGCCTTTGGATATGCCTGAGTCTGTGTTGGTTCGCTTCAAAGGCAAGATGCAGCCAGGCGTCACATTGCGTGACTTGGTGAACGCAATTCCTTTGTATGCGATCAAGCAAGGTTTGTTGACCGTTGAGAAGAAGGGTAAGAAAAATATTTTCTCTGGCCGTATTTTAGAAATCGAAGGTTTGCCTGATCTTAAAGTTGAGCAAGCATTTGAATTGTCAGACGCATCTGCTGAGCGTTCAGCTGCGGGTTGTACTGTTCATTTGAACAAAGACCCGATCATTGAATACATGACCAGCAACATCACCTTGATGAAGTGGATGATTGCGAATGGTTACTCTGATGCACGCACATTGGGTCGTCGTATCAAGGCGATGGAAGCATGGTTGGCAAAACCAGAATTACTCAAAGGTGATGCTGATGCTGAATACGCAGCAGTGATTGAAATTGATTTGGCTGATGTTCATGAGCCAATCGTGGCCTGCCCGAACGACCCTGATGATGTGAAGACATTGTCTGAAGTATCTGGCGCAAAAATTGATGAAGTGTTCATCGGTTCTTGCATGACCAATATTGGTCACTTCCGTGCGGCATCTAAGTTGCTTGAAGGCAAGCGTGATATTCCTGTGAAATTATGGGTTGCTCCTCCAACCAAGATGGATGCACAGCAATTAACAGAAGAAGGTCACTACGGTGTTTTAGGTGGTGCCGGTGCGCGCATGGAAATGCCCGGTTGTTCATTGTGTATGGGTAACCAAGCACAAGTTCGTGAAGGTGCTACTGTGATGTCAACATCAACACGTAACTTCCCGAACCGTTTAGGTAAAAACACATTTGTTTACTTGGGCTCAGCTGAGTTGGCATCTATTTGCTCTAAATTGGGTCGCATCCCGACCAAAGAGGAATACATGGCTGACATGGGTGTTCTCAATGCAAGCGGAGCTGAAATCTACAAATATATGAACTTTGATCAAATCAAAGGTTTCAGTGATGTGGCAAAAACAGTCGATGCTTAAACATTTATCTTAAGAGCAACATTAAAAGGGGCTTTCTTCGGAAAGCCCCTTTTTTCATCTTGGCTGAAAAAATCATCATGAAGAGGTATGCTAGTGATACTTTACTAATTGATGCATGACATGTTCAAGTTTTCTGACTTAACAATTCCAGTGATACAGGCGCCGATGGCAGGTGGGGTTAATACGCCTGCATTGGTATCAGCTGTCTCCGATGCAGGTGGCTTGGGCAGTTTTGGTTTTGCCTATTCGACTCCAGAAAAAATTGATGCTGATTTAAAAGACACCAAAGCACTCATCAAAAAAGTACCGAACACCAGAATCAATGCCAATTTTTTTGTGTTCAAAGAACCAGTCATGCCAGCAGTGTCAGAACAGCAGAAAGCATTGAGTGATCTAAAAGATGTACTGGATTCATTGGGTGTGACAGTGGCTATTCCAAAGCCACCTTATATTCCAGATCTACAAAGCATGCTTGAACCGATTTGGGTTCATCAACCAGAAGTGCTGACCTTTCATTTTGGTTTGCCGCCACAGCAGGTCATTGAAAAGGCTCATTCCTTAGGTATTAGTGTAGGTGTCACAGCCACTTCTTTAGAAGAAGCCTTGATGATTCAATCGGCGGATGTTGATTTCATCGTGGCCCAAGGCATTGAAGCCGGCGGTCATCGTGGCATCTTTGATCCACAAGGTGTTGATCAACAGTTGACCTTAAAAGATTTGGTTCAAGAGTTGGCTCAGCATCTTCAAATACCCATCGTAGCAGCTGGTGGCATCATGAACGGCGCTGATATTCATGGAATTATTCGGGTCGGTGCGTCTGCTGCTCAGCTGGGCACAGCATTCTTGGTGACTGCTGAGGCAGGCTCTAGTCCTGCTCATCGTCGCTTTGTATTGACCAAGCATGAACTAGGTACCGCTTTTACCAGGGCTTTCTCAGGTCGTCCTGCACAAGGTGTTAAAAATAAATACATGTCATTGATGGAAGGTAAAACTTATTTACCATTTCCTTTACAAAACAACATGACCGCTGCGATGAGGCAATGGGCTGCAAAGCATGATGAGGGGGATTATCAAAACCTTTGGGCTGGAACTGAATATGCGAGAGCTCGTGCCATGTCAGTATCAGATTTGATGACAACCTTGTCAAATGAATACCAATCGGCGGGGAAGTGATCATGAGTATTCATAATCCCCAGCATGTTCAACATTTATTGCAGGCTTGGTTAGACGGTACAGGTCATTCCGCTGACTTGATTGAGGCATTTCGAACCTTTTATAAAGACAGCGAGTTGCCGGATAAATATGGCACAGCTCTTGAAAATGTTTTATCCAGAGTAGAGTCATCATCGCTTTTTACTGAAGAAAGTTGCTCCTTCAGTAAAAAAGACCTGGCCAATGCTTTGAGGGTTTGGTTAGAAAAAGTTCAGCAATATCTCTCTAAGGAACATCCATGATGAAGCGACTGCTGCAGTCGATTGTTTGCGCAGTCACTTTACTCGCAATTAATCCGATTGCAGCTTTGGAGTTTTCTGATATTGCTAATGAAGGCGAAATCAAGTATTTAAAAATCCGTCCTGATCCCGGTGCTTATAGCTATGAATCAAGGGTGATGATCAGCCCGCAAAGTTTGGATTCTGGCGTGGTGACCATTGCCACTTGCCATCGTCAATTGGATCCCATTAGGAAAGTGGTGATTGTTTTTAATGAGAATAGAATTAAAAAGATCACAGTCAAATCGCTAGAAAAAATGAACTCGGCTGAAGTCAAAGACAATCGTGTGACACTCACCGATGTTGAGCGTGGGGCTTCTATTTGCATTGACTTGGAATCAAGGGCTTTGGATAAAGTATCCTCAGAGCAATATACCTTGAATGCTGGTCCTTTGATGCGTCGCTACTTTGATGGCTATTTGCCGATGAGTGCAGTCTTGCGGGTTGATTGGCCTAAAAATATGCTCACGCTCGAAAAAACATTCCCTGTGGCACAAGATGGTGTCAAGATTGCTCAGGGGATTGACGGCGTGCAGCTAGACATGATCTTTGCCGGCAAGATGACTGCGCAAATCCATTTAAAAAAGCCTCAGTGACGAAACCATCAAAGACGGCTTAAAAAATCCGCCTAATTAACTTTGGTTGAGCTCGTCGTTCAAGCGCTTCCTGGCATTATTCAGCTTGGTCCAATGAAGTATTGAAAATACAAACATCGGAATCAAAGCAATAAAAATCAATTTAGGAATAAAGATTGCTGCCCAGCAACAACCCATCGCAATGCCATAGGTATAACCAGTATCGATGGGCTGACTGATTCTCTTATTTTCATGCATCCGAAGAAAGCCAGTCTTGATCGCTTTGAGTAAAAAGAAGAACCAAATCACATTGAAAACGGGAATGAGCAGCAACCAGGCCATACCAGGAGCTTGAGTCCTGTATTCAGGATCAATCGCCTTGATGGTTTTGCTGATAGCTCTGATATAAAAAACAAAAGTAACAAAAGGGATGATGATCAATAAGGCTGCGAACAAATTATTACTCCTAGGGCTCTTTTTATAAGAAAATACCATGTATTCATCTTAAAGAATCATTACTCATTATGTCCATACTTTTAAACGCACAAGAAACTCAATTGGTTCTGGTTGATTATCAAAGCAAATTGATGCCAGTGATTCATCAGGCAGAACAGGTATTGGCCAATGCAGTGCGCTTGGCAAAAATTGCAAAGTTATTACAGTTGCCCATCATTGGTACTGAGCAAAACCCAGAAAAATTAGGACCTAATGATGCTCAGTTGAAAGCTTTTTGTCAGAAGACACTGACCAAGATGTATTTCGGTGCCTGTGCTGATGGTTTGGTTGATGAGTTAAGAGCGCCACCAAAGCCCATGGGTAATGCCAGAAGTCTGCCCAAGCACATCCAGCGCAAACAAGAAGATCAAGGCGAAAAAAACACCATTTTGATTGCCGGGTGTGAGACCCATGTGTGTTTATTGCAAACTGCTTTAGGTTTGCTCGATGAAGAGTTTGATGTGTGGGTTGTGACTGATGCTTGCAGCTCCCGCACAGAAGCTAATCGCGATGCTGCATTTGATCGCTTGGCATCAAATGGTGCAGAGCTCGTGACAACTGAAATGGTGGTCTTTGAGCTCTTGCAGTCTTGTGAACACCCTCAATTCAAAGAAGGTTTGGCGCTCATCAAGTAGTGCTTGCTTAGCTGTCAGCCAAACTGACAGATAGCTGCTTCAAATCATTAGGGTAGAGCCAACGCCATTCGCCTTCGGGAAGGTCTTGGGGTAGTGTGTATTCACCAATTGATAATCGGTGCAATTGAGCCACATGATTGCCCACGGCTGCCATCATGCGTTTGACTTGGTGATAGCGGCCTTCAACGATGGTCATTTCTAGAACTCTGCTGGAGCGCTGCACGCAGGCTTTGGCAAAGCAAGGCTTGGGATCGTCGTCTAAAACAACCCCTTTTAAAAGATGCTGTAACTGTTCCTCAGTGAGATCTTCTGCAGCAGTGATTTGATACACCTTGCCAATGTTCTTTTTGGGGGTGGTCATGCGGTGGATGAACTGCCCATCATCAGACATCAAAATCAAGCCCGTGGTGTCATGGTCTAAGCGACCCACGCATTGAATACCCCTTTCAACCAAAGGTTGAGGCAGTAGGCCGTAGATACTTGGGTGATGGCTGGTTTTGTGGGAGCATTCATAGCCCACTGGCTTATGGAAGGCCACATAGGCTTTCTCATGAAACTCCCAAGTTTCGCCATCCACTTCAAGCTGTAGGTTTTCAGGGGGTATTCTTTCATCAGGGTCTTCAGCCAAGACGCCATTGATTTTCACGAGCTCAGCGTAAACCAGATCACTGCAGTAGCGACGCGTTCCAAACCCTTGGCTAAAAAGGATTTTTTCTAAAGAAAGAGGTTTTGCCATGCTGAGTAAAGAGTACCTATAATGGTGAAAAGCCAAATATTACAGCCTTACTTGCTTCAAATACTGAATCCCTGAGGAGATGATAGTGCCAGTTATTACCAATATTGAAGATTTGCGTATTTTGCATAAAAAAAGAACACCGAAAATGTTCTATGACTATGCGGATTCTGGTTCTTGGACTGAGTCTACTTATCGCTCAAATGAATCTGACTTTCAAAAGATCAAGTTGCGCCAAAAAGTAGCTGTGAACATGGAAAACAGAACGACCAAAACTAAAATGATTGGTCAAGAAGTGGCGATGCCTGTGGCCTTGGCTCCAACTGGTTTAACGGGTATGCAACACGCTGATGGTGAGATCTTGGCTGCGAAGGCCGCCGAAAAATTTGGTGTGCCGTTCTGTTTATCAACCATGAGTATTTGCTCCATTGAAGATGTGGCTGAACATACCACTCAACCATTTTGGTTTCAGCTCTACGTCATGAAAGATCGTGCCTTTATCGAACGCTTGATTGATCGTGCTAAAGCAGCCAAGTGCTCTGCGATAGTTTTAACGCTTGATTTACAAATTTTAGGTCAGCGCCACAAAGACATTAAGAACGGTTTAACTGCGCCACCAAAATTGACGATTCCAAATATCATCAACATGATGACAAAGCCACGCTGGTGCATGGGCATGTTGGGCACACAACGCAGAACTTTTAGAAACATTGTTGGGCATGCTACGGGTGTGGGCGATATGTCCTCTTTGTCATCCTGGACAGCTGAGCAGTTTGATCCAGCTTTGAATTGGGGAGATGTTGAGTGGATTAAAAAACGTTGGGGTGGCAAGCTCATCATCAAGGGTATTTTGGATGAAGGTGATGCTCGTTTGGCAGCTAACTCTGGTGCCGATGCCTTGATTGTTTCTAATCACGGCGGTCGCCAGCTAGATGGCGCTGTATCAACTATTCATGCATTGCCGGGCATTGTTGATGCGGTTGGCAAAGACATTGAAGTTTGGATGGATGGCGGTATACGTTCAGGCCAAGATGTTCTGAAGGCCTGGGCATTGGGTGCCAAAGGCACTTTGATTGGCCGTTCTTTTTTATATGGTCTTGGGGCCATGGGTGAGGCTGGTGTGACCAAGTGTCTTGAAATCATTCATAAGGAACTGGATGTCACCATGGCTTTCACGGGGCACCGAGATATTCATAATGTCACCAAAGACATTTTGTATCCAGGTACTTTTTAAGTAAGCCATCAATACTAAAACCTACTGAATCTCATTGAGATTGACTGAAAATAAGCGGCCTAGGTCGCTTATTTTCTTTCTATTTGGTGAGATTGCTCGACCTGCGGTATATTCCTTATATGATGAATCCCAGTACCTTGAGCGATAGTATTCAACTGGCTGTGGCGCCAGTTTTCTTGTTAACAGCAGTGGCTGGCATGATTGGTGCCTTGACTCACCGCTTGGCTCGTGTGATTGATCGATCTCGCGTGCTTCATAAAGAGCTCATGGATGAGAGCCTAAGGCCCTCTATTCGTGATTCCTATAATCAAGAGTTAAAGAATATTGCCACGCGTGGACGCTTCATCAATGTCTCTATGATCTTTTTAGTCTTGTGCGCCATCATGATTGGACTGACTATCTTGGAATTATTTTTTGCTGAAACAAGCGGTGGCAAACTAATGGTGTCAGCATTTGTTCTCTATACATTTGTGGCTGGTATCGCCTCATTCATTTTGGCTTTGATTTCTCTCTTGATTGAAGTGCTGATCGCTTCTTACTCAATTCGTTGGAAACCCCACAATTGATCCATGCTTTTAGATTCAAATGAAATAAGAAATTAACAATAAATATAAATATCAATACATAGATAAAGACAAAAAAGAAAGAAGACATCATGACCATCTACCAATACAAAGACAAAGCTCCGCAAATTCATGAGTCAGCTTTTGTGGCTAAAGAAGCTACATTGATTGGTGATGTGATTTTGAATGAAGATGTGAGTGTTTGGCCTGGAGTGGTGATTCGTGGTGACAATGAGCCCATCACAGTAGGCAAGGGCAGCAATGTGCAAGAAGGCACTGTGATGCACACAGACATGGGTTGTCCTTTGACTTTGGCTGAGAATGTGACAGTGGGGCATCAAGCGATGTTGCACGGTTGCACGATTGGTGAAAATTCATTGATTGGTATTCAAGCGGTTGTACTCAATCGTGCGGTGATTGGTAAGAACTGTTTGGTCGGTGCTGGTTCGGTGGTTACTGAGGGTAAGGTCTTCCCGGATAACTCTTTGATTCTAGGTTCACCTGCCAAAGTGGTTCGCGAACTCACGCCTGAAGCCATCGCTGGTCTTAAAGCCAGCGCAGAAAACTACGTGGCTAAAAAGAACTTATTCAAAGCCCATCTTGTTGAGCTTCCAAGTAAATCCTAAGTCATCGCGATGATTCCTGGATTAGTCCAAATACTATTGTGGCAAGGCTTGGGAGAGTTGATCTCTCATTTTTTCTTGCCCATCATTCCCGGCCCGGTTTTAGGTTTGGTATTTTTGTTGATTTTCTTGATCATCAAAGGGCATGTTAATCCTTCACTGGCATTAGTCTCTGATGCCTTCAGTCAGCATTTAGGGGTCTTGTTCATTCCTGCCGCTGTGGGCGTGATTTTATTTTTACCTCAGTTAAAAGCCAATGCAGTTGCAGTCATTTCTGCTCTATTGGTGAGTGTGGTGGCTACCATCGTGGTGACCGCGGTTGTTCTGCGCTTTATTTCAAAAAAGGATTCTCATGAATCCCAATGATCTACAGATAGCAGAAATTTGGGTCTACCTTTCAGGCAGTCCCTTATTTGCTTTGATTCTCACTTTGACTGCTTACCAAGTGGGCAGCTTCTTTTATCTAAAGACTGAGCGCAATCCTTTGGCTAATCCAGTAGCGATTGCCGTTATCTTGGTGGCAATCGCCTTGTATTTGGTGGATATGCCGTATCAGAAGTATTTTGAAGGCGCTCAGTTTGTGCATTTCTTATTAGGTACAGCCACAGTATCTTTGGCCATTCCAATTTACCGAGGGGTTGCAGCTCTCAAGGCTCGAGTATTTCCTTTGTTGGTTGCCTTACTCTGTGGTGGTGTCGTTTCAATCGTGAGTGCGGTTGGTGTTGCCACATTCTTGGGAGCAGATAGCGCCATCATCGGTGCCTTCTATCCTAAATCAGTGACTGCGCCGATTGCGATGGGTGTGGCTGAGCGCTTAGGAGTATCACCAACACTGACCGCTGTATTTGCTGTGATCACAGGCATCATTGGCGCCATTCTGGGTAGTCATATTCTGAACCTGTTGGGCATGAAGCAGTGGTGGCAACGAGGCTTTGCCATTGGTGTGGCAGCGCATGGCATTGGCACATCAAGGGCCTTTGCTGTTCATCCAGAAGCTGGCACCTATGCTAGTTTGGCAATGGGTCTACACGGCATCTTGGGTGCCTTGCTCATACCGCTTTTAAAAAATTACATTTGAGCTTTTAATAAAGCATCCGCCACTGATAGCAAGAGGCGGTCTCTGCCTCTTCGAGCCACCAATTGAACGCCCACAGGCATGCCATTGGGTCCCTTGAACAATGGCAAGGTAATGCATGGCAAACCCATCAAGGTCCAAACTCGACAGAAGATTGGGTCTCCTGTTGAAGTATGTCCATGAGGAGCTTCTCCAATGGCGCTTGGCGCAATGATCACATCGATCTCATTGCTCAATAATTGATCAATGGACATGCGTGCTTGTTCCGCCACAATTAAGTCGGCATTGTATTGCTCATAAGAAATGGCTGCACCTTGCTTGATTAGGCCGCGCAATTGTTGGCTCAACTCTTCTGCATGATTGGTTTGCTCAAAAGAAAAACTACGAGCACTCTCTGACCACATGATTCTGCCTTGCAGCTCTGACATCTTTTTAAAGATAGCTGGCAGCTTGATTTCAAGAACTGAAACTTTGAATAGATCTTCGGCTAAAAGAGCAGCATGGGCGATGGCAGCCACAGTATCTGCAGAAGCCAAATGACCATCGTAGGTCAGGCAAGTGCCGATGCGAAGTTTTTTGTTGAGCTTATCAATCTTGGCCAATGCAGTATCACCAGACATCACGGCAACACATAAAGCAGCATCTTCAACAGTTCTACTGAAACTACCCAAAGTGTCTAAAGAAGGAGATAAGCTTTTAGCGCCGCCTAAACTGATTTTGCCGTAGGTAGGCTTGTATCCAACCACGCCACAAAAAGCAGCCGGTCTGATCACTGAAGCAGCTGTTTGACTGCCAGTAGCCAATGGAATCATCTCATCCGCTACGGCAGCAGCAGAGCCACTGGAAGAACCGCCCGGGGTGTATTCAGGATTGCGCGGATTTCTGGTTTTGCCTCCCTTGAAGGTAGCAAATTCAGTAGTAACTGTTTTGCCTAACAAAATACCACCTGCTTGACGCATCAATGAAACATGCACGGCATCACTGTTGGGGCGATTGTTCTCGTAAATAGGGGAACCATAGCGTGTGGGAAAGTCGTGCGTATCAAATAAATCTTTCACACCAAATGGCAAACCGTGTAATAAGCCTTGATTCGCAGAACGATCTAGATAACGGGCTCTATCTATAGCTGCTTTGAAATTGGTTTCTACCCACGCCTGAGTTGAAGATTCTTTTTCTTCGATACGTTCAATGCAAGAGCGAAGTAGTTCTTCAGAACTTAATTGATTGGCCTGAATTTTCTTGGCAGCTTCAGTGGCTGAAAGTTGGTATGGTTTTTTCATGCCTAAATCTTACCTCTGAATAATCTTTTTCGCCTCACCCATCCAATGATCATTCTTTTGACTTAATTATTTTCCCCTATCAGGCGTTGGGTTATTATTTATAAAATACATAAGCAATTACAATCCTTGCTTCTTGAAAGGGAGGCCAGATTCAAAAACTTATTGAACGCCACGAATGGATTGAACAGAGATCAAATTGAATCCTGTTCAAGATATATACATTCATTGTCTTTGGCTGCAGCGATATTGATGGCGGGATTGCCATTTTCTGAAGCTGAAATCATTGAATATGCTTTACAAGGATCAATTTTATTGGCCATAGCAATAGGATTTTTCGTATTGGGTGCTTATCTACTAAAAGGGCAAAAAAATGGATAAAAATACTTATTTTTATATTGCGGTTGGGGTTATATTTTTATATGGCCTGGCAATTTTTTTATTTGCTGCTCGTTCAGCCAAACACCTAAAAGACACTCAAAATATTGATCTTTGAACTTCAGTTCAAAGCAGTGTGATCACTTCTTTTTATTGATTGGCGCTCTTACACCAGGCTTTGAGCCAGTGCTTAATCCTCTGGCTGAGCTTGGGCGACCAGAAACGCTGCCTGTGGTTTTAGCACCAGTCTTAACACCTGTTGCACGGGGAGGTAAACCAGTGTGTTGCGTCATGATCTTGCCGCGACCAGGTTTTTGAGGAACAGAGAAATCTCTTGGATTGTGAGCAACGGCTGTGGCCGCAGGTTTGCCAAACGGCTTACCACCAGCCAGACCCATTGAAGAGTTCTTGCGACGCGGACTTTGGTAGCTGCCATCAGTCGTTGGCTGATAGTTTGGTATCAAATGGTGCTTGCCATTACCAATCAAATCAGCACGGCCCATTTTTTTCAATGCCTCTCTTAGCAAAGGCCAGTTATTGGCATCGTGGTAACGCAAGAATGCTTTGTGTAAACGACGGCGCTTTTCGCCTCTGACAATGTCCACTGTTTCACTGTCACGCGTGACTTTGCGCAATGGATTTTTATTGGTGTGATACATGGCTGTAGCGGTTGCCATTGGAGAAGGGTAGAAGGTTTGAACTTGATCAGCTCTAAAACCATTTTTCTTCAACCAAATCGCTAAATGCATCATGTCTTCATCACTGGTCCCTGGGTGGGCTGCAATGAAATAAGGAATCAAATACTGTTCTTTACCTGCTTCTTTAGAGTATTTATCAAATAACTCTTTGAACTTATCGTAAGCGCCCATGCCTGGCTTCATCATTTTTGATAAAGGGCCTTGCTCGGTGTGCTCAGGAGCAATCTTTAAATAGCCACCCACGTGATGAGCCACAAGCTCTTTGATGTACGCTGGCGCTTTAACTGCGAGGTCATAGCGCACGCCTGAACCAATCAAAATCTTCTTGATGCCAGGTAAGGCTCGCGCGCGACGGTACAACTGAATCAACGGCGTGTGATCTGTGTTGAGGTTCGGGCAGATATCCGGATAAACACACGATGGTTTACGGCAGTGCGCTTCAATCTCTTTCGATTTACAAGCGATGCGGTACATGTTGGCGGTTGGACCGCCCAAGTCAGAAATAATGCCTGTGAAGCCTGGAACCTTGTCGCGAATATCTTCAATCTCTTTGATGATTGAATTAGATGAACGATTCTGAATGATTCGACCTTCGTGCTCAGTGATTGAACAGAAAGTACAGCCACCAAAACAGCCGCGCATGATGTTCACGGAGAAACGAATCATGTCCCACGCCGGAATCTTGGCATCACCATACGATGGGTGGGGAGCTCTGGCGTAAGGTAAATCAAACACTGAATCCATCTCTTCGGTGGTCAGTGGGACAGCAGGAGCATTCAGCCACACATCTCTGACAGATGCACCTTCACCATGTTGCTGCACCAATGCACGCGCATTGCCTGGATTAGTTTCTAAATGAAGGACGCGACTAGCATGTGCGTAGAGCACTGGATCACGCTTCACAGCTTCATAGCTTGGAAGACGAATCACTGTTGTGTCACGCTCTAAACGTTTTCTGGCAGTCGGCACAACTGTGATGGCTTGAACCGCTGGCTCTTGATCAAGCGTGCCATCGGTCTTTTTACAACTGGTGCCTTGTTCTTTGGCTTGCTCATCAGGCGTTAAGTAAGGATTGATCGGGGCATCAATCACACCCGGTACATCTACTGTGCTTGAATCAATTTCTGTGAAACCTGGGGCAGGGTGACGTCTAACAAACGCCGTGCCACGAATGTCATTGATGTCAGCGATCTTTTCACCTTTGGCCAAGCGATGAGCAATTTCAACCACAGCTCTTTCAGCATTGCCGTAAAGCAAGATATCCGCTTTTGCATCAATCAAAATAGAGCGACGTACCTTGTCTTGCCAGTAGTCGTAATGCGCAATTCGGCGCAATGAGGCTTCAATACCCCCCATAACTATGGGGGTATCAGCATAGGCTTCACGACAACGTTGAGCGTAAACCAATGAACAACGATCTGGTCTCTTGCCACCCATGCCACCAGCTGTATAGGCATCATCACTGCGCACTTTGCGATCAGCCGTGTAACGATTGATCATGGAATCCATGTTGCCGGCAGCCACGCCATAAAACAAATTCGGTTGGCCTAGGGCCTTGAATGGATCGGCTGATTGCCAGTCCGGTTGAGAAATGATGCCGACACGAAAGCCTTGTGCTTCAAGCAAGCGACCGATGATGGCCATACCAAAACTTGGGTGATCCACATAAGCATCCCCAGTCACAATGATGATGTCGCAGCTATCCCAACCAAGCTTGTCCATCTCTTCTCGACTCATTGGCAAGAAGGGGGCTGTACCAAAACATTCAGCCCAGTATTTAGGGTAAGAATCTAATCTTGGCGAGCTAGGTATTAGAGAGGGATTGAAAGGTGCGTTCACGGGCTGTATTTTAGGCTTTTTAAGCACTTTCTGCTCGTTTAAACTAAGGGCTGTTTGTTTATGACAATTGAACGCTTTTGGGCACTTTTATCTTGTTCAATCGTTCATACTCAATCAAACCTCGATAAAAAGTCTAATAAAGCCCTTAAAAAGTCCAACGCATGCAAAGATCCTTTCTCCTTAGTTCGCTGCTAATTGCTGGATTAGGGTCAATTCTGTTTTCGGCCAAAGCAATCGTGGTCAAACTTTGCTATCAATATGGGGTCGATTCCGCCACTGTGTTGTCTTTGAGGATGCTTTTTTCTTTACCATTCTTCTGGGTGGCTGTGTGGTGGTCATCACGCTATCACCAACCATCACCCATGGCCAAGCGTGACATCTTGAGCATCATCTTTTTGGGTTTTGTGGGGTATTACCTTTCAAGTTACCTGGACTTCTTAGGATTGCAATACATCACCGTTGGACTTGAGAGAATCATTCTCTATCTCAACCCGACAATCGTCTTGTTGATTTCAATGCTCTTTTTAAAAAAGAAAATTCACACTCAGCAGTGGTTGGCTTTGCTTCTTGCCTACGCAGGAGTGATCATTGTTTTTTCACACGACCTTCACATCATGGGGTCGTCGATTGCCTGGGGCGGCATGTTGGTATTTTTGAGTGCCATCTCTTATGCAGTCTATTTGATCTTTGCCGGTGAGATTGTGGGGCGGGTGGGCAGTATTCGTTTGGTTGCTTATGCCAGTGCATCGTCAACAGTTTTCAGCACCGCCCAAGCATTGATTCTGAACCCCACACATTTATGGACCCAAGTGCCTGAGGTATATCAGCTGAGCCTCTTCAATGCCTTGTTTTGTACTTTCATGCCCATGCTGATGGTGATGATTGCAGTTAATCGAATTGGATCGGGTTTGACTGCTCAGGCGGGTATGTTGGGACCAATCGCCACGATATTTCTTGGTTGGTTTTTCTTGGGTGAACAAATCACCATCATTCAAGTCATAGGGATGGCAGTGGTGCTCTGTGGCGTGGCGATTCTCGCCACCATGCAAACTGAAAAAAATCAGCCTCGACCTGAATTGGCTGAGGCTGAGTAATTAAAAAAACTATTTAATTAAATCGCGACACTTGGGTTCAAGCTATAAATACCCGTGATGCTTGCTTGAGCAATGATGTGCGGTTTGATCGCAATCAATGCCTCTGCACCTGTGTATGGACCAGTTAGAGAAATGCTCGGAGTATTCAGAGCATAGATTGTGAAAATATAGTGATGCTTGATTGCATCGTTCCATGGCGGGCAGGGGCCATCGTAACCAAAGTAATGACCTTCCATGGAAGCATCACCTTTGAACCAAGCGGTGTAGTCATTAATGCCTGGGGTACCTACCGGACTCTGCTGTGCTGATTTGCCTTTGGCTGTGATGCTGTTGCTATGACTACCAGCAGCAATCGTTTGAACTGAATTTGGAATGTTCACCAAAACCCAGTGATAAAAATCCACTCGCGGCAAACTGGCTGGTACCACTTTGCCCTCTTGGTTCACGTCATCACCTTTGCTTGGAACATCAGGGTCATGACAAATCAAGGCAAATGATTGTGTGTCTTTAGGGAAGTCAGACCAAGCTAAGTGAGGGTTTTGATTGCTTGATAAGGTGATATGAGTGCTTGGATCTTTGATCGCAAAAGCATACTGACCCGGAATAACGGACTGATCTTGAAAACTTGAACTAGTGATTTTCATAAACGTCTCCAATCAATTACAACGAATTAAATTTTCATCTTGCTGGCTTTTTTGGGACCCACAATGCCAATCAAGGCTTGCTTGATGCCATCAACTTCTTCTTCGCTCATGGCACCCATGATTTTGCCCAAATATTGAATGTGACGTCTGATGCCACCATGACTCCTCACATTGGGAGTTTCTTTGAGAGCATCTAATAGGCGTTCGGGAATGGGCATTTGTTTCCATTTATCAGGCATCTGACTGATTTCTTCAGCGAGATACTGTCTGGCCTCTAAACGACGCTTTATTTCAGATTTACTCGGCTTTTCGGGCGCCAAATACTCTTCAGGGGTGTTTGATTGCTTCATAATGGTATTTTCGCAGACTCCTGTGAAATTGCACAGAAAACCTAAACATTCATGGCCATTAAATCCACCATTTTCAAAGTCACTCTCTCAGTTGCTGATATTGACCACGCCTATTACGCTGACCACAGCTTAACTTTGGCCAGACATCCCAGCGAAACTGATGAGCGCATGATGATGCGATTGTTGGCTTTGTCATTCAATGCCCATCTTTTGAATGACCTTTGCCAAGGTGATGGTCAATTGGTTTTTGGGGCGGGCTTATCAGACCCTGATGAGCCGGATGTTTGGTTGAAGGATTTCACAGGTCAAACTCGTTTATGGGTAGAAGTGGGCCAGCCAGAAGAAAAGCCCTTGAGCCGCGCTTGCTCAAAATCAGACAAGGTTGTGGTCTATGCCTACCATCATGCTGCTGAAGTTTGGTGGAAGGGTATTCAGAACAAACTCACCCGCATGGATAAGTTATCGGTTTACCGTGTCTCCTCAGATATTTCTCAAGAGTTGGCGCGTTGGGCTGAGCGAAGTATGCAAATACAGGCCACCATTCAAGATGGCCATTTGATGCTAAGCAGTCATCAAGGCACCATCGAAGTGACCTGCGAGCGTTGGAAATAGGCCCGAATAGTCTTAAAGCAGACTCAAAAAATCCATCAGAAGTGCTTGGAATAAGCAATTTATCAGAGCTATACTTCAATCATCATGAAAAAAATCATTGTTCTTAACGGTCCTAATTTGAACCTCTTGGGTACGCGTGAGCCAGAAAAGTATGGTTCAAGTACCTTAGCGGATGTGGAAACACTTTGCATAGACACAGCGAAACGCTTGGGTTTTGACGTTGAGTTTTTACAGAGCAATCATGAAGGTCCGTTGATTGACAAGATTCAAGAGGCTGGCTTGGCGCATCGCGCAGGCACGGTTCAGGGCATTGTGTTTAATCCTGGTGCTTACACCCATACGTCAGTGGCGTTGCATGACGCCATTGCTGCCATGAGTGGTTTACCTGTGATCGAGGTGCACATCTCTAATGTGCATGCGCGCGAAGCGTTTAGACATCATTCCTACATATCACCAGTGGCTGCCGGGATTGTGATTGGCTTTGGTATCCAAGGTTATGCTTTGGCCATGGAAGGTTTGGCGCAAAAGTCTTGATCAGGCGCAAGCCTTGATCAGCAATCAATAGTGGGGCGGTATCTCGTCGCGAGGACTGTTCCCATCAGACGGCATATTGCTGGCCATTTGCAATTTGAGCGACTGTATTTCTTTCACCAATAATTCAATGCGTTGCTGTTGCTTGAAGACGGTTTGATTTAACTCTTCTAGCAAGTCTTCAGAAAAGCTCAGCTTGATTTCTAGGTTGGTGATGCGTTCGTCTTGATTCATGATGACCTTCTTCTAATAAGGTGAGGATACCCAAGAGCGGCAAAATGAGCAATCTGCTAGATAAGACATGCTAGCATCGCCATCTTTAGTCATCATGACAATGGTCACAGTTACTCAATGAATCCATTAACGCCTCGCGTTATCTTTTACTTGGTATTACCAACGATCCTCTGGGCAGGTAATGCCATTGTGGGACGTTTGGCAGTCGGTGAGATATCCCCCATCATGCTCAATACCTTGCGTTGGGCATTGGCAGCAATCATTTTATTGCCCATCGGTTGGAGATTGCTCAAATCAGATAGCGCTATTTGGCAAAACAAGATCCGCTTTCTTTGGCTGGGTTTACTGGGCGTTGGCTCTTACAACGCACTTTTGTACCTTTCCTTAGAAACATCAACGCCCATCAATGTGACCTTGATTGGTGGCAGCATGCCGATGTGGATGATCATCATCGGCGCATTGTTCTATCAGCAAGCAGTGCAAATCAAGCAAATGATGGGCGCCTTGATTTCTCTATTGGGGGTTGTGATTGTTCTGACCCGTGGTGATCTATCCAGCATCTTGGATATTCAGCTGGTGATTGGTGATTTATATATTCTCTTGGCCACCATCTTGTGGGGTTTTTACAGTTGGATGTTGAGTCGCCCGGGTAAGAGTACTGAACGCCAATGGCCTTGGGCTGAATTCCTGTTGGCGCAAGTCCTCTTTGGCGTGTTTTGGTCTACTACCTTTTTAGGATTTGAGTGGGCTGCTGATGCTGTGGTGTTTGAATTCACAGAATCAACCATCGCATTATTGATTTTCGTGGCAATTGCGCCATCACTGATTGCTTATCGTTGTTGGGGTTTGGGTGTGACGGCAGCAGGTCCTGCAATGGCAGCATTTTTTGCCAACCTGATTCCTTTGTTCACTGCCTTGATGTCAGCAGCTCTGCTGGGCGAGCCGCCTGAGTTATTTCATGGCTTAGCATTTGTATTGATTGTTACGGGTATTGTGTTTTCTTCTTTAAAAAAATGATCAGCTAACTAATTCAAAACGACCATCTTCCATTTCTACTTGAGGTCGAACCCAATAATCATGGGTCTGCAGTGATTCATAGACATAGGCCATCTCAAGAGTGGCTTCAATCTTGGCTAAACCAATCACCAAATAAAATCCACCCGTTTTCTTATGGCGTAACTGACTGCCGATGGGGAATAAGCTTGGTTGTGTTTTTCTCATCATGGCGTGACTCTTTTAATTTTCCAAAGTGAAAACTGCGTATAAAAAATAAACATCAATCCCCAAACAACAATTGATGCATAAGCTGCTGTCCAACCGCCATAACCAAAGTAACGACTGATATCCAGAGTTGCTCCGAATAGAGCAGGGCCCACCAATCCTGCACCAAAGCCCATCAAAGAATGCAAACCCATCGCAGTTCCTTTGATTTCTTGTGGAACGCTGATGACCAAGCCGGCCGTCAAGGTGGCCGAGTCCGCCATAACAAACATTGAGTGAATGAAAGCAAGAGCAACGATGACAGTCCAATGAGAATCAACGGACAAGCCCAATGAAATACCACTGATCGCACTACCAATCATGACCCAATACACCCAGCGATGACGACCCACTCTTAGAGCCATTTCATTACCGAGGATTGAGGCCGGTATGCTGATGATGTTCAAGAAAGCCACGATCAGCGTAGCGCTGATCAAAAAGGGTTGCTCAGGGGCGGCAATCGATGCGCAATACGTAAAAAATGCCACCAACCAAGCACGTGTCGCAAATAGCTCCAGTGTGTGCGCGCTGTAGCCCAGCATATAACCAACCGCCTCTTTAAGCGCCAATACCTTTTCCCAGCGCGCCACAGGAAAAGCATCACTCAACTTCATTTGAATATCAAAAATTCCTTTTTCACCAGGAAGTGCTTTTGTACCAATCCAAGTCAAGATACCAGCACAGATTGGACCGATGGCAATCAAGATGAACGCTAATGACCAAGAAAACTCTCGAATTAAAACCCCAGAGAGGTAATACGACGCACCTGTGCCAAGCCCAAAAAATGCTGTGTAAAAAGAAATGTGACGAGTGATTTCACCAGAGGTCACGCGATCAGAAATAATTTTTAGACCAGGCATGTACATGGCGGATACACCTGCGCCATGAATCATCAAAAAGAATAGGGCTGAGTAAAACCCATTCGCAAAAAATCCGACACCCAGCAAGCCTAATCCAGCGGCAAGACCACCAGCCAAATAAACTTGACGGGTATCGATGCGATCAGTGAGGGTTGTGGCAATGGGAACTACCAGCACATAACCAAGAAAAAAACTGCTGGCTAAAAACCCAGACTCAAAATTACTCAAGTTCCACTCTGCCTGAATGATGGTCAAGGCTGATGGATAACAAGCAAATCCAAGAAGGGACAGTGCTTGAGTTAAGAGCATTAAGTAGGTGGTCAAAATGGCAGTTGATTAATTGTTATGGTCGAAATGATTTTATCCCTAGATAGGTATTCATGGATAATTGAATTCTATTTATTTGAATCTCGCCCATGCCTGAACTTCGCTCCCAAGCCCTTCAACTGCTGAGCCTTTGCAACCCATCTGAAAAGGGTTCGGCTGTGATTGCTTTGCGCGAGCAATATTTGCAAGGTTGCATCACCATCAATGCCGAGGAACATTTGACTGAAGCAGGCTTTGATATTCCTGGTAGACCTGCTTCGCCCATTTTGGTCAATCCTGGCTTGGTCAAGCGTCGCTCGATGGTGACTGAAGAGGGTCGTTCAGTATTGATTCATGCTTTGGCCCATATTGAGTTCAATGCTATCAATTTAGCTTTAGATGCCGTATGGCGTTTCCCCAATATGCCCAAAGAATATTATGAAGATTGGTTAAAGGTAGCTGCAGAAGAGGCATATCACTTTGATTTACTCAATCGCCATCTACAAAAGAGTGGTTTTAAGTACGGAGACTTTCCGGCACACAATAGCTTATGGGAAATGGTCGGGAAAACCACTGAATCAATTCTGGCCAGAATGGCTTTAGTGCCAAGAACTATGGAAAGCCGTGGCTTAGATGCCTTGCCACCGATACAAGAGAAGCTCTCGCAAGCCCATGATCAAGAGGCCGTTGCCTTGCTGCAGATCATTTTGAATGACGAAATCGGGCACGTTGAAATTGGTAATCGTTGGTTCAATTACCTATGTCAAAAGCAAAGCTTGGATCCTATTGTGGCGTATGCAGAATTGGTTGAAAAATACGAAGCCCCTAAACTCAGAGGCCCGTTCAATTACGCCGCTAGAAAAGCAGCTGGTTTCACAGATGCGGAATTGGCAGCTCTGCAAATCACGGAAACAAATTAATCCAGTTCAATTTGCAACACATCAAAAGCAGCTTTCAAGCGTTTTTCATATTTGCGCTTCATCTCAGCAGCTTCTTCTTCTGACCAAGTTCTAAAACCTTCTTTTGATTTGATCCCGAATTTTTTCTCTTTCAAGATCTTGTTCAAACAAGGTGATATCTCTGTGTTGTTGGACAAGCTTGGATAAATTTCTTTCGCAGCAATCGCCATGCCTTCCCATCCAGAAATTTCTTTTTGTGTCATAGGGCCAACTGCTGCATAACGGAAGCCAAAACTGTAGCGCACAGCTGTATCAACATCCTCGGGTGTTGCAATGCCATCATTGACCAGAGCAAGAGCTTCACGCATCAGAGCATGCTGTATGCGGTTGGCTAAAAATCCTGGAATATCTTGATTGACCAACACTGGTTTCTTGCCTGTTTCTTCAAATAATTCGCAAACCTTCTTTGCCAACGATGGATCTGATACTTTTCCTAAAACCACTTCAACCAATGGCACGATGTGTGCTGGCATGAAGTAGTGCATGTTGAACATGCGCTGGGCTGTTTTTAAACTTTGGCTGATCTGACTAATGGGGAAGCCTGAGCTATTGCTGCCTATCGGAATATGAGTCGGAACTCTTTTATCTAATGAAGCAAAGATGGTTTGTTTAAGGGCTAAATTCTCTGTTACTGTTTCAAGCACCAATGCCACATCTGACCAGTCAGACCAATCTTCAATGGCACCAGTTTGAATCTGATCAGTTGAAATTAAACCTGAACTCAAGCCCTTGGCCAAGGCTATGATTTCAGGAATGGTGGATTTGGCGCGCTCAACATTTCTGCCTAAAAGAATCACGCCATAGCCTCTGCTGATAAAGCCTGCAGCAATGCCAAGAGCCATCGTTCCTGTGCCTAAAACAACCACTTTTTTCATGCTTGTCTCCATCATTTTTATGTCTTCCATCATACCTAAGTCAGCAAAATGGTGTTGTTAGCCAAAAGGCTCATGGAGTATGTTTTATTAGGGTTTTAACTGAGTCTTTGAGGTCAAAAACTGCTTTGTTTTACGACCTAATCGGTCTAGGATATAGCTTGCATTTCAAATCAGGAAGTCTTTATATTTAATAAGTTTTTTCTAAGTATTTGAAGTGCTATGTGAAGAACAAGTAACACCATTAAATATAAAAAATATAGAGAGACAGACATGCCCATCATTCAATCCGTTGAAGTCACAGCCGTTAGTGTTCCACTGGATCATGTGACATCTTTTTCTACTAGAACAGTTTCTGAAAGACATTACTGTTTGGTTAAAGTGCGCAGCAAAGATGGTCATGAAGGTATCGGCTTTTGCTACGTTGGTAGTGCTGCAGGAGAATTAGTCAAACTGGCTGTTGAGCAACTCTTTGCGCCAAAATTGATTGGTCAAGACAGTCATCGTACGGAAGGCATCTGGCAAGAAATGTACACCGAGTCGATCTTGCAAGGTCGATCTGGCAGTGTGATGCGCGCCATCTCAATCCTGGATATTGCACTTTGGGATTTGAATGCGCATTCAGTCAATTTACCTTTGCATCGTTACATGGGCTCATTTGTGAATAATCGCGTTCCGGCCTATGCCAGTGGTGGCTATTACTTGGATGGCAAAACACCTGCCAAGCTAGGTAAAGAAATGGAAGGCTATGTGAAGTTAGGATTCAAGGCTGTCAAAATGAAAACCGGTCGCTTAAGCCCTAAAGAAGAAGAGGCTCGCTTGAAGGCTGTTCGATCAGCCGTTGGACCAGACATCATCGTGACCATGGATGCGAACAATGCTTGGCGTGATATCCCAACGGCCATGGAATACATGAAGCGCTTTGAGCAATACAACCCATGCTGGATGGAAGAACCTTTTTCTCCCGATGCCATTGATCTTCATGCACGTTTAGCAAAACTCACCACCATAACGATTGCTACGGGTGAGATTGAAGTGGGGCGTTGGCGTCACCGTGACTTGGTCGAGCAAGGTGGAGCAGAGATATTGCAAACTGATGCCGCTGTGTGCGGAGGTATTTCTGAGTGGCGCAAGATTGCTGCCTATGCTGATGTCAAGGGCATCACTTTGAGCCCACACTGGTTCCATGATTTGCATGCCCCATTGGTGGCTGCAACTCCTAATGCACGTTTTGTTGAGTTCTTTGTTGATGATCAGGTCTTGAATTTCAGACGTTTGATCAACAAGCAATTGAAATTCAAGGACGGCGACTTGATCTTGCACACCACCCCAGGTCTTGGTTTTGGTTTCGATGAAGCTGCTGTTAAAAAATATGCGATTGGGAAAAACACATGGACCAAAATCAAATAAGTCCTGCCAGAGCAAAGCAATACGTTCAAGAGGTATTTGCCAAATTGGGGATGCCTCATGAAGACACCCTGATCGCTGCTGAATACATTGTTAGATCGGATTTGGTAGGGGCAGATGCTCATGGAATATTCCGAATGCCTCAGTATGTTCAGCGCTTTTTACAAGGTGGTATGAACATCCACCCCAAAATCAAATCCATCAAAGATACTGGCCCAATGGCCTTGCTTGATGGTGATAATGGCTTGGGTCACTTGGTGATGTTTCGATCAACCGAATTGGCCATCAAGAAAGCCAAAGAGTTTGGGATTGGCTGGGTTGGATCAAACAACGGTAATCATTCAGGTGCGGGTGCACATTACGTGAACAAAATTGCGGATGAAGGCTTGGTGGGCATCTATCTAGCGGTTGGTAGCGCTAACCACATGGCACCCACAGGCGGTTCAAGCCGCTTGATATCAACCAACCCAATCGCTTTTGGTGTGCCTGCAGGTCCAGGCAAACCACATATGATTTTAGATATGGCAACCACGGTCACAGCATTTGGAAAAATCAAAGTCAAAGCCCAAAAAAATGAAGCCATGCCGGTTGGTTGGATGATTGACGAAAAAGGTCAACCCATCACTGATCCAAAAAAAGCCACCGAAGGCACACTCTTACCCATTGGAGATCATAAAGGCTATGGTTTGGCTCTGATGATTGGTATGTTAGCTGGATGTATGAACGGTGGTGGCATGGGTAGCAATGTGGTGGATTTCAACAAAGACAGTAGCACCGTGACCAACACTGGTCAAACCATGATAGCGATCAACCCTGACTTCTTCATGGGACAAGATTACTTCTTAAGTGAAGTTGGTCGTGTGATCGATGAGTTGCATGCATCTAAAACTTTGCCTGGTGTCGATCGTATTCGAGTGCCGGGCGAAGGTGCGAAAGCCACAGAAGAAAAAAGGAGCCAAGAGGGGATTCCTTTGGCTCCTGAATTACGCGCAGCATTGAATGAATGTGCGCTGAGTTTGGGTGTTTCTACTATCTAAACTTTTCTGATATAAATTCTGCGATCTACATCATGATAAACTAAGAAGCATCAAGCTTTCTTCTTAGTTTGTTTTCTTTTTAGATTGTTCGTAGCGCGCTTTGTTTTCTTCGTTGGGTGGATATAAACCAGGAAGGGCTGCACCACCCTTGACTTGTTCCATGATCCAAGATTCCAGATTCTCTTGCTCAGGTGCTGTTGCAACCATTTCATCAACAAGATCAGCCGGTATCAAAACCGCACCGTCATCATCAATCACAATCACATCATTTGGGAAAATAGCCACACCGCCACAAGCAATCGGTTCTTGCCAAGCAACAAATGTCAAACCTGTCACAGACGGTGGTGCTGCAATACCACTGCACCAGATCGGCAATTCTGTTTCTAAGACGCCAGCCACGTCTCGAATCACGCCATCGGTGACCAAAGCTGCTACCTGACGTTGCTTCATCCGTTGACACAAAATATCGCCAAAAATACCAGCGTTGGTTACACCCATGGCATCAACCACTGCAATGCAACCAGCTGGCATATCTTCAATCGCTGCTCTGGTTGAAATTGGTGATGACCAAGAAGCTGGCGTGGCCAAGTCTTCTCGGGCTGGCACAAAACGCAAAGTAAATGCACGGCCAACAATTCTCCCTTGGCCTGATTTCAATGGCATGCTGCCGCGCAACCACACATTACGCAACCCTTTTTTGATTAATAGGGTGGTCAGCGTCGCTGTGGTTACCTTTGAAAGTACGTCGATCACTTTTTGATCTAATGCTTGAACGGGTGTTTTCATAAAAGACTCTTAAATATTAGGAATATTGCCGCCATCCACACGGATAACAGAACCAGTGATGTATGAAGCGACTTGACTGGCTAAAAATGCCACTGTGTCACCGTATTCTTCAGGTCGACCCAAGCGGCCCACAGGAATAGACTTTAAGCTGTCAGCCTCAACATCCTCAAGAGAAATATTCTCACGCTTTGCACGAGATTCATCCAGAAAACGAATGCGATCCGTCGCAATTCTTCCTGGAACAATGACGTTTGCAGTGATGCCGTGTGGAGCAAGTTCGCGAGATAAAGTTTTAGACCAAGCGTGCAAAGAGGCTCTCAAAGTGTTTGAAATGCCCAAGTTAGCGATGGGGATGATGGCGCCTGATGATGTGCTAGTGATGATTCGTCCCCATCCTCGTTGCTTCATACCTGGTATGGCGCGATCAGTGATGGCAATGACTGAGAGAACCATCTCTTGAAACTTTTCAATCCAAAGTGCGGTTGATTGTCCTGCGGCAGTTGCTGGAGGAGGTCCACCGGTGTTGTTCACCAAGATATCAACGGGACCAAGATTTTTTTCAATTTGTGTGAATAATTCATCGATGGCTGCTAGATTGCCTAAATCCCAAGCGATGCAGTAAGCCTGACCACCTGCTGCTTTGATCGCTTGCGCAGTCGTCTCTAAGTTCGCCATTGTTCTGCCAGCTAAAGCTACTTTGGCACCCTCTTTACCAAGAGATAGGGCTATGGCACGACCTAAGCCGCTGCCAGCGCCAAATACCAAGGCAGTTTTATTTTTAATGCCTAAATCCATTATTCAATTTCCTTTAATCGTTTTGTTTGTCTAATCGTTAATCGTTCAATGTCTTTAATATCTGCTGGTGATAGTTTTGGCCCTGGCTTACGAACCGCGGCTGATGCAATCACGCCGCGTTCAGCCAAGATGTGTTTGCGAACGGCTAGACCGATATTCGCTTGCTGTTCATATTTGGCCAAAGGAAGATAAGCATCATAGACATCACAAGCTTTTTCTATATCGCCTTTTGCAAACAACTCACAAACACTCACCATCATTTCTGGGTAAGCAAAACCTGTCATCGCACCATCAGCACCGCGAATCATTTCTTCTGTTAAGAAGAGGCCACCACCATTGCCAGTCAGAATTGAGACTCGCTCAATCTCTTTTTTGGCAATTGAAGCAATGATTCCGGATAACTTGTTCAGTCCTGGAGAATCCTCATGCTTGAGCATCACGCAATTAGGGGAGTTCTTTAAGATCTTGAGAATCACAGCTGTTGACATCTGTACGCCAGTTGAAACCGGATGATCTTGCAGGCACCATGGCACATCAGGTCCCAATGTTTCATTGACCATGTCAAAGTAAGCTGTGATTTGATCATCGGTACGAAGCGTTGAAGGGGGTGCCACCATCACACCTGCAGCACCCATGTCCATCACTGAAGTGGTCAATTCTTTCATGGGGGCAAATCCAGGGGCAGATGCACCCACCACCACGGGAACTCTATCATTCACACGCTTTAAAACACGCGCCACAAAAGTCTTTGATTCTTCAGCCGTTAACTTAGTGGCTTCACCCATGATGCCAAGAATCGTCAGACCAGTAACACCACAGTCCAAATAAAAATCGACCATGGAATCGGTGCTCTCTAAATCAAGAGCACCATTCTCTTTGAATGGGGTCACGGCAATCAAATAAACACCGCGGCTGTTGCGATTGAATTGGCTCATGCGGGTGCTCCTGCAGATTTTTTATTTCTGATGATCTGCATCACCACGACCAAAGCAAAGCCCATAAAGCCAGCAATGTCTGAGTAATTAGATGGATACGCCAATGCAACACCAGACAAAATTAAAATCCAACGCTCAAACAAATTGGTCTTGGCCAAGAACCAGCCTTGTAGACCGCCTGCTAAAGCAATCACGCCTGCCACAGCGGTGAAACTCACCCAAGCAATTTGTAGCCAATCTGCATTAGCCAATGCTTTGGTTGAGCCCATCAATAAAAGAGCACTGCCAGACTTATCCAATACAAACATGAAAGGCACCAAAATCGCAGGAGCTACGTATTTCCAGCTCTGCAAGGTGGTCTTATAAGGATTACCTTTACAAATTGCAGCGGCAGCAAATGGCGAGAGTGCTGTTGGAGGAGATACTTCAGACAAAACAGCGTAGTAGAAAATAAACATGTGCGCCGCAAAAGCAGGCACGCCCAAATTAATCAAAGCAGGGGCGGTGATCACAGCGCAAATGATGTAAGACGCAGTAACTGGTACAGCCAATCCCACGACCCAAACAATCATCGCTGTATAAATAGCCGTCAACAATAATGAACCATCAGCTAATTGGATGATGATGGAGCTGAATTTAAGCCCTAGGCCAGTCAAGGTCACTGTACCAACAATCAAACCAGCACCGATACAAGTTGCAGCAATGCTGATCACACCAGATGAACCATTGGCCAAAGCTTTGATCAAGTTAGACTCGTAAAAAGACTTGATGACGGATTGTTTTCCGCTGAACATGTCCCAAGGCAAGATGGCCGTATCAGCTCTTAACATACTGGTTGCTGCAGAAAGCACCGTGGCCCAAAACACCGACATCACAGGTGAGAAGCCCATCATCATGAAGACCACGATTGAAATCAAAGAGAAGAAGTGGAACCAATACTTCTTGGCCAAATTCCAAGCGGTGTCTACTTTGTCAATTTTGATGGCAGACATATTGTATTTTTTGACATCAATTTCAACCATGACAAATAAGCCAAGATAGAAAAGGATGGTTGGAATACAAGCCATCAACAAAACATCTAAATAAGAAATCTTTAAAAAGTCAGCAATCAAGAAAGCCGCAGCACCCAACACTGGAGGGGAGATGATGGCGCCTAAGCCGCCCGCTGCCAAAAGACCACCGGCCGCATTTTTGTCGTAACCAACCTTGTCCAACATTGGAGCTGCTACCGTACCAACTGTCACCGTTGTGGCAACGCCAGAGCCTGATGGACCGCCTAATAAGAATGATGAAAGCACAATTGTTTTACCCACACCTGAGGATTTACCGCCCATGGTGCTGAAAGCAAAATCAATGAAAAATTTACCAGCATTGGTGAACTGCAAGAAGGCGCCAAAGATGGTGAAGAGAATGATCAATGTTGCTGAAACGTCTACGGCTGTTCCAAACACGCCCTCCAAGGTCATATACATATAACCTACCAAACGAGAGACCTCATAACCTTTGTGAGTCCAAGGAGCTGGTAAGTAATTTCCAAATAATGCATAGGATAAAAATAACAAAGTGACTGTCAGTAAAATCAAGCCATTGGTGCGACGGACACCTTCAAGAATCAAAATGATAAAAATTACGCCAAAAATAATGTCGAGTTGCAGTGGGGCAGTATTTCTATCCGCCAAATCATCGCCGCCTTGCAAGATATAAAAAGCCGTGGCAACCGCTAGGCCTGCTAAAACGATGTCCCAAAGCATGAGCCTATTTTTAAATTTGGCCGCTATCGGAAAAGACAAAAACAAAATAGCTAAAACAAAACCAACGTGGACCACTCGGAGTTGTAGCGTCGGCACAATTGAATAAGCTGCATACAAATGAAACAGTGACATGGCCACTGCAGCTAATGTCAAGAAAACGGCTAAAAAGCCTTTGTACTGATGTGAGTCGCCTTCTTCTTGACGAATCAATGACTCTACTTCCTGTTGGGTTTTTTCATCCAATGCAGGGGTTTGATCTTGGATCATGGTTGTCTCGTTCAATGGAAAACTACCCAAGGAGTGCTTGGGTAGTTTGTATTATTTTTCTAATATTTTTTTAGAACTTGGCGCCGCGTTCTTTCAAGTATTTAATAGCACCTGGGTGAAATGGCACTGAGCTATTACCTGGCTTCTGAATACCAACGCTGATGCTTGAATATTCAGTGTGCGTAGCGATCAACTCTTTTTGATGATCAAATACAGCTTTCACAATCTTGTAAGCTTGGTCATCAGGCATTGATGCGCTAGCAACCAAAATATTAGCCACGGCTGATACTTGATTGTCTTTCGTCATACCTGCATAAACGCTCTTCGCAATGGTGTCTGCATAGTAAAGATTGCCATATTTTTTATTCATGGCGGCTACTTCAGCAGCGTTATCGATCATCACAATTTTTGTGCCTGGAGTATTAGCCAAGTCAGTCACAGCCGCAGTTGGTAGACCACCAACCCAGAAGAATGCATCGATCTTGCGGTCTTTCATGGCATTCACTGATTCAGCAGCACTTAAACGCTCACGCTTCACATCTTTGTCTTTATCCATACCAGTAGCTTCGATCAAGCGAAAAGCCATCACTTCAGTGGCGCTACCAGGTGAACCTGTGCTGACACGCTTACCTTTAAGATCTTTCATTGACTTGATGCCAGTAGCTTCAGTTGTCACGACGTGCATGCGGTTAGGGTAGAGAACCAATAAAGTGCGAAGTTCGACCTTTTTGTTGGTGAATTTGTCTTTACCCTCGAGGGCATCCTTTGCAGCATCTGCCATGGAGAAGCCAATATATGGCTTACCTGTGCCAATCAAATTGATGTTATCAACTGAACCACCAGTCACTTCTGCAGTTGCTTGCATGCCAGGTACATGTTTCGAAAGTACAGAAGCTAAACCGCCACCCATTGGGTAGTAAACACCACCTGTACCACCAGTACCTACAGAAATATTTTGTGCGCTCGCAATACCAGCTGAGCTGAACAGAAGTACAGCTAAAAGTTTTGCAATTTTCATTCTTTTGTCTCCGGTTTGTTATTCAAAAAGTATTTAATACCGTCCTCAAAATTTAGCACTATTTTTTTCTTTTTGCTCCATGTTTTTGGGATTACCTAGGGTTATCACTAGTCAATTGCTTTTAAATAAAAAAATGCACTATTTAAGAGCAAGTTCTCGGTCAAAAATATCTCTGAAATATGATTAAAACTGGTTTACATTTCAGATGCAAAATTCATAAGTAGTCATCTAAAAATAATTAAATAAAAAATCAATCGAGGCAGAAATGACAGGAAGTAAAAAAGTAGTGATCGTGGGTGGTGGCACCATGGGTGCTGATGTGGCATTGGTATTTTTAAGAGGTGGTTACGCCGTAGAAATCATTGAGGCAGGTACAGAGCGCCGAACTTTTTTACCTCAGTATTTTGAATTTCAAATCAAAGAACTCGGATATGCCAAGCCAAATAAACCCATCACAATTCATGCAGATCTCAAAGATGTTGCATGGTCAAGCGTTGATTTGGTGGTGGAATGTATTCCAGAAAAATTACCGCTCAAGCAAGAGCTGTTCAAGCATTTAGATGAACTGGCACCAGCTCACACCATTCTGGCAAGCAATAGTTCGAGTTTTCCAATTAGCCAGATTGCTGAGGGCTTAAAGACCACCAGTCGCATGATTGGTTTGCATTTCTTCATGCCAGCCCATTTAGTACCTTGTGTGGAAGTGATTAAAGGTGAAAAGACCAGTCAGGCAGTGATGGATGATTTATTCCAAATCATGACGCGTTGCTTGATGGTGCCGGTCAGGGTCAACAAAGACTTACCTGGCTTCTTGGCCAATCGATTGCAGCATGCCATGTCTCGCGAAGCTTTCTCAATGATTGATCAAGGCATTGCCACCCCAGAAGACATTGATAACGCTGTTAGGTTTGGATTTGGATTTAGGTATTTGGCGGCCGGCCCTGTGATGCAGCGCGATCATGCTGGGATTGAGATTCACACGGCTGCAGGTGCGAGCATTTACCCATCCTTGTGCAATGATGCAACGCCAGCCAAATGTTTGACCGAGAAAGTTAAAAATAATCATTACGGTATGAAGACCTCTCAAGGTTTTTACTCTTGGACCCCGGAAACAATCAAAGTTGAGCGCAATCGCTATGACACGATTCTCAAAGCGGGCCTGAAAATCATCCAACAGGACATTGAAAATATCTGCCGATAAAAGTATCTCTAAATAAAAAAAGCTTGTTTCTCTTTGCAAAGAAACAAGCTTTTTGATTTGGTGCCCCAGGAGAGACTCGAACTCTCACGCCTCTCGGCACCGGCTTCTAAGACCGGCGTGTCTACCATTCCACCACCAGGGCATGGCTTAGGCGCATGAGAAAACTGTCGAAAACTCTCATCACACTTCAGCTAAGCCCATCATTCTACTTGAAATTTTCGTAAATTTAAAGCCTGAGTGGCGATTTCCTGCTAGGCCACATAATTACAGCATTAGCTATAGGGCTAATGTGCGATTGGCTGATATATTTCTATCATACGAATTTAGATAACTATCTGTTAATTCTGATATTTTTAGAATTATTGACTGTTCATTGAGTCCGAGAGTTTTGTATGCCTACACCGTCAGCACCAATTAAAAATGCCTCACAAATCGCTCTGTTTGGAGTGATGTGTGTCATTTCTGGACAAGTTTTAGCCGCTGGCTTTGTCGATACTTTGGCGGATGTGTTCTCCTGGATAGCAATCATCATCATTCCAATTGTTCTTGGAATCGCTTATTGGCAAATTCATTATTTACCCAGCAAGATTGCTGAAAAACGTCAGCATCCACAGAAGGAAGCCATTCATGCGATGTGCATGGTTTCACGTTTTTCAGGAGGCTTGTTTTGGCCGATTGCATTTGTCTGGGCTCATTTAAAGCCAACCATCGTGCCTTTATCAAAAGATCAAGTTCAGTCTCTTGCGGAAGCTGAAAAGAAATCTCTCTCAAACAGCGCTAAGGACTAGACATGTTAGAAATCATCATCGTTCTTTACGCTTTGGTTGTTTGGTGGGTATTTTTCAAACGCAAACTTTATCCATGGAACAAACGCTCCAAAATCATTGTGTTTGTAACACCAGTTGTATTTGTGTTGATCATGATTTTGCTCATGAACATCTTTGCTCCAAGTAGCTCTGATGTCAGGGTCACCCGCCATGAAATCCCCATCATTCCTCAAGTCAAAGGTCGTGTGATTGAAGTCGGCGTGACTGACAATCAACGTGTTAAGAAGGGCGATGTTCTATTCAAGATCGACCCTGAACCTTATCAAGCTTCAGTCAATGCTTTGAATGCCAAACTCAAACTGGCTAAACAACGGGTAGAAGAAAACCGCGCTTTGGTCAAAACAGGATCAGGTAATCGCTTTGATCTTGAAAAGGCAGAAGCTGATTACGATGAGTTGAAAGAAAAGGCTGACAACTCCTATTGGGAGCTTGAGCAAACCATTGTCCGTGCACCGAACAATGGCACCGTTATTAATGCACAACTGCGCCCAGGCGTTTTCTTGGTGCCAACACCATTGCGTGCTGCGATGAGTTTTCTTGAAGATGACCCACAAGTATTCATGTTGTTCCATCAAAATGAACTTCATCAAATCAAGCCGGGGCATGAAGCAGAGTTTTATGTTCCAACCAATCCTGGCCAAATTTATAAAGCCAAGGTTGAGAATGTGATTTGGGCTCAACGTCAGGGTCAAGTGAATGCCAATGGCGATTTACCTCAAACGGGTGTTAGGCCAGCTGTTCCGAATCGCTTCCCGGTGAAGTTGATTCTTGAAGAGGGCAGTCACACAGAATTAATTGCTGCTGGTGCGATTGGCCATGGCGCTATCTACACAGATAACATGAGCTTTTTACATTTTGTTAGAAAAGTCATGTTGCGCGTTTACAGCAAACTTAACTACATTGTTCCGAAATTGCATTGATGAGATCGATCGATAAAGTCGCCATGAGCAAGTATTTGTTCCTCAGCCTGCTGTTGGCTCTGAGCGCTTGTTCCATTGGTGAGCCGATCAAAAGATCTGAGCTGCTTGATCGTTCATTGCCTGAGCAACAGTTGCCTGCGGAATACAAAGCCAGCAATCATCAAGCAACGAATCAGCAAGCAGCATTTCAAAGCATTGCTTGGGTAGAGTCATTCAACGATCCTGAGTTAATCGAATTGGCTAAGCTGGCGATTCAATCAGCACCTGATTTCAGAATTTATGCAGCACGACTAGACCAAGCAGAAGCGATGATGAAGGCTGTTGGGGGTTCTTTTTATCCTAATGTGGGTATCCAGGGTAAAACCGGTTCTAAATTGGGTCTTGAGGGATCTGGCACGTCTGGTTATTACGTTGGAGCCAACTGGGAAATTGATCTTTGGGGGCGTGTGCGAGCAAGCTATGCAAATGCTGAGCAAAACGCCCGAGCGATTGCGGCTGATCAAGAATCAGCCAAGCTATCGTTCATGGCTAATTTAGCTAAAACATTGTGGTCTGCTCGAGTACTTCACAGGCAAGCCCAAATTGCTAATGAATCAGCTCAGCATCAAGAAAAAATCTTGGAGCACGTGAAGCAACGCGAAAAAATTGGCGCAGCTTCCAAGCAAGACATCCTCAGTGCAGAAATCAATTTTGCACAAGCCAAAGAGCTGGCTTTTAATCTTAAGAACGCCAGTCAACAAAATCTAAAAACCTTGGATGTTTTAGTGGGTCGATACCCCATCGGAACACCGCTAAAAAATCAAAGCTTGCCTAAAGCTCCATCAGTTATCACCCCAGGGGTGCCATCTGATTTGCTTGAGAGACGTCCTGATATTGTGGCTGCGACTGCCAGAGTTGATGCAGCTAGATTTAATGTAAAAGAAGCAGAAGCAACACGCTTACCTAAACTCAGCTTGACTGCGGGCTTTGGCAGAATCAGCAGTGAAGTATTTGTGCTTAAAACCGACTCGTCCAATCCTAGTGCTGGCGTTGGGGTTACTTTGCCCATATTCACTGGCGGCTCCTTGGAGGCAAGAGTTGAGTCAAGGCAAGCTGAGCTTGAGCAAGCTTTTGCCGTGTATGCCAAAGTTGGATTAAACGCCTTCAGAGAAGTGGAATCTGCTTTATCAGGAGAGCAATCTTGGCGTGCGCGCTATGCGGAACTCAATCAAATCTATCAATCGCAACAAAATATTCAAAAAAGCACAGATGCTGAATTTGTCATTGGTCGTATTGATCAGCGCCAAGTTTTACAACAAAAAATAAGAACCAATACTGCTCAATCAAATGAGCAGCAAGGTCAGTTAGAAGTTTTGATGCAACGAATTAATTTGTATTTATCTTTAGGTGGCCCAGCCATTTAAAAGCCACCAATCATTATCAGAAGTCAGGAGTCAAACGTGAGCGCACAATCAACAGAATCAATGTCCCGTTGGGAAAAAATGAAGCATGGCTTTCTTCATGAAACTAAAAAGTTTCTGATTGCCACAAGCTACTTCACGATTTGGTTTTATGCCATTGGCTTGTATAACCAATCGCAAATGTTGCACTTTGGGGTTGATGGCGCGGATAGCATGTTCTCGATTACCGTGGCTCTCATTAAAGCCGCTTTTGTGGGTAAATTCTTGATCACGGTAGAGCTACTCATGCCGATCAAGGTCAATAAAGGCAAACCTATTTTCTGGCCTTTGATTGGTCATTCATTGATCTATGTGGTTTTGGTCATGATCCTACATGCCAATGCCCTAGGTATTGAGGGTTACTTGCTGCATAGCAAGCCATTCTTAGAAGGCTTGTTAGAGTTTGGTCATGCGAAACCTAAAAACTTGATCATGATTGCTTTCATCTACTGGCTCATCATCGTTCATTACTTGACCTACTTCACGGTTCAAAAAGCCGTGGGTGAAAAAGAGTTTAAAGACATCTTTTTGGGTAAGTAATTAGGTCGGTAAAAAAGAAGTTAACAAGAACAATCAATAAAAACAAAAAATGCCTCTGAGATTCAGAGGCATTTTTCATTTCAACAGAAGAAAGCTCAGGAGAACTTTCTAGAACTCAACGAGTTACTTCTTAGGCGTGCTCACCACGGCAGCAACTGCTTCAGCATAAGTCACAAATACTTGGTCCTTGGTAGTGATGCCTTTTAAGAGGGCTGGGTTCTCAACCTTCACATCCACCACATGGCCTTTAGGACCTTTGAGCGACACAATTTGCTTCTTTTGGTCAATCGCCACAACGCTGGCTGTTGTTTTGACAATATTGGTTTTAACCATACCAGGCTTTTTGCCTGCTGGAGCTGTTTGAGTATCTGATGTCACTTCACGACCGCGCACATCATTGTTCTTCGTTTTAACTAATTCAATGGCCACAGCCAATGCATATTGAACATCTAAACGATCGCCAACCTTGATCTGGGCAAAGTTCTTCACCTCTGGACCTGCAACGATATCTAATTCACCTTCTTTACTTTTGAATGTCACGACACGGTTTTTGCCATCAATCTTTGTCACGATGCCGCTATAAATTTGACCAAGTTCACCCGCAGCTGCTCCTGCAACTGGTTTATCAACAGGATAGTCATATTGAGCTATGGCCACTGAAGATAGGCCAAGAATAGAGGCTGTTAATAAGCTTATGCTGATTTTTTGTACGGTCATGGAGTTTCCTAGGTGATTTAGTTGAAATATTCTCTAAATGTAACACCTTCAACCCGCTTTATGAATGGGCTCTATGGCTATTGATTATCAGGGATTAGGGCAAGAAAAAAGCCTCTGAACTTTCATTCAGAGGCTTTCTTATTTGGCTCCTCGACCTGGGCTCGAACCAGGGACCTACGGATTAACAGTCCGGCGCTCTACCGACTGAGCTATCGAGGAATAGACGAAGATTATAGCCTGATTTTTATTAGATGCCAAATTCGCCCTGAGTTTGCTCTAATATGCCTTGAAACATATTGCTTCCAGGGCTTTATCCTATCTATATGATTAACCTATTTATTTTTTACTCTGATGATTAAATTATCGATAACAAGTTGGGCTGAGGCGCAAAGTTTGGTTAAACCTTTGCGTTATGAAGTCTTTGTGGTCGAGCAAAAAGTCCCTGAAGAGATCGAGTGGGATGAGTTTGATGAGGTTGCTTGGCACGCTATTGCCACTGCAGATAATCAAACCGTTGGAACAGGGCGATTAATCGTTACTGGGCACATTGCCAAAATAGGGCGTATGGCTGTTCAATCTTCCAGAAGAAACCAGGGTATAGGTAAAAGTATCTTGAATGCATTAATCCAAGCTGCAAAAGAAAAGGGCGCTCAAGAATGTATCTTGCACGCCCAAACTCATGCGATTGCTTTCTATGCCAAAGAAGACTTTGAGCCTCATGGCCCCATCTTCGATGAGGCCGGCATCCCTCATGTAGAGATGCGGCTCATCCTCTAAAGCTGCTAGAGATTAAAAGTCAAAGGTGGCTGTTGCCCTAAAGATTCTAGGAGTTCCTGGATAAAGAGTATTTGAGCCATAGGTCTGGCTCACATCACGCCAGTAGAACTTATCAAAAAGGTTTTCAACAAAGAGTCTGTAAGTTGCTTTAGATGTACCCACCTTATCGACGTATCTCAGACCTGCATCAAATTTATGATATCCAGGGACACTCAATGACTCATCGAGAGTCACGGGTTTGCTTGAAACATAGGTCCAGCCACCTTGAACGCTCATTTTTTCAACTTGCGGTAGTTGGTAATCAGCAAACATCACAGCTCGCCAGTTTGGAATACCAATCGCTTGTGAGCCATTCATGGCGGCAATGCTGGCACCTTCTTGCTTGGCCTCTAAATACATCGCACTAGAAGTTACGCTGAGGCGTTTAGTTACTTTTTGAGCGTAGGCTAACTCGACGCCAGTATGAACTACTTTACCGTCTTGTTTGATTTCTTCTCGAGCGCCAAAATTATCGAAGTCTCCGATTGCATACTCATTTGCTCGAGTTGCTCTAAATAGTGTTGCGGAAATCATAGAGTCAATCGTTGGGGTATACCTCGTGCCAATTTCAATTTGTTCTGTTTTTCGAGGCTTAAGCGGTTTTGCATTTCTAAAGCTAGTTTCGATTGGCCTTGTTCCGGACTCAACTCCCTCGCTATAACTGATGTAGTTCGTGGTTTTATTGTTTAACTTATAGGTGGCCCCAATGCTTGGTAGCAAATAGTTTTTCTTTAGCTCGCCAAGGGCATTTCCGGAGGTTGAGTATGATTTATCACTTAGTTCAATAAATCTCGTACTCAAGTAGAGGTTTAGCTTGTCATTCAGCTTCATATTGTCTTGGATGAAGAGGCTATTTTGCTGATGATCTAATGTTTTTGTTTGTGGCCCAATAGGTCCAGTATTCGGAAGAACTTGCGAATTCAGGCTATAAATATTGTCTGGAAGATCGGCCGTATAGTAGGCTGCTTGCCCCTGAAAAATATTTCTTTTAAGTATTGAGGCGCCGTACTTTAAATTATGTTCAACTGAACCAACATTAAATTTACTGCTTAACCCTGCTTGTACTTGGTCATTTCTGCGTAGTTCATTTTCACTTCTAAAATCCATCACTGAGAAGTTTCCTTCTGAACTGAAGGTGCCTGTACCGCTAGTGCCATAGGGGTAGGCTTGTCTATCATTGATTTTGACTTCACTGCGACTCAAGTGAAAGAAGATCCTATTATTGTCATTTAACTCATGATCAATCTTTAAGCCGGTATTGAGTGACTTAATTTCAGTGGGTAAAACCCAGCTGTATCGATTTAATTGAATATCAGCAGGTATGCCAGTTGGAACTCTTCTATCGTTACCATCTGCCGCATCTCCCAGCAACATCAAACCAGAAACACCAATTTGGCTTCTATCTTGATATTCAATATCAAATTGAGCCAGAGTTTTGTTGCTTAACTTGGCATCTGCAGCCAAGCTCACGAAATTTCTGGTGCCTTTTGCATTCTTAACAAATGGCTTCATATTTTCATGGGCGGCATTGATGCGTATACCCAATGATTTTTCTTTGTTCAAAAAGGTACCAAAGTCAGCGGCCATATATTCTGTGCCACGCTCACCGGTTCCAACTGTGGCAGACATCACATCTTTGGGTCTTTTTGTCACGAAGTTAACGATGCCGCCTGGTGATGAAGCTCCAGCCTGCATGGCACTCACACCTTTGAGGATTTCAACACGTTCTTTATTTTCAAAAGCAAAGTTTTGTTCACCAGTCAGTGACATACCGTTCATGCGGTAGCTGGTTGCTGGATCTAGAGAGAAGCCTCTGATGGATAAGTTTTCGTAATAACCCAAGGTGGCGTAATAATCGCCCACCGAGGCATCAGTTCTTACAGCTTCAGAAATAAGTTTGACTTGTCGGTCATCCAATAAATCTCTGCTGATCACTGAAATAGACGCAGGCGCATCTTTCAATTCAACTTCTTCAGTACCACCAGGTCCACCAATCATGGCACCTTTTGCAACATAACCAGTGCCTTTTTCACCAGTCACCACCACCGGTGACAACAGCGTCTCAGATTGTGCAAATGTTTGTGAGTTGATACAAAAGAGCAGGGCGCATGCGCCTGCAATGTGGTTCAGTTTTGGCGTATAAGCCATCGTCAGTACTCCTTATATAAACGATGGCGAGTTGGGGATGCGATTTGGACGCTTCCCTGCGCTCGCATTATCGAGATCAGGTTCAACGGGTATTTCTCACCCACATCAAAGATGCAGGACCCCGAGCTAATATCTAAAACAACTAGATGTCTGTAATTATATGGATTTTTGAGCTTTGCGCTTCTCTAATAAAGCCCTGACAATGTCTTGGGTCTTTTGTAACCTCAGACCTGGATCTCCAAAGGCTGATTGGTAGGGTATTTGAAGCTCTTCTAAGCGGGCCTTGACCCTGAAATGAACTTTTGTCTGTGCTACAGGGCCATCGCGTTGCAGACCGTCTTCTTGCCATGGAAAATCTATTTGGGTAAAGATCGTCAAATCATAGTCATGGGCTTGAGCCAGCTTAATTAGCTCAGGATTCGTGCCCCCAAAAACTACCTCACTATAGATACAAGTCATTAGGGGGGTGGTGTCGCAAAAAAGTAACACAAACTCTGGGTTGCTGTGCTGCTTGATCAGGTCATTGGCAAGGGTGCGCTCTAAAGATTGCTGCTGCTGTGCAATACCTACTTGCTCATCTGGTCTTGGGGTTCTATTTTCTTGATCGACAAATAATCTTAAGTATTCTGGAACATAGGCGCTGGGATACTCTTTGGAAAAAGCATCAGCCAAACTTTGTGCCAAGCTTGTTTTGCCACTGCACTCAGCGCCGACGATGGCGATTCTTAAAATATCACTCATATACCTTGCTCAAGTTGCTTGATCTTTTTGGACCACTGCAACCAGCCAAGCCCTGCTAGGACAATCAAAAGACCATACAGGAGGGCGGTCAAATGTAAATCTTTATAAATGTATAAAACAATATAAAGACTATTCACAAAAATCCATACCAACCAATTCTCCAACCACTTTTGCGCACTCATATAGGTGGCCAATAAGCTACCCGCCGTTAAAAATGCATCGATGAGTGGTACATCTGAGCTGGTGTGGTTCACCAACAGATAATGAATGATCAAAAACAAACCTGACCAGCAAAGACTGCCAATCAAAGGCCAACTGCGGGGCATTTTCTTAAATGAACTGCTTGAGCTGTTGCTCGCTCCCTCAGTCTGAGTACTTTTTGACCAAGTCTTCCAGGCATAAATGGCCAAAAGAATAAAAACACCCTGTAGCCATGCATCACCAAACAATTTGGCATCTTGAAAAACCCAGGCGTAGGCGGCAGAACTGGCAATCATCAAAGGCCAGGTCAAAATATGACCATAGGCATTGAGAGCCACACATATTAGAGACAGCGTAAAAGCGATGATCTCCATGGTTTCTTGGAAACTTAAGATTTTCTTAAAAGAAAATCAGCAGCCACTGCGGCTGCATCGGGCGTTAAAGCACCTTCTAAAATCAGATCAGCTGCTTGTGCGTATGGAACTCTCATAAAACCTGACACTTCACCATCATTGTTCTTCGGTGAAAAATCATCAGGCAATAACAAGTCATAGGTATACAAGCTTTCATCATGCAAGCCTTTGGGTTCTACCACGCGGCGCACATGGATGTGGCCTACTGGTTCAGCCAGGCGAGCTATCTCAGTTGGAACACCGGCTTCTTCCCACAACTCACGGGTCACGCATTGCTGCAAGGTTTCATCGGCACTGATGCCCCCAGCTGCTAAGTTATCCAACATATTGGGATCAGTCGCTTTACTGCTGCTGCGCATGCCTAAAAACATCTCTTGATGAGCGGTGTAACCATTGATATGGCATGCCCGACTATGAAAACCCAGCGATCTAAAGATGGCACGTTCCATTCTGAAACGCTCATGGCCATGATCATCTAGCCAAGAGAAGGATTCATTGCGCCACCCAGGTGCCAAGCCTTGTTTCTTTAAAAACTCCGCCAAATCTTGCAGTTCTTGACTCAATAAATAAGGAGCCAGATTCTCTAAATGCAAATGCTCGCCAAAAAGGGCTAAAGCAGGGGTCTCGGTACTGTCGATATAAGACTTGATGCTGGCGATATAGTCAGGCTGGATATAGCCAATCATTTGGCCACGGAAACGAATGCCAAGCCAATCAGCTGGCGCTGGTCTTAGCGCAGTCTCTAAAAGCTCTTCTAAAGCTGCCTTGGTAGTTGCTGAAATTGATGACATGTCTACAATATTTCTTAATATTATTAGATTATCTGCTAAAGCAAGCAATCCAGCTGAAATTAAGCACTAATTAACCACTATTTTCTGAAAGCCCTTACATGTCCTCTTCTGAACAGACCAACACCCCTAACGATGACTTTGAGCCGCTGATTCAGGCAGGTCATCGCATCTGTTCCAGTGATCGCATCCAAGACCAAGAAGAGGGATTTCGTTTCATGGTCCGTACTTCAGAGATTGCCAGCATGGTTGGATCGATTGACCACCGCGTTGATGAAACATTGCCCGCTTTTGTGATTCGTTTTGATGGTCAGGCACACGCTTATCTGAATCGGTGCGCACATGTGGCGATGGAACTTGATTGGCAACCAGGACAATTCTTCACAAATGACAAAACAGCCATCATTTGTGCATCACATGATGCTCAATATTTACCTGACACAGGTGAATGCATTTCTGGGCCATGCCCACATGGATCACGCTTGATTAAATTAAAAATTGAAGAAAAGTCTGGCGAGATTTTTCTTTGTCAAGCAAATTAATAAAACTTTTTTTGTAAACAACGGACAAAAATAGTTCACTCATCAAGTACATGATCCATTGCTGCCTAATTTTTAAGCAAGCCAGCTCCACCATTATCAAATAAGGACTTTTTCAAATTTGCGATCAAGTAGTCCACATAAACTGTGGATAAGTCATGGAAATTTTATTTGAAAAATAAATTTTTTCACCTATTGACATTGATCGCCAAAATTATTTTTGAGTAGAAATTTGAAGTAAAAAATTGTGAAGCTGGTTTTAATCTGATGGAGGAAAATTTAGCTAGCACACTTTAAAATTCTTTCAAATATTTCATAAATTCAATCCGAAAGAAGTCCTGATATGAATTTTCATAATCAAATCAAGCAATGATTCCAGTGACTGGGTGTATTCTTATCTTTATTGAAAAAATATGTCATTGAGGAAGGCTTGCCATGAATAAATTACTCATCAGCTCTATCATTACCATCACTTTAGGATTAAGTGCATGTGGCACAACTCAATTATCCAATGCTGATGGTGAAACAGTTCAGGATATCCAGTCAAAATTGTTGGGAGAGATGCCAATGCCTGGCGGCGCACGCATCAATAATGAAAATTCCTTGATTTTGGGCAGTGGCGACGGTTGGGCTGGTCGTGTGGCGATCACTTCAGCGCAAAATGCGAACGAAACTTTCACATTTTTTAGGGATCAATTCCAAAAAGCAGGCTGGACCTTGGTTTCCTCAACCAAATCAAAAAACAGTATCTTGGTTTTCATTAAAAAAGATAGAACTGCGACCATTGAAATTGATGAAGGTGGATTTGGTGGAAAAGCCAATGTGATGTTGACGGTGGCGCCAAGGAGTACGGTGATTCCTCCAGTCAATAAATAAGAACTAAGTATCAAAACATTCATCCCAAAGACGTCAAGTCAATTTATGATTGGGGCATGAAACATCAAAAGTTACTTCTTCAGATTGGGGCAATTTTCATTGCCTCGATTTTGGCTTTTTGGATCGGCTTGGTAGTTTTTTTACCTGGAATGGTAAAAAAATCTGTTCATCACTATGGTCAAAGCATTGGTCATCACATCAGCTACGAAAGCATCGATGTTTCTCCATGGAATCTCAAAGTTGATATTCATGGTCTAAAGCTCTCTAAAGAGTCAGAAGATAAAAATCCACTCCTCCATATTCAGCATTTGAGCGTTAATGCTGAGCTGATTCATCTCTTGATTGCTCGTGTGCACCTATCAGAAGTGACGATTGACCAAGCTCAAATTTTCTTGCTGCGCACATCCAATAAACAGGGTGTTGCTCAATGGAACTTTCTTGAGCTGATCAAGTCTATTCAGGCTTTAAAGAAATCCGATGCCAAGCCATCGAACCTAAAAATTGAGATTGACCAGTTTCAATTGAAAAATAGTCAAATTTCCATCAAAGACAGCATCAAAAAAACAGATTACGTGTTCAAGGATGTTGAATTCCAAGCCAAAGAATTTGCCAACTATGCGCCAACCGGTGTGCAGGGAGTTCAAAGTGACTACCTCTTGAACTTAAAGAATGTGGATTTGGCCATACCAGGTTCAGCCAACCGCCTCAAACTTTCAAGTCTGGGGGTGGGAGGGCATTTAGACATGATTGCTCAAGAAAAAATTGATCTAAAAATCAATTTGAGTGTCGAAGATTCAAAACTGACCAGTACGCTCAGCTATGACTTAAAAAAAGCAGATCTTGATGGCAGTGTTTCATTCAAAGATCTTCCGTTGGCCCCTTTCGTTGCTTTATTGCCAGCCAATGAAAAGCTGGTCACAGAAAAAGGCTCGGTCAGTGCAGAACTAAAACTTAAAACCAACCCCCGTGGTTGGGCTATCTTAGGTGACCTGGATTTTGCTGAATTGGCCATTTATGAGCCTAAAGAAAAAGACCCATTGCTCAGCTGGAAAAAAGCCTATTTCTCGAAATTTGAACTCGATTTTTTAGAAAAAGAGCAAAAAAGATTCAGCATCCAAGAATTGGTCTTAACTCAGCCGTTGGCCAGGTTCTCGATTGGCGAGGATAAATTCAGTAACTTCCGCCGCTTGTTCATGAAAAATCAAGCAGTGACATCCCCAGCACCTGCAACAAAAACTCCAAGTACACCAGCAGTCCTCAAGGTTGCAGGCAAACCAGCTTTTGAGGTAGACATCAAGGCCATCAAAGTCAATCAAGGCAGGATGTATTTCTCAGACGCATCCATCAGGCCTGGCTTTAAAACCAATATCAACAATCTCAATGGCTCATTATTGGGTGTCAGCAATGTGCCTGGGCAATACGCTACCATCGCTTTGGATGGCGCGGTTGATAAAAGCGGTAGTTTGCGTGCCAGGGGTCAAGCTGCTTTTGAAGATCCAAGAAGAAACTCAGACGTCTCTTTGAGCTTTAAGAACTTGCCACTTCATAGCATCAATCCATATGCGATGACCTTTGCTGGTTATCAAATCGACGATGGTCGCATCGATGTGGATCTGCGCTACACAGCTAAAGATGGTCAACTGCTGGGTAAAAATCGTTTTGTGATCCGTAAAATTAAATTGGGTGAAGAGGTCCCTGACTTTAAAGGCGTGAGGTTGCCCATTGGTTTGGCCATTGCTGTGCTAGAGGACTCAGATGGCATGATTGATGTCAACATTCCGATTAAAGGCAATGTTGATTCACCAGAATTTAGTGTCGGGCATCTTTTCTGGCAAGCCTTGCGCAATGTCTTATCGAGTATCGTCACAGCACCGTTCAGGGCCTTGGCATCTTTATTTGGTGAAGAGGGCTTGGATGGTATTTACACCGCCCCTGGTGAAAGCGTGATCACTCCTCCGGAGCAAGAAAAATTAGAAAAAGTGGCCAAACTGCTTGAGAAAAAAGCCAATGCAGTTGTTGAGTTTTATGGCACTTACGATCCGCAAATCGATCGCCAAGAATTGGCCCGAGTCAATGCGGATCGCGCCATTCTATTGGCGGCTGGGTTCAAGTTAAAAGACACTGAACCTTTGCCCAATCCAAGTTTGTCTGATCCGCGCGTTCAAAGTGGTCTCAAGTCTGCGTATGGGTCTCAAGTGGGGCGCATTAAATTAGCTCAACAATTAATTAGATTGCCAAATACACCAGAACGCTGGGAAACCCTGCGCAAAGAATTGATTCAAGCCCAAAACATCAATGAAGCTCGCTTGATTGCTTTAGCCAATGCCCGTGCAAATAATGCGCGAGATGCTTTCTTAAAGAGCTCACCTGAAATGAAAGATCGAGTCAGAGTGGGTAAAGCACAAGAAGTTAAGGCTGAAGATGCGGGTATTCCTTTGGGTATTTCATTGATCAGTAAATAATTCGATTTAAATCTTAAACATCATGAAAAAACAATTCCAACAAATCACCCAGCGCATGATTGAGCCACCGATGCTTTATCTGCTCCCGGTTTTGATTATTCTCTTCTTGGGTTTGTTGATTTGGTTTTTAGTGCCAACCCCACCTAAAAAAATCGTGATGACCACTGGCGCTGAAAACGGTCTGTATTACCGTTTTGGACAACAGTTAGCCAAAGAGCTTGCTAAAGAAAGAATTACTTTAGAAGTTTTACCCTCCGCCGGCAGTTTAGAAAACATTGAGCGCTTGAATCAGCCTAATACAAAGATTCATGTCGGAATCTTGCAAGGTGGCGTTGGTCAAGTATCTGAAAATCCCAACATCTCAGCTCTAGCATCTGTCTTTGATGAGCAAGTTTGGTTCTTTTATCGCAAGACTGCTTTTAAAGACCCTCTGACAAAAATAACGCAACTAGAAAATAAATCACTGTCTATTGGCATGCCGGGTAGTGGCACACGCGACTTAGGGTTGAAGCTGCTAGAGCTCAATCAAATGGATGTGAAGTCAGAAAAACCAACCATTAAGCTCAAAGAGTTCATGGCCTCACAAAGTCTCAAAGCATTGAATGCCAATGAGCTAGATGCAGTGATGTTGGTCAGTGGCCCACAGGCACCGATTATTTTGGAATATCTGCGCAACCCAAATTTGGCTGTGATGAGTTTTGAGCAAGCCGATGCTTATACCGTGCGTCTACCATTCTTGAAAAAAGTCACGGTGCCACGAGGTGTGATCAACTTGGCTGAGGATCTTCCCAGAAAAGACATCTCGATTCTGGCTGCACCAGCAGCTTTGGCTGTCAGTGAAGACATTCATCCCGCCTTGATCACGCCTTTGATGAGAGCCATGGATTCAACCATCAGTCAATTGGGTCTTTTGCAAAAAGAAAATGACTATCCCTCAGAAAATGGCTTTGCTTGGCCTCACAACGATGATGCCAAGCATTTCCTAAAAAACGGAGCCTCTTTCTTGCACCGTCACTTACCGTTTTGGAGTGTGGTTTGGGTTGAGAGAGCGATTCGCATCATCTTGCCCTTATTAGCAATCTTGATCCCTTTATTTAATTTTTTACCCAAGCTGATTGCAATGGGTGTCGACGCGAAGACTTCTGCGGTTTATAAAAAATTGCGAGTCCTTGAATTGGCGGTAGCGGCCAACCCTAAAAAACCATGGCAAGAGGAATGGCAGACGCTTCAAACGCAAGCGTTGGCCATGAGAGTGCCTAAAAAATATGCTGTAAAGGTTTATGAATTGCGGATGTATTTGCAGATGGTCAAGGATAGATTGACACAAACAACTTGATTGGTCCCGCCAACAGGAATCGAACCTGTGTCTACCGCTTAGGAGGCAGTTGTACTATCCACTGTACTATGGCGAGAACTAAAAACAGGGCGCTAGCTTACCACCCGCAGAGGGTGAGTAAGGTATTTGCGACGTCGACCATCATCTCAGGTCTTAAGTAGGTAGCAAATACCAAAGCCAATAATGCCAAGACCAATACTTTGATCACAATGGGTCGTTGAAAAAATGACATCATCTCAATCTTGCTCATCAGATAGCGGCGGCAGAGCCCTGTGGAGCTCTCAGCAATTCTTTTTCTTTGATGGGAAGGTTCACAAGAGCAGCAAGAACACTCAAACCAATCGCAATGATCCAAACAATGTTGTAAGAGCCCGTGATGTCAAATAAATAGCCACCTAAATAAGCACCCAAAAAGCTACCAATTTGATGTGAGAAAAATGCGAAGCCAGACAGCATGGATAAATACTTCACGCCAAAAATATGAGCCACGATGCCATTGGTGAGCGGTACAGTTGAGAGCCACAAGAAGCCCATAAAGGCAGCAAATAGATAGACAGTGAATGGGGTTAGGGGCAAAAGAATAAATCCTGCGATCACAATGGCTCTTGCCCCATATATAAAAGCCAATAAAAGATGTTTAGGCAATTTTTGGCCCAACTTGCCTGCGTAGTAAGTCCCAAAAATATTGAATAAGCCCACAAGTGCTAAAGCAATCGTAGCTACTTCAGGATGGCCTACATTGGGATAAGTCACAGACATATCTTTGAGGTAAGGGGCCAAGTGCGCTCCAATAAAAACAACTTGAAAGCCACAAACAAAAAAACCAAAGATCAATAATTGAAAGCTGCGTTGACCAAAGGCTTCCTTGATGGCATGAATGATGGTTTGGTCACTGCTAGTTTGTGCTGGCTGGTAATTCTTTTCTCGCAGAATCAAGCTCAAGGGCACCATGAAGCTGGTGATGATAGCCAAAATAAACAAAGCGTTTTGAATGCCAAAATGAGTGAGTAATTCTTGCTCAACTGGAATCATGAAGAATTGACCAAAAGAACCCATTGCTGCTGCCATACCCATGGCCCAGACCCGTTTTTCAGGTGAACAGTTACGGCCAATCACGCCATACACAACGCTGTAGGTGGTGCAGGCCAAAGCCAAACCTATGACCACGCCAGTGCTCATCACAAAACCAAAGCTGCTGGTTGATAAGCCTGATCCAACCAGCCCCAGTGTGAATAAAACACCGCCTAAGATCATCACCTTATAGCCACCAAAGCGATCAGCTAAACCTCCAAAGACAGGTTGGGACATACCCCAGACCAGGTTTTGGAGTGCAATGGCAAGAGCAAAAATTTCTCTGCCCCAACCATTGGCTTGAGTGATTGGTAAATTGAATAAACCAAAGCCATGGCGGATACCTACGGCCAGCGACACAACCAAGCCTCCCACAAGTATTACTTTGGTGAGGCTCAGGTCTGCGGTCTTAGTTGTTGCGATGCTCACACAACACCTTTATTTTTCAGCGCTTGTATATCTGCATCACTCATTTGTAGACGTTCTTTCAGAATCTCGTCAGTGTGTTCACCCAACAGAGGTGGCGGTCGTTTTTCAACCACAGGTGTTTCACTCATGTGCATGGGGCTGCGCACTAAATTAACTTTGCCAGCTTTGGGGTGTGGCATTTCCATCTTGATGCCTCTTGCAATCACTTGCTCGTTCTCAAACACTTCTTGGAAGTTATTGATCGGACCACAGGGTACGCCAGCTTGTTCTAATGCATCAATCCAATCTTTTTTGGTTTTCTTTGCTACCATCGCACTCAAGATCGGCACCAAAGTATCGCGATGTCGCACGCGTTCTGGATTGGTCGCAAAACGCGGATCATCAGCCAACTCTTCTTGACCACCGGCTTTTACAAAATGACGGTACTGACCATCATTCCCACAAGCCACAATGATCCAACCATCAGATGATTTGAAGGTTTGATAGGGCACGATATTCGGGCTGGCATTACCCCAGCTCTTGGGAGCCACACCGCTGGCCAAATAATTACTCGCCACATTGGCCATGGTTGCCACTTGAACATCCAGTAAGGCCAAATCAATGTATTGACCCACGCCCGTGCGATCTCGGTGCACCACAGCCGCCAAAATGGCAGAAGTGGCATACATCCCAGTAAAAATATCTGTGATGGCCACGCCGGCCTTTTGAGGGCCGCCACCGGGTAAATCTTCTTTTTCACCGGTGACACTCATAAAACCACCCATGCCTTGCACGATGAAGTCATAACCAGCGCGGTGGGCATAAGGCCCTGTTTGACCAAAACCCGTTATAGAACAATATATTAGATCTTTTTTAAGGCTTTTGAGACTTTCATAATCCAGGCCATATTTCTTTAATTGGCCCACTTTGTAGTTCTCAATCACCACATCGGTCTCTAAAACCAGTTTTTTGATGATTTCTTGACCTTCTGGGGTCGAAATATCCAAAGTAATCGATCTTTTATTGCGATTAATGGCCAAATAATAGGCTGCTTCTGAAGTATCTTGACCATCAGAATCTTTCAAAAAAGGAGGGCCCCATTGACGGGTATCATCCCCTGCTTTTGGCCTCTCAACCTTGATTACATCAGCTCCCAGGTCTGCCAGGTTCTGCCCACACCAGGGGCCTGCCAGGACTCGACTGAGGTCTAAAACGCGAAGGTGATTAAGTGCTCCCATGGAAGTCATTTTCGCATGTGGATACAATTCTTCGCCATGGCAACTAAAAAAACAGATCAATACAGCGAATCGTCGATCAAAGTTCTTAAAGGACTTGAACCGGTCAAACAGCGTCCAGGTATGTATACCCGGACTGATAATCCATTGCACATGATCCAAGAGGTGATTGATAACGCCTCGGATGAAGCCCTGGGCGGTCATGGTCATCACATCGTGGTCACCATGCACACCGATGGCAGCGTGAGTGTTGAAGATGATGGTCGAGGCATTCCGGTGGGCATGCACCCAGAAGAAAAACGTCCCGTCGTTGAATTGGTGTTCACACAGCTTCACGCTGGCGGTAAGTTTGAAAAAGGCTCTGGCGGAGCCTACGCTTTCTCAGGCGGCTTGCACGGTGTGGGTGTTTCTGTCACCAATGCATTATCAAAGCGCATGGAAGTGACGGTTTGGCGCGACAAACAAATTTCAACCTTGGCTTTTGAACATGGCTTTGTGGTTGAGGCGCTTAAAACAAAAATTGCACCGATGGGCGATCGCCCCAACGGTACCCGTGTCAGAGCATGGCCAGATGGTAAATACTTTGACAGCGCGCAGATCCCGATGGCTGAGTTGCAACGATTGCTGCGCTCAAAGGCTGTTTTATTGCCTGGCGTTAAAGTCACTCTCATTCAAGAGAAGGGTGGCGAGCCACAAACTTGGTTGTACACCCAAGGATTAAAAGGCTACTTGGATGAAGCCATGGCACAAAGTGGCCACAGTCCAGTGGTTATTCCAGCATTTGATGGCGAACACTTCGCTGATCCTAATCGTGCGGGTGAAGATTCATTTGCTGAAGGTGAAGGCGCAAGTTGGGTGGTGGCCTGGACCGAAGAAGGTGCTCCAGTTCGCGAAAGCTATGTGAACTTGATTCCAACTCCTGCTGGCGGAACGCACGAAAGTGGTTTGCGCGATGGCTTATTCAATGCTGTGAAAAGCTTCATTGATATTCATGCTTTGCAACCGAAAGGCGTCAAATTGATGCCTGAAGACGTCTTTGCACGAGCTTCTTTTGTTTTATCTGCCAAAGTATTGGATCCGCAGTTCCAAGGGCAGATCAAAGAACGTTTGAATTCTCGTGATGCCGTGCGTTTGGTTTCTGGATTTGTTAAATCTGCTTTAGATCTGTGGTTGAACCAACACGTTGATTACGGCAGAAAATTAGCTGAGCTCGTGATCAAACAAGCTCAAGCAAGAACGCGTGCTGGTCAAAAAGTTGAAAAGAAAAAATCATCAGGTGTTGCAGTTCTGCCAGGTAAGTTGACTGACTGCGAGAGCGAAGACATCGCGATGAATGAAATCTTCTTGGTTGAGGGTGATTCTGCTGGTGGTTCAGCGAAAATGGGCCGCAATAAAGAATACCAAGCGATTTTGCCGTTACGCGGTAAAGTTTTGAACACGTGGGAAGCAGAGCGCGATCGCTTGTTTGCCAACAACGAAGTTCATGACATTGCTGTTGCGATTGGGGTGGATCCTCACGGCAACAATGATGACCCAGATATGAGCAATTTACGTTACGGCAAGATTTGTATCTTGTCAGATGCGGACGTAGACGGCGCACATATTCAGGTCTTGTTGCTCACCTTGTTCTACAAACACTTCCCGAAACTCATGGAACGTGGCCATGTGTACATTGCACGCCCACCTTTATTCCGTGTGGATGCTCCGGCACGCGGCAAAAAGCCAGCGCAAAAACTATATGCCTTGGATGAAGGTGAATTAAAAGCGATTGAAGATAAATTGCGCAAAGAAGGTTTGCGTGAGGGCAGTTGGCAGATCAGCCGCTTCAAAGGTTTGGGTGAGATGAACGCTGAACAGCTTTGGGATACAACACTCAATCCTGATACCCGTCGTTTATTGCCAGTCACTGAAGGTGCCTTGGGTGAAGTTGAAACAGTTAAAACCATGGACATGTTGATGGGCAAATCTGAATCAGGTGCTCGCAAAACATGGCTTGAAGAACGCGGCAATGAAGTTGAAGCAGACATTTAAGTCTTAAGAATTAAGAAAAATACCGAATGAGTAAAAAGAAAAACAATCCGAATCAAGAACCAGATTTATTCGCTGACATGGGCGATGAATCTGATACCGATGCTAAGGCTGTAGCGACTGCTCCAAGAGTGGTGCCGAACACGGCTGATGTTGATTCATTGACACTGGCAACCTACGCCGAGCGTGCTTATCTTGACTACGCTATCAGTGTGGTGAAGGGCCGTGCTTTGCCAGAAGTGGCCGATGGTCAAAAACCTGTTCAGCGCCGTATTTTGTTCGCAATGAATGAAATGAATCTGCGCGCTGATGCAAAACCAGTGAAGAGCGCCCGTGTGGTTGGTGACGTATTGGGTAAATTCCATCCGCACGGTGACCAATCTGCCTATGACGCCTTGGTGCGTTTGGCACAAGATTTCTCATTGCGCTATCCATTGATCGATGGCCAAGGTAACTTTGGTTCACGAGACGGCGATGGTGCTGCGGCGATGCGATATACCGAAGCTCGCTTAACTAAGATTGCTAGTTTGCTTTTAGATGAGATCGATGAGGGCACGGTTGATTTCATTCCGAACTACGATGGTTCGATGCAAGAACCTCGTTTGTTGCCAGCAAGATTGCCTTTTGTTCTTTTGAATGGTGCTTCAGGTATTGCTGTGGGTATGGCCACAGAAGTGCCATCGCACAACTTAAAAGAAGTCGCTAGTGCAGCCATTGCACTCATGAAGAATCCAAAAATCTCTCATGAAGAATTGATGTCATACGTACCAGGCCCAGATTTCCCGGGTGGTGCGCAGATCATTTCTTCTCATGCAGAAATTTCACAAATCTATCAAACAGGTCGTGGTAGCTTAAAAGTCAGAGCCCGTTGGGTGATTGAAGACATGGCTCGTGGCCAATGGAAATTGGTTGTGACAGAAATGCCACCGGGCACTTCAACACAAAAAGTTCTTCAAGAAATTGAAGAGCTCACCAACCCGAAAGTTAAAGTTGGTAAGAAAACCTTAACGCCTGAACAAAATAATCTCAAACAAACCATCTTGAGTTTATTAGATTCTGTGCGTGATGAATCAAGCAAAGACGCTGCGGTTCGTTTGGTGTTTGAGCCAAAAACCAAAAACATCGATGTGAATGAATTCGTCACAACCTTGTTGGCTCATACCTCACTTGAGTCCAATGCACCGATCAACTTGGTGATGATTGGCAATGATGGTCGCCCACGTCAAAAAGGACTTGGCGAGATTCTGAGTGAATGGATCGAGTTCCGTGTTGCAACAGTAACCCGCAGAACTCAGCATCGCTTGACCAAGGTCAATGACCGCATTCATATCCTAGAAGGACGTCAATTAGTTCTTCTCAACATTGATAAAGTCATCAAAATCATTCGTGGCAGTGATGAGCCTAAAGCTGATTTGATGACAGCGTTCAAACTCTCTGAGCGTCAAGCCGAAGATATCTTAGAAATTCGCTTGCGTCAGTTAGCAAGACTAGAAGCCATCAAGATTGAACAAGAGCTCAAAGAACTCAATACTGAAAAAGAAGACTTAGAAAGCATCTTGGGCAGCGATAGCAATATGCGCAAGCGCATTGTCAAAGAAATCGAAGCTGATATGAAAACCTTCGGTGATGAGCGTCGCACCATGATCCAGGAAGAGAAGAAAGCAATTGCTGAAACCAAGGTCATCGATGAGCCAGTCACTGTGATTGTTTCTCAGCGTGGATGGGTCAGAGCTCGTCAAGGGCATGAGCATGATCCACAGCAATTCAGCTTCAAAGCGGGCGATGGTATGTATGCCACCTTTGAATGTCGTACTACCGACGTGGTTCTTGGTTTTGGCAGCAATGGTCGCGTTTACACCGTGCCAGTTTCCGATTTGCCTGGAGCCAGAGGTGATGGCTCTCCATTAACCGGTTTTGTGAACTTGGCAGCCGGCACTCAGATGGTGGCTTACTACGCAGGACACAATGACGACTTGCTCTTGTTGTCGATGAAATCAGGCAATGGTTTCTTGGCGAACGTGGCTGATATGACAACGCGTAACAAGGCGGGTAAATCATTTGTGGGTGTCGATGCTAAATTCGCACCAGGTGATGCGCCATTGGCCCCAGCCAAAGTTCAAGAAGGCATGAAGCAAGTGGCTTGCTTGTCTGAAAACGGACGACTCTTGGTCTTCTCATTGGATGATTTGAAGCGTTTGCCAACAGGTGGCAAGGGTGTGATCTTGATGGATCTGGATAAAGCTGAGCGTCTTCAGTCTGCGATTGCAGTAGGCTCATCAGGTGCTGTTATTTCCGGTCTTGGTAGAGCAGGTAAGCCAACAGAAGCTGCATTGGATGCGAAGACTTTGAAGTCCTTCACAGCCAATCGTGCTCGAAAGGGTCATGCATTAGAGCCTAAACTCAAAGATGCAAAGTTGACTGCGCAATAAACAAGCCAGTTTCAAATTTGGTAGGTGAGAGTTTTAGTGAGAGTCTTAGTAAGTTCGAACTCTAAAGCTCTCACTATCTCCAAGCCTTGGCTTGATCTGATAAATGTTTTTTGAAGATGCTGGCAATCGGTGACAATTTTTTGCCTTTGGGTCTCACGATGTGCCAACTGGTTTCAATCGGAAAGTCTGCGCAACGCAAAATGGCAACTTCCTTTTGAGTACTTGCTTCACTCAGTGAATACTTTGATAAAACTGCCAATCCCAAGCCACCAATCACAGCTTCTTTGATCGCTTCATTGCTGCCAAGCTCTAGTCTCACATCTGGTTTGAACTTCAACTTCTTGAAGTGAGCATCAATGGCCATTCTGGTGCCAGAACCTTTTTCTCGAAAAATAAATTGCTCGTCTTTTAAGCTGGCAATATCGATCATCTTTTTCTTAGCCATTGGAGAATTTTTTGGCGCGACTAAGACCAAGGGATTGGGCATGAAGATTTCATCTTCAATATCCAAGTTCAGCGGTGGTTGAGACATGATGTAAAGATCATCTAAGTTTTCTTCTAAGCGCTTCACCACGCCATCACGATTCAAGACCTCTAAAGAAATATCCAGGTCTGGGTATTTGGCACAAAACGTTCCCAATAATCTTGGGATGAAATATTTGGCAGTGCTGACCACCGCCACTTTGAGTTTTCCTCTGGTGAAACCCTTTAAGCCATCTGCTTGTTGTTCAAAGTTTTCCCATTCACCCACAATGGCTCTGGCACATCTGGCCAATTCATGGCCCATTTCGGTCAAATAGACCTTTCTAGAGACAACTTCATACAAAGGCAGGCCCACGGCTTCCGTGATTTCCTTTAACTGCATCGAGGCAGTGGGTTGGGTCACATGAAGAACCCTGGCGGCAGAGCTGACACTGCCTGTGTCTGCAAGCGCTAAGAAAAGGCGCAATTGTCTGAAGGTGATGTTCATGGGTATTCGCTCATCAATGTGGTCATAGACTTTTATCTATGTATTTATATCATAAATACGATTTTACTTTATGTATGAGTATTTTTATCATGGCGCCAAAGGAAAAATCATGACCAATCTTCTTGACCCATCCATTCTGTTTTTCATCTTCGGCATCTTTGCAGGATTGGTGCGCTCTAATTTAGAGATTCCTCAGCAAATATCACGTTTCTTGTCCCTTTATTTACTGATGGCCTTGGGATTGAAGGGCGGTTTTGCCCTCAATAAATCAGGCTTTACCCCAGAAATTGCGATCAGTCTTGGCTTGGCCATTGCACTTGCAATTGCAGTGCCCTTGGTTGGATATAACTTACTTAAGCAAAAGTTAGATAAATTAGATGCGGCAGCGATCGCTGCTGCCTACGGTTCTGTGAGTGCGGTGACTTTCATCACAGCGACTCAAGTACTCGATCAAAATGGCATTGCCTACGGTGGTCACATGGCTGCTGCGATGGCCTTGATGGAGTCACCAGCGATCATCATTGCGATTGTGCTCGCCAACAGAATTCGACTGCAGCGCTCTGGTGATAAAACAGGGCACACGCCGATTGGGAAAATTCTTCATGAATCATTCACAGATGGTGGCCAGCTATTACTTTTAGGATCTTTGATGGTTGGCATCATTTCTGGTGAGGCTGGACTCAAAGTCATGGCGCCATTCTCAATCGACTTGTTCAAAGGACTGTTGGCATTTTTCTTGCTCGACATGGGCTTGGTTGCTGCCAGAAGTATTGGCGAGCTGAAAGGTAAGCCGCCCATCACCTTTTTGTATGGCTTCATCGCGCCACCGGTTCACGCAATGGCAGCCTTGGCTTTGTGTTTGATGTTTGGCGTGGCTTTGGGCGATACAGTCTTGTTGATGATTCTCGCAGCGAGTGCCTCATACATTGCTGTGCCAGCGGTCTTGCGTCACGCGATGCCCGAAGTTAATCCCGCGTTGTACATGGGTACCTCATTGGGCATCACATTCCCCTTAAACATCATCGTGGGGATACCGGTTTATATTTGGCTGGCCAGTTACTTTGTGAAGTAAAAAATTAAGTGATCAGGTTTACTCAACTTCAGCAATCAATTCAATTTCAACGCAAGCGCCCAAAGGAATCTGTGCCACACCAAAGGCGCTGCGTGCATGTTTGCCAGCTTCACCAAAAACTTCAAACAATAATTCAGAGCAACCATTCGTCACCAAATGATGCTCTGTGTATGTTTCTGTAGAGTTGACCAAGCTCATCACTTTAACGATGCGCTTCACACGATCCAAATTGCCAAGATGAGCTTGCATGGTGGCCATCAAATCAATCGCAATGCTGCGTGCAGCCAATTTGCCTTCTTCAGTGTTCATGGTCAAACCCAATTTACCCACCAAAGGCTTACCATCTTTTTTAGCGATGTGACCAGATAAAAATAGGGTGTTGCCAGTTTGAGCTGACATCACATAAGCGGCCGCTGGAGCACCAGCAGTCGGTAACTCAATTTGAAGTTCTTTTAAGCGTTGTGCGATTGTCGACATCAAGGTTCTCCTAAATAATGCGTCATTGTATTGCGATGCCAAGACCATGACTTAGTAAAACTAATATTTCATGAAGTTTGTAGTTGATTTAAAGTATTTTGAGCTTTTTAGCAGGTTTTGTTGGGAAAAAACTCTAAAAATTCTAATTTCTGAACCCATTTTTCCCTCTCATCCGCTATACTCGCATCGAAGAATTTTTTGATCTAACTCAATATTTGGTCACTATGAAAAAACTACTATTTGTTGCTGTTGCCGCCATGACTTTGGCCGGTACTGTGAATGCCCAAGGTGTTAAGGGCGATGTTAAAGCTGCTGAATCAAAAGTGGCGATGTGTATTGGTTGCCATGCAATTCCTGGCTACCGCTCAAGTTTCCCTGAGATTTACACCGTGCCTATGATTGGTGGTCAGAACGCTGAGTACATCGTGGCTGCTTTGCAAGCTTACAAAAAAGGTGAGCGTAAGCACCCAACCATGCGTGGTATTGCTGGTTCACTAACAGATCAAGACATGGCTGACCTAGCGGTTTACTACTCTGCTCAGACATCAGCAACAACCATCAATAAATTGAAATAAGCGGGAGAAGTCGACATGAAACATATTTTGATTGCTATCGCAACGGCCTCTATCGCAATGACTGCAGTAACTGCCCAAGCGGCTGACCTTAAAAAAGGTCAAGAGCTTTTGGTCAAAGGTAACTGTGCAGCTTGTCACGGTGAAGGCATGAACAAACCAGTCGTTGCTGAGTACCCTAAGTTGGCTGGTCAGCACGCCGATTATCTTTATGCTGCTTTGAAAGCCTACAAGGTTACTAACAATCCAAACATTGGTCGTAGCAATGCGATCATGGCTGGCCAAGTGGCTCAGTTCTCAGACAGAGATCTAAAAGACATGGCTGCTTACATCGCTAGCTTGCCTGGTAATTTGGTGGTTAAGAAGTAAGAAAACTGCTGACCTAATCAGCTCAAACAAAAAAGCCGCTTTAAGCGGCTTTTTTTATGGATAAAAAACTAACTAAGTAAAACTAACTAAGTAAAACTCACCAACAGAAACAATTTCACTTGGCTGCTAGCTGACCCTGTAAGAAATGCTCTTTCATCAACTTTTCTGATAAATCAGGATCTCTGGCCAAAAGGGCGGAGAGTATCTTGCGGTGCTCTAACAATGAGCTTTCCATCCTGCCGCGTTTACTTAAAGAATCTCTGCGTTGCAGTTTCAGAACTTTTTTAAGGTCATCGATCGTGCGTTTCATCCATGGATTACTCGAGATTTCTTGAATTTTCTCGTGAAAAGACTGATTAATCACGAAAAACTCATCTAAATCTCGGTCGGCAGCGGCTCTTTCTAGTTTTAAGTGTATTGAGTCGAGGTCTTCTAGCTGGCGTTCAGTTGCCTTGGTGGCTGCTTCACGGCAAGCTTGACCTTCGAGAAGGGCGAGAATCGTGAAAATTTGGTTTAAATCAGACTTGCTGACCTCAGTCACGTAGGCGCCGCGGCGCATTTTCATTGTTATCAAGCCTTCGGCGGCCAAAACCTTGATAGCTTCACGCATAGGTGTGCGGCTGATGCCATATTCAGCTGCAATCGCTTGTTCATCGATCCAGGCTCCTGGGGCATATTCGTGCGAGAAAATACTATTTCTTAACCTTTCGGCTACTTCCTCGTATAATGGCCTAGGCGCTAATGATATTTTTGTATTCATAATTATGAATACATTTAATCATTTTTGTCAGGTATATGTCAAGCCCAAGAGATTCAATATTGTTAATTTATTAAATATATCGGTGGAGAAATAATGAGTAAAACCACAAAGAGCCCATGGCCCGAGTTTTCTAACCCAAGTCTTGAAGCCTGGGAAAAGTCTGCTGCCAAATCTGCTCCCAATGGCAATGTTGATGCTTTAGGCTGGGATACTCCCGATGACATTAAATTAAAGGCGCTTTACACAGCAGCTGATACCGAAGGTTTGCCCTTTGCTAACACCTTGCCTGGATTTGAGCCATTTGTGCGCGGTCCTCAGGCAACGATGTACTCCGTTCGTCCTTGGACGATTCGCCAATATGCTGGTTTCTCAACCGCAGAAGAATCCAATGCGTTTTATCGCAAAGCTTTGGCTGCAGGTGGTCAAGGTGTTTCAGTTGCTTTTGACTTGGCCACTCATCGTGGCTACGACTCTGACCATCCTCGTGTGACCGGCGATGTAGGTAAAGCGGGTGTGGCGATTGATTCAGTAGAAGACATGAAGATTTTGTTCAATCAAATCCCATTGGACAAAGTATCTGTATCAATGACCATGAACGGTGCCGTATTACCAATTTTGGCTGGCTATGTGGTTGCAGCTGAAGAGCAAGGCGTGAGTCAGGATCAGTTATCAGGAACTATTCAAAATGATATTTTGAAAGAGTTCATGGTGCGTAATACTTACATCTACCCACCAGAGCCATCGATGCGCATCATTGGCGACATCATTGAGTACACCTCTCAAAAGATGCCCAAGTTCAATTCAATTTCTATTTCTGGTTATCACATTCAAGAAGCGGGTGCGAACCAAGCCTTGGAATTGGCTTTCACCATCGCTGATGGTAAAGAGTACGTAAAAACTGCCTTGAGCAAAGGTTTGGATGTGGATGGCTTTGCTGGTCGTCTATCTTTCTTCTTTGCCATTGGTATGAACTTCTATCTAGAAGTCGCTAAATTAAGAGCTGCTCGCTTGTTGTGGTGGCGTGTGATGAAGGAATTCAATCCAAAGAATCCTAAGTCATTGATGTTGAGAACGCATTGCCAAACTTCAGGCTGGTCACTCACAGAGCAAGATCCCTACAACAACGTTGTTAGAACCACGATTGAAGCGATGGCAGCTGTATTCGGTGGCACACAGTCATTGCACACCAATTCATTTGATGAAGCGATTGCTTTGCCAACGGAGTTCTCATCACGCATTGCGCGTAATACCCAGTTGATCATTCAAGAAGAAACTCACATCACCAATGTGATCGATCCTTGGGCTGGTTCTTACATGATGGAAAAGCTCACGCAAGACATGGCTGATAAAGCATGGGACATCATTCAAGAAGTTGAAGGCATGGGTGGCATGACCAAAGCGGTTGAAAGTGGTTGGGCCAAACTCAAAATTGAAGCCGCCGCTGCTGAAAAGCAAGCTTGTATCGATTCTGGCAAAGATGTGATTGTTGGCGTTAACAAATACAAGCTCGGCAAAGAAGATCCAATTGATATCTTGGATATTGATAACAACAAGGTTCGTGATTCACAAATTGCTCGTTTAAAAGATGTCAGAGCAAAGCGTGACAGTCAAAAAGTTCAGGCAGCCTTGGATGCGCTGACAGCCGCAGCAGAAAACAACACTGGTAACTTATTGGCTCTTGCAATCGATGCCATTCGTTTGCGCGCAACAGTGGGTGAGGTTTCTGATGCATTGGAAAAAGTTTACGGGCGCCATCGCGCCGATACTCAAAAGGTGACTGGTGTGTATGCAGCTGCTTATGACTCAGCAGAAGGCTGGGAAAAATTAAAAACAGAAATCGCTGAATTTGCTAAAGATCAAGGCCGTCACCCACGTGTGATGATTGCCAAATTAGGTCAAGACGGTCACGACCGCGGTGCGAAAGTGGTGGCCACAGCTTTTGCAGATTTAGGCTTTGACGTTGATATGGGGCCTTTGTTCCAAACGCCAGAAGAGTGTGCGCGCCAAGCCATCGAGAACGATGTGCATGCGGTGGGTATTTCTACTTTGGCTGCAGGTCATAAAACCTTGGTACCGGCCATCATTCAGGAACTTAAAAAGCAGGGCGCTGATGACATCATCGTCTTTGTGGGTGGTGTGATTCCACGTCAAGATTATGAGTTCTTGTACGAAGCTGGCGTGAAAGGCATCTATGGGCCTGGTACACCAATTCCAGCATCAGCCAAGGATGTTCTAGAGCAAATTCGTTTGGCTCAAAAATAAGCCAATCATTGATCAGCGAATAAATAGCTAACAAAGACCCGCGTGCAAACAGAAGATCAAATACTCGTTGATGCCATCTGTGGTGCTGATGCCAAACCTGGATCGGCCCAGCGCCGAGCCATGGCGAAAGCCATCACCTTGTTGGAGTCAACCAGGCCTGATCATCGTTTAAGAGCAGATGAAGTGCTCAATGCGATTCTGCCTAAGAGTGGACAATCTTTCAGATTAGGTATTTCTGGTGTTCCGGGTGTTGGTAAATCTACTTTCATTGAAGCCTTGGGCTTGTATCTGATCAGTAAAGGTCATCGTGTGGCTGTTTTAGCAATTGACCCATCGTCCACAGTTTCTGGTGGTTCGATTCTGGGTGACAAAACCCGCATGGAGTTTTTATCGGTCAATGAAAAAGCATTCATCAGACCCACACCTTCATCAGGCAATCTTGGTGGAGTCGCGGAAAAAACACGTGAAGCCATGTTGGTCGCTGAAGCGGCCGGTCATGACGTAGTGATTGTTGAAACGGTCGGTGTTGGTCAAAGTGAAACAGCTGTTGCCAATATGACAGACATGTTTGTTCTGTTGCAATTGCCTAATGCAGGCGATGATCTTCAAGCCATCAAAAAAGGCGTGATGGAGTTAGCTGATTTGGTGGTCATCAATAAAGTTGATTTAGACCCAGATGCTGCCACTAGGGCGCAAGTGCAAATCATGGGCTCATTGCGCTTATTCAGCATGCACGGCAACCCTGAGCACGCTCACCATGATGAAACACTTTGGCATCCAAAAGTGATTCGCATGAGCGCTTTGAAGTCTGAAGGTATCACTGAGTTTTGGGACACGGTCAACATATTCAAAGACATTCAGACAAAGCATGGTCACTTGGCATTGAGAAGAAAGCAACAGGCCCAAGCATGGATGTGGGAACGCATCGAAGCAGGCTTAAGACAAAACTTCAAAGCCAATGCACAAGTACAAAAGCTATTGCCTGAATTAAGTGAAGCGGTGAACCAGGGAACCATGGCAGCCTCAGTGGCCGCCAGACGATTATTGGATTTAATGAAGTAAAGATCAAGAAGTAAAAGTTAATAAGTAATGAGTAAAAGTTAATTTAAAGATTGAGAAACAAGGGAGAGCATTTTATGCATGACATCATCAAACAACTAGAAGCCAAGCGTGAACAGGCTCGCCTGGGCGGCGGTCAAAAGCGCATCAATGCCCAACATGGCAAAGGCAAATTAACAGCTCGTGAGCGCATTGAGTTGTTATTAGACGATGGCTCATTTGAAGAATGGGACATGTTCGTTGAACACCGCTGCACAGACTTTGGCATGGCCAATGAATCTGTGCCTGGTGATGGTGTGGTGACTGGCTACGGCATGATCAATGGTCGTCTGACCTTTGTGTACTCACAAGACTTCACTGTGTTCGGTGGTTCATTGTCTGAAGCTCATGCTGAGAAGATTTGTAAGGTCATGGATCAAGCCATGAAGGTCGGCGCTCCAGTGATTGGTTTGAATGACTCGGGCGGTGCACGTATTCAGGAGGGTGTGGCATCTTTGGGTGGTTATGCTGAGATTTTTCAGCGCAACGTGTCTGCTTCAGGTGTGATTCCACAAATTTCTTTGATCATGGGGCCTAGCGCTGGTGGTGCTGTGTATTCACCAGCATTGACCGACTTCATTTTCATGGTCAAAGATAGTTCATACATGTTTGTGACGGGTCCAGAAGTTGTCAAGACCGTGACTCATGAGGAAGTGACAGCAGAAGAGTTGGGCGGTGCCATGACTCACTCTACCAAATCAGGTGTGTGTGATCGCGCCTTTGAAAACGATGTTGAAGCGATTTTGATGTTGCGTCGCTTCTTTAACTATCTGCCTTTATCAAATAAAGAGAAGCCACCTGTGCGCAAGGGGGCTGATACAGCAGAGCGCTTGGATTATTCGCTAGATACTTTGGTGCCTGATAACGCCAATAAGCCTTACGACATGCATGAGTTGATCACAAAAACTGTTGATGATGGTGATTTCTTTGAAATTCAACCTGACTATGCGAAAAATATCATCATTGGTTTTGCACGCATCGAAGGTCAAACAGTCGGTATCGTTGCCAACCAGCCATTGGTCTTGGCTGGTTGCTTGGACATCAAATCATCGATCAAGGCGGCACGTTTCGTGCGTTTCTGTGATGCTTTTAATATCCCAGTGGTTACTTTTGTAGATGTGCCAGGATTTATGCCAGGCACTTCACAAGAATACGGCGGCATCATCAAGCACGGCGCCAAGTTGTTGTACGCATATGCAGAATGCACAGTACCAAAGATCACAGTGATCACACGCAAAGCCTACGGTGGTGCGTATGACGTGATGGCTTCAAAACACCTCAGAGGTGATGTGAATTTTGCTTGGCCTTCAGCTGAAATTGCGGTGATGGGCCCTAAGGGCGCTGTGGAAATTATTTTCCGTGAAGAAAAAGGTGATCCTACCAAGTTAGCCGAGCGCGAGGCAGAGTACAAAGCCAAGTTTGCCAATCCATTTGTGGCTGGTCGTCGTGGTTACATTGACGATGTGATCATGCCTCATGAAACTCGTAAACGTGTTGCTAGATCTTTGGCCATGCTCAAAGACAAGGATATTGAAAATCCTTGGCGCAAACACGGCAACATCCCTCTTTAATCGATTAGGACAAGAACATGTTTAAGAAGATTCTGATTGCTAACCGTGGTGAAATTGCTTGCCGCGTGATTAAAACTGCTCGCAAGATGGGCATTAAAACTGTGGCTGTTTATTCTGAAGCCGACCGTGATGCGCGTCACGTAGAGCTTGCTGATGAAGCAGTGTGTATTGGCCCAGCTCCTTCACGTGAATCCTATTTGGTGATGGATAACATCATCAAGGCGTGTAAAGACACGGGTGCTGAAGCGGTTCACCCTGGTTATGGTTTCTTATCTGAGAACGAGGCATTTGCTAAGCGCTTGGAAGAAGAGGGCATCACTTTCATCGGGCCTAAGCATTATTCGATTGCTGCGATGGGTGACAAGATCGCTTCTAAAAAATTAGCCAACGAAGCCAAGGTCAATACGATTCCTGGTTACAACGACGCGATTGATACGCCTGAATCTGCGGTAGAGATTGCCAAAGGCATTGGCTACCCAGTGATGATCAAAGCATCAGCAGGTGGCGGCGGTAAAGGTTTGCGCGTTGCATTTAACGATAAAGAAGCTTTTGAAGGTTTCTCAGCTTGTAAGAATGAAGCTCGTAACAGCTTTGGTGATGATCGTGTGTTCATCGAGAAATTTGTTGAAGAGCCGCGCCACATTGAAATTCAGGTGTTGGGTGATGGTCATGGCAATGCTGTTTACTTGTGGGAGCGTGAGTGCTCGATTCAGCGTCGTCACCAAAAAGTGATCGAAGAAGCGCCATCACCATTCATCAGTGATGAAACTCGCAAAGCGATGGGTGACCAAGCGGTGGCTTTGGCCAAAGCTGTGAAATATCAATCTGCTGGTACGGTTGAGTTTGTGGTTGGCAAGGACCAGTCTTTCTACTTCTTGGAAATGAACACTCGTTTACAAGTAGAGCACCCTGTGACTGAATCGATCACAGGACTAGACCTTGTTGAGCAGATGATCCGAGTAGCCGCTGGAGAAAAATTATCGTTTGGTCAAAAAGATATTCAGCGCAATGGTTGGTCCATGGAGTGCCGCATCAATGCGGACGACCCATACCGCAACTTCTTGCCATCAACTGGTCGTTTGGTTAGATACCAGCCGCCTGAAGAGGTGAATGGCGTGCGTGTGGACACTGGTGTCTATGAAGGCGGTGAGATTCCGATGTACTACGATTCAATGATTGCTAAATTGATCGTGCACGGTAAAGATCGTTTGGATGCAATCACTAAGATGCGTGCTGCTTTGAATGAGTTCGTGATTCGTGGCATTCATTCTAATATTCCATTCCAAGCTGCTTTGATGCAGCACCCACGTTTCATCTCTGGGGACTTCAACACTGGTTTTATTGCCGAACAATTCCCTCATGGATTTAGAGCGTCCGATGTCAAAGCGGAAGATCCAAAATTAATGGATGCATTGGCAACAGCTGTTCATCGCCGTTACTTGGATCGTGCGGCTGGTATTTATGGTCAGCTTGAAGGTCACGAGGTCAAAATCCCAACAGAATTCGTGGTGGCAGCTGGTGAAGCTGGCAAGATGAATTACGTGCCAACATCGATTGATGAAACAGCTCGTGGTTATGAAGTCACAGTCGATGGTTCAGTTTATAAAATTGATTCAGACTGGAATCCTGGTCAGATCATTTACAAAGCATCTGTGAATGGACGTGAGATCGCGCTTCAGGTTGAGCGCATGGGCACCTTCTATCGCTTGCAATTCGATGGCGTGAGAGTCGACAGCATGGTGTTAACACCACAGGCTGCTGAAATGCAAAAGCTGATGCCTTTCAAAGAACCGCCCGATATGTCGAAGTTCTTGTTGTCTCCGATGCCTGGCTTATTGGTTGATGTCGCTGTTACTGTCGGTCAAAAAGTAGAAGCGGGTCAGCGCTTAGCTGCGATTGAAGCGATGAAGATGGAAAACGTCTTGGTCGCAACGCAGGATGGCGTGGTTGCTGCTGTGATGGCTGCCAAAGGTGAGAGTCTTGCCGTTGATCAAGAAATTCTGAGATTCGAGTGAGCCAGCAGATGACTAAACCATTCAAAATTTTGGGCATTCAACAAGTGGCCATTGGTGGACCAGACAAAACCAAACTTCAAAAGCTTTGGGTTGACATGTTTGGTCTAGAAGTGACTGGTACATTTAAATCAGAACGCGAAAACGTTGATGAAGACATTTGTGCCATGGGTAAGGGTGTTCATAAGGTGGAAGTGGATTTGATGCAACCGATCGATCCAGAAAAGAAACCCGCTGTGCACACAACCCCACTCAATCACATTGGTTTATGGGTTGATAACTTGCCGGTCGCGGTTGAATGGTTGACAACCAATGGTGTGAGATTTGCACCTGGTGGGATTCGAAAAGGGGCTGCAGGGTATGACATCACTTTTTTACACCCTAAAGGGAATGAAGAGTTCCCAATTGGGGGCGAGGGTGTTTTGATTGAATTGGTTCAAGCGCCACCTGAAGTGATTCAAGCGCTGAGCTAAACGAGTCCAAACTACCATCGAGAAAGTACCGCTAATAAAAAACCGCCCAATCAGGCGGTTTTTTATTGAATGCTTCTAATTTTTTGTCTATTTATTCAGTTATTTTTATAAATTTGATCATGCGTACGCTTGCATATAGCTCAAACCCTTGCGCCATTCTGCAAAAGCGGCCAGCTTGGGCGGTAGCTCTTTGATCTTACCAATCAAGAGTAAGCCCTTGTTTTTATTCAATTCTTTGCACAAAACTAGAAATTCATCATCAGATAAATGGTTAAAACCGTATCTCACAGAAGGCTCCTATAAAAGTGTCCTTACGCCATTAACGCGTGAGTTTTAAGTTTGGTTGACCTTGAATGAATAAATTCATGAAATAGTCAAAAGGCGTTTTGGGACAATTTTCATCGCAAAAGGCATAATGTTGTTTTTGCAAGAAAAAGCAACACGTACTTATAACCATAACTATTTGTTTTTCAGGAGTTTTTCATGTCTAACTTGCCTCAAGGCATGGCGATCAGCGCCGATGTTTCCCCAGAATTTGCAACTATTTTGACCCCAGAGGCTTTGGCTTTGGTGGCCAAACTTCACCGTACTTTTGAGCCACGTCGTAAAGAACTCCTCAAGGCACGTGTTGAGCGCACCAAGCGTTTGGACGCTGGTGAAAAACCTGATTTTTTGCCTGAAACAAAACACATCCGTGAAGGTGATTGGAAAGTAGCTGCAATTCCAGCAGCATTACAGTGCCGTCGCGTTGAGATCACTGGCCCAGTTGAAGCCAAAATGGTGATCAATGCCTTTAACTCAGGCGCAGACTCATATATGACTGACTTTGAAGATTCAAACAGCCCAAGCTGGACGAATCAAATTCAGGGTCAAATCAACATGAAAAAGGCGATTCGTCGCGAACTAAGCCTTGAGCAAAACGGCAAAAGCTACAAGTTAAATGACAAGATTGCCACATTGCAAGTTCGCCCACGTGGTTGGCACTTGGATGAGAAGCACGTGACGGTTGATGGTCAACGCGTATCTGGCGGTATCTTTGACTTCGCTTTGTTCTTCTTCCACAACGCTAAAGAACAGTTGGCACGTGGCGCAGGCCCTTATTTCTACTTGCCAAAAATGGAAAGCCATTTAGAAGCACGTTTGTGGAATGACATTTTCTGCATGACTCAAGACGAATTAGGTTTCCCACGTGGCACGATCAAAGCCACTGTGTTGATTGAAACCATTTTGGCCGCATTCGAAATGGATGAAATTCTTTATGAGTTGCGTGAGCACAGCGCCGGCTTGAATGCTGGTCGTTGGGATTACATCTTCTCTTGCATCAAGAAATTCAAAGTAGACAAAAACTTCTGCTTGGCTGATCGCGCAAAAGTGACCATGACTGCTCCATTCATGCGTGCTTATGCTCTATTGCTATTGAAGACATGTCATAAGCGTGGCGCACCAGCGATGGGCGGTATGAGCGCGTTGATTCCAATCAAGAACGATCCAGAGAAGAATGCGATTGCTATGCAAGGCATCATCAATGACAAAAAGCGTGATGCAACTGATGGTTACGATGGTGGTTGGGTAGCTCACCCAGGTCTTGTTGAAGCTTCTATGGCTGAGTTCAAGGCAGTATTGGGCGACCGTCCAAACCAATTTGACAAGCAAAAACCTGAAGTGAATGTAACAGCTGCTGACTTGTTGGACTTCCAACCAGAAACCCCGATCACTGAAGCTGGTTTGCGCATGAACATCAACGTGGGTATTCATTACCTAGGTGCTTGGTTGGCTGGTAACGGTTGCGTACCAATTCACAACTTGATGGAAGATGCTGCTACTGCAGAGATCAGCCGTTCACAAGTATGGCAGTGGATCCGTTCACCAAAAGGTGTTTTGGATGACGGCAAAAAAGTCACAGTTGAATTAGTTCGTCAATTGATCGCTGAAGAATTGCCAAAAGTTAAAGCAAGCGGTGCAACAGGTCACTGGGATCGCGCTGCTGAGATTTTTGACGTGATGAGCACTGGCGAGAAGTTCGAAGAATTCTTGACATTGCCTTTGTACGAGGAAATCTAATTGACGATTCTGGCCATCGACACCTCGACACAGTGGTGTTCAGTGGCCTTGGTCAACCCACAAGGGGGCTCGGGTCAACCGCAGTCCCCTTTGTCATCTGGGGACCTTGTGCGCCATGAAAATCTCGGCCCTGAATCAAGTCAACATGCTTTGGATTGGGTGGAGGCTCTTTTAGAAGAAGCGCAACTTAATTTCAGGGATCTAACTGGTATTGCAGTTGGTATTGGTCCTGGAGCATTCACGGGTATCAGGATTGGTGTGGGCATTGGGCAGGGGATGGCCTTTGCTGCTGATCTACCTTGCTTGCCGATCGTTTGTTTGGATGCGGTTGCACTAGAAGGCATTTATCAACTCAAACTCAAAGAAAATGATCACCTGATCGTAGCCACTGATGCACGCATGAGTGAAGTCTATTGGGCTCGTTATGTGGTGCAAGCAAATGGTTTGCCAGAGCGCCAGGATGATGTGTATCTATCTGCACCCAAAGACATTGATATTCCAACCACACCATTTGCTTTGGTGGGTAATGCTGTCACTGCCTATCCAGAGGACATGTTGGTGATCAGTCAAAAAGCCATGGCCATCGATGAAACAGCTGTGCCTCATGCAAGGTCGATTGCTCAATTAGGCTTGGATGCTTTAGAAAAAGGTCTGCAAGTCAGCGCTGCTGAATTGCAACCGATCTATGTGCGTGACAAGGTGGCTCAAACGATAGCTGAGCGCGAGCTCGAAAAATCCAATCAAGAGAAATCTTAAGGGCATCGAATCTAGTCATGGATCTGCGTCTTTTACCGATGGCCTTGCGTGACTTGACTGAAGTCATGGAGATCGAGCAACAAAGTCATGTGTCACCTTGGACCTTGGGTAACTTCACAGACTCTCTTGAGGCAGGCTATTGGGCTTATTGTTTGCGCCAACTGTCGGTAGACGATGAAAAGCCAGATCCATTATTGGGTTATTGCGTCTTATTACCTGCTTTAGATGAGTTACAACTCCTGAATATCACAGTTCATCCATCTTATAAAAGACAAGGTCTGGCCAAAAAAATCATGAAGGTCATCGAAGACGCTGCACAATCAAAGTCATTCCAAGATATTTTCTTGGAAGTCAGAGTCAGTAATACCCCAGCAATTGCCTTGTATGAAAGTTTTGCATATCAAGAAATTGGCATCAGAAAGGATTACTATTCTTTAAAAGATGGTGGTCGTGAAAATGCCAAAGTCATGAAAAAAGTATTGAACGCACCATCCAACTGATCGATTACAGAAAGAACTATCAAGCCAATGAGTCAAGCTGATTATTTAAATGAGATGGGCATCAGTACCTGGGTGCTAAGGAATAAGGGCGAGGATGGTGGCGAGTCAAATTCTGTAGAAGCCAACCAAGATGGCCAGCAAGAAATGAAGCAAGTGGATCAGCAAGCTACTCGAGCCGATAGCTATCAAGAGCCTCAACTGAGTAATCAAGAGATTGTTTGGACCTTTGTGGTGGATCAGTTATCTGGTGATGCCGCTTTGTTGTTTGACAAAATCTTGGCCTCATTGATGTTGAGCAGAAACACTATTCAATTACTCAGCAGCGCAGAAGCTTTAGCTGGCAAAGTGACCGGCCAAGTGGTGATGGCCATGGGTTCACAAATGGGCCGACAGTTATTGCAAATGGACGATAGCTTTGAGGAGTTAAGAGGTGCTGTGCATTCTTTAGAGCAGGCAGAAGATGAGTTGCCAGTGGTTTTAACCTATCACCCAGAGCACTTATTAAAGAAGCCAAGTGACAAAGCAAAGACTTGGCAAGATTTACTCTTGGCGCGCTCTTTGATTTAAAGAATTAAAGGCTTAAGCCTTATCTAGCATTAATGAGGTCTTGCTGCAGTCTTAGGATGCTTGTGCTCGCCAATCAGATGAAGTGAATCGTATTCAGCTTGATTGCGTTTGTGCCAACGAATGATCTGAATCATCACCAAACACACAAAACTACCAAATGCAATAATCACAATAGAAACTGGCACATCCAACCAAATCAGTAGGGCGTACAAACAAAGCATGCCCAAGACGGAGAGATTTTCATTGAAGTTCTGAACGGCAATCGAGTGTCCGGCAGATAATAAAACGTGACCACGGTGCTGTAACAGGGCGTTCATTGGCACCACGAAGTAACCAGCCAACCAACCAATCGTCGCTAAAAAAACATAAGCAATTAACAGATACAGTGGAATTTGGAACAAGCCCAAATCAATCGCCACGTCTGGTAACAAGTCACGGTTGTAAATCGCCATGACCATCACCAAAGCACCCATCATCACACCGTAAATCAAAACGCTCAGAGATTTTTTCAAAGGAATGCGTGAAGCTGCCCAAATGGAACCGCCCGCAACGCCAAATGCCACGACTGCTTGCAAGATTGCGCCCTGTGACAAGCTCATGCCTAAAGCAGATTCAGCCCATTTGAGAACGATGAACTGTAATGTTGCACCAGCACCCCAGAAGAGTGTTGTGACAGATAAAGAGATTTGACCCAAACGATCTTTCCACAGCGTATTGAAGCAATGCTGGAAGTCTTTGATCAAACGGAGTGGATTTTTTCCTTGCTGAGGGTATCTTGCGCCCGTATCCGGGATTCTTAAATTAAACCCGGCTGCAATCAAATAAATGAAGGCAATCACACAAATAGCAGCTTCTGGAGGAGTATCAATACCAGTTTCAAAAAATGGCAGGTCAAGTCCTAATAAAGCCAATGAGAGCTTATTAGAAATCAATGCACCACCCAAGACCGTGCCCAAAATGATTGAGCCCACGGTCAAACCTTCAATCCAGCCATTGGCCACGACCAGTTTTTCAGGCGGAAGTAATTCAGTCAAAATACCGTATTTAGCAGGTGAGTAAGCTGCCGCACCAAAACCCACAATCGCATAAGCTGCCAAAGGGTGTAGAGTGAAGAGCATGGCGATGCAGCCAACAATTTTGATGCTGTTGGTCCAAAACATCACATTCCCCTTGGGGCGTGAGTCAGCAAAGGCGCCAACAAAGGCAGCAAGTAAAACGTAGGATAAAACGAAGAAAAGTTTTAGGAGCGGAGTCATCCAGGCTGGGGCCTGGAGTTGGTATAACAGCGCAATGGCAGCAATTAAGAGCGCATTGTCGGCGAGCGACGAAAAAAATTGCGCCGCCATAATTGTGTAAAAACCTGGTTTCATTCGTACAATTCAGTTATGAAATGCCATTAAAACACGAAAGTGAGTTTTTTCTGTCAAGACCGATATATGCCCATATTCACACTGATGCCTTAAGTCATAACCTTGAGCGCATCAGACAACTCGTGCCCGGCTCCAAAGTTTGGTCAGTGGTCAAAGCCAACGCTTATGGCCACGGGTTAGAAGCAGCTCTTAAGGGCTTATCTCTCACCGATGGGTTTGCTTTATTGGATTTAGCTGAAGCCAAAACTCTGAGAGAAAAAGGTTGGACGGGTCCGATTTTGTTGCTAGAAGGCCTGTTTTCCCAAGAAGACATCTTTATGGTCACCGACTTGCAATGTGATTGTGTGGTTCATGACTTCAATCAAATTGATTGGCTAGAGGCCTTCAGTGAGGCTCGTTCATCCAACAGACTGCCTAATATTTATCTAAAAATGAACACCGGTATGAACCGTTTGGGTTTTACCCCAGCTCAATACCGAGAGGCTTATCACCGTTTGCATTCAGCTGGTTATGAGTTGACCCACATGACCCATTTTGCGAATGCTGATTACATTGATAGAACTCCAAGCGTTGATCAGCAAGCGGAGTTATTCAATCAAAGCAGAGAAGGTTTAGCAGGTGGCACTTCTTTATCTAACTCGGCAGCTATTTTATGGCACCACCATGTCATTTATTCTGATTGGGTGAGGCCTGGCATCATGCTTTACGGAGCCTCCCCATCGGGTCGCTATGAGGATATACAAGAAGCTCAACTACAGCCCGCGATGTCATTACATTCTGAAGTTATAGGGATTCAACATCTTGAGGGAGGGCAGTCGATTGGTTATGGCTCAAGATATCGCACCGATGTACCAATTCGAATTGCGATCATTGCTTGTGGTTATGCCGATGGTTACCCAAGACATGCGCCGGATGGCACACCGGTATGGGTGGCTGGTGCTGATGGCTTAAGCAGTGGCAAGGTTTGTTTGATGACAGGACAAGTATCGATGGACATGATCACAGTGGATGTGACAGACATGCCTCATGTGCAAGTAGGTAGCAAAGTTGAGCTCTGGGGCAAGCATTTGCCCATTGATAAAGTGGCTCAGGCGGCCGGCACAATCGGGTATGAGCTCTTGTGCGCGGTTGCTCCAAGGGTTCGACGTCAGTAGTCAGTGATGATTGCGAACCCTAAGAGTTAATGATTAATACTTGCGCCAGATTTGCCACCAAGATGGCTTGATCTCATCTGCGCCAGTTCTTTTGCCAGTGACTAAGATTTGACTCTGAGGAAAGTTCAACTTTAAAACGCGCAAAGTATCGTTGCTCAAATCTTTCATGTTCAGTGCTTCATAAGATTTATACAAAATATACAGAGCTTCTTCTGTTGCTGGAGCGCGGTCGTAATCTGTGATGGCGCGTTGTGCACGATTGATCGCTGCCAGGTAAGCGCCTCGACGGAAATAGTAGCGAGCAGTGTTCACATCGCTATCTGCCAATGAGTTCACGATATAACGCATGCGATCTAAAGCATCAGGCGTGTACTTGCTCTCTGGGAAACGAGTCGTCAATATTTTGAACGCTTCAAATGCATCGCGTGCTGCGCGTGGATCACGTTCACTCAAATCTTGACCAGTGAGTTTGCCCAAAAAGCCCATGTTGTCGTTAAAAGTGATCAAACCTTTCAAGTAATAGGCATAGTCAACACTTGGGTGACCTGGATGTAATTGTAAGAAGCGATCAACTGCTGTAATAGCTTGTGCTAATTCACCATCTTTCCAATGACAATAAGCCACGTTGATTTGTGATTGCTGGGCATAAGGACCAAATGGATAGCGAGCTTCAAGTTTTTCAAAATACTTGACACATTTGGCGTTATCGCCACCATCCATGGCATCTTTGGCTTCAACATAGAGTTTATTTTGTGACCAACCAGCGGTCTCATCATTCACATCGCCAGCACAGCCAGTTAAAAGGGCAGAAGAGCCCAAGATACAAATGCTGGCAATGGAAGTCGCAAGTCTTTGACCAATGCGACTTAAACTAGCGTTATTAATACATGGAAAGGCATCCAATTTTGGCATTACCAGATTCTCCTGAGAACAATTCTTCTGATTATATCGATGAGGAAGACTTTATTGCAGTTGTTGTGCCAGATAGTTTGGCAGGAGAGCGCTTAGATAAGGTTTTGGCCCAATTAATACCTCAACATTCTCGAAATCGCTTGCAAACTTGGATTGAGGATGGATTTGTCACAATTGGTGGTGAAACACTCAAAATTCGATATTCAGCCAAGGCTGGTGATCAAATCACGGTGATTCCACAGGCCAGTGCTGAAGAACAAGCCTACTTGCCTGAGGATCTGCCTTTGGACATCATCTATGAAGACTCTGAACTCTTGGTGATTCATAAGCCGGCAGGCATGGTGGTTCATCCTGCGGCTGGTAATTGGTCAGGCACCTTATTGAATGCCTTGCTCTATCGCTACCCATCGATTGCTGGTGTGCCAAGGGCAGGGATTGTTCATCGTCTAGACAAAGATACCTCTGGATTATTGATGGTCGCCAAGACCTTGGAGGCTCAAACAGATCTGGTCAGGCAATTACAGTCTCGCCAAGTGATTCGTCGCTACTTGGCTTTTGCTTGGGGTGAAGTCAGATCCCAAACCGTTCATGCCTCGATTGGTCGCGACCCCCGAGATCGTCTCAAAATGGCCTTGCTCACTGGTTCAGCCAGCAAGCCAGCTGTGACTCATGTCAGAAACTTGAACACACAAGAATTTGGTAAAACCAAAGTATCTTTGGTGATGTGTCGCTTAGAAACAGGCAGAACTCACCAAATCAGAGTGCATTTGGAGTCTTTGGGCAATCCTTTGGTGGGAGATCCAGTTTATAAAAAGAAATCACCAGCTGATGCTGCTCAGTTAGCCTTCTCAAGACCAGGACAAGCTTTGCATGCAACGGTCCTGGGGATCAAGCATCCAATGACCGAAGAGGATATTTTGTGGCAAGCGCCTATACCGGCAGATATGCATGATTTGGGAATACGATTGGGCATGACGGAAAAAGACTTGCACCTCATATGGGATGAGTTGGACGACTAATCATAATCAAGACACCATCACAACATTCAATGACATCATCCATTCAACTCCTTCATTGGGGGGCGCCAAAACAAATCAAAACCATGATCACGAATCGTCATGGAGGGTTTAGTCAAGCTCCGTTTGATAGTTTGAATCTTGGTTTGCATGTGGGTGATGATCCAGTGGTGGTCCAAAAAAACCGTGAAGCATTAAAAGCAGTCTTGCCCCATGAGCCTGTTTGGTTAAATCAAATTCATGGCACTCAGGTGGTCGATGCTGATGAGCATGTGATTGGGGTGCTGAATGCTGATGCCTCAGTCACCACAACACCCGGACAGGTACTGGCAATCATGACGGCGGATTGTTTACCTGTTTTATTAGCCAGTAAGGATGGCAAAGTTGTCGGGGCAGCTCATGCTGGATGGCGAGGTTTGGCTGCTGGTGTGATTGAGCAAACAGTTGCTTTGATGCGAGCCAAGCAAAGTCATCAAGATAAAACTCAAAGCGAAATCCTTGCCTACTTAGGGCCTGCCATTGGTCCGCATGCTTTTGAGGTGGGCAGTGAAGTACGAGAGATCTTCTTAGCGCAAAACCCAGTAAGCGCAGCTTGCTTTGAACAATTACAAGAAAAGGGTAAATATCTGGCTGATATCTATGGATTGGCCTGTCTGCGTTTAAATGCCCTGGGTATTGATTTCATTGAGGGTGGCTCTGAGTGCACCGTACAAAATCCGGATTTTTTCTCCTACCGTCGTGATCAACAAACTGGCCGAATGGGCAGTTTCATCTGGATAGAAGCAACCTCAAGTTAAACAGCAGCAAATCAACGTCCCCCCATCAAGTAAGCTTGAGCGAAGTTTCAGATAGGGTTAATTCTTATAACGATTTCCTTCATAAACCATCAAAATAGGGCTATTAGACTTAGGTCAAATAAATTCTACTTAAGGAAGTTCTATGATGAACACGCAAGGCTTTGGATCAGGGCCAAGCCTCGCCCCTCAGCACATGGCTCTAATTCCAGCAGAAAAGCTGGTTGAGATTGAAAAGCAATACGCCAAAGACTTATCTGAACTTTGGGCCAATCCAACGGGTACACCTATTAATGATCGTCGTTTCAAAGGCGAGGCATGGCAAAACCCTTGGAACCAAGCCACGGTTAATTTTTATTTATTGAATTCTCGTCATTTATTGAACTTGGCTGATGCCGTTGAAGCAGAAGCCAAGGTGCGTCAAAGAATACGTTTTAGCATCGAGCAAATGATTGATGCGATGTCGCCAGCTAACTTCTTAGCGACGAATCCTGAAGCTCAGCAACGTTTGATTGATACCCAAGGCGAATCTTTGCGAACAGGCATCCTGAATGCCTTGCAAGACTTGGGTAAGGGCAAAGTTTCGCAAACCGATGAATCAGCATTTGAAGTAGGTAAGAATGTCGCGACTGCTGAGGGCGCCGTTGTTTATCAAACCAAGTTATTCCAGATTCTGCAATTCAAGCCACTGACAGATCAAGTGTATGAGCGTCCGTACTTGATGATTCCACCATGTATCAATAAATATTACATTTTGGATTTACAGCCCGAGAGTTCAATGGTGCGTTATTTGGTTGAGCAAGGGCACACCGTTTATTTGATCTCTTGGAAAAATCCAGATCCAAGCATGGCTGATACCACTTGGGATGATTACATTGGTGCAGCTGTTCACGGCATCGAAACGGTTCAAGATATCAGCGGTCAAAAGCAAATCAATATCCTAGGCTTCTGTGTGGGCGGCACGATCACCGCGACTGCCTTGGCAGTGATGGCAGCAAAAGATCAGCACCCAGCGGCCAGCTTGACCTTATTGACGACTTTGTTAGATTTTTCTGACACGGGCATCTTGGATGTCTTCGTTGATGAAGCATTGGTATCTCTTCGAGAGAACAGCATAGGTGGTAAAGGTGGTGGTAAATGCGGCATGTTGCGTGGTGTTGAGTTAGCCAACACATTCTCATTCTTGCGCCCCAACGATTTGGTTTGGAACTACGTGGTTGATAACTACTTAAAAGGTAACTCACCACCGCCATTTGATCTCTTGTATTGGAATGGTGACTCCACTAACTTGCCTGGTGCCATGTACTCTTGGTACTTAAGACATTTGTATTTGCAAAATGAACTCAAAGTTCCTGGCAAGTTAACCATTTGTGGCGAAAAAGTAGATCTTGGCAAAATCAAATGCCCAGTCTACCTGTACGCATCACGCGAAGATCATATCGTTCCATGGTGGTCTGCTTATGAATCCGTCAAGCTCTTGAAGGGCGCCAAAGTGCATTTTGTTTTGGGTGCATCGGGGCACATTGCTGGCGTGATCAATCCACCCGCCAAGAAAAAGCGCAACTATTGGGCCAACTCCAAAGCACCTGCTACAGCCGATGCATGGTTTGATGGCGCTAAAGAAATTCCAGGTAGCTGGTGGCCTGATTGGACTGATTGGTTAAAGCCACTGAGTGGCAAGAAAAAAGCAGCACCCAAAAATTATGGCAACACGAAGTACAAAGTTTTAGAAAAAGCGCCAGGTTCTTATGTCAAAGAAAAGGCCATTGATTAATCGTTTTATTATTAAAGCATCGAATTAAAAAGGGAGTGAGTATGAGTCAGAAGATTGCGTATGTAACAGGTGGCATGGGTGGTATTGGTACCGCTATTTGTCAGCGTTTAGCCAAGGATGGTTTTAAAGTGATCGCTGGTTGCGGTCCTAATTCACCACGTAAAGATCGTTGGTTGGCTGAGCAAAAAGCCCTTGGTTTTGATTTCACAGCCTCTGAAGGCAATGTGGGTGACTGGGAGAGTACTGTTGCAGCATTTACTAAAGTAAAAGCTGAATTTGGCAAGGTGGATGTATTGGTGAACAACGCTGGTATCACCCGCGACACTGTATTCCGTAAGATGACTCCAGAAGACTGGCGTGCTGTGATCGACACGAACTTGAATTCTCTCTTTAACGTGACCAAGCAAGTGATCGATGGCATGGTTGAAGCAGGTTGGGGGCGCGTGATCAGTATTTCTTCTGTGAACGGTCAAAAAGGTCAATTTGGCCAATCCAACTACGCTACTGCCAAAGCAGGTATCCATGGTTTCACGATGTCTTTGGCACAAGAAACTGCTGCTAAGGGCGTGACTGTTAATACAGTATCTCCTGGTTACATTGGCACAGACATGGTCACAGCGATTCGTGAAGATGTGCTTGAGAAAATCATCAACACCATTCCGGTTAAACGCCTTGGAACCCCTGATGAGATTGCATCAATCGTGTCTTGGATTGCTTCAGATGAGGGTGGATTTGCCACTGGTGCTGACTTCTCATTGAACGGTGGTTTACACATGGGCTAAACAATATACAAAAAGTATATTGCGGTGCAACAATCTAGGGCTTGATTTACCCATACAATACGGGTAATCAAGCCCAACTTACTAAATATGGTCACTAAAAAACAATCTGCCAAGTCTGCTGGTGTCAGAACGATTAAGAAGTATCCCAATCGTCGTCTGTACGACACGCAAACAAGTACTTACGTCACCTTGTCGGACGTGAAGAGCTTGGTGTTGGCACATGAAGAATTCAAAGTCTTAGATGCCAAGACCGAAGAAGATTTGACCAGAGCTATTTTGTTGCAAATCATTTTGGAAGAAGAAGCTGGTGGCGTGCCTTTATTCACCACACCGATGTTGTCTCAAATGATTCGTTTCTATGGTCACTCCATGCAAGGCGTTGTGGGTGGCATGTTGGAAAAAAATATTCAATCCTTCATTGATCTGCAATCACAGTATGCTGAGCAGTCAAAGCAAGGTGGTGCCACTCCTGAGAGTTGGGCGCAGTTCATGAATGTTCAAAATCCCATGATGCAGCAAATGATGGGAAGCTACGTTGAGCAGAGTAAAAATCTTTTCACTCAAATGCAAGAAAAGATGAAAGATCCAGCGAACGTCTTCACTGGTTTCCCTTTCACAACCCCTGATAAGAGCGATAAATAATTGAGCGGCAAGATTGGTTTTGTTTCCTTAGGTTGCCCTAAGGCCTTAGTGGATGCTGAGCGCATCGTCACACAGTTGCGCGCTGAAGGTTATGAAATCGCTAAAGACTACGCAGGCTCTGACCTGGTGGTGGTAAATACTTGTGGTTTCATTGACTCAGCTGTTCAAGAAAGCTTGGACGCGATTGGTGAAGCTTTAGCAGAAAACGGCAAGGTGATCGTCACTGGTTGTTTGGGAGCTAAGAAAAACGCTGATGGTTCTGATGTCGTCACTTCAGTTCATCCAAAAGTATTGGCAGTGACTGGCCCACATGCTGCTGATGAAGTTCTAGAAGTGGTTCATCAGCATTTACCTAAAAAACACGATCCATTTGCAGATTTAGTACCCAAAGCTGGTATCAAGTTAACACCCAAACACTACGCCTATTTAAAAATATCTGAAGGTTGTAATCACCGCTGCACGTTTTGCATCATTCCGAGCTTGCGTGGCGATTTAGTGTCAAGGCCGATTGGCGATGTCTTATTAGAAGCGCAACATTTGTTTGAGGCTGGTGTTAAAGAATTATTGGTGGTCTCGCAAGACACGAGCGCTTATGGTGTTGATGTTCAATATCGCACTGGGTTTTGGGATGGTCGTCCAGTCAAGGCGAAACTATTTGACATGGTTGAGGCCTTAGGTAAGTTAGCCCGACAGCATGGTGCTTGGGTTCGTTTGCACTATGTTTACCCTTACCCCCACGTGGATGACATTTTGCCCTTGATGGCAAATTTTGCCGATGAAGGCAGTGGTGTTGTGCCATATCTAGATATACCAATGCAGCATGCGCATCCTGATGTTTTAAAGCGCATGAAGCGTCCTGCGAGTGGTGAAAAGAATCTTGATCGCATTCAAGCATGGCGCAAAGCATGTCCAGAATTAACGATTCGAAGTACTTTCATCGCGGGTTTTCCTGGTGAAACAGAAGAAGAATTCAATTACTTACTCGACTTCATGCGTGAAGCCAAAATTGATCGTGCTGGATGCTTTGCTTATTCTCCAGTGGAGGGTGCTAAAGCCAATGAATTGGCAGGCGCCTTACCTGATGAGCTTAGAAACGAGCGTCAAGCCAGATTCATGGAAGTCGCTGAAGAAATCTCTACTCAACTCTTGCAAGCCAAAGTGGGTAAGCGCATCAAAGTTTTGGTTGACTCAGTCAGCTCAAAAGGTGGCATTGGTCGCAGTCAGTCTGATGCCCCAGAGATTGATGGTTTGGTGCATTTGTTACCAACGGATAAGATCTCTAAAAAATACAAAGTGGGTGATTTTGTCAAAGCCACAGTGCTACAAACTCAAGGACACGACTTGATTGCACAATTGTAATTAGCTCTTTTCCCTATATATCTAGGGCATTTCATGGGTGAATACCCCTAGTATTCCCTAATAGCTTGCTTTAGACAGTTACTCGTAAGATTAGCCCTACAGACTAGTTGTTTCTATTCATAATAAGTACTTAAGTACTCAAGGAGTTCCAGATGGCACGTGATGTAGTCGTTCTTAGCGCAGTTCGTTCTGCAATTGGTGGTTTTGGTGGTTCATTGAGCAGCATGGAGCCCGCTGAACTTGCTGGTACGGTCATGAAAGAGGCAGTAAACCGTTCTGGTGTTGATCCTAAACAAATTAATTATGTGACCGTTGGTAACTGTATTCCAACAGAATCACGCTTTCCTTATGTTGCACGTGTGGCAGCGATTCAAGCAGGCTTACCAATGGATTCAGTGGCGATGGCCGTGAACCGTTTGTGCAGCTCTGGTTTGCAAGGCATTGTGACAACTTCACAAGCCATCATGTTGGGCGATTGCGACTACGGTGTTGGTGGTGGTGTTGAAGTGATGTCACGTGGTATTTATGGTGCACCTGCCATGAGAACTGGTGCACGTATGGGTGACACCAAAATGATTGACTTGATGGTGTCTACATTGACAGACCCATTTGGTGCAGGTCACATGGGTATCACTGCAGAAAATCTAGCTACAAAGTGGAACATCACCCGTGAAGAGCAAGATGCTCTCGCTGTTGAATCTCATCGTCGTGCGACTGCTGCGATTGCGGAAGGTCGCTTCAAGTCACAGATCACACCAATCACCATGCAAACTCGCAAAGGTGATGTGGTGTTTGATACGGATGAACACGTTAAGGCAAGTACCACGATGGAAAGCTTGGGCAAGATGAAGCCAGCTTTCAAAAAAGACGGTACGGTCACTGCAGGTAACGCCTCTGGTATCAATGATGGCGCAGCATTCTTCGTCTTAGCATCTGCTGATGCAGCAGCCAAGGCTGGTCAAAAACCAATGGCTCGCTTGGTATCTTATGCCTTGGCAGGTGTACCTAATGACATCATGGGCGAAGGGCCAATTCCAGCTTCTAAGATTGCCTTGAAGCGTGCTGGTTTGACCATCGACAAGATGGACGTGATTGAGTCTAACGAAGCTTTTGCAGCGCAAGCGATTGCAGTCTCAAAAGGTTTAGAGCTTGACATGACTAAGACCAATCCAAACGGTGGTGCGATTGCATTAGGTCATCCAGTGGGTTGCTCAGGTGCTTTCATTGCAACCAAAGCCATCTATGAATTACATCGTACTGGCGGCAAATATGCTTTGGTGACGATGTGTATTGGTGGTGGACAAGGTATTGCTGTGGTGTTTGAGCGTCTCTGATCAAAAATCAATAGCAATAATTAGTAAATAGTCTCAAACAAAAAGCCGCTCAAACAGAGCGGCTTTTTTATTAAATCACCTGTAAAACTAATTTAGGGGATTTATCTAGTATTTTGAGAAGTAATCTTGCTGGACCAGTTGGGTAACGTTTTCCTTGTTCCCAATTTCTGATGGTATCCAAAGGCACCATGATTCTCTCTGATAACTCTTTTTGGGTGAAACCTAATTTTTCACGAATGCTCTTTGCATATAAAGCAGCATCCATTTTGGCCTCTAAATCATCTTGAGCTTTTTGTTTGGCAATTTCTTTTTCGCCTGTAGCATTCAGTAATTTCTTATTGAGGGTTGATTTTGGAAAAGACTTTGGATCATTAAAGTCAACCGTAATGCGCGTGATTTTTGTATCTCTTTTTTTCTCTTTCATTTGCTTTCCTCGCTGAAATTATTCGGATGGCTTCTTCTCTGAAGGTATAAATGACAACAAACAATATTTCGTCATGCTTGGCCAATAACTCAAACCTTTCTTCACCATAATCATGGCGCGTATCTGGGGTGATACAACGGTGGGGGTCTAAAAAGGCATTCGTAATATCTTTAAATTGAAATCCTCTTAATTTTTTACATTTTGAATTTTTATCTTCATCCCACTCAAATTCTTTTTTCTTAATGTAGTCCATTGAACTACTTATGTCAAGATGTACTTTATTGATCAAATAAACCTCTTTTCACATATTTGTTAATTTATGAAGCCCAATAAGGACAAAACCCCCGCTTCATAAAAGCAGGGGTTCTGATTAATTAACGTTTATGTGTTCAGATTGTTTACGGCATATTCAATCAAAGAAGATCTAAACAAGCATCCAAGCCCACATGATCAAAAGCTAAATCAGCTTTTTCTTTCACAACTGGTTTTGCACGGTAGGCAATTGATAAACCAGCGCCATGCATCATCTGTAAATCATTCGAGCCATCGCCCATGGTGATAGCAGCATGTTTATTAGCACCTAGTGCTAAGCAACGCGCTTCAACGTAAGCTGCTTTAGCTTCACCATCCACGATATTGCCTAATACTTGCCCAGTTAAAAATCCATCAACAATCTCTAATTGATTGGCGTGAGTTTCAGATAAATTCAATTGAACTTGAAGCTTGTGCGTAAAAAAAGTAAAGCCACCAGAAACTAAAAGGGTGTGTATCCCTTTGGCGTGCGCACCAGCAATCAATTCCTTTGCGCCAGGATTGAGGCGCAGACGTTGAGAGAAGACTTCATCGAAGGCGGAGGCAGGAACACCTTTTAACAAGGCCACGCGTTTGCGCAAACTTTCGCCGAAATCTATGATTTCACCGCGCATCGCAGCTTCTGTGATTTCTGATACTTCTTTCTTTTTTCCTACAGCATCGGCAATTTCATCGATGCATTCGATATTGATCAAGGTTGAATCCATGTCCATGGCCAAGACCTTGATATCTGAGCCTTTGAAATGCTTTGGTAAAAAACCGACATCGGTTTGATGTAAAACACCTAAATTGCGAAGATGGGTACGTTGCTCGATATTCAATGCTTCTTTTAATTCGAGCACTGCGGTTCTTGGAGTCTTTTTTTCAATAGAAACTATCGCGTGAGATTTTTCAATCTCACGGATGAGTTGATCTTCAATGGCGTCTTGATGGAATAAGGCAATGTTCATCATGAAGTTTTTAGTATTTCAGGTTTTATAGCAGTATCGCTCAAATGCTTGAGTAATTGTCGAATTGCCTCAAGGCGTTGAGCCAAGGTAATGAATGCTTCTTTATCAGCCGGCAGAATCTTTAACTTATCCTGGCCATTGAGCTGAATTCGTTTATTGGTTTGAACCAACTGAATGATCTTGATTGGATCAATCGGTGGGTTGGGGATGAACTGAATTGTGATCTGAGCAGGATTGGCATCAATTTTCTTGATACCCAACACAGCCATATTCAAACGCAAACGATGGGTTTCAAATAATGATTGAGCTTGTTCAGGTAAATCACCAAAGCGATCGACCAATTCTTCTTTGATATCCATGAGCTTCTCAAATGAACTCACTGTGGCTAAGCGCTTATACAGTGAAAGACGCTCATGAACATCTGGGCAGTAATCATTGGTTAAAAGAGCAGGAACCCCCAAAGTGATATCTGTGATCACTTCCATTGGTGCCATCAAATCAGGCTCTTTGCCATTTTTTAAAGAATTAACAGCTTTATTGAGCATCTCGGTGTACAGCTGGAAGCCAATTTCAGAAATATCACCCGATTGTTTGTCTCCCAAGACTTCACCGGCGCCGCGTATTTCTAAATCGTGCATCGCCAAATAGAAACCAGAGCCCAGTTCTTCCATCGCCTGAATCGCATCTAAACGCAGCTTGGCTTGCTTGGTCAGTGCCTCTGGATCAGGCACTGTTAAATAGGCATAGGCTTGATGGTGTGAGCGTCCAACGCGACCGCGCAATTGGTGCAACTGAGCCAAGCCAAACTTATCAGCACGGTGCATGATGATGGTGTTGGCGGTTGGCACGTCAATGCCGGTTTCAATGATGGTGGTGCACAACAAAATATTGGCACGTTGTGTGACGAAGTCACGCATCACACGCTCTAGATCACGTTCATGCATCTGTCCATGAGCCACCACGATGCGAGCTTCAGGCAATAGTTTTTCTAAAGACTGTTTGCGGTTCTCAATGGTATCGACTTCATTGTGGAGGAAGTAGACCTGACCACCACGTTTTATTTCTCGAAGCACCGCCTCACGAATAACCCCATCGCTTTCTCTGCGTACAAAAGTTTTGATGGCCAAACGTTTTTGAGGTGCCGTGGCAATCACCGAGAAATCTCGCAAACCTTCCAAAGCCATACCCAAAGTTCTTGGGATAGGGGTGGCAGTTAAAGTCAAAACATCCACTTCTGCTCGCAAAGATTTGAGGGCTTCTTTTTGGCGCACGCCAAAACGATGTTCCTCATCGATGATTACCAAGCCTAAACGTGGGAACTTCACATCAGCTGAGAACAGTTTGTGTGTGCCAATCACAATGTCTGCTTCACCTTTGGCCATCGCCTCTAAAGCAGTATTGATCTCTTTGGTGGTTTTAAAGCGAGACAGTTCCACAATCTTCACGGGCCAATCAGCAAACCGATCCTTCCAGGTCTCGGCGTGTTGCTCAGCCAAGAGTGTGGTTGGGGCCATGATTGCGACTTGCTTGCCACCCATCACCGCTAAGAAGCTGGCACGTAAAGCCACTTCAGTTTTACCGAAGCCCACATCACCACAAACCAAACGATCCATCGGTTTACCGCTGGTCATGTCTTGGATCACAGCAGCAATTGCAGCCGCTTGGTCAGCCGTTTCTTCAAAGCCAAAACTCTCTGCAAAAGCTTCATAGTCATGAGCAGAAAATTCAAAGGCATGACCTTTGCGCAATGCTCGTTGGGCATATAAATTCAAAAGCTCAGCAGCAGTGTCTCTGATTTGTTTGGCCGCTTTGCGCTTTGCGCGTTCCCATTGACCAGAGCCCAATTGATGCAAAGGGGCTGTCTCTGGATCAGAGCCAGCATAACGAGAGATCAGTTGTAATTGAGCCACCGGTACATACAAGGTGGCAGCGTGCGCGTACAACAAATGCAAAAACTCTTCTTCGCCATTGCCAACATCTAACAAAATCAAACCTTGATAACGACCAATGCCATGTTCAGCATGTACAACCGGATCACCGACCTTGAGCTCGGATAAATCCTTGACCAAGGTATCAACGTTGCTGGCTTCCTTATCTTTACCCTTGCGTCTGGTTCTGGCGCTCGCAGCAAATAACTCAGATTCAGTGATCACAATGACCTTGGCATGACTGGCGACAAAGCCATCATGAATCGCGCTGTGAGTGATCGACAAGGGAACATCAGAGGCGATGAATTCAGCCAAAGAATCTGATGAATGAGTCTTTAATTGATTCTCTTCAAATAATTGACGAATGGTTTCGCGACGACCAGCACTATCAGCACTGATTAAAACCCGTGATTCGGTATTGTTGATCAAATGCTTGAGCTTAGAAATTGGATCAGCATCTTTGCGATTCACAGCAATGTCAGGCAAAGTCCAAAAGATTCGCTCGCTCACTTCGGTATTTTCGCCAGCGCTTTCTGTAGAACTTTCTTTCTGCAAAACCAAGCGTGCGTGAGGTTTCAATAAAGCAAATAACTCATCGTTCTGCAGATACAGTCTCTTAGGATCTAAAACTGGTCGTGAAGAGTCGTGACTTAAAAAGTTATAGCGCTGCTGTGTGTCTTGCCAAAAACCTTTGATTTGATTTTCTAGTTCACCATGAATGCCTAACCACACTGGGCCTTTGGCCAGTGGTAGGTAATCAAATACCGTGGAAGTGCTTTCAAAGAACAGAGGTAAATAAGATTCAATGCCCGCACTAGGGATACCCAAGCCCATGTCTTTATAAATACTGCAGCGGCTTGGATCACCATCAAATACTTCGCGCCAACGACCACGAAAAGCTGTGCGTGATTCTTCATCCATCGGGAATTCATGGCCTGGCAATAAACGTACTTCTTGCACAGGAAACAAGCTGCGTTGGGTGTCTGGATCGAACGATCTGATTTGATCAATCTCATCACCGAACAAATCCAAGCGATAAGGCAGGGCTGAGCCCATTGGGAATAAATCAATCAAGCCACCACGCAAACTGTATTCGCCAGGACGGACCACAGCACTGACTGGATCGTAGCCTGCTTGCTGAAGTTGCAAACGCAGGGCCATCTCGTCTAGCTTATCCCCCTTCTTAAAAAAGAAGGTGTGAGCAGCCAAGAAACTTGGAGGGCCGAGCTTTTGTATAGCGGTGGTCACTGGCATTAAAACAATATCGCAATGACCAATCAATAATTCATGAAGGGTGGCTAAGCGCTCAGAAACCAAATCTTGATGGGGTGAAAAAGCATCGTATGGGAGGATTTCCCAATCGGGCAACAATCTGACTGTCAGATCGGGAGCAAAGACCGGAATTTCCTCATGCAAGCGCGCTGCATCTAAAGCACTGGCACAAATGATCACCATCACAGAAAAGGCTGAACGATGATTCAAGGCCTGTTGGGCAATCACCGCAGCATCAGAAGAACCATTCAAGCCGCTTAGGGTAAAGCGCTGCCCATCCCTTGGTCCGGGTAGGGGGGGTGACCATGTCACCGAACTAGATTTGGCCAATATTTCAGCCGATAACTTCTGCATAAGCTAGACATTATAGAATTGAGGGATGAACTTAGCCGAAACCCCTCCAAATTCGATGCCCAAGCTGCATGTTCTGATTCCTTGTGCTGGCACTGGCAGTCGCATGGGTTTGAATCAACCCAAACAATTTGAGTCGTTGGCAGGTCAGCCTATGGCCCTTCATGCCATCAATACCTTCTTATCAATGCCTGAAATTGCGTCTGTTTGGGTGGGTGTTTCAGAAGAAAACAAAGAGCTGCCCCAAGAACTGCCGAAAGCATCTTGGCCAAAGGACTCGCGCTTTAACCTAAGCACAACGGGTGGAGCCACAAGAGCTGATACGGTTGTTAATACCCTGAAAGCCATGGCGAAGTCTGGTATTGATCAGGACGCTTGGGTCTTGGTGCATGATGCCGCCAGGCCTGGTTTAACGGTTGAGGCCGCCAGACGATTGATTCAAGCAGTCACTGAACACGTGTATGTCAGTGGCGGCATTTTGGCGATGCCCATGGCTGATACATTGAAACTCATTTCGCCACAAAACCCGGAATGCATCGGCAAAACATTGCCAAGAGATGGCTTGTGGTTAGCCCAAACCCCACAAATGTTCCGTTTGATGGCGTTGACTGAAGCATTAGAGGCAGCCATTAACAACAAGTTTGAAGTCACGGATGAGGCGAGCGCCATGGAGCGCGCTGGTTGTGAACCACTCTTGGTGCCAGGTGAATGGCGTAATATCAAAGTCACATACCCACAAGACTGGGCATTGATGGATCAAATTTTGACTCATCACTCTCAAAAGAAAGAGAATCAATGACAAGCAGCGTATTTCGAATCGGCCAAGGTTACGACGTTCACGCATTGGTGGCTGGTCGTGATTTGATTTTGGGTGGTGTAAAAATACCTCATGACAAAGGTCTATTGGGACACTCGGATGCGGATGCTTTGCTGCACGCCATCACCGATGCACTCTTGGGAGCTGCAGCCTTGGGTGATATCGGTAGACATTTTCCTGATACAGACGATCGCTATAAAGGAGCAGACAGCCGCATCTTACTCCGTGCCACCATGTCATTGCTTCAAGCAGCAGGATATTCAGTGGGTAATGTGGATGCCACCATCATTTGTCAGACACCAAAAATGGCACCACACATACCTGAGATGGTTAAGAACATTGCCAGTGATTTGGGTGTTGCATCCGATCACATCAATGTCAAAGCCAAAACTAATGAAAAGCTGGGTCACTTAGGGAGAGGCGAGGGCATTGCTGTGCAAGCCATTGCTTTGATTCGGAAATCCTAAGAGTTCCTTTATTTTTTCCCATAGGCTGCGTCATGATCAGGTTCAATTAATAAAACCCTTAAAAAATGATTTTGTTTGAACCCAATTCCGCGTATTGATTTACTAACCCGGAATGAATAGAGTGCATCAATACCCTGTGGCGCTTGAATGCTGTGAATCTTTTCCCACCTCAAACCTTTATCTTTGTAGACTTGATTCCAGGTCAGTTGAGTGAGTTTTTCGAAGGTAGCAATTGCCTTCTCCTGTTCAATTTGTTCTAGATCGTTCCAGGTTGATTGAAATGAGGGGCTATTAAGATCAATTTCTACTAATAACTCAGGCTTTACGTTTCGCGCCATGAGTTTTTGATATCTTTACCTTTGATAAATCGCTGGCTTTTGCCGGAGTTTTTTCTGCCCATGCCAAGGCTGCAGTTAAATTCTTTTTAACTGTTGGCGTATGAATCCATCTCTCATTATCAGGAATTACTGTGGCGGTTCTAATGACCCAAACACCAGGTTCAGGATTTTCAATTAGAACTTGACGACCAGCATGCTCCTTCCCAAGTGAAATTTGTCCACTTGAGCCTATAGATTTAATAACTTGGTGATCGATGACTACGCCCATGGTTCTCTCCAATTCATGCAGCATGATTGCATTATAGCATGATGGCATGAATTTGGTGGAACCTTTTTTATTTCAAAGCTTAATAGTCATTCAAATAAAAAAGCCTCGAAAAATCGAGGCTTTTTTGAATCAGAAATTAAATCATTTCTTAAACAGCCAACAACTCCACTTCAAATAGCAAAGTTGCATTCGGTGGAATCACGCCACCAGCACCTGATGAGCCATAGCCCAAGTCAGATGGAATTACCAGGCGACGTGTGCCGCCAACTTTCATGCCTTGCACGCCTTCATCCCAACCACGGATGACCATGCCGCCGCCCAAAGGGAACTCAAAAGGATCATTGCGATCTTTGCTTGAATCAAACTTTGAACCTACCTGGCCGTTCTCATACAACCAACCTGTGTAATGAACTGACACATATTGACCTTTGGTAGCTTCTGCGCCAGATCCTACAACTGTGTCTTCATACTGCAAACCTGATGGGGTGGTGATCATCTTCTTTCCTTATTTTTTCAAACTGTCTCTGATTTCTCTGAGTAACTGAATATCTTCAGGTACAGGAGGTGGTGGTGAATCTGCTTCGTCTTGAAGTTTAATGCGATTAATGATTTTGACCATTTGGAAGATGATGAAGGCCAAAATGACGAAATTGAGGGTGATCGTTAAAAAGTTACCGTAGGCAAATAATGGTACGCCAGCCTTTTTGAGGGCATCCAAGGTCATTGGGACATTTTCAGGAACTTTGCCTAAAACAATGAATAAATTAGAAAAATCTAATTTTCCGCCGATCAACCAGGCAATCACGGGCATGATCACATCGCCTACAACAGAATCAACGATTTTGCCAAAAGCGCCACCAATGATCACACCAACGGCCAGATCAATCACATTGCCTCGTACCGCAAAGGCGCGGAATTCTTGAATCATCTTCATATGGCTGCTCTTTCTGTCTGCTAAATCAATGAACTCGGTAGTTTAGCTAGATTGGAAATGAATGCCAATCCGCTTCATGGAGATAAGCGCTAAAAGCCCTATAAACCACTGAATCATAAGACGTCCTTTTGGCCCGCCCATCATGTAGAATAGTGAGCTTTTGTAGTGTTTCACTAGTGGTTGCGGAAAAACCCTTGAGTGGTTGATTCCTAAGCCCCTAATTTTATTAGCTTAAACGGGATACCAGCATGTCTGTAACGATTGAAAACCTCGGCAATTTAGACCGAAAAATTACTTTAAGCTTTCCAAAAGCTGATACTGAAAAAGCACGCGCAGCGCGCTTACAAAAACTGTCAAAAACAGTAAAGATGGCAGGCTTCCGCCCGGGTAAGGTTCCCATGAAAATGGTTGAAGCCCAATACGGTATGCAAGTGGACTTTGAAGTTCAGTTTGACCATGCCTCTAAATTATTCTTTGATATCAGCAAAAAAGAAGGTTTGAAAATTGCTGGTCAGCCAAGTCTTGAGCCAAAGAGCGACATGACAGCTGATCCAATCGTTTATGACGCCAAGTTTGAAGTATTCCCAGAAGTGAAGATCGGTGATCTATCAAAAGTAGAAATCACACGTCACACAACCGATGTGAACGATTCAGAAATCGACAAGACTTTAGACATCTTGCGCAAACAGCGCGTTCACTACCATGTGCGTGGTGAAGCAGGTGACCATGGCAATGGTGGTGCCAACACAGCGGCTCAAACAGGTGACCAAGTTACCGTTGACTTCGTGGGCAAGATTGAAGGCGTTGAATTCTCAGGCGGTAAAGCTGAGAACTTTGCTTTTGTATTGGGTGAAGGCCGCATGTTGCCAGAATTCGAAGCTGCGGCTTTGGGTTTAAAGGCAGGCGAAGAGAAGACTTTCCCATTGGCTTTCCCGGCCGACTATCACGGTAAAGACGTGGCTGGTAAAACAGCTGACTTCACCATCACAATGAAAAAAGTTGAATGGCCACATTTGCCAGAAGTGAATGATGAGCTTGCAAAAGCTTTGGGCGTTGCTGAAGGCGTTGCCAAAATGCGCGAAGAAATTCGTACAAACTTGACACGTGAAGTAGCTCGTCGCACACAGACTTTGTTAAAAGGCCAAGTGATGGAATCTTTGACAAAAGCCTGCGAAATGGAAGTGCCTAAAGGTTTAGTTGCACAAGAGCAAGAAAGATTGATTGCCAATGCGCGTCAAGATCTAGCAGCTCGTGGTGTACCTAATGCCAAAGATGCGCCGATTCCTGCAGAACTATTCACGTCACAAGCTGAGCAGCGTGTGAAGCTTGGTTTGATCTTGAATGAATTGGTCAAACAACAATCACTAGAAGCTAAGCCAGAACAAATCAAAGCCGAAATCGAAGAGCAATCAGCCAGCTACGAAGATCCTAAAGAAGTGATGCGTTGGTATTACAGCGATCCAAAGCGTTTGGCCGATGTTGAAGCCCTTGTTTTAGAGAACAATGTGGTGGCTTATGTGACAGGTCTAGCCAAAGTATCAGAAAAAGCAGTAAGCTTTGAAGAACTCAGCAAGATTTAATGGTTTGAATGGCTGTTGATGGATACCCTGGAGACAAAAAGAATATGAACCACACACAAAATAGCGCACTAGATACACAAGCCTTGGGTTTGGTCCCAATGGTCGTAGAAACATCTGGTCGTGGCGAGCGTGCTTATGACATTTATTCACGCTTACTCAAAGAGCGTGTGGTGTTCTTGGTGGGTGAGGTCAATGATCAATCTGCTAATTTGGTGATTGCTCAATTGCTTTTCTTGGAAAGCGAAAACCCAGAGAAAGATATTTCTTTGTACATCAATTCTCCAGGTGGATCTGTTTCTGCTGGTTTGGCGATTTACGACACCATGCAGTTCATCAAGCCTGATGTCAGCACTTTGTGCATGGGCATGGCGGCGAGCATGGGCGCATTCTTGTTGGCAGCTGGAACAAAAGGCAAGCGCTTCTCATTGCCTAATTCACGTGTGATGATTCACCAGCCTTTGGGTGGTGCACGTGGTCAAGCGTCTGATATTGAGATTCAAGCTCGCGAGATTCTTTATTTGCGCGAACGTTTGAATAAAGTGTTGTCTGATCGCACGGGTCAAACGATTGAAACGATTGCTAAAGACACTGATCGTGATAATTTCATGTCAGCAGAACAAGCAAAAGAATATGGCCTCATCGATCAAGTGATCGAAAAGCGCTAATCTAAAAGATAGTCAGGAGGTTTACTCATGAGCGATACAACCAATTCAACTGAGAAGCCTCTTTACTGCTCATTCTGTGGCAAGAGTCAGCACGAAGTTAAAAAACTAATTGCAGGCCCATCTGTATTTATTTGTGATGAGTGCATTGATTTATGCACGGACATCATCACCGAAGAAATCAGCCAATTGCCTGAAGCAGATCTTCGCGAAGGTCTGCCAACTCCTCATGAAATCCGCGCCAGTCTTGATCAATATGTGATTGGTCAAGATCATGCCAAAAAACAATTGGCAGTAGCGGTGTACAACCACTACAAGCGCCTCAAGCACATTGAAATCACTGGTGCCGCTAAAAACAAAAAAACTGTTCACAACGGTGTTGAATTAGCTAAGAGCAATATCTTGTTGATTGGCCCGACCGGTTCAGGTAAAACATTATTGGCTCAGACATTGGCAAGATTATTAGATGTGCCATTTGTCATCGCTGATGCCACAACTTTGACTGAAGCTGGTTATGTTGGTGAAGACGTTGAGAACATCATTCAAAAGCTTTTACAAGCTTGTGACTACAACGTTGAAAAAGCACAAAAGGGCATCGTTTACATCGATGAGATCGATAAGATCTCACGCAAATCAGACAACCCATCAATCACCCGTGACGTATCAGGTGAGGGAGTACAGCAAGCACTTTTAAAGCTTGTTGAAGGAACCATGGCTTCTGTACCTCCACAAGGTGGTCGCAAGCATCCTAATCAAGATTTCTTGCAAGTCGACACAACCAACATCCTGTTTATCTGCGGTGGTGCTTTTGACGGTTTAGAAAAAGTGATTCAGCAACGCACAGTCACCGCCGGTATCGGTTTTGGTGCTCAAGTGCGCGGCAAAGATGACCGTTCTATTTCTGAGTTGCTCAAAGAAGTTCAAACTGAAGATTTGATCAAATTTGGTTTGATCCCAGAATTGATTGGCCGTTTACCAGTGGTAGCCACCTTGGCTCAATTGGATGAAGCTGCCTTGGTTCAGATTCTCACAGAGCCTAACAATGCCTTGGTGAAGCAATACCAGGCCTTATTGGACATGGAAGGTGTTGAATTAGAGATTCGTCCTAATGCACTGAGTGCCATTGCTAAAAAAGCGATTGCCCGTAAAACAGGTGCCCGTGGTTTGAGATCAATCATCGAGCACGCTTTGATGGACGTGATGTATGACTTACCAAGCCTAGAAAACGTTCAACGCGTGGTGATCGATGAAAGCACCATCAATGGTGATAGTAAGCCTTTGATGCTCTATCAAGAAGCATCAGAGAAGGCCGCTTCTTAAATTCCTTTTTGTTTGTTAGTTTATTAACTTTATAAAGATAGTTATAATTTCCATAAATATATTGCAAATTAAAGCCCCTGATAAATTAATGATAAATACAGTAAAGATTGAATATCCAAAAAACCCAAAGCCCAGTTACACGCTTGAAGAGCTGCTTAGTCAATGCGCTACGGGTGAATTTTCAGAAGAAGACAGGGCGTGGCTTAATTCAAAGCCTGTGGGTAGAGAGCTGATTTAACTTAAGTAATTGGTCTTAAGCTTAGTCTCAATCCAAGTGCTTTGAATACCTTTAAAACTGTTGAGAACTCTGGGTTGCCGTTATCTGTTAATGCTTTGTATAAACCCTCTCGGCTTATACCCGTGTCTTTTGCTAATTGTGTCATTCCTCTTGCTTTAGCAATAACACCAAGTGCATGTGTAATGAGTTGTGGATCACCATCTTCAAAGCAAGCTTCAAGATAATTACTAATGTCTGCTTCTGTCTTTAGTAATTCAGCACTATCCCATTTTGTTAGTTTTTCTTTAGTCATTTTCACTCCCGCAATTCATTCGATAAATTGATTGCCTGTTTTATATCTTTGGCTTGTGATCCCTTATCTCCGCCAGCGAGAAGAATTACAAGTTCTTGACCTTTTTTCATTAAATAAACTCTGTACCCAGGTCCAAAATGTATCCTTAGTTCAAACACACCCGAGCCAATAGATTCGCAATCGCCAAAATGTCCGAATTCTAGTTTGTCTATCCTTGCTTGAATTCTTGCTTTTCCCTTTAGATCTTTGAGCTCTTGAATCCATTTCGTAAATTTGCTTGTTTTAAGTATAGTCATCATTCTTACAACTGTAAACCATGGTTAACATTAAATCAATCTAGTTATAAAAAACATAATTAAATTGGGGTTAATTTATTGCTTTGATGGATAAGAAAGAGTGAAAGATTGAGAAGAGCAAAAGAAAACGACTTAAAAACCAATTTTTTCGCAATTTTCTTAGTTTTTACCCTTGTTTTTGAGCAAAACAGTCCCAAATTCAATGTATTCTTACTACGTAGGAAAATACAAACACACATTTTGGAGATAAACCATGCCTGGTGACTTGTTACTTCCTTCTGAACCCATCCAGCTGCCATTGTTGCCGCTAAGAGATGTGGTGGTATTCCCGCACATGGTGATTCCATTGTTCGTGGGTAGACCTAAATCTATCAAAGCTCTTGAAGCTGCCATGGAAACTGGCAAAAGCGTCTTATTGGTTGCTCAAAAAACGGCCGCCAAAGACGAACCTGCTGTGGAAGATTTGTACACAGTGGGCTGTATTGCCAAGATTCTACAAATGCTCAAACTGCCAGACGGCACTGTCAAAGTCCTCGTCGAGGGAACTCAACGTGCGGATGTTGCCAATGTTGAAGACAGTTTGGAATACTTCATGTGTGAAGCCACACCTCAAGCAATCGCTAGCAGCGAAGTGCCTGAGATTGAAGCTTTGCGTCGTGCGGTGGTTTCTCAGTTTGACCAATACGTCAAACTCAATAAAAAGATTCCTCAAGAAATCCTTGCGACTTTGCAAGGCATTGATGATGCTGGTCGCTTGGCCGATACCATCTGCTCACACTTGCCAATCAAGTTGGATCAGAAGCAAAGACTTCTAGAGTTGCCAACAGTGGTTGAGCGACTAGAAGCGATCTTGGCCCACCTTGAAAGTGAAATCGATATTCTTCAAGTTGAAAAACGCATCCGTGGACGTGTCAAACGTCAAATGGAAAAGAGTCAGCGTGAGTACTACTTGAATGAACAAGTCAAAGCCATTCAGAAGGAATTGGGCGAAGGTGAAGAGGGTGCTGATATCGAAGAACTCGATAAACGCATCAAAGCTGCCAAGATGCCTAAAGAAGCTTTGAAAAAAGCTGAATCAGAAATGAAGAAGTTGAAGTTGATGTCTCCGATGTCAGCTGAAGCTTCAGTGATTCGTAACTACATCGAAACATTGGTGAACTTGCCTTGGAAGAAAAAGAGCAAGGTCAATAATGATTTAACCAATGCTGAAAAAGTATTGAACGAAGACCACTATGGTTTAGACAAAGTCAAAGAACGTATTTTGGAATATCTCGCAGTTCAACAGCGTGTTGAAAAAGTGAAGGCTCCAATCCTCTGTTTGGTTGGCCCTCCTGGTGTGGGTAAGACATCTTTGGGTCAATCGATTGCACGCGCCACAAACCGCAAGTTTGTGCGCATGGCCTTGGGTGGTGTGCGTGATGAATCTGAAATCCGTGGCCATCGTCGTACCTACATTGGATCAATGCCAGGCAAGATTTTGTCTAGCTTGACCAAGGTCGGTGTGCGCAATCCATTGTTCTTGTTAGATGAGATTGACAAGATGGGCATGGACTTCCGTGGTGATCCTGCGAGCGCGATGCTTGAAGTCTTAGATCCAGAACAAAACCACACCTTCCAAGATCACTATGTTGAAGTCGATTACGACTTGTCAGATGTGATGTTTGTGGCGACTTCAAACTCTTTGAACATTCCAGGTCCTTTGCTTGATCGTATGGAAGTGATTCGTTTGGCGGGTTACACCGAAGATGAAAAAACTCACATTGCATTGAGCTATCTGTTGCCTAAGCAAATCAAAGGCAATGGTTTGAAGGCTGGTGAAATTGTGGTGGATGAATCTGCGATTCGCGACATCATTCGTTACTACACCCGCGAAGCAGGTGTGCGTGCGCTTGAACGTGAGATCAGCAAAATCTGCCGTAAGGTGGTCAAGCTACTTTTGCTCAAAAAAGAAGCTGCACCGATCAAAGTTGATGGTTCGAACTTGGATAAATTCTTATCAGTGCGTCGCTATGACTACGGTCTAGCTGCAAAGCAAAACCAAGTGGGTCAAGTCACTGGTTTGGCATGGACTGAAGTGGGTGGCGATTTATTGACCATTGAAGCAGCTGTGATGCCAGGTAAGGGCAACACGATTCGCACAGGTTCATTGGGCGATGTGATGAAAGAATCTGTTGAGGCAGCACGCTCAGTGGTTCGTTCACGCGGTCGCAAATTGGGTATCACTGAAGAATCTTTTGAAAAGAAAGATATTCACATTCACTTCCCAGAAGGCGCCACACCGAAGGATGGCCCATCAGCAGGTATCGCGATCACTACCGCCTTGGTTTCAGTCTTAACAGGTATTCCAGTCAGAGCCGATGTGGCCATGACCGGTGAAATCACTTTGCGTGGTGAAGTTTTGCCGATTGGTGGCTTGAAAGAGAAGCTATTGGCAGCTCACCGAGGTGGTATCAAGCTAGCTTTGATTCCTGAAGAAAACATCAAAGATTTGACCGACATTCCTGATAACGTTAAAAACGCGATCGAGATTGTTCCAGTCAGATGGATTGATAAGGTCTTAGAATTGGCGCTAGAAAAAATGCCAGAAGCCTTGCCTGAGTTAACCGCTGAAGAAATCGCCAAAGCTGCTGAAGCAAGTAAATCTGCTCAAGCCAGCTCAGGGGATGTCCTCAAGCACTGATTCTTGTATTAAAAGAACCTTCATACATAGGCCTCAACAGCCTTTGTGTGAGGGACTTGTTTAACCAAACAGTCTGAAATATTTGCAGTGGGAATGAAGGTACTGTATACTCTCGTTTCTCTGTGGGTGCTTAGCTCAGTTGGTAGAGCGTCGCCCTTACAAGGCGAATGTCGGCGGTTCGACCCCGTCAGCACCCACCACAGATTTCTTCTGACTTTTTCTACGTCAACACTACATACTCATGCTTGAATCGATCCGTAAGTACCAAAAAATACTGATGGGGCTTTTACTTTTGCTCATCTTGCCATCATTCGTCTTTTTGGGCGTTGAGAGTTACATGCAAGACATAGGCAAAGACTCAACCTTGGTCAAAGTGGATGGTGCTGCAATCACCCGTCAAGAACTTGATAATGCCGTGAAGTTAAGAGCTGATCGTTTGCAGCAACAGCAAGGTCGCGTGGACTCAGCAATGGTCAACAGCGTGCCTTTTAAGCAGGCTGTGCTCAATGAAATTATTCAGCAGCGCCTCTTAGCTTACGAAATTAAAGCCCTCAAGCTTTCTATCAGCCCAGAAGCATTGGCTCGTGATTTGACACAAATTCCAGAAATCAAAGCGCTGTATAACAATGGTCAGTTTGATGCTGAGCGTTATAAAAAGCTGCTAGCTAGCAACAATCTAACGGTCGATCAATTTGAAAATGGTCGTCGCCATGAACTTAAAACCCGTCATGTTTTGACAGCGGTGGTTGCAACTGGCATTGGTTCAAGAAAAGTGGCTGAGCAAGTATCGATTGCCTTTGAAACAGAACGTGAAGTTCAAGTTTTGCGTTTTTCACCAAACGATTTTGTTTCTAAAGTGAACCCATCACAGCAAGACATTGAGTCTTTCTATCAAAGCAATATCAATGCTTATCAAGCCCCCGAGAACGTTGAAGTTGAATACGTGATCTTGCAAGGTGATGCTAAGGCAGATCCAAAAAAATTCGCAGAAAAAGCAGATTTATTTGCTAACATGGCTTATGAACAGGCTGATAGCTTGAAACCAGTAGCTGATCGCTTGAGCTTACCAATTCAAAAAGCCAGCAACATCACCCGCGGTGGTTTGCGTGGAGCCCCAGCAGATCATCCATTCAACAACCCTAAATTATTGGCAGCTATCTTTGCTGATGATGCAGTTAAAAACCGCCGCAATATTGAAGCCTTAGAGTTGTCACCAGGAAAGATCATTTCTGCGCGTGTCATAACTCACAAGCCACAAGCTGCTTTGCCTTTGTCTCAAATTCAAGTAGATGTCAAAAAACAAGTGTCACTCAGAATGGCTCAAGAGTTAGCGATCAAGACTGGCCAAGAGCGATTTGAAGCACTTCAGAAGAATCCAAGCGAATCAGCTGGTTTCACAGCTGGTAAGTGGGTATCACGCAACAAGCCTGCCGACTTAACGGCAAGTGGCATGGATGCGGTGATGTCAGCGAATGCAAAACAATTGCCAGCCGTGGTCAGTGCTCAAGCCAATGATGGTGGGTTCGCTATTTACCGAGTAAACAAGGTACAGAAACCTTTGCAAGCGGATGCAAAGTTACGCACTAATCAAGCTCGTCAGGTGGCTGCCCTCGGCGCCCAATCTGAAGCAGCAGCTTATTTTGAGAGTGTGAAAGATCGTGCGGGTGTCAAGCAAGTCAACTCAGTGAAGTAATCATTGAGCAGATAGAAAATTAAATGCATGATCTAAAAAGCCACTTCTGACATGAAGTGGCTTTTTTCATGGATAAAAGACTTTCAATCAATTCTAAATAAGTCATAATCCCTGCATGCAAGCCGCCAATCAAATCTTCTTCTCACTACTGGCCCTCATGTTGGTAGGTTTGTACGTGAGCACAATCACGCCATCGGGGTATAAAAAAGATAAGAACTTGGTGTACTGGCAGGCATCCATTTTGCTCCGGGCATTGGCTTTTATTGTTTGGACGGTTTCACCTTATTTAATTGGTTTTTCTCTGACGATTGCTAATTTTTGCTTCTTGAGCTCCATGGTGTTTCTGGTCCTTTTATTCAGAAGCTGGCACGTAGAAATTACACGCTCAAACTTGATAGTGGCAACGACATTTTTATTGATATTCATCTTTATTTATGAAGTGTTACGGCAAAGTGGCGCAGATTTTGCAGCAAGAACTGGCTTTGTGTCGATTCCAATTTTGATACTTTCAATTTGGGAAATTAATGAGTTAACACGATTGCTAAAGAAGGATCAAAGTTTTGGTCTTAAGGTTTTGATGGGAATAGTTTTGATTAGTTTGACGGTTACTTTCTCTGTTGCCGTATATGGACTCATCAATCACACAGGGGGTGTTAGCCAACTGATTCAATTTGACAGCACCTTTATTCTTTGGGGTAGCTTGAGTGCACATCTCTTGATTTACATTGCGGTTAGTAGTTATTTGTACCAACGCCTGATGAAGAGTGAATTGACTGCTAGGCTTGGCCTTGAAAGAAGTTCCACAGAAAATACGCAAATCAAAGCGCTTTTAGAAGAGCGTGAAGGTTTGATTTCATCTTTATTGATTGCCAATAAAACAGCAGCCACTGGCGCACTGTCAGCCTCGATTGCTCATGAGTTGAATCAGCCTGTTGCTGCCATCAGTCTAAATACTGAATTCATTCAACGCCAATTGAATGAAGGTCAAACTGATCCTAATGGTCTAAAAGAAGTCATCACGCATATTCAGCAAGACAATCAACGAATTGCGAAAATTGTCTCTACCTTAAGGGATATCTTCAGACAAGAAGAAATCAGAACAAGTGATGTGCATTTGGATGAATTGATTGAGCAAACTAAATCTATCATCGTGCCTCAGGCCCGTGACTTAAAAATCAACTTAAAGTTTGATTTGAATGTGAATCAATCAATACCGATGAACAACAATGAAATCAGTCAGGTATTGATCAATTTATTGAACAACTCCATTGAGGCACTTTCCAATTCAAGTCAGTCAAATAAAGAGATCAATATTCACACACGAGTATTTGGTAATTTTGTGGAGTTAAAGGTTTCTGATAATGGCCCAGGCATTCCTGATCAATTAAAAGCCAGTATTTTTGATTTGATGAAAACCAATAAAAAGCAGGGCATGGGTTTAGGCTTGTGGTTGTGTAAGCACATCATTGATAGACATCAAGGCCGCATCAGTTACCAACAATCTGCATTGGGCGGTGCTGAATTCTTGATCCAGTTACCAATTGAATGTGTTGAAACTTAAGATCTAAGGACTAAGGTTTCAATAGAGGCTCTAATTTAGGCCAAACATTCTCAAGCATGAGACTTTGCGCTGTCATATTCGGATGAATGCGATCGGCCTGAAACAAATCCATGCGTGTGGCCACTCGCTCTAAGAAGAAGGGTAGTAACTCAACTTGTTCGGATGTGGCCAACTTGCCATAAATGGCAAAAAACTTATTGGTGTAGTCCTGGCCATAATTTGGTGGAATGCGCATACCCAGTAATAAAACCTTTGCACCTGATTGTTTTGATGCCTGGATCATCTGGCGTAAATTTTGCTCGGTGGCTGTCAGTTGCAGGCCGCGCAACGCATCATTAGCGCCTAATTCAATCACCACCACTTTGGGTTGGTAAGTTTTTAATAATGAAGCCATGCGCATCTGACCACCGCTGGTGGTTTCTCCACTGATACTGGCATTGATCACTTGTATATCTGGGTATTTTTTCTTTAAACGATTTTCGAGCAATTTCACCCAGCCAGTGCCGCGGGGTAAACCATATTCGGCTGAGAGGCTGTCGCCCATGATCAAAACTTTTGAACTTTGCGCATAAACAGTGGGGCTATTTAAAAGAGCCATGCACAAGACAGCAAACACCATTACCATGTGAGTGATGTGCGTAAGATAACTATTACGCTTTATTGATGCTGATCCAGATTTAAAACCTGAACGACAACTTAAAAAACTACTCAAACTAAGCTCCTATGGATGCAACAACACTCAAAACTGTTCTAGAAGTATCGCATCTAGCAAAAACCGTGGATACGGTGGATGGTCCTCTGACTATTTTGCACGATATTAATTTTTCAGTTGCTGAGGGTGAAAGTTTGGCGATTGTGGGAGCCAGTGGTTCAGGTAAAAGTACCTTATTGGGTCTCTTGGCTGGCTTAGATACTCCAAGCAAAGGTCAGATCTTGCTGATGGACCGGGATATTTCTGCGGCCAGTGAAGATCAACGCGCCCAAATCCGATCTCAGCACGTGGGTTTTGTGTTTCAGTCATTTCAATTGATTGATCATTTAACCGCCTTGGAAAATGTCCAACTGCCTCTTGAATTAGCAGGCATGCCCAGAGCCGAAGCTGCGGCCAAAGCTCAAGTTTGGTTAGAAAAAGTTGGTTTATCTGAGCGCCTCAAGCACCGCCCCAAAACCTTGTCAGGTGGTGAGCAACAGCGTGTAGCTTTGGCACGTGCTTTTGTCACAGAACCAGACATTCTGTTTGCCGACGAACCTACAGGTAGCTTGGATGAGCAAAATGGCCAAAAAATCATTCAATTGCTGTTCCAGCTGAACCAAGAACTGGGTTCAACCCTGATTTTGGTCACCCATGACATGGCCTTGGCCAGTCGCTGTGAACGTCAAATGGTTTTAAACAACGGCCGAGTGGTCGCATCAGACTAAAGAAGCCTGAAGAAGCTTGAGGAACCTAGATTAATAGGGCAATTCTTCAAAAAATAGCTTTAAAAACAATAGCAAGAATGCCATTCGTTTTATAATCTTCGGATGCCTGCAAATCGTCGTTTTTTAAGCCTAAATGGGTCTCAAGCCCTCTCTCAATTTCGCCAACAGCGTCTTTTAAGCTCTTTATCTGAGCAAGGCGTCGAGCTCACTCAGATCCAAGCGCAATTTGTGCATTTTGTCTGGTCTGATGCTGAACTTTCAGGGGATCATCAGCAGGTTTTGGCCGGCTTACTAAATTATGGTGAGCCATTCAGTTTGATCGAGGCCAAAGGCTTATTTGCCGGCAAACAAGATCACGCAGTGGTCGCACCACGTATTGGTACGATTTCTCCTTGGGCCAGTAAAGCCACTGATATTGCCCATCATTGCGGTTTGAATGTCCTGCGCATTGAACGCGGTGTACAATTTTTCTGGACCAGTAAAAAAGCGTTGAATGAAGCTCAGCGCCAAGCAGTTTTGGCAGCGATCCATGATCGCATGACAGAAATCACTTTGCCATCGATTGAATCAGCAGCCGAGCTGTATCAAACCTTGAGTGACAAAGCATTCACACGCATCGATATTCTCAAAGGCGGTCAAGCTGCTCTTGAACAAGCCAACACAACCATGGGCTTGGCCTTGTCTGATGATGAAATCATCTACTTGGTTGATAACTTTAAAAAATTGAACCGCAATCCTAGTGACGTTGAGCTCATGATGTTCGCGCAAGCCAACAGTGAACATTGCCGTCACAAGATCTTTAATGCCACTTGGACCATTGATGGTCTAGAGCAAGACAAGTCTTTGTTTGCGATGATCCGTAATACGCACCAGTTGCAACCCAAAGGTACGGTGGTGGCTTATTCAGACAACTCCGCCATCATGGTGGGTTGTGAAGCTGAAGTATGGGCTCCCAATGAACAACAAGAGTATGTGAAACAAACACGATTGACACACACGCTCATGAAAGTGGAAACGCACAACCATCCAACAGCGATTGCCCCATACCCTGGAGCCTCTACTGGTTCCGGTGGTGAGATCCGTGATGAAGGTGCCACTGGTATTGGTGGTAAACCCAAAGCAGGTTTGTCTGGTTTTTCAGTATCGAACTTGAACTTACCAGGCAGTCAGTTGCCATGGGATCAACAAGCGTACGGCAAGCCTGAGCGCATTGCATCTCCATTGCAAATCATGATTGAAGGCCCTTTGGGTGGTGCGGCATTCAACAATGAATTCGGCCGTCCTAATTTAGGTGGTTACTTCCGCGTGTTTGAGCAAACCATTGATGGCGAGCGCCGCGGTTATCACAAGCCCATAATGATCGCTGGTGGTATTGGTGCCATCGATGATGGTCATACCCATAAAAAAGAAATCAAACCTGGTTACCTATTGGTTCAATTGGGTGGTCCTGGTATGCGCATTGGTATGGGTGGTGGAGCCGCGAGCTCCATGACCACTGGTGCGAATACTGCTGACTTGGACTTTGATTCGGTACAACGTGGTAATCCAGAAATCGAACGCCGCGCTCAAGAAGTGATCAACGCTTGTCGCGCCATGGGTGAGAAGAACCCGATTGTTTCTATCCATGACGTGGGAGCCGGCGGTTTATCGAATGCATTCCCGGAATTGGCCGATGGCGCTGGTTTAGGTGCCACCTTTGATATGCGCAAAGTGCCACTCGAAGAAAGCGGCATGAGCCCAGCTGAAATCTGGTGCAATGAATCTCAAGAACGTTATGTATTAGCGATTGCAAAAGAAAGTCTGCCGATTCTGCAGGCCATGTGTGATCGTGAACGTTGTCCAATCGCGGTTGTTGGCGAAACAAGCAAAGAGCGCCAGCTGTTTTTGGTTGACACCAAAGAAGCTGCCGGCAAAGACGAACGTCTACCGATTGATATGCCGATGGAAGTGCTATTGGGCAAACCACCGCGCATGCACCGTGATGTCAGGCGTCTTAAAAAGCAACTGCCTGAAATTGATCTCACCGATGTCAAACTGGATCAAGTCGCTAGTTGGGTTTTGCAACACCCAACCGTTGCCAGCAAATCATTCTTGATCACCATTGGTGACAGAACAGTGGGTGGCTTGAACGCCCGCGACCAATTTGTTGGTCCGTGGCAAGTACCGGTAGCTGATGCTGCTGTGACCTTGATGGACTTCAAGGGCTATCGTGGTGAAGTCATGTCAATGGGTGAAAGAACTCCATTGGCTGTGATGAACGCACCAGCAGCAGCTCGCATGGCTGTGGCTGAGTCAATCACCAATATTCTTTCAGCCGATATTGACAGCATTGAAGATATCAAACTATCTGCTAACTGGATGGCTGCTTGCGGCAATCCTGGTGAAGATGCCAAATTATTTGATTCTGTTAAAGCAGTGGGCATGGAACTTTGCCCAGCTTTGGGTATTTCTATTCCGGTGGGCAAAGACTCCTTGTCGATGCGCACGCAATGGGATGATGAAAAAACCTCTGAAAAGAAATCAGTCACATCTCCTGTTTCATTGATCATCTCGGCGTTTGCCCCAGTGGTCGATACACGTAAAACAACAACGCCTTTGTTGCAAACTAAAGATGAGCAAGGTCAAGCACTTGATACAGAAATCGTATTGATTGATTTAGGTCGTTCAAAGAGCCGCATGGCTGGCAGCATCTTGTCTCAAGTGATTGACCAAGCAGGTCAAAGCACGCCAGACTTAGATGATCCAGAGGATCTAAAGAATCTAGCAAAAGCAATTATCAGCATGCGCCGTCAAGGTCTTCTCTTGGCTTATCACGACCGTTCAGACGGTGGTCTATTCGCGGCCGCTACTGAAATGGCATTCACATCACACGTCGGTGTGTCACTCAATGTGGATATGTTGGTGCTTGATAAAGATCACGAATCTGATTTTGGTGATGCCAAAAATTGGGCTCAGCAAGTATCTGGCAGAAGAAACGATTTGACCTTACGAGCACTCTTCAATGAAGAGTTGGGTGCCTTGATTCAAGTGAAACGTGAACACCGCGACACCGTCTTTGAAATTCTCAAGCAACACAACTTATATAGCTGCAGTCATGTGATTGCCAAACCAAACACCACAGGCCAAGTAGAAATCTGGCGTGATGCGAAGAAGATTTTAGATGTGCCACGCCACGTCTTACAAAAACTATGGCAAAGCACCAGTTGGCAGATCGCGCGTCTGCGCGACAACCCAGATTGCGCCGATAGTGAAAACAATCTTGTCGATAACTTGGCCGATGCAGGCATGCAGCCAAAACTCACATTTGATCCAAGTGACAATGTGGCAGCACCGTACATTGCCAATGGCGCCAAGCCTAAAGTCGCGATCCTCAGAGAGCAGGGCGTTAACTCACACCTAGAGATGGCGTATGCCATGGACTGGGCTGGCTTCTCAAGCTATGACGTGCACATGAGTGATTTGATTGCTGGACGAGTCAACTTAAAAGACTTCCAAGGCTTGGTGGCTTGTGGCGGATTTAGTTATGGTGACGTCTTGGGTGCAGGTGAAGGTTGGGCAAAATCTATTCTCTTTAACAGTAATATCAAAGATCAATTCCAAACCTACTTCAATCGTCCAGACACCTTTGGTTTAGGTATTTGTAATGGCTGTCAGATGATGTCCAACTTGGCCAGCATCATTCCAGGTGCTGATACATGGTCTAAGTTCACACGCAATAAATCCGAACAGTACGAAGCACGCTTGGTGATGGTGGAAGTTACACAATCACCATCGATCTTCTTGCAAGGTATGGCGGGCAGTCAGTTGCCAATCGCTGTGGCCCATGGTGAAGGCTTTGCCAACTTCAGTCAGCAAGGTAATAAAGAGCAGACGCAAGCCAAAGGCTTGGTGGCTCTCAAATTTGTTGATAACCAAGGACAAGCAACCGAGACTTATCCATTGAACCCAAACGGTTCACCAGAGGGTATTACTGGTTTGACGACACCAGATGGACGTTTCACAGTCTTGATGCCTCATCCTGAGCGAGTCTTTAGAACAGCACAAATGAGCTGGGCTCCAAAGCAGTGGCATGACATCGCTGACGGTGCAAGCCCATGGATGCGCATGTTCCGCAATGCCAGGGCTTGGGTAAAGTAAGAGTAAGCAAAATATTCAATCGAACAATTAAACAAGATCCATTCGTTCCAAATTGAAACAAGCAATAGACCATAAGGCTCAACAAGCGTTGAGCCTTATTCTTTTATCGGAGGCCGCGATGGCTAACAAACAAGTAAGAAAAACAGTTAATAAAAAAGATCCCAAACCAACATTTGCACCAGTTACATTCTCTGAGGAGAGTGGTGTGCGCTTTTTACACTTTGGAACTTGGTGGGTGCAGGGCGCGATGCGTATCAATAAGCCTGACTTCATTGAACTAGAGTACGCCCAGCAAATGATGGCTGGCTTGCTGTTTCTAGATCCTAACGATAAAAGATTAAAAATATCTAAATCTAAAAAATCGGATAAGCCATTCCACATGGTTCAGTTAGGTTTGGGTACAGGTGCATTGACCAAGTTTGCTCATAAGCATTTTCCAAAGGCTCAAGTCACGGCAATTGACCTCAACCCAGCAGTAATTGTGGCGGCCAGAGTGATGTTCAATATGCCGCCATCAAATCAACACCTCCATGTGCTGCAAACAGATGCCTTGAAGTACGTCACCAATAAGAAAAACAAAGAAAGCATCGATTTACTCCAAGTAGATTTATATGACGCGACTGCCAGAGGTCCAGCTTTGAGCTCTCCAGAGTTTTATCAGGCTTGTTATGACAGCCTCAAAGAACCTGGTGTGATGACGGTCAATCTATTTGGTAACCATAAGAGCTATAAATCAAACATCACCAATATTTGTAATGCGTTTAACAACCGGGTCATGGTTTTTCAGCAAGTGCATGACTGCAATATCGTCGTGATTGCTTTCAAAGGACCGCATTTGGAAGTTGACTGGAGTGATGTGAAGGGTAGAGCAGCTTATTTAGAGAAGAAATACGGTTTACCCACCAAAACCTGGGTGCCAGGACTCAGATCTGAGAATGCCCGACAAGAAAACTACCTATCTATATAGATAGTCTCTTTTTCTCTTAGTTTGAGAAATTTCCAAAAGCCACCCAAGGGTGGCTTTTTTACATCTTTTGGAAATTGCCCCCAAAACATGTCCTTTATATGCGTCAAGGCAAACATTACGTTAAAAATAGTAAAAAGACCAAAAAGTGCGATTCCTAGTGAAAATCATAAACAGCTTGAAAACCTAAAAATTGAATAGCCAATTAACAAGTAAATAAAGCAAAGCTTAAAAAGATCATGGCCTAAATGTTAATTAAGAAATTAATATGCTTAATTAAGCAAACTAAAGAACTGGAAATACTCACCAATAAATAAGCTACAACAAATAAAGAGCTGATATATAAAAGACTAATACACAGAAAGACTAATTCAGATACAAGGGGAGGATGACATGGAGCCAAGCAACATAGATGAAGCAACAATATATAAGCTGTATATAAGAGGCCCCAAGAACAAGCTTATTTATAAGAAAAAGGTAAAGGGAGCCATCTAAACCCCCTGAAAGAGCAAGTAGAAGATAGAAATAACAGCACTAAAAGCCCTGCCATCAGCCTCAAGGCCTCAATAAAGGCCTCAAAACACCGCAAAATATTGAGAAATTAACCAAAGAAAACATTTACCAATTAAGTTAATTCAGGTAAATTTCACAGTTCTTTAAATTAACAAAAAAGGTTAAGGTTAATCATGTTACCTCTAGATAACGTTACAACCATCTACTTAACGGGCTTCATAGCCATTGCTTTCTCTGTTACACAGTTGATTCTATTCAGAAAAAAAGGCTTGTCAGCTTACCTATGGGCTTCTGGTTACCTACTTGTGGGCCTTGGTTACATCGTAACGCTGCTTAATAGCGCTGATCCATTGCCTCATACTTGGGTAGCAGGCCCAATCGCAGTATTACTGGGTAGTTTGGTGACATTAAGCTCTTTAGGTATATGGTCTGGATATACATTACCTAAAAAAGCATCGTTAATATGCGTGGGTGGCGTAGCCTTAACTGCTACTTTATTCCATTTCAGCAGACTATTCGAAGCCCCGCTGGGAAGCCTTGAAGCCATTCTTTTGGCGCCAGTTTCTGCGACACTTATATATAGTGGGTGGTTTGCAGGTGTTCAAGCACTCCAAACCAGAAGTAAATACATCTATTTAATCAGTGGTGTCTTTTGGGTTCAGGGTGTGTTCATGGCTTTATTAACTTTGGGTGCATTAGCAGCCAAAGGTAGTGACTATATTATTGTGACTTCAGAGGTTGTTTACCTGACAAGTCTGATTAATCTAGTTGCAACATTGGTGGCCAATATTGCTTGGTCACTTCAAATCTCAGAAGACCTGTTAATTACGAATGGATTAGTAAAACCGGGATTAGCGGATAAATCACCAGCCAAGGAAAAAGCTGCTGAAAAACCATCCTTCTTTAATAATGAAGATAAGCCAGTTAAAGAAAAATCTATTAATAAGAAAGCTGATGCCACTGAAACTGTTTCTGTTAACCCAGATTTATTAACTGATATGGAAAAACTGGCTTTACTAGAAAAGTTAACTGATAAAGAGCGTGATGTTTTCTTCTTGGCAGCAGACGGTAAGAAGAATGGTGAGATTGCAACCATCCTTAACTCTTCAGAAGCAAGCGTTAAGGTCCATCGTTCAAGAATGACTGGTAAGTTAGGTATGAAAAAACCAGAAGACCTTAAAAAGTTAATCTCTAAGACAGTTCCAGCTCAAGAAAGTAAAGAAGTTGACCAAACTTTACCAACTGAAAATGATAGCCCCGATCTCTTTACCAAGAGTTAACTTTTAAAAAGTTAAGTAAAAGTAAATTTACAGCCACCTTCGGGTGGCTTTTTTGTTTCTTAACCTAGCTCTTTTTCTTTTGATACCAGGGGAAATTAGTTGGTTAACCTTCGTTGTTGATCTATTTCATAGTTTTTTAGGGAGAAAAAAGTCCTACATTCATATGTAGGTTTTTGTAGGAAATCCAATTAATTCAATAACTTAGAAGATTTTGTTTTTGCTAAAGGGGTTCTTTTCCTCTAAAATCGCATGCGCGCGCCCGTTCTGTAAATATTTTCAGAACATTTTTTGCAAAAAACAGAGAAAAAATGAGACTTCGTTTCCTTATGCCCCTTGTAGCTATTGGCTTTACAGCCATGACTACACTCGTGCATGCGGCGTCTACTGATTTCACACCTGGTGCTGGAACCTTGCAGCAAGAGTTGCAAAAGCAAGTTCCTAATTTACAGCCTTTGCCCACGCCTTCTGCTCCTAAGACCCCAGCCAAGCCCCAAGAGGCGAAGCCCAGTGAGGTGAAGGTGACCATCAAGGGTTTTCGCATTGATGGCAACAAGACCTTGTCTGAAGAGCTCATCAAAGAAGCTCTCAAGCCTTGGCTTGGCAAGACCGTTGCCTTTGAAGAGCTTCAAAAGGCCGCTGACTTAGTCGCAGCCTTGTATCAAAGCCAAGGGCTCTTGGCTCAAGTTTCTGTACCACCTCAGCGCATCACTGATGGCATCGTCATCCTCAAGGTCCTAGAAGCCAAGCTTGGCGCGGTCAATGTGGACATGCCCAATGGACCATCACGCTTTGGTGAAGACAGGGCCCGTCGTTATGTGACTGATGCCAACAGACTCTCAGAGATCGTTCAAACCCGCAACATTGAACGCTCCATCTACATCCTCAATGAAACCCCAGGCATTGCAGTGGCAAGTGAGCTACAGCCTGGTAAGAACGAAGGAGAAGTGGATATCAAGCTTTCATTGGCTGACACAAAACCAGTGAGAGGTCGCGTTGAATGGAATAACCAAGGTAGCCGTGCTACAGGCACTGGTCAACGCGTTGTGAACCTGATATTTGACGGCTTGACAGGCAATGGTGATCAGCTTGCAGCCAGCAACATCAAGTCCGATGGCTCTGATTATTCTTTGGCCAGTTACTCGCTACCAGTTAACTCTGATGGCTTGAGGGCTGGTGTTTCTGGTAGCTACCTTGATTACTCGAACGTCAATAAATTCGCCTATCCACGCAACGGTAATGCTGGCTTTGGCCGTGCCAAAACTGTTGGTGCGAATTTGAGTTATCCAACGCTTCGTTCTGCCGCTGCCAACAGCAATGTGACAGCTGGCTTAGATCGCAAGATGTACCTGAATAAGCAAGCCAGCACCGGGGATGTATCCAGCGATTACAGAATTGAAAACATGGTCTTCGGCTACAACGCCAACCAGTACGATCAATGGCTGGGCGGTGGCGTGACTCAAGGTTCTGTATCGATGACCAAGGGCCACATCACTTTCGGTTCAGAAACCATCAAGCTTCAAACTGAGGCGCCAACCAGCGCTTATGGCACATCGACGCCAACCACCTTTACAAAATTTAATGCCAGCTTATCGAGAGCTCATCAAGTTGTCCCCGATAAGACGATCCTGAACATCAACGTCTCTGGTCAGATGTCTTCTGTGGATCTTGATTCGGCTGAAAAATTCTTTTTGGGCGGCCCCAATGGAGTTAAAGGCTACCCAGGTTCTCAAGCTGGTGGTTCTCAAGGCGCGATGCTGAACATTGAGTTACAGCAGGCCCTCGAAGACAAGATCATTGCATCTGCTTTCTACGACATTGGCTTTGTTCAGCAGTACCGTAACAAGACCCTCTACGAGGACGCTGTCGGCGCAAACAATAGCTATAGCTTGCGCAGCGCTGGTGTTGGTCTCAAGCGTGCTGGTGAGGACATCATCTGGAGCACCACCATCAATTGGAAGTTGGGCCACAATCCTTTGCTAGCCTATAGCGGAAAAGGTGTGAACAGCGATGGTCTTTCAAAGTCTGCCTATATTTGGGCTAACGTGCAGTGGGTGTTTTGATGATCAAAGCCCCATGGATCTCCCTTGTATTGATGTCGCTTGCTGGCGGGGCCTTTGCCCAGTCTGCAGCTGATGCACTCCCGACGGGTGGTCGAGTAGTCGCAGGACAGGCCATCATCAATCACACGGGCAATACCATGAACGTGGTCCAGGCCTCACAGCGTGCTGTGGTCAATTGGGATAGTTTCAATATCGGTAAAAATGCCAAGGTTGAAATTGTTCAACCCAATTCTCAAGCAGTGATTCATCACCGTGTTAATTCGGTGAGCGCCACTCAGATTGATGGCATGCTCAAGTCCAATGGACAGGTGGTGATCTCTAACTCCAAGGGTGTTAGCTTTGGTACATCTGCTCAGATTGACGTGGGTTCTATCGTGGCCACCACTATGGACATCAATGACAAAGACTTCATGGAAGGTAAGAGTACCTTCAAAGGTAATGGCACAGGCGCTGTGGTCAACCACGGCAAGATCCAAACCAAAGACCCCAAAGGCTATATCGCCTTATTGGCGCCAGAAGTACGCAACGAGGGCTACATCCTGGCCAAGGGCGGTGCAGCTAACGTGGTTGCATTGGCCAGTGGAAGCCAAGTGACCTTGGATTTCCGTGGTGATCAGCTCATGACTGTGAAGGTCGATGCTTCTGCCTACAAATCATTGATTGAGAACAAACGAGTGGTTCAGGTGGACGGCGGTATGGTTGTGATCGCTGCAAACTCTGCCGCCCAGCTGATGGGCTCAGTCATCAAGAACAGCGGCCGCATCAGCACCAGCTCTATGGTCAATAACGGTGGTGTGATTGAGATCTTGGCTGATACGGTTCAGAACCTAGGTGCCATCATCGCTAATGCCACAGGTAATACAGGTAACGGCGGTCAGATCAACATCAAAGGCAACAACATTGCTTTGGCTGATAGCAGCAAGATCAAGGCCAATGCCAAAGAGCAAGGCAATGGCGGCCAGATCATCGTTCTCTCAGAAAAGAAGACTCAGGTCTCAGGCGTGCTTGAAGCCAAGGGTGGCAAGACCAGCGGTAATGGCGGCTTCATTGACACCAGCTCGAAGGAAGTCCTAGAGATCAGCAGCAAGACAAAGGTTGATACCTCAGCTAGAAATATCCTAGGCAAAGCCGGTACTTGGCTATTGGATCCTATGGATCTACTAATAACCACAGGATTTGCTCAAGTAATCAGCGATGCCTTGCAGAACAATAACGTCACAGTTCAGGTGCAGGGCAATGTTTGTTCAGGGGGTAGCTGTACCCAGAACGGCAGCGGTAACCTCACGATTGACCAAGGCGTAACCATCAGTAAAACGGGTGGTGTCAAAACAGTCTTAACTTTCTTAGCAGATGGGACCTTCTTTAACTATGGCACCATCAACCAGGCAGCTGATTCGATCTTAGAAGTGGTGATCCAGGCACAAAACGTTAACCTGGCCCAAAACAGCAAGATAGAAGTTAACAAAGTTACGATCACAGCAGTTAACTCGGTAACAGGTTACGGTAGCATCATTGGGGCAGGAGCTAACCCATTGGTTAACATCTTGGCGAATATTTTTAACTTCCATGGTGCTATCACGGTTAACTCCAGAGCGCAGGTTACGGTTAATGGCGTTACTAGTAACAGTGCCACAGTAGGAACTATCCGCATCACAGCGGATGAGTTAACTTTGGCATCAAGCGGAAAGTTAGAAGCCAATGGTGACATTAATGGTGGCACGATTATATTAAGTGCTAATGGCACTGGTATTATCACGATTGAAGGATTAATCCAAACAAATGGTGGTAATGGTCGTGGTGGAGAGATTAATATCTCCCAAGCTGAAGATATTCACATTAATAACGCTATTATCCAATCCAATGGTAATAATGGTGGTTATATCAATATATTCACCAACTCTGGTGACTTAATCCTACAAAATGCATTAATTCAAACCAACGGTTCAAATGGCCGAGGTGGTTCTATTGGAATATCCGCCACTAATAATACTTTGATCTCAGATTCTAATATCGAGGCAAAAGGATTAAATCAAGGTGGCATAATCTTAATCGGCAATGATGCAGATAATGGCACATTGCCGTTTTCTGTTTCTGTGACCTTAGATAATGCGAATATTGATGTATCTGGTCAGAATAATTTAAATAATCAAGATATCAATCAAATCAAGATTGATACACAAAATGACTTGCTGATTAATAACTCATCATTAAAAGCGAATGGTGAGCAAGGTGGTCAAATCTATTTGAACTCTCAATATCAAGACATTGTTTTTGATAATTCAGTAATTCAGACAAATGGAAGTAATGGTCGCGGAGGCACGGTTGAGATTTCTTCTAACTCAGGCAGCCTCACAATTAATAGCACCATCCAAGCGACTGGTGCCACTGTTGGCGGAACAGTTCTCTTAACCGCAGATCATATTCTTCTAGATAGCAACACACTCATCAATGTCACTGGTAACAGTGGTGGTGGATCTGTATTGGTGGGTGGTGATTGGCAGGGGTCGGGTACTTTGCACCAATCAATTACTGTCACCATGAATCAAGGCGTCATCATAGATGCAAGTGCTATCCAAAATGGGAATGGCGGAACAGTTGTTCTGTGGAGCGATGTTACAAATCAAAATTCAGTCACGACAGCAAAAGGAACTATTTTTGCAAAAGGCGGTTTAACTGCTGGAGATGGTGGACAGATTGAAACTTCTGGCTATAACTTAAATGTTGACGGTGCTTCAATCTCTACTGCGGCTCCAAATGGGCAAATTGGTCAATGGTTACTTGACCCAAGAAATATAACTATTAGCTCTGGCTCTAATAGTGGAGTTTCTAGCTACACAGCTACTGCAGATAGCGCTGTCATCAATGTAACAACCTTGAATACTGCACTGGCTAGCACCAACGTTACAGTCTTTACAGGATCTACCGGTAATTCTCAGGCTGGAAATATTACTGTAAGTAGTGCAATCACTGCAGGTGGGACTGGCACGCTCACCTTGCAAGCAGCTGGGAACATTGTCATTAATGCTGATATCACTCGCACATCTACTGGAGGTTTAATCCTTCGTAGTGGTTCAGGTTCTGTTTCTGGTACAGGCAAATTGAACCTGAGTGGTGGCACAACTCTTGAGTTATCTCATGGCATCACTGTTTCTAACGATATCGTGGTTGGTAGTGGTGGTGTCACTATCAAGATATTCCAGCAATTAGATGTACAAGTGCTTATCGTTGCTGGAGGTGGTGCAGGCGGTGGCAGAGGCTGGGCCGGAGGCGGTGGCGGTGGTGGTGTTATTTACGGAAATACAGCCTTAAGTTCAGGCACAACAGCAATTACAGTTGGTAGTGGTGGATCGGGTGAATTTAATTCAACTGGTCTTGGTAATAACGGTGCTGATAGTCAATTTGGAACAGTTACTGCCATAGGTGGTGGTGGTGGATCAGGATATGGGTATGGTAATGACAGCGTAGCTGCGAGTGGTAGAGCCGGTGGTTCTGGCGGAGGTGCTGGAGAAGATAGCTTATTAAATCAAATGCAAGGAGGTGCTGCTTCAACTCAAACAGTACCGAGTAGTGCTTGGCAGGCCTATGGCAATGTCGGAGGTAGTGGATCAGGTGTGGCATTGCAAGCCGGTGGCGGTGGCGGTGGCGCCGGCTCTGCTGGTGGCGGCATTTCAGTCTATCGTAATCCTGGAAATGGTGGTAGCGGAATTGCTTTCGATATCTCTGGATCTAGCCGAACTTACGGTGGTGGCGGTGGTGGTGCAACCTGCTCAAGTTGCGGTACCCAAGGATCAGGAGGTTCTGGCGGAGGTGGAGCGGGAGGCGATGCTACAGGCGTATCAGGAACAGCTGGTTTGGGTGGCGGTGGCGGTGGTTCACAAGGTGCCTCCAATGCATCTGGCGGCTCTGGCGTTGTTGTTGTTGCATATGCTGGCACAAGTAGTATGGCAACAGGTGGGGTAGTAACAACCTCAGGTAATAAAACAATTCATACTTTTTCAACAACAGGTAGTTCTAGCTTTGTTATCAATGGTTCATTCTCTGCTTCATTAACTGGCGCCATTTCAGGAACAGGATCATTAACTATTGATGCTACTGGCGGCTCGCTTACTCTATCTGGAAACAATTCATACGGTGGTTCGACAACTATTTCAGCGGGAACGTTGCGAACTGGTTCAACAACCGCTTTGCCATCTACTACTGCTCTAACAGTTAATACTGGTGCCACTCTTGATATGTGGGGTCACTCAATTTCAATTGGCTCCTTATCTGGAGCTGGAACAATAATATCTAGCAGAACTCCTGTTGGTGACCAGACTGGATTGCTTGTCTATTTAGATGCAGCTAATAGTTCATCTTATAGTGGCTTAGGAACTGTTTGGACAAACTTAGTTAATAGTTCTTTAAATGCCACCATCGTAGGTAGTCCAACTTTTAATTCCTCTGGTGGTTATTTCACATTAAATGGAACAAGTCAGTACTTTAATTTAGGTAGCTCATCTAGCTTATTACTCAACGGCACAAGTTCATTTACTTTTAATCTTTGGGTGAGTCTACCAAGTCCTACTGCAAACCAAGTTCTGATCAGCAGGCATAACGGTAGCGTCGAGGGAGATTACGTATATAAAGTTCTTTCTAGTGGAAAAACAGGTGCTTATCGTGAGATTTCCCCATGGGGTTTTGATAGTACAGGCACTGTTCCGGTTAGCAACTTGTCTCAGCTAACAATGACCTACAACGGTAGTGTTTTAACTTCTTATATCAATGGAGTTTCACAAGGATCAATGACATTGGGTTCTGTGTCAGGTGGTGGCGGAGCCACCATGGAAACATTAATTGGCGCAGCAAAATACAATTCAGCTGTAAATGAATTTTTGAAAGGTGATTTGTATGCTGTTCAGGTTTACAACAAAGCTTTAACAGCAACTCAAATACAAGAAACCTCTGCAGGTGCAAAATTAACTGTAGGTGGAAGTAATGCCGACACTACTTTTTCTGGTGTCATTAGTAGTGCGGGCAAGCAAATTAATTTGACTAAAGCTGGCACAGGCACTTTGACGATGTCTGGCAACAGTACCTACACTGGCTTAACTACTGTTAGCGCAGGAACGCTAAAGTTTGCACCTTCCTCTAGTTTTTCGATGACTTTAAGTGGTGGCATTACAAATAATTCTGAAGTGCTATACGAAGCAGCGAGTGGTAGCGCATTATTTTTGGATGGCGCAGTTTCAGGTGCTGGTACATGGACGATAAATAGTGCATCCAGCAATACAACTTTTAATAATCGCATGATATTTAGAGGTACCTCCACCGTATCTGGTCAGATGACGGTGACTAACTACGGTAATTTGTGGCTAGAGGGCTCGTCCGTCAATGCGACTTCAGCGATTAATTTAAATGGTGCCAATACCTATTTGCGAGTTTATGGAGCAGCTGGTGCGACCATTAAATCAGGCACTATTACGGGTAACGGTACGATTGATTTCGCTTCAGGCGGAGGTGGCAAGGCACTCACACTTTCAGTTGGTAACGATAATGGTACGGGAAGCTTTGCAGGAACGATTGTCAATAGCGCTTCGAGTGATGGACCTACTGTTTTGAGTGTAGCTAAAGTAGGTTCAGGCACATGGACACTCACTGGCGCTAATACATATTCTGGAACAACCTTAGTATCATCAGGGACGTTAGCAATAGGTGTTTTAGGTAGTAGCGCTGCTACCTTAGGATCGGGTGCGAGTTATTCCCAATCTATTACGGTTAGCTCGGGCGCAACTTTCTCTTGGCTAAGTTCCGCCAACCAGACCTTTAGTAATTTTGCAGCAGGGACTGGAACTATAAACTTGGGGGCATCTGCAGGCACGGTGACCATCAGCGGGGATCAAGCATTCACCGGCACCATCAATGTTGCACAAAATGTAACCATGACTGCGGGTACTAATAATGCTGCAGCTGGTTTAGGTAATGCCACAGCCATCAATATTAATAATGGCGGAACCATCACTTTAGCAACCACTGCGAATAGCAATGGGTTCATTGGTAACGGTGTTCGTTCAGGTTTAACTTTAACTATTAATTCGGGGGGTACTCTGACCTCCGCAGCAAGTTCTTCGACTACTTTTCATTTAAAACTTGGTAGCTTTGTATTGGCGGGCGGAACTCTGGGGTGGGGTGGCACGACATCTCAGTGGGGGTCATGGAATTTAGGTACTGACATAACAGTTACGGAAAACTCAACTGTAAGTGCAACAGGATTAACTCTCACGAAATCAGGTGGTACCTCGATTAATGTAGCCGCAGGAAAAACCTTGACGTTAAGTGGTACATTAGTTTCAACCACTGAGGCAGCCTCGTGTTCTTGTGATAGCAACTCACTCAATATTAACACTTCAGGAGTAACGGGTACTGTCTTACTCAGTGGTGCCAATACCTATAAGGGCGGCACCACGATCACTGCCGGTACTGTCAAAATCGGTCACGCAACAGCCTTGGGAGCCTCTACCGGTGGCGTCACTTTGAGCAGTGGGGCGGTGCTTGACCTAAACGGTATCACGATGACGAATACCAACGCTCTTTCATTATCAGGAACAGGTATTAGTTCTGGTGGATCACTCATCAACAGTTCATCAACTGCTGCCACATACGCTGGTAACGTAACCATGGGTTCAGCGGTCATTATGAATACTGCTAGTGGCCTAACTTTGAGCGGTGCAGTAACAGGCGGTACTACTACCAACACATTATTACTGAAGGGTGGTGGCAATTTCACATTGAATAATGCAAGCAATGTGATATCAACTTTTGCTGGTCAAGTGGGTTCATTAACTCTTAAGAGTGACAACTTGTTAATTGGTACAGCAAGTTCTGTCTCAGGCTTGAGTGCAACTGGTGGTGTCACGGTTAATGTCACTGGCGATATTGTTACTAACTCTGCTGTAGCTTATTCTGGATCAACATCTGGCACATTGTCATTTACTGCTGGTGATGACATTTTTATCAATAGCACAATCGCTACTTCTGATGGTGCATTAGGCGTTCAGTTAACTGCCGGTGCTTCAACTGGATATATTGGTATTGAAAACAATATCACCACCAGAGGCGGTGCTGTAGTAATGACTGCGCCAACTATCGCACTTCAACAAAACGCATTCACTATCAATACAACTGCACCATCAGGTACTGGCGGTGCAGTAACATTCACGGGCCCGGTATTACTTGCTGCAAGTTCTGCTGACATCACTATCAATACAGGTGGTGGAAATATCAGTTTTTCTTCTACGATTGATTCAGCATCGTCTTATTTACGACAAGCAGATTTGTTTACCGATATCGTTACGACCACTGATGGATGGAATAGTGCTTCGACTAATACAAGTTCGGCATGGGGCACGATTCTGGGGTTATACACTGTTGGGCCACTAACCCGTACATTTAACTTAGGTGGGGCTGCAAGAACTATTACTTTTGATTTTTATCGTGTAGATTCTTGGGATAGCGAGTATTTTGACATCACAATTGGAAGTTGTATATTCAGGGCTCAATTAAGATGTTGTCAAACTGCTGAAGCAGATAATATGCTCAGTGCTGCCTCACAAACAGTTGGAAGCTACACTACAACAATTGCTTCACAAGGTATGGCATCTTCAAGTGTCAACAATGCCGCTTGGGGTGATCAAAAGTACCTCATCACTATTGCAGCGCCTTCATCAAGCAGTAATCAAACAATTAGTTTAAGTTCTACTCTTGATTCAGCAAATACTGACGAAGCTTGGGGAGCAAGGAATTTCACTGTATCAGCAGCGAATACTGTGTTTATGGCAAATGCTAGTGGCCTAAATATTAATGCGGGTACAGGCAATGTGACCTTTACGGGTGCAGTTGGAGCAAATAAAGTTGCTGGCAACATTGCGGCTCTTGGTGCAACGGTCAATGCGGCAGCTATAAACATTTATGATGGCGGTTCATTAAGTATCACTAATTCAAGCTCAAGTGCTTTGACTGGCGTCATTTCAGGAGCAATTACCTTTAATAAGGCGGGTGCAGGTAACTTGACCTTGTCGGGTTCAAGCACTTTTACTGCAGGCACGACAATTACTGCCGGAACTCTTACGCTAGATCAATCAAGTTCAACAACTGGAACCGTGCTCGCTGATACTGGAGCAATTACAGTCAACGGCGGCTCATTAGTTTTAAATGATTTAACTGAAACGGTTGGGCAGGTGACATTGACTTCTGGTTCGATCACTGTTGGGGCAACAGGTAATACATTAACAGGAACAAGTTATGTATTAAATCCTTCTACTGGAACAGATCATTCAATCACAGCAGTTTTAGCTGGCACCTCGGTTACTTTAACTAAATCAGGCAATGGCACTGTAACCCTTTCTGGCTCAAATACCTATACTGGTGCAACAACTCTTTCAGGTGGAACTTTATCTGTTTCTACTTTAGCTTCAGGTGGAAACAACAGTAACATTGGTAAATCTACTAACGTAGCAGGCAACTTAGTGTTTAACGGTGGCACACTTGCCTACACAGGCAGTGCCGTTAGCATAGATCGATTATTTACCATTAGTAACAATGGTGGAACTATTGATGTATCTGGAGCGGGTGCATTGAACTTCACCAATACAGGTTCAATTGCTTATAGTGGCACAACCGCTGCTCGAACATTCACGCTGACTGGAGCAAACACTGGCGACAACAAAATATCAGCGGTATTAGCAAACAACACTGGTGCAACAAGCTTAACAAAGTCAGGTGCTGGTACATGGTGGCTCTCTGGCGCTAATACCTTCACAGGTGGCGTCACTATTAGTGCCGGTACTCTAAAGTTAGGTAATGCCGCTGGATTGGGCGGCTCCACTAGTGCCGCATCGGTAACTGACGGCGCTGTTCTTGATCTGAATGGTCAAACCGTTACAAATACCAATGCGCTCACCTTAAATGGCACGGGCATTTCTTCTGGTGGTGCATTGATTAATAGTTCAACATCCGCAG
>NZ_NJGG01000001.1 GCF_002224225.1 Polynucleobacter cosmopolitanus | reverse complement strand
TAGGCTTTTATTTCTGGTGGTGGTGAAGCTGAATAGTGTGTCGTTCCAATGCTTAACGCTCAGAACGGTTTCGGTGTTGTAACTGGCCATGGTTTTCTGCTCTAGGTTTCTTGATATTCTAGTAACCTAGTATTTTAAACGCTTCAGCGTTTCTTATCTGAAATGATTCAGTGTTTTGCTCAGAGACTAGCCTGCCACGCCGCAATGCCTGCCTTGGCCACTTCGGCATCTTGATTGGATTTGACCCCAGAAACCCCAATCGCGCCAATCGTGTGGCCATCATGAACAATGTTCACACCACCTTCTAACATGCCCTGCAAAACAGGCACTGATAAATAGGCAATGCGACCACCATTGATCATGTCTTCGTAAGCTTTGCTTTCTTTTCTGCCCAATGCTGAAGATCGGGCTTTTTCTTGAGCAATCGAAGCTGAGACTGCCGGACAATCATCTCTTCTGGTGAAACCTAATAGATGACCGCCGTCGTCCACAACAGCAATGGAAACGGCGAATTGATTTTTTTCTGCAAAATCATTCGCTGCATGCAACAACACATCAACGTCTACTTTGGTGAGGTATGGTTTTTGTTTCATGTCTCCTCCATCCCCAATTTTTTAAAGCAATAAGTCTTGTGCTGCCACAACTCCGCTGCCTTTCAACTTGATGCCAAATGCTTTCATACCCATTTCGCAACCACTCAATGCACCTAACAAGGCCAACTCATTACAGTCACCCAAGTGGCCAACACGGAACATCTTGCCTTTGACTTTGCCAAGACCTGTGCCCAATGAAAGGTTGTATCTTTCATGAATCAATTTTCTTAACTTATCAGCATCCACACCTTCAGGCGTGACCACGCCAGTCAATACTGGTGAGTAGACTGCTGGGTCTTTACATTGAACCTCTAAGCCCCATGCTTCAACGGCTGCACGACATGCTTTGGCCAAACGCTGATGGCGCGCAAACACATTGTCTAGACCTTCGGTCAAAATCATGTCCAAGGCTTCATGCAAACCGTACAACAAATTAGTAGACGGTGTGGTTGGCCAGTAGCCAGTTTTATTGGACTCTAGAATCTCATCCCATGCCCAAAATGCTTTTGGTAATTTTGCTGTTTTGTTTGCTTCTAATGCTTTAGGTGATAAAGCATTGAAACCCAAACCTGGTGGCAGCATCAAACCTTTTTGTGAGCCACTCACAGTCACATCAACGCCCCACTCATCATGACGGTAATCAGCGGACGCCAAACCTGAAATCGTATCGACCATCAACAAAGCAGGATGCTTGGCAGCATCGATGGCTTTTCTAACAGCTGCAATGTTTGAAGTCACACCTGTGGATGTTTCGTTATGAACCACGCACACGGCTTTGATTTGGTGAGATGTGTCAGCCTTTAAACGCTCTTCAATCATGGCTGCATCAACACCATAGCGCCAACCTTCTGCGCCTGGTTTACCTAAGAATTCTGTTTTGATACCCAAACGATCAGCTAATTTTTGCCACAAAGTCGCAAATTGACCAGTTTCATACATCAACACGTGATCACCAGCTGACAAAGTATTAACCAAAGCTGCTTCCCAAGCACCCGTTCCAGATGATGGGTAAATGATCACAGGATGCTTGGTTTTGAAAATCTTTTGCATGTCAGCCAATAACTTCAGGCCTAACTGACCAAACTCAGGACCACGGTGGTCGATGGTTTGGAAACTGATCGCTCTTAAAACACGTGCCGGCGCAGGACTTGGGCCTGGAATGTGCAAAAAGTGGCGTCCAGATGGATGATTATCAAGTTTTAGCATGGTTGGTCTCACTCGGTTTTATTGTTAGTCGTGTCGAAAGTGTAAGTCATTTTTTGAGAATTTTCATTTTTGTATGCAAAAAATATAGCTCATGACTTTCCCTATAGTGGTAAATACTAGGTAAATAAAGGGTTTTTTGCCCTTCTTTTTAAAATCCCTATCGGTTATATTAAATGTGTATACAAAAATAGGCTTTCTTAATGGCATCCATTATTCAGTTAAATTCGCAAAATTTGCACGAAATCACCTTCCAGAAGCTGCGCAGCTTATTGGTTGAGGGTGCGATTGCCCCTGGCAGCAAATTAAATGAACGCGAACTGGCCGAACAACTCAATGTGTCCCGCACCCCCATTCGTGAAGCAATCAGACGTTTAGCAGCCGATGGCTTGGTTGAACTGATCGCCAACCGTGGCGCAATTGCCGTTCAATTGAGTAAAGAAGATGTGATCAATACATTTGATGTGATTGCCAATCTTGAAGGTTTCTCTGGAGAGTTGGCAGCTAAAAACATCAGTGATGCCGCCTTATCTGAATTAGAAGCCATGCATTATGAAATGATGGCTTCTTATGCTCGCCGTGACCTATCGAGCTATTACAAAGTGAATTTAAAAATACACAACGCCATCAATACGGCAGCGGCTAATCCAGTCTTGAGTCAATTATTCACTCAAGTCAATGCTCGCATTGAAGCTTTGCGCTTTCGCTCAAATCAAGATGAAGTGAAATGGGAAAAAGCTGTGGGCGAACACCGAGAGATGATCGACGCACTCAAAGCGCGAGACAGCGCACGCATGAAGCGAGTCATGATGAATCATGTGATGAACAAACGTGATGTGGTGATTCAGTTGATGGATTCAGAAAACTTAGCTCACTCAGCAAAAGCATGAACAAACCACTCGCACTCCAAGAAGTCATGGTTGACACCAAGTTTTTAGCCAAGCGGCTTGAATCTGAAACGTCTGGCGAGGTGATGACTGATGTGGCCAGTCGTGGGCGCTATGCCACCGATGCTTCTATCTACCAAACCATGCCAGTGGCAATCTTTGTGCCAAAAACTGCAGAAGACATTGTTGCTGCCATACAAATCGCTGCAGATCTTGGTGTTCCTGTTTTACCGCGCGGCGGCGGCACAAGCCAATGCGGTCAAACAACTGGTCCAGCATTGGTGATTGATAACACCAAATATTTCAGAAACATTTTAGACATCAATCTTGAGCAAGGGTATGTGGATGTTCAGCCAGGCATTGTGTTGGATCACCTGAACGCTGCACTCAAAAAACACCAGCTTTGGTATCCAGTTGATGTCTCAACCGCAGCACAGGCAACGATTGGCGGTATGGCCGGCAACAACTCTTGCGGCAGTCGATCAATTGCCTACGGCAACATGGTTCACAACGTCTTGGGCGTTGATGCTTGGTTGGCGGATGGTCAAGAAGCTTCATTTGGCTTGATGAAAAACGCCAAAGGCAAAGCCTTAGAGCTTGGTCAATTTGTTCAATCCTTGGCTAATCAGCATCAAGCAGAAATTGAAGCAAAGTGGCCCAAAGTGATGCGCCGAGTGGCAGGTTACAACTTAGACATATTCAACAATCAAAGTGAGCGCCCTTACACGCAAGACGCTCAGGTGAATTTAGCGCATCTATTGGTCGGCAGCGAAGGCAGTTTGGCTTATTACAAACAATTACGCCTAGCTCTTTCTCCATTACCAAAGCACAAGACCTTGGGCGTGGTTAACTTCACCAGCTTTTATGAAGCGATGGACAGCGCACAACACATTGTTAAGTTAATGCCATCTGCCGTTGAATTGGTCGATCGCACCATGATTGATTTATCACGCAGTAATCCTGCTTTTAAATCAGTGATTGAAACTGCGTTGATTGATGTGGCAGGTAAAACTCCTGAAGCTATTTTGTTGGTGGAGTTCTCCGGTGAAGAACTTGCCCCTCTTGAGAAAAAAGTCAAAGACTTGGTCAGCTTGATGGCTGACTTAGGCCACCCTGGTTGCGTGGTAGAAATGCTTCATGCGGAGTCTCAAAAGAATTTATGGGAAGTTCGCAAAGCGGGTTTGAACATCATGATGAGCTTAAAAGGTGATGGTAAGCCAGTGAGCTTCATTGAAGACTGCGCCGTTCCTTTAGAGAGCTTGGCTGAGTACACCCAAGATCTCACCGAAGTGTTCTCAAAGTATGGCTCGCGCGGTACATGGTATGCCCATGCATCCGTGGGCACCCTGCACGTTCGTCCCATATTAGATATGCGTCGTGGTGGCGCACAAAAGATGCGTGCCATCGCTGAAGAAGCTGCGGCATTGGTGAAGCGCTACAAAGGTGCCTTCAGTGGCGAACACGGCGATGGTATTTGCCGTGGTGAATGGATTCAGTGGCAGTTTGGTCCAAAGTTAACGGAAGCACTCGGCGAGATCAAACACGCTTTTGACCCAAATAATTTGTTCAATCCAGGCAAGATCATCAATCCTCCAAAAATGGATGATGAGTCTTTGTTTAGATTTCCTCAAACCTACCGCGTCATTCCACTCAAGACCTCTTTGGACTGGTCAAGCTGGGATGTGCAAAATGATCCAGTGACTGAAGAAACAACAGCGCCAGGAACAGGTGGCGACCCCAGCGGTGGTTTTGCAAAAGCTGTAGAGATGTGTAACAACAATGGACATTGCCGCAAGTTTGACGCTGGCACGATGTGCCCAAGTTATCGAGTGACGCGTGATGAGAAACACTTGACCAGAGGTCGCGCCAATACATTGCGCCTAGCCCTGTCTAATCAACTGGGTAAAGATGCGTTCTTATCTGAAGAAGTTAAAGAGGCTTTTGATTTATGTGTCAGTTGCAAAGGATGCAAGCGAGAGTGCCCTACTGGCGTTGATATGGCAAAAATGAAGATTGAGTATTTGAGCCATTACAAAAAATCGCATGGCTGGACTCTCAGAGATCGCTTGATTGCTCATTTACCACGCTACTCTCATCACATTGCAGCCATTCCTGGTTTAGCATTTATGTTGAACTTAAGGAATAAGATTCCTGGCCTGGCCTTTTTAGGTGAAAAGCTCACACAGATATCTGCCAAACGAAGTTTGCCAACTTGGCGTCGTGACACAGCTTGGCGCTCCACGATCGGCAGCACCGAAGATGCTTTGTTTGCCAGCGCCAAACCTGTGGTTTTGTGGGCAGACACATTCAATGGTTGCTTTGAAACAGAAAACATCCAAGCGGCGGTCAATGTGCTTGAGGCCAGCGGCTACACCGTTCACATCCCTCAGAAAAAACAAGGTCACTATTGCTGCGGCAGAACTTATTTGGCCAGCGGCATGGTGAATGAAGCTCGTGCCAGTGCCCAAGAATTATTAGATGCTTTCACGCGCTACACAGACAAGAATATTCCAATCATTGGCTTAGAACCGTCTTGCATTTTGACTTTGCGCGATGAGTTTTTGGTGATGGGCTTTGGCGATTCAGCAAAGACCTTGGCCAAAGGCAGTCAGACCTTTGAAGAGTTTTTAGTTTCAGAAGCAACAGCCGGTCGCTTTGCTCCAGAACTCAAAGCTTGTGAGCAACAAATCTTGTTGCACGGTCACTGCCACCAAAAATCATTCGATGCCGTTAAACCAATCATCACATTACTCAAAATGATTCCACAGGCTCAACCACAATTGATTGAGTCTTCATGCTGCGGTATGGCGGGAAGCTTTGGCTATGAGAGTGAGCACCACCAAGTGTCATTGCAAATGGCAGAGATGCAATTACTTCCTGCAATTCGCCAAGCACCTGATGCCATCGTCTTGGCCGATGGCTCGAGCTGCCGCCATCAAATCAAAGATGGTGCTGATCGAGAGGCTTTGCATGTGGCCCGTATTTTGGAAATGCATTTGAAATAAGTTTTAATTTTTTGTACTTATGTATTTGTAGTTTGTTGTAACAAGAAGTAAGAGTAAGTTTTTAGAACTGTAGTCATCATTGTTCAACGAGGAGACATCATGAACACAAGACGTAAAATCATTGCCACAGCTGTGGCAGCATTAACAAGTTCAGTACTGGCATCACCAGTTTTAGCTCAAGCAGCTTGGCCAACAAAACCAATTCGCTTGGTGGTTGGCTTTGCACCAGGTGGAGGCACAGACATTGTGGCGCGTGCTTTGGCTCCAAAAATGAGTGAGATCCTAGGTCAAAACATCATCATTGAAAACAGATCTGGTGCTGCAGGCACAATTGCTGCAGACTTGGTTGCAAAGTCTCCAGCTGATGGTTACACATTGCTGATGGGCCATTCAAATTCAAATGCGATTGCTCCATTTGTTTTACCAAAAATTCCATTCAATGCGGGCACAGATTTCACACCAATCACTTATGTTGGTTATGTGCCTAACGTACTGGTTTTACACCCTTCAATTCCAGCAAAAACAGTTCCTGAGTTGATCAGCTTGGCTAAAAACAATCCAGCTCAAATGACTTATGGTTCTTCTGGTATTGGTAGCACACAGCACTTGGCTGGCGCTTTGTTCTCAAAGATCGCTAAAGTTCAAATGAATCACGTGCCATACAAAGGCAGTGGTCAAGCAATCATTGACTTGATGGCTGGTCAAATCAATATGAACTTTGACACCTTGCCACCAGTATTGCCACATATTCGTGCTGGCAAATTAAAGCCTTTGGCTATTTCAACACCTAAACGCTTATCCATCCTTCCAGATGTTCCAACATTTGAAGAAGTAGGCATCAAAGGTTTTGAAGTGACTAACTGGTACTCAGTGATGGGGCCAAAAAACATGCCTAAAGACATGGTCGCCAAAATTGACGCCGCAGTTCGTGCTGCCATGAACGACCCAAAGAACAAAACAACTTTGGATGCGCAAGGTTTGCAAACAGCTGGTCCTCAAACACCAGATGAGTTCTCAGTGTTCTTGAAAGCTGAACTCACCAAGTACTCAAAACTTGTTAAAGAGTTGAACGTAAAGGCTGAGTAATGACGTCTCCCCAAACTGGAGTAACTCCACGCCCACTGCCCCTGGTGGGCGTGAAAGTTCTTGACATCAGCCAAGTGATGGCGGGACCCTATACCTGCATGCTGTTGGCTGACATGGGGGCTGATGTGATCAAAATAGAACCTCCAGGTTCTGGGGATCAAACACGGGGTGCGATGGGATTCAAAATGAAAGGCCCGGATAGCATGGGCTTTTTAAACATGAATCGCAATAAACGCAGCATCACGATCAATTTAAAGTCTGATGCCGGTAAAAAAATTCTTTTTGAATTAGTCAAAGATGCCGATATCTTGGTAGAAAACTATCGACCAGGAGTCATGAAAAAATTAGGTGTTTCTTACGAAGTTTTAAGCGAAATTAATCCTCGCTTGGTTTATGCCAGTATCTCTGGCTTTGGCCAAAGTGGTCCTTGGGCAGATCGTCCAGGTTTTGACTTGATGGCTCAAGCGATGTCAGGTGTGATGGCCATGACAGGCCATGGCGATGGCAGACCTGTCAAAGCAGGTGTGCCAGTGGCAGATATCGGGTGCGCACTATTTGCCACTTATGGAATTTTATCTGCTTACATTGGTGCTAAAAATACAGGGCAAGGCCAATACATCGATGCCTCACTGTTTGACTCAGCTTTGGCTTTCTCAATTTGGGATACGGCTGAATATTGGGGCACAGGTAAACCGCCTGTTGCTTTGGGCACGGCCAATCGCATGAGCGCACCTTACCAAGCCGTCAAAGCGAAGAATGAATATTTTGTGATGGGCGCAACCAATAACAAACTTTGGCAAAAGCTATGTGAGATCTTGGGACGCGATGATTTATTCAATGACGCACGTTGCAAAACAATCTCCGATCGTTTGGCCAATCGCGAATACATCATCGATGAACTAGAAAAGTCATTTGCAGCTAAAGCTGCCGATGTTTGGATTGATGAATTACTGGCCAAAGGTATTCCAGCAGGTCCCATCTTGGATTACCCAAGAGCTTTCGCCAGTGAGCATGGTCAACATCGAAAAATGAAGATTGAAATAGACCACCCATTAGAAGGCAAAGTTCCAAATATTGGTTTTGCTGTGAAGATGCAAGGCACCCCGCAGCAAGTTCGTCGTCACCCTCCTTTGTTGGGCGAGCACACCCATGAAGTATTGCAAGAAGCAGGTTTCAGTGCTGACCAAATCAAAGCCTTTGAACAAGATGGTGCATTTTCTGTGGAGCAATGATTCGTGAGCGATGCAAATAAAGTTAACCCGGACGCATCAGGAAAAGTCCATCTAAAGATTGATGGTGCGATTGCGTGGGTGTCTTTTGATCGCCCCGCTGCCAGAAATGCCATGACGTGGTCGATGTACAGTGACCTCAAAGCAATTTGCGGAAAACTTCACACTGACAAAACTATCAAAGCTGTCATCTTGCGCGGCGTTGGTGGCCAATCATTTGTATCAGGTACTGACATTGAACAATTCAAATCATTCCAGGATGGACAAGATGGCATTGACTATGAAGCCTTGATTGATCTTCACATCGATGCTTTAGAACAGCTGCCCATGCCAACCTTTGCCATCATTGATGGCTTGGCAGTTGGTGGCGGTCTCGCGATTGCAACTGCTTGTGATTTTAGGATTTCTAATCCAAATGCCCGCTTTGGTGCACCCATTGCAAAGACAGTGGGGAATTGTTTATCGCCAACCAATATTGCCAGGCTGGTGGCTCACTTGGGCATTCCAACACTCAAAAGAATGTTGCTAATGGCTGAACTGATCAATGCAGATGAGTTGCTCGCTTCTGGCTATGTTCATACTGTGGCAGACAGCGCAGAACTTGAATCAATTGCTAAAGCAATGGCGGAAAAAGTCATGCATTTAGCACCTTTAACCATTCGCTCATCCAAGTTGACGATCAGTCGAATCCATCAGCATCAATTACCTGACTGCGATGATTTGATCAAAGCCTGCTATGGCAGCTCTGATTTCAAGGAAGGTGTTCAAGCGTTTGGTGAAAAAAGACCCCCGCGTTGGCAAGGGTCTTGAGATTAATTAAGCCGTTTTCTTTTTCTTAAGCAAATAAGAACCCCAGTTGAACACTGAGCTCACGATTGGCTGCTTCTTCACCTTTGCACGTGGACTGGCTTTGACCTCGGCTGACTTGGTGATTTTTTTCTTGCTTTGAACTTGTGCTGACTGTTCAAACTGCTTTTTGCCAGATCTAACACCAGCAGCAATTTTCTTAGCAGTCTCTGGATCGAGTAAAGACAATAAAGTCACGGAGTTCATGTAACCCAACATTTCTTGATGCAAGGTATCCCACAGAGCATGGCAAGCCAATTGCTGATCTTGTTGCTCTGGCATGATCCCGTCCACAGCCATGATGATTTGACCCACAGAAATCTCATCAGGATTTCTGGCAAGTGTGTATCCGCCGCCTGGGCCTCTCATGCTGTCGACCAAGCCTGCTTGACGCAACTTGGCAAACAATTGCTCCAAATAGCTCAAAGAAACATTTTGTCTTGAACTAATCGAAGCCAAAGTTTGGCTCGGCTGATCACTCGCGAAATGATTCGCTAAATCAACCATGGCAATAACGGCGTAACGACCTTTGGTAGCAACTCTCATAGTTCTAATCTAGCATAAATTATTGATTTAGTTAAATCATCCCAAAAAATTAATTTCCCTGTAACTTTTAGGTGAATTCCCCTTCGACTGATCGACTGTTTTTCAGGCAAATTTACTCAATTACTGCTTTTTATAGGTGATGCCTGCAATTAACAGCACAATCCAAGCTGAAATCAGCAAAAAGCCCCCCAAAGGCGTGATTAAACCAACCCGCCATGAGCTGAGTGTTAGCAAATACAAGCTGCCAGAAAACAAGATAGTTCCCATGACCATCAAGCCAGCTGATATCAATAAGGCTTTCGAACGCCCTGATTGGCTCAATAAAGCCACGATGCCCAAAAGCGCTAATGCATGAATTAATTGATACAAAACAGCCGTTTGGAATACGTTCAATAAATAAGGGCTCAGTTTTTGAGATAAGGCATGCGCACCGTAAGCTCCTGCAGCAACTCCAGTGGCCCCAAAAATACCCACAAAACCTAAAAAGACTCTTTGAGCCTTGCTCATATTCATTCTGTTTTCCTGAAAATTATGGGTTAATTGTTGCCATCATACTGGTCTTATCCTCTTCAAGAATGACTTAGATCATTTGTTCATCAATACCCACAAAATCATCTAAATAGTCTTGGTAAATCTCAATTTAATTAATCATGCGAAAAGTAAAATCTTTAGCTAAAATAAACACCTAGGTGCTGATTACTTAGTAAATTTAACTAACTACTAGGTGTTAATACCCCTTAACTATCTGAAGCAGACTTTCTAAACTTCTCATGGGTAAGGTTGTTTTGTAACCAATTGGAGAGAACACATGAAATTGATTAGCGCATTAGTAGCATCTGCATTGATGGTATCTGCACCAGCATTTGCTTCAAAAGAAATCGCCAGCAAAAATGCTTGTATGGGTTGTCACGCTGTAGATAAAAAAGTAGTTGGCCCTGCTTACAAGGACATCGCCGCGAAATACAAAGGTCAAGCGGATGCTGTTGACAAATTAGCTAAGAAAGTTAAAGCTGGTGGTTCAGGTGTTTGGGGTCCAGTTCCAATGCCAGCCAATGCTGCAATCAGCGAAGCTGATGCTAAGACAGTTGTTAAATGGATTTTGGACGGCGCTAAGTAATTTTTAGCATCAACTACCAAGAATGGCTGGTTTTTAACCAGCCATTCTTTTTGGAAAGAATTACTTTAGTGGGTCGTGATTGGTTGTTAACCCTTAGTTATTAAAAGAATGTAACTAACGACTGAGTGATAGTATTACTCAATCAAAATCATCTCAAAGAGCTCTGGCATGCGTTCATACGATCACCCACTGAGAACCCTTCTTCATGAAGAGGTCCATGCAAGACCGCCTGTTGCTCTGTGGCCAAGAGATCGCATCCTCAATCAAGCATTCTTACTGAAGGGCGATGATCGTCAACAACAGCTTGACTGGATCAATGCCATTAACGAACAAACGAAGCAAACGATAGACCTAAACCATGGACAAACGTTTCGCATCATTGAATTAAGGCCAGCCCCACAGCGGATCATCATCAAATGGGAATTGCATGGTGAGTTCTCCTCCATTTCCGCCATGATTCAACAAGATCAATTGATCACGGAAGCCCCTATCAAGAGCCGAGTTGTCTTGGAAAATGAGGTCAATCAACTATTGGCCAAACTGAACATCAAACCATTGCATGAGGCTGGCGGCTTAAGAATATCTGCGATTGATGTGACCTTCGAAGATCGCGATCTTTTCAAAGGTGCGGATGAAGTGTCGCATTTGTTTTCAGGAAATACCTTGATTGGTAGCACCATCCTCACCAATCAAAAAGCCCAACTATGGACCGACTTACAAGTCAATGAAGATGGTTACATTTCTTTTTTAGTGCCTCATGCTGGCATGGGTTCACGCCAGGCGGGTCGAGTCGCTCGTCGAATCACTGAAGTTGAGATTTATCGCATGGCCTCCATGCTGGCATTTCCGGTGGCAAAAAGTTTATCGGGTCCTTTGCGCAATGCCGAAGCAGAGCTATCAGAATTATCAAAAGAAATTTCTATGGCTCAAAATCAAGAGAGCATGGCAACTCACCAAGATGGAGAGTTCTTAGAACGCATTTCCACCCTGGCTTCTAAAATTGAAGAATGGATTTCTGAGCACGGCCTTCGCTTCACTGCTGCTGAAGCTTATAGCCAGTTGACCGCAAAAAATCTTGAAGAGTTGAGCGAGACATCATTGCCTGGGGTCCAAACTTTATCTGAGTTCATGGAGCGTCGCTTTGCTCCAGCAATGAGTACCTGCTCATGGACTCAACGTCGCTTGCGTGAATTATCTGATCGAATCTCACGTACCACGCAAATCTTGCGAACACGCATTGAGTTTGTGAACGAAAGACAAACTCAAGAGTTGTTAGCGAGCATGGATCGACGGGCAAAAATTCAGCTTCGCTTGCAAGCGACAGTCGAAGGCGTGTCAGTTTTAGTATTAACCTACTATGCCGTGAGTTTGATCATCTACATGGCAAAAGGGGTCAAAGAATTGGGTTTGATGGTTCCAGCAGAACTCATCGGTGGCGCATCAGCACCCATCATTGCTTATGGCATTTATGCATTGAACAAGCTTCGTAAGAAGAAATTTGATCCTGATTAAGCTGTTTGGAAGTTACTTGACCTGAACCATGCTCAGAGCCAAAGCTTCAGCCACTTTGATGCCATCAACACCTGCTGACAAGATACCGCCGGCATAACCTGCGCCCTCTCCAGCTGGGTACAAGCCTTTGATATTCAAGCTTTGATAATTATTTCCTCGGGTGATTCTCAAAGGTGATGATGTTCTGGTTTCTACCCCAGTTAAAACGGCATCATGCATGGCAAAGCCTTTGATCTTTTTATCAAATGCAGGCAAGGCCTCTCTCATTGCTTCAATCACAAAGTCAGGCAGTGCTTGCGCCAAATCAGTCAGGTGCACACCTGGCTTATAAGAAGGAATCACGTTGCCAAATTCAGTGGAGGTTTGTCCAGCAATGAAGTCACCCACCAATTGACCAGGTGCCTCATAGTTTCTGCCACCCAATTCAAAAGCCTTGGACTCAAGAGCTCTTTGGAAATCAATGCCTGCTAAAGGGTTCTCAGCACTGCCACCATAATCCTCAGGATCAACGTTCACAACAATACCTGCATTGGCATTGCGTTCATTGCGAGAATATTGGCTCATACCATTGGTGACCACTCTGTTCTCTTCTGAAGTCGCAGCCACAACAGTTCCACCAGGGCACATGCAAAAGCTATAAACAGCTCGACCATTCTTGGCATGGTGCACCAACTTGTAATCAGCTGCGCCGATCAAAGGATTGCCAGCATGCGGACCCAGTCTGGCACGATCAATCAATGATTGCGGATGCTCGATCCTAAAACCAACAGAAAATGGTTTCGGCTCGATATAAACACCAGCCTCATGCAATGCCTTGAAAGTGTCACGCGCACTGTGACCAAGTGCGATGATCACATGACGAGCAGCTACTTTTTCACCACTCTCTAAATTGACGCCTGCAATCTCACCATCCTTGATCTCGAAGCCTGTGACTTTTTGCTGAAAACGCACTTCACCACCCAAGCTGATGATTTCTTGGCGCATCTTTTCAACAACACCGACCAAGCGGAAGGTACCAATGTGCGGTTTCGCCACATAGGCAATTTCCTCAGGTGCTCCAGCTTTGATGAATTCTAGAATGACTTTGCGACCATAGAACTTAGGGTCTTTGATTTGACTGTAGAGCTTGCCATCGGAGAATGTACCTGCACCACCCTCACCAAACTGAACATTCGATTCCGGATTAAGAACATTCTTGCGCCACAAACCCCAGGTATCTTGAGTGCGCTCTCGCACTTGTTTGCCACGTTCGAGAATAATTGGTTTAAAACCCATTTGAGCTAAAACCAAAGCAGCAAAAATGCCGCAGGGTCCAAAGCCAATGACGACCGGTCTCTCTGATAATGGCTTGCCCGACTGATCCTGTGCTTGAGCGACAAAGTGGTAACTCGTATCAGGGGATGGACGTACATGTTGATCGTGCCCGAATTTAGCCAGAATAGTTTCTTCATTTTTTACAGATACATCGACGGTATAAATAAAGGCCAATGCAATGTTTTTTCTGGCGTCGTAACTGCGCTTAAAAACAATAAAATGAATTAAATCTTTAGAAGATATGCCCAAACGCTTTAAGATAGCGGCTTCAAGCTCCTCTGGAGCATGCTCAATGGGCAAACGCAGTTCTGTAATACGAATCATAAGGCTATACGATACACAATCTGTCAAAGAAATTGGAAACTATGTCCTCAAATGCCAGCAATATTATTCAAGAAACTCAGGATTGGCTGATCAAGGCCGTCATTGGTTTGAACCTGTGCCCTTTTGCGAAAGCCGTGCATGTCAAAGAGCAAATCAAGTACGTGGTGAGTGAAGCCACAACGATTGAGCAATTGCTTGAAAATTTGGCTCAAGAGTTAGAGTTTTTAGCGGAAGTATCTCGTGAAAAAACAGACACCACTTTATTGATTCATCCAAAAGTATTGGGTGACTTCCTTGATTACAACGATTTTCTAGAATTGGCCGATCAATTATTAGAAGATTTAGATTTGGATGGTGAATTACAGATTGCGAGTTTTCATCCGCAATACCAATTCGCTGGAACTGACATTGATGATGTGACAAATTTCACCAATCGCTCCCCCTACCCAACATTGCATTTAATCCGTGAAGATAGCATTGATGAAGCAGTCAAAGCATTCCCAGAAGCAGAAGCTATTTTTGAAACCAATATGCAAATCATGGAAAAGCTTGGAACGGATGGCTGGGAAAAACTATTTCCTAAAAAATAAGCTTGCCTCAGTGACTATTCAGGTGACTATTTAGGTGATTGTTTAGCGGATTATTTAAGCTCGCGCTTAAACCGAAGACCGAGCTTCGCGCAGGTAGTCCACCAAACGATTGATCACAGGTGGATTTTCCTTGGTGATGTATGAAACCAAGAATGCAGCAACGAAGCTTGCAGGAATGCCGAATGCACCTGAGGCAATCGGGTCAATCCCAAACCAGCGTTCTCCAAATACACCTGTTAGTCGCGAAACAAAGGGGTAGTTCAAGGCAATGTATGTACCACTCACAAAGAATCCTGTGAGCATGCCAGCGATGGCTCCCCACTGATTGATTCGTTTTGAGAAAACCGCCAAAATCAACACTGCAAAAAAGCTGGACGCTGCCAATGAGAAAGCAGCACCCACTAAGAACAAAATATCGCCAGGTCGCAGTGATGTGACATAAGCCGCGAATAAGGCAACACCCAATAGAACGATTTTTGCAACCGTGACTCGTCGCTGGTGAGAAGCACTCTTGTTGACCAAGTGATAGTAGACGTCATGTGAAATGGCATTCGCAATCGTCAGCAACAAGCCATCAGCTGTGGATAAGGCTGCCGCCAAAGCCCCTGCCGCAACCAAGCCCGAGATCACATACGGCAAACCAGCAATTTCTGGGGCAGCCAGAATGATCATGTCAGGAGAAATTGAAAGTTCTGCCCACTGCACAAAACCATCACCATTGATATCAATGATTGATAAAACTGGCGGATCCAATTTTCGCCAGTTCAAAACCCAATTAGGCAATTCTGTATAAGAAATACCCACCAGATTTTTAAATAACTCCAACTTCAACATGGCCGCTAAAGCAGGCACACTGAGGTAGAAAATAGCAACAAAGAGCAAAGTCCAAAAGACCGAGTAACGCGTGGCCGATACGCTCGTGGTGGTGTAGTAACGCGTCAAGATATGAGGCAAGCTGGCTGTACCAAACATCAAGCAAAAAATAAGAAGCACAAAATTCAACTGATCGAGGCTTGAATCCCCCACACCTTTGCTAGACGCTGGATCCATCGATGGAATGGCTGTTTGACTTTTCAGTTGAGCATCTTTTTTCTGTGTCTGCCAAAGTTCATAAGCACTGCCAGGATCTCTGGGGAACTCATTGAATCTCTTTTCAAGGGCCTTCAATTCTTTCAGAGGGATTTGGCTGGTACGTGCTTCTTGTAGATTTTTCTCAGCTTCTTTTTTGCCTTCAAAATAAGAGTCAGGCAATGCTTTTATTTTTTTATCTAAAAGCATTGCTTGTTTAGAGTAGTACTCACGAACCTTATTTTCTTCAGCGGTGACTTCAAAGTCTTTTTCATGAAACTCAATCTCCTCAAGCACCTTGCCATAACTTGCTTGTGGAAAAATAGAATTGTGCTTTTTGTATGAAATCATGCTCAATGGCAAGAGCAAGGCAATCATAAAAATAATGTACTGCGCCACCTGAGTCCAGGTCACTGCTCGCATCCCACCCAAAAAAGAACAAACCAAGATGCCTGCTAAACCAAAAAAGATGCCCACCCCAAATTCAACGCCAATGAAGCGGTTCACAATCAAACCCACACCTTGAATTTGAGCTACCAAATAAACAAATGAACAAATGATGGTAGCGCCAACTGCTACAACTCTGACCGATTTACTGCCGCCCTCTTTACCTTGGCTATAACGTATGGCCAAAAAATCTGGGATGGTATAGGAGCCAAATTTACGGATGTAAGGAGCGATCAGCATCGCCACCAAACAAAACCCACCGGTCCAACCAACAATGAATGCAAGACCCTTATAGCCAGAACTGAACAGAATGCCCACCAAGCCAATGAAGGTAGCTGCACTCATCCAATCAGCAGCCGTTGCCATGCCATTAAAAATCGCGGGGATCTTACGACCCGCGACATAGTAATCACTGATATCTGAAGTTCGAGAAATCAAGCCAATACTGGCATAAATAGCAATGGTTACAAATAAGAAAACATAGCCAAGCCACATGCCTGAACCTGTAGCAACTTCAAGCAAACCTAAAAAGTAAACGAACAGCAAGAAGCCTGCCGTGAACAGCAAGTAATAAAAACCTATCTTTTTTGATTCAGACCGAATCTCCATAAGCAGATTATGACCCAGACCTAAGAAAATAGGCCGGTACTGTTAGGTAACCGACCTTAATGACTACAAGATGATGCTAATCAAGGAAACTTAAATCGCGTGCTTGAGTTGCTCCAAGATGGCTGGATTTTCAAGTGTTGATGTGTCTTGAGTGATTTCCTCACCTTTTGCCAACACACGCAACAAACGACGCATGATCTTGCCTGAACGTGTCTTTGGTAAGTTATCGCCAAAACGAATTTCTTTTGGTTTGGCGATTGGGCCAATCTCTTTACCTACCCAGTTACGCAAGTCTGTTGCAATTTTCTTAGCTTCATCGCCTGTTGGGCGCTTACCTTTCAGCACCACGAAAGCCACAATCGCTTCACCAGTCATGTCATCAGGACGACCAACCACGGCAGCTTCAGCCACAATTGGATTGGCCACCAAAGATGATTCGATTTCCATCGTGCCCATGCGGTGACCTGAAACGTTCAACACGTCATCGATACGACCAGTGATGGTGAAATATGCAGTCTTTTTATTGCGAATCGCACCGTCACCCGCCAAGTACAAGGTACCACCCAACTCTTCTGGGAAGTAGCTCTTCTTAAAGCGCTCTGGGTCACCCCAAATGTTACGGATCATTGAAGGCCATGGACGCTTGACCACCAAAATACCACCTTGGCCATTAGGCATATCACCACCAGTCTCATCGACAATCGCTGCCATGATGCCTGGCAATGGCAATGTGCAAGAACCTGGAACCAATGGTGTTGCACCTGGCAATGGCGTGATCATGTGACCACCTGTTTCTGTTTGCCAGAATGTATCCACAATCGGACACTTCTCACCGCCAATATTCTTGTGGTACCACATCCATGCTTCAGGATTGATTGGCTCACCAACAGAACCTAAAAGACGCAAACTCTTCAAGTTATATTTCTTCGGATGAACAGCAGGATCTGTATCAGAAGCCTTGATCAATGAACGAATCGCTGTTGGCGCTGTGTAGAAAATAGAAACTTTGTGACGCTGAATCATTTCCCAGAAACGGCCAGCGTTTGGATAAGTAGGCACGCCTTCGAAAACGATCTGTGTGCCACCGCATGCCAAAGGACCATAAGCAACATAACTATGTCCTGTGATCCAACCAATGTCGGCTGTACACCAGAACACATCACTATCACGCAAGTCGAAGGTCCACTTCATTGTCAACATCGCCCATAACAAGTAACCACCTGTTGAGTGTTGAACGCCCTTAGGCTTACCTGTAGAACCTGATGTGTAAAGAACAAACAAAGGATGCTCAGCACTCACCCACTCTGGCTCACATACTTTAGGCTGACCAGCAGAAACGTCATGCATCCACTTGTCGCGACCGGCCTTCATTGGCACATCGCCACCAGTGCGCTTGTAAACAATCACATGCTTGAGCTTCTCGCAACCACCCAAATCCAAAGCCTCATCAGCGATGGTCTTCAATGGCAATGCTTTACCACCACGCAATTGTTGGTCTGCAGTGATCAAAGCCACGGCGCCCACGTCCACAATACGCTCTTGCAATGATTTGGCTGAGAATCCGCCGAACACCACTGAGTGTGTAGCGCCGATACGAGCACACGCTTGCATCGCCACAACACCTTCGATTGACATCGACATATAGATAACAACGCGGTCACCTTTTTTGATGCCTAGTTTTTTCAAACCGTTAGCAAAAGTTGCGACACGGTCATGCAACTCTTGATAAGTTACTTTTGAAACTTCACCGCCGTCTGCTTCAAAAATGATGGCAGTTTTCTTAGCCATGCCATTTTTGATATTGCGATCGATACAGTTATATGAAGCATTCGTTAAACCATCTTCGAACCACTTGTAAAAAGGAGCCTTTGATTCATCTAAAACTTTGGTGAATGGCTTCTTCCAAAATAAATTTTCTTTTGCTAAACGCGCCCAAGTACCATTGAAATCTTTATCAAAAGCTTTGCACATCGCCTTGTACTGATCCATGCTTGTGATGGCTGCTTGCTTAGCAAATGCTTTTGGCGGGTTGAACACACGATTTTCTACCAACATTTGTTCCATACCGGACATACTTTTCTCCTACTTTCTAGGCAGTGTTTTAGACAATTTTCGAGATTAGGCTCACGGACTGACAATTGACTGACATTTTCAATAAAGTTCAACTGTCATCAGGGTTACCCCTAAGAGCCACAGGGATAGCAGCCTTATTTTCTCGAACACTTAAAATAAACACATAAACGATATCTGTAAATGGCAACTTTCCCTAGGTAAAATAGATATCTTTCAAACCTTTATAAACAAAATTATGAGTGCAATTCGCCAAGACGACTTTATTCAGAGCATTGCTGATGGTTTTCAGTACATTTCTTACTACCACCCTTTGGATTACATCACTGCTCTAGGTAAAGCCTATGAGCGCGAGGAAAGTCCGGCCGCCAAGGATGCGATTGCCCAAATTTTGACCAATAGCCGTATGTGTGCTGAAGGTAAGCGCCCTATGTGCCAAGACACCGGTATCGCAGTGGTATTTTTGAAGGTTGGCATGAATGTGAAATGGGATGCCAAGATGAGCGTTTCTGAAATGGTCAATGAAGGTGTGCGTCGCGCATACAACCACCCAGATAACAAATTACGAGCATCAGTCCTATTGGATCCAGCAGGTAAGCGCACCAACTCTAAAGACAACACCCCAGCCGTGATTCATTATGAAATCGTTGAAGGTGATGGCGTTGAGGTGATTTGCGCAGCCAAAGGTGGTGGCTCAGAAAACAAGAGCAAGATGGTCATGTTGAACCCATCTGACTCAATCGTTGATTGGGTGGTTAAAACTGTGCCCACCATGGGCGCTGGCTGGTGCCCTCCTGGCATTCTAGGTATCGGCATTGGTGGCACACCAGAAAAGGCCATGCTTTTAGCCAAAGAATCTTTGATGGCTCCAGTGGATATTCATGAGCTGATTGCTCGCGGTCCAAAAACCCGTATTGAAGAATTACGTTTAGAGATCATGGACAAGGTCAATGCTCTTGGTATCGGCGCTCAAGGCTTGGGTGGCTTAACCACAGTGTTGGATGTGAAGATCATGGATTACCCAACCCATGCAGCCTCATTACCAGTGGCGATGATTCCTAACTGTGCAGCCACACGCCACGTGCACTTCCATTTGCACGGTGATGGTCCAGCTGTATTAACGCCTCCATCAATTTCAGAGTGGCCAGATGTTGCTTGGACACCAAACACAGAAAAATCAACCCGCGTGAATCTAGACACACTCACACCAGAGGAAGTGGCTAGCTGGAAACCAGGTCAAACTCTCTTGTTAAACGGCAAGATGTTGACAGGTCGCGATGCTGCTCACAAGCGCATTGCCGACATGTTGGCCAAAGGTGAGAAACTCCCAGTCGACTTCAAGAATCGGGTGATCTATTACGTGGGTCCGGTCGATCCAGTGCGCAATGAAGTGGTTGGTCCTGCTGGTCCGACGACTGCCACACGCATGGACAAGTTCACCGAGATGATGCTGGCTGAAACTGGCTTGATCTCAATGGTAGGTAAAGCAGAACGCGGCCCAGTAGCGATTGAAGCGATCAAGAAACATAAGTCTGCTTATTTAATGGCTGTTGGTGGCGCTGCTTACTTGGTGTCAAAGGCAATCAAAGAATCGAAAGTGGTGGGTTTTGCTGATTTAGGCATGGAAGCCATTTACGAATTCACAATCCAAGACATGCCTGTGACTGTGGCGGTTGATTCAACCGGTACTTCTGTGCACAACACAGGCCCTAAAGAGTGGCAAGCGAAGATTGGAAAAATTCCAGTCGCCCAAGCTTAAGTCGACTCTTTAAGGATAGCGAGCAAGCTTGGCAACGATTGGAGTTTTTGATTCAGGTATCGGTGGCCTTACCGTCCTGAGTGAAGCTCTGCGCCAAGCGCCCTCGCATCATTACATTTACTTGGCTGACTCAGCCAATGCACCTTATGGTGAAAAATCGAGTGAATGGGTTGCAGCCAGGAGCTTGGACTTGTGTCACTGGTTAGTGCGCGAAGGATGCCAAGCACTGATCATCGCTTGCAATACAGCCACGGCTGAAGCCATTGCGAATATCCGACACGAAATGCCTGCGATACCGATCATTGGCATTGAGCCCGGCGTCAAGCCAGCGGTTAAGAAAAGTCAAAATCATAAGATTGGTGTTTTAGCGACTCAGAACACTTTAAAAAGTGATAAGTTCAAAGCGCTTTTAGAAGGTCTTGATCATGATTGCCAATTGATCACTCAAGCAGGTTTAGGTCTGGTGCCATTGATTGAATCAGGCGCATTGGATACAGCAGAAACAGAAGCTTTGTTGCGTGAACATTTAGCACCGATGCAATCAGCTCAAATTGATACCTTGGTTTTGGGTTGTACCCACTATCCTTTTTTAGCACCATTGATTAAAAAAATACTTGGCCCTGAAGTTGAAATCATCGATACGAGCGAAGCTGTTGTTAAGCAACTGTGTCGCAAATTAGAAGAACATCATTTATTGCAATCAGTCCCACCAAGAATCATTCATTTGTATTCCACATTGGATGCTGAAGCTTTATCAGCCCAAGCCAAGCAACTGATTCCTGCCGCGTTTGAACAACACAGCGTCCAAACATCCACAGTCTTTATTTCTTAACGCTCACCTCATAGATCATGATGCAAAGCCTAAGAACTTGGATTCTTGCAAATAAGATCGCTGCATTTGTGGTGTTCATGCATTTATTGCTGATCATTGGATTTCAGTCAGGGATGAATCGAACCAAGTCTGCCTCAAACATGGGCGATACAGTTGTTGCTAATTTATTGGATGCAAATCCTCAAAAAGAAAAATCAACGGTGTCTCGACCAACACCAGTCAAGCCAGTTGAAAAAAAGAAAGTGGAAGCAACTCCCACCCCTATCACCACAACTGCGGGCAGCTTCACAGCACCAAACCAAGAATCCTCACTGCCAGCCTCTAGCTTAGGTGGCGGCAGCACTGGTGACCCCAAAACAATCTCCATCAGCCAAGCTCAATGCAGCGTACCAGAACCCTTTTACCCAAACCTATCGAGACGCATGGGTGAAGAGGGTAAAACATTGGTGCGTTTATTCATCAATGAATCTGGCGCTGTTGAAAAAGTAGCCCTTGCTCAAAGCAGTGGCATTCATCGCTTAGATCAAGCTGCACTTGATGCTGGTATGCGCGTTAGATGTAAACCCTTTATAGAATTTGGTAAAGCGATTAAAGTAACGGCCATACAACCTTATATTTTCCGTTTGGAGTAATTGAATGAATCAAACTTTTGGCCTTGCCAATATGTGGGCACAAGGCGATGCCGTCACCAGAACCGTTGCCATCATTTTGTTGGTGATGTCGATTGTTACTTGGGTCATCATTTTGACCAAAGTCTTGGCGCTTTATAAAGTTAAAAAAATGGCCAAAGAAGTGGAATGTTTTTGGCACGCCCCATCCTTTGATGTGGCTCTCAGTCAAATGAGCACAGATCAAAATCCTTATGGCGAACTTGCTAACAGCGCTCAAGAGGCCATGCAACATCACAATCAACAATCAGGCACACGCAGCGAACTCAATCAAACCATCAATGCCTCTGATTGGCTCACACGTTGCTTGAAAATCAGCATCGATAAATCAGTGGGCGGTCTACAACAAGGTTTGACGTTCTTGGCTTCAACAGGTGCCACAGCCCCCTTCATTGGCCTGTTTGGCACCGTCTGGGGCATTTACCATGCCTTGGTGGGTATTGGCACCTCAGGCACGGCCACGATTGACCAAGTCGCTGGCCCAATTGGCGAGGCCTTGATCATGACAGCCTTGGGCTTGGCAGTGGCGATTCCAGCCGTTTTGGGCTACAACGCTATTAGTCGCATCAATAAAGTTCTGATTGCTGAACTCAATCGCTTTGGTAATGACTTGTATGCCTATTTCATCACTGGTGCCACAGTCGGTGGCTCTGGCAACACTCGCATCAGCACTCAGGATTGATCATGGCCTTTGGTAACGAACCCATCGGAGATGATGACAGCCCACCAATGGCTGAAATCAATATGACACCTTTGGTGGATGTGATGTTGGTGTTATTGATTGTTTTCATGATAACGATTCCAGTGATGCAGCACGCCGTCAAAGTGGACTTGCCGCAAGCCAGCAGCCAACGCAATGACGTTAAACCTGAATCAATCAATCTCAGCATTGCTGCCAACGGCCAAGTATTTTGGAACAGCTCTCCCATCGATATGAATACTTTGTCGATTTACGCTCAAACAGCGGCGAAGAAGTCGCCACAACCTGAAGTGCAACTCAAAGCCGACAAAAATGTTCGTTATGAATCTGTGGCGCAGGTTTTATCAACGGCCAAACGTTCAGGATTAACAAAAATAGGATTTGTGACAGAGCCTAATTAAATTTTGATTTGAAGTTTGATTCAAACGTTTATTTAGGCTTGTACTGAGTTGGGCAGTAAGCGCGTTTTACATCCCCGCTTCGCAAGGCAGCGTGCTTGGTACCCCGTCCTGTGACACGTTTACGCCACATCCGAAATGAACTGGGCTTCATTTCTTGGCGCATCAAATCAATCACCCGAGATTCATTCAAACCGTAGGTTTGCATGATGGCATCGAATGGCGTGCGATCCTCCCAAGCCATTTCAATGATGCGTGAGACATCCGCTGGTGCAATGATAGGTTTCTTCATGTCAGTGATTGTATTAATAGAATCACTTCTTTGCTCGGCAGCGATCTGAGCAATATTTCACTTCTTCCCAAACCTTTTCCCACTTTTTTCGCCAAGTAAAAGGTCGACCGCAGGTCACGCACACCTTGCTTGGCAAATCGGCTTTTTGGCGCATTTTCATAAGAAGTCTGAATTAGCGCTTTAGTTTTTGAGGAGGCAAGTCAGTGACTTTTTCTGAGTGGTCCCAGTGAGCCTTCCAATTGTCAGCATATCTTTTGGCCGCGTAACTTGAGCGCACGATCATGATGTTCTCAGCGTTGCGCTTTTCCGCCGAATTGGTGAAGTTATAACTGCCAGTGATAACGATGTCATCATCGATCAGCATCACTTTATTGTGCTGTATCGCATGTTTGCCATCACTGCGCACGTCAATGCCAGCGGCTAACAAGATTGGCAAGGTCTCACGGTTGTTTTGGGCGCTTTTTTCATCTTGGATAAGCCCAACATCAACCCCTCTGCGTTTAGCCCTCACAAGGGCCTCTGCAAGGTTTGTGGCCGTGAAGCCATACGCCATGACTTTGATTGATTGTTTAGCACCATCGATTTGCTTGATCAAGCCTGAGGCTGCCCCAGCAGGTGGCGTGAAATAAATGGCCAAGATTTCTGCAGGCTGAGGTTCAGCCTGCACGCTCTGCCACCATGACACAGTCGCCAAAAGGCTCAAGCAGATAAAAATCGCGGCTCTTTGACTTGTTTTACTGCCAATACCTCGAAAAGGCCACCTTGTTTTTACAGTTGTCATCAAAAGCACCAGAAATGAAGGAAAAATCAAAAAAATTGCAAATACGGGTTTTAAAAGTAAAACGCTAAATTAGTAATAAATGGGATTTTAGAAGGAAAGTTTTCAGCGTGCATTTTGCACAGATTTAAGAGGATGCGACGACCCATAAAAAAACCCAGCTCAGAGAGCTGGGTTTTTAATGGTTCAAACTAATGATTAATTAGTCATTCGCATAAATATCAATGTCTTTAGTTTCACGGACAAATAACATACCGATCACGAAAGTCATTGCTGCGATAGCGATTGGGTACCATAAACCGTAATAAATATTACCGTTTTGAGCAACCAAGGCGAATGCAATCGTTGGCATCAAGCCACCGAACCAACCGTTACCGATATGGTATGGCAATGACATTGATGTGTAACGAATACGTGTTGGGAACATCTCAACAAGCATTGCTGCGATAGGACCATAAACCATCGTTACATAAATCACCAAGACTACTAACAATGCTAGAACTGCAGGAATATTAACTTCCGCAGGGTTTGCTTTAGCTGGGTAACCGGCTGCATTCAAACCATCGCGAACAGCTTTCTTAAAGGCAGCATCTTTGGCTTTAGCTTCATCAGCTGGAAGACCTTTAGATGAATAACCTTCAATCACTGTTTCACCAATTTTCACAGTGGCCACAGTACCTGCTGGTCCTGGGATTGTTGAATAGCTGGCTGAGTTAGATGCCATCACTTGCTTAGCGATATCGCATGAGCTTGTGAACTTAGCTGTACCTGTTGGATTGAACTGGAAAGAACATTCAGCTTCATCAACTGTGATAGTTGCTGGAGCCTCTTTCATCGCCTTTTCCAAAGCTGGGTTAGCAAAGTGTGTCATTGCATTGAAGATTGACACTGGTGTATTTGGAATGTAAGTAATGATCGCCAATAACAAACCAGCCATGATGATCATTTTTCTACCGATTCTGTCTGATAGTGCACCAAATACGATGAAGAACGGTGTACCAATCACCAATGAAGCGGCAATCATCAAGTTAGCTGTCTTAGGATCAACTTTCAACACTTGTGTCAAATAGAACAAAGCGTAGAACTGGCCTGTGTACCAAACAACTGCTTGACCCGCTACTAGACCAAAAAGGGCCAAGATAACGATCTTTAAGTTTTTCCACTCACCAAATGATTCTGTCAAAGGAGCTTTTGAAAGCTTGTTCTCTTCTTTCATCTTCTTGAAAGCTGGAGATTCGTTCATAGACAAACGAATATAAACAGAAACCGCCAATAACAAGATTGAAAGAAGGAATGGAATACGCCAGCCCCAAACTTCAAAATTAGGACCTGTGAATTCACGTGTGAACAAAATCACTAGCAAAGATAAGAAAAGACCCAATGTTGCTGTTGTTTGAATCCAAGCTGTGTAAGCACCACGACGGCCGTGAGGAGCGTGCTCAGCAACATAAGTTGCAGCACCACCGTATTCGCCACCAAGAGCCAAACCTTGCAACATACGCAAGATGATTAGGATCACTGGAGCAGCTACACCAATCGTTTCATACGTCGGCAAGATACCTACGATGAAAGTCGCGCCACCCATCAACAAGATGGTAACGAGGAAGGTGTATTTACGACCAATCAAGTCACCTAAGCGACCAAACACCAAAGCGCCAAACGGACGTACGATGAAACCGGCCGCAAACGCTAACAAGGCGAAAATGAAAGCAGAACCGGCATCTAGGCCAGAGAAGAACTGCTTAGCAATAATGGCTGCCAATGAGCCATATAGATAAAAGTCATACCATTCAAACACCGTGCCAAGTGAAGAAGCAAAAATAACCTTGCGCTCTTCAGCTGTCATCGGTGCGGCTTTTGTAGTTGCCATGATGATTCCCTCATAAAATTATTAAAATGTAACTGCAGGCGCGATTATGTTTTTCCAATAGGTCGACTTTTCTTACAAAACCGAAATAATCAGGGAAAATACCTACAAAATAACCACTTTTTCTTCTCGGGAATAGGGTTTCAAGCAAATCTCTTCAAAATATTGTGAGCGTTTTGTTGTCAAAAAAACAATAATTTTGGCGTAAGCGCTTCAGAGTAAAATCCAACGTTAATCAATCATTTAAAGTGCAGATCATGATTATCTTCTTAGGCATCCTCGCCATACTTTTACCCGTAGCGGCTGGAGTATTAGTCTGGAAGCGCTTTGACCAGATTTTTTTAAAGACTGCTCAGGTTGATAGCAATGACAGTCTTCCAACTTATTTAAAGAAACTCGCTGCAGTTTCTTTAACAACAGGATTTTTACTGTTTGTTTGTTTCCAGTTACTTTTTATTTTTAGCGGTGAAGCATGATTTTTATTAAAAAGATTCTTCCCAACCTACTTGTCTTATCGAGCATTGTGATGATGTTCATCGTTTCGCAAACAAGCAATAACCAAGAAATCCAAGATATCTTTCGATTGATTGATGACCTAGCAACCAATTTAATTTTGGTGATTGTGGCCATCACCTTGGGACTTTTTGTGGCGCAATACCTGTATGTACTTGTAGGCCTGGTTGCAGCGATGGCTTTGGTGGTGATGGTGCCCGCACTCAACACCGCACTCAATCTAAGCGTTGATTATGTTTTAGCTTGCGGATTAGTTTGCTTGGGCTTTTCTGCTGTTTCAAATATTTATGCCAATTACAGAGGCATTGAATAATTTTTATTTATATCAAATGTTCAATAAGGGAGTAAAAAATGAGTAATCGCGCAATCGCAATCATGGTTTTAATTTTGGTAGCAGCAACTGGGTATTTATTGGTAACCGGTGATGGCGACATCGACATGGGTGGTGAAAAGCATGGCGCTGATGCAGTTCACGTTGAAGACAAAAAGCCAGCTGCCACGCCAACTGCGCCCGCCGCTCCTGCAGCACCAGCAACTGAACCAGCAAAGAAGTGATCAGCCAGATTAATCAGCTGAATTAATTGGCAGTAACAAAGACAAAGCCCCTGATAGATAAACTATCAGGGGCTTTTTGTTTTTACTTGAATCACTTAGTCATGACTCAATGAGTGGTGCCCGAGGCCGGAATCGAACCGGCACGGCTGTTTAAGCCGAGGGATTTTAAATCCCTTACGTCTACCTATTTCGTCACTCGGGCAAACTTACTTCAATATTTTAGACGTAAATAGTTGTATTTTTAACCACTGATTCACTTCTAGCCCTGCAACAAAATAGATTAATTTTGGTGCAGAGTCAGCATTTTACATACATTAAAAATAAACCCCGCAAAAGCGGGGTTTATTAACTGAGTGAACCTGCTTTTTAACTGTACAACACGCTTGGTAACCACATACCAATTGCAGGGAACATGTATAACAAGATCAAGGCTAGGACTTGGATCGCCATGAATGGCATCATGCCTGCGAAGATCTGGTTGAGTGTCACATGCGGCGGGGCCACACCTTTGAGGTAGAAGGCCGCCATTGCTACAGGTGGTGACAAGAATGCTGTTTGCAAGTTCAAGGCAACCAATAGACCAAAGAACAATGGGTCAACTTGGAAGTGCACCAACAAAGGAATAAAGATCGGCATGAAAATCACGATAATCTCTGTCCACTCTAGTGGCCAACCCAACAAGAAGATGATGACCTGTGAAAGAATCAAGAACTCAATCTTGCTCAATCCGAGACCCAAAACCCACTTTTCAATCAACTCTTGGCCACCCAGCAAGGCAAATGCTGCTGAGAAGATAGATGAACCCACGAATAGCCAGCAAACCATGGCGCTTGTTTTAGCTGTCAAGAAGACAGACTCTTTAACAACATCCATGTTGAGCTGTTTGTAGGCCCAAGCCAAAGCAAAGCCACCGAAGGAGCCCAATGCAGCAGCTTCAGTTGGCGTTGCCAAACCAAACACAATCGCACCCAACACAACCAAGATCAGAGCTGCTAGCGGGAAGAAAGACCCCAACAACATCTTAAAGATCTCTAAACGGTGCATGGTCAGGAAGTAATAAAACAGGGCACCTATCAACAAACCAATGCCAAGGGTGATCCAATACCAAAGTGGTACAGGCGCGCGCTCTGCAGCAGCTCCATCAGTTGTTGGAATTTCTGACACACCAGTTGAAGCCATACTTGCAGCAGCTGGTTTTACTGGCTTAGCATCATCTTCAGCACCTGGAGGCAAAGCAACACCATCTGCTTGAGCCTGTGGCGAGTCTTCTGCAGACTCCAAGCTCATCATGCCGCCATCACTGACCATCTCTGTAACTACAGAGACTTCAACTGGCTTGGTCGCGACACCGTACATGGATGACATGACAACCACAAAGAAAATCAATGGGCCGATGATGATCATGAATTGCTTGAACAACTCTTTCATGCTCATATTGCTTGCAGCACGGCCTTTCATCACTGATAACAATCCAGGCAGAGCACGTTGACTGTACTTGGCCAAAATTTCTGAGGGAGGTGTTAGCTTTACCAAGCGATCGACATCAGCCATTGGTGGCGCAAGCTCAGGCTTGATTTTGGCGACGATGATCACATAACCAATGTACAAAGTTGCCAACATGATGCCTGGGAAGAATGCGCCGGCATATAACTTGACCACTGACACACCTGCAGTCGCACCATACACAATCAACATCACAGATGGTGGAATCAAAATACCCAAGCAACCACCAGCAGTGATGGCGCCCGCTGAAAGTTTGACGCTGTAGCCGGCCTTTAACATCGACGGCAAAGCCAACAAGCCCATCAAAGTCACGACGGCACCCACGATACCGGTTGCAGTAGCGAAAATAGCGCAAGTAACCAAAGTCGCAACAGCTAAGGCACCAGGAACTCTTGCCAAGGCCAGATGCAAGCTTTTGAAAAGCTTTTCAATCAAGTTAGCACGCTCAACCAAATAACCCATGAACACAAATAGTGGAATTGAGATCAAGACATCATTGGTCATCACCGAGAACGCTCTTTGCACCATGAGTGCCAAAGTTCGATCAACTGCTTGAGTGGTTCCCTCACCCTGACTTAAAAAAGCAAACAAGGCGAAGATCATGCCCATACCCATCAAGGTAAAGGCGGTTGGAAAACCCAACATGATGGCAACCACCACCAAACTGAGCATCAATAATCCTAAGTGACCATTGCTCATTTCTGAGAATGATGGCATCGCAATCAATGTGCCGACAACAATCGCGGCCATGATGCTAAAACCGAAATAAAGTTCCTTACGCATGATTAAGCACCCTTCTTTTCATCTTCATGGCTTACCATGGCTTTTAATTTATCAACGTCCACTTCTTCGACGTCATGCTCACGCTTAGGCCATTCGCCTGTTTGAAGACAAACAATACAGCGCACAATCTCAGCAAAACCTTGTAGCAGCAATAAGCCACCAGCAATTGGAATGATCATTTTGAATGGCCAGATGGGAGGGCCATTGGCAGTTTGTGTCGTGTGCTCGTTGATTGCGACAGACTCTGCTGCAAAATTAATACCAGCGTAGACCAAGGCGATGATGCCTGGAATGAAGAATACAAAGTAAAGAATTAGGTCGAATAGAGCCTGTGTTCTTGGTTGGAAAAAACCATAGAGAACATCGCCTCTCACATGTCCATTTTTAGACAAGGTATAAGCACCTGCCATCATGAACATAATGCCGTAGAGCATGTAGGTGAAGTCAAATACCCAGTCATGCGGGTTATTAAAAGCATACCGGTTGAAAACTTCCCAACAAATCAAAACAGTTAATAGAACCACTGAAATAGCTGAGAACTGTCCAGCTTTGGTAGAAATTTTATCCACCGCTAAAAGGATTTTTTGCATAAGTCTCTCGTATTATTCTTATAGTAAAAATACATAATCACAAAACTACAAACACCCACGCAGTATAACTGAGTGGGTGTTTGAGTTACAACAAAACTACGGATTAAGACTTAGCTGGAGCCTTCTTAGGTCCAAAGTAGTGGTTGTAAGCCATCTTGTAATCCACGTTGGTATCGTTCTGCCAGCGGCAAGCGCGCTGAGCAAATGTACGCATAGATTCAAGAACACGTTTGAAATCAGCATTTTCTGTTGATTTAGCAGCAATGATCTTGTCCCAAGAAGCTAACTGAGCACGCAAGATTGGGTCAGGCGTCTTGTAGAACTTAACACCTTGCTTCTGTTGCATTTCAATGTAGTCTTTAGAGTAACGGTCGATGGCTTTCCAGCTCATTTCTGCTGAAGAAGCTTGAACCGCTACGTTGATCATGGCACGCAATTCTGCAGGCATAGAGTCTAGTTTCTTTTTGTTGAAAAGAATTTCAAACTGCTCTGAAGCTTGGTGGAATGACTGCAACATACAAACTTTAGATACGTCTGGGAAGCCCAATAGACGGTCAGAAGATGCGTTGTTGAATTCAGCAGCGTCCAATAGACCACGGTCCATCGCAGGAACAATCTCAGCACCTGGCAAAGCGTTCACTGAAACTTCCATGTCTTTGAAGATGTCAATTGAAAGACCCACTGTACGGTACTTTAGACCCTTCATGTCTGCAACCTTGGCAACTGGCTTCTTGAACCAGCCGAGTGGCTGTGTTGGCATTGGGCCATAGAGGTATGACACAACGTCAATGTTCAATGATTTGTAGATGCTTTCCAACATCGCCTTACCACCGCCGTATTCGTGCCATGCAAGCACCATGTTGGCATCCATACCAAAAGCTGGGCCTGATCCCCATAATGCTAGAGCTGGGCTCTTACCGTACCAGTAAGCAACCACACCGTGACCACCGTCCAATGTACCTTTGCTAACCGCATCTAAAAGACCAAAAGCTGGAACAACTGAACCTGCTGGCAAAAGATCAATCTTCAAACGACCTGAAGACATTTTGTTGACCTTGTCGCAGAAATCTTGTGCGTACTCATGGAAAATATCTTTTGTTGGCCAAGTTGACTGGAAGCGCAAGTTAACAGTTTGCGCTTTTGCAATCATCGGGAAGCCAAGCGTACCTGCGCCAGCAGCAGCAGCTGTTGACGTGGCAATGAATTTACGACGTGATTGAACTTTCTTTTCTGACATTTATGTCTCCTCTTTTATGAACAGATCTACCAAGCTTGAGAATATATTTCACAAGTTGAGATTAATTTAGCACTCTGTGAAAAAATACGCACCTATATAAACGTTATTTTTGCTAGGGGTTTTACCTAATATGTATCTTGGAGCTTCAAATCAAAGACCCCGCCGAAGAGTTTTTTGGCGCCGCCTACTGCTAATTTTGGTACTTTTATTGATTTCAGCCCTCAGCGCCTTGGTGGTGTACTTTCTATCCACCAAAGATCAGTTAGATGCAGAGCTAATCACCCCCGGCATCAGCGCGCCAGTTACCATCAAATTTGATGAACATGCCCTTCCCCATGTCTTGGCGGCAAGCCAAGAGGATGCATGGCACACCCTGGGCTTTCTTCATGCCACTGAGAGACCTTGGCAGATGGAATTCAACCGTCGCTTAGCGTCTGGAAAATTATCTGAAATCCTTGGCAAAGATACGGTGGCGATTGATAAGTTCATGCGCACCTTAGGAATACGTCGCGCAGCTGAAAAGCAATATGAAAATTACCCCATTGAATACAAGCGTCATATTCAAGCTTACGTCGAAGGTGTCAACGAGGGTTTTGCTCGTTTAGGCTGGGCACTTCCACCTGAATTCATGATCCTGGGAGTCAAGCCTAGTAATTGGGGGCCTGCTGATTCCGTGGCCTGGTCTTTGATGATGGCTTTGGATCTTGGCGGCAATTGGCACAAGGAGTTTTTGCGCTTAGAAATGTCAGCTACTTTGAGTACCGAACAAATATGGCAGGTCTTACCGCCCTACCCAGGTGAAGCACCCGCAACTTCGGTTGATTTCGCCAAGATGTATCGCGATTTGGGCTTGTTCAAAGAAAAACCAGCAGCAAAGACCAATTCTTCATCCAAAGGTATTGAGCAAGGCCTAGCAACAGCCCCAAAAGCAAAAGAATTTTTAAACTTTCTACCAGGTGGTTCAGAAGGCATTGGATCCAATAATTGGGCAGTCGCAGGCAATAAAACTATCAGCGGTAAACCCTTATTGGCCAATGATCCTCATTTGGGTTTAACCACGCCAGCCATTTGGTACTTTGCTCATATTCAAGCACCAAAGCTGAATGTCATCGGAGCTACTTTGCCAGGCATACCCGGTGTGGTTTTAGGTCACAACACACACCTGGCATGGAGTTTCACCAATACAGATCCTGATGTTCAAGATTTATATATCGAGGCCTTGGATTCAAATAATCCTGGCCGATATAAAACATCGCAGGGTTATGAAAATTTTGTTCTTCGCGAAGAAACGATTGCCATCAAAGGTCAAGAGCCTTTCAAATTTTTGACACGAGAAACCAGGCATGGTCCTGTTATTTCTGATGCTTATCAACGTGCGCAAGATTTGATCAATACAGATAAATTTGCTATTTCACTGCGTTGGACTGCGCTAGAAGTTGCTAATCAAACTTTAAAGGCAGGTTTTCAAATGAATGAAGCGCAAAACTTGGAAGAGTTCAAGAGCGCGCTGAAAAATTATCATGCTCCTATGCAAAACGTGGTGATGGCTGATAAGGATGGTCAGATTGCTTACCGTGCTGCTGGCGTCGCTCCCAAAAGAACCAAAGGTAAAGGTTTGTTTGGAACAGCACCAGCCCTTGGCTGGGATGCGCAATATGACTGGGGTCCGTATTTTGGTAAAGATGAATTACCCAAAGAAACCAATCCATCAAGCTCATTCATCGCCACAGCGAATCAACGCGTGCACACTGCCAATGATCCACATCCTTTGACCACAGATTGGCACATGCCCTATCGTTATCAACGCATTGAACAATTGATCAGTGCCACCGACCAACATGATGTGGCCAGCATGAAAGCAATCCAAGCTGATGCTCTTTCATTATCAGCAGTGGATTTAATTCCGTTGTTACAAACCGCCAATTCAACACATAAATATGCCAATGATGCAAAAACCATCATCGCAAACTTTGATGGCAAGATGAGTGTTGATAGTTCAGGTGCCACCATTTATAACGCATGGGCTCATCAGTTAACCCGCTTGATGTTTGCTGACAAACTGGGCAAAAGCTTTGCGATTGAGTATGGCAAAAGAGATTTCCGCTCAGGCATTCATCACATCATGAAGATGCACCAAGCAGGCAATGATCAGGCAGCATTTTGGTGTGACAAGCCGAGCACTCCAGAAGTTGAAACTTGCGAAAATATCATCGATGAGGCCTTCACTTTGGCTTTAGAAGATCTGAGCAAGCGCATGAGTGGATCACCTCAATCTTGGAAGTGGGGCGAGGTGCACGTGGCTGTTTCAGAACATCGCCCATTCAGCAAAGTGTCTTTATTGAAAAATAAATTTGAGATCACGCGCCCGACTCCTGGCGATGCCTTCACAGTGAATTTGGGTTTCATGGACTTAGGCAACGCCACCAATCCCTTCACCGTGAACAAAGGGGCCAGCATGCGAGTGATCTATGACTTATCCAATTTAGATCAGTCTCAATTTATTTACCAAACAGGTCAATCAGGCTGGGTGAATAGTCGTCATTACTCCAGTTATGCAAACGCTTGGGCTAAGCAAGAATATGTACCCTTGACCATGAACCCGAACAAAATTGTTCACACCTCTGTTTTAAAACCTGACTTAAGTATTGCCGCTCAAAACAAAAAACGCTTAGAAAAAGAAGCAAAAGAAATTAAAAGAAAGTGATTTCTATGAAAAGTATTTCGCAAAGTTGGCAAATTCGACTAAGTCGTTTATTACTCAGCTGCTTTCTCTTGTCGGCCAGTCAGTTCACTCATGCAGGCTTGAAAGAAGATCTAGAAACTGGTTCTTATGTTTTGATGATGCGCCATGCCGATGCGCCGGGCTACAGTGATCCTGATGGATACAACTTGAATGATTGCAGTACTCAAAGAAATTTGGGCGCCACTGGTAAAAACCAAGCAAAGATGATTGGGCAATGGTTGAACAGTCAAGGTATCGAAAACGCTCAAGTTTTTAGCAGCCCTTGGTGTCGCTGCAAAGACACTGCAACTCTATTGAATAAAGGCTCCGTGACAGTTGAACCAAGCCTTGGCTCATTTTTTGAAAATCGCGGAAATCGCCAAGAACAAACTCGATTAACTCAAATCAAGATTGCACAACTCTTAAAAGTATCCCCGCGCAAACCAGTGATCATGGTCACTCATCAGGTGAACATTCAGGCTTTTGCAGGCCAATCTGTGAGCTCAGGCAGCATGGTCTTGGTGAAAGTCAACGCATCTGGTCAGTACATGTCCCATCAACTGATCAACCACCCTCACCCCTGAGGAGAGCTTCTCAGTATTAAGTGCTGGGACTGTCCTGAAAGCCACCACGTCTATAGGTGACCACCAAAGTATCTCGCCATCCTTGCTCTGAAGCTTTAGGATCCATCGGCTGTATGGGTGTGGTTTCATGAACCACGCGAGCATCGTCAAGTAATAACAAGCTAAAAGGTTTTTGCAAAGTGAAGCGCTGACCCTGCGGTCCATTTGATTCAAATACCCTCGTTTCTCCACCTTTGATACCGTGACGCTCAAGCATCAAAACTGCCACGTATTCAACACCATCACGATGAGCACCCTCAGGTGTTGGTCGACCAATGCCATCGGTCGTATCAATTCTGAATTGATGAACCTCCACAAACCAAGGTTTGGCTGAATCAACACTCTTCTGGGTTTGATCAAACTGAAGAGCCAAGTTCAATAAAAAATCTTTGAGTGCCACTGAGTTTGCAAAAGTTTCTTCACAAGGCTCAAACCATCGATCAATGCCGCCATGTAAAGCGTTATAAGAAACTGGTTGCCAATGGGCACGGTGAGGGGCCAATGTTACTGAATTATTTTTAATCACAAAACTGGCATGCCTTCTTTGACGGTAACGACCACCATCTTTCAAATAGGCATCAGCGGGTAAATTTTTCCAAGTACCCGATAGATCTTGCCATTCGTTCAGCTTGTGTTGAGACAGCTCAAAAAATTGCTCAGGGGATAAAGCGACATAGCCATTATCTTGAATAGCAGTTGGCACAGAAGCCAGCGATGTTTGTGGTGGATCTAATAGCATGTCAGAAATTGATAGGAGTGGCTAAGTAATGGCTCAATAAATTCTTGGATATTCATTATCTCCTGAATGCCCCACTTGTGGGCAAAGCCTTATTTCTCCGAATGAAACAGCACCATCAAGCTTTTAGAAAATTAGCTTGATGCAGTTCTTTGTATTCGCAGCCAACCCAACCTTCGTAACCCAAATCATCAAGTAACATGAAAAATTCAGGGTAATCAATTTCTCCCGTGCCAGGCTCATGGCGACCTGGATGATCTGCAATCTGAATGTGCTCAATAAAAGGCATCAGCTCTTCAATGTCCAAAATATCCTCACCCATGCGATGGGCATGATAGGCATCGTATTGAAGGTATAGATTATTAGATTGAACTGCCATGATGGTTTCTAAAGCGTGTTGACTGCTGGATAAGAAAAATCCTGGCATATCGAATGTGTTGATGGGTTCAATCAATAATTTGATGTTTGATTTTTTTAACTCTTCTGCTGCATAAGTTAAGTTTTCAACAAATGTTTTTTGGGCTTGATTGCGACTAAGACCCTCAGGCAAGATGCCAGCCAAACAATTTAATTGTTTCACGCCCAAATGTTGGGCATGGGCAATAGCATCAGCAATACCACTCCTAAATTCATCTACCCTGGCTGGATGACAAGCCAAGCCTCGATCACCTCTGGACCAATCACCCCCACGCAAGTTATGCAGCACCATCGGTAATCCATGCTGCACCATTGACCCTGCTATTTCCTGTAAGGCCGCACCAGAATTCTCTTGATATGGAAATTGGCACTCAATGGCTTCAAAGCCATCATCTTTTGCAGCCTTGATGCGCTCCAAAAAAGGCAGGTGCGCATAGAGCAAAGAGAGATTGGCGGCAAAACGAGGCATAAATGACCTAATTATCAATTCAGTGATTTAATTATGGCATGCGCATCATTTCAATTTCCACAGGCAAGATTGCACCCTTATTTGGCATTGACCATCCCGATCATCGCATGGTGAATTCAGGCATTAAAAAAGAGATCGTCAGCTCTTTGGATAATCCAATCAGCATCAAAGTCAGAACCGTTGGCTTGGATGGCGATGAACAAGCTGACTTCAGCGTGCATGGCGGGCTTGAAAAGGCAATCTACGCGTACCCAAGCGAGCATTACCCTTTCTGGAATGAATTGCTCAACAGAGAAGCCAAAAGAACCAGCCCAATTGGCTTTGGCTTTGTTGGAGAAAATCTGAGCGTTGAAGGATTTTTTGAAGATGCTGTTTGGGTGGGTGATAACTGGCAGATTGGTGATGTTGAGCTAGAGGTTGTCAAATTAAGAGAGCCCTGCTTTAAATTCAATGCGCGCATGGGCTACAAAGGTGCATCCAAAGCGATGATTCAATCCACTCGCTCAGGTTGGTATCTCAAAGTTCACAAAGGTGGCAACATCAAAGCTGGTGACGCCATCATCGTCACACCTGGTCGCAGAGAAATGAGCATCAAAGAACAAAATCATTTTTTATTGCGCAAAGAGTCGCAAAAGGATTTGTTTTAAATGAGCTCTATGAATATTCTCTTTGTGTGCATGGGCAATATTTGCAGAAGCCCAACAGCCCATGGCGTGTTTCGTCAATACATTGATGAATCTGGTCTATCCCATCAAGTGACAGTCGACTCTGCTGGAACGCATGCTTACCATGTCGGCGAAGCGCCAGATGCTCGATCTCAAAGACATGCGCTCAAGCGTGGCTATGATTTATCAGATCTAGCAGCCAGACAACTCGATGATCGAGATTTTGATCACTATGATTTATTGCTGGTGATGGATTGGGAAAACTATGCACTGACAGAACAGCGCTGTCCTGAGAATAAAAAATATAAGATCCGACGCTTGACAGAGTTTTGTAAAGTTAATCAGGCCAGCGTGGTCCCAGACCCCTATTACAAAGGCAGTGAAGGGTTTGAGGAAGTGCTTGATTTGGTCGAGGATGCTTGCGATGGTCTACTTGATCATGTGAGACAAAGACTTTCACATTCTTTATAAGAAAATAAAAGTCATCAATCATCGAGATACCTCTCTGTAGCGTTTAAAGAACCATTTCCTGATGTAGGTGGCAACGCCACCTCCCACTAACATTCCAAAGACAATTGGGTTGTCCATCAACAATTGCCAAATACCTTGTCCTGATTCAACACCCACCTGAATCGTTTCTGTGATTTCGCCTAACTCATCAGAATTAATCAATTTATCAACCAATAACTCGCACATCGCCTGGCTCATGACATGACCTTATAGTCTGCCAATGAAAACCAAGGTTGCTAACTTACCCAGGCCATAGCTCGCACTTTTTATCAGCTTGATACTTTTAGACAAAACACTGGGGCCCCTTCTGGTCGAGGTTTTTTTGTTTCTCTTGGGCGGTGCTTTTCTGACAATGTTCCTGATGATCATTTCCATCACGTTTTCTCCTTAAAGAAATCATGATGAATCAAGTTGATCCGAATCCGCAGGAAGAGTTAAGTAAGAAATCGCTGATTTATTCAACGAGAATTCTTACTATGGAAAAAAATTACTTTTTTAAATGAGTGAGCAGGTGCCGCAAGTTGTTGTGATCAATCTCGTGCATCAAGTGCAACAACTCCCCTATCTCCCCTCGCGGGAATCCCTCGCGAGCAAACCATGACAAATAATTGGCCGGTAAATCACAAAGCAATTGTCCAGCATGCTTACCAAAGGGCATTTTCATGCTGATCAATTTTTCTAAAGATTCGGGAGTCATGGCCAAGATATTAAAACAGGATGGCCATCAGCAATTTATTTCAGTCTTGAATACAATGGATTCATGTTAACCAAACTCACCACCATTCCTTTGTTCCCTCTTGGCCAGACGCTTTACCCCTCTGGCGCACTAGATTTGAAGATCTTTGAAGTGCGCTACTTGGACATGATCAAAGACTGTATTGCGAACTCGACTACTTTTGGCATTGTGACTTTGGATGAAGGTAAAGAAGTGGCTGAACCTATCGATAAACCTGCTGTGTTCTTTCCAACGGGCACTTTGGTAGACATCACTTATTTTGATACACCACAACCTTCTTTATTCTTTATTAAATGCCGTGGCACAAGACGCTTTAAAGTACACCAAAGCCAGCGAGAAAAAAATGGTTTATGGATGGGCGATGTTGAATTTTTATCTGAGGATGGCAATTATCCAATCCAAGCTGAACACCATAAGCTAGCAGATAATCTCGGCGCCATCATTGCATCATTGCAGAAAAAAGGCGTGCGAGAAGATCAGATGCCTTTTAGCCAACCCTATGATTTAGAGCAATGCGGCTGGGTCGCCAACCGCTGGTGCGAAATCCTACCTTTGACACCTGCACAAAAGCATCACTTATTGAGTATTGATAATGCTCAAATTCGCCTTGATTTAGTCAAAGAATTGATCGAAGAGATGACTGGACAAAGTCAGTCTTAGTTCTTTGTTTTTTCTAGATTCATCATCCATCAAATAGAATAAAGATATCACTTACATTGATGGGTAATTATGGCCATGATTCCTAAACGTTATTCCGCTGCTATTGCCGGTGCTACTGGCAACATGTTGGAGTGGTTTGACTTTGCCATTTATGGGTATTTCGCAACAGCTCTTGGGAAAGTATTCTTCCCCGCCAGTGATCCCACGCTTCAAACAATAGCTTCTTTTGGCATTTTTGCCATTGGTTATTTAGCAAGACCGATTGGTAGTTTGATTTTGGGTCCAGTGGGTGACTTGCTCGGTAGAAGAAAAATGATGATCTGGAGCATCATGATCATGGGAGTGGCCAGTTTCATGGTCGCCTTGCTTCCAAGCTACGCTCAAGTGGGTGCCATCGCAGCGTATGCACTGCTCTTCCTGCGCATGACCCAAGGGTTTTCGATTGGTGGTGAATACAGGGGTAGCATGGTGTACGCCGCTGAAGCCTCACCACAAGGTAAAGAAGGTTTGATGTCTGGCATTGCGCACGCAGGAGCATTGCTTGGATTTTTCTTAGGCTCTTTGATAGCAGCTCTCACTGCTTTTGTCTTTGGCGAAAATGCTGTGAATGATTGGGCTTGGCGCCTACCTTTTCTTTTAGGTGCCTTGGTAGCGATTGCTGGCTGGAAGCTAAGAGCTCATATGCCTGAGACCCTTGAGACCGCCATTGAACACAAGCTCAGCTTTAAAGAATTATTTGCTTTGATTACTCTTCGCTTAAAAGAAGTTGCGCATGGGTGGCGGGTATTGGTTCAAATTGCAGCGCTGATTTCTTTTTCTAATGTGCTCTTTTATGTTCAGTTTGTTTATTTTGTTGATTACGCCGCCAAACATGGTGGCTCGATGCAATCAGCCAACACTGTGGCCACTGTGATTCAATTTGTGGGCATTCCCTTGGTGGTTTTGGGTGGCTGGCTGGCCGATAAGATGGGCAGAATCAAGATCACTTGGTATGCCACATGGGCCGGTGCTATTTTGTGTATTCCTGCCATATTGGCTTCTCAATTGGGTGGCGTGGTAGGTCTAGCGATTGGTCAATCTTTGATCGTGGCCCCAGTGATGATGCTATTTGGTGCTCAAGGTATTTTGATCAGTCGCTTGGTCAAACCTGAACAACGTTGCTCCGTTTTTGCGATTGGCTACAGCTTGGCGGTTGCCATCTTTGCTGGCACAGCGCCGATGGTCACAGCTTGGCTCCTTGAAATCAATGCCTGGTCTTGGGGCCCAGCTGCCTATTGCTTTATTTATGCAATCCCAGCCATTTATGCATTGCACTCGTTAAGAAATGAAATCCAATGATCCCTGTTTTAAATGATCAAGAATTATTGGCGCTGGCCTCACAACAACACAATCAGCAGTGCTCACATTGCGCCTCTCATGATTTCTCTTGCTGGGAAACAATTCTGAGCACCTTTGATCGCGATGGCTTGAAGACAGTTGGCACACTCAAGCATCCTGATGCAGAAGAAAATTGGGATGAGTACCACCCTAATGGCACCACCATTTGGTCAGAGAATGCACCGATTGCGGTGAACTTCCATCCATACAATCGCTGCACGATTCACCAATGCCCAGAATGTTCAACCGTTTATTTGCGTTACACCGAATATGGTGGCTATTACGTTGATGAAAGAATTCGGGTGGTCAAGCCTGAGTTAATTACTCAGACTCTTTGACTCATGAAGCAAAGGTATTGATACAAATACTGATGTTGCATCAATGCTTGTGAGTTGAATGATCGTGCCCTTTGCTGTTATCTTTTTCTGAAGACATTTCAGCTGCACCATGAGCATGTCCGCCGGCAGATAGGTGAGCTTTGAAGTAATTGGCTGCATAGATCGATGCGATTGTGACGATGATGACACTGATGCCGCCATAAATAAGAACCCCTTTGATCTTGGCATGAGGTCTTCCCTCCATCCAATACACTGCGATCAAACTCATTAAGAATCCAACGGGCACAACCCATAAGCTTCTGTCTGGAGAATCCGGGAAATGCTGAAGACCGCCCGTGAAAAATCCCAAACCCACAGATGCAATCACGCCAATGGCCAATAAATTGGTCCATGTATTACTTGTTTGAGGATTTGATATTTTCTCTAAAACACCAGCAATCAAATAAATGGCCACACCAATTGCAGCTGTGATCATTGATCGTTGTTCACTGAATGCGCCGTGAGTCACAGCCCCAGCAATAAAACTGATGCCGGTGTATTTACATAAAGTAGCAATGTGGCCTAGAGAGAATTTCATGATGTTCACTTTAAATCTAAAAATTTAATTTAGCAGAAATTGTGACGTTTAGCTGAGGGTCCATAGCCCCTCAAGTGACAGGGCTATTGTTTTATTCATCAGTAATTTGAAGCTCTTAACGAACCACGGGTAATTGATCCCAATGGCTGGTGTACTTGGGAGAAACATTCTCTGACTTCATTTTCCAAGCTTGGTCCGTACCTGTAGCGGCCACTCGTAAGGCCTGAGCCCCATAACGCGTATTGATTGAATCCAAAGTTTTCATAAGACGCAGAGATTTTCCTTTGGCCTGATGATCTTCAAACAATGAAGACTGGACCACCGGCTTATCAGTCATCAAACCCAACATCACGCCAGCCTTTTTATATCTGAAGCCTTTTTTATAAATTTCTTTCAGCCCTTTGATGGCCATTTCAGTCAACACCAAGGTGTCATCCGTTGGATGCACCAAAGGTATTTGAATACTTTGACTGTACTGAGGTTCATTTCTCATGAACACATTGGTTTGAATGAACACACTGATTGAGCTGGTCAATGATTCTTGTTCTCTTAATTTTTCAGCAGCTCTGGCTGTGTGTGTGGCAACTGACTCAGCTAGTTCATCCAAGCTCAGTACTAATTTGCCAAAACTTCTAGAAGCGATGATTTGTTGCTTGGGTGGCGCCACCTCCTCCAGAGCCAAACAAGAGAGTCCACGTAATTCATAACAAAGTCTTTCAATCACCACCCCAAATTGCAATCTCATCATTTGCGGAGATACTTGCACCAGATCAAGCACTGTGTGTATGCCCATGCCCTCTAAACGTTTGGCAATTTTTCTACCAACGCCCCACACTTCAGCAGCAGATACCTCGCTCATCCATTGATAGAGTTCTTGTTTGGGCATATTGCTTAAATCACAAACGCCATTGAACGATGGATTCTTTTTAGCCAAGTGGTTGGCAAACTTGGCCAATGTTTTACTCGGTGCAATGCCCACACACACTGGCAAACCAGTCCACTGCTTGATACGCTGTTTGATCTCAGCGCCCAAATGAGTAGGAGATTCGTGAGCATTTAAAACAGATTCAATTTGCAGAAAGCTTTCATCCACACTGTAAACCTCTAGCTTGGGCGTGAACTGTCGCAGTATCTCCACCACACGCTGACTCATGTCGTGATACAGAGTGTAATTAGATGAACAAGCCAAGATGCCATGCTGCTTCGCCAAATCTTTCATCTGAAACCAAGGCGTGCCCATTTTGACACCCAAGGCTTTGACCTCAGCACTGCGTGCGACAGCGCAGCCATCGTTATTAGATAACACCACCATGGGTGTTTTTTCTAGCTGAGGAGCAAAAACTCTTTCGCAAGACACATAGAAATTATTCACATCCACCAAAGCAAACAATGGTGCATGGGTGGAGTTTTGATTGGGGGAGCTCATGATCAGACCCGAGATGAACTACTTGAATAACGTCTGACTACCCCAATGACCACGCCCCATATTTGTAGCTCATGGCCTTCACTGAATGTGATGTTGGGGTAGTCAGGGTTTTCTGGACGCAATTCAATGAGTCCCTTGTATTTGTACAAACGTTTGATGGTGTACTCACCATTGACCACCGCCACCACAATGTCTTTGTGTTTAGGCTTTAAGGCTCGATCAACGACCACCTTATCGCCATGATGGATGCCAGCCACAATCATTGATTCACCTCTCACAGTAAACATGAAAGTGGCTGGCTTATTCTGTATCAGATAGCTATTCAGATCCAATCCATCAGCCGCATAATCAGCCGCAGGACTTGGAAATCCTGCCGATAATGGGTGCATGATGAGTGGCGTCTCATTCACCGATAAATCACCAGACAAGCCTTGCGGTACCTGGCTCAAGCTGGTTTGATGAAGAAGTTGATTGATCGATTGAGTCATAATAGTACTGTATATTTATACAGTATATATGAATTAAGTCGAATTCAGCAAATTTGTTATTCCAACATTAAGATAGACCCCATCATGTTGGGGAAAATACGTCAAAAACTACTTGCTGATACGTTTCCGAAAGAAGTTTCGGTCACTGAACTTGTTTGCCCTATTTGCGATCGCCCAATCCCAACTGCCCAAAAAGATGCGCATCACTTTGTTCCAAAATCAAAAGGCGGTAAAGCAACTGAGTATTTGCATCGTATTTGCCACAGGCAAATACATGCCTTATTCACAGAAACACAGTTAGCCAGAGAATTGAACACGGCCGAAGCCATCAAAGAAAAAGCAGAAATACAAAAGTTCATTGCTTGGGTGCAATCCAAGCCCAATGATTTTTACCAGCGAAGCTCAAAGAGCCAGCAATTTAAAAGCGCCAAAAACCTGGTCTAGAAAAGTAAATCTCTCGGTACTTCTGCTCTTGCTTAAGAGATGTGACCAAGAAGCGCACGATTTCATCATGCTTGCTAGAGCAATCTAATTTGCGTTGTGCGATGCGCTCTTTGGCAGCAGCAACAATCGCAACATCTAAATCAAACGCTTGGCTGTCCATGCCTGTTTGAGCTCCCAAACAAAGTTGGAAGTCACTCATGGTATCAATGCGTTGGGTGATCTGCTGTGAAGTCAAAGAGGCGCAGCCACTGAGCAGCACCCATGCCAGTAAAGCAATGCGCTTACTCAATCGATGCATGGAATATTGTTTCAACATGGTCATACTTTAGCAAATATTCATAGAGTCACGCTACTTGCTTTGAGTGGTGAGTGTTCAGCCAGTTCATCAATGTAGTTTTCAATACCACCGCTCTCTCGAATCAAGAATCGCTCAACTGCTTTTGAGAACTCAGGATCTTTGATCCAGTGCGCAGATTGCATCTTGACCGGCATGAAGCCTCTGGCCATTTTGTGCTGACCCTGAGCCCCTCCTTCGAAAACATCAATGCCATGACTGATGCAATATTCAATCGCTTGGTAATAGGCTGTTTCAAAATGCAGGCAAGGCACATACTCCAATGCACCCCAATACCGACCATAAGCAGTTTTAGTTTGTCCCGAGCGATCAACAAAGAGTAAGGATGCTGCGATTGCTTGCTCATTTCTATGAGCCACAATCAGATGAAGATTTTCGGGCATGGTTTGGGCCAGCATTTGAAAAAATGACTCACTCAAATAAGGTGAGGAGCGGTGTTCGTAATAGGTGTTTGCGTAGCAACGATAGAAAAATGCCCAATCTTCTTTAGTAGCATCCGGGCCATCAATATGCCGAAACGATATTCCGGCCTTTTGAACCTGAGAACGTTCACTTCGAATATTTTTACGGCGCTTCATATTGAGCTGACTCAAAAACTCTTCCATGTTTTGATAAGCATGGTTTTGCCAATGGAACTGAATGGCATCTCTGGCCATGAATCCTTGTTTCAATAGAAGTTCTTGCGTATTTTGCTCAGCGAACAGAACGTGTGCCGATGAAATCTCATTTTGTATCAATAGTTGCTTTAATTGCTCTATCAGCTGAATACGTATTGCATCAGACTCCTTGCCCTCACCCACCAATAGGCGCGCACCTCTAACTGGCGTGAAGGGTATGGCACAGAGTGCTTTGGGGTAATACGACAGACCATGTTGTTGATAGGCTTCAGCCCAAGACCAATCAAAGACATATTCGCCATAAGAATGACTTTTTAAATACAGAGGCATCAAACCAATGGGATTTTCATGATCAGATGCATAAATGGCCAGGTGCGCTATTTGCCAACCGGTATTGCCACCAACGCAAGCACAATCCTCTAGGGCGCTTAAGAATTCATGGCGTAAAAAAGGAGTTGGGTCTTTCCCCAAAAGATGATTCCAGCCCTCTTTTGAGACCAGATGAATGCTATTGAGGATACGACATTCAAAGCTATTATTTGCAGACACTTTTATTTGCCGTGATTTCTAATGAGTTGGAACAGAATTTGATTGTAATTTATGCGCAAATTATTTTTTTAATGTTTTAATTAGCTTTTATCCCAAAAAAACATGAAACCAATTATCAACATCGATTTTGTTTCCGACATTGCCTGCCCTTGGTGCGCTGTCGGTTTTGGCAATTTATCTCAAGCCATGAGCCAGTTAGAGATGGTGGTGGACTTTAAAGTTCATTTCCGTGCATTTCAACTGAATCCCCACATGCCTCCTGGTGGCCAAGATGCCATGGAGCATCTCACTCAAAAGTATGGCTTGAGTCTTGATCAAGTTAAAACAAATCAAGCTCAAATCAGAGCCAGAGCTCTTGAAGCAGGTTTTAAATTCCATCCAGATGGTCGCAAACGTGTATACAACACATTCAATAGTCATCGCTTGTTGTACTGGGCTGCTAATGAATTAGATCTTGAGAAACAAGCGACTCTTAAAAAAGAGCTTCTCAATACCTATTTTTGCTTGGCAGTCAGCCTTGATGATGAAAAAAACATCTTAGATGCTGTGATTCGAGCAGGATTGGATAAAGTCAGAGCTGCTGAGATACTGGCCAGCGATGAGTTCACTGCCGAAGTCAAAGCTGAAGAAGAATTTTATAAGAACTTGGGCATTCAGTCAGTGCCGTCACTCATTCTTAATGAAGAGTATTTACTACAAGGCGCACAAGAACCAGAGTCACTGATCAGCGCCTTTGAGCAACTGATCAAGTAACTGATCATCAGAATTTAGGAAACTCACTCTCATCATCCACAACTTTGATGAATGCCAATTTTGTTGGTGTGAAAAACAATTGGTACAAGCAATAAGCTTTGATACCTAATTGAATCAATACAAGTAAGGTCATACCAAGACTGCTGCCGTGCATCAAAAACAGCACGCTCAATGGCAAGAAAATCACAAGCGCGTAAGCCAAAAATAGATATCTGGCGAGGTTACTTCCACCAGAAATTTTCCAAATGATGAATAAATAAAAGGCTGCCTGGACCAAGGGGCCGTTCAGACTATTCTCCGCAAATGACGGTGAACTAAAAGCAAAGTAAGCGACCGGCAATAACTGCAATGCCAAATCAATCAGAAGTAATTGGCTAGTTAGTTTTAATTTCATTTTTTGGACTATTAAAAGGTGGGCAAACTTGATTTATTACATTTTTTAAAGAATTGCTATCCCTGCTATTCAATGATGATAATGCGACATCAAACTGGGTGGCAGGTAAATACATTGTAAGTTAAAACAAATGAACACTTGACACCATGATTGATGTTCCAAGAACCGCCATTGGTTTCTGAGGCCAATTTTTAAATGACGATCTTTACTTCCTCAAATTCTATAGTAAAAACATGTTGAATAATGTCACCAGTCGCTGGACTGGTGACAAGAAAAACTGAAGTTTATGGGGCGGAAGTATTAATCGTCATTGATAGTCAAATTAACGTTATTGAGGCTGAACTCCAGCATTCTTCATAGCAGCCTTCCAACGATCAACCTCAGATTTGGTGAAGTTCAGTAGGTAGCCTGGATTAGCCGTTGCTGGCGTTGCCAACATGGCATTCATCTCATTGAACTTTTGAGACAACATTGGATCTTTTAGGGCTGCATTCAGCGCTTCATTTAAACGATCTACAACTGGTTTTGGTGTTCCAGCCGGAGCATACATTCCATGCCAAACCGCTAATTGAAAACCAGGCAGGCCAGACTGGCCAAAGGTTGGGGTGTTTGGCAAAGAACTAATACGATCTTTGGTCGCCACTGCTATGGCCTTAATGTTGCCGGCTCTGATGTGTTGCAATGTACTTGCAGGTTGATCGCAAATAACATCAACTTGTCCAGCCAAAAGGTCATTCAATGCTGGGCCAGTACCTTTGTATGAAATTGAAGACCACTCTGCAGATAATGAAGATTTAATGAGTGCTTCACACAGATTAGATGTGGCACCAATTCCAGCGTTTGCAAAATTCAATTTACCTGGATTAGCTTTAACGTATTTAATAAAATCTTGAAGCGTGTTAGCTGGGAAATCTTTTCTTGCAACAAGAACCATTGGCACTTCCGTCACCATACCAATAGGAGAGAAATCTGTTACTGGGTCATAGGCTAATTTTGCATAAAGGGCTGGTGCTGATGATTGAGCCATGTTATGAAAAAGTATGGTGTAACCATCGGGCTTTGAACGAGCCACACGACCTGCACCAATAGTTCCACCGGCACCAGCAGTGTTATCAACAAGCACTGTTTGCCCCAAGTTTTTCGACATAACTTGAGCAAGTATTCTTCCTAATACATCAGTAGAGCCTGCTGGGGCATAAGGAATCACCATTGTTATCTGTCGGTCTGGAAATTGTGCAAATGCCGCTGAGCTTGCTATGCAAAATAATCCAATAATAATTTTTTGAAAATTTTTCATTTTTCCATCCTTATTTAATGTGATGAGTTCTATTGAAAAGATTTAACGTATTTAAATACAGCTGTATGGTCGGCACCCTTACCCAATGATTGATTTGCCTCTTCTGATGTTTTTACACATTGTTGAGCCAAATTAGAGTAACACCCCATATCCTCTATAAACTTGAGAGCAATCTGAACGTCTTTGCTCATTAAAGCCAATGAAAATCCAGAATTAAATGCTCCACTCAGCATAAAGTTCTCTACTTTATTTTCAGTTGTGTTGTTTTTGCCAGTAGAAGTGTTGAATACCTTATTAACCACATGTGTATCCAGCCCAAATTTCTCAGCGGCGATCAATGACTCACTCACAGCAATTAATCCAGCAGCTGAAATGTAGTTATTTAAAGCTTTAACGGCATGGGCTGCTCCTGCTGCCCCAACGTGAGTAATGCTTTTACCCATCACCTCAAGCAAAGCGTGTGTTTTTTCAAAATCTTGTGAAGATCCACCAACAATGATTGAAAGCGTTCCATCAATTGCCTTCTTAACGCCGCCAGATACTGGAGCGTCAACATAGTTGATACCAATTTCATTTAACTTTTGATTGTTAGCTCTTGAAGACACTGGACTTGCAGAACTCATATCCACAAGAAAACTTCCCTTTTTCAAGTGCGCTGAAATACCTTCCTGACCAGCATTGCCCCAAATGACACCATCGATGATTGAACTATCAGGCAACATCAAAATAGTCACTGCTGCGTCACTAACAGCCTCAACTGCGGATTTGGAGAATTTAAAATTATTCTGTCCTGAAAATTTTTCAGCCACTTCAGAATTTAGATCAAACCCAGTCACCCTGAATCCAGCCTTTAATAAATTATTGACCATGGGCACACCCATCAGGCCCAAACCAATAAATGTAATGTGAGTATTCGATGGCTTCATTAAATACCCATTTCTTTGAACACTTCTTTAGCAATTCTGAAGCTATCAATCGCTGCTGGAACGCCACAATAGATGGCAACCTGCATAAATACTTCTCTTATTTCATCTTTGGTCAATCCATTATTGATGGCGCCACGAACGTGTAATTTAAGCTCATGAGGGCGATTTAATGCAGCAATCATGGCTAAATTTAAAAAGCTTCTTGTCTTTCTTTCGAGTCCAGGACGATTCCAAATTTCATTCCAGCAATACTCAGTAACCAATTCCTGCATCGGCATATTGAAATCATCTGCATTTTTTATTGAATTCTCAACGTACTCTGCACCCAAAACTTCTTTGCGAGTTTTTAAACCTTTTTCAAAAGAATCTTTATTCATATTTGCTCCAAAAATGCCCTATTTAAATTATTCAAACTTAAAATTTATGGTACTGCACTTTGTATTACAAAGTTACAATATTACGATAGTGGTTTACCCTGAATTCAAAAACAATGAATAAAAAAAGGCGCCGCAGCGCCCTTTCATATAAATGCGATAACTTATTTTTGCTCTGCTGCAATTACAGCTAATGCAACTTTTGCCGCTGCTTGAATATGGTTATATGCCGCGTCTTTTGCAGCCTCATAGTTTTTGGATTTGATGAACTTAAACATCTGATCAATTTCTTTTAAACTTTGCGCCATTCTATTAGGCTGCAGCAGTGACGTTCCTCTGAGCAAGCTAATTCGGTCCAATAACTTCAACAAACTCTCTCTAACTAAGTTGTTTCCACAGCCACTCAATATAACGTTATAAAGATCCGCTTTTGAATTCAACAATAGCTGCTTATCTCCCTTGTCAGATACTTCATGAAGTTTTTTAATTGCTAAAGAAAGATCATTGATTTGTTCATCTGTTGCTAGACGTGAAAATTCTGCTACTGCAAAACTTTCTAAAAGTGCACGAAATTTATAAAGCTCTTCGGCTTCTTCATAGGACATAGATGAAACTATTGGCCCACGATGAAGTTCATTTGAAATTAACTTATCAGCCTCGAGTTGTCTTAATGCCTCTCTGACTGGAGGTCTACTGACATTTAGGATTTCACAAATTTCTCTTTCAACGAGCCTATCCCCAGATTTGTATTTTCCAGATAGGATCGCTTGGCGCAAATAGTCTTCAACATAACTTCTCAGACCTTGAGGCTTTGGCGGCGTAATTTTTTCCATAAGAGTCTTCAACTTTGTATTACAAAATACTACATCATTATCGACTGCGATTGCTGATGACTGACTCTACTCTCAAAATTTCGCCAGCAACGACTCACAACATAAGAGAATATCCTGACCATTTCAACATTGATCAGCTATTACCACTCTTACCGAAAAACAAATGCAGATATGGAAGTTTCTAATACACGATCTGTGAAAACCTTATAACCTTGTTCTTTTGAAGAAGCGCCAGCCACCACCATGAGAGGCAGCAAATGTTCCTCTTGCCTAAGAGGATGACACAACCTTGCTGAGGGGGCATTGGCCCAATCAATCAAGGCTTGCTTTCTTGTCACTGGATCTGACTCAACAGTCTTGGCTAACCACTCATCAAATTCATCAGAAATAGGGCCAAAGGTAGGTTGACCATACCCACGCATATTATGAAAACTCATACCACTGCCAATAATTAAAACTCCTTGATCACGAAACTTTTCAAGAGCCACTCCTAGGTTGAAATGAGTTTGGGGATCAAGGTTGTTGTGGAGTGATAACTGTATAACCGGGATATCTGCTTTTGGAAACATCATTAGCATTGGAATAAACATGCCATGATCAAAACCACGTGAAGCATCTAGCTTGGCTTTAATTTGAGAACTCGCCAAAGTTTCTATTATTTCTTGAGCGAGCGCTGGGTCACCTTTGGCAGGATACTGAAGATCATAGGTGTGAGCTGGGAAACCATGATAGTCATAAATTAACTCTGGATTTTGTGCCCCAGTCAGACTAATTGTTGATTCCATCCAGTGTGCTGAAATCATCAAAATTGCTTTTGGTTGATTTGATAAGGTCAATGGCAAGTCTTTTAGGAACTTGCCAGTTTTATTCCAAGCATCCTTTGGATTCCAATCCATAAAAAAACAAGGCCCTGCCCCATGAGGAATAAACCAAGTTGGCATTCTGACTGAACTGGTATTTTGATGAATGAAAGACATGAAATTATTTTAACGCAGTGATCCTTCAAATATTGACTTATCCTTTGGTGATCAATGGCTTCCTACTTACTATTATTTAAGCGAAATCAAATCTTTACTCTTTAGACACCTACAATTGAGATTAACCAATAAAAATTCTGATTCATGCCGACCTCCCAAAAAACAATCACCTATTTAAAAGATCAGCTTGCAAGTTTGCATACTGTGTCGACTAAGAGGATGTTTGGTGAGTATTGTTTGTATTTTGATGGCGTACCAATCGCATTTATATGCAGCGACCAATTATTCATTAAGCCCACCAAAACTAACAAACAATTATTAATTAAAGAATTGATTGGCTTCCCTTACCCTGGGGCCAAGCCTTATTTTTTGATCCCAGCGGATCAATGGGAGGATGCCGAGTGGCTCAGAGAACTCATTGTCAGAACGGCTAAAGAACTTCCTCGAGGCAAGAAATAAAGTTTAGAGCGCTACAAATGTCTTACTTCCAATTACACTGAATGGTGCGCGTGAACCATTGGTCTGATTGATTGTTCAGTTGATGAATCAACTGTTCTACCTCATTAACATTCAAACCTAGCGCTTTTTTATCTCCTAATAATTTTTTCATCGTGGCTGAGAAATCATGACTGGCATTAATCCACATCACATCTAAAACACCTATATCAGATAACATTTTTAGAGTGTCGGCTTGAAACTCTCCTAACTTAGAGCCGCTCAAGGTTTCATCATAAGCTTTAGCAATTAAGCCCCAGTGAGTGGTTAACAAATCAATTAAGTCAGAATTTTTGGATAACTTCATGAGGTTAATTAATCATTTATCGAGATGAAATTTAATTGCTGCAGCCAATCGAATTGATGCTTGAGGAGCAATAGGTAAGAACAACTCTGGTTCAATGGCTTCAAGCTCCATCAATAGCCATTGATTTTGATACTTCACCAAGTCAACTCTTGCGTACAGTGAAAAATCTGGCAAATAACTTAATACCTGATCACCAATCTTTTGTGCCTCAATCTCTGGCTCATATAAAGCATTCGTTCCACCATATGCGTCCTGAACCCTGTAATCACCTTGTTGAGGCTTTTTGAGAATCGAATGTGAATAAGCCCCATTGAAATAAATCAATGACAGCTCACCAAAATCAGCCACGCTTTCTAAAAAAGGCTGGATCATGACATCGCCCTTTCTAACTTCTTCCTCAAGATGCTGCTTCACATGATTATCTTTGGATTGACCTTTCAAGGCTCCAATTGCGCCAATAGACACTGCGGGCTTCACCACCACAATGGGCCATTCGGTTGAGTCTATTAAATCATCACATTGTTGGTTCTTGTTTACCCATAGCGTTGGCACAGTTGGTACACCAAAACTTGATAATTCCTTTAGGTATTTTTTATGGCTATTCCATCTAAGAATGCGACTTGAATTCAGAACTTTTGTAACTTGCTCAACATTCTCAACCCAAGATAAGAATTCTTCTAAATGTAAAAAATAGTCCCATGGTGTTCGAATAACAACCAAATCAAACAAAGACCAATCCAGAGATGCGCGCCAAGAAATCAATTCAGATGAGATGCCTAAGATACCTAATTCATGAATCAGCAAATGGGATTCGGGGTCTGGTTTGGCCATCTCTGCACCAGTAATTAAAGCAACACGCATCAAACACCTTTGAAATTTGAAAAATTAGAACTCTGACTCTGTAGCCTTGGATTGTAGGATAGGTTGAAATTCACTAAAACACCGCATCTAAAATGTACCCCTAGGATTTTTAGCGGCATAGATACGATTTATCTTACTTAGAATAATCTGGAGGACTAAAAAGAATTGGTTATGCAATCTAACCATCTTATTTATTGGGAGAAATCGTTGGAGGCGGAACCCAGAATCGAACTGGGGTACACGGCTTTGCAGGCCGCTGCATAACCACTCTGCCATCCCGCCTGGGATGAGTTGTTAAATTAAAAAGGGAAGCTGTTTAAGCTTCCCTCGTAATTTGGAGCGGGATAAGAGGCTCGAACTCTCGACCTATACCTTGGCAAGGTATCGCTCTACCAACTGAGCTAATCCCGCATAACAACAAGACCGTCACTTTACCATAATTTCAGCCTATGTCAAATAAATGGGCTTTTGAGCTGTCTTCAGCTATTGCTATTACCCACACCAAAGTCTTTGTTTTTACTGACTTTTAATGAATCCGGGGTCAGAGTTCAGCTTTAGACTTGATCATGGGCCAGGCTTTTTGGAGATAGTAGAACATCGACCAAACGGTCAGAAGTGCTGCGATCCAAATGAGGGGCTTACCAATCGTTTTCGTGTGGAAAAGATTGAACAAGGTGTCGTTAAAAAGCAAGAATGGAATTGCTATCAATTGAGCAGCTGTTTTGAGCTTACCCACAAAGTGCACTGCCACACTTTTCGATGCGCCAATTTGCGCCATCCACTCTCTTAAAGCTGAAATTGTGATCTCACGACCAATGATGACCAATGCCACCCAAACTTCTACACGATCAAAGTTAAGTAAAACCAATAATGCTGCCGCCACCATGAGTTTGTCAGCCACTGGATCTAAAAATGCACCAAAGGCAGATACCTGACCCCACTTGCGAGCCAAATAACCATCTAACCAATCTGTGATGGCTGCACCAACAAAGAAGATCGTTGCCCAGAGGTTTTTTTCATGAACATCTAACCAAGATTCAGGCAAGTAAAAAATACCAACCACCAAAGGTATGGTCGCAACACGTAACCAAGTGAGGAAAATCGGTAAATTAAAGGGCATGACGCAAGGATAAAGGAATTTCTTATTCTTGAGATGCTTTGAAGAGCCATTCAATGAGAATTAGTCAATTCAAAAAATAACCCTTCTAATTACTATACCACTAAGTGATATAGTAATGAAATGAGACGAGTACTTAAAACACGCTACTTCAGCCGATGGATGAGAAAAACAGAGCTGACCGATCAATCATTGTGCAAAGCCGTCATTGAGATGACATAAGGTTTATTCGACGCAAATCTGGGAGGTCATGTATTCAAAAAAAGAGTTGGTATGGGAAATCGAGGAAGAAGATCCAGCGCCAGAACCTTGATTGCAACCAACCAAGGGAGTAAATGGTTTTTTATGTACGGATTTGAAAAAAATGATAAATCTAATATCGCTGATAATGAATTAGAAGGACTTCAGGATCTTGCAAAAGATCTATTGGCAAGAACTCAAGTCCAAATTGAAGAAGCTATTTCAGCAGGAAAATTAGAGGAGATTTGCCATGGTCCGTAAAGTCAAAGCCAAAACAGACATCTTGGCCGCCGTTCATGAAACAGCAAAGGACTTACATGAGTTGGGTTTTATTGATAAAAGAAAAATGCATAAATATAATTTATTGTGCCTTGATCCAATTCCTGACTATGACAGCAAAAAGATTCGTAAACTCAGAAGCCAATTGCATCTGAGTCAATCCGTACTAGCAGCAGTTTTAAACACTAGCTTGTCAACGGTTCAAAAATGGGAAATTGGAGAAAAGCATCCAAGTGGCTCATCACTAAAACTACTTCACTTACTTGAAAGAAAAGGGCTTGAAGCAGTTTTGTAAATCGTAGAATTTCAGTGCAATTGCTTATAAATAATCTCAGCCAAAGCTTTTGAAATGCCTTCTACTTGCTGAAGTTCTTCAATGGTGGCGCTGGTAACACCTTTTAATCCGCCGAATCGCGCCAAGAGTTTTTGACGTCTCTTCGCCCCTATGCCTTCGATTTCTTCTAGGCGCGAGACGTTTCTGGTTTTCTGTCTCTTGGCTCTCATACCAGTGATGGCAAAGCGATGAGCTTCATCTCTGATTTGGGCAGTGAGTAAGAGTGCAGGACTTTCTAAGCCCAGGGTCATGGGCTCACGCTGATCAGCAAAGATGAGGGTTTCTAAACCAACTTTCCTGCCCTCTCCTTTGGCAATACCAACAATCATGTGATTGTCCAAGCCCAATTCATCAAAGACCTCCTTGGCCATGCTGACCTGCCCTTTACCACCATCAACCAAAACAATGTGGGGCTGTTTCTCAGGCGGAATTTCTTGAAAGTTGGCATAACGCCTGTGAAGCACTTGGCGCATGGCGGCATAGTCATCGCCAGGGATGATGTCATTGATATTAAAGCGGCGGTACTCGCCACTTTGCATGTCGTGCTTTTGATAAACCACGCAACTGGCTTGCGTGGCTTCGCCTGAGGTGTGGCTGATGTCAAAGCATTCAATGCGTAAATCTTCGGCATTTTCAAGATCAAGATTGAGCACCTCAATCAATGATCGTGTTCTAGCTTCTTGCCCACCCGCCTCTGTGAGGCGTTTGGTCAGGGCCAGCTCAGCATTGTTTTGCGCCATGATCAACCAGTGCTTGCGTTGACCTTGCGGTTGCTTGAGTATCTGCACCTTTTTATTGGCTTTGGTATTTAAGAGTTCTTGTAACTCATCATTTTCTGGAGAGTCGCTGAAGTCTTGAATGACCATGACTTTTGGAATGAGTTTGAGTGATTCAGCATCATCACTCAAATAGTGTTGGGTGATAAATGCTTGCATCACTTCATCACTATTGGGCATGGCATCTTCTTTGAAGCGACCCATTTTTGGAAAGTACGCACGGTCTCCCAAATGACGACCACCTCTTACCATGGCCAAGTTAATACAAGCCAAGCCACCCTTCATTGCAATGGCCAAGATATCAACATCACCCTCACCATCGGCAACAGTGTCCATAGATTGTTGTTGCAGCACTTGTGACAAATCTGCGATTCGATCACGCATCATGGCAGCTTGCTCAAACTGCATGTTGTCACTGTAAGACTGCATCGCCTGCTCGAACTCAGCCATGACACTGGCGTGATCACCCTCTAAAAATTGAACTGCCTTGTGGATATCTTGAGCATAGTTTTCTTCAGTGATTCTTCCGACGCAAGGTGCACTGCACCGATGGATCTGATGCAATAAACAAGGTCTGCTTCTATTTTTAAAAATAGTGTCTTCACAAGTTCGTATCTGAAACACTTTTTGCAATATTTGAATACTGTTTCTGACGGCCCATGAATTGGGGAACGGTCCGTAATACTGATGGCGCTTATCCACACGGCCACGGTAATAAGCCAAACGTGGATACTGATGCCCTGAGAGCATCACATAAGGGTAAGACTTATCATCTCTGAATAAGATGTTAAATGGCGGCGAGAGTTCTTTGATGAGGTTATTCTCTAGAATCAAAGCCTCGGTTTCTGTGCGAGTAACTGTGGTTTCTAAGGAACGAATGCGGGTAACCATGCGCTCAATGCGCGGTGATGATAGATTGCGCTGAAAATAACTGTTGACGCGCTTTTTTAAGTCTTTGGCCTTACCAACGTATAAGATTTGTCCTGCTTCATCAAAAAAGCGATACACACCTGGCAAACCAGGTAATTTTTTAACATCATTTAAGAGGGATTCAGGGGTCTCATTCGACATGCGTTGGGATATCTTTTGTCAAATCGTCGATAACTATGGTGATGCTGGTGTTTGCTGGCGTCTGGCCAGGGCCTTGTCACGATTATCGTCCTCATCTATTAATACTGTAAGTTCTATTGATTGTGATGATAGTCGCATTCGTTTATTTTGCGATGATTTAAATGTTTTAAATGTGATTGCCCACGGAGACGCTGTGAGTCACGGCGCCAGTCTGGGTATCGAGGTCTTACCATGGTCGGCTGCTGAGTCACCGACTGTTTTAGCTTCCGTGGGTGATGTGGTGATTGAGGCGTTTGCCTGTCACTTACCAACACCATATATTGAGGCCATGGTTCAAAAGGCTTCTACCAAGCAGCCGATCTGGATCAATCTCGAATACCTCACGGCAGAGACTTGGGCAGACAACATGCACTTGATGCCGTCTCCGCAAAATAATGGCCTGAACAAGTATTTTTATTTCCCTGGCTTCACCTCTAAAACAGGTGGCGTTCTTTTGGGTGATTGGGATGAAGTAACATCAAATTCTTTAAAAATTCCCCAATCTTTGTCTTTGGCCTTTGAGTCATGTCGCCCAACATCAAAAAAAGTATCTGTTTTTAATTACAAACAGGCACCTTTGGATACCTGGCTTGATTCAGTGAATCAAGCCGCTTTAGCTCATGACGATAAGGTTGATGTGTTTTTGTGTGCGGATCAAAACGTATCTGCCGCCACATTGAAAAAATTTGCTTCAACTCACTCGAATGACTCAGCAGTGCAACTGATTCAACTGCCCTTCATCCCCCAGGAAGATTACGATTATTTGCTGTCCATTTGCGATATTAATTTGGTCCGCGGAGAAGATTCTTTTGTGCGAGCCCAATGGGCAGGCAAACCATTCATCTGGGACATCTATCCGCAGTCGAATTTGGCTCATGAAGTGAAGTTAAATGCCTTTTTAGAACGTTATTTTGAACCTTCCACCGCTGAATTAAGATCCACAGGGGTGGCTGCCATGAAATGGGGCCCTGCTTCTGATTGGTGGCCACATTTAAGTGCCTGGACCAAGCATTCTGAGGATTGGAGACAGAACTTAATGGGTCTTGGGCATTTAGAGGGTAAAATCTTAGACTTTGTGAAATCTCAGGAAATATCGCGATGAAAATTGCTCAAGAACTCCGCGTAGGTAACGTTGTAATGTTGAATGGCCAACCTTTGGTGATTCAGAAATCAGAATACAGCCGTTCAGGTCGTAATGCTGCAGTGGTAAAGATGAAGTTCAAGAACTTGATCACTGAAGCACCTAACGAAGGCATTTTTAAAGCTGATGACAAATTTGAAGTTGTGATCTTGGAGCGCAAAGAGTGCACATACTCCTACTTCGCAGATCCAATGTATGCATTCATGGACACAGAATTCAACCAGTATGAAGTTGAAAAAGACAACATGGGCGATGCTTTGAATTACTTAGAAGATGCGATGCCAGTTGAAGTGGTTTTTTACGAAGGCAAGGCATTGTCTGTTGAATTGCCAACCATTGTTGTTCGTGAAATCACTTACACAGAGCCAGCTGTTAAGGGCGACACAAGCTCAGGCCGTGTTTTGAAGAACGCAAAAATTGCTACCGGCTACGAACTACAAGTTCCATTGTTCTGTAGCGAGGGTGACAAGATTGAAATTGATACACGCACTGGCGAATACCGCAGCCGCGCTAACTAATTGCATGCTAAAAAATCAATCTAAAACCACTCTGCGGAGTGGTTTTTTCTTTGGTGCACTCTGATTAATTTTTAAGCAAACAACCTAGTATCTTGAATCGAGAAGGTTTAAATTGAATTCAATAGTAGTTATCAACATTTTCTGTGGATAACTCATCGAGAAGATTTGTTTTCATGTGCCATAAGGGTGCAAAAAATATCTTGATTTGAGCGCATGACTGACTGAATTAAAAAAGCCACCGCATAGATTTTCATCCATGCAGTGGCTTTTATTTTTTGCTTAAGTATTAAATACCCTTTTTCTCAAACCATCTGAACATGATCAAAGTAATGATTGTGAAAATCACGGCAATCACCCAGTGATTAATGCCCAATACCTCTGGCAAACCAATCTTGCCAAAATCAGCCCACGATAAAACAGTGGATTTGAAGAATGGGAATAACTCAGCATAAACACCAGCACCCACAATCATGCCAATCGCACCAAATACAGCGTGCCAACGGCCTTCACCGATTGCACCCACAGATGTACCCGGGCAAAAGCCCATCACTGCCCAACCAATACCAAACAATGAACCGCCCACCAAAATAGCGCCGACGTTCATGGCTTTATGACTGAGTTTGATGAGGCCCATGTCATGCATCGCAAGAATGCCAAACATACCAACAATGATGGCGGATAACATGAACTTAAAAATTGTCATGTCTTTAAATAACATCGCACCCACTTGCTTGTCGTAACGTAAAACACGACCTTTTTGTAATAAGAAGCCAAAAAAGATGCCGGTCACTAAACCTAAAATTTGTTCTGTTGACATGTTATTGTCCCTTTCTGTACATCATGTTGGCCACCAAAGCTCCGACTCCAAAGAAGAAGGCCAAAGCAATGAATGAACTCATGGATAGCTGCATCATGCCGCTCAATCCATGGCCACTCGGACAACCATCGGCCATGCGTGCTCCGATCATCGCAACAATACCTCCCAAGAATGAAAAGATGGCGCGCTTAGCGATCGATGATCCAAAACGTTTTTCCCATGTTGGCGGCACTGCTTCCAACTTAAAACTTTTATCCATCAATGAAGAGATCAAGGCACCAAAGAAGATACCGATGATCATCATGAACTGCCAATCAACCTTCACTTTTTCTTTGACGTAATAAGCATTTTCAGCAACGTGAGCTGGGTCAACACTTTGGAACAACAAGCCTGCCGCTCTCACAAACGTTGTTGAAGCTCCTAGATAGTTAGACTTACCCATCAAGGTCGTGGTGAGATAAACGGAAATAATTGCCAAGAGCCCCACCAATGCTCCAGCTAGATACGGACTCCAACCAGTGGACTCCCCACCCTTGTTTTGGACTTGTTCTGACATTTTTACCTTCCTTTTTAAGTACTTATTAATTTGCTTCAATACAATATATATTATTATATATTAATAAAGATTTAAATGTCAAATGAGGGTGTAAGGTTCACAATAGCTAGGGTTATGGCAAACACTGATAACTATATCTAGTAGTTCGTGTTAAGTTATTGGTAGTTTAAAAGGAGCTTTATTAAGCCTAACTATGAAAAAAATAGTCGACGTATTTAAAAGAAAAGACCGCAGCTTGGTTTGGACTTATGTGATTTTTTTGGATCGCAATCGTCTCACCTCGGGCATCATTGAATTCGAACATGAAGCTTTGCGTTTATCCGAATTAGAAGAGCGTGGTGGCGCCGAGTCATTAACTGCCAGAGTCAGGCCAGCTTAAACCTTAAGCAATCAATTTCAGCTGTTTAAGAAGTTGCTTTGCTCTTAGATAATCCGGACTGACTTGTAACTCAGCCCATGTCATCGCAACAGATGTGGGCATTAATTTCTGAACTCTGGCTCGTGACACCTGATACGCTTTTTCATCATAGGTCAATTCATTGAGCAACTGATCTGCCAAATCTGGGCGATTACAAATCAACACTTGATCACACCCTGCTTCAAGAGCTAACTTAGCGCCTTTAACGACGCTTCCAGCCACTGACGCACCCTCCATCGATAGATCATCACTAAAAATCACACCCGTGAACTGTAGCTGCTTTCTTAAGATCTCTTGCAACCAAATCTTAGAAAAGCCCGCTGGATTTTTATCAACCTTTGGATAAATCACATGAGCTGGCATCACCGATGCCAAACCAAGACCTAAGTACTCATAAGGTTTTGCATCATCACTCAGGATTTGCTTCAAAGAGCGCTCATCAACAGGAATAGCCACATGAGAATCCGCTTCTGCAAAACCGTGCCCTGGGAAATGTTTGCCGCAGTTTGCCATGCCCGCTAATTGCAGACCGTGATTCAAGCTCTTAGCCAAGGTGGCTGCAATTAGTGGGTCACGATGAAACGAACGATCACCAATCACACCACTGCGTCCAAAATCTAAATCCAATACAGGTGTAAAACTAAAATCCACCCCGCAAGCTCGTAACTCAGATGCCAACACATAGCCAGCAGCTGTTGCGGCTTCCATGGCCTTTAATGCGTGTTCCGCATTGGCTTTCTTACCGTGGTTCACCCAAATATCACCCAACTTTTTCATGGCAGGCAAATGTGTAAAACCATCCGTTCTGCAACGCTGCACACGGCCGCCCTCATGATCAATGCTGATCATCACGTCACTGCGAATCGCCTTGATGGCTTTAGTTAAAGCAGTTAACTGGGCCCTGTCCTGATAATTGCGTCCAAATAAAATCACACCGCCAGTTTTAGGGTGAGCAATGCGGCGAATATCTTCTTTGCTAAGAGTTTTACCAATAACATCAAGAACGATGGGGCCTGCTTTGAATGAATTTAATTTGCTCATATAGTTTTAGATGAATGGTTTATTTGTTTATTTGATTATTTGTCTTTTTAGTTTTCTTGTTTTTTGATCATGAACCCATCAGATCTTTTGGGTCAGTCACACCCGTGACCACTGGCGTGCCATAAATCACGATCACAAAGGCCATGGCCATATCAACTTCATCTGTGATACTGACTTGAGCTGTGTAGAACTTCTCTTCCATGAATGTCTGTAGCTGACCAGAGCATTTGATGATGGGCTTGCCACTCGGATCATTCAGGGTTTGCATGGCTCGCCAAGACATCGGACTGCGCATGCCCAAACCAATCGCTTTAGAGAAAGCTTCTTTGGCAGCAAAGCGTGTGGCCAAGTAAGCCATACCTCTGGATTCATTGCGAGCTAAACGTCCTTTGAAGACTTGCATTTCATCAGGCCCAAGAATGCGTTCAGCCAAACGACCATTGGTGCGTTGATAAGCCGCTTTAAGGCGATCAATCTTTAATAGGTCGGTCCCAATGCCTGCGATCATGATGGTTATCGTTATTTAATATCTAAGATCAATGCTTCTGATTCATGGCACGCTGGCGAGCACCTTGCATGAGAGTTCTCATGTCTTGGATCGCAGCCTTCCAACCTTTAAAAACAGCCTCAGCAACAATTGCATGTCCAATGTTCAATTCTGCAATTTCTAATATTTCGGCAATTGCCTCAACATTACCTTCATGCAAACCATGGCCCGCATTAACTTTTAAACCAATCGAGTAAGCAAACTTGGCCGCTATTTTGATGCGCCCCAATTCTTTAGCTTGCTCAGCTCCAGAAGTGTCAGCATACTTCCCTGTGTGCAATTCAATCACAGTAGCGCCAGTTTCTTTGGCCTTGGTGATTTGCTGCTCATCCGGGTCAATAAAGATCGAAACCGTGATACCAGCTTGCAATAAACGTTGCGTGGATTTTTTAATATTGTCAAAGTTACCAATGACATCCAAACCACCTTCAGTTGTGACCTCTTGGCGTTTTTCTGGAACCAAACAAACATCGTGCGGCTTCACCTGACAAGCAATCTCAATCATCTCAGGTGTGACAGCACACTCTAAGTTCATGCGAGTCTTGATCAAAGGGCGCATAGCAATCAAATCAGCATCCTTGATATGACGACGATCTTCTCTTAAGTGCAAGGTGATCAAATCAGCACCATACTCTTCCGCTAACTGAGCGGCCTTCAGAGGATCTGGGTAGTGCGTGCCTCGCGCATTTCTGAGCGTGGCAACGTGGTCAATGTTGATGCCTAGATCAATGATGTTTTTAGGTTTTTGTGACATGTTTTGAATTATGCCTATTTAATGACCATGGTGTTATTTAGATCTTTTTCAAATCAATCAAAATTTGCCGAGTCATCATGGCTTGATCGGGTAAGTGCAGACCCAACAAGAAACGTGTGAGCGCCTTGCTTTGAATCAGGGTTTCTGGATCTTGATAGTTTTTATCATTCATACAAAGCAGGTGCTTACCTGTCATCACTGGCCAATGACCTGGATCATCAGCTTGAAGCTTGCGAATACCTCTCTCTGGCTGATAAACATAATGCTCATCTTCTTCAGGAGTGGTTTGAGTGTCGATGCAAAAGTTCAAGGCTGCCGCAAAGCCGGCTTCTTTTAATAAACTAAGCTCAAAGGGGCGCAATATTGGTTCTAGTTCTTTAGGATCTTGCCCAAGCAAGTGAACCGTTTTGGCGTACTCTTCGTACAAGTCTTCATAAGAGTCTTCTCTAGCAATGAATTTAACCAAGAGTTCATTGAGATAAAAACCACACAACAAAGCATCACCCACCAATGGGGGAACTCCACCCAACCACTCTGCCTTGGTCATGGTGCGCAGTTCACTTTTACCGCTCCAAGAGACTGCTAAAGGTTGAAAGCGCTGCAAGACTGGTCGCAAAACAGAATGTGGACGCTTAGCGCCCTTGGCAATCAAAGCCATCCGCCCATACGAGCGCGTGAAGACATCAAGAATTAAGCTGGTTTCTTTGTACGGAATACTGTGAAGTACAAAGGCAGGTTCATCGTTGACGCGAGTCGACATGATCGTGGATTACTCTATGCCCTGCTCGCGCAGAATGACGCGATCATCTGCCCAACCACTCTTGACCTTGACCCAAGTCTCTAAAAACACCTTGCCATCAAATAGCTTTTCCATGTCTTGGCGAGCCTCAGTGGATATGCGCTTGAGTTTTGCCCCTTTTTCACCAATCACCATGGCTTTGTGACTATCGCGGTCTACCAGAATAGTGGCAGCAATGCGACGCATCGTGCCATCCATCTTGAACTGGTCAATGATCACTGCGCTGGCATAAGGCAACTCATCGCCCGTATGACGAAATACTTTTTCTCTCAAAATTTCGGCAGCCAAAAACTTCTCACTGCGATCAGTCAACATGTCTGGTTCGTAAATCGCTTCTTGCTCAGGCAAGTACGGCTCCAAGAATCCTAACAAGCGCTTCACATCATCGGTATTTTTAGCTGTCATGGGGATGATTTCTGAGAACTCAAACTTCTCACTCATCTCACGCATGAAGGTAAATAGCTTTTGATCGCGATCTTCTGGGGCATCTGCTCTTGAAGCAAACACATCGAGCTTATTAGCCAATAAAACCACTGGGATATTTTTTGGTAATATCTCCAAAACTTGTTCGTCCGCCTTACTCCAGTAACCAGACTCAACCACAAAAAGAATCACATCAACGTCCGCCATGGTGGTTTTCACCGTGCGGTTCATGACTTTATTCATGGCGTTGTTATATTTTGTTTGAAATCCTGGTGTATCAACCAAAATAAATTGTGCTGTCTCAGTGGTGTTAACACCCAAAATACGATGGCGAGTTGTTTGAGCTTTGCGGGAGGTGATGCTGACTTTTTGGCCCACCAATGCATTGAGAAAAGTTGACTTACCCACGTTTGGGCGACCTACAAGTGCTACGGTTCCACATCGAAATGACATCGATTATTCCTTGAGTTATTACTTTACTCTGGCTTCAACTTTAAATTCAGTTGATCATCAGTAGGATCTTTAGCGGTGACTAAAGATGCTTTCTTTTTTGTTGCTTTGGTTTTCTTAGGCTTTCTGCCAGATTGAGAAACAATCTTCTGAGCAGCATCTAAGGATAACTTGGCAGCGGCTTGCTCGGCAGCTCTGCGCGATGCGCCCTTACCATTGAGAGTCACTTTCAAACTTGGGATTGAGCATTCAACTTCAAACTGCTGATTGTGAGCCACACCCGTGGTTGCAACGACCGTGTAGATAGGCAAAGGTAATTGGTGGCCTTGAAGATATTCTTGCAAGAGGGTCTTGTCATCTTTACCCAAAGTTCTTGGATCGACATGCTCCAAAATTTGCGAATACCACTTCCTCAATACTTTTTTAGAAGCTTCAAAGCCAGAATCCAAAAAGATGGCTCCCACAATTGCTTCAAAGCTATCAGCCAAAATCGATGGTCGCTTAAAGCCACCACTCTTGAGCTCACCCTCACCTAAACGCAGGCAGTCAGAGAGCTGCAAAGCTTGGGCGATTTCATACAAAGCTTGTTGCTTGACCAAATTGGCGCGAACTCTGGATAAGTCACCCTCATCCAAGTCGCTGTAACGCTCATAAAGCATTTCAGCGACTGTGCAGTTCAAGACTGAATCGCCTAAAAACTCCAAACGCTCATTATTTTTTTTGCTGTGACTGCGATGAGTCAGGGCCTGCATCAGTAAATCAGGCTTTTGAAATGTGTAGCCCAAGCGCTCCTGCAAGAGTTTGATGTCTAGAGGTGCGCGAGGAGTCATATCGCTCTTAGCCAACTTGCTCACTCAAAACGCCCAATGCGTTTCAGGTCGCCTAAATTCATCCAAACAAAAAAGGCTTTACCAACCAAATTATTCTCAGGGACAAAGCCCCAAAAGCGCGAGTCTGCCGAATTGTCTCGGTTATCACCCATCACAAAGTAATGACCTTTTGGCACAGTGCAAGTCACACCAGTCATGGTGTAAGTACAGTTTTCCGCATAAGGGAAACGATCTTGTACAAAAATTCCTGGAGGACGCTCAGGATGATTTAAAACGTTATAAGAATGGCCACCAAATTCTTTAGGGAATGTCTCCTTAAAGAATTTTGCATAGGTCATGCCCTCAGGATCGAGGTAATCTGGCTTAGCTTCAGATTGAAATTCTTGACCATTGATGGTCAAGCGCTTACCTTGATAAGAAATCACATCACCTGGCAAACCAATCACACGCTTGATGTAATCGACTGATTCATCTTTGGGAAAACGAAAAACCGCTACATCACCACGCTCCGGCGAATTCATTTCAATCACTTTTTTATTGATGACTGGCAAACGAACACCATAAGTGAATTTATTGACCAAAATAAAATCACCAATCATCAAAGTAGGAATCATGGAGCCTGATGGAATCTTGAAAGGCTCAAACAAGAATGAGCGCAGAAAGAAAACCGCAAAAATCACAGGGAAAAAGCTGGCCGTGTACTCCAACCACAAAGGCATGCGATCAATACCCGCCGCTTTTCTTTGAGGAGCAAATACCAATTTATCGGCAATCCAAGCGATACCTGTGACAACCGACAAGATCAAAAGAATCAAAGCGAAGTTCATTACTTGTCCTCCACTTGCAAAATGGCTAAGAAGGCTTCTTGTGGAATCTCCACACTGCCCACCTGCTTCATGCGGCGCTTACCTTCTTTTTGCTTCTCCAATAGCTTCTTTTTACGAGTGATGTCGCCACCGTAACACTTGGCCAACACGTTTTTACGCAAGGCTTTCACGTTTTCACGAGCAATGATGCCGCTACCAATCGCTGCCTGAATCGCCACATCAAACATCTGACGAGGAATGATCTCGCGCATCTTGGCCACAACTTCACGGCCACGGTATTGACTATTACTTCTGTGAACGATGATTGATAGAGCGTCGACTTTCTCACTGTTGATCAAGATATCGACCTTGACAACATCAGATGCGCGGTACTCTTTGAACTCATAGTCCATTGATGCGTAACCACGAGAAATCGACTTTAAGCGGTCAAAGAAATCGAGCACGATTTCAGCCATCGGCATCTCATAAGTCAGCTTCACTTGACGGCCAACATACTGCATGTCCATCTGAATGCCGCGCTTACCTGTACACAAGGTGATCACTGCACCAACATATTCCTGCGGCATGAACAAGTTCACGACCACGATTGGTTCCATGATCACTTCAATGCGACTTGGGTCTGGCATTTTTGATGGGTTATCCACCACAATCTTTGAACCGTCTTTGAGGTCTACTTCGTACACCACGGTTGGAGCAGTGGTGATGAGTTCCATATCGAACTCACGCTCTAAACGCTCTTGCACAATCTCCATGTGCAATAAACCCAAGAAGCCGCATCGGAATCCAAAACCAAGAGCTTGAGACACCTCTGGCTCATACATCAAAGCCGCATCGTTTAACTTTAACTTTTCTAAAGATTCGCGCAAGGCATCGTATTGATTTGATTCAACAGGATACAAACCTGCGAACACCTGAGGCTGAACTTCTTTGAAACCTGGCAAAGGGGCAGATGCTGGCGTTCTGTTCTGTTGACCTGGTGCATGTGTGACCGTGTCACCCACCTTGGCAGCTTTGAGCTCTTTGATACCAGCAATGATGAAACCCACTTGTCCAGCAGATAAGTCAGGACGATCAACTGACTTTGGCGTGAAGACACCAACGTGCTCAACCAAGTGTTGAGTGCCCGAAGCCATCAATAAAACTTTGTCTTTTGGTTTGAGTGTGCCGTTGATGACGCGCACCAGCATCACCACACCCACGTAGTTATCAAACCACGAGTCAACAATCAATGCTTGCAAAGGTGCACTTGCATCACCTTTTGGTGGCGGTACTTTTTTAATTAAATCTTCAAGAACATCTTGAACGCCTAAACCGGTTTTTGCCGAACACGACACTGCGTCGGTGGCGTCGATACCAATCACATCTTCGATTTCTTGCTTAGCGCGATCAGGATCAGCCTGAGGCAAGTCTATTTTGTTTAAAACAGGCACAACTTCCACACCCAACTCGATGGCTGTGTAACAGTTGGCCACTGTTTGAGCCTCAACACCCTGGCTGGCATCTACTACCAACAAAGCACCTTCACAAGCAGACAATGATCGACTGACCTCATAAGAGAAGTCGACGTGCCCTGGGGTATCAATCAAGTTGAGGTTATAAATCTTGCCATCGAGAGCTTTGTAGGTCAAAGCCGCCGTTTGGGCTTTGATTGTGATACCGCGCTCTTTCTCAATGTCCATAGAATCAAGGACTTGAGCTTCCATTTCGCGATCTGAAAGACCACCACATAGCTGAATAATTCGGTCCGCTAGGGTCGACTTTCCGTGGTCGATATGGGCAATGATAGAAAAGTTACGTATATGGTCCATGGATTCCTTAAAACGGCTTGCCGCAATGCAACACCATATTGCACTGCAATAAGACGCCTCTACCCTCTATTGTAGTCGGAACGGGGGTCTCCCCCCCCGATTTCCAATAAAGGTGATTAAAACTAAAGGGTTATCTGGCCTAAAACAATTGTTTTAGGTTTATTTTCCTGGTTTGACAGGAATCACCAAGGTGCTATCGCCTCTGCGAATAAATACAGCCACTGATTTGTTATTTTTCACCACAGCCTTCATGGCAATCTCAAATTGCTTTGCAGCAATGATGTCAACGTCACTTAAACGCACAATCACGTCACCCACTCTTGCGCCCGCTTTTGATAAGACACCATCTTCAGCCATCGCTGTGATTTCAACACCAGCTTTGAGTGATAACTCTTTTTTCTTGGCTTCTGACAAATCAATCACAGCCACTCCAAATGCATTTTTAGTGGAGGCCGCTTCCTCTGGTTCAGCTTTTTTAGCAGCTACCTTTGGCGTAGGCTCTAAATCAGCCACAGTGATATTAAATTCTTTTTGCGTACCCTTGCGCCACACCACGATCGGCGAAGTAGTGCCTGGTTTTGTGTCTCCAACAATTCTAGGTAGGTCAGATGATTTCTCAATCGGCTTGTCACCGAAACTCAAAATAACATCGCCTGGCTCAAGCCCTGCCTTATCAGCTGGCGCCCCCACTTCGATGTTACGAATCAAAGCACCGCGTGCCTTAGGCAATCCTAAGCTCTCTGCAACCTCTTTGCTGACTTCTGCAATTGCCACACCAATACGGCCACGACTGACTTTACCGCTGGACTTTAACTGGTTAGAAACGCGCATCGCTTCATCCATCGGAATCGCGAAAGAAATGCCCATGTATCCACCAGAACGTGAAAAGATTTGTGAGTTGATGCCGACCACTTCACCGCGCGTGTTCAACAGTGGACCACCAGAGTTACCTGGGTTCACTGCCACATCAGTTTGAATGAACGGCAAGTAATCACCGGTGTCGCGACTCTTGGCAGACACAATACCTGCAGTCACTGTGTTTTCTAAACCAAACGGTGAACCAATCGCTAATACCCATTCGCCAACGCGCACTTTTGAAGAATCGCCGATAGTTAAACGCGGCAGACCAGCGGCCTCAATTTTCACCAAAGCCACATCGGTGCGCTTATCAGCACCAATCAATTTGGCTTTGAATTCGCGCTTATCGGTCAATGTGACATAAATTGTTGTTGCACCCTCAATCACGTGCGCATTGGTCAAAATGAAACCATTGCTTTCAATGATGAAGCCTGAGCCAACGCCACGGTTTTGCTCTTCTTGCTGAGGTTTGCGATTGTTGGGACCTTGTTGCTTAGGTGTTGGCAAAGGAACACCAAAGAAGCGGCGGAAAAACTCAGCCTGGTCCTCATCCAAACCTGGCATTCCAGGAATACCCGAAGCAGAACGAACATTGACCTTTTCAGTCGTACGAATATTGACCACGGCAGGGTTGGCTTTTTCAACCAAATCAACAAAGTCTGGATAAGTTCGCACAGCGCTGACAGGTGCGGGTGCACTGACTGTGCTCGCCACCGAAGCGGCTTTCCCAGAATTATTTTGGGCAAAAGTTGGCAGAACAAGCAAAGAACTTGTTGCCACAGACAGAGTTAAAGCAGAAATGATTTTTTTCATGGTGTTGATACTTTAGAGCATTCAGGAAGTATTTGCAGGAAAGCCTTTAAATACTATCTGAGCATGGTTATTAATGAGGTTTTATATGAGTATTTTTAGTTTATTTTCAATGGTCTTAATACAAAAAAGCCTCCGAAATCATCTAGAGGCTTTATTTGATGCACAACCAAGCTAAGCTGGTGTTGAACAAATGATTTAAATACGGCGGAACACGATCGTGCCGTTAGTGCCACCAAAACCAAAGTTGTTTTTAACAGCCACATCAATCTTCATATCTCTAGCAGTGTTCGCGCAGTAGTCCAAATCGCACTCTGGATCTTGATTGAAGATATTGATGGTTGGCGGAGATTTTTGATGATGCAAAGCCAATACAGTGAACACTGATTCCAAACCACCTGCACCACCCAATAAGTGACCAGTCATTGATTTGGTTGAGTTCACAACCACCTTCTTCACAGCATCACCCAAAGCTGCTTTCAAGGCATCCGTTTCGTTCTTATCGCCTAATGGCGTTGAAGTACCGTGGGCGTTCACATAGTTCACTTGATCAGGATTAACTCCAGCATCTTTCAATGCATTGACCATGCAACGACGAGGACCGTCCATGTTTGGAGCAGTCATGTGATAAGCGTCACCACTCATACCAAAACCGGCTAACTCAGCATAAATCTTAGCGCCACGGGCTTTGGCATGTTCATATTCTTCGAGGATCATCACGCCAGATCCCTCACCTAGAACAAAACCATCACGGTCTTTGTCCCAAGGACGAGAAGCAGTCGCTGGATCATCATTTCTTGTTGATAGTGCTCTGGCTGCAGCAAAACCACCGACCCCCAAAGGAGAAATCGTGGATTCAGCGCCACCGGCAATCATCACATCCGCATCACCATACTGAATCAAACGAGCCGCTAAGCCAATGCTGTGTAAACCGGTTGTACAGGCAGTGACAGCAGCAACGTTAGGGCCTTTGAGATTCAAATTAATGCTCAAGTGGCCTGAAATCATGTTGATGATTGAGCCTGGCACAAAAAACGGTGAAATACGGCGAGCACCACGGGTGGTGTACTCGGTGTGGGTTTCTTCAATCATTGGCAAACCACCAATGCCTGAACCTACCAAAACACCAATTCTTTCAGAATTGGCTTCTGTAACTTCTAAACCAGAGTCTTTAAAGGCTTGTGTTCCAGCAGCAATTCCATAATGGATGAATGTATCCATATGGCGAGCTTCTTTAGCAGAAATATAGTCTTCAATATTGAAGCCCTTTACTTCGCCGCCGAAATGCACGCTTAAGCCAGAGTGATCAAACTTAGTGATCGTGGCAATACCAGATCGCCCCGCCAATAAATTTTCCCAGGCATCACCAACGGTATTACCCACCGGTGAAACCAAGCCTAACCCGGTAACAACTACCCGGCGTTGCCCTTTGATCTGGCTCACAGCTAATTAGCCCTGCTTGGACTTGGCGAAATCGATTGCCAATTGCACAGTCGTGATTTTTTCAGCTTCTTCATCAGGAATTTCGATGCCGAATTCATCTTCCAATGCCATTACCAATTCAACTGTGTCGAGAGAATCTGCGCCCAAGTCATTAACGAAAGAAGATTCATTCTTGATTTCTGCTTCGTCTTTGCCTAATTGCTCGGCTACGATTTTCTTAACGCGTTGTTCGATGTTATCCATTTAATCCCCCAAGGGTTGTTGTAAAAATATTGAAAAGAGATTTTATCAGCTTATTTGACCAAATTAGCTCAAATAAAGTCCGCCATTCACATGAAGTGTCGTTCCCGTGATGTATCCAGCCCCTGGAGACGCCAAAAATGCTACCGCATGGGCAATATCTTCGGGTGTTCCAAGGCGTTGGAGGGGAATATTCGCTTTTAGTGAATTTTGTTGGTCTTCTGAGAGGGCTTTGGTCATATCGGTGTCAATAAAACCTGGGGCCACGCAGTTAACTGTGATGTTACGGCTACCGATTTCTCGCGCTAAAGCACGACTCATACCGGCCACACCTGCTTTTGCAGCTGCATAGTTGGCCTGACCTGGGTTACCGCTGCTGCCCACCACGGAGGTGATATTGATGATACGCCCACCTTTGGCCTTCATCATTGGGCGTAAAACACCTCTGGCCAAGCGGAAAACAGCGCTCAAATTGGTATCAATCACTGATGACCATTCTTCGTCTTTCATGCGCATCGCCAAGTTATCTTGGGTAATGCCCGCGTTATTCACCAAAATATTCAAAGCGCCGCGTTCTTTAACAATGCTATCGATCAAAGCTTCACAAGCAGCGGCATCATTCACATTCAAAACTGCACCAGCACCGCCAGTTGGTTTTAATGCCGCATCAATGTCTTTAGCGCCTGATTCACTTGTTGCAGTGCCAATCACCACAGCGCCCTGCTTTGCTAACTCCATTGCAATGGCACGGCCAATACCGCGAGAGGCTCCGGTGATCAAGGCAATTTGTCCAGTTAATGTGCTCACAATTTCTCCCAAACTAAATTCAATGCTTTATCAGATTGATAATCTCTGATCGTTAATCTTTACGCTTTAATGACAGCCATCACTTCAGCCATCGTGGCAGGGTCATAAACAGCCAAACCATTTAAATCGCCATTAATACGCTTGGTCATACCTGTTAATACTTTTCCAGGACCACATTCCACCACATGAGTGATGCCAAGGGCTGCAATTGCTTGAACTGTCTCAACCCAACGAACTGGGGCTGCAGCCTGTCTGACCAAGGCATTCTTTATGGCTGCTGGATCTTTTAAGACACTCACATCCACGTTATTGATCACATCAATGCTTGGCGCCTTGAATGCTTTATCAACCAAATAAGTTTCTAATTTTTGAGAAGCCGGCTTGAGCAATGATGAATGGAATGGTGCAGATACAGGCAAAGGTAGAGCACGTTTTGCGCCAGCTTCTTTGGCAAGCTCACACGCTTTTTCTACACCTGCTTTTGAACCAGCGATCACGACCTGTGCTGGTGCGTTGTAGTTAACAGCTTCAACCACTTCACCAGTGGCTGCTTGCGCATCAGCACATGCTTTGCGAACGGCATCATCATCCAAACCTAGAATAGCGGCCATACCACCTGTTCCAACTGGCACAGCATCTTGCATCGCTTGCGCACGGAATCTGACCATTGGCACAGCATCTTTGAATTCAATCACACCTGAAGCAACCAATGCACCATACTCACCCAAGCTGTGACCCGCCATCACTGATGCAGCAGGACCACCAGCAGCAATCCACGCGCGATAACAGGCAACGCCTGCAGTTAACATCACGGGCTGAGTATTGGTTGTCAAAGAAAGTGCTTCAGCAGGACCTTCTGCAATTAATTTTGCAATATCTTCACCCAAAGCTTCTGAAGCTTCAGCCAAAGTTTTTTTGACTTCAGCGTTGTCGCCCCAAGCATTCAACATGCCGACTGCTTGAGAACCTTGACCGGGGAATACAAATGCAAATTTCATGAAAATTCCTGTGATTTTTTTAAGTGATTGAGCTTATTTAACTTTTTGCTTAATTTTTATTTGACGTTGTCACCATCAGTACTTAACGACTGCAGCAGCCCAGGTGAAACCACCACCCACGCCTTCCATCAACAGATGTTGTCCACGCTTGATTTGGCCTGCACGAATCGCTGTATCGAGTGCCAATGGAATCGAGGCCGCCGATGTGTTGCCGTGATCTTGAACAGTCACGACCACATGATCCAAAGCGATGCCTAATTTTTTGGCCGTGCCTTCCATGATGCGGATATTGGCTTGGTGAGGAATCAACCAATCAATGTCTGCAGGCGTTAGTTTTGCAGCCGTTAAAACTTCTTGAGCTACCTGCTCTAAAACTTTCACAGCTAATTTAAATACTGCTTGGCCATCCATCTTCAAAAAGGCAGAGCCTTCTAGGGCACCATGCTCAGTTCTGCCTGGTACGCACAAAATCTCACGATGACTTCCATCCGCATGCATGGCAGCAGCCAAAATACCTGGCTCATCACTCGCGCCTACCACCACTGCTCCAGCTCCATCACCAAAGAGTACGCAAGTGCCGCGATCTTTAAAATCTAAAATTCTTGAGAATGTTTCAGCACCAACAATCAATACTTTTTGATACATGCCGCTGCGAATAAAACTATCAGCCACAGCCAAAGAGTAAGCAAATCCAGAGCAAACTGCTTGAACGTCAAATGCTGCGCATTGGTTGGTAATACCTAATTTATCTTGCAACACGCAAGCAGTGCTTGGAAAGCCACCTAAATTATCAGGCGTTGATGTTGCCAAAATAATTAAATCGATGTCATTCGCAGTAATGCCAGCTGCTTCAATCGCTTTTTTCGATGCTTCCAAAGCAAGGTCGCTGGTGAGTTGATCAGCAGCAGCGAAATGACGCGCACTGATACCGCTTCTTGAAAAAATCCATTCGTCACTGGTTTCAACACCATCTTTAGCGAGTCGTTCAGTGATCTGAGCATTGGTCACCTTGTTGGCCGGCAAGTAGCTGCCTGTGCCAAGTATCTTTGCGTATCGTTGAGTCAATTGAGTCATTGAATTGAATCCTTATGCCACGGTCTCATTATGAGAGTTTGTCGCATGCGTCACCATGAATGCATCAGCCACTTTTCCAACCATATTATTTTTTGCACCTTCATACGCTCTGCGCAAAGCAGTTGTGAATGCCTTTTTATCAGCTGAGCCATGACTTTTCAAAACTAAACCGCGCAAACCTAAGAGTACTGCACCATTGTAATTACGGTGATCCACACGCTTTTTAAAACGCAATAAAACAGGCATTGCAGCCAAAGCCATCAAACGACTGATCCAATTACGACTGAATTCTTCTTTGATCAGTCCAGAAATCATGTAAGCCAAACCTTCACTGGTCTTTAACGCCACGTTTCCAACAAAACCATCGCACACCACAATATTGGTGGTGCCTTTAAATATGTCATTGCCTTCTACGTTGCCATAGAAGTTCAAGCTACTCTGGCGCAATAACTCACCAGCCTCTTTGACCACTTGATTACCTTTGATCACTTCTTCGCCAATATTCAAAAGACCAATCGTAGGATTAGCGATTCCGTCTACGGCCCTGGCCATCACATCGGCCATCTGTGCAAATTGCAATAAATGAATCGCTTCACAATCCGCATTGGCGCCCAAATCTAAAACAATCGTGCCTCGACCTAATTGATTAGGCATCACTGCGGCAATCGCAGGACGATCAATACCATCCAAAGTTTTTAAAACATAACGAGAAATTGCCATCAAGGCGCCCGTATTGCCTGCTGAAATAGCGGCTTGCGCCAAGCCTTCTTTGACTTGCTCAGCAGCCACACGCATCGATGAGTCTTTTTTCTTGCGCAAAGCCACCTCAATGGAATCATCCATCGTGACAACTTCTGAAGCGTGAACGACCGTGATCCTGCTCTTTATTTCAGAGGGAACTTGAGATAACGCTTGATTGATTAGATCAGCGTTACCGACGAGTCTTATATGTAAATCTGGCAACTCTGCCAGAAGGCCTGTGCTGGCGGGTACTGTGACCACTATACCGTGGTCTCCACCCATCGCATCAACAGCTAGCGTGACGCTCATGAAAATTGTTTTTTTAAGAAAAAAGCGGCCACCAGGAGTGCCGCTTGATCTTTTCCTGTGAGGGAATTAGTCGTTCTTAGTCTTAACAACTTTACGACCACGGTAATAGCCATTTGGGCTAATGTGGTGACGTAAGTGAGCTTCACCAGTCGTTGGCTCAACTGCCAATGAAGGTGCAGACAAGAAGTCGTGAGCACGGTGCATGCCACGCTTTGACGGTGATTTTTTATTCTGTTGAACAGCCATGTTTTTACTCCTAAACGAATCCGAGATTCTAGCATAAAGTCATTGTTTCTTGAGCTTTTCTAGGATTGCAAATGGATTGGGCTTTTTGATGATGATCTCTTCTGACCCCGATTTAAGGGTTTTGCTCACTTTTTGCAGGTCTTCTGGCTTGCACTCGCCCAAAGGGTGTTTGGCAATCAAAGGCAGGTTTAAAAGCAGTTCCTCTTCAATAGTTTCCAATAGATTAAAGGCCTCAGAGGACACCAGAGCATCCTCAGCATCTTGATTTTCCTCATCAAAATCCCAGGCTTCAGCCTCTTCTTCAGTCTCAAAAAGGATGTAATCACGGTCGGAGTCCAAAGATTCGATGTAAGGCTGCAAACAGGCCTGGCAGGTCAGCGGCAAATCCAGCGCTAGACGTAAGTGCATGTATTGCATAGGAATTGTTCCAAAACGCTCCTCAAACCAAGTACTCATTTCCCAATGAAGCCCTGAAGGCTGGAAATTAGCTTCAACCGTCATTTCCTGTAACAATCGTGGAAAGTGAGATAGTTCGAGCACCCCCTGGCCAATGTAAGTCAGCCCAGACCGCATATCGATGGATTGAAGGTCCTTGGCATTATTCGGCAAAATGTGGGGTGTCATATTTTTTGAATTCATACCGAAAGCATAAATGAGTGCCGCCCCGAACCCAAGCAATTTATCCAAGAATTCTGCCAGCCAAAGCAAAAGATTGATCTTGGCATCTACTTCTAAGTACAGAAAAGAATTGCTGGGTCGCCTAGGCTTGTCATTTGAAACCATCTCCCCAGAAGTGGATGAAGCACCCTTGCCCAATGAAACGCCAGAATTGATGGCCATTCGTTTGGCTCAAGCCAAAGCTTTGGCAGTTTCATTGAGTCACCCATCGGCTTATGTGATTGGCTCAGATCAGGTGGTTGATTTAAATGGTGTGGCCATGGGCAAACCAGGTAACCATACAAATGCAATGGTGCAACTACAAAAATTACGCGGTCAAACTGTGAAATTTCATACAGCTGTTTGCGTGGCCCATGCGGGATCCGCAAAAACTGTGAACGCTATCACCGAAGTTAAATTCAGAGAACTCGACGATGCTACTTTGGAAGCCTATCTTATAGCTGAGACACCCTACGATTGCGCGGGCAGTGCCAAATCAGAAGGTATGGGTATTTGTCTTTTAGAGTACGTTCGCAGTGATGATCCCACCGCCTTGATTGGCTTGCCCTTGATAACAGTGTGCACACTTTTGCGTGAAGCAGGCTTTTCTATTCCTCTCAATCAATAAAAAAGAAAAAATGCCAGGCACTCTTTATTTAATTCCAAACACCCTGGGCGACGAAGATCGCGAATCTCAGCTCAACCATGTCTTGCCCCATGACACGATCGAACAAGCTTCTCAGCTTCGCTATTGGATTGTTGAAAACGCAAAAACTGCGAGAGCTTTATTAAAGGCTGTTGGCTCACAATCACCATTGATCTGCCCCATCCAAGAAATGCAAATGACAGAATGGCGTGGCCCTGGAAAAGAGTCTGCTCATGGCTCTACCAATTTAAAAGCAATGCTTCAGCCATTGCTCGATGGCCACGACATGGGCTTGATGTCTGAAGCGGGTCTTCCAGCAATTGCCGACCCAGGCTCTGATGTTGTGAATACCGCTCATCAAATGGGCATTCCAGTGCGAGCATTGATTGGACCTAACTCTTTGTTATTGGCATTGATGTCATCGGGCATGAATGGTCAGAGCTTTGCTTTCCATGGCTATATTGCCGTGAAAGATCCAGAGAGAACAGCCACACTCAAACAATTAGAGCAAGAGTCGAAAAGAAAACATCAAACTCAATTGTGGATTGAAACCCCTTATCGCAACGCAGCCATGATTGAAGCAATGCTGCAGTCACTACAGGGAAATACCCAAATGTGTGTGGCGGCAGATTTGAGTTTGCCCAACGCCTTGGTGATCTCTAAAACTGTCAGTGCCTGGCAAGCGCAGATAAAAAAAGAGCCTGGATTACTCCAAGCCCTTCATCAACGACCGGCAGTTTTTTTAATCTTGGCTTAACCTTGATTTTAGATGAGCTGTTGATCAGCGCATCTGACCACCGTACATCAATACCCGAGTAGCGCCCTCGCCCATTGCAGCGCCGAAACGCTTGGCCACTCGCTCAGCCAAATTATCTTTCATGGTGTAGTCAACAATTGTTGATGCTTTGAACACATCGCGCGCAACTCCATCAACACTGCTCAAGCCATCACTCAAACCTAACTCAACACTCTTAGCACCATTCCATACCAAACCTGTGAACATGTCAGGAGTTTCTTTCAAACGATCACCGCGGCCATCGCGCACCACCTTGATGAATTGCTCATGCACTTCACTGATCATGCCTTGAACAAATTCTTTTTGCTTTGGGTCTTGTTTGCTGAATGGATCTAACAAAGCTTTATTTTTCCCAGCAGTGATGGCACGACGCTCAATTCCCAACTTCTCCATCAAACCAGTGACTCCAAAGCCGTTCATGATCACACCGATTGAGCCAACCAAACTGGCTTTATCAACATAAATATTTTCCGCAGCAGATGCCACGTAGTAACCACCGGATGCGCAAATTTCTTCAACCACCACATGCAATGATTTTTCAGGATACTTGGCACGCAAGCGCAACATTTCATCGTGAATAATGCCGGACTGAACCGGGGAGCCGCCAGGGCTGTTGATGCGCAAAATCACACCAACACTCTCAGAATTTTCAAATGCTGCTTGCAAAGATGCATTAATCGCATCTGCGCTGGCTTTACTGTCAGGCGCAATCTCACCTTGCAAATCAACCAACGCCGTATGCTTACCCATGCTGGACTTGCCACCAATATCAATATCAAACAAATTGATCGCAACCCCGATAAACACCAGCAAGGTCATCATGCGTACAGCTGTTCTCCAGCGACGACCGCGACGCTGCTCCTTGAGGTTCTCCAACAACAAATGTTCTAAGGCCTGTTTTTCCCAGACTTTTTCATCAGACATGAATAACTTTCTTAATTAATCTAACTAATTTAGGTAATACGATAAATTTAATACTTCAAGTAAGAGCTTAATCTTTTTATGCGTTAGCTGCTAACCAATCAGATAACTCTTGAACATTCTTGACACAAGCCAAAGGATTTTCAGTTTTCAATACGTGCTCTGGGTGTGCACCATAAGTCACGCCCACGGCATCAGCTCCTGCAGCATTGGCCATACCCAAATCATGCGTCGTATCACCAATCATCAAGATTTTTTCCATCGGCACCAACAAAGCATCCGATAAATCTAAAAGCATGCCAGGATGAGGCTTCGATTTTGATTCATCCGGTGTGCGACTGTCCGCAAAAATATCCTCAAGCCGATGAAAACCCAAGGAGCGATCCAGGCCCTTGCGACTTTTACCGGTGGCCACCGCCAAAAGATGTCCTCGATCTTTTAATTGATACAACAAATCCTTGGCGCCCTCAAACAAACTTAATTCATGATCTTTGCTCAAGTAATGAAATCTGAAGCGATCAATTAATTTGTAGTGATCATCCACCGAAACAGTTGGGCAGGCTTTACGCAATGATTCTTGAATACCCAAGCCAATCACATGGCTAGCAACAGAATCTTCGGGCACAGGCAAGGCCAAATCGCGGCATGCATCTTGAATACAACGCACGATGGTGGGCGTGGAATCCATCAAGGTTCCATCCCAATCCCACACAATTAATTCATAACGAAGTGACATCGATACCCTTAAATCACAGGATTTTCTAAAGTGCCAATGCCATCAATTTCAATCTTGACGGTATCGCCCTTCTTCAAAAAGCGAGGTGGCTTAAAGCCCATACCCACACCACTTGGCGTACCGGTGGCAATCACATCGCCTGGATATAGAGTCATGCCCTTTGAAATTGCCTCGATGATGGTTGGGATATTGAAAATCAATAATTCCGTGGTGGCATCTTGTCTTAACTCACCGTTCACCCAACACTTGATGGATGCTTTGGATGAATCTAGCTCATCTGCAGATACCAACCAAGGACCCATGGGACAGAAAGTGTCAAAACTTTTACCCAAATGAAATTGCACATGCTTTGCTTGCACATCACGAGCACTGATGTCATTAATGATGGTGTATCCCCAGATATATTTCATTGCATCAGCTTGACTGATGGTTTTGCCTTTTTTAGCAATCACCACCGCTAACTCAGCTTCGTAATCCATCTCTTGAGTTGCGTGAGGATGACTATCAATGCCAACGAGGGGACCAATCACAGACTCAGGCACTTTACTGAACACCACTGGGTGCTTCGGTAAGTTGGCCATGGCGCCCTGCGCCTCACCCAATTTACTGTCTTTGATTTCTTTGACGTGATCCAAATAATTTTTACCCACGCAAAAAATATTTCTCTTTGGCTTGGGGATCGGAGCCAACAAACAGACATCTTTTAATGCAACAGCAGAACCCAAAGCAGGCAGAGCTTTGCCTTCAGCCATCAACTCAATGATTGCCAATGCTCCGCGCGAAGCATCCTCTTTACTCAGTTGATACGGTGTGACTGTTTGTAAATCTTGAGCAATAACACCCACGTATTGTTCGGCTTGGTATTGGTAAGCAGCCAGTTTCATGTTGTCTCCATTTTTTCAAATGCTTCGGGGATATCAGCCTCGAAAGTCATTTTTTCTTCTGTTTTAGGATGAATAAATGATAAATGTCTTGCATGCAGTAATAGTCTTTTTGGTTTTAATACTTTATCTAATTCTTGATCACCGTACTTGTCATCACCCAAAATAGGATGGCCGTAGGTTTGTAAATGCACCCGGATTTGATGGGTGCGCCCCGTTTTAAGCTGTGCCTCGACCAAACTGCATAAACCATCACGATAATTTGCCTTGACCCGGATATTGGTATGACTTGGCTGACCGCCATCTTCTGCCACCCTGACTCGACGCTCCCCATTGGGAAGCAAGTATTTGAGTAATGGGTATTTGAGTGGAATTGACTTTGCGCTGACCGGTAATTGACCATGCACTATTAATAAGTAGCGTTTTTCCATCTTCCCTTCACGTATTTGCTCGTGAAGATGGACCAAAGCACTGCGTTTTTTGGCCAACATCAAAATGCCAGAGGTATCTCGATCCAGGCGATGGACCAATTCCAGGAATTTAGCGTCTGGTCTTTGAGCCCTCATGGCCTCAATCAAGCCCAAAGAGACCCCTGAACCACCATGCACAGCGATCCCAGAAGGCTTATCTACCACTAAAATGCTGTCATCTTCATGCAAAATCTTTATTTCTGCATTTATCTTCTTCGAAATGAAGTCATTTGTCGGGGCTTTTACCTCCGAAACACGCAATGGTGGCAGGCGTAAAACATCCCCTTCTTGGATTTTTTGGCTCGCATCGGCCCTTTTTTTGTTCACCCGGACCTCGCCAGAGCGAATAATTCGGTAAATATGGGTCTTTGGCACCCCTTTTGCCATGCGAAACAGGAAATTATCTAGCCTTTGGCCAGCTTCCTCAAATAAAACAATGTGTTGGGTTACCGAATTACTGTTCATATGACATATAATGACCTATCTTGCTGCGCAACATCAAATTTATTGTTTGCATGGTAGCGCCCCAAGCTGGGTTTGAAATAGCCAAAAATATTTCCAGGGTTCGCCTCTCCCCTGATGTAATGAGACGCAAAGTTGGCTGGCATAGTGCCGCGAACTGCGAAACAGATAAAAGAATTTAAGCGCACGCTGACCCGCAAAGAAGAATAAGTCAGCGAGTGTAGTGAAGTTTGACATCACAGAGATTGCCTTGCGCAATCCCTTCAATTCCGTTTCGCTCACCGCGATGGCTGCCTGGCTGCAGGACGGAGATTTAAATGAAACGAATGTTATTTAACGCTACCCAGCAAGAAGAGCTGCGCGTAGCCATTGTTGATGGTCAAAAACTGATCGACATTGATATTGAAACAACTGGACGTGAACAACGTAAAGGCAATATCTACAAAGGCGTGATCACACGCATTGAACCCTCATTAGAAGCTTGCTTTGTGAACTATGGTGAAGAGCGTCATGGCTTTTTACCGTTCAAAGAGGTTTCAAGAGCTTATTTCAAGGACGGAATTGACGTTCGCACAGCAGGCATCAAAGATGCATTGCGCGAAGGACAAGAAATCATCGTTCAAGTTGAAAAAGAAGAGCGCGGCAATAAAGGCGCTGCTTTAACCAGCTTCATCTCTTTAGCCGGTCGTTATTTGGTTCTCATGCCAAACAATCCAAGAGGCGGTGGTGTTTCTCGCCGCATCGAAGGCGAGGATCGCACTGAGTTGCGTGAAGCCATGGGTCAGTTAACAGTTCCAGATGGCATGAGCATCATTGCCAGAACTGCTGGAATTGGTAGAAGTGCCGAAGAATTGCAGTGGGACTTGAGCTACTTGATGCAGCTTTGGACAGCGATCGATGAAGCTGCCACCGGCAACCAAGCACCACTATTGATTTATTTAGAGTCTAGCTTGGTGATCCGTGCCATCAGAGACTACTTCCAACCAGATATCGGTGAAATCCTCATCGATACCGATGAAATTTATGAGCAAGCCAGCTCTTTCATGTCTGTGGTGATGCCTGACAACATGTCACGCGTGAAACGCTATCAAGACGATGTGCCTTTGTTCTCACGCTTTCAAATTGAGCACCAAATTGAAACCGCTTACTCTCGCACAGTGACCCTGCCATCTGGTGGCGCGATCGTGATTGACCACACCGAAGCTTTGGTTTCTGTGGACGTGAACTCTGCTCGCTCAACCCGTGGTTCAGACATTGAAGAAACAGCGGCCAGAACAAACTTAGAAGCTGCCGACGAATTGGCACGCCAAATGCGCTTGCGCGACTTGGGTGGTTTGATCGTGATTGACTTCATCGACATGGAGTCATCGAAGAATCAAAAGGATGTTGAGCAACGCTTGAAAGACGCTTTGCGTCATGACCGTGCTCGCGTTCAAATGGGCAAGATCTCACGCTTTGGTCTACTAGAACTATCACGTCAACGCTTGCGCCCTGCATTATCAGAAAGCAGCAACGTTACTTGTCCTCGCTGTAATGGTACAGGTCACATCCGTGACACCGAGTCTTCAGCACTGCAAGTTCTTCGCATCATTCAAGAAGAAGCGATGAAAGAAAATACGGCGGCAATTCACTGTCAGGTACCAGTTGATGTTGCAGCATTCTTGCTCAACGAGAAACGTGCTGAAGTGATCAAGATTGAAAGTCGTTTCAAAGTGAACGTCTTGCTATTGCCAAACAAGCACTTAGAGACTCCTCATTACAAGCTTGAGCGTTTACGCCATGATGATCCCCGTTTGGATGATCCAAAAGCAAGTTACGCGATGGCCGATGAAGCCAGCAAAGAACTTGAATCTGACACCATCTTGAACCGCAAAGCTGAAGAAGCCAAGCCACGTCAAGAAGCGGCTGTCAAAGGTGTAAGACCAAGCCAACCTGCCCCTGCCAGCGTTCCACGCGCAGAGCGCAAAGTGGCTGGTGAAAAACAAGCGTCTGGTGGCTTGATTGGTTTCATCAAGAAACTTTTCGGCGCCAAAGAAGAAGTTAAGTCTACTGATAAGCGTCCAAACAATGGTCGTGGTCGTGGTGAAGCCAGCGATAGAAATGGTGATCGCAATAACCGCAATCGCAATAACCGCAATCGCAATAACCGTAACAAAAATGAAGCGGGCGAACGCAATCAAACTCCACGTGATGGCGAAGAGAAAGCTGACAACAAAGAAGCACGTCAACCAAACCAACGCAATGGCCGCAATCAACAGCGTCCAAATAAACCTGAAGCCAATCAAGATGTGAAAGCAGATCAAGCCAAAGATTTGTTGACGCATGCTGAAGTTCCTCAGAATGGTGAAGCCGCTGAAGGTGATGAGCGTCGTCGTGGTCGTAATCGTCGTGGCCGCAACCGTGGGCGCGATCGTGCAGATCGTCCAGAAAATGCGCAAGATGTCAACGTTGATGGTTCAGATGCCTCAGCAACAGTTGCAGTGGCTGCGGTAGCTTCAGCAGTGACTTCATCAGCTATTGACGCTTCAAGTGAATCATTCAGCAATTCTTCAATGAATACGGAAGCTTCAAGCCCTGCTCCAACTGCTCCAGTAGTTGTGGCTGAAGCATCGCCAGCACCAGCATTTGTTGCGCCAGCAGTAGTTGCACCAGCAGCTGTATCTGTTGAAGCTCCAGTAGCTGCTCCTGCGCCGTTGCCAAAAGTTGAGTTTCAGCCATTAAAAACGTCTGAATTAACTTCAGTGATTGAGTCTGCCGGAATGGTATGGGTGAACACAGATCATCAGAAATTAGAAGAAGTTCGTGAACAAATTGCTGCTGAGCCAGTGATTTCTCACCCGCCGCGTGAGCCAAAGCCGCCTGTTGAAGTATCAACTGGCCCTATGGTTCTAGTAGAAACTGGCGGAAAAGAACAAACCATCGAAAAGTGAACTTGGTTCTACAATGAGGGTTATGTCAGAAAGAGTCATACCCCTCATTGATGAGCGCCAAAGAAAAATCGACAGCCATGTTCCGGCCATCCCGGAACAACTGTTGACGCCGAATGGCCTTCTCGCCGACACCCGTGGGCGACGTCTTCATGATTTAAGAATTTCAGTCACCGATCGCTGTAACTTTCGGTGCACTTATTGCATGCCCAAAGAGGTCTTCGATAAAGATTACCCCTATTTATCTCATGGGGATCTTTTAAGCTTTGAAGAGATCGTTCGTTTGGCAAAAATCTACATTGAGCACGGTGTAGAAAAAATCCGCTTAACTGGTGGCGAACCCCTGCTTCGCAAACACGTTGAAAAACTGATTGAGATGTTGGCTTCACTGAAAACTTTGAGTGGTCAACCATTGGATTTAACGCTGACCACCAACGGCAGCTTGTTGCGAAAAAAAGCCCAGGCTTTGAAAGATGCAGGCTTGACCAGAATGACCATCAGTTTGGATGGTTTGGACGATGCAACTTTTCAGCAGATGAATGATGTTGGCTTTCCAGTGGGTGATGTCTTGGATGGCATCGAGGCAGCCAGAGAAGTTGGTTTTAAAAATATCAAAGTCAACATGGTTGTTAAAAAGGGAACCAATGATCACGAGATCATTCCAATGGCCAAATATTTCAAAGGCAGCGATGTGATTTTGCGCTTCATTGAATTCATGGATGTGGGCGCATCAAATGGTTGGAACATGACAGAAGTTCTACCTTCTGCTGCTGTGATTGCCAAAATTCATGAAACTTTCCCCTTAACAAATATTGACCCGAACTACCCTGGTGAAGTCGCTGAACGTTGGCGCTATGTTGATGGATCCGGCGAAGTTGGCGTGATTTCAAGTGTGACTCAGGCTTTTTGCAAAGATTGTTCAAGAGCTCGTTTATCCACTGAAGGAAAAATGTATTTGTGTTTGTTTGCCACCGAAGGTCATGATTTAAAAGCCTTGCTGCGTGCCGGCAAATCAGACTTAGAGATCAGCAATGCCATTGCGCAAGTTTGGTCTCACCGCACCGATCGATATTCTGAACTGCGCGGCTCTCCAGAAATGGAAGGCAAGCGCAAAGTTGAAATGTCTTATATCGGTGGATAAACATTTTCATCAGCTAAAACAAGAGATGTCTAGATGAGTTCACTACCCACACTTAATTCAGTAGTCACTTGCATGTCTGACTATGATCCAGAATCATTGCGAGTTGAGATCGCAAGCAAAGTTGTTGATGAATTTGTTCGACCAGCATCATTAGCCCTTGAAACAGAAACAGTTTCGATCTACGACTCACTGGGACGTGTTCTAGCCAGCGACATCATCTCCCCCATCAATGTTCCCTCTGCAGATAACTCAGCCATGGATGGCTATGCCTTCAGTGGAGCATCAATTATTAAAGATGGCGTGACCTCTTTAACCATGATTGGCAAAGGTTTTGCTGGTAATGCTTTTGATGGCAAGGTAAGTCATGGTCAATGCGTTCGCATCATGACAGGTGCTGTGATGCCCGCTGGTTGTGACACCACCATCCCTCAAGAATTAGTCAAAGTTGATGGTGACCAGATTCAGTTTCAATCATCTGTGATCAAAGCAGGTGATAACCGTCGCTTGAAAGGTGAAGATCTCTCGATTGGTCAAGCAGCCCTATCTGCTGGCAAGATCATCAGACCATCTGATTTAGGTTTGATTGCATCTCTAGGCATGGGTTCTGTGACAGTCAAGCGCCGTCTCAAGGTTGGATTTTTCTCAACTGGCGATGAACTTCGTTCGATTGGACAGCCCCTAGATGATGGCTGTGTGTACGACAGCAATCGCTACACCTTATTTGGAATGTTGAGTCGTTTGAATGTTGAGCTTCACGATTTTGGTGTTGTGAAAGATGATCCAGATGCGATGCGTGCCACCTTCAGTCAAGCAGCAGCGACTTGTGATGCAGTCATCACTTCTGGCGGCGTCTCGGTTGGAGAGGCTGACTACACCAAGCAAATCATGCGCGAACTCGGGGATGTGAGCTTTTGGAAAATTGCCATGCGCCCTGGAAGACCAATGGCTTTCGGTTCAATTCAAGGCGATCAACATCGCGCAGTTTTATTTGGTTTACCAGGCAACCCTGTGGCTGTGATGGTGACTTTTTATCAATTTGTCAGAAATGCTCTCTTGGCCATGAGTGGCGCTACTCAAGTTGCTCCACCGATGATGCAAGCCAAGACTGTTGAAGCAATCCGTAAACGACCAGGTCGGACTGAATTCCAACGCGGCATCTTGTCCACTGATGCCACAGGCAACAGAACAGTGCGCATCACAGGCGCCCAGGGATCAGGCGTTCTGCGCTCCATGAGTGAAGCAGATTGCTTCATAGTTTTGGCGCATGATCAAGAAAACATCCAGGCGGGCGATACCGTTGGGGTGGTTTTATTCGAGGGTTTGGTTTAAAGAAGCCCTACAGCAAAGGCTTTAAAGGATAAAAGCCTTATTGCAATGCAACATTATTCTGGGATTTAGTATAGAATTGATGGCATATCAATCAACACTTACTTTTTCAACAAAGAATAAAAATGCCAAGCACCAAATACACCAAGAGAGAAATTGTGTATGTCGACCCTCTTCATACGGCCAAGACATTGGTATTGGTGTATCTGAGTTTTTCAGTGCCAATTGTTTTATTGGCTCTCTTCGTTGCTTTTGTAAGAGATGGTGAATTGCCTGGTTTCACAGTGATTTCAGCATTGATTCTGAATGCTTTGGTCGGCTTTGGTTTGCTCTGGTTAGCCTGCAAAGTTTATAACTGGGTTGCTGATAGATTTGGTGGCATCGAGGTGGCTGTTAAAGAAACCACCATCAATGACACCAAAACACCTGCTGCTCAAGATTAATTTCTAGCTTCAAGCTTTCAATAAATTTGGTGGCGTCTGACCATTCAAACCAGCCAAACAATTTTTGATCGCTAACTGAATCATCGCTCTTCTGGTTTTTTCTGTGGCACTTGCCATGTGCGGTGCTAACACCACATTCTTCAGCGCCAATAATTCTGGAATCACTTTTGGCTCACCCTCAAACACATCCAAACCTGCGCCAAAAATTTTGTTTTCTTTGAGCGCCTTAGCTAAAGCCAACTCATCAACAATGCCACCACGCGCAATATTCACAAGGGTTGCAGTCGGTTTCATTAGATTCAATTCTTTTTCACCAAAGAGATGGTGATTTTCTGGGGTGTAAGGCATGACCAAAATAATGTGATCAGATTGCTTGAGTAAAGTTTCACGGTCAACATATGTAGCACCGCATTCTTTCTCCAAATCTTCAGACAAGCGTGAACGATTGAAGTAAGTCACTTTCATATTAAAGCCGCGCGCACGCTTGGCAATTGCCTGACCAATACGACCCATGCCCATGATGCCCAAAGTAGAGTGATGAATATCCATGGATAGTGGGGCGTCACAAATTGAGAACTTACCCCAATGCCCCGCTCTTAACCAATGCTCGCTCTCGGTCAAGCGACGCGCTGTCGCCATCATCAAGGTGAATCCAAAATCAGCTGTGGTATCCGTCAACACATCAGGCGTGTTGGTGGCCATCACATTGGCAGCCTTAAAAGCTGGCATGTCTAAATTGTTGTAACCCACAGCAATATTTGAAACAATTTTTAACTGTGGGGAAGCTTTGAGCATATCGGCATCAATGCGCTCACTTCCAGTGATGATTGCTGCATCTTTATCAGCCAAAGCTGCTTTCAAATCAACCGCATTCCATAGATGATCATCTTGATTTGATTGAACAATGGCAACTTTTTCTAACTCAGCCAAAAGATCTGGGAAGACAGATCGTGCAAGCAAAATCTTCGGTTTTTGGGCAGTTTGCGACATATTTGTCTCCTATTTTTGTTTGTTTTATTGATTTTTCTTTATTGTATGTCATTGATTTAAATCACATAGAAATGCTGATGCCACGCCTAAGAATAAGGCTATCTGCAATTTAGAGGCCCGTCTAAGATAAAATATCTTTTTTTCATCCTCTTTGAGATTGATGCCATGACTTATGTTGTAACTGAAGCCTGTATTCGTTGTAAGTACACCGATTGCGTTGATGTTTGCCCAGTGGATTGTTTCCGCGAAGGTCCTAACTTTTTGGTCATTGACCCAGATGAGTGCATTGATTGCGCTGTTTGCGTTCCAGAATGTCCAGTCAATGCTATTTATGCTGAAGATGATGTGCCAGGTGATCAACAGGCTTACATCAAACTCAACGTTGAGCTTGCAGCCAAATGGCCTTCCATCACAAAATCAAAAGAAGGTTTGGCTGATGCAGACGACTGGAAAGATGTTAAAAATAAATTGGGCGAGTTAGTTCGCTAAAGTATCTTTCAGAAAGATCCTGTGGCAGAAAAACAAGCACCCATTGAAACAGATGCAATTGTTATCGGCGCAGGACCGGTAGGTCTCTATCAAGTTTTTCAACTCGGCTTATTGGGCATCAAAGCACATTTGATTGATGCCCTGCCTCAGGCTGGTGGTCAATGCGTTGAACTCTATGCAGATAAACCCATTTACGATATTCCCGGTATTCCTTTTTGCACCGGTCAAGAATTAATTGATCGCTTGCAAGCACAAATCAAAGTTTTACAAACGCCCTTCCATTTCAATCAAGAAGTGACGTTGATTCAAAAACGTGCTGATGGTCGCTTTGATGTGGAAACATCACAAGAAACATTCATCAGTAAAGTGATCGTTGTATCAGCGGGAGTTGGGGCGTTCAAGCCCCGAAAATTGTCATTGTCTGGCATTGACTCTTATGAAGGCAAACAAGTCTTTTATAAATTCAGCCAAGCCAAACAATACGCCAACCAAGATATCGTCATCAACGGTGGGGAAACTGCTGCCCTAGAGGCCGCGGTTGCATTGGCTGGCATTGCCAAAAGTATCACCTTGGTTCATAGACGCGACGTTTTTAAAGCCGAAGAGTCTTTGATTCAACGTTTTCAAGGCTTATGTGCCGAAAACGTGATCAAGGTTCAACTCGGACAAGTTACTAACTTCAAAGCAACTGCTGAAAAACTAAGCAGCCTAGAAGTCACAGACTTTGATGGGCAAACGCATGATCTGACCCCAGATACATTACTTCCATTACTTGGCATATCACCGAAGCTTGGGCCAATATCTGACTGGGGCATCGATTTAGAAAATAAGCAGGTGTTGGTAGACACCGAAAAATTTCAAAGTAGCACTGCTGGTATTTTTGCGGTGGGCGATATCAACACCTACCCTGGCAAAAAGAAATTAATCGTGTGTGGTTTTCATGAAGCGACGTTAGCAGCTTATGGATGCGCTACTCATATTTATCCAGGGCAAGCCATCCATCTGCAATACACAACTACTTCACCCAAACTTCATGAGATTCTTGGCGTCACGCCAAAAGCTTAGTCTTTAGACATTGCTCTTGATAGGATGATCACTGGCAGAAGACCTGCCAACACAATCGTCAATGCTGGCCAAGCTGCTTCAGCCAAACGCTCATCAGACGCCAGCTGATATGTCACAACTGCCAAGGTGTCAAAGTTAAACGGTCGAAGCACCAAGGTTGCCGGTAACTCTTTCATAACATCTACAAAGACAAGCAAGCCAGCCGTTAATAAACTGCGGCGCAAAAGTGGCAAATGAATTTTTCTCAATAGTTCCCAGCGACCAGATCCTAAACTCATGGCGCTCGCATCCATGCTTGGTGTGATCTTGCTCAAACCCGCTTCAACTGTTTGCAAACTAGAAGATAAAAAGCGAGTCAGATACGCATAAACCAAAACCACCACTGAACCAGAAATCAACCACGCAATATCAAGCTGGCCCAATAAGACCAAAATACCCACCGCTAAAACAGCTCCTGGCACGGCATAACCCAAGCTGACCATGCGATTCACTATTTGTTGCAATCCACCCTTGGCAAGTCTTGCGCTATAGGCCAACCAAACGGCAATGACAACTGCACAAATTGCAGTGAGCGTCGATAAGGTGATGGTGTTACCTAACCAACTCCAATAACGCTCATTCAAACTTTCACCGCTTGAAATGGCCAAATATGCCATGATGATGACGGGCAAGATAAAACCAAATAGCAAAGGCAATAAGCAAGCTAAGCTGGCCCAAAAGGCTTTTCTTCCCTGCAGTCGCCAAGGTTTGATTTGTCTGAAACGCTGACCTGAAGTAGCAAAACGCATTTTTCGACGACTGGCATGTTCTAAAAGTAGCAGTAAAAAAATCACGCCCAACAAGGCTGCAGATAATTGCACGGCCGCCATGCGATCACCCATGCTCAACCATGCTCTGTAAATACCAGTGGTCATGGTTTGCACCCCGAAATAAGACATTGCACCGTAATCTGCCACAGCTTCCATCAATGCCAAAGCAACGCCTGCCATCGTGGCTGGTCTTGCCATGGGTAAAGCGACTTGCCAAAAAGCTCCCCAAGGACCGGCTCCAAGTGTTCTTGCTGCTTCAATTAATCGAGGACTGCGCTCTAAAAAAGCTGTGCGGCACAAGAGATAAACATATGGGTACAAGGCCAGGCTCAATACACAAATAGCGCCCCACAGTGATCTTGGTTCAGGGAACCAAGGCAAACGATCAACGCCCAACAAGTCTCTTAAAAAAGTTTGGATAGGCCCTGAGAATTGAAAAAAATCGGTATAGGCATAAGCCATCACATAGGTTGGCATAGCCAAAGGTAGGATCAAAGCCCATTCGAACACCCGTTTACCAGGAAACTCGCAAGTGGCCACCAACCATGCGGTGATGATGCCCATGCTGGCAACCCCAATCGTCACTCCCAAAGCCAAGACCAAGGTGGTCCAGGCGTACCCTGGTAATACCGTGTTTATAAGGTGCAAAAGCACACCACCACTGCTGGATTGAGGGTTCAGGAGTGCGGCAAAAATCCCCAATATTGGCAAAGCCAATACCAAAGATAGGAGTATGGGTGTTATTCGTGGTCGCAAGATGGGATAATTATAAGAATGATTATCGATACGCAACCAATTCATTTAAATATTGAGGGCATTGATGTGGGTTATCCAGGCGAAAAGTCTGGTAGCTGGAACCATGTCGTTCAAGGCCTGAGCATGCATTTAGACCATGGCAAGATCGGCTGCTTGCTGGGGCCTTCGGGGTGCGGTAAATCAACTGTTTTGCGTGCAATTTGTGGTTTTGAGCCCATCCAAAATGGCACCATCACCCTTGATAAGCAAATTGTTAGTTCAAAAGACTTCTCAATTGCCCCAGAAAAAAGACGTGTTGGTGTGGTTTTCCAAGACTATGCTTTATTCCCCCATTTAACCAATGCTGAGAACGTGGCTTTTGGCCTAAGAGAGTTAAGCCAAAAAGAAGCTTTGCAAAAGGCTGAAGAATGGCTTGAACGTGTGGGCCTTAATAACGTTGGGGCTCGCTATCCGCACGAACTCTCAGGTGGCCAACAGCAACGTGTGGCCTTGGCCCGTGCCATGGCACCAGAACCAGAACTGCTGCTCTTAGATGAGCCATTCTCAAACTTGGATGTGGATTTGCGTGAGCGCTTGGCTGGCGAGGTCAGAGATATTTTGAAGGCCAATGGCACAACCGCCTTATTGGTCACACATGATCAATTTGAAGCATTTGCTATTGCTGATGATGTAGGTGTGATGGTGGATGGTCGCTTGGTTCAATGGGACAGCGCCTATAACCTCTACCACCGTCCTGCCACTCGCTTTGTGGCTGACTTTGTGGGTTACGGTGTGTTTGTGCCTGGAGTCACCAAACCAGGCCCATCAGTGGAAATTGAATTAGGCTCATTACCCCTGCCTCAATCAAGTTATGGCTTGCCCAATGAAGCAGTCGATGTTCTTTTGCGAGCCGACGATATTGTTCATGATGATGACAGCCCTCTTCAAGCAGAGGTCATCACCAAAGCCTTCCGTGGCGGGGACTTTTTATACACCGTTGAACTTGACTCTGGTCAACGCTTGCTGACCATGGTGCCTAGTCACCATAATCATGCGATCGGTGAAAAAATTGGCATCAAATTAGTGGCCGATCACGTGGTTACTTTTAGCAAGTAGTAGAATTCTGATATGCAGCAATATCTAGATCTCATGAGCCATGTTTTGGCCAAAGGAACCCACAAATCAGACCGCACTGGCACGGGCACTGTTTCAGTATTCGGCCATCAAATGCGCTTTGATTTACAAGAGGGCTTTCCGGTTGTCACCACCAAAAAATTACACCTCAAATCAATCATCATTGAATTGCTTTGGTTTTTGCAAGGCAGCACCAATAACAATTGGTTAAAAGAACGTGGTGTGAGCATTTGGGATGAGTGGGCCAAAGAAGACGGTGAGCTCGGTCCAATTTATGGTTACCAGTGGCGCTCATGGCCAGCCCCTAATGGCGAACACGTTGATCAAATTAGTCAGTTGATGGATCAGATTAAAAATAATCCTGATTCACGTCGTTTAATTGTTTCAGCTTGGAACGTTGCTGAAATTCCACGCATGGCTTTACCACCGTGCCACGCTTTCTTTCAGTTTTATGTTGCTGATGGCAAATTATCTTGCCAACTCTATCAACGCAGTGCTGATATTTTCTTAGGTGTGCCTTTTAATATTGCGAGCTATGCGCTATTGACGCACATGATTGCTCAGCAAGCTGGCTTAACCCCTGGTGAATTTATTTGGACAGGCGGAGATTGCCACTTGTACTCTAATCACATGGAGCAAGTGAAACTTCAGTTATCACGTCAACCGTTGCCTTTGCCAAAATTAAACATTCGTCGCAAACCAGCATCTATTTTTGACTACGCATACGAAGACTTTGAGCTCATTGGTTATCAGCATCACGACCCAATCAAAGCTCCTGTAGCCATTTAATCAAAGGATTGCTGTGGAATTAGCCATCATTGTTGCGCGTGCTAAAAATGGCGTGATCGGTGTGAACAACACACTGCCTTGGCATTTACCAGAAGATCTCAAACACTTTAAAAATACCACCTTGGGTTGTCCTATCATCATGGGTCGCAACACTTGGGTATCTTTGGGTCGCCCACTGCCTGGTAGACGTAACATCGTGGTGAGCCGCAATCCAGAATTCAAAGCTGAAGGTGCAGAGACCTTCACATCTCTAGAGGATGCGATTGATGCTTGCTCAGGTGTTGAAAAAGCTTTCATCATCGGTGGTGCCCAAATCTATGATGAGGCTTTGATGTATGTCGATAAACTCATCATCACTGAAGTGGATATCGAAATCGATGGCGATGCATTTTTCCCTGATGTCGACGACATGCTCTGGGAAGAAGTTTCAAGAGAAGAGCATCACAATGGCACCTTGGCTTACGCTTTTGTGACCTACACCAGCAAACTTTAATCAGTTAGCGTAATTAATTAAATGCAGCGACTAGTTGTTGCTGCATTAACGCCCACCCACCGTCATATTCTCAATCAGTATTGAGCCAGTCTCTTTCGTGCCACGCATCAAAGTGTCTGCCCCGATGGCCACAATTTGCTTGAACATCTCTTTTAAGTTACCTGCAATGGTGATTTCTTCAACGGGATGAACGATCACTCCATTCTCAACCCAATATCCAAAAGCGCCGCGTGAATAATCACCGTTCACATAGTTAACACCTTGACCCATGAGATCAGTGACCAATAAACCTGTACCCATTTTTCTCAACATGGCCGGCAAATCATCAGATGGTTTTGTTAAGCGGCTTTTGAATTGCAGTTGATGAGAGCCACCTGCGTTGCCAGTGGATTGCATGCCCAACTTTCTGGCAGAGTAAGTAGATAAGAAGTATCCCTGCACAACACCTGCATCGATCACTTTGCGCGAACGTGTTTTCACACCTTCTTCATCAAATGGTGCGCTGCCAGTTAAGCGAGGTATGTGCGGCTCTTCCAATAAATCAATGTGCTTAGGGAAAATGGTTTTACCCAAACTGTCTTGCAAGAAGCTGGACTTTCTGTACAAAGCTCCACCTGAGGTTGCTTGCACATAAGCGCCCACCAAGCCTACTGCCAATGGGGCTTCGAATAAAACCGGGCAATGTCTGGTGGAAATAGATCGCGCACCCAATCTTGCCAAAGCTCTTTTAGCTGCATAAGCACCAACGTCCCCTGGCCTGGCCAAGTCCTCTGGTGCGCGAGCAGTTGTGTGCCAATCATCACGCTGCATGGCAGCGCCTTTTTTACTTGTTGCACTTGCGATAGGAGTGCAGGCAATGTAGTGGCGAGAGATCGCATAACCGCCCATGAAACCATTGCTCGTACCCAACATGAAATGTGATTGCTGTGCAGATACGGTTGCACCATCACTGTTGGTGATATTTTTACTCACAGCAAAAGCACCCCGCTCAGCATCTCTGGCAATTTCTACAGCTTCGGCAGTATTGATGTTCCAAGGATGGTACAGATCTAAATCTTTGGGATTTTTTTCTAGTAGATCGGCTTCAGCCAATCCAGCACAATCATCTTCAGCGGTGTGCTGCGCGATGTGAAAAGCTGCTCGAACACTGGCCTTGAGAGATTCTTTTGAAAAATCACTGGTTCCCGCATTGCCACGTCTCTGGCCGATGAACACCGTCACGCCAGCTTGCTTGTCAAGATTTTGCTCGATGGTTTCGATATTGCCTTTGCGAACCGAGACCGATAAGCCACTGCCCTCCGAAAGCTCAGCGGCGGCATCTGTAGCCCCCAAAGCCTTGGCTTCAGCCAATAAATAAGAGACTAATTCTTGTAATTGTGTGGGTGAATGTGAAAACATTCCGCAATCATAGCTAGAATTGACGTATGAGTGCAAAAAATACCAATACTAAAAACACAAAACGCCAACATCCAGATGAAATTTGGATTGGCTTGATTTCAATTTCAGACCGTGCCAGCAGCGGGGTTTATCAAGATGAAGGCATTCCGGCTCTCGAATCTTGGTTTGCCAAAGCCTTGACCTCCCCTTGGCACATGGAATCTCGCTTGATTCCTGATGAAAAAGAATTGATTTCTAAGACCATTCAGGAACTGGTGGATGAGGTTGGTTGCGACTTGGTTTTAACCACCGGAGGCACAGGGCCCTCTAGAAGAGATGTGACGCCCGAGGCAACGTTGGCTGTTGCCAGTAGAGAGATGCCAGGCTTTGCTGAGCAAATGCGCCAAATCAGCCTTAAATTCGTTCCTACGGCCATTTTGTCTAGACAGGTTGCTGCTCTTCGAGAAATCGATAACCATGCAGCCTTGATCATCAATCTACCAGGGCAACCCAAAGCCATTCAAGAAACCTTGGAAGGTTTGAAGGATGCTGATGGCAAATCAATAGTTCCGGGTATTTTTGCAGCTGTGCCCTACTGCATTGATTTGATTGGCGGCCCTTATGTAGAGACCAATGAAACTGTGATCAAAGCATTCCGCCCTAAATCAGCGATCAGAGCCAAATAACTTGAGGCTTGAGGCTGAAGACTTCAGATTTTTAAAACTTAAGAATTTGAGCTGCTTATCTCAAGCCAAGGTACAAGCCGATAGGCACGAAGATCATCGCAGATAAGTTGCCAAGTAGAACAATCGAGGCAACCAGTTCAGGATCTTGTTTGTTGCGATCGGCCACCAGGAAGTTTAAAACTGCTGGTGGCAAACTAGCAAATACAAATAAAAGACCTTTTTGAAGATCGGTCATCTCAACAAATGGTGCGATGATCATAGCAACCGTCAAGCCCACAATTGGGCAAATCGCAGCGCCTAAAAATCCTTCACGCCAATGTTTCAAATTGGCATCTTTCATGCGGACACCCAAAGAGAACAACATCAAAGGCACTGTCGCATCGCCTAATAATTTGATTGATTGATACAAAGGCTCAGGCAAGGTGTAAAGATGTTTGGTGCTTGATAGGAAGATGCCCAATATGGTCGCAATCACCATCGGATTCGCAAAGACCCCTTTGACTGATGCTCTGGGGTTCACCAACTTGACTCCTAAAGTGAAGTGCATCAAATTAGAAATCGCAAACAATGCCACAGCAGGAGCAAGGCCAGCAGTACCAAAAGCAAACACTGCCAAGGGCAAACCCATGTTGCCGCAGTTATTGAACATCATGGGGGGCACAAATGTTTTGGGATCCATGCCAGATATCTTGGCAATCGGCCAAGCCAAAATACCCGAGCCCAAAACCACAGCAACGCCACAGAGCAATAAGCTCCACTGGTCAAGCAATTCAAAATCTTTACTCACAAACGCAGAAACAACCAACAATGGCGCAATCACATCCAGCGTTGCACGATTGATGCCCGACATATCGGGGTGAGCTTTACGACCATATAACCAACCCACCAAAATGATCAACACCACTGGCGTGATGATGGCGGCGATTCTTAAAAACATATTGGCGTCTTGAGAAAGCATATTTATCTTTTGATTAAATTATTTCTTGATTGCTTATCAATGAATTTATTTAGTTACCTTCAACGATGGGCTCATCGCCAATGGTTGGAATGAATAGTTTTTCTCTGTAATAACGCAACTCATCTACTGATTCAATGATGTCAGCCAAAGCAGTATGTGCCTGCTGCTTTGAGAAGCCTTTAGCGATTTCAGGTTGCCAGCGTTTGCATAATTCTTTGATGGTTGAGACATCAATATTTCGATAATGGAAATAAGCTTCTAATTTCGGCATATAGCGATTCATGAATCGGCGATCCTGATGAATGGTATTACCGCACATCGGAGAAATACTTGATTTCACATGTTGCTTTAAAAATGCCAAGCACTCTGCCTCAACCTCTGCTTCAGTCAAAGTAGATGCCTTCACTTTGTCTATCAAACCAGATTTACCGTGAGTGCCTTTATTCCAAGCATCCATGCGATCCAGCACAGCATCTTCTTGGTGCACCACCAAAACAGGTCCTTCAGCAACGATGTTCAAATCTCCATCTGTCACGATCATGGCAATTTCTAAAATACGGTCTGTTTCTGGCTGAAGACCCGACATCTCCATATCTACCCACACCAAGCGATCGTTTTTTCTGGTTGTGCTCATTTGTCTTAACTGATTCCTGTTATTTGTACTGCTAATCATTGTTGTCAATCATTTGATTTTATTGAGTTTCGTGAGATTCCATGCAAAACAAGTGTTTCCCTCAATAAAACAGCATTTTGGTGATTATTACACCTGCGGTGTAATTGTCCTATTTTAAAAATCTATAGATTCACAGAGTCAAAAATACGGGTCATTCACCACTGAGCTAATGGTGAATTTCATTCGCTATGCTTTAATTTGCCCAATCAAATCACAATTAATTTCATGAAAATAACTTACTTCAAAGCTGTATGTCTTTTTATAGTCGCCAGTGTTTCAGGGGTCATTCATGCTCAAACTCAAATCAGCACCAACCCAATTGCCCCGATCGCCAATGAGTGGAAATTTTCTCTAACACCTTATTTATGGTTGCCTGGAATAAGTACTGAAGCTCCACTTCCAGAGACAAACTCATCATCTGATGTGACAGCCGGAGACGTTCTCAAGCATCTTTCTGGAGTTGCGATGCTCTCTGGACAGGCTCGTTATGGAAAGTGGGGCTTGCTTGCAGATGCCGCGCACGCTGAGTTCACTGATGAACATGTTCGAGGTGGCAATGTAATTTCAACTTCATCAACAGCCACCATTAAGCTGACAACCTTCACGGGCGGGGTTTCTTATAACGTTTTCCATGAGCCCCAATTATCTATAGATACATTGGTTAGCCTTAGAACAGTGAATGTCAAAGCGAATTGGCGCATTGATTTCAATCATTTTGATGACTTATCACTCTCCAAAAGAGCCAGAGCAACAGATCCTGTCATCGGCATAAAAGGTCGTTCAAGAATTTCATCAACGGATTGGTTCATGCCCTTCTATTTCGATATGGGAGGTCAAGGGAGTAAGACTGATATGACATGGCAAGCAATGGTTGGTATTGGCAAAGCCTACCGATGGGGAGATATGATGCTGGGTTATCGCACCCTCTATTACGATATGAAAGCAGGCGAACCTTTACAAAAAACAAAACTCGGCGGCCTCAGCTTTGGCATGGGCTTTAATTTCTAAACAACAGTGAGCGAGTTGTTCGAAGTTAAAATACCTCAATAAAAGTATCACTGATAGTTCTTAAAATAATGACCTTGCGCCTTCACAGCACAATCCTCGCTAGCTTAAAAGCCCTCATCATTTATGGGGCAACTCACACCTGCTTAGCGAGCGCACAAACAGCTCTGAGTTTCACAGAGGACCTGCAGAAAAAAGCCAACTCAATGATGTTGATCATGGGCTACTCTTTGACGCCTGACGTCACCACGGGCTCTCTGTCCATCACCGATAAATCCACCAACAATCCTGCTTTAAAAATGATTTCTTTTGGAGGCGGTGACAGAATCAGTGAACAAGTACCGCTTTACCTCGAAGGGACTGTGGCAATTAATCGATACGACCCATCTTTTAACGCAGGAACGGCTGATTCATCAACCCTCCTACCCGTTCGCTGGAACAGTATTTCTGGAACTGGTGGCATTGGCTGGGACTTTAATGTCACCAAAGAATTTCGTTTTCGCCCCATATTCAACGTCACACTCGGCCACCTTGAAAGTGATGCCTCCATCTTTAATCGAGCACTTGAAGATCGCACGGGTAAAAATCTTGATTTTTTGAATCGAGGTCGCTTAAATGTGTACGGTGCTGGCGGCTCACTGATGCTGGATTATGAAAACTACAAACCTGAGCGAGAAATTGATTTTGAAGCTCGCTTCACCTATATTCCATTGAACAGCTTTGACAGCTCAGCCGCGGTCAGAGGACATTCAGATTCTCAAAGCTTCAGTTTATGGTCTCGCAGTCGAACGCCGACATCCATGAGATTTTTTGATATCCCGATTCGCCATGTACTTGAATTGGCTCATACCCAATTTTTAGGTGATATGCGGGGATCTCTTGGCTTTAATTCTCTGACATCCGTTGGCACAGGGATTGAATTGGACCGCAGAGAATCAGACCCGATTCTGACCAGAATTCGCTTGATGTTCAGGTTTCAATTTGGTCAAAATGTCCAAGGTACTTCAATTGGTATAGCTGCGAGTTTCTAATGCCTGCTATGCAGGCAGGCCCTTTATTACCCGATGTCATAGTTGTGTAAAAATAGCTTCATTATTTAGAATCTTCCATCAGGTTCTCAACATTTTTAGCGAACTCATGACATTCACTTTGATCTTTCTTTTGGGCTTAGCCCTCAGCGTTGCCACCCGTTACTACTTGGCCTCTCGACATATGCGGCACATTGCATTGCATCGCGATCAGGTTCCAGCAGAATTTGCCAGCAAAGTAACCATCACCGATCACCACAAAGCAGCCGACTACACCATGACCAAATTACGTCTTGGTTTATTTGAGATCGCATTATCAGTCGCTATTTTGATTGGCTTTACCCTGCTGGGCGGACTACAACTGATGCATGACTTCACCTTGGATTTAATGGGGCCAGGCATTCCTCAGCAAATAGCATTGTTGGTTTCCATCAGCTTGATCACGGGCATCATTGATTTGCCATTTTCATGGCACCGTCAGTTCGGCATCGAAGAAAAATTTGGCTTCAATCGAATGACACCAACCTTGTTTTTTGTTGATATGTTCAAAGGTATTTTGTTGGGTCTTGCCATCGGCCTCCCACTCTTGTGGGTTGTTCTGACGCTGATGACTGAAGCTGGTCAGTATTGGTGGGTCTGGACGTGGTTTGTGTGGGTGGCATTCAATGCATTGTTACTGTGGTTATTTCCGACCTTCATTGCCCCCTTGTTCAATAAATTTAAACCGCTCGAAGATGGCCCATTGAAAGATCGCATTGAAGACTTACTCAAGCGTTGTGACTTCACCAGTCAAGGTCTTTTCATCATGGATGGCAGCAAGCGCAGCGCTCATGGCAATGCTTATTTCACGGGCATGGGCAAAGCAAAACGAATTGTGTTTTTTGATACTTTGATTGAGCGTTTGAATCCACAAGAAATTGAAGCGGTCTTGGCTCATGAATTAGGCCACTTCAAGCGCCAACATATCCGTAAACGTTTGATTCAGTCATTTGCTTTGAGCTTTTTGGTGCTGGCTTTATTGGGATGGATTTCAACCAAAGCATGGTTCTACTTGAGCCTTGGAATCACTCCAGACATGAACGGTTATAACGCTGGTTTGGCCTTGGCATTGTTCAGCTTGGTCTTGCCTGTATTCGGTTTCTTTTTGACTCCAATCAACAGTATGGGCTCTCGCAAACATGAATATGAGGCAGATGCTTTTGCTGCAGAAAAATCTTCAGCCAGTGATCTGATCACTGCTTTGGTTAAGTTGTATCAAGACAATGCAGCAACGCTCACACCTGATCCGCTTTATTCAAAGTTTTACGATTCCCACCCACCGGCTCCTCTGCGCATTGCTCATTTACAAAGTATGGCAGTAAGATAGTTTGATGAAATCATTCAAAGCCCTCCTAGTTGCATCCTATGGCCGACATTATTTGGCCAGAGCAATTGAGGGCCAAGCAGATATCAGCCCACAAGCTCTGTATCAAGTCACCTCCCGCGGAAAACAACATTTGGGTGCAGTTGGAGACATCTTGGAAGTTCAAGAGACTGGACCTGAGCAAGCGGTCATTGAAAAAATTGTTGAACGTAAAAATCTTTTGTACCGCTCAGATGCTTATAAAAGCAAATCAATTGCTAGTAATGTTGATCAGATCTTGATCGTACTTGCCACTGAGCCAGGCTTTTCTCCAGACCTTTTAGGTCGCGCAGTGATCGCCGCTGAGACTGCCGGCATCATCCCTAGAATCATTCTCAATAAATGCGATCTTCCTAATAAATTGCCGGCTGCACGCAAGATGCTCGAGCCATATATTGCGATGGGATATCCTGTTCACGAAATGTCTGTGAAACATGATCCTGCATCAGTAGAAGCTCTACTACCGCATGTTCAGGGTCGTGTATCAGTATTGGTTGGCCAATCAGGCATGGGTAAATCTACCCTCTTGAATGCTTTAATACCTGATGCCGCAGCGCAAACTCAAGAACATTCCAAGAAGTTAGACAGCGGCAAACACACCACCACTGCTTGTCGTTATTACGATTTACCACCCGCTAAAGAAAGTACTTCTGCCGAAACCACCTCCACCAACTCTTTTGCTGGCGCACTGATTGATTCACCAGGGTTTCAAGAATTTGGTTTAGCTCACCTCTCAGAGAGCGAGCTACAACATGCTTTTATTGAGTTCAGGCCCTTGCTGGGCAAATGCAAGTTTCATAACTGCAGCCATGGTGATGAACCTGGCTGCGTTGTTAGATCAGCTGTAGATGCAGGGACGATCTCAGCACAGCGTGTGGAATTATTTCGTCAGTTGCGACACGAATCCCACAACGCAGATACTATCCAAGCCAAACTGAAATAGTCATCAAAGCAATCAGCGTTAACCAAAGAATCACTGCGCGCCAAACCAGGCCAACCGCAGAGCGCAAACTGCGCAAAGAAGCTTCAATACCTAAATCGTAAATCGGTGGCTCTCCTGATTCAGCCATACGCAAGGCCTCATCGCTGTCTGGTTCAGGCAATGGCGCACCTAAGCGAACACCCAATGCACCGGCGCCCGCAGCCAAAATGATGGCCTCAAGTTCATTGCTCCATTTACGCAAATGAAAGCGCCAGCCGTAAATCGCATCTTCAAAATTACCCACGATGGCAAAACCAATCGCAGTTAATCTCACAGGTATCCAATCAATCACCTGGAACAAACTTCGGGCCGCACTGGCCAAAGAACTGCTTGCCTGAGAAGGCCAACGTTGCGCAGCTGTTTCACTCAAGCGATATAAAACCACCCCAGCAGGACCAAACGGCAACATGAACCAAAAGATTGGTCCAAATACATGTCGGTGAGCGCCAATGATGGCTTGCTCAAGAGTTAAACGAATCACCTCAGATTCACTCATGGTTTCAGTGTTAATACCTGCGCCCTGCCACTCAGCAAGTAGCTTTCGCGCTGTATCTAGATCACGCTCAAGCAAGGCTTCATGAATGGCCGTGAATGGATGACTGAATTGTCTGAATCCTAAAAATAAATAAACAATCAGCACGTTCCAAATGAACGCCAACATCGGTTGAGTGGCAAGCAAAACAATGTGGATGGCCAAGACCAGAACGACTGGAGGAATCAAGGCAGCCAAACAAGCTAATCGACCACTGCGCTCTGCGCCAGTGTCGATATTTTTGACAATGAAATCTAACCAGCCATGGGTGATGCGATGAATCCAGTGATTTTTTTCAACTGGCTTGTATTGCTCAGCAATCAGAGCGAAGAGAATTGAGAAAAATGTCATGCTTTTAAAAAATGATAAAGATTCCGTAGCATACCCGCAGTTGCTCCCCAAATGAACTTATTTTCATAAGGCATGGCATAAAAACGACGATAACCCTGTGGGCTTTGCCACATTCTTTGTTCATGATGATGGGGGTTCATCAAATAAGCCATCGGCACTTCAAAGATATCGGCCACCTCAAATTCATCGGGATGATAAGAATGTCCTGCATTCACCAGACTCACCACAGGGGTCACTTGATATCCCGTGATAGTCAAGTAATGGGGCAATGAACCGAGCACTTCAACTCTGTTAGCTGGCAGTCCAATCTCCTCTTCTGCTTCGCGCAATGCCGTATCGATGGCTGAAGTGTCTTCTGGGTCGGAGCGACCTCCAGGAAAACTGATTTGGCCTGGATGATCATGCAAATGAGCTGTTCTTTGTGTGAGGAGGATTTTTAATTCATTCTGATACATGATCAAAGGAATCAATACCGCAGCAGGCGTCAGCTCATTACCGCGACCCGCTTTGACCGACCCTTCTCTGGCCAAAGCCGCCCGGTTTTCATCAGTGACTTCGGCCTGCCACTGCTTCTCCTGAGTGAATCTGAGACGCAATCCATCAGGCGTCAACAAACTCTGTTCAACAGCAGGCATATGACTATCGCGCGACACGATCGGCACTTCTCTTGGGTCAAAAATAGACTGAGAAGCACTCGAAGCTTTAAGCAAATGATCGGTTGAACGTGACATGATTTCTAGTTTATCTGAAGCTTGGTATTTCTTGAGAGCCTAAAAAGCACAAAGGCAGCCAAGGCTGCCTTTGTATAAAGAATTGCAACTGATTACTCAGCCACAACTTCTTTTGTACGAGCTTGTAGCTTCTCTTTGATACGTGCTGATTTACCAGAACGATCACGCAAGTAGTACAACTTAGCACGACGTACATCACCGCGACGCTTAACTTCTACGCTAGCGATCAATGGTGAGTAAGTTTGGAATGTACGCTCAATACCTTCGCCAGATGAAATCTTACGAACGATGAAGCTTGAGTTCAAACCACGATTGCGTTTAGCAATCACAACACCTTCGTAAGCCTGCACACGTTTACGAGTACCTTCAACCACGTTAACGTTTACAACAACTGTATCGCCAGGTGCAAACGCAGGTAGCGTTTTATTGGCTGTTAGGCGAGCAATCTCTTCTTGCTCAATTGATTCAATAATGTTCATTACAACTCCTATAGCATCGTACCAACGTTGTATTCCGAATAAACGGACTTGGTAGAGGATGCGGTTTAAAACCCTGTTTTATTTTTGCAAAGAGGCTAAAAAAGCTTCATCTGCAGAACTCAACAAGCCTTGCTGACGTGCCTGAATAATTAAATCAGGTCGTCGCTTTAACGTCAGCTCCAAAGATTGTTTCCGACGGTAATCCGCTATTTTAGCGTGATGTCCGCCTAAAAGCACGTCCGGAACCAATAAATTTTCATAATTTTCGGGCCTGGTGTAGTGAAAACAGTCCAAAAGCCCCTCCATAAAGCTATCTTGGGCCACAGAATCAGCATCTCCAAGGGCTCCAGGGATCAAACGGATCACGGCATCCATCACCGCCATGGCGGGTATTTCACCCCCAGAAACCACAAAATCGCCCAAACTCAGCTCTTCATCCACGCGGCGCTCAACCAAACGCTGATCAATGGCCTCATAACGCCCGCACAAGAGGGTCACAACTCCTAAATCCTTAATATATTGAGCTTTTTTTTGATTGAATCGTTCACCCTGAGGAGATAACAAAATCACTGGACCTTTTTTGGCCGATTTTTCTTGATCTTTTGCTACAGCATCCAGGGTGTCCTCCAGGGGCTTTGCCATCATGACCATGCCAGGGCCACCACCATAGGCGCGGTCATCAACAGTTCGTCTAGCGTCTTGCGTGAAGTCTCTTGGGTTCCATGTGTGGATGCTGGCCAAACCCTGCTCAAAAGCTCTGCCCGTGATCCCCCAAGAGGTCAATGCAGAGAACATTTCAGGGAAGATGGTTACAAGGTCAAAACGCATGGCTTCATCATAAAGAAATCACCAGTCCAACTGCCAATCCACAACGATTTGACGTTCTGGATCATTGGCATCTTTGTTGACTGATTTGATGACAGATTCAATGAATGGGATCAATCGATCTTCTTTTTGTCCTTCAAGCCGCACACACAAAATAGATTGTGCGCCGTTGTCCATCAGATCAACAACCAAGCCCAATGTTTGGCCTTGCTCATTGATCACAGACAAACCAATCAGGTCTACCCAATAGAAACTATCGTCTTCCTCTTCAGGAAAGTCGGCACGACTCACGTAAACCGCCATGCCTTTGATAGCAAGGGCTTGATCGCGATCATTGATGTCTTCTAAACCGAGAAGGATTTGCCCACTGTGTTCTTTGGCAGTTTTAACAACCATAGGTCGAGCCAAGTCCGCCAAGGCTGGGGGCTTAGATAACCAAACAAGCGGCGCTGAGAATAAAGCTAAGGGCTCTTTTGAATAAGGCTTGATTTTCACCAAACCTCTGATCCCTTGAGCGTCGAGCACATGCCCGACAAGAACTAGGTCAGATGGAGAACTCGTTGCAGTACTTTTCATTGCAGTACTCATGAGAGCCTCCATCAACCAAGACTTACTTAGGCCTTAGGAGCACCCTTGAGTAAACGTGCTACTGTTGGTGACAACTGAGCACCAACGCCTTGCCAATAAGTCAAACGGTCCTGAGCAACGCGGAAACCTTGTTCAGTTTCTACTGCGCCAGGATTGTAATAGCCGATGCGCTCGATAAAGTTCGAGTCACGGCGATTGCGTTTGTCTGTAGCTACGATGCTAAAGAATGGACGGTTTTTAGAACCGCCACGTGCGAGTCGAATGACGACCATGTGATTTCCTTACAATGCTGAAATAAACCACGTATTCTATCGCAGAATTGCTCAGAAGACTAAAATTTAAAGGTAAGCATGACTAATTTAAGACCATCGACCCTATTTTTGATACTTCTGGCCAGTTCCAGCCTATTTCTGGGTGCCTGTACCCAAGTCATGCCGCCCTGTAATGCCGTAAATGCCCCAGCCATCCTAGATGTACAAGCCAGCCAATGGACCTTGATCAGGTGGCATTACACGAGCCCCAATGATGGAAAAACCCGCCAAAGATCAATTCCATATGGTGAAAATAAGACTTCTTTGAGCTTAAACTTTTCACCTGATGGCAAATCTGTCAGTGGCTACTCAGGCTGCAATCTTTACACCGCTCAAGTTCAAGTTGGGGATAAAGGCTTTGTCATAGAAAAAATAGCCAGCACCCGCAAAGCTTGCGATCCTGCCGCAAGCGACCTGGAATATAAATTTTTGAGTCATTTAGGTAACTATCGAAGCATGGTGCGCGATGGTGATCGACTTTTGATCATGACCCGTGACAATGAAGTATTGAGTTTTTCACTCAAAAACTGAAGGCTTTAATAAAGTGGTTTTAACGCTGTCTCATTAAATCAATACAATCAGTCCATGCATAAAAATAAATTTCTCTTTTGCGCTTTGGGTCTTTTTTTTCCGGGCACTGGTTTCAATGTCTTTTACCTAAAAGGTCTAGGTAGTCCATGGGCTTGGTTGCAAATGGTCAGTTTATTTGCAGGTATTTTGGGATGGAAGTTATTGGCTGCCAGTGATATGTCCTCTGCCCTCGGTTGGATTTTGGCAGCTGCTGGATTCATTGCCCTTGAAGCTAGCTGGTTAACCACGATTGTGTTTGGTTTGAGACCTGATGAGAAATGGGATGCTCAATTCAACGCTAACAGCGGACAGAAAAGTGCCTCAGGCTGGTTAGTGATTTTGTGCGTCATCGCTTCTTTGATGATTGGTGCGGCAATCTTAATGATTGGATTAGCGATTGCGTTCGAGCAACACTTCCTCAGTCAATTTGAAGCCGCCAAAAAAATATCTCAGTGATAATTAAAACTGATCAGCCCTTAATTGGTTGACTGAACGCCCGCCATTAATGACAGCAGAAGCCATACCTGGAACTTGGCTTAAAAGATGTTCAGCATAAAAATAAGCAGTGCCAATTTTTGCAGAGTAGAAATCAGGATCCTCAGACAATCTATCCTCAGAAACCAATAAAGCCCTTGCCATTTGCCAGCCTGACAATAAAGTTCCAGCCAATTTTAAATAGGTTGTTGCTCCAGCGAAAACATCTTTTATCTCAGATTTAAAATTAGCCACAATATGAGCAACAACAGATTCATATGAAATTCTGGCAGCATTTAAATGCTTCAGCATTGCTGCTGCCTCTATAGATCCGCTAGCTTTCAGTTGATTTTCAGTTTCCTGAATCAATGATGCAATTGATTGAGCAACCTGCCCACCATCTCGGTAAGTTTTACGGCCAATCAAATCATTCGCTTGAATGGCTGTAGTACCCTCATAAATCGGTAAGATACGCGCATCTCGATAATGTTGAGCAGCGCCGGTCTCTTCAATGAAACCCATACCGCCATGCACTTGAATACCTAGACTGGTTACCTCAACAGACATTTCAGTTGAAAACCCCTTAATGATCGGCACCAAGTATTCATAAAAGGCTGCATTTTTTTGTCGGATATTTTGATCAGTGGAATGATGAGCTTGATCACTGGCTGCTGCAGCCACATAAGCTATCGCTCGAGCACCTTCAGTATAGGCACGCATAGTCATCAACATGCGCTTAACGTCAGGGTGATGAATGATCGTGACTGGCTCTGCTGACCCAGTTAAGTCTTTTGACTGAGCTCGATCATTGGCATACCAAACTGCCTGCTGATATGCCCGATCTGCAATAGCAACTCCTTGCATACCAACCGCAAAACGTGCCGCATTCATCATGATGAACATGTACTCTAGACCGCGGTTTTCCTCACCAACAAGATAACCAACTGCACCGCCATGATCTCCAAATTGAAGAACAGCTGTAGGACTGGCCTTAATTCCTAATTTATGTTCAATAGATACACATTGAACATCATTACGCTCTCCTAATGATCCATCTTCATGAACCATGAACTTTGGCACCACAAACAATGAAATTCCTTTAACACCCTCAGGAGCTCCTGGGCAACGAGCTAGCACTAAATGGATGATGTTCTCAGCCATATCATGTTCACCGTATGTGATGTAAATTTTTGTCCCAAAAATTTTATAACTTCCATCACCTTGTAACTCAGCCTTGGTCCTAACGGCGGCCAAATCAGAACCGGCTTGGGGCTCTGTTAGATTCATGGTACCAGTCCACTCTCCAAGAATCATTTTAGGAATATAACGTTCCTTCAATTCTGAGCTGGCTGCAGTTAATAAAGCTTCTATCGCACCATCCGTCAACATAGGGCAAAGTGCAAACGACATATTTGCAGCATGTAACATTTCTGCGCATGGTGTTGCAATTGCTTTAGGAAATCCTTGACCGCCAAATTCAACGGGGTGGATGACCCCTTGCCAACCAGCTTCACCAAATTGCTGAAAAGCTTCTTTAAAACCTGGCGTTGTTATAACCTCACCATTCAGTAAGTGACTCGGGTTTTGATCACCAGTCCAATTCAATGGTGCCAAAACTTCACCACAAAACTTTCCAGACTCCTCAAGAACTGCAGAGGCAGTTTCTAAATCATAATCTTCAAAACCAGGTAGCTGGTTAATCTTATCAATCTCAGAAATATTCTCAAGAACAAACAGCATGTCTTTTACTGGTGCTTTATAACTCATTATCTGCCTCTAAAAATCAACTAGCCTAATTCGGAAATAAGTTCAGGAATAGCAGTGAATAAATCGGCCACCAACCCATAATCTGCAACACCAAATATAGGCGCGTCAGCATCTTTGTTAATAGCAACTATGATCTTTGAATCCTTCATGCCAGCCAAATGCTGAATTGCCCCTGAAATGCCAACAGCAATATAAAGTTGAGGAGCCACAATTTTTCCGGTTTGACCTACTTGATAATCATTTGGTACATAACCAGCGTCAACCGCTGCCCTGGATGCGCCCAAAGCAGCACCCAACTTATCAGCCAAAGGCTCCAGTAATTCATGATACTTTTCTGCAGAGCCCAAACCTCGACCACCAGATACCACCACTTTGGCAGCAGACAATTCTGGACGATCAGATTGATTAATTTCTTTGGAAATAAATGCAGAAATTGCTGAATCAGCGACCGCAGAGATTTTTTCAATCACAGCATTACCGCCCGCATTAGCCACCGGATCAAATCCAGTTGTGCGCACAGTGATTACCTTAATAGGATCACCAGATTGAACAGTGGCTATTGCGTTACCTGCATAGATAGGTCTCTCAAAAGTATCAGCACTGAGCACCTTCATGATGTCGGACACTTGAGCCACGTCTAATTTCGCGGCCACTCTTGGCAGGGTATTTTTACCAATCGCTGTGGCTGGCGCCAACACATGAGAATAAGCAGAACCTGCAGTCAAAGCCAAGATTTGCTCCGCCAAGTTTTCACCTAATTGATATTGCAAATGTGGTGCATCTGCATGAATGACTTTGGAAACCCCGGGAATTTGAGATGCAGCTTGAGCGACAGCATCTGCTTGATATCCAGCAATCAAAATATGCACATCACCACCACACAAAAGAGCTGCTGCAACAGTATTAAGAGTAGCGGCCTTCAAAGAAAGATTGTCGTGTTCTGCTATTACTAAAATAGTCATTTAGATTACCTTTGCTTCATTTTTAAGTTTATCAACCAGCGCTTTAACATCTGCAACCATCACCCCAGCACTGCGTGTCGGAGGCTCGGCGACTTTAATGGTTGTGATGCGCGGCGCAACATCAACCGACAAATCCTCTGGTTTTAAAATATCCAATGGTTTCTTTTTGGCTTTCATGATGTTAGGCAACGTGACGTAGCGTGGCTCATTCAAGCGCAAATCAGTGGTAATAACAGCAGGTAAATTAATTGAAATAGTCTCTAGGCCGCCATCAACTTCACGCGTAACAATCGCTTTACCATCAGCAAGTTGAACCTTTGAGGCAAAAGTTGCTTGAGAGACATTCAATAAAGCCGCCAACATTTGGCCAGTTTGATTGCTGTCATCATCAATTGCTTGCTTACCCAAGATAATTAAATCAGGCTGCTCCTTACCAACAATTGCTTTTAATAATTTAGCAACAGCCAAAGGCTGTAACTCAGCCTCTGTCTCAACCAGAATACCTCTATCAGCACCAATCGCCATGGCTGTACGAATTGTTTCTTGAGATTGAGTCGACCCACAAGAAACTGCAATGATTTCAGAAACAAGGCCTGCCTCTTTGAGACGCACAGCTTCTTCAACTGCAATTTCATCAAAGGGATTCATGCTCATTTTTACGTTTGCAATATCAACGCCTGATTGATCAGATTTGACACGCACTTTTACGTTGTAATCCACAACACGCTTAACAGCTACTAAAATTTTCATAACGACTCTTGTTCTTTATTGTTAAAAGATTTAATCAGACCAATGAATTCAAATGACTTTGAAGTTGCCAAGTCGATTTGCGTAATAGCATTTCTAACCTTGCAATTTTAATACACCTAAAAAAATTCTGACATCACAAAGTGCGACTTCTGATAAAAAAATAATTGCTGATAAAGTCCTACTGCATAAGCGTTTTCAAGCTCAAACGTCCATCTTAGGTTAAGTATGAAAATCTATCAGGAAAGTACTGCTTGATTAGAGTCATCAAATGCTGTTTAAATGACAATCATGACGTCAAACACAATAATGCAATACAAATTTCATTCACCCCTTCACAATGTTTTAAATTTGATTAACACCACGCCCCTCGTAAACAGATTATTCAAAATGATGGCCGGCAGTCTTTTTGCCATCCTCTTATCATCCTGTGCGAATTTAAATCATAGTGACCCCATTTCATCAAATGGATCAAACCAAAATGTCATTTCAGCGAAAGTCATGACGGATTCAGAATCAATCAACTCAGATTCATTGCAAAGTTTTTTAGAAAAAGTATCAAAAAATCATCAAATTCCTTTGAATGATCTAAAGCTAGCTTTTGAAGATACGAAAGCGATCCCATCTATTAAAAAATTGGTCATGCCTCCACCCCCAGGCTTTCAAAAGAATTGGAATGTCTATCGCAGCAGATTTGTTGAACCCAGGCGTCTAGCTGCAGGTCAGAAGTTTTGGGTGACCCATCGCTCCTTCATCGAAAAAACTGAAAAAGAAACTGGTGTTCCAGCAGAAATCATCGTATCAATCATTGGCGTCGAAACTATCTATGGTCGCCACATGGGGGGATTCTCTGTTCGCGATACCCTCAGCACCCTTGGATTTGACTATCCCAACACTCCTAACAAGATAGCCAGAGAAACTCTTTTCAAGAATCAGTTAGAAGATTTAATCTTACTTTGTTGGGCAGAGAACCGCCAAGCAAAGCCATTCAAAACTTGTTTGAACCAAACTGGATCCTATGCAGGAGCCATCGGCTTACCTCAGTTCATGCCTGGCAGCATCAGGCGCTTTGCCGTAGATGGCAATAAAGATGGCAAGATTGATTTAAGAAATTCACCAGAAGATGCGATTGCCAGCGTGGCCAACTTCTTAAAAGTACATGGTTGGGTTCAGGATGAATCCATTTACCTTGATATTGAAAGTGGCCAGTCCGCTCAAGACAATGCCGCACGTTTGGCGGATGGAGAACCAAAGGCAAAGCTTCAATTGGGTGAACTGATCAACCAAGGTCTATTGAAACAAAGCTCATTACCCGCCAATACACCAAGCTTGATTGTTGACCTACCAAGTCCTGGTAATAACGGTGGCACAGATGTTCGTTATGTGATTGGCCTACGCAACTTCTTAGCCATTTGTGATTACAACCGCAGCTTTTTTTACGCCCAATCAGTCGCGGAGTTTGCCGAAGCTTTAAATGATGTGAGACCGACTGGGGATGTGGCTAAAAAAGCGACGAAAAAGCCTAAAAACAACAAAAAGGCTGCCAAAAAAAAGTAACTCTTCTGGTTCATCAAGCAGTAAAGCAACAGCCAACAAGTCAGCCAGCCAATAAGCTCAATATTCTTAAAATAAATACGCTTAGTTAAGCTGGGAAAACACCGGTTGATAGATAGCGGTCGCCGCGATCACAGACAATGAACACGATCGTGGCATTTTCAATTCTTTCGGCCACTCTCAAAGCCACAACCAAAGCACCCGCTGCTGAGATGCCGCAAAAAATACCCTCTTCCCTTGCTAATCGACGAGCCATGTCTTCTGCCGCAGCCTGACTAACGTATTCGATACGATCTACCTTAGCATCTGCATAGATTTTAGGAATGTATTCAGGAGACCATTTACGAATACCCGGTATTTGCGAACCATCCTCTGGCTGCGCTCCGATAATTTGAATGTTTGCGTTCTTTTCTTTTAAGTAGACCGATACACCCGTGATTGTTCCAGTTGTACCCATCGCAGAAATAAAGTGCGTCACCTGACCTTGAGTGTCTTCCCAAATCTCAGGGCCTGTTGATTCAATATGAGCCTTGGGATTATCTTTATTGCCAAACTGATCGAGGATTTTCCCTTTGCCATCCTTTTGTAATTGCTCTGCATAATCTCTTGCGTACTCCATACCACCCGTGGCCGGAGTCAAGATTAACTCAGCGCCATAGGCTGACATACTTTGGCGACGCTCAATACTCTGATTCTCAGGCATCACCAAAATCATTTTATAACCCAAGATGGCTGCAACCATGGCCAAAGCTATTCCAGTGTTGCCACTGGTTGCTTCAATCAGGGTATCGCCAGGACTGATATCGCCTCGCTCTTCGGCGCGCATGAACATCGATAAAGCTGGTCGATCCTTGACCGAGCCAGCTGGATTATTACCTTCTAACTTGCCCAAAATAACGTTATTACGCTCTACATTGCCAGCTCCAGGTATGCGCTGTAAACGCACCAATGGGGTATGGCCAACAGTTTGGGCAATGGTCGGGTAGTTTGGACGTGAAGTAGACATATGACCCCTATCTTAATGTATTTTGAACAAGGTCATATGCCAATTATTTATAAGCTTATAGGCTTAGGAAGCTTCTCTACCTTTCTGATTATTTTGCCCACCTTCTTTTGTGTCTTCCTTAGCTTTTCTACTTTGCTTGGCTGTTTTTTCTGAACTGGCTTTTTCTGACTTCTCTTTTTGGGCAGCTTCTTTTTCTTTATCTGCGGTTCTTTTAGATGAAGTTTCTTTGGTCTTGGTTGTCGACTTGTCCTTGACTGGCCCTGCAACAGTTTTATTATTAATGGTTAAACCATTTTGCATCAAGCGTTCCACAGTTTTTTCTCCAATACCTTTGACTCTGGTATGAAGGTCAGTCGAATCTTTGAATGGTCCATTCTTTTTTCGTTCAAGCAAAATAGCTTTTGCTTTAGATGGCCCCAGGCCGCGCACGGACTCTAATGCCGCCTGATCAGCAGAGTTGATTTCTACTTTAGCGAAGGCGTGACCGCTCAATAAAAAAAGTCCCACAAACGCTGCCATGATGAAATTGATGATTGGTTGAAATACTTTTAAAAACATTCAGACTCCTTTAATGAAAAAGCTCCATCGATTGATGGAGCCTCTTCTTAACGAGTCGCCCACTGGGTGGTTGACGTTTTTTTACTGCTTACATGGGCTGTGCAAGAAAATCAGAATTTTCTGACAACCACGTCATGTATTTGCTGACACCCTGCTCAACCGTGAGGAAGTCTTCTTGATACCCTGCAGATCTCAAATTTGTTAAATCAGCTTGAGTGAATGACTGGTACTTACCTTTCAGGGCCTCCGGGAATGGCACGTACTCAAGCAATCTCTCATCCACCAAATCAGATAAGGACATTTCAGCATGGCCATGTATTTTTCTCAAAGAGTTGATCACTGATTTGGCTACATCATTGAATGGTTGTGCGCGCCCAGTACCCAAATTAAATATGCCACTTTTTTTGGGGTGATCGTGGAAAAATAAATTCACCTTGACCACATCTTCGACAGAAACAAAATCTCTCTTTTGCTCACCTTCTTTGTAGCCATCATATTCACCAAACAATTTAACCAAATTGGCTTCCATGAATTGATGGTAATGATGGAAAGCAACTGAAGCCATCCGACCTTTGTGTGATTCTCTAGGCCCATAAACGTTAAAGTACCTGAATCCAACCACTTGAGCAGTGTTGGCTTCATCTTGCAATCGCTGGCGCACCACTTGATCAAATAAGAATTTTGAGTAGCCATAAACGTTCAATGGCTTCTCAAACTGGCGATCTTCCTTGAACACATCAGAACCACCATATGTGGCCGCAGATGAGGCATACAAAAAAGGTACGTGATGTTCTGTGCAAATATTTAATAAATCAATCGAATAACGGTAGTTATTCGCCATCATGTACTGGCCATCTGTTTCCATGGTGTCTGAACAGGCGCCTTCATGAAAAACTGCCGTGGCTTTACCGAAGTGCCCTTTAGAAAAAGCTGTCAAGAATTCAGACTTATCCAAATAATCAGCAATCTCTAAATCCGCTAAATTACGATATTTATCAGCTGGGTTTAATTCATCGACTGCGATGATATTTTTGATGCCTCGGGCATTCAAACCCTGAATAATATTTGCGCCAATGAATCCTGCTGCGCCAGTCACAATGTAAGTCATTGCAATTCCTCTAATGAAACAGTTGCTGTGCCCAATTTACCCACCACGATACCACCCGCCTTATTGGCCAAATTCATCGCCTTACCAGGCGCCCAACCAGCAGCCAAGGCAACAGCCATGGCGGCAATCACTGTGTCACCTGCACCTGAGACATCAAACACTTCTCTGGCTTGAGCCTTGACGTGCTCCACACCCTTGGCCGTGAATAAACTCATGCCCTCTTCGGACCGGGTCAAAAGCAAGGCATCCAGTTTCAATGTTTCTCTTAATGCTTGTGCTTTTTTTGTCAAATCTGCTTCATCCTTCCAACGCCCAACGACCTCACGAAGTTCTGCCCGATTAGGCGTGATCATGGAAGCTGATTGGTACTTACTGTAATCATCTCCCTTGGGGTCTACCAGAACAAACTTGCCAGCTGCTTTTGCAGCCGCAATCATTTGTGTGACATGAGTCAAACCGCCCTTGCCATAGTCAGAGAAAACAACTGCATCAACGTCGTTTAATAAAGATTGGAATTGCTCCAATTTATTCAATAGAGCTTCATGTGTTGGAGCTTTTTCAAAATCCAAACGAATCAGTTGTTGTTGACGGGCAACAACCCTTAATTTAACTGTGGTTTTTAGATTTGGGTCGCGTTGCAAATAACTTTTAACGCCTTGCTCTTGCAACAAGCGCTCAATTATTTTTCCAGACTCATCATCACCTACCACGCCCAAAATTGAAATTTGCGCGCCCACACTGGCAGCATTTCTGGCAACGTTTGCAGCACCACCCAAGCGCTCATCTTCCTTGCTCACCAAAACAACTGGTACCGGAGCTTCTGGAGAAATTCTTTCGGTATCACCAAACCAATAACGATCCAACATAACATCGCCCACAATCAATAAGCGAGCTTTTTTAAATGCTTGAATATCGGATGAAGAAAGTTGAATGTCCATGGCGATTAATTTTCTTTTAAATATTTTGGATGTTTTTTATGTTTTGGATCATTTAGCTATTTATATTGACTCAATATAGCAGGCTTACATGGATGGACCCGAAGGAGCAGATCCTTCACCGCGTCTTGGAGAATAAGCTTCCCAATGATTGCACCCTGGGCACTGCCAATAAAAACGCTTGGCTCTGAATCCGCAATTACCGCAAGTGTAGCGAGCCAGAGTATTGGTTCTTTGTTTCAATAAATCCAAGGATGCTTTGAATTCTTGAGCGGCTTTGGTGTCCTTAGCCACCTCAGCCATGGTCAAGCGAGCCTGAGCTCTCAGAGCCATGGCGCTTAAGCTAGGTGTATGGCGCATCACTTCGGTCATCAAAGATTCAGCCTGAGGCACTCCGCGCAGAGCCATCACATGTTTAAAAGTGATATCAAGAAGCTCTCCACCAGCTTGGGTTTCTAATGTATCTATAAGCACTTGCAGGCCTTCTTCAACCTTACCAAGAACTTGATGGACATTGATCCAACGATTGGCCAATAAATGTAGGTAAGCCGGGTGATTCTTGGCAATCAGCGACCAAACCTCAATAGCTTGAGTGAGTTGATTCTGCGCCACCAAACAATCACCTTGCAAAATGATTGCGCGCGGATGATTGGGTGAACTTTGCATAGCCAATTCAACATGCTTTGTGGCAGCAGCAAGATCCTTGCGGCGCAAAGCTTCATCAGCCAACTCACAATGAAAATGAGCGATTTCCTTTTCACGCCCCTTATTTTGCAATGCCTCTAGCTCTTGAGATGCCACAATGGCTTTGGCCCAGTCTTTTTCAACTTGGTACATCTCAAGAAGACTTTCTTTAGCAGGAATACCAAATTTGCTCTGAGGGCTGACGCGATTCAAAGAAGTCTCTGCGCGATCCAATAAACCAGCTCTTAAAAAGTCGCGGCCTAATTCGTAAGCAGCATGATCACGATGTCTTGATGGCAAATCATCTCTGTTTGCTAAGTGTTGATGAACACGAATGGCGCGCTCAGTTTCACCGCGCCTTCTAAACAGACTACCCAACGCAAAATGTAATTCAGTGGTTTCGGGGTCTAGTTGAGCAATTTGAACAAGCGCATCAATGGCTTTATCTGGCTCCTCGTTGAGCAAAAGATTCAAACCTTTGAAAGTTGACTTCTGCTGAGCCAAACGCTCAATTTCATTTTCACGCTTCTCTAAACGCATGTCCCAGCGAGCACCCACCCAACCCAAAGCAAAAATAATTGGGAGGGCAAATAACCACCAGGTTTCTATCTGCAACACGATTTATCTACGATCTTGTTGTGAACGGCGAATCGTCAAACCACTGAGCAAAGTCAGCAAGATGCCCGCTATGAATGCGATGAATAAGACAAGAATCAATGGAATGTCCCAATTGATGCCTGGAATAAGATGAAAATTAACTTGATGTGTATTGCCAAGTGCCAGCAATACTAAAAATATGAAAATAAGGATTCTTCCAATGATCCGCAATGCTCTGAATGCGGCATTCAGAAAAGCGGTCATTCTTTAGAGTCGTCTTTCTTTGGGAAATCAACCCTCTCACGCAACTCTTTGCCCGGTTTGAAGTGCGGTACATGCTTAGCAGGAACCATCACGGCTTCACCAGATTTAGGGTTTCGTCCTTGACGTGGTGGACGGTGGTGCATCACAAAACTGCCAAAGCCACGTAACTCGATCCGTTTGCCTTCGGCCAATGCTTGTGACATGGTGTCGAGCAATGTTTTAACGGCCAACTCTACATCCCGCGGCAATAGCTGTGGGAATGCCTGAGCCAATCGCTCTACCAATTCTGATCGGGTGATTGTGGATGAATCACTGCGTTCTAAATCGTCCATAACTCAACAATATTCTTTTTAATTGGTTTTGAGAATCCCCACCCTTAAAAAGAGCGGGGATTTTCCATTACATTACACCAAAGTAGTTATTAGCTACCCTGATTGTCCATCTTAGCTTTTAGCAATGCACCAAGATTAGTGGTACCTGCACTAGCTTCGTTCTGCAACTTACTCATGGTCTGTTGCTGATCGGCGCTGTCTTTAGCTTTAATAGACAAATTGATACTGCGTGACTTGCGGTCAATATTGATGATCATTGCATTCACAGCGTCACCTTCTTTTAGCAAGTTACGGGCATCTTCAACGCGATCTGTTGAGATTTCAGAAGCGCGCAAATAGCCTTCAACTTCGTCCGCCAACAAAATCACAGCACCCTTAGCATCAACACTCTTCACAGTACCGTCAACGATGCTGCCTTTGTCGCTGGTTGATGTGTAGTTATTGAATGGGTCGCCAGACATCTGTTTGATGCCCAATGAGATACGCTCTTTTTCAACGTCGATAGCCAAAACAACTGTCTCAACTTCGTCACCTTTTTTGTACTTGCGAACAGCTTCTTCGCCAGTCTCTTGCCATGACAAATCTGATAAGTGAACTAGACCATCGATACCGCCTGGCAAGCCAATGAACACGCCAAAGTCAGTGATTGACTTGATCGCGCCAGTTAACTTCTCACCTTTTTGGTGTGCACGAGCAAATTCATCCCATGGATTTGGTTTGCATTGCTTCATACCCAAGCTGATACGACGCTTGTCTTCATCAATATCAAGAACCATTACTTCAACTTCAACGCCCAACTGAACAACTTTGCTTGGCGCAACATTCTTGTTTGTCCAATCCATTTCAGAAACGTGTACCAAACCTTCGATACCAGTTTCAATCTCAACGAATGAACCGTAGTCAGTCAAGTTAGTGACCTTACCGAACAAACGTGTGTTTGGTGGGTAACGACGTGCGATACCTACCCATGGATCATCGCCCAATTGCTTGATACCCAATGACACACGGTTTTTATCTTGATCGTACTTAAGAATTTTTGCTGTTACTTCTTGACCAACAGTCAACATCTCGCTCGGGTGACGAACACGACGCCATGCCAAGTCAGTGATGTGTAACAAGCCGTCAACACCACCAAGATCCACGAACGCGCCGTAGTCAGTGATGTTCTTAACGATACCTTGAACCACAGTACCTTCTTTAAGATTTTGAAGCAATTTAGCGCGCTCTTCACCTTGGCTAGCTTCAACCACTGCGCGACGAGACAACACCACGTTATTACGCTTGCGATCAAGCTTAATAACTTTGAATTCCATTGTTTTGCCTTCGTATGGAGATGTGTCCTTGATAGGACGTGTATCCAACAAAGAACCTGGCAAGAAGGCACGAATACCATTCACCATCACAGTCAAACCACCTTTTACCTTGCCTGTTACAGCACCAGTAACGAGTTCGCCTTGTTCCAAGGCCTTCTCTAGGTTCAACCAAGAAGCTAAACGCTTCGCTTTGTCACGTGACAACACTGTGTCGCCGTAACCGTTTTCTAGAGCGTCAATCGCTACAGAAACGAAATCGCCTGGTTGAACTTCAACTTCACCTTGATCGTTAAGGAATTCCTCAACAGAGATAAAAGCTTCAGATTTCAAACCGGCATTTACCACCACGAAGTTATGATCAATACGCACAACTTCAGCGGAAATAACTTGACCAGCCTTCATATTAGAGCGGGCTAGGGATTCTTCAAATAGAGCTGCAAAAGATTCAGACATGAGTTTTCACTATAAAGCCGTCAAAAGACTCGACGGGTTAGATTGCACATACCAGCACTCGCGTGGCAAGGACTGGCTCCTTGTTTTCCTCAGTGACCTCGAGCTTTTTTAAGAAGCTTGATGCCACTTCAGAACTTGATTCACTGCCTCTTCGATCGTCATTGACGTGGTGTCGAGGTGATGAGCCCCTTCAACAGCCTTTAGTGGCGAATTGCTGCGATTTGCATCGCGTGCATCCCGTTCACGTAAATCCTGCAAAAGGACCTGAATATTAGCAGAAAAGCCCTTAGCTATCAATTGTTTATAGCGTCTATCAGCCCTTGCCTCAGCACTGGCGGTTAAAAAGACTTTGGTGGCAGCATCGGTAAAAATCACGCTCGCCATGTCTCTACCATCTGCCACCAAACCAGGTTTTTGCCTAAAAGCTCGCTGTCTTGAAACCAAAGCATTTCTGACGCCGGTATGAACAGCGACCTCTGAAGCGCGCTTCCCCATCTCTTCTTGGCGTATTTGATCCGTGACATCCTCACCCGCAAGAAATACTCTATCCCCTTGAAAATTAACATTTAAATTTTCAGCAATGGGGATTAAATCAGGCTCAGAGGCTGTTGAAACACCCACCTTGGAGCTGGCCAAACCAACCAGTCGATAAAGAGCACCACTGTCTAAATAGTGATATCCCAAGCGCTCAGCCACTAACTGAGCAACTGTTCCCTTACCAGAGGCAGTGGGTCCATCAATGGCTATCACGGGGATCAAAGTGTTGGAATTTTGGGTCATTTTTGATGATTTTTAGGTTTTTAAGCCTGGATGAAGGCTTTTTTAAAGTATAAATATTTCTTAATGTGAAATGATCAATGCTGTAATTTAGCCACAAAATCAGCCATTGATAGACAAGAAGTGAGCCCCGGAGATTCCATACCAAGCAAATTAATCAATCCAGGCACCCCATGATCATTCTCGGTTTGAATCAAAAAGTCAGCCGATGGATCTTGAGGGCCGCTGATTTTTGGACGAATTCCGGTATACGAAGGGTTCACTTCCTTGTTTAGCACGGCTGGGTAATAGCGAGCGACTGCATCAATGAAACGTTGGCGACGAGAATCATCAAAGGCGTAGTCAACAGAATCGATCCATTCAATGTCAGGTCCGAATCTAACTTGACCACCCATATCCAAAGTGACATGAACACCCAGGTAACCATGACCCGCCACTGGATAAATCAAATGCTTGAATGGACTCTTGCCACTCATCGTGAAGTAATGGCCAATGGCATAGTACGGTTTAGGAATCGCCGATTCCCGAATCCCTTCAATGGATCGCGCAACATCACAAGCATATAAACCTGCGGCATTGATCACCGTTTTTGCCAGTATCAAACTTTGATCGGCATCGCCCAATTGAATTTGAATGCCATTCGACACAGAACGCCCAGAAACCACGGGTGAATTAACAATGAAATTTCCGCCAGCGTTTTCAAAATCACCCAACAGTGAGAGCATCAAAGCATGACTGTCGATGATCCCTGAGCTTGGCGAGAAAACAGCGCCAAACGCTTGCACTTCGGGTTCCAATTCTTTCAACTCTGCCTGACTGATTCTTCTTAAATCATCAACACCATTGGCTCGAGCAGATTCAATGTATGCATCTAATTTATTTAACTCGTCTTCTTGACTGGCCACAATGAGCTTGCCAATTTGTTGATGAGGAATTGATCTTTCTTTTGCGTAGGCATACAACATCTGCTTGCCTTGGACGCAATGAAACGCTTTAAGAGAACCTGCCGGATAGTAGATACCTGCGTGGATTACCTCAGAGTTTCTAGAACTCGTTTCCATACCAAAGGCATCATTTCTCTCTAAAAGAATGACTTCACGACCTTCGAGTTGAAGTTTTCTGGCCACAGCCAGACCGATCACTCCCGCACCAATAACGATGACATCGCATTCAAAGTCATGTGCGGTTTTCATGATCGAGTCAATTAGATTGATTTTGCAATTTGAGAAAACTCTTTGAAATACTCTGGGAATGTTTTTGCCACACAAGCAGGATCATTGATCCTGATCCGCAAAGGTCCAAGAGCGGCCAAAGAAAAACACATCGCCATGCGATGATCATCATACGTATCAATGCCTTGGACTGGAGACTGCCAATGTTTTGGCGGTGTGATCTGAATGTAGTCATCACCTGAATCAACCATCGCACCAACTTTTCTTAACTCATTGGCCATCGCAGCAATTCGATCTGTCTCTTTGACTTTCCAACTTGCAATACCTGTTAGCTTGGTAGATCCTTCAGCAAACAAAGCTGCCACAGCCAAGGTCATTGCCGCATCAGGTATTGCCAAACAATTGAGCTCAATGCCTTGCAACTTCCCGCTGGGCGTATCGACACCTCTGACCTCAATCCAATCATCGCCCGCCATCACATTGGCGCCCATTTGATTGAGCGCCTCGGCAAAAGCTACATCGCCTTGAATACTGTTTCTACCAACGCCAGTGACTCTCACAGGGCCTTGAGAAATAGCGCCGGCCGCCAAAAAATAAGAAGCAGATGAAGCATCACCTTCAACATAGAGTGTGCCTGGACTGCTGTACGGTTGACCACCATTGGCTGGAATATAGAATTTCTGCCAGTTGTCATTGCGCACATCAACACCAAATCGTTTCATTAACTTCAAGGTGATAGCAATGTACGGTTTTGAGATCAGCTCACCAATCACCTCGATACAAATTTCATTTTTAGCAACGAGAGGTAATGACATCAACAAAGCTGTTAAGAACTGGCTAGAGACATCCCCGCGCACTTTGATCAATTCATTGGTGCGAATTTGCCCTTGAGAGATTTTCAGTGGCGGATAACCCTCTTGTTGCTCATAAGCCACTTGAGCGCCCACCATTCGCAAGCCATCGACCAAATCACCAATGGGTCTTTCATGCATCCGTGGCACGCCATGCAAACGATAGTCACCGCCTAAAATAGCTAAAGCAGCTGTCAAAGGACGTATGGCTGTGCCTGCATTCCCCATGAATAAATCTGCTTGTTGATTGGGCAGGCGGCCAGCGCAACCCTGAACCACGCAATCCCCATCAGTCTCATCAATCTTGATACCCAAGGTTTTGAGTGCGGCACGCATCACTTGCGTGTCATCGGCATCCAACAATCCTTTTAAGCGAGTTGCTCCTGAAGCCAGGGCTGACAGAAGTAAGACTCGATTAGAAATACTTTTTGAACCGGGTAAAGCAACTGTTCCTTCAGCTTTGATGCATGGCCCTAATTCAATAAACTCAATCACACCAGAACTCATCAACGACCTTCCCACTTTTGGCGTTCAGCACTGGCGCGCGTAAAAGCTTTCAATAAAGCATCGCCATCTTCCTTGGCAATCATGTCTCTCAGTTGCTTGGTTAAGTTGAGGTATTGATCCATCTCTTTTAATAGCGCTGTTTTATTGGCCAAACTGATGTCGCGCCACATCTCAGGACTTGAAGCTGCAATCCTTGTGAAATCTCTGAAGCCAGCCCCTGCATGACCCAATTTGACATTGGCGTCCTCTGCATTTGCCACCTGCAACATCAAGGCAAAAGATAAAACATGAGGTAAATGCGAAATCGCAGCGAACACAGCGTCATGCTGTAAAGCAGACATGCGATGAGTGTTGGCGCCCATGCCCAACCAAAATTTATTGATGGCCTCTACAGCCGCTGGTGCATTTTCTTGCAAAGGACAAATGATCACTTCTTTACCTTGGTACAAATCTGCTTTGGCAGCACTCGCGCCATGTTGTGCCCCACCGGCGATTGGATGCGCCGGAATAAATTGCGCTACTTTGTCACCCAAAGCAGTTTTAGCCGCCATGATCACATCCGTCTTAGTACTACCTGCATCAGTGATCAAAGCATTTTGTTTTAGGTGTGGCTCAATCGCATGAAGGATGCTGAAAGTTTGCGCAACAGGCACGCACACCACGATCACATCTGATTCTTTAGCGCACTGCTCAAGACTCACCACTTGATCAATCGCCCCAAGCTTGATAGCCTCATTTAAATTCGCTTCTGAACGACCAACACCCAAAACCTTATCAAAGGTTTTGGCTTTTTTATGCGCCAAACCAATAGAAGCGCCAATCAAACCAACACCAACAATACCCAAAGTCAAAGGTTTTACTGCTGAAGTATTTTGGGTCATGGTCATCGCCCAAGTATTTTCTTAAGGGCATCGATGAAGATCTGATTCTCTTCAGGTAAACCAATAGAGATGCGTAACCATTGGGGTAAACCGTAATTGCCGACCGGACGAACAATCACACCCGCTTTTAAAAGTTCTAAATTAACTTTAGCGCCGGCATTGGGCTCTTCGCCCACTTTCACCAAAACAAAATTGCCTGATGATGGAATGTATGACAAACCCATCAAGTCAAAGGCTTTGGTCAACTGCGCATAGCCTGCACAATTGAGGTCATAGCATTTCTTTAAAAAAGCACTGTCAGCCAATGCGGCAATCGCAGCGGCCTGAGCCAAACTATTGACGTTGAACGGCTGACGAATTCGATTCAATAAATCAGTGATATTATTTTGCGCAATGCCATAGCCAATTCTCAAACCAGCCAAACCATAGGCCTTTGAAAAGCTTCTTGAAACAATCACATTCGGGTATCTTCTGACCCAAGCAATCGCGTCGTATTGCTGTTCTGGCGTTAAAAATTCGTTATAAGCCTCATCGATCACAACCACCACATGCTCTGGCACTTTTTGTAAAAAGGCTTCGATCTCTGATGCTTTTAAAAATGTTCCGGTGGGATTATTAGGATTAGCAACGAACACCAAACGTGTTTTAGCTGTGATGGCTTTTAACATCGCCGGCAAGTCATGGCCAAAATCAGCCGTTGCAGCAACTTCAATCGCTTTTGCACCAACCGCTTGAGTGGCTAATGGATAAACAGCAAAAGCATGCTTTGAGAAAACAACCTCATCACCTTCTTGCGCAACAGCTCTGGCAGTCAACTCCAAGATGTCATTACTGCCATTACCCAGAGTGATCCACTCAACAGGCACATTGAGTTTTGTTGCCAAGGCATTCTTTAATTCAAAACCATTGGAATCTGGGTAACGACCCAAATCTTCAGCTGCTTTTGCCATGGCTTTTTTAGCAGATTCAGGCATGCCCAATGGGTTTTCATTGGAGGCCAATTTAACAATCTTGCTTTCATCAAGGCCAAATTCGCGAGCAACTTCACTGATGGGTTTACCACCAACATAAGGAGCAATGTCTCTTACGTGCTTAAGTCCAATCAATTGCTCGGCGCTTTGTCTAACGTCCTTGGCCATGATCAATCCCTCTTAATTAATGACTGCGTGGGTATGACCCTAGGTTTTTGAAAAACGCTGCTTCAGCCTGTAACTCAGACAATGCTGCAGCAACCTTTGGGTCATTGGCATGACCATCCATATCAATATAGAAGAAGTACTCCCAAGTGCCGCGTCTTGCTGGACGTGACTCAAGGCGATTCATTGAAACACCATGCTTTGCCATAGGTGCCAATAACTGATGAACGGCGCCAGGTTTATTGTTAACGGAAAGAATCACAGAGGTTTGATCATTCCCCGAAGGCTGACATGAACCATGGCTCACGATCACAAAACGCGTACGGTTATGTGGATCATCCTGAATCTGACTTTGCACAGCTTGCAAGCCATACTGTTGTTGCGCTGAATCTCCAGCAATGGCAGCCACCGTTGCATCTTGAGATGCCAACTTTGCAGCCTCGCCATTACTGCTCATCGCTTGATGATCTAATTTAGGCACATTGCTTGATAACCAACGCTGACATTGAGCCAAAGCTTGGGGGTGAGCCATCACACGCGTCACACCATCTAATGTTCCTGATTTGGTCAACAAATGATGTTTGATGACCAAAGCCACTTCACCAGTGATCTTCAAATCAGTGTCTAGCAATAAATCCAATGTTCTTGAAATTGCACCCTCTGATGAATTTTCAACGGGCGCAACGCCGAAATCAGCTGCGCCAGCATCCACTGCACGAAACACCTCATCGATGCTTGAACAAGGGACTTTGCTGATCGACTGTCCAAATTGAGCAAACGCAGCTTGCTCTGAAAATGTGCCAGCTGGCCCTAGATAAGCCACCCTCACTGGTGCTTCTAAAGCACGGCAAGCAGACATGATTTCTCGCCAAATATAGGTGATGCCATCAGCCGCCAAAGGACTTTTGTTTTTTGCAATCAAACCGTCAATCACTTGACGCTCACGCTCTGGACGGAAAACTGGTGCATTCACATCATGCTTGATTTTGCCGACTGCTTGAGCAGCTTCGGCACGAGCTGCCAGTAACTCTAAAAGTTGCTGATCAATGGAGTCAATCCGAGCACGCAAAGGAGCTAAATCTTTATCATCAGCAGCCACGTTCAAACTCCTTCATGTACTCAACCAATGCTTGTACACCTGCCATTGGCATAGCGTTATAGATACTGGCGCGCATTCCGCCAACACTCTTGTGACCTTTGATATTCATCAAGCCTTGCTTAGCAGCACCTTCTACAAAAGCCTCATTCAACTTCTCATCCTTGAGATAAAAAGTCACGTTCATGCGTGAGCGACAGCTTTCATCAACCTTAGATGCAAATAAGCCACTTGAATCAATCGTACTGTAGAGCAAATTTGATTTTGCAATATTTTGCTTTTCCATGGCAGCAACACCGCCTTGGCGTTTTAACCATTTAAACACCAAACCTGCTAAATAAATACTGTAAGTGGGTGGCGTGTTGAGCATTGAATCACTCTCAGCCTGCTTCGCCCAATCCCACACCATTGGCGTGATAGGCATTGCATGACCCAATAAATCTTTGCGCACAATCACGATGCTCAATCCAGCTGGGCCAATATTTTTTTGTGCGCCACCAAACAAAACACCGAAATCATTGATATCAAAAACTCTGGACAAAATATTGCTAGAAACATCGGCGACCAAAGGCTTGCTCACCTTAGGAACTTGTTGAAACTCAACACCACCAACAGTTTCGTTAGAACAAATGTGCACATAGGCAGCATCATCCGACAGCTGCCAATTCTTTTGATCAGGAATGCTTGTAAAGCCGGTATTGGCACTTGAAGCCGCAACGTGAGCTTGACCATACTTGGCCGCTTCTTTGACAGATTTCTCTCCCCAGATACCAGTCACAACGAAATCTGCCTTAGGACCATTTTTAGCCAATGGCATCAAGTTCATTGGAATCGCTGCATTCTCACCGATAGCGCCACCTTGTAAAAACAAAACGGCATAGCTATCAGGGATGTTCATTAACTCGCGAAGATCGGACAAAGTCTCTTCGTAACAAGCCATGAAAGGCTTGCCACGATGACTGACTTCCATCACGCCCATGCCCAAACCATTCCAGTTGAGCATTTCATCAGCGGCCTGTTTTAAAACTTCTTCAGGAAGCGTTGCTGGCCCTGGTGCGAAGTTAAAAACGCGGCGATCAAACATTCTCCGGCTCCCCGCCCTCATCTTCTTGCGTCGCTACACCATCAACTGCATCATCCGCTGATTCATCATCACCTTCATCATCATCGCTTTCAGCAATGCGCTGTAAACCTGATAATTGAGTTCCCTCATCAACGTTAATCAAAGTCACGCCTTGAGTGGCACGGCCCATTTCACGAATCTCAGCAACACGCGTACGAACCAACACACCACCTGTTGTGATCAACATGATTTGATCTTGCTCTGATACCAAAACGGCAGCAACTACTTTACCGTTACGCTCACTTGTTTGGATCGCAATCATGCCTTTTGTGCCACGACCATGGCGAGTGTATTCAGCGATCGGTGTGCGCTTACCATATCCGTTAGCAGTGGCAGTTAGAACACTGCCTGCTAATGGCGCACCATTTTCATCAACAGCATTTGTTTGGCCTTCAACTTCAGCAGGCGCTACCAACATGGCAATCACTTCATGTGTTGTATCCAAGTTCATACCGCGAACACCGCGAGCTGTTCGACCCATTGGACGCACATCGTTTTCATCAAAACGAACTGCCTTACCAGCGTCGGAGAACAACATCACATCGTGACGACCGTCCGTAATGGCTGCACCCACCAAATGATCACCCTCATCCAAATCAACCGCGATGATGCCGGCTTTACGTGGATTAGAGAAATCTGATAAACGTGATTTCTTCACCACACCTTTGCGAGTTGACATGAACACATACTTGTCATCTTCGTAGGCTTTGATTGGAAGAATCACTGTGATTTTTTCACCCTCAACCAATGGGAAGATGTTCACAATTGGTTTGCCGCGCGATGCACGACCACCTTGTGGAACTTCCCATACCTTCAGCCAATACATGCGGCCGCGGTCTGAGAAACACAAAATCGTGTCATGGGTATTGGCAACGAACAAGGTATCAATCCAATCTTCGTCTTTTGTGGCTGCAGCTTGCTTGCCACGACCACCACGTTTTTGGGCACGGTACTCAGACAAAGGTTGGCTCTTCATATAGCCGCCATGTGACAAAGTCACAACCAAATCTTGTGGGGTGATCAAATCTTCTGTGAACAACTCAGTCGCGTTCATCTCAATGCGTGAACGACGACCTGAGTCATTACCCGCTTGACCAAATTCAGCCTGAACAGCTTGAAGCTCTTCTGTGATGATGACGGTGATGCGCTCCGGCTTGGCCAAGATGTCTAATAAATTAGCAATCTCAAGCATCACTTCTTTGTACTCACCAACAATCTTATCTTGCTCAAGACCTGTTAAGCGCTGTAAGCGCATTTGTAGAATCTCTTGAGCCTGACCTTCTGATAAACGATACAAACCATCTGCTTGCATACCAGCAGCAAGATCCAAATCTTCAGGACGGAATGAATTACGGCCACCAGGCGCATCTTTTTCTGCACGCGCCAACATCTCACGCACAACTTCAGAGTCCCAAGACTTCAATAGCAATTCACGCTTCGCCTCTGGAGGCGTTGGTGCCGCCTTGATGATTTTGATGAATTCATCAATATTGGCAAGAGCCACAGCCAAACCTTCAAGTACGTGACCACGTTCACGCGCTTTGCGAAGTTCGAAAACAGTTCGACGAGTGACCACTTCTCTGCGGTGCGACAAGAAGCAATCCAACATTTGCTTCAAGTTCAACAAACGTGGCTGGTTATCCACCAAGGCCACCATGTTCATACCGAATGTGTCTTGCAACTGTGTGTACTTATACAAGTTGTTCAGCACCACCTCAGGCACTTCGCCACGCTTTAGCTCAATCACAACGCGCATACCGGATTTATCAGATTCATCACGAATGTCTGAAATACCCTCGACTTTTTTCTCAGTGATGAGTTCGGCGATGCGCTCAAGCAAAGTCTTCTTATTGACTTGGTACGGTAATTCGTCAACGATGATCGCCTGACGTGAACCACGCTCCATATCTTCAAAGTGAGTCTTGGCACGCATGACCACGCGACCACGACCAGTTCGGTAACCATCTTTAACACCTTGGATGCCGTAGATGATTCCAGCTGTCGGGAAATCAGGGGCTGGAATGATCTCCATCAAATCATCAATCGTGCACTCTGGATGATTGAGTAAATGCAAACAAGCAGAAACAACCTCATCCAAGTTGTGCGGAGGAATATTGGTGGCCATACCCACAGCAATACCTGATGATCCGTTGATCAACAAATTAGGTATTTTTGCCGGAAGGATTAATGGTTCTTTTTCGCTACCGTCATAGTTCGGTCCGAAATCAACAGTTTCTTTATCTAAATCGTCTAATAGCTGATGGGCTATCTTCGCCAAACGAATTTCGGTGTAACGCATCGCCGCAGCGTTATCGCCGTCCACGGAACCGAAGTTACCTTGACCATCAACCAACATGTAACGCAAGGAGAAATCCTGCGCCATACGAACGATGGTGTCGTAAACGGCGGAGTCACCGTGCGGATGGTACTTACCGATCACGTCACCGACGATACGGGCAGACTTCTTGTACGCCCTGTTCCAGTCGTTATTGAGCTCATGCATCGCGAACAAAACACGACGGTGAACGGGCTTTAAACCATCCCTCACATCAGGCAAAGCTCGGCCCACAATGACGCTCATGGCATAGTCCAAATAGGACCGACGCATCTCGTCTTCTAGGGATATTGGGAGTGTCTCTTTAGCAGCGTTATTTTGTGTAATTTCCATCAGGCGATTTTATCACTCACAGGCTGTTATTTATATGATTTCTAGTGCTAAAATATGAGTTATCCAATTTGGATCAGCCTCCACACAGATAATTTGAGGAATAAAAATGAAAAAACTACTACAACTACTTGCTATCGCTGGTATCGCTATCAGCTCAAGCGCTTTTGCTCAAAAATCAGTTGATAACTGGGTAAACAGCACAGGCATCGTTTGGAAGAACGGTACAAATGAACTTTGCTGGCGCAATGCCAACTGGACTCCAGCGACTGCTGCTCCAGGCTGTGACGGCGCTATCGCTGCAGCCCCCGCTGCATCTCCAATCGCAGCCGCAAAAGTTACTTTGAACGCTGATGCATTGTTTGATTTTGATAAATCAGTACTGAAGCCTGCTGCTCAAGCAAGCTTGGACAGCTTGGCTGGCAAAGTAAAGAGCTTGACTCTTGAAGTGATCGTTGCTGTTGGTCACACAGATTCAATCGGTACAGATGCTTACAACCAAAAATTATCTATCCGTCGCGCTGAAGCAGTTAAGAAATACTTGGTAAGCCAAGGTATTGAAGCTAAGCGTATCTACGTTGAAGGCAAAGGCGAGTCACAGCCAGTTGCTGATAACAAGACAGCTGAAGGTCGTGCTAAGAACCGTCGCGTTCAGATCGAAGCCATCGGTACACGTAAGAACTAATTTAGTTTAGTTTTACTAAAAAAACCCGGTTCTGCCGGGTTTTTTTACGCCCACATTTTCTCGATAACCCCTCATTGGGTCTGCTACCCCGAGCTTTCAACAAACTTCTATTCACTTGATTAGAATAGAGCCATGAATGCAGATCAAACCGAATTAGATAAATTCAGCGCTTTAGCTCATCGCTGGTGGGATCCCACCAGCGAATTCAAGCCCTTACACGCCATCAACCCCCTCCGCTTGGATTGGATCAATCAGCACATCGGCCTAGAAGGTAAGCGAGTTCTTGATGTTGGTTGCGGCGGAGGAATTTTGGCTGAATCGATGGCCAAAATGGGTGCCAAGACCAAGGGTATTGATCTTTCTAAAAAAGCTTTGCAAGTGGCCGAGCTTCACAGCCTAGAAACCTCTGTTCCGGTTGACTATGAATTGATCAGCGCCGAAGATTTAGCCCAAAGAGAAGCTGGCCAATATGATGTTGTCACATGCATGGAAATGCTTGAGCACGTGCCAGACCCAATGAGCATCATTCAAGCTTGCTCAACCCTGGTGAAGCCCGGCGGGCACATTTTCTTCAGCACCTTGAATCGAAACCCCAAATCCTATTTATTCGCCATCATTGGTGCTGAATATGTACTTCGTTTGTTACCTAAAGGTACTCACGATTACAAAAAATTCATCAAACCTTCAGAACTCAGTCAATTTATTCGACAAGCTGGTTTACAAATGAATGAGCTGATGGGTATGACCTACAACCCATTCACTGAAGTTTATTCACTGGGTCGCGATACCGACGTTAACTACATGATCGCAACCTCTAAAAATACCTAATGTCGAATTCAGATTCAGGGTCTTCATCCAAAGCAAGAAAGACGCCTCTTTATGAGGGAGTCTTTTTTGACTTGGATGGCACCTTGGCTGACACAGCACCCGACTTGGTGGCCGCAGCCAATCTTCTGCGCATCAAAAGAAATCTCGACCCTTTGCCATACGAAGTCCTGCGTCCGCGCGCATCCACTGGAGCTCGGGGCTTAATTTTCGGTGCGTTCGGATATGACAAAGATCATCCAGAATTTGAAGAACTTCGTCTTGAGTTTTTAGCAAACTACGAAAAAGATATTTGCGTTCACACCAAGCTATTTGATGGCGTTTCAGACATATTGGATGATCTTGAAACTCACTCCATCACTTGGGGCATTGTGACCAATAAGTCTGAGCGCCTGACCCATCCACTATTGAACTTGATGAATTTGGCCAAACGCAGTCAAGCCATCATCGGTGGAGACACCACCCCATTTGCAAAACCACACCCTGCCCCAATCCTTAAAGCAGCAGAAATTTGTTCAGTGAACCCACTCAATTGCATCTATGTGGGCGATGACCTCAGAGACATTGAAGCTGGTAAAGCAGCTGGTATGAAAACAGTGGCTGCAGCTTATGGCTATTGTGGATGCGATGAGCACTTCAGTGAATGGGGTGCAGATCACATCATCCACCACCCATCAGAATTAAGCGCCCTTTTATTGGCCAATTGATTGAGTATGCATTCACCTGAATCAACTCAAGATCAGTCATCAAACAATCAAGCTGTTTCCGCTTCCACTTTAATTTCTACTCCCAGCCTAAAAGAGGCTTTTTGGTTTTGGCTCAAACTCGGCTTCATCAGTTTTGGTGGGCCGGCCGGTCAAGTGGCCACCATGCATCAAGAATTGGTCGAGAGAAAGAAATGGATTTCCGAAGATAACTTTCTTCATGCACTCAACTATTGCATGCTCTTGCCTGGACCCGAGGCCCAGCAATTGGCGACCTATTTAGGTTGGTTGATGCATCGCACCTGGGGCGGGATCATCGCTGGCGTTTTATTCATTTTGCCGTCTTTGCTTTTATTCATTGGCTTGTCTTGGGTCTATTTGATTTATGGTCAGCAAGCATGGCTTGTCACTGTATTTGACACAATCAAACCAGCCGTGATCGCCATCATCTTTTTTGCCGCCTACAAGATGGGTAAGAAAACACTCACCAACGTTTCATTAACAACAGTTTGTTTGATTACTTTTATAGCTTTGCTTGTATTCAACATTCCATTTCCACTGGTGATATTCGGCGCAATCTTAGCCGGATTATTTCATCACAAAGTAAAACAAAGTAAGGCGGTTGAAGCTGAAATTAAATTTACAGCAGCAAATCAAACCAAATTAAGCGCCCAACACTTTTTCAAAATTGGCTTGTCCGGCCTACTGCTTTGGTTAATACCCTTTGGATTGCTGATCAGCACATTTGGCTGGGTCAATACCTACAGTCAAATGTCATGGTTTTTCACTAAAGCAGCTTTCTTGACCTTTGGTGGCGCTTACGCCGTATTGCCCTATGTTCATCAAGCAAGTGTTGAACAGTTTCAATGGCTCACATCAACACAAATTCTGGATGGCTTGGCTTTGGGTGAAATCACACCTGGTCCATTGATCATGATTGTGGCATTCGTAGGATTCTTGGGCTCCTTCAAACAAGAGTTGCTCGGCATTGAAAATCTATTTTGGGCTGGCTCCCTGGGTGCGATTGTTGCCACATGGTTCACATTCTTACCATCGTTCATGTTCATCCTGCTCGGCGCACCTCTGGTAGAGATGAGCAAACAATACGGCAGGCTCAATCAAATCTTGAAATTCATCACGGCAGCAGTTGTTGGGATGATTCTTCATTTGGGCAGCTTTTTCATGATTCATGTTTATTGGCCCAAGGGCTTTACACAAAGTCCTGAATTACTTTCAATTGGCATCACACTGATCTCGCTTTACCTCTTATTGATGAGACGCTGGTCCATCATTCAAATCATCGGGATTTGCCTTTTATTTGCAAGCATCAGACTATTTGTTTTGTAAATAAATCAATAATTTAAGAATGTTGGTCAATACCATGGGAAAATTGAGCCCATTCAATTGTCTTAAGTACTTTGTAACCCCATGAAATCCTCTATAACCGCCGACATCCTTGAGCGCTCAAGCTTCGATGAAATCATCGATGTGCGCACACCCGCGGAATATGCAGAGGATCATATTCCCGGCGCCATCAACTGTCCCGTACTTTCAAATGAGGAACGCGTCATTGTTGGAACCATGTACAAACAAGCATCCCCATTTGACGCAAAAAAAGTTGGCGCAGCATTGATTGCAAAAAAAATTGCTTCTTACATTGAAACCGAATTCAAAGATAAATCCAAAAATTGGAATCCATTGATTTACTGTTGGCGTGGCGGCAAACGCAGCGGCTCAATGACGCACATTCTTCGACAAATAGGTTGGAATGCTCAAATCTTGGATGGCGGGTACAAGTCATACCGCAAAGAAGTTGTGACCAAACTCAACACCTTGCCTCAACAATTCAACTACATGGTGATCACTGGCCAAACTGGCAGTGCTAAGAGCCGCGTTCTAGAAAAACTAAATCAATTAGGCGCACAGGTTTTAGATTTAGAGCAACTGGCCATTCATAAAGGCTCGGTTCTTGGAAATATTCCAAATATCCCACAACCTAGTCAAAAAATGTTTGAGACAAAGCTCATTCAAGCTTTGGAAAAATTTGATGCAAACAAAATTGTTTTTGTCGAAGCTGAAAGCCGAAAAATTGGCAGCCTGCACGTGCCCGATGTTTTATTAGAAACCATGCGCAAAAGTCCTTGCATCAAGATTGAAGCCAGCATTGAAGCCAGGGTTGAATTCTTGATTTCAGACTACGATTACTTCATTCAAGATCCGCAGCATTTGATCAGCACCATCGATTACCTGAAAGATCTGCACAGCAAAGAAACCTTGGCTCGCTGGAAATCACTCGCTCAAGAGGGTCAGTGGCCAACACTGGTGAGTGAATTACTTGAACAGCACTATGATGCCCTTTACCGTCGCTCACAGAATTCCAATTATGTGAATTACGAAACCGCCACAAGCTTTAACACCGCAGACTTATCTGCCAAAGGAATTGATATCTTAGCCAAGCAAATATTGATGGGACCCCATCATGTATAAAAATCTTTCTCACGAAACCGCTCATCCACCCATCAGCTGGGATGAAGGTGAAACCACACACTCTTGTCGTTGGCGCTCCGAAAAAGGTTTGCCACCGCCTAAAAAATTGATCATTGCAGATGACACTCTCACAGCTGACGAAGCCTACCGTGTTGCCTGCGAAGGGACTGGCATCATCTGGCGAGGCGACTTTCAAAACGCCAAACAATTACTGCAAGCGATGTCACGACGTGCTGACAAACCTTCTAAGAAAAGCATTCGCAATAAAAAGTCTGCAAAGAATAAACAAGAAGGTGTTATTCCTCTTGCTGTGCCGATGTCAGAAATTTTTCACAAACACCGCCTCACCCAATCACAAAGAAGCCGAACGCTGGGCATGCTGTTGATACAAGTAGAACCAGATCACACCATTGCACTCAGAAGAGCGCCGGATGTGAGCCAAGCTTGCTTGGCAGTCTACGGAGCTGTTACTGAGCCCTACGTGATGTCTTTAAGAGATTTACTGGGATTCATTGGCTCATTGGAGTGGCGCAAAAATGGCATGGCGCTAGATGCCCTTAAAGACCTCGGTGATGGCCGCATTCATCCTCATTACGGGGTATTTGCGCCTGTTCGTTCTGAATACATTGGCTTATTAGAAAAAGCCCCTTTCCCAGCATCTATCAATAAGCAATCATTGGCTTTTGATATCGGTACCGGAACAGGCGTTCTAGCAGCCGTTTTGGCTAAACGTGGGATTCAAAAGATTGTCGCAACAGACCAAGATGAACGCGCTATTGAATGTGCGGCAGAGAACATTGAAGGTTTAGGTATTGGTAAGCAAGTCAAACTGTTGCAAACCAATCTTTTCCCTGAAGGCCAGGCTCCCTTGATTATTTGTAACCCACCTTGGGTTCCAGCAAGACCAAGCTCACCGATTGAATATGCGGTTTACGATCCAGACAGTCAAATGCTCAAAGGATTTTTAGCTGGCTTAAAAGATCACCTCACTACTGATGGTGAAGGATGGTTAATTTTGTCAGATTTTGCAGAACACTTAGGTTTGAGAACCCGCGCAGAATTGTTGTCATGGATTGAAGCTGCGGGACTAAAAGTATTGGGTCGCAATGATGTCAGACCAACTCATATCAAAGCGCTAGATACTCAAGACCCTTTGTATCGTGCAAGAGCCGCTGAAGTGACTTCTCTATGGAGATTGGGCGCTTAGGTGCTTAGTTGCTTAACTTTAGTCAATCACTAAAAAGGTTCAAATCCAAAGAAGTAGGGGATGGCGCGGTTCTTGACTAAGAAACCGCCCTCCTCTGGACTCAATCCAAACTGATGAAGCTGCTCTGCTGAAAGTATTTGCATGCGCTGAAAGTGACGCGAACGACTGAAAACGCCATTGCGCCAGTTATAGATATTCTGGATTTTTTCGTTGTAAAGATAATGATGCTCGTTGTCATTATAAAAATCATCGAACGAGGCTCTGCCCATATAAATAGAATTAGATCCTTCATAGCCGTCTTTTTCTGAAGAGTCTTTATCTGTATTCACAAAGTAAACCCAATCACCCGGGATGAAATTCATGGGGGCAACCTGGGTTTGAATTTTTAACAGCTTGCCTAAACGCTTTTGCTCATCTAGATTGATTGGCTTTTGAAAAGACCACATGGCACCAGGCTCAATGCCCACCAACACATCATCGTCTGATTTAAGCCTTTTAATGATCGCATCGGCCATCGCATCATCTTTTTTTACTCTTCGAAAATAATCCAAGATTCCCTGAATAATCACAATCTTCGTGGCGGTATAGCATCCCAAAGAACATTTATCAGGATTAATAAAAAAATCTCTCATGGCCTCATCCAGTGAAGCTTTTGGTTTTAAATTACCCTGATCCCAATAGCGTTGATTCCATTGAGCAGACTCACCATCAGGAAAACTCCAATGAAGATGCTCAGACCAAGCCACAATCATTTGTCTAATTTGTATATGTTCTTTAAGGGCATCAATATGACAAGCGTCTCCCTTGAAAATAGTCTCTCGACCCTCATGCATCAGAGCCAGCAGGATTTCTCTTTGGGACACCGTTTCAACCTCAAGCAATCCTTCTTTACCTGGTAAAGAAATACTTTCTTCAGTGATGCCGTATTGAGGATTCCAACGTAAGTACAAAGTTCCATAAACTGATGGGTCTTTTAGACTCACACGCAGACGACTCTCACCCTGATAGACCTTATAAACCGACGCATCAATACCCAACTCTTGTTGATAGGTATTCAATTGACCGTTCAAATGAGTAAGTTTGTCTGGGCCACACTCAAAAATCACACCACCATTGGCCTCAGCAGCCAAAGAATGGGCTTGGGTCAAAATAAATAAAGAGAAGATGAATGATCTTAAATTCATAAAAAATGGGTTCGTAATGAATTGATTGTGACACCAATGGCAGTTAATTTAAAGATGCCAACTGTGGCGTTAAATAGAAAAAAGCCCCATCCGAAGATGAGGCTTTTAATTGGTGGAGCCGGCGGGGATCGAACCCGCGTCCGCAAATCCTCCACATAGAGTTCTACATACTTAGTTGTGTCATTTAATTTAACCAGTCTGGCACGGACCAACACGTTTCAAACTAGCGATTCACTAAATTTTCGAGTTACACATCGTGACATTATGTAACCTTATCTCTTGTAAATGACCCTGATCTAACTTGCGTTAGCTGACCCAAGAGAGAATCAGTTCAGGGGCAACCGCAATTAAGCGGCTAGTGCGAAACGTTCGTCGTTTGCAGTTGTTGCATTCCCATTGTTTTACGAGATGACGGGTCCTCGGTATGCCCTCAATGCTTTGCAATCCACGTCGAAACCATGTCGGCCCCGATATACGCATATCAGTATGTCTATTTTATTCCTTTTACCTAAAAACTGCTCGTTTATTCCAAAAGACTTAACTCCCTTCCCTTGACCCCCTCCAGCAGCTCTTCCCAGGCCCCTGTATCTGCAGGCGCGGCTTTTGCAGACAAAGCAATTGATGCTAAGAGAAAGCCTTCTTTATCAAACATCTCAATTAGAAACGGGCTTTCTTGATGATTGATACAAATTTTAGGCATTAGGGTCAATTGCAAATGACAATTGAATTGTTGATTAATGAGATGCAACCAATGATTGTGATCCCGAACTTCATCCAACACCCCATCGTGAGATTGACTTACCCCATTACTTTGAACAGTGATGACCAAGGGCAATTTGAGATCTACAGTTGAGCGCAATAAAAATTGAATCACATCGGCGTCAATGATCTCTTTTTGACCAACGTGTCGCTCATCGATGATTGATGCATTCGCACCCCTCTTTATTTGTTCATCAGACTCTAATTTTTCTTGAACAAGGATTCCTGGCTCCTGATTTGAATCAGCCCACCTTTTAGCAAGGTCATCAAAGTACCAGTGATGGCTGTGTGGCAAGAGAAAGATCTTATGAACTGGCATCCCAAATTCATCAAAGAATTGAATACTGCGTTGTAAAGCATGGGCTTTGCATTCTTCAAAGAGATATCCAAACTCCCATTTCTCATACATCAAACGTATCGCCAATTCCTCAGATAGCACCATCCCAACATCATCCAGTGATGATGCATGTTTATAAAAAGATAAGTTTTCATGAACAGCATGAGTATTTCTTGTCAGACTCATGACCTCACCAAAACCTTGAATGTCTTGGATGATGCTTGGCCATGATGGCTTTAATCTGATGGCTCTCGCCAGATTGGGAAACGACTTGATTGATTCTAATTTTGTGACGCCCACATGTGAGTCTATTAATTCAACTTCTGTGACGTTTAGAAACGATGCAATCTCTCGATGTCGTTGTTTATTTTCAACTCTTAACGAAGCAAAGCTTTTACGAATATCTTGAAACGTACTGCACATAAGCCCTCCTATAAAAATAGGCACTGGCTTGCTAAAGGGAGAGAACCGCTGGCTTGTGCGAAATGAGTGAACTACAAGCACCATCTTACATGAGAATCATTCTCAACAATGAGAATGGGGTAAATGATCAATCAACCCAATGTGGATCTTTCATGTGTATGGCCATCAAAGTCTTGATGAAAAGACCAACAATCAAAATTGTTGTAAAAATCAGAGCGATATAAGCAACATACATGGCGGCTGGCACAAATAAAGCATAGTTAAATGCCGCAACAGTGAATGATGCTGATGGGAATGAATAAGCCCACCAAGACATGAAGAATGGTAATTGAGTAAACTTTTTAAATTGTGTGATCAAAAACAGGACGAAGAAGAATCCAATCGCAATCAAGATGTGCGCAAAAGGATCAAGGCCCTGCTCTACCGTTCTTTGAGTTAACAAGAGCCATGATGAAAAAGCCACTGTTGGTGGCGCTAAAAATATCGCCATCGTGGGCTTGAGGCGATCAGGCAAAGGTGGTTGAACAAACATCAAACGATGCATCACCAAAGATAAGAGCACAACCCAAAAGATCAGCCCAACGCCAAAGAAGAACCATGAGATTTCAAAATAACCTAATTTCACACCAGCTAAAGGAATGACCACATTACCCACCGCTGGGATGAACCAAACTGGACAAGCATGAGCCGCTTGCAAACTTTCACGATGAACCCATGCATTAACAACTGCCAACAAGGCAATCAGATGTAAGCCAGCGCCAAAGATCCAAACAATTTCGGCCAGTTGAGCTGAATAAGGAACAATCACTGCAGCCAATAAACAAACGCCCACTGAAATAGCCCCGAAGAATGAGGACTTCACCGGATGGTTCCATTCTTCTATTAATTTTTCAGGGGTCTGTAATTGCTTACGAACCAAGCCGGCAGTAAGCACTAAAAATACAACGGTGGCCAATAATCCAAATACCAAAGAAATATCTTGGGCTAACTGAAATTGAGACACATGAGAAAACTTTGACCAAGTCAAAGATAAGCCAGACAAACCCATCACCATGGCAAAGGCTGAAACAGGAGGAGCGGCTAAAAATGTTCTCATGGCTACCAGTTATATTGATTAATCAATGGATTGATATTCTTATTACATACAAATTTATCATTTCTGCTAGAAATAACTTGCGTACGCAATCATAATGGGAATATGACCATAAATGTGTTGAGCTACATCAGCTTATTGATTTACCTAAGCCTTGTTTTGCTCCCCCTCGGTATTTCCATGGGGATCAACCTTCCCAATAGACCATGGCTTGACGAACTTTCCTCAAGCTTGGCCATGATTGGCTTCAACATTGTTCTCATTGAGTTTTGGTTATCCGGCCGAGTGAAATTGTTATCCAAGGTCTTGGGCATTGATTGGGTTTTACAGGTGCATCAGCTATTTGCCAGAACCGCTTTGGTTTTTTTATTGGTTCACCCTTTCATTTACACCTTACCAAGTCAACCGGTCTGGATGATGGGCGCATCCCATCAAAACTTTCTTGGCTTGACCCTCACGTCTGGTTTAACTGGCATGTTGAGTTTGTTTGCCTTGATTTTTCTGATCGGCTTAGCACTCACTCGAAAAAGTTCTGAAATCAGCTACGAAGCCTGGAGATTGAGTCACATGTTTTTGGCGCTCATCATCGCGATAGTTGGCTTTTTTCACACCATTGATGCCGGCAGGTATGCCCAAGAAGGTTGGATGAGATCTTATTGGATGTTAATGTTAGGACTTGCCCTGTTAAGCCTTGCCTGGACTTACATCATCAAACCCCTCATACAAAATAAAAACGCATGTGAAGTGATATCGATCAAACAAGCGTCCATGGGCATTTGGGAGCTTGTCCTAAAGCAACCCATAGCAAAGAACATGGGCTTTCTAGCGGGTCAATTTGCATGGTTAAAAATTGGTCGCAGCTCTCCTCTACCGGAGAACCCATTTTCAATTGCCTCTTGCTCTAATAAAAACTCTTCTGACATCAGCTTCCTGATCAAAGATGTGGGGGACTTCACCCATCAAATCAGTCAACTGCAAGTTGGCCAAAAGGTATTCATAGATGGCCCCTATGGCAATTTTGGTGTTGAAGCATTTTCAGCAAAGAATGATCAATTGATCATGATTGCAGGTGGGGTTGGTATAGCGCCCATGATCAGTATCTTAAGTCAAATGGAACGCGATCAAGATGCAAACTTGATGAACAAAAAGATCTTATTGATTTACGGTAATCGAGTGGCAGAGCAAGCAGTGAATTTCAAAGACATGGTAAAGCTTGAGTCATTCAAGCATTTAGAGGTGATTCAACTGGTTTCTGAGCCAACAAGCGATTGGCAAGGTCTAACAGGGGTACTAGACACCACAATACTTGAAAAAATATTGCGCTCTCACCAAATCAATGTGAAGACTGCGCAATTTTTGATTTGTGGCCCCGCAGAGATGATCGATTCTGTAGAAACAAGCCTTGATCAATTCGGCGCCCCTTTAGCCAACGTTGCATCAGAAAAGTTTCAATACGATTTTGGAAAAAGAAATCCTAAAAACAAGCGCAGTGTGATCAGTGCAATTTTAGGAAGCGCCACACTTCTTGCAGCAGCAATTTATGCAGCACTTCACTGACACGTTAATCGCCAAGAACTTAAACGCCTTAAGAACTTGAGCGCTCCAAAAGATTTTCCCAGCGCGTCATCAATGTACTTAACTTTGCCTCAATGATTTTCAGATTTTCTTGCAAAGTAATCACATCGGCTGGTCTGTTTTTATAAATCTCCGGATCGCCCAAGCTCTCACTGATACTCGCCTGCTCTTTTTCAAGATCATCGATTTGCAATGGAATGGCCTCAAGCTCTGCACGTTCCTTGCCATTTAACTTTTGCACCGCTGACTTTTGGGGCTTCGATATTTCTTGACCTGATATGGCTTTAACCGGCTCTGATACCGGAGACTTTGACTTAGTAGGTTCAGCGCTTCCAGATTGATTGCTTCGATATTCTTCTGATCTCTTTTTCTGAATCTTCCAATCTTCGTAGCCACCCTCGTATTCACGCCAGAAGCCATCACCCTCGTAAGCGATGATTGAGGTGACCACATTGTCCAAAAACGCTCTGTCGTGGCTGACCAAGAAAACAGTGCCTTTGTAATCTTGCAGCAGCTGCTCTAACAATTCCAAGGTATCTATATCCAAATCGTTGGTCGGCTCATCAAGAACCAAGACGTTGGCAGGTCTGGCAAATAATCGGGCCAGCAAGAGTCGATTGCGCTCGCCACCCGATAAAGTACTCACGGGTGAATTTGCCCTCTCTGGAGAGAATAAGAAATCATTCAGATAACTTTTAACGTGCTTGCGCGCGCCATTGATTTCAATCCATTCACTGCCAGGGCTGATGTAATCCTCAAGCGTTGCATTCAGATCAAGGCCTTCGCGCATTTGGTCAAAATAAGCCACATCTATTTGAGAGCCCATCATGGCAGTACCACTGTCAGGCTGAATCGATCCAAGGATCAATTTAAGCAATGTTGTTTTGCCAGCTCCGTTAGGACCCAACAAGCCAACCTTATCGCCCCGCAAGATGGTGGCAGTGAAGTCTTTGACAATCGGTCGATCATAAGATTTGCTGACATTTTCTAAATCAGCGACGATCTTTCCACTGCGATTGCCAGAAGCAACCGATAACTTGATCTGACCCATCGCATCTCTTCGTGCAGCTCGTATTTCTCTGAGTTTTTCAAGACGTGCAATGCGACCAACACTTCGGGTTCTGCGAGCCTCAACCCCTTTACGGATCCAAACCTCTTCTTGTGCCAATAGTTTGTCAGCACGGGCATTGGCCAATGCTTCAGAAGCGATCTCCTGCTCTTTTAAAGTCTCATACGCTGTGAAGTTACCTGGATAGCTTCTCAAGATACCGCGATCGAGTTCAACAATCTGAGTGCTCACAGTATCTAAGAAAGCACGATCATGGGTGATCAAAACCACAGAACCCTTGAATGCTTTTAGTAACTCTTCCAACCAAGTGATTGAATCCAGATCCAAGTGGTTGGTCGGCTCATCTAAGAAGAGAACACCGGGAACTGCCACCAATGCTTGCGCCAAAGCCACTCGCTTGCGATTACCTCCCGACAAAGCACCGATCGCAATATCTGGATCCAAATGCAAACGATCGAGGGTTTCATGAACCCGCTGCTCCCAATTCCAACCACTCATCGACTCTAATTGAGATTGAATTTCATCCAAACGATGATGAGAGTCATCGTTCCATTCAGCCACACTGAGCTCTTCATATTCTTCCCTGAGCGCTTTGACCTCAGCAACTCCTTGAGAAACGGCATGAAACACTGTCTCAACAGGATCAAAGATCGGCTCTTGAGCAACATAGGCCATCCGCAAGCCCTGCTGATATTGCAGACTGCCATCATCCAGTTTTTCTAAACCCGCTAAAATCTTGAGCAAGGATGACTTGCCGGTGCCGTTTCGGCCAATTAAGCCAATGCGCTCACCGGATTCAAGTGAAAATTGGGTACCAGCCAGCAGGTCAACGTGGCCAAAAGCCAGTTTTGCATCATTTAAAACAATTAAAGCCATAATCACATTATCGCGGTTAAATTCAAAAAGAGACTAAACATATGCATGGAGTAGATTTCATCAAGGACTTGGCGGTCATCATGCTGACTGCCGGCGTAGTCACGGTGATCTTCCATTACCTAAAACAACCAGTTGTCTTGGGTTACATCATTGCGGGCCTCATTATCGGGCCATATACCACCGCTGTTCCATTTATTTCTGACGAAAAGACCATTAAAACCCTTGGAGAACTCGGGGTTGTCTTCTTGATGTTTGGCTTAGGCCTTGAATTTAGCTTAAGAAAGCTCGCTAAAGTGGGTGCAACAGCATTTGTCGCAGCCATCACCCAAATTGTTTTATTGATTTGGGTTGGCTATGAAATTGGCCGCTTCTTTAGCTGGTCGCCAATGGATTCCATTTTCTTGGGCGCGATGATGGCCATCTCCTCAACCACCATCACCGTCAAAGCTCTCGAAGAGCTTGGCTTAAAAAAAGAAAAATTTGCCCACCTCATTTATGGCATTTTGATTGTGGAAGATATTCTTGCCATCAGTTTGATTGTGATGCTCACGGGTATCGCCACAACCGGTCAATTAGCCGCCGTTGATGCAGCCATGACCATTGGCGAGTTGATTTTATTCATGACCATTTCTTTAGCCGCCGGCATCTTATTGATCCCACGACTTTTGAATGTGGTGGCAAAGTTTCATCGCAAAGAAATGCTGTTGGTCACGGTCTTAGGTCTTTGCTTTGGTTTTTGCCTCTTAGTGATCAAGATGGAGTACAGCGTTGCTTTGGGTGCGTTTTTAATTGGCGCCATCATGGCTGAGTCTCGTCACATCCACTCGATTGAGAAATTAATTGAACCTGTCAAAGACATGTTCATTGCCATCTTCTTTGTGACCATTGGTCTTCTACTAGATCCTGGCGTCATCTGGAAATATGCTATTCCGATTGCACTCATCAGCTTCACCGTGATAGCCATCAAAGTTGTTTCTTGCAGTATGGGTACATTTATCACTGGCCATGATGGCAGAACGTCGATGCGCGTTGGCATGGGTAAAGCGCAAATCGGTGAGTTCTCATTCATCATTGCATCGCTTGGTTTAACACTGAACGTGACCAGCGACTTCTTGTATCCAATCGTGGTGGCTGTTTCCACCATCACCACCCTTTTCACACCCTACTTGATCAAGGGGTCTGATCCAATGAGTGATTGGATGGGCAAGCGCATTCCAAATCCAATTAAAAATGTATTCGTCCAATATTCAGAATGGCTTGGCCAAATTCGCTCGGATGATCAAATGCGTTCAGATATCAGGCCTTTTGTTAGAAGAATCACATTCCACGTTTTTGTGAATGCCTGTGTGGTCATCACCCTTTTCCTATCTGCAACCAAAGTATTCACCTTCATCAATGGCTATGTCGACACAGGTCACTTAGTTTGGTTCACCGAGATTTATCAGCAAGCCTTCATGTGGGCAACAAGCTTGCTGCTGTCAGCGCCATTTTTGTTTGCGATTTATAAAAAACTAGAAGCGCTTGGCATGCTATTGGCTGATGCAAGACTTCACTCAAATCACCATTCGTCTGAAGACACCATCGCCACTCAAATGCTCTTCACCCAATTGATGCCAGTTTTGGCGATTGTTTCTTTGATGATTTTGGTGTCAGCCTTAAGCTCCAGCATCTTCCCTCCGGTGGGTATGCTCTTCATCCTAGCTATATTGATGGGCACAGTCATTTATTTACTGCGCAAGCAACTCATGAAGATTCATACCAAACTTCAAGTGGCGTTAACCGAATCATTCAAAGAGAATAGTCAAACTCCGCAGCCTTAATGGTCAGCCTGACATCAACCATTTTGGCTAGTACACAGTAAGTAAGCGATAATCACGTCTGTGGAAAAAGTACGCATTTCAAAACTAATGTCTGAGCAAGGAATTTGCTCAAGGCGCGAAGCTGACAACTATATCGAGCAGGGCTTGGTATTGGTTGATGGCGAAGTTGTCAGTGAATTAGGCGCAAGAGCTTTTCCCAATCAAAAAATTGAATTAAAGAAAGCGGCGATTGCACAACAAGCTCGTCGCTACACCATCATCCTCAATAAACCAGTTGGCTATATTTCTCACTTTGATGAAGATCGAGAGTACAAACCTGCTGCCTCTCTGATCACGCCAGAAAATCAATTTGTGCACCAGTTGTCAGCAAATCTACCTGGTAAATTCAATACCCGAGGTCTAGCACCTGCTGGTCGCTTGGATATCGACTCAAGCGGCTTACTGGTGTTAACTCAAGATGGTCGTATTGCGAAACTCTTGATTGGTGAAAACAGTCCGATTGAAAAAGAGTACTTGGTGCGTGTTGAAGGCACTTTGACTGCAGAAGGTTTGCGACTTCTCAATCATGGCTTAAAGCTCGATGATGAAGCTTTGAAGCCAGCCAAAGTGAGTTGGCAAAATACCGATCAATTGCGCTTTGTTTTGCGAGAAGGTAAAAAACGTCAAATCCGCCGCATGTGCGAATTGGTTGGCTTAAAAGTGATTGGTTTAAAACGTATTCGTATTGGGCAAATCCCTCTGGGTAATCTCCCTGTTGGTCAATGGCGCCATCTGGGGCCGAATGAGCGTTTCTAGAGCGCTTCTAGACAGCGCACAAAGCAATCAATTTCATTTGCGCCCTTCTGTTCTAGGGACATTTCTCTCAATTAAGAGCTTTTTTGCTCACAATCTGAAATACCCCTAGGTAAAAGATAGGCTTAACGGGCAAAAAGCCCTGAAAACGCCTAAAATACGGGCTATGAAAACACCTGAACTTTTAGCCCCTGCTGGTAGCCTGACCATGCTCAACACCGCCTTCGACTTTGGTGCGACGGCCGTTTATGCTGGACAGCCAAGATACTCATTGCGTGTTCGCAATAATGACTTTGGCAATATTGAAGTTTTGCGCGAAGGCATTGAGACGGCCCATGCTCAAGGTAAGAACTTTTACCTGGTATCAAACATCTTCCCTCATGGCGCAAAAACTCGCACCTACGTCAAAGACATGGAGCCTGTGATTGCGCTTAAACCAGATGCATTGATCATGTCAGACCCTGGTTTGATCATGTTGGTCAGAGAAAATTGGCCAGACATGCCGATTCATTTATCAGTACAAGCCAACACAGTGAATGGCCATGCTGCGAAGTTTTGGCGTTCAGTAGGCGTTAGCCGAGTGATTCTTTCAAGAGAACTATCTCTTGATGAAATCGAAGCAGTTCGTCAAGACTGTCCAGAAATGGAAGTCGAAGTATTCATTCACGGTGCCTTGTGCATTGCTTACTCTGGCCGCTGCTTGTTGTCTGGTTACTTCAACCATCGCGACCCTAATCAAGGCACATGCACCAATTCATGCCGCTGGGACTACAAAGTGGCTAAAGCTGATGAAGACGCCACTGGTGACATCTACCTTCTAGAAGAAGGTAATCGACCTGGCGAATGGATGCCGATCGAAGAAGACATGCACGGCACATACATCTTGAACTCAAAAGATTTGCGCGCGATTGAACACGTTCAGCGCCTCACCGAAATGGGCATTGATTCCTTCAAGATTGAAGGCAGAACTAAATCCCCTTACTACGTGGCAAGAACAGCACAAGCCTACCGCTCTGCGATTGACGATGCAGTGGCTGGTCGTCCATTCAACCCAGTGTTGATGGGTCATCTAGAAGGTTTGGCTAATCGCGGCTACACCGATGGTTTCTATGTTCGTCACCCAGACAAAGATCAGCAAAATTACTTGCGTGGTTTCTCCCTCTCGGGTCGCAGTCTTTATGTTGGCAATGTGATTGATGTTGATAACGAAAAACAATTGGTCAAGATTGAAGTGAAGAACCGCTTTTCTGTTGGCGATAAATTAGAAATTATTCAGCCAAGTGGCAATACTGATTTCGTCATTGAAGAAATTTTCAGTCAAAAAGGTGAGCCGATGCGCGTTGTGCCTGGTGCAGGTTATACAGTTTGGGCAAAACTTCCAATGAACAGCAATGGTGCATTCATTGCACGTTATGTTGAGCAAGAAAATGCCTCCAAGATTGAGCAAATTCCAATCATGGAAGCTTGATCATCCATTCACTGGTATTCTGATAGGGCTTAAAAGGGCTTAACTCTTTTAAGCCCTTTTTTATTAATTTCACTGACCTTGGCACAAGACTTGCATTGATAATTGAATGAACATGAAAGTATCTCTAAAGCACGTCACCCACTATCAATACAGCCAAGCAGTTCAATTGGGACCTCAATTGATCAAACTGAGGCCTGCCCCTCATTGCAGGACACCGATCAGCTCTTATCAATTGAATATCAAGCCATCGACTTATTTCATTAATTGGCAACAAGATCCTTTTTCCAATCACGTGGCCAGATTGGTCTTTACTGAAAAAACCAATTTCTTTGAAATCAATGTCGAGTTAACAGCAGAACTAAAAACCATCAACCCTTTTGACTTTTTTGTTGAGCCATCAGCTGAGCACCACCCATTCACATATGAGCCCAATCTGATTGCTGGATTGTCGCCATACTTAGAAACTGAAATATGTGGGCCATTGTTTCAAGCATTCATCAAAACAGTTCCTCAAGAGAAAAGACACACGATTGAGTACATTGTTTACCTCAATCAACTCGTTTTCAATAAAGTGCGCTACATGGTCAGACACGAACCTGGAGTTCAATCGACCGAAGAGACACTTCAATTAAATTCCGGATCTTGCAGAGACTCAAGCTGGTTATTGGTGCAATTGTGTCGCCACATGGGCATTGCTGCACGTTTTGTTTCAGGCTATTTGATCGAAGCGAACACAGATTGGCACAATTTAAATAGCCCCGCTGAAAGCCAAGAGAATGTGGCTGAGCTTCATGCTTGGTGCGAGGTCTTTATTCCGGGGGCTGGCTGGGTGGGCATCGATCCAACTTCAGGCTTGCTAGCCACGGAAGGACACATCCCTTTAGCAGCTGCCCCGGACCCGAGCAATGCCATGCCTATTTATGGAGAGTTGGATGTGTGCGAGGTAGAAATGTCGCACAAGATCACAACCCTCATGCACAAAGCTTAAATCTAAAACCTCAGAACTTAAGACTTGTGTGCCAATGTGAAATGCTCAACGTTGGGCAGACTCAAGAAGAATGGGCCCACATGACTTCTCCAACGAGCAAATGCTTCTGACTCTCTGAAATCAACTGTGTGATTTTCAAGCGTGGTCCAGTAAATCATCAAAATATAACGGCCTGGCTTTTCTACACCTGCATTTAGTTTGTAGCCACAAAAGCCTTTTGCTGGAGCGATCGCATCAGCAATACCGGCTGCCACTGCTTTTTCAAAATCAGCTTTTTTAGCTGGGTCAATACTGATATCAACAATTTCTAAAATCATTCTTTTGTCCTTAGAGTTTTATAAAAATAATTATTTACTTCAGCCATTGGTAGCTAGCAATGCCCAAAATGGTCAAAGCCAAGGAGCCCAAAAGATGAAGAGCAACGGTTGCAAATGCACGAACATAGGCTCCTGATTGCAAAATAGCCACAACTTCAGCACTGAAGGTTGAAAAGGTGGTCAAGCCACCCAAAAAACCTGTGATCAAAAACAATTTCCATTCGGCCGACATTCCTGCATGAGCCTCCAAGAGACTCATCAAGAATCCAACAAGATAGGCACCTATTAAGTTAGCCGCTAAAGTGCCCAAGGGCATGGTTGCCCAAACAGCGTTCAAGCCCAAACTCAATAGCCAGCGCAAGACCGCTCCCAATGAAGCTCCTGCGCTAATGGCCAATATGGATGAAAGCATCTATTACCTTTGAATATGTGCGGACTGAGTCCTTTAATACCTAAATCTTACTCTGAGACACCCCTATATTCAAAATGGTGTTCGAAGTGGATTATGCTTGAGGCATGAAGAAAAACATTTGTGTATTTTGTGGCTCACGCGACGGTAATAATTTAGACATGATTGCTAAATCTGCAGAAATCGGCAGAGAACTCAGTTATGCAGGATTTGGCATAGTCTTTGGTGGTGGTCGTTTGGGCCTGATGGGTGCGGTGGCCAAAGCGGCCATTGAAGCGAATGGCTCAGTGATTGGAATCATCCCTAAAGGTCTAACCTCACGAGAGCCGATTCAACAGCAATTGACTGAACTCTTTGTGGTGGATGACATCATCGAAAGAAAACGTTTGATGATAGAGAAATCAGATGCTTTTTTAATTTTGCCCGGCGGCTTTGGAACTCTTGATGAATTATTCGAAGTTTGGACAGGCATTCAGGTTGGAGCCCACAAGAAACCAATCATCATCGCCAACTGGGGTAATTATTACGACCAACTACTGTCTTTCTTAAGGCAGGCAGATGAACATGGATTTTTAAATGGTGATCACCTAAAAGGCGCTGCTGTGATCAATGATGTTGATGCAATCGTAACAACTCTCAAGAAATCATTGAGCCATTAAATTAAAAGATCTTAGGAAAATAATGCACATCAAGTTTTTTGGAGCAGCAGGAGAAGTCACTGGATCTCGTCATTACCTTGAAGGTGAAATCAAAGGTAAGAAGTTTTGCTTCATGATTGATTACGGTATGTTTCAAGGTGGCAGAGATGCAGATGAAAAGAACCTAGAGGAGCTTCCATTTAACCCTGCAGATCTAGACTTTGTGATTTTGACTCACGCCCACATTGATCACAGCGGCCTACTGCCTCGCCTATGTGCACAAGGATTCAAAGGTACGATTTATTGCACCAAAGCCACCAAAGCCTTATTAAATATTCTTTTACTCGATAGTGCTCATATTCAAGAAAGTGATTTTTCACGAGCTGAAAGAAAACAAAAATTAGGTAAATGGCACGGAGATTTGCCTCAGGTTTTATACAGCGTGAAACAAGCCAATGAGTGCCTTTCTCAACTAAAAGCTTATGACTATGGGCAAGTCTTTGAACCAATCGATGGCATTCAAGCTCACTTCAGAAATGCAGGTCACATTTTGGGATCAGCCATCGCAGTGATTGATGTTGAACAAGAGGATAAAAAGAAACGTGTTGTGGCTTCAGGTGATTTGGGCATGTTTGGCCAACCGTTGATGCCCGATCCTGATTTGATTGAGTCGGCCGATATCTTATTGGTTGAATCAACCTATGGCGATCGACTGCACCGCACCCTCGATGACACCAAAGATGAATTGGTGACAGTCATCTCAGAAACAATGAAGCATGGTGGCAATATTGTGATGCCTGCTTTTGCTGTGGGTCGCGCCCAAGAAATACTCTTGATGTTAATTGAGCTGGTTCGCCAAAAACGCTTACCTCACCTCAATATATGGCTTGACTCCCCAATGGCCACAGCAGCTACCCATCTCACGGAAAATTATTTTGATGAATTAGACGAACAAGCTCAAGACACCTTGGAGTGGTTTTCAAAAAATCATCAAGCCGTTGATCTTAAATTTGTGGCCGACGTGGAAGAGTCAAAAGCCTTGAACCGAATCAAAGGTGGCGCCATCATTATTTCCGCAAGCGGTATGTGTGAGGCAGGCAGAGTGGTCCACCATTTGAATTGGAATTTGCCGCACAGTCAAAATGCCATCATCATCACGGGCTTTCAGGCGATGGGCACCTTGGGTAGACGTTTGGTCGATAAAGTAAATCCTGTGAAAGTGCTTGGCAAAGAAGTGTTTGTTAAAGCCTCCGTGCACACCATCGGTGGCTTATCAGCTCACGCCGATCAGGCAGGCTTGTTGAGATGGCTCAAAGGATTTAAATCTGCCCCATCTAAAGTGTTTGTGATTCATGGTGAATCTCATGCAAGCTCAAATTTTGCAGCAGTGATCAAGCAAGAATTACATTGGGAAAATGTGATCATTCCCCAAAAAGGCGATCTATTTCCTTGCTAGTGAATGCGCGCACACAAAGCCACTGGCCCAAGCCCATTGAAAATTGTGTCCACCCAAATGACCGGTCACATCCACACATTCGCCAATGAAGTACAAACCAGGATTGTCTTTGGACATCATGGTTTGACCATCTAGGGCTTTTGTATCAACACCCCCCAACATCACTTCGGCTTTCTTCCAACCCAAAGTGCCAGCAGGCTTAACTGCCCAGTTAGTCAAAAAATCTTTCAAAGCTTGGCGATCTTTCTTGCCAACTTCAGCCCACTTGCGCCCCATTAAATTCTTTTGCTCGGCAAATGCTTTGGCCAAGCGTTGTGGCAAAACAGCTCCCAAAATATTTTCAGTGAGTTTCAAACGGTTGGCATCATCGTCAAACAGTTCATCAATATCAACATCATTGAACCAGTTGATGTGAATCGCTTCTCCCTCATGCCAATAACTACTGCCCTGAAGAATCGCAGGGCCAGAGAGTCCCTTGTGCGTGAGTAATAAATCCTCATCAAACTGACATGTTCCATAACGCTGAGACTTTGTTCCAGACTTTACTTTCACAGGAACACTCAAGCCCGATAATTCACTTAAGTTGGCAAACTCATCAGAAGTGAAAGACAAAGGAACCAAAGCAGGTCTGACATTGACCACAGGCATGTTGAATTGCTTGGCCACATCAAGGGCATAGTCAGTGGCCCCAATGGCCGGCACAGGCAGCCCACCGGTGGCCATCACAATAGCCTTGGCTTTCTCAATCCCAGTTGATGTCTCGACTGACCATGGATAGCTTGCTTGATTTGCATCTTCTTGGTTGATCTTTTTAATGCCAGTCACCGTCACTGGGTTTTTAATGACCACACCACCCTTTTTACATTCTTCAAATAAAAGATCGATGATTTGCTTGGCAGAGACGTCACAAAATAATTGCCCTTTGTGCTTTTCATGAAAGGGAATGTTGTAGCTTTTGACCAGCTCTATGAAGTCACTTGCCTTGTATCGAGATAAAGCACTTTTGACAAAATTAGGGTTCATTGAAAGAAAGTTGGCTGGCGTGCTATTCATGTTCGTGAAATTACATCTGCCACCACCACTGATCCTGATTTTTTCACCCAACACTTCAGCATGATCCAAGACCAGGATTTTTTGACCCAATTGACCAGCCACGCCTGCACAAAATAAACCAGCCGCACCACCACCAATAACAATAGCATCCCAATTATTCGCTTGCTCGACTGACATTCATTTCTTTCTGTTTTATATGGCTAATCTTGATTAATACACTCAACTTTACCCTGTATTTTGAAGGCTTTATCCCTTTAACGTGAGTTCGGTCTGGAAAAAAGGCAAAATAGCGGTTTACACACAAAATTGCTAAAAATTAGCCCTTGGAGATACTGTATGTCAGAGCAAAAAAAGCCTAAGCGCATGAATGAGCGCTCAAGAATGATCACTGAAGGTGTTGCACGTGCGCCTAACCGTTCTATGTATTACGCGATGGGCTACAAAGATTCTGATTTTGATAACAAGCCTATGATTGGCGTGGCCAATGGTCACTCAACCATTACTCCATGTAACAGTGGTTTACAACGCATCGCTGATGCTGCTGTAGCAGCCATTGAAGCTGGTGGCGGTAACTCTCAGATTTTCGGTACGCCTACGATTTCTGACGGTATGGGTATGGGTACCGAAGGTATGAAGTACTCATTGGTGTCTCGTGAAGTGATTGCGGATTCAATCGAAACTTGCGTGAACGGCCTTTGGCAAGATGGCGTTGTTGTGGTCGGTGGTTGCGACAAGAATATGCCAGGCGGCATGATGGCCATGGCCCGCACCAATGTCCCAAGTATTTATGTGTATGGCGGCACAATCAAAGCCGGCCACTACAAAGGTAAAGAATTGAACATCGTTTCAGCATTTGAAGCTGTGGGCGAATTCACAGCAGGCCGTTTAAATGAAGAAGATTTCAAAGGCGTTGAGCAAAACGCTTGCCCAGGTAGCGGCTCATGCGGCGGTATGTACACAGCCAACACCATGAGCTCTTCTTTTGAAGCTTTGGGTATGAGCTTGCCATATTCATCAACCATGTCAAACGTGGACCAAGAAAAAGTTGATAGCGCAGCCGAATCTGCACGCGTGCTGATTGAAGCTATTAGAAATGATTTAAAACCACGTGACATCATCACGAAGAAATCGATTGAAAACGCTGTGAGCGTGATCATGGCGGTTGGTGGCTCAACCAATGCGGTGTTGCACTTCTTAGCGATTGCCAGTGCAGCTGAAGTGGACTGGACCATTGATGACTTTGAGCGTGTGCGTCGCCGCGTTCCAGTGATTGCTGATATGAAACCATCTGGCAAGTATTTGGCCACTGATTTGCACCAAGCTGGCGGCATTCCACAAATCATGAAGATCTTGTTAGACGGCGGTTTATTGCACGGTGACTGCATGACCATTACTGGCAAAACAATTGCTGGGACATTGAAAGATATTCCTTCAGTACCTCGCGCTGATCAAGACGTGATCAAGACTCTAGCCAATCCGATTTACGCTCAAGGTCACCTTGCCATCCTAAAAGGTAATATTTCTCCTGAAGGTTGCGTGGCTAAGATCACTGGTCTTAAAAACCCAAGCATCACAGGCCCAGCCAAAGTATTTGATTCTGAAGATGATGCCATGGCAGCCATCATGGCCAATAAGATCAAAGCTGGAGATGTGATGGTGATTCGTTACGAGGGCCCTAAAGGCGGTCCTGGTATGCGCGAAATGCTAGCTCCCACCTCAGCCCTAGTGGGTCAAGGTTTAGGTGAATCAGTTGGTCTTATCACGGATGGTCGCTTCTCAGGTGGCACTTGGGGCATGGTGGTTGGTCACGTCGCTCCTGAAGCTTACGTGGGCGGCACAATTGCTCTAATCCAAGAAGGTGACTCAATCACGATTGATGCACACACACAATTGATTCAATTGAATGTGAGCGAGGAAGAGATTGCTAAACGTCGCGCTGCTTGGAAGCAACCTAAGCCACGCTACACACGCGGTGTTTTAGCCAAGTATGCACGCCTTGCCAGTTCTGCAAGCAAAGGTGCTGTCACTGATCGAAACTTAGATTAAGCACTGATCAATCATTCTCTCAAGAACTGAGGGTAAGAAAAAGGCCGCACTGTGTGCGGCCTTTTTACTGGGCACAAAATCAATCAATGATGTTTTGAGTGATCATGTCCTGGTTCGCCATGTGCTGGGAAACCACCCACTTTAAACTTAACCTCAACCTCACCTGCTTTTTCAAACTTAAGTTTGACCGGTACAGATAGACCAGGCTTCAACTGACTCTTTAGATCAATGAACATCAAGTGCAAACCACCCGGTTTTAATTCAACTGTGCCATTTGCAGGAATATCAATCGCTTTGACTTCGCGCATTTTCATGACATTGCCATCCATTGTCATGGTGTGAAGTTCCATGGTTTTAGACGCAGGGGAGGATGCAGACAATAACTTGTCAGCACCACCCTTGTTTTCAATCTTCAGAAAACCACCGCTCATTTTTTGAGCAGGCACAGTCGCTCTTGCTTGAGGGTTCTCAATCTTCAAGTTACCCACCTTCACTTCGTTACCACTTGCGAACACAGTTGTTGCAATAAAAGCTGATGCAAGCAATACAGATCCAATTACTTTTTTCATGCATATCTCCTAAATTAATTCAAATTCTTTAATCAAGTGCAATCGTTGCTTTTAACCAAGCAGTTCGGCCAGGTTCGTTAACGCGAGTGGTTTGAGTATAACCAGCCACGTTAGCTCCTGCTCGACTAATAAACTCAGCATAAGTTTTATCAAAAACGTTATCCACGCCAGCTGCAATCAAGGTCTTTTTATTGGGCTTATATCCGGCATTTAGAGAGAAAATTCCAAACCCACCAGATTTAGCAACGTCCTGCCCGGAGATATTGCCTTGACCTACAGCCACCTCATCCTTCGGAGCAACCAATCTTAGCAATGCACCATATGAATATTTCTTATCATCATAGGCAAGCGCCAACCTACCTTCTAAGGGTGCCAATTGAGCCAATGGCAGACCATCAGTTTCATTTTTACCTTCTACATAAGCAATGCTTGAATTAAATTTAACAACATTGGTTAAAGCATAGCTTGAAGTAATTTCAGCGCCATATGTGTGAGCATCCACATTTCTAGAAGACGGTGTTCCATACATACCGTATGCGTAACCGCTTCTAGCATCCACCAAAACAAAATCATTGATTTTGTTATAGAAGGCTGATGCGCTCAAATCAAATGGGCCTGATTTGTGCAATAAACCCAAATCCAATTGATTGGTTTTTTCAGTTTTAGTGCTCATCAAAGCGCTGGCTCCTGATGAATTCTGCTTATTAGAAATCAATTCCCAATAGTCAGGCATGCGCTCAGATCTTCCGAAACCGACAAATGCTGTTGAGTTTGGCATTGAATCTAACGCTTTTTCAACTCGAGCAAAAGCACTGTTTGTGAATTCTTTACGAGTTTGACCAGAAGTGGTTGATGCCATACCAGATCGCTTATCGGCAACTTCCCAAGACTCTCCTCTATATCCCGCAATTAACTTATTGTTTTTACTTAATTGCTCTGTGACTTCTGCAAAAAGAGCAGCATTTTTAAATTCAGAATCATCAGAAATAGTAAGAGCACCCATTCCTGGCATATTGCCTCCATGGGTTGATTGAGAGAAATCAAGCCCAACCTTGGCTTTTGTTGTGGCCCTTAAATTTAAATCTGAAGTTAGCCGCGCCGCATTCGTATCATGCGTTACATCCATATAGCTGGATGGATTACCCCTCATAGACTCAGACATAGTATGAAAAATAGTATTTCTTGAAATCTGAAATTCAACTTTTTCAACCAAGTCAGAAACATTCTTAATTTGACCTTTGGCAGCAACGTTTTCTCTTAAGAATTTAGTGCCATCCATCGTTCTATCAGCGTAAGCCGCATAACCATTGCTTCTGCCTGCAGATAACTCAAAACGCTTATTGTTGTCAGGTGTTACACCGACCGAAGATGAGGCACTATAGCGATGGTATTTGGAATGCACTTCAGTTCCATTACCGTCTTTGTAGTTATCTGATTTTGAATTTGAACCTGTAAATGTGGCGAAGTAATCTTTGTTACCAAGATTAGCATCGACCACTTCGTCATGACGACCAAAGCTACCCACTAAACCTGATGCGTGAACATCGTAACCTGGCTTGTCATAGGTCTTTTGCTCTTTTTCAAAACGAACAGTGGCGGCTGAACCATGCCCTGGATAAAGAACTGTTTGAGGACCTTTCACAATTGTTACTTTGTCGTAAATCTCAGGAAAAATATAGGCTGTTGGCGCATCCATGCGCTGACCACATCCACCAAAGATATTTTGATCATCAGCCAAGATATTCACGCGTGAACCACCCATACCGCGGAAGTTTGGCTCACCATCTGTACCAGCTTTACGCATGATGCTAAATCCCGGGGCTGATTTCAAAAAGTCAGCGCCATCATGTGCTGGCAAAGGTTGACGAGGAACCTTTGGATCTAATTCAATGGTGGTAGGTGTTGTCATTTGAGCTGCCGTCACAACAACATCTTCAAGAATTGTTACATTTTGATTTGCATAAGCGCAATTGCCTGCAATCATCATCGCAACTGCTAAAGCGATTGGTTTTGGTGATAAATAATTTCTTTTCATTTTTTACTCGCATGGAATCTGTTTTGAATGCGCGTGCGCATTCCAATACGGAGCAACTAAAGATAGTTGCCGACCTTAAGAATCAAACGAGTGAGGGAGGTGCTCTGGAGGGCAGCGCAACCCAAGCAAATAAAGGCTTAGATGACTGGTAGAAAAGCTGAGGATATATATTACTGTTCACAGGCTTTGCAAATGAAAGCTCGTGATTTAATGGAAGTACGAAGTTGCCATGAACCACACACAAAGGGCAATGGCCATTTGCCCGAGCTGGCTCATCAGCATCGCTGGCATCAATGACCTGGGTCATTTGGATGCCTGTGGTGGTACATACTTCAATGGATATGCCCTGACCATTCTGAGCCAATGACACCGCTTGGGAAACTGTAGGCGCAACAGAACTCATTAAAACCGCAAGTATTGCGATCCAATGTGAAAAGTGGCGTTTAAACGAATTTCTCATAAGGAGTGATTTTATACGAATTCAATTCTTTTTGATAAATTGCAACTAAAACCTTAATTTATGGCTGAAAATGTAGGTGTTTAATACTCGCCAATCAAAATGTCTAATAACCACAAGATTGCTCTTTTTGCAGATATTCATAGCAACCTAGAAGCTTTTGAAGCATGTCTAGAGCATGCCAATGAATGTGGCGTAGATGAATATATATTTTTAGGTGACTTGGTTGGGTACAACGCTGACCCAGTTGCAATCATTGAAAAAATTGCCGAATTAATTGATAAAGGAAAAGCAAAAGCCGTATTAGGTAATCACGATCAGGCAATTTTTATGGATCATTCAAAGTTCATGAATTCTGATGCTTGGCAAGCCATTCAATGGACCAGAGAACAACTCAACGATGATCATGTCAATTTTTTAAAAAACTTACCTCTGATGCATCAAACTGATGATGTTTCATACGTTCATGCATCAGCAGCAAACCCTCAGAGCTGGAGCTATATACAAGATAGTTTGGCAGCATGGCGTTGCAGCGAAGCCTCTGGCACTAACTACACATTTGTTGGCCATGTTCATGAACCCGCCCTTTACTATCAAAGCTCTTCAGGAAAGTTACTTCACTTTAAACCCTTGCCGGGTAATCCAATTCCAATTTCTAAACATAGAAAATGGGTGAGTATCACAGGGTCTTTAGGGCAACCAAGAGATGGTAATCCTGCGGCCAATTACGCCCTATTTGAACTAGATCAAGAAATAATTACTTTTAATCGCATAGACTATGACCATCACAAAGCCGCCACCAAAGTCGAACAGGCTGGTCTCCCACTAAAACTGGCCCTGCGCCTTCTCAATGCAAAGTAATAGATAGAAATGGTGTTATACAAAAATCTAGACTCCATCAAAGATATTTTTCAAGAGGGCAACGATATTGATGGTTTTTTGATTGGCGAGCCAATTCACAAAGGCGGCATGGCAGTCTTATACCAAGCCACTAAAGTTGGGATTGACCATCCAATTCTGATAAAAGTCCCTCGTATTGGACGAGATCAACCTGTTGAAAGCCTAATCGGTTTTGAAACCGAGTTAAATATCATGAGTGCCATTAACAGTCCTTTTGTCCCAAGAGTCTTTGGAACAGGTGACATGGCCACCAAACCATATATAGCTATGGAGCATTTAAATGGCACGCCACTAGATAAAATTATTGAGGCAGAGGGTGGCAGGCTAAATGACATAGAAAAAGTTATTGAAATTGTTTCAAATATTGCTGCAGCCATAGGGTCACTCCACGCACAAGATGTCATTCACCTAGACATCAAACCAGAAAATATCTTGGTTCAACCTAATAGCAAAATAGCTTTGATTGATTTTGGGTTAGCACACCACGCGCGTTTCCCTGATTTACTTCTTGAGGCGATGATCAAAGGTATTGGGTCTGCCCCTTATATTTCGCCAGAGCAAATCATGGGCATCAGAAATGATTGGCGCAGTGATATTTTCTCTATTGGCGTCCTGCTTTATGAAATGCTAACTGGAGAACATCCATTTGGCGCTCCCAGCTCTATTAATGGCCTCAGAAAAAGAATGTGGAGTGAACCACTACCTCCAAGAGCTCTCAGAAAAGAAATACCTCCTTGGCTCCAAGAAGTTGTTCTTCGTTGTTTGGAGCCTCTAGCCGATCAACGGTATCAAAGCGCAAAACGGTTGGGTCATCTTCTTAAAAATCCCCAAAGCATTCAACTAACCGAACGCTCAGAAAAGATTTTTCCGAATAGTCCATGGGCAAATTTCAAACGATGGATCAAAGCGGCCGGCTATCAGCCCTCTGAATGCCCTAGACCAAGTAATGCAATAGATACTGCGCCAGTACTGATCGTAGCTATTGATACCAGGCAACATGACGAGGTATTGCGCTCCAAAATGCAAAATGCGGCGCAACATTTATTGCAAGGCTATCCAGAGAGTCGGATTATTTGCTTGAGTACTATATTTAGCACACCAACATTTGAGGGTAATGAAGAAACACAAACTGCCTCAGGCATTGTTCGCAATCACTTGGCACAGTTAATGGAGTGGGCACAGCCCTTGAACATGCCAACTGAAAGAGTTTCTTTTCATGTACTTGAGGCGATTGACCCTGCTACCCGCATCATTGAGTTTGCGAACGATAACCACGCTTCGATGATCATGATTGGCGCCTCACACAAGATTCCAAATAAGGTGGCGCCTTGGCGAAGCTCAATGACTAAAATTGTTGAGGAAGCATCTTGCAGCGTTCATATCGTAAGAAGTTAATTAAATTTATAACGAAGAAAATGTTAAGTTATTTGTTAACTTGCTTTTTTCTAAGCTTCACTTCTTCGTATCCAGCGCGTGAATGAGCGTGACCTCTGATTTTTCTAATCAGCTCACTCACCGCACTGCGCTTAATCAAGCTGGGTGACATGGCCAAGAAATAAGTCTCATCGCCCAAGGGGATAAAGTTCAGCCCATACTCAATAGCAACGCTTTTAAGCCCTACCCCCACATCCGCAGTGCCAGCCAAAATAGCTGTTGCAATGGCGCTGTGAGTGAACTCTTCTCGCTGATACCCTTTGATTTTTTGTGCAGCAAGGCCATGGGCATCCAAGAGCTTATCTAGCATTAATCGGGTGCCTGCACCTCGTTGACGATTGATAAAGCGAATCTCAGGTCGTGCCAGATCCTTTAATTGTTTGATACCCAGAGGATTACCTTTAGCAACGATCAATCCTTGGCTGCGCCTCATCACTGGATATGCCTGAATGCCTTCAGCAGATAAGCGCTTACGAACTGCAGAAATACTGTCATCGTCTGGCACATGGAAACCGGCCAAATCAGCATCACCTGATAACAATCGCTCAAGAGCTTGGCCTGAACCCATGGTTCGCAGTTCAAAAGCATTAATTCCTTGGGCGGAGTCTTCAAGGATGGGATCATTACTTGCACAAAGTAACCATTTCTTATGGTCATCATTGTTTAAGTTCTCCAGGTGAAGCTGCAATCTTTTTTCTTGCTCCTTACTCACCTCAGAAAACTCTTTTTCCACCTCATCAACAATGGCCAATAGGGTTTTGGCAGCTTCGGTCAAAGTTGAGCCATGCCCCTTCACACTCATCAAAAGACGGCAATCCAACTCCTTTTCTGCTGCTTTTAAACGATTCCAAAGGGTTCTATAAGACATCTCCATGATTTCAGCAGCTGACTGCAAAGATCGGCCATCTTGAACACCTCTCAGCAGTCCAGCTACCCAGCTCAAATCGACTGGTTCAGTATGAACTTTATGTTTTTTATGAATAAAAACACTGGGCTTAATCTTAATTTGCATATGAAATCAATTACATATTGATATTGTTTAAATGATTGTTGATGATATAGCCATATTTATAAAGGAGACAAGATGAATCGACGTAATATTTTAAAAATCAGCGCTTTAGCTGTATTGGCTTTTTCTACTATTGGGATGAGCCACGCTCAAAAGAGCATTGTGGTGTCATCAACAACTTCAACTGAGCAATCAGGACTTTTTAAGCACCTGCTCCCTGTCTTTGAGAAAAAAACAGGCATTCAGGTCAAGGTAGTTGCTGTTGGCACTGGTCAAGCCCTGGACATTGGTCGTCGTGGTGATGCAGACGTGGTTTTTGTGCACGATAAAGTTGCTGAAGAGAAGTTTGTGGCTGAAGGTTTTGCTGAAAAACGCATTGAAGTCATGTACAACGATTTCGTTTTGATTGGCCCTAAAGCTGACCCAGCAAAGACCAAGGGCAATGATATCCAAGCTGCTCTTCAAAAAATTTCAAATGCTAAATCCACCTTTATTTCTCGTGGCGATAAAAGCGGCACCCATGCTGCAGAACTTCGCTATTGGAAAGGTGCTGGCGTAGAAGTTTCAGCCACGCAGCCTTGGTACAAAGAAACAGGTTCAGGCATGGGCCCAGCTTTGAATACAGCATCAGGCATGAATGGTTACATTCTTTCAGATCGTGCCACTTGGCTCACATTTAAAAATAGAGGCGACTTGGCCATTGTTGTTGAAGGCGACCCAAAGCTTTTCAATCAATATGGTGTGATGTTGGTTAACCCAAGCAAGCATCCTCACGTTAAAAAGGCTGAGGGCCAGGCATTCATTGACTGGATCATCTCTAGCGAAGGACAACAAACCATCGCCAGCTATAAGGTCGAAGGCCAACAAAGCTTTTTCCCTAACGCTAAAAAATAAGGTTTATTAGCAGCTCTGAATAAACTTCATCTGACATAGTCATATCTTTCGGCCTCGTTTCAACACGAGGTCGAAAAAACCATTAAGCTATCGCCATGTTATCGGCCTTCCATGATGCTTTTTCCCTCTTAGAAACACTCGATTCCAATTTATTGGAAATTGTGATTGTTTCTTTGCATGTCAGCATCTCAGCCCTTGTCATTGGTTGCGTCTTAGGCATGCCTCTTGGCGCCCTCGTTGCAATTCAAAATTTTCCAGGTCGGCAGATTGTCATCGTTATCTTAAATAGCCTCATGGGCGTGCCCACTGTCATTGTGGGTGTCGCTATTTACTTACTTCTTTCTAGAACTGGCCCATTAGGGGAATTAAATTGGCTGTTCACTCCCAAAGGCATGATCTTGGCCCAGTCCGTTTTGACCACCCCACTGATTGCTGCTCTCACCCGCCAAATCATTGAGGATGGCTGGCGTATTCATGGTGAAACCATGTCTGCCTTGCGACTCCCCATCGCTGCAAAGCTTAAATGGTTGGTCTGGGACTGTCGCTTCTCTTTATCTATTGCTCTGCTTGCTGGTTTTGCTAGAGCCATCTCTGAGGTAGGCGCTGTGATGATTGTTGGTGGAAATATTGACCGAGTAACACGCACCATGACCACCGCAATCGCATTAGAAACCAGCAAAGGTGACTTACCCCTTGCTCTTGCCTTAGGCATGGTTCTATTGGGAATAGTGTTATTGGCGAATTTATTGACCTCCGTCATCAAATCTTTTGCTGAGCGCCGCTATGGATAAAGACTTGATGATTGACTTAAAAGATATTGTGATTCATCGTGATGAACGCAAGATTCTCTCTATTTCAACCCAAATACCAAGACAAGGCATCACTGCCGTGATTGGTCCTAATGGTTCGGGTAAAACAACCCTGCTAAAACTTTTACATGGCGCAATCGAGGCAGATTCAGGTATTTATCAACCTGGCTGGGTAGAGCTTCAATCAGCTTTGGTACTTCATCACACACCCCTTATCAAGGCCAGCGTTAGAACCAACATGGCCATTGTTAAAGACAGTATTGGCAAACACAAAATCACCGAAAGTGATATTGATGAAGCATTGGCTTTGGTAGGACTCACGCATCTTCAAAATCAATCAGCTTTAAAGCTTTCTGCTGGCGAGAGACAACGCTTGAGTTTGGCCAGAGCCAAGTGTCAACGCCCCAAGATGATTCTTTTGGATGAACCAACCGCCAATCTAGACCCGAGCACCACAGAACAAGTAGAGACCATTATTCAACAGATGGCAGATGATGGCTGTGGCGTCATTTTTACTTCGCATCACCTAGGTCAAGTACAAGCACTGGCAGATCAAGTTGTTTTCTTAAATGAAGGTGTATGCCTTGAAGCCTGCGGTACAGAAGATTTTTTTGTGCGCCCGCAAACAGAGCAAGCCAAAAAATTCATTGCCAGAGAATTGGGTTGGAAGTAGGTTGGAAGTAAGCTGGAAATGATCAAACTAAATTAAGTAGATGTAAAAAATGCCGCATCAGCGGCATTTTTTACATCTAACTGTATATCTGGCTTTTGTAGCCAAATATCATTCCTTAGACCAAATCTTCAATCAATGAAGCCAAAGTTTCAGGAGGCAAAGATTCAACGTGAGATGGGTACTCTTTATGATCACAACCCACCTTCAATTGAGCCCCAGCTTTCAAAGATTTGATCATGTCTTGAGTTAATTCAAATCTCAAGAAATGAACAGATGAAGTTTTTTCAGCAGTTGTGCGGTCCAAATCTTCATTAGCAATCGCGTAAACACGAGGCTGACCTTCAACTTCAACAAAAACACGGTGCTCAATACCAATCAACTTGGCCAAAGCAACCTTACGATCCGCCTCATTCACATACTCTAGCTTCATGGTCACTTTGAAGTTGGTGCCATCAGGAACTAACGCATTGTATGTTTCCATCTCATCTTGAATACCTTCATCTTCGAAGATTTTCTCAACGCGAAGCATTTCTTGAATTTGGTATTGCATCAAATACTTGTTCTCAAAAATCATATTGAGATGCTCGCCCAAAATCACCGTTCTCTTTTTACGCTCGGCAATTGCCTTAAGACGCATTTCAGGGCGTGCTTTGTAATATGCCTCTAAGGACAATAAATCTTCACGCTTGATCTTACCCATGGTCATCTCCATCTAACTACTCCTAACGATTCAATTAAAGGCCGTATGCCTTAGCTAAAAGAGAAATTGGATGAGCCATTTGTGACTTCTTCATCCCGCCCTCTTCCATGCCTTGTTCAATGTGGTGTCCAGCTAGCTGGCAGTCTGAGCTGATGAAATCAGGTTCAGTGCTGGCCATATTTTTAAATACTGGCTTACCAATCTTCATAGCAGTCTTGTGGAACTCTTTCTTCACACCCCAAGTACCAGCATGACCTGAGCAACGCTCAACCACATTCACTTCTGTACCAGGAATCATTTGTAGAGTTTCTAGTGTTTTCTTACCAACGTTTTGTACACGCAAGTGACAAGGTACGTGGTAACTCACTTTACCCAACTCAACTTTGAAATCATTCTTCAACAAACTATCTTTGTTACGCGCCACGAGGTACTCAAACGGATCCCACATGGCTTCCTTGACCAACTGAACATCAGCTTCATCAGGGAACATCAACGGTAACTCTTGCTTGAACATCAATGTGCATGATGGGATTGGAGTCACAATCGCATAACCCTCTTTGGCCAATTTAGCCAATTGAGGAATATTGATGTCTTTGTTCTTGGCAACAGACTCTAAGTCACCCATCTCTAACTTTGGCATACCGCAACAAGCATCTTTTTCAACTAATTTGTAAGGGATCTCGTTGTGAGCCAATATCTTTAATAAATCTTGGCCAATGCCTGGTTCGTTGTAATTGATAAAGCATGTTGAATACACCGCAACCTTACCTGGGGTCTTCTCGCCAGCTTTAACAGGCCATGCTGCAGATTCTTTAGCCACTTGCTTGAATGTTTGCGGAGCATATTCAGGAATCCATGCATCTTTATCAACACCCAACGTTGTTTCCATCACAGAGCGCATCACTTTTGTACTATTCACTGCATTAACAGCTTTTGTCACAATTGGAATACCAGCAAAGCTACCCATCTTGTCAGTTGATGACAACAGGTTGTCACGGAAGCTTGTTTCACCATTCTTGTGTTTGATCGCTTTTGCACGCAACATCAAGTGAGGGAAATCAAGGTTCCAAACGTGTGGTGGCGTGTATGGGCACTTGGTCATGTAGCAAAGATCACACAAGTAGCACTGATCAACGACTTTGTCGTAATCTTTCTTGTCCACGCCATGAACTTCACCATCTTCAGTGGCATCGACCAAATCAAATAATGTTGGGAATGAACCGCACAAACTCACGCAGCGGCGGCAGCCATGGCAAATATCAAATACACGCTCTAACTCGGTATTAAGAGACTCTTCATTGTAGAAATCAGGATTTTTCCAATCAAGAGCGTGTCTTGTTGGCGCTTCTAAGTTACCTTCTCTCTGACTCATGACCATTCACCTTCTGTATTTTTAAATTTGTATGTTTTGCTATTTATTTAACTTACTTAGCTTAAGACTCTTTATGAGATTCCCGAGATTTACATCCCAGGAATCCTAAAAAAGCCTTCAGTACATCAGCGAATTACGCGCCTAATGTATCCAAAGCCTTCTGGTAACGGTTAGCGTGTGAACGCTCAGCCTTTGCCAAAGTTTCGAACCAATCAGCGATCTCGTCGAATCCTTCGTCACGGGCTGTCTTAGCCATACCAGGGTACATATCTGTGTACTCGTGTGTTTCACCATGAACAGCAGCTTCTAGAGCTTCTTTTGGTGTGCGGCCTGGAAGACCTGTACCTGGCTCGCCTGCACCGCCTTCGATCAAGAACTCCATATGACCGTGGGCGTGACCAGTTTCACCTTCAGCTGTTGAACGGAACAATGCTGCTGTGTCGTTCTCACCAGCGATATCGCACATGTTCGCGAAATACAAGTAACGGCGGTTGGCCATTGACTCACCAGCAAAAGCTTCTTTCAAGCTCTGTTCTGTTTTGCTACCTTTTAATGTTGGCATTTTTTTACTCCTATCGATAGATTTAACTTCCAAGTCGGTTACGATAGCTATATGGCTTTGGTCATCCAAATACACACAGCAATCTAACTAGACAGACGTAGTTTATGTCTAAAACAACTCGATAGTTAAATTGTATTTATTAATTTTTCTAATAGCTTTTAACTAAAATAGAATTAATCGACTAACCTATTGTTTTTAAATGGATTTAAATTACTTTTTCCTGGCAACCAGCATTGTTGCCCTCGCTGAAATTGGCGATAAAACACAGCTTTTATCCCTCATGCTGTCTGCAAGATACAAAGATCATCATTGGGCCATCATTGGAGGAATTTTCATTGCCACCCTCCTCAATCATGCTTTAGCAGCTTTCTTAGGGAGCGCCATTTCTACATGGATCAGCCCAGAAGTCATGAAATGGATCTTAGGTGGTGGTTTTATAGCCCTAGGTTTATGGCTTTTAATACCCGACAAACTCGATGGCGATGAAGAAGCCCCTCCAACAAGCAGTTCTTGGAAAGTCTTCACGATCACTACTTCATTATTTTTTATTGCTGAAATGGGCGATAAAACCCAAGTTGCCACTGTGGCTTTAGGTGCACGCTATGATGATTTATTGGCTGTGGTGATGGGCACAACCGTTGGCATGATGCTCGCGAATGCTCCTGCAGTTTGGCTTGGGAAAAAATTCACGAAAGCTCTACCGATCAAATGGGTGCATGGCATTGCCGCAATCATCTTCATTGGTATTGGTGTAGCAACATTATTTGTGAAGTTTTAAACAACATAAATAATAATTAAATTGCTTTAACTATTTAATCAAAGATCATCTAAGAGACATTGAATGGCACGCACAGAAAATTCCATCACCTTCCTAAGAAGTGAATACAAGGCACCGGCTTTTACTATTCAAACAGTCGACTTAGATATTGCCCTAAACCCATCCAAGACAATGGTCGTGAATCGAATGATGATTCAACGAGCAGCAGGTCAAATAGGTCAATCTCTGGTTCTGCATGGTGAAGAGCAAGAACTCATCAGCGTGAGGGTCAATGGTGAAATTGTGCGTGGCTATGAATTAACACCACACTCACTGACCATCCATAATTTGCCTGATCAATTTGAATTAAGCATCACCAGCGCCAATATCCCTGAAAAAAATACATCCCTGATGGGGCTGTATGTTTCTAACGGTAACTTCTTCACTCAATGTGAGGCTGAAGGCTTCAGAAAAATCACTTACTTCTTGGATAGACCAGATGTCATGGCCACTTACCAAGTGACCTTGCGTGCCATCAAAAAAGATTTTCCTGTTCTGTTATCCAATGGCAATCTGATCAAAGAAGAAGAATTACCCAATGGTTGGCACAGCGCAGTTTGGCAAGACCCATTTCCAAAACCATCTTATTTATTTGCATTGGTGGCTGGCAAATTACAGTCCATTGAACGCACCATCAAAAGCCAATCTGGCAAAGACAAGCTTTTACAAGTCTGGGTGGAAGCCAAGGATCTTGATAAAACAGAACATGCGATGGATTCATTGATTGCATCCATCAAATGGGATGAACAGCGCTTTGGACTTGAACTGGATCTTGATCGATTCATGATTGTGGCCGTTGGCGACTTCAATATGGGTGCCATGGAAAACAAGGGTTTGAATATTTTCAACACAAAATTTGTTTTAGCCAATCCAGAAACTGCCAGTGATGTTGACTACAGCAACATTGAAAGCGTTGTGGCGCACGAGTACTTCCATAATTGGACTGGCAACCGAGTTACTTGCAGAGATTGGTTTCAGCTTTCACTCAAAGAGGGTTTGACTGTGTTCAGAGATCAAGAATTCTCAGCTGACCAAATGGGCAGCGCTTCTGGCAAAGCAGTTAAGCGAATTGAAGATGTGCGCCTACTTCGTCAAGTGCAATTCCCAGAAGATGCTGGCCCAATGGCTCACCCCATCAGACCAGATAGCTATCAAGAAATCAACAACTTCTACACCGTCACTGTGTATGAAAAAGGTGCAGAAATCATCCGCATGCAACAAACCCTTTTGGGACGCGAAGGTTTTCGCAAAGGCATGGACTTGTATTTCAAACGTCATGATGGCCAAGCGGTTACTTGTGATGATTTTGTTTCCGCAATGTCCGATGCCAATCAAAAAGATTTAACCGAATTCAAGCGCTGGTACAGTCAAGCAGGAACACCTCGGGTAAAAGTTGAAGAAAGCTTTGCCGGTAATACTTACCAAGTCAAACTCACACAATCTTGTCCGGCCACGCCAGGACAAGATACAAAAGAGCCGTTTCACATTCCATTGCTCTACAAAATACTTGGGACAGAGTCATCTTCAGATTCAAGCAAAGCATCCAACGAACAATTGTTTGAGCTCACTCAAACATCACAGACCATCACGGTTGAAGGATTGAAGCAAAAGCCCACCCTGTCAATCAACAGAAATTTTTCAGCCCCGATTGTGTTGGACTTTGAGCAGTCAGAATCTGATCTCTTGACCCTTCTTCGTCAAGATGAAGATGCGTTCAACCGTTGGGAGGCTGCGCAAAAGCTATTCATGAGAAGCATTCTGAATGGTGCGACTCTCACATCAGACCTGCTCAACACCCTGAAAGAAATTCTCTTAGATGGTCAGTTGGATCCTGCTTTCAAAGATCTGATATTCACACTGCCAGCTGAGAGTTACCTGTATGAACAAGTCAAGGTCATTGATCCACAGGCCATTCATCAATCACGCCGCAAATTACGCCATCAACTAGCCCATCATTTACAAGAAGCTTGGCTATGGGCTTACGAGCACCATCAAACACCTGGCAAATTCAACCCAGATGCCATGAGCGCAGGCAAACGATCACTCAAAAACTTAGCGCTTCACATGCTGTCAGAATCTGGCCATGCTGGTGCGGGTGATTTCGCTCTCAAGCAATATGAAAATGCTAACAACATGACTGAAAGATATGGTGCATTGGCAGTAATGGTTAACTTTGCATCAGCTCATGCCGCCAAGTGCCTGCAACATTTCCACCAAACATTCCAATCAGATGCCTTGGTGATTGATAAATGGTTTGCCTTACAGGCAACAAGACAATCAGATTTAAGCAATCCTCGGTCAGTATTGAAGGATGTGCTGGCTTTGCGTCAACATCCAGATTTCAGCCTTAAAAACCCAAATAGAGCTAGAAGTTTGATTCATGCCTTTTGCATGAATAATCCGGGAGCTTTTCATCAGCCTGAGGCAGCAAGCTATGAATTTTGGGCCAAGCACGTGATTGAACTTAACCAAATCAACCCTCAAGTGGCCGCAAGATTGGCCAGAGGACTTGATCGTTGGAAACAATTTGCCCCGAATTATCAAGTTCACATGAAATCAGCACTAGAATTGATAGCTAAGCAAGATAACTTGTCCTCAGACGTGGCTGAAGTCATTGAAAAGGCGCTTAATAGTTAATCAGGAAAAACATATGTCGCAAGGCACCACATTTACCAAATACATCACGGAGCTTGGCTCTAAGAACCCCCAGATTCCAGCATCACTGTTGATATCTGTTGCCAATGCTTGTAAATTAATTGCCAAACAAGTCGAGCAAGGTGCACTAGCTGGCATCATTGGCTCTGCTGGCAGTGGCAACGTTCAAGGTGAAACCCAGCAAAAACTAGACATCATTTCTAACGACATATTGTTAGAGGCTTGTGGATTAGATCAAACATTGGCGGGCATGGCTTCCGAAGAAATGGAAAACATTTTCCCAGCCAATAAAAATGGTAATTTTCTACTATTGTTTGACCCACTGGATGGCTCATCCAATATTGATGTGAACGTTTCGATTGGTACCATTTTCTCCATCCTTAAAAAACAATCCACTGGAGAATTAACTGAAAAAGATTTTCTTCAAGCTGGGTGCGATCAGGTTGCTTCAGGTTATGTGGTCTACGGCCCACAAACCACTTTGGTCTACACCACCGGTCAAGGTGTTCACATGTTCACGCTCGATCATGAAACAAATGAGTTTTTACTCATCAAAGAAAATATCACCATTTCACCTGACACCAAAGAATTTGCCATCAATATGTCGAACATGCGTCACTGGGATCAACCCGTGAAACGCTATGTTGATGAGTGTCTTGCAGGCACTGAAGGCGCTCGTAAAAAAGACTTCAATATGCGTTGGATTGCCTCAATGGTGGCCGATGTGCATCGCATCCTGTGCCGAGGTGGTGTGTTCATGTACCCATGGGATAAACGCGACCCAAGCAAGCCAGGCAAGTTACGCTTGATGTATGAAGCAAACCCCATGAGCTTTTTGATTGAGCAAGCGGGTGGTGCCTCAGTCAACGGCAAAGACCGCATCATGACTTTGCCTGCTGAAAAATTACACCAACGCGTGTCTGTTGTGCTTGGCTCAAAAAACGAAGTGGATTTAATACAGAAATATCATCAAGGATCCTAGTTAGTTCCAAAAACTCTTATCCAGTAAAAAAGCCTCTGATCCATCTCGATCAGAGGCTTTTTTCTTAGGGCACTATGATCAATGCATCATCGTTGTAGGATCCATGTAATCAAGCCCATGGGCACAGGCAACAGCTTTGCATGTGATGTGACCTTGATAAACATTCAAGCCATTCATCAAATGAGGATTTTCAATCAATGCCTGCTGAGCCCCCTTGTTTGCAATCTGCATCACAAATGGTGCCGTTGCATTGGTCAAAGCCATTGTTGAAGTTCTAGCAACCGCCCCAGGCATGTTGGCAACACAATAATGAATCACATCATCGATTTGATAAGTGGGTTCTTGGTGCGTGGTTGCATGTGATGTCTCAAAACAACCGCCCTGATCAATCGCCACATCCACAATCACCGATCCAGACTTCATGGCAGACACCATTTTTCTAGTCACCAACTTTGGAGCAGCGCCACCTGGCACCAGCACACTACCAATCACCACATCGGCACTTAATACCGATCTCTCAATATTGGCTGTGCTTGAATACAAGGTGTGAATACTGTTGCCGTATAAAGCATCCAATTCTCTTAAGCGATCAAGATTTTTATCAATGATGGTCACACGAGATCCCATGCCAACCGCCATTTGCAAAGCAGCACTGCCCACAACGCCAGCACCCAAAATCACCACATCAGCTGCCGGAACACCTGGCACACCCGCCAATAGCAATGCTCGACCACCATTGGCCTTTTCTAAATGATGCGCCGCTGCTTGGATCGACATTCTGCCGGCCACCTCACTCATGGGAGCCAACAAAGGTAACCGACCGTTAGCACTGGTCACCGTCTCATAAGCAATACAAATTGCATTTGATTGAACTAAGGCTTGGGTTTGGTGTAAATCCGGAGCCAAATGCAAGTATGTGAACAGTACCTGCCCTGAGCGAAGCATCTTGCACTCTTCAGGCTGTGGCTCTTTGACCTTAACAATCATCTCAGCTTCGGCAAATATGTCACTTGGGCAATCCACCATCTGGGCCCCAGCCATGACATAGTGCTCATCCATAAACCCAATGGCTTCACCCGCATTTTTTTGAACCAGTACCTGATGACCCCAGAGTCTTAATTCTGTCACTTGATCGGGCGTTAAGCCAACTCGATACTCGTGATTTTTAACTTCCTTAGGTACGCCAACAATCATGATGCACTCCTTTCTTTCTTATGTAGACCAAAAATAAAATACAACAATGTCAATCCAATCAAAATTGGAGGACCAACATAAAACGCCATACGTGTTGATTCTGAATAAGCCATTAAGCCAATCACAAACATCACAAAGAAGATCGCAAACCATGAGCCGTATGGCCACAGAATTGCACGGTATGGCAACTCATCTCTTTGAGCTTGAGTTAATGATTTCCTGAATTGAATTTGCGTGAATAAGATGGCGATCCAAACCAATAAGCCAATCAAAGTCACTGCTGCTGTGATCCACTGAAATGCCTTCTCTGGAACAAAATAGTTCAAGGCAACTCCCAAAGTTGGCAACAGAATCGTCATCAAAATGGCTTTCATAGGCACACCAGATTTAGATACTTCGCCCAATGCTTGAGGAGCATTACCTATTTTGGATAAACCCAAGAGCAATCGACCACCACTGAATATGCCTGCATTACAAGAAGAAAGTGCCGCAGTGATCACCACAAAATTGATGATGCCGGCTGCTTCTCTCAAGCCAATGCTCTCAAACATGGCGACGAATGGACTGCCTTGCTGACCAACTTGATGCCAAGGGAAGATCGCCAAAATAACAAACAAGGCTCCGACGTAAAAAATCAATATGCGCCAGGCCAATGAATCAATGGCCATAGGAATGGTCTTTGTTGGATTTTCAGCTTCACCTGCCGATAAGCCAATCATTTCAATACCAACGTAGGCAAATAAAACCATTTGAAGTGATAACAAGAAACCACTCACCCCATTAGGAAAAAATCCACCATGCTGCCAAAGGTTGGCGATACCAATTGGCTCACCACCAACACCAAGGCCAAAGAAAATCATTCCGCAGCCCATCGCAATCATTGTCACAATCGCGACCACTTTGATGAGGGAGAACCAAAACTCAAATTCGCCAAAAACCTTCACAGCAACAAAGTTGATACCACCCATGGCCAGCAATGAGGACAATGCCCACACCCATTGAGGGACGTCCGGGAACCACATCATCATGTAGATACCAACAGCCGTCACCTCAGCCAAGCCCACCACAATCCAGTAAGTCCAATACCCCCAACCAACAAGATAGCCCGCTAGAGGACCAATGTATTTGCCGGCGTAATGAGCAAAGGATCCTGCCACCGGCTCATGCACAGCCATCTCACCCAAAGCTCTAAGAACAATGAATGCCACCAAACCAGCCAAGACATACCCCAACATGATGGATGGCCCTGCCAGTTGAATAGCTGTGGCTGATCCTAAAAATAAACCAACACCAATTGTTGATCCCAAAGCCATAAGACGAATATGTCGTGGCTGAAGACTTCTTTTTAATCCATGATTGTCATGAACCATTTCTCACCTCTACTGTGTCATTCAAAAATTTGAACAGGCAGAATAGGAGGCAATCAATCGCTTGTATATGGTCTAGAAATGCATGAAATATTTAATTTAAGAAAAGTGACAATGCAAAATTTCTTACACCCAATAAACATGGGATCGCGAGATTAATCTCAGAATTTTTCTTACAAGAAAATAAGAAGTTTCCTACAAAGGAATCAGAAGATTCCTACAAGGAAGTAATCCAAATATTTGAGGAATTTAAGTGTAACTTGAGAGAAATTTTTAAAATTTAACTAATTAGAAAAATTTAAATCTGATGTGGATGGACGAACATAGCGCGGAGACTCTCTCGATGCATCGATACAACCGCCGTCTTTATAAACGCCTTGAGGATCTCTGTAACACATCATTCGATCAATGATCATCTGGTACTTTGATGGATTTGCCAATGATTGCTTGACGCAAGATTCAACAATCTCTTCATCCATATGTAATTCACCATCATCGCCAACAAACGCGCCGTCTCGCCAGTGGTATACCTCTACACATTTTGTTTCCAAACTGAATGGCTGATCTCTTTTCCAAAAATTGGTGAATAAGTTATGCCCCAAATAGATGACCCAAGAACCCTCATACCCCGAAATATCTGAAGAGCGATCATCAGGATTGCGAAACCAGACACGATCCCCGGGCACGTAATACTTCATGGGGAATGGATGATCTAAAGTGCCATACTCTTTGAGAAAAATCTCATGAAACTCGCCCGAACGAATAGCGCTTCGCTCAGAACGTAATTCCAACTTTTTTAATAAATCAGGATTCACATTTTTCAGCTCTTGAGCAATGCTGAGCAGGATCACATATTCTGTTGCTCGATAACAAGAAAAGGAATAAGCATCCTTAGAGCTGGTAGGTTGAGTGGCCTTGATCAAACCATCAATGATTGACTGGCCCTTGTTCAACAAAAACCCTTCTTCTTCGTCATAATGCCAATAGTCAGCTGGCCTCTCAATGGCCCTTGTATCAAAATTCAACGCTGCCTTATAACCAGCTTTAACAACATAATGTCGAATTCTGATCGCTGACACTAACTCATCAAAATTAGGAAAAGTGAATGGGATTGTTGCGATTAACATCGCGACCAAGATTTCTTTCTCTAAATCTTCGGTATTTTTTTGACCATCAATACCCATGGTGGCGTATAAACGAGTGGTATCCCAAGCTGGCGCCCACTGCTCTCGGGCACTCTCCTTGAGCCTGTAAATGCAATGATGAGCGCCATTGTGATTGGATAAAACTGAATCAACATGCGGCCACAATTGCAAGCCCTCAAAGTACTTGCGCATACTGGCCCGCAGGGCACTTAAGTCTTCTGCGGTCTTAACAACAAACTCAATCCCACGAGACTCAAAGTGAATATTGGTTTGATTTGCTGTCATTGTTTTTTATAAGAATCTGTCCAACAATCTTCGACTGTGTTTATCCAATAACTGAATATTCTCTATCAAGTATTGAACACCATGATTATCAGAAATCAAATAAGTATCTTTACTTATACGGCGAATATCTTCCTCGCCCTTTAAAACGAACTGGGTCGCACCCCTACTGGTCTCAACCGTCCATGTGCTGGGGGTTGCAAATGAAGAAACCTCAGATATCTTCATCAAAACTGGCATGAACTCCCTATTGGCGAGTTCTTCTTTGATGATGATCAGATTATCAGCACTGACTTGATTTAAGTCGTCTAACCAAACTAATTCTTGACCATCTCGGTCAACAATCGCAATACATTCGCCTGGAAGACTGATAGGGAAAGCTCTGACTGGAAGAACTTGTTCATAGAATTGTCCGGCTTCAGTCTTTAGGCACAACTGACCAAAAGCATTTCTTGATAAAGTGAAATTCTTCATAGGATTACTCATGCTTCACCACCAACTCAACATCAACTGCATCCATGGCTTGTCTAGCTTGAGTGTCATACATCCGGCGGTAAACACCCCCCAAAGCCATCAATTGATCGTGCCCACCCTGTTCAATGATTTGCCCTCTATCTAATACTATTAAACGATCTGCTTTGCGCAGCGTTGATAAACGGTGCGCAATAGCGATCGTGGTTCGACCTTTGACCAAATTATCCAAAGCTTTTTGAATCTCTTTTTCGGTCGTACTATCCACTGATGAGGTTGCCTCATCGAGTATCAAGATCTGCGGATCAATTAACAAAGCTCTTGCAATCGAAATACGCTGTCTTTCGCCACCAGACAAAGACTGGCCTCTCTCACCGACCAATGAGTCATATCCATGCGGTAGTCTTAAGATAAATTCATGGGCATGAGCTGCTCTTGCGGCCGAAATGATTTCTGCCCGAGTGGCATTTGGTTTGCCATAGGCAATGTTTTCAGCAATCGTACCGAAGAATAAAAATGGCTCTTGAAGAACTAGGCCAATGTGCCTGCGATAGTCAGCCACAGCGATCGAACGGATATCAACGCCATCCAAGCGAATCGTGCCTTCGGCTGCATCATAAAAACGACAAATCAAATTCACCAAAGTACTTTTACCTGATCCACTGTGACCAACCAAACCGATCATTTCACCGGGAGCAATCTTTAGATTAATTCCTCGTGTCACAGAACGATTACCGTACCTGAAGCCCACATTATTTAACTCTATGAGACCTTCTACTTTTGTTAGCTTGATTGGCTGACTTGGTTCTGGAACGCTCGACACATGATCCAAAATATCAAAGATACGTTTAGATGCCGTGGCCGCCTGCTGAGTGAAAGCAACAATGCGGCTCATAGAGTCTAGACGTGTGTAGAAACGTCCAATGTATGCCAAGCAAGCCGTCAACATACCAACGGTGATGGCATCGTGTGAAATTTGCCAAATACCAAAAGCCCACACCACCAATAATCCAATCTCTGTTAACAAAGTAATGGTGGGCGAGAACAAGGCCCAGACTCTATTGACTCGATCGTTCACAGCCAAATTATGTTCATTGGCCAACCTAAAACGGTCAGACTCACGCTCTTCTTGTGCGAAGGCTTTCACCACACGCACACCAGGGATCGTGTCAGCCAATACGCTGGTGACCTCTGACCAAATGCGGTCTATTTTCTCAAAGCCATAACGCAATTTATCTCGCACCACATGAATGGCCCATCCAATAAATGGCAAAGGTATCAATGTCACCAAAGCCAACCATGGATCGATTGAGATCAAGATGGCAGCTGTCATCAAAATCATCAAGACATCAGTTGCAAAGTCTAAAAGATGTAATGACAAGAACAAGCAAATACGATCTGACTCTGAGCCAATGCGGGCCATCAAATCACCCGTTCTTTTGCCTCCAAAATATTCCAATGACAACTTCATCAAATGTTGGTAAGTGGTGGTTCGAAGATCAGCACCAATCCGCTCACTCACCAAAGCCAAAATATATGTTTTAGCCCAACCCAACGCCCATGCCAATAATGCTGCAGCAAGCAAGGCGCCCAAATAAAACAACGTTAAATTGATATCAATGGCTTGACCATTTTGATAAGGCAATAAAATATCATCCATCAACGGCATGGTCAGATAAGGTGGCACTAAGGTTGCCGCAGTAGAGGCAAGTGTTAAGGCAAAGCCTGCAAATAATTGGCCTTTATAAGGTTTAGCAAAACGCCATAACCTCAACAACGTCCAAGTTGATGGTGGCGTTAAGTTTTCTGAACTACAAGCTGGGCACTCGTCTTGATCAGGTGGTAGTGGGACCCAACAAGTTGGACAAAGTGGCTGCGTGGCTTCAGCAAGCTCAGCATTAAATTTTCCTAAGGACTTGGCCAACTCAACCTGAAAATGTTGGACCAGACGATTGGCCACAGGATTTTGCGCCAGCGTGAATCGCCATCTGGCCAATCTGCCTGTTTGGTTGAGCAATTCTAAATTTGCCACTCCAGCATGATCGTGTAATTGCAATTTCAAGTCTTCAGAAAAAGACCATCTCGACCATGACAACAAGTCTTCTTTGCTCGCAATCAAACCTTGATTGGTTAAGCAAACCAAGCCTTTTGCAAAATGCAACTGCTCATTGAGATCTAGCTCCAAAACAGCAATCACTGACTCGTTGTCATTCAAGGTCCGAGCAACAGATCGTCGCCACTCATTTGGCAAACGTTCTAAAGGATCCGTGGGGCTATGGATAGCGATGGGGGTGGTATTGATAGTAGAGGTCAAGGATGTCTTTATATCTTTATTTGTCGGCAATTATCGCAAATTTGCCATTCAAAATATTTACCTTTTTATGTCAACCAAAGATTGCCCAAATCGTTAAACGACAACGTACAATTAGGTATTTTTGGCACTTTAGCCCCACATGACTAAAAAAACTATAGAAATCATAGATATAAAGGTTCTTAAAGGACCCAGCATGTGGACCTATCGCCCGGTTTTAGAAGCCTGGGTCGATATACATGATCTAGAAGATTGCCCCTCAAACACCTTGCCAGGCTTTACTGATAGGTTGGTGGCTTGGCTTCCCAGCTTAATTGAGCATCGTTGCTCCTACGAAGAGCGAGGCGGCTTTATCAAGAGACTCGAAGAAGGCACCTGGCCAGCCCACATCCTTGAGCACGTTACCCTCGAACTACAGAATCTTGCAGGTATGCCAGGAGGCTTTGGCAAGGCTCGCGAGACCAATAAGCGCGGTGTTTATAAAGTGGTGGTTCGCGCTTGGCATGAAAAGATCACTGAAAAAGCCCTCTATCACGCACGTGACTTGGTGATGGCCGCCATTGAAGATCGCCCATTTGATGTGCCAGCCGCCATCAAAGAAATTGAAGACATGGTGGATAGCCTTTATTTGGGCCCCAGCACCGCTTGCATCGTTGATGCGGCCAGAGAAAAGAAGATTCCAGCCACCAGATTATCTGAAGGCAATTTGGTGCAATTGGGCTATGGCAATAAACAACGCAGAATTTGGACAGCAGAAACCGATTTGACCAGCGCGATTGCTGAAGGCATTTCAAAAGACAAAGACTTAACCAAATCCCTCTTGGCTTCTTGTGGCGTTCAAGTTCCTGAGGGTCGCATGGTTGATAGTGCTGAAGATGCCTGGGCTGCTGCTCAAGACATCGATGGCTCTGTGGTGGTTAAACCTTATGACGGCAATCATGCCAGAGGTGTATTCACCAACTTATCAGATCAGGCACAGATTAAAAAAGCTTATGACGATGCCTTAAAAGAAGGTAGTGGCGTGATTGTTGAGCGCTACATTCCAGGCAACGAACATCGCTTATTGGTGGTTGGCAAAAAAGTGGTTGCTGCTGCCAAAGGCGAATCAGCGTGGGCCAAGGGTGATGGCAAAAGAAGTATTCGCGAACTGATTGAACAAGAGATCAACACCGACCCTCGCAGAGGCGATGCAGAGATACTACCTTTGAGCCCTGTTGTATTTGATACAAAATTAGAACTAGAGCTAGCGCGTCAAAACTTCACCTTGGACTCAATCCCTACAATGGGTCACGATGTTTTAGTTCAAGCTTCAGGCAACATGGCTTTTGAAGTCACTCATTTAGTTCACCCTTCAGTTGCTGAACAAGCTGCTTTGGCCGCACGAGTGATTGGTCTTGATATTGCTGGTGTTGATATCGTGGCTGAAGATATTTCGAAGCCACTTGAAGATCAAGGTGGCGCCATTGTTGAAGTTAATGCCGGCCCAGGTTTGATCATGCATCTCAAGCCTGCTGTTGGGGAACCTCAACCAGTCGGGGCCGCAATCGTTGATCACCTCTTCCCGAATAATGCGGATGGACGCATTCCAATTGTTGGCATCACAGGATCTCGCGGTAAGACCATGGTGGCACAACTCACCACCCACCTCATGCAATTAACCGGCAAGAAAGTCGGCCTAGCATGTAGCAAGGGAGCCTTCTTCAATCATCGACTTCAAACTCAAGGCAATTGCGCTAACTGGATCAGCGCAAACCGAATCTTATTGAACCGTCAGGTTGAGGCTGCAGTATTTGAAAATGACAGCCGCACAATTTTGAATGAAGGTTTGGCATACGATCGCTGCACTGTTGGTGTGGTGACCAATCTTGATCCTCTAGACACAGTACCCGAGTGCTCAATCACTGAACCAGAGCATATTTACAATGTCTTACGAACCCAAGTGGATGTTGTGTTGCCTAATGGGTGCTCAGTTCTAAACGCGGATGATGAAGCTGTTGTAAAAATGGCAGAGCTATCAGATGGCGAAGTTATTTTCTTCAGCAAATATGGCCCTAATGAGCACACCAAAAAGCATCTTCAAAAAGGTGGTCGTGCCTTATTCACCGAAAACAACATGATCATCTTGGCCACAGGCAATGATCAATACCCTCTCATCAGCACCGCTAACATTCCCCTCTTACAAGCCAGCAGCAAAACAAATACCCTAGAAAGTATTCTGGCTGCCGTCGCTGCAGCGTGGTCTTTGAATACACCCAAAGACATCATTGCTGCAGGCCTCCAAACTTACCAATAGCCAATCATGGAATTAATTCGCATACGCGCTCTCAGAGGTCCTAATTTTTGGGGCAAACACACTTCTCTAGAGGCATTAGTCAAGTGCGAAGAAAATGAAAAAATCATCACCAATATTTCTGGTTTTGAAACTCGCTTGCGTGAACGCTTCCCACAGCTTGGCCCATTGCGCCCACACACACAAAATGAAACCGTCTCTTTGGCTCATGCATTAGAGGTGTGCTCAAGAGATTTACAAGCTCAAGCAGGATGCCCGATCACTTTCAGTAGAACCATGTCAACACCAGATGAAGGTGTGTACATTGTTGTGGTTGAATACACCGAAGAAAAAGTCGGCCGCCTGGCACTTGATTTGGCCATGCAGTTATGTCGTTCAGCTCTAATTGATAACGGCTCACACCTCGATGAGTACCTCAAGCAACTAAGAGATTTGGATGAAGATATTCGTCTGGGGCCAAGTACAGGATCAATCGTTGAAGCTGCCATTGCGCGTGGCATCCCCTATCGTCGTTTAACTGAAGGCAGCATGGTTCAGTTAGGCTGGGGCAGTAAACAACGCCGCATCCAAGCTGCTGAAACAAGCTCTACGAGTGCGATTGCTGAATCAATTGCCCAAGATAAGCAGCTAACCAAAGACTTACTCCATGCTGCTGGCGTGCCAGTACCCATGGGAAAAATCGTGACCACTGCCGAAGAAGCATGGGAAGCTTATTTAGAAATCAAGTCTCCTGTAGCAGTTAAGCCACGTGACGGTAATCAAGGCAAAGGTGTGGCTGTCAATATTGATAACCGCGAACAAATAGAGATTGCCTTTAAAGCAGCTTCAGCCATTTCTTCTGAAGTGATTGTTGAACGTTACATGCCAGGACATGATCATCGTCTTTTAATCATCGGCGGTCAGTTAGTAGCAGCCGCTCGTCGTGAACCACCCTACGTGATTGGTAATAATAAAAATACCGTTCGCGAATTGGTTGAAGAAGTGAACAAAGACCCTTTGAGAGGTGATGGTCACGCCACTTCACTGAGCAAGATCCGAATTGATGAAATCGCCATTGCTACTCTTAAGAATCAGCAACTCACTCCAGACTCGATTCCTCCTAAAGGGTTGCGCGTCACCTTGCGCAACAATGCGAACTTAAGCACTGGTGGTACTGCCACTGATGTGACTGATGACGTGCATCCTGATCTTGCTGTTTCAGCCATTGCGGCAGCACAAATGGTTGGCCTGGATATTTGTGGCGTAGACGTGGTTTGTGACAACGTTTACAGACCACTGGAAGAACAAGGCGGTGGCATTGTTGAAGTCAACGCTGCTCCAGGATTGCGCATGCACTTGCACCCTTCTTACGGCAAAGGTCGACCAGTTGGTGAAGCCATCATTTCAACGATGTTTGGCAAAGAAGATGATGGCCGAATTCCAGTGGTGGCAGTCACTGGCACGAATGGCAAAACAACCACCGTCAAGTTGATGAGTCACCTGTTTGAGCAACAGGGTTTGCGTGTTGGACACACAGGCACTGATGGCGTCTATGTGAATGGCAAAAGAATCGACACAGGGGACTGCAGCGGCCCTAAGAGCGCACGCAACGTCTTGATGCACCCAGACGTTGATGCGGCTGTTTTAGAGACGGCACGGGGCGGCATTTTGCGTGAAGGCCTGGGCTTTGATCGTTGCCAAGTGGCGATTGTGACTAATTTGGGCGAAGGCGATCACCTTGGCATGAATTACATCAACACGACCTCAGAGTTAGCCACTGTTAAACGTGTGATTGTTCAAAATGTGGCCAGCAATGGCATGGCTGTTCTTAATGCAGCAGATCCAATGGTTGCCAAGATGGCCAAGTCATGTCCTGGCCAAGTCACCTTCTTTGCAAGAGATATACAGCACCCAGTGATGGCAAAACATCGCGCACAAGGTCAGCGCGTGGTTTTTGTTGATAACAACAAGATCGTTGCAAGCGAAGGTAAAAAAGAATTCCACATTGATTTGAACCAAGTGCCTGTCACGGTCAATGGCAGCATCAGCTTTCAGGTTGAAAATGTCCTAGCAGCAGTTGGTGCCGCATGGGCCTTGAATATTCCTTGGGAAACGATTGCTGAAGCATTGGCCACCTTTGTGAGTGACTCAGAAACAGTACCTGGTCGCTTTAATATATTCAAGCATCAGAGTGCCACTGTGATTGCTGACTATGGTCATAATCCTGATGCAATCAAGGCCCTATCAGAAACCATCATCAACATGCCTGCCAAGAAACGCATGGTTGTGATCAGTGGAGCCGGTGATCGTCGTGATGAAGACTTGCGACGCCAAACAGAAATCCTTGGTCAATACTTTGACCATGTCATTCTCTATGAGGACCAATGCCAACGTGGCCGCGCAGACGGCGAAGTGATTGGCATCATGAGAGAAGGTCTGATGTCCTCAAAACAAGTGAAGAAAATTCAAGAATTCCATGGCGAGTTTTTAGCCATAGATCAAGCTTTGTCTCAAATTGAAGCAGGCGACGTTTGCCTTATTTTGGTTGATCAGGTTGAAGAGTCTTTGGCTCACATCGCCAAAAACGTTCGCTGACCAAAGCTCTAGGGGTCATGGCTTTTGCAGAAGTTTTAATACTTCAGCAGCCGCAACAAATCCAAAGGTGGCCGTGACAGTCACAGCAGAGCCATAACCTGCGCAAGACAACCCTCCACTGGCCACACCTTGCCTTGGCTCATCCGAGTAAATCGCAGTAACACCTAACTTCTTTTTAGGATCATTGCTAAAGCCATACTCTTTGCGCAATGAGTATCTAATTTTTGACAACACTGGATCCTGGGTTGTTTTAGCTAAATCGGCTGCCTTGATACGACTTGGATCTAGCTTGCCACCAGCACCACCGCAAATGATCAACGGAATTGTTAAAGACTTTTTATTGCTCTGCTTTGTTCTTTCTTGTTCTTTTTGCTCAGACAGCCTGGCTCTACCAAGCTCATCCCTGCCCTCACAATAGGCCGCTAAGACAATCTTCATCTTGACATCATCTGTGGCATCAAGCACTGCAAAATACGGGTTCTCAGCGTTCTTATGCAAATGAGCATCCAAATTGTCTGGCGTTAAAAACTCGTCGATGATATTGAGCTTGATCAGTGGGTTGATCTGCCTGACTCGCTCGGCCATGGCTTCTGATTTTGATTTCCCGAAGTTATCTTCAATCGCATGTAACTGCCGATTCACATTGCTGACAGCAATGTGATCAAAATCCATCAATGTCAGCTCACCAATGCCACTCCTGGCCAGAGCTTCGACTGCCCAAGAGCCTACGCCACCCAATCCAGCAACGAGCACGTGCGCTTTCTCAAAGGTCTGTAAACCACTCTCGCCATATAAACGAGCGACCCCCGCAAAGCGTCTAATTTGATTTGTATCCTGATTTGCATCCATAGCCATGACTATATAAGAAAAAACCCGCCTGGAGAGGCGGGTTTTAATGTGAGCCCCGAAGGGCTTCACCAATGTTTCATCAATTAAGAATCAACTGATTACTTCAAAGTTGGGTAACGTACGTGGTCAATCAAGTCTTGAACTTCTTTATTTGGAGCTGGAGTAATCAAGCTAACCAAGATAACCAAGGCAAAACCAACTGGCACACCGAACACACCTGCTGAAATTGGTGCAATACCGTACCAAAGTTCAATTGGTGATGTCACGCCGAATACACCGCGCATCCATGGCTGAGTTGTAACCATGTAGTAAATGGTTATACCAAGACCACCGATCATACCGGCAACTGCGCCCCACTTAGAAGCACGCTTCCAGAAGATACCCAATACTAAAACTGGGAAGAAAGCAGCAGCAGCGAATGAGAACGCAGCACCAACCAAGAACAAGATGTCAGCTGGTTTCTGAGCAGCTACATAAGCAGCAGCTAGAGCAACCACCAACAACAATGCCTTAGAAATTGCCACACGACGACCTGTTGAAGCATTTGGATCGATCATCTTGTAGTACAAGTCATGAGACAAAGCGTTAGCAATCGTCAACAACAAGCCGTCAGCTGTAGACAACGCAGCAGCCAAACCACCCGCAGCAACCATGCCTGAAATAACGTATGGCAAGCCACCGATTTCTGGAGTTGCTAACACGATGATGTCGCCACCGATTCTCATCTCACCCAATTGGAAGATACCGTCTTTGTTAACGTCAGCTACTGTCAACAAAGTTGGATCAACCGCTGCCCAGCTTGAAATCCATGCTGGTAGCTTATCGAATGGCGTGCCAACGAGAACGTTGAACACTTCATACTTAACAAGCACTGCTAACGCAGGAGCTGTGAAGTACAACAAGAAGATGAAGAACAATGACCATGACACAGATTCACGAGCTTCTTTCACAGATGGTGTTGTGTAGAAACGCATCAAAATGTGTGGCAATGCAGCTGTACCAACCATCAAACAGAAAATCAAAGCCAAGAAATTACGACGTGATGTGTCATAAGCAGTCTTTGCTTTTTCATCGCCATTTGGATCACCAGCGTACTGTGCCGCGTGACGAGGCATGCCAGCCAAAGGCTTAGCTCTTGCTTCGTTTGCAGCCTTACCTTTAGTCCAAGCGTCTTTAGCAGCAGCTGCGTCTTTTGGAACAGCAGCCAATGCTTTCTCAGCAGCAGCTAATTCAGCAGCAGGAGCGTTAGCAGCTTTTAGATCAGCCACTTTCTTCTCAGCAGCAGCTTTATCAGCAGCTAGAGCTGTTGGGATATCTTTAAGTTTTTCACCTAAAGCATCTGCACGCTCTTTGAAAATTGCAATAACTTCTAGCTCTTTTGGATCCTTGATCAACTCTGCTTCACGAGCTGTCACTTTTTCAAGCTGGTAGCCGTAAACGATTTGTGGGATTGGGAAACCAGTTTGTTTCACTGACAACCACACCACAGGAATCAAGTAAGCAATGATCAAGATGATGTACTGAGCCACTTGAGTCCAAGTAACGGCTTTCATACCACCCAAGAATGAGCAAACCAAAATACCGCCCAAGCCCAAGAAAATGCCCATCTCAAATGAAACGCCTGTCAAACGTGTTGTGATCAAACCTACACCGTAGATCTGGGCAACAACGTAAACAAACGAACACAAGATCGCAGCAACTACACCTAGGAAACGCGGCAAGTTACCATCATAACGAGCACCCAAGAAGTCAGGAATTGTGAACTGACCAAACTTACGTAGATATGGTGCAAGGAACAAGGCCACCAAACAGTAACCGCCTGTCCAACCCATGATGAAGGCAAGACCGCTGTAACCTGTCAAGTAAAGAGTACCAGCCATACCGATAAAGGAAGCTGCAGACATCCAGTCAGCACCTGTCGCCATACCGTTATACATAGCAGGAACACGTCGACCAGCCACATAGTACTCAGCAGCATCGTTTGTACGACTCATAAAACCGATACCAGCATAGAGGAATACTGTTGCTGCTAGGAAGGCGTAACCAATGTAGTTACGTGTTAATCCCATTTGCTCGGCGATTCCAAGAATCGCTACAAATAGAATAAATCCACCAACGTACCAGGCATAAACCTTATTAAGTTGTTTTTTAAAAGCAGCGTTCGAACCGCCACCAGTAAACGCGCTACCACCGCTATCAGGAGACATTCCAGCCATGATTATTCCTCCCCTTCTTCAGCACAACCGTGCTCTTTGTCTAAATTGTTCATGTAATGAGCATAGTAGACAATGATTAATACGTAAGCGATCAATGATCCTTGCGCTCCCATCCAGAAGCTGAAAGGCCAGCCAAAGAATGTAAAGCTTAGGTCACGAGCCATGTAAGCGACCACGTAAGTGACAACAAACCAAAGACCCAACAAAATGGCCGTGATTCTTAGGTTTTTTGCCCAATACTGGCGATGCGATTCCGTTAATTGCATAACAGTTTCTCCTCGTTATTACTCTAAAACCAGGTTTCCCCGGAACCTTTTGCGATTCTCCAGAATTTCACTTCTGGCTTGCAACCGAATCGCGATTTGTCAAGAAGCTTTCACTTCAAGCCCAGTTTCCCGCTCTAATTGAGCGGCAAATTTAGGCTCAAACCCTTTGAGATGGCGAATGATCTTCACCGCCTCTTCAGGTTCCTGACGATCCACATGAACCCGCGCTAATTGATACCAAGCGTAAGGGCTCATAGGCTGCAATTGGGTGTTGCGCTTAAGGGCTTTAATTGCCTCTTCAAAGCGCTGCTGTTGAATCAAAGTCAGACCCAAGCCGTACCAGGCCTGATCTAATTTCTCGTTTAATTCAAGAGCACGACGGAAACTGAACTCAGCATCAGCAATCTGCTTTGTTTCTTCCTGAAGGTAACCGAGGTTGTACCAAGCAAATGCAGGAGCATCTGGCTTGGCCACTAATTTTTTATACATATTGATGGAGGCCTGCTTGTCATCCGCTTCTGCATAAAGATGAGCCAAGCTACCCAATGCATAAGCATCGTTCGGATAGTCAGCCAACATATCTTCCAATGTTTCAATCGCCCAAGCCCTGCGACCAAGCACAATGAATGTGATTGCTCGCCACTTGTGCAAATGCCATTTAAGATCAATTTTCATCATCTGCAACCAACCATCCCTATCGATACGCAGTGCTCAATTTTTGCCAGAGTCACTGCGATATACAAAACTGAAACAACACAAAAAGCCACCACCGGAATATGTCGCTCTGCAACCATTTTTGGAGAAATTAACTTGGCAATCGATGTCCAAGGTTTATTCAAGACCACAAACAATTGATAAAACATATTGGTTTCTCTCTTGTTACCAACGATTGCATAAAGAATTGCTTGACCCACTAAAGCCAAACCACCGATATACAAAACCAACTGCAACACATTTAAAAACTGAATCAAATTCTTACCTCTAGGTTTAAACCCCAAACTTGGAGATTTCTTACAACACCCGAACTATGAATTTTTTTGGGTAATTCGAGAATAAGTACTTACCCTATTTATTTATCTATATAAATCATATAGTTATCGAAATATTTCCCCCAAACAAAATAAGGAATATATTCTCAATTTCGAGGTAACCAACGCGACTCTCGGGCCAATTTTTCCAGCAAATCTACCCTTGGTGCTAATGGCTTTAGTCTTGGCCAAATTTGTAAAATTAATTCAGCCGTAGCAAAGGTATCTGCAGCTGCTTGATGACGCACTGCACACTCAATCCCTAAATGTCCCATCCATTGATCCAAGGATCTGGCCTTGACTTCAGGATAAGAAGCTGACACCAGTGGCTCAACGTCAATCCAAACATTTTTAAGCTTATATCCAAGTTGGTATTGATAGGCTCTTTGAATCATGGATTCATCAAAAGCTGCATGAAAAGCCAATAAAGGAGCATCCCCCACCCATTGCTCGAAATTTCGCAATACCTGTTGAGGGTCCTCCCCCATCATCTGCGCCTGAGCACCAATGCCATGCAACAAAATATTGTCTTTATCTGAAGCTAAATCTTGTTTCAGGACAGCCTCAAAACTATCAAAAATATCTATTTTTAAGCTTTGATCCTTGTTCACATGAATGCACACAGCGGCAATCGCCAATAAGCGATCTTGCCTTGGGTCTAAACCGCTGGTTTCAACGTCTAAAACAACCCAGCGATTTTGATTAATGACAGGAGCCTGCCCAAATAAGCGTTTTAACCAAAACATCTTAACGGCCGTAATCTAATTCAATGCGCTGCTGCAAATCTCTGGTAGCTCTCAGAGACTCCTTGAGAATTCTGCGATCAATGTTGTTCAAGCTGCTCAACTCAAGTGCATTGAAATTTCCACCAATCGCATGCGAATCAATTTGCACCGATAAACGCAACATTTGCAAAAACTCAAAAGCAGATACCCAAGCCAAATATTCACGCTCTGGAATGTCAAGGGCAAGACCCACTGCAATCAATCGATCTCTGGTGTTGGTATCTCCAATGCCATGGGCTAAGGAGTAGATGCGTGCAGCATCAACCAAAATAGCAGTGCCATGAAGCTTTAAATCAATGCACTCCTTGTCTTCGAGCTTGATGGTGTCAATGCCGCCATGCCAACTGATGGGCACTCTCATGTTCAATGAGTTTTCAGCCAGCAACTTGATGAATCTCGGAATGGCTTTGGCTTTTTGCATCACGGTGTTTTTCATTGCCACCAGCAAATCAGGATTGCCGGCTACCAAGCGGAAATCAAAATAGATACTTGCATTTAACAGATCTTCAGGTGTGCCGTGCTCAATCCATTGTGAGAATCGCTCCAACCATTCAGTCTCACTCAAGCAAATCTTTGGATTGCTTGCCATCACATTGCCTTTACACAAAGGATAGCCACAAGCATCCAGGGCTTGATTCACATCCAAGGCGAATTTCAAATACTTATCTCTGACTGCATCGCTGGCTTGCCCAGAAAACACCAAAGCATTGTCTTGATCAGTGGCAATGGTTTGCTCAGAGCGTCCCTCGGACCCTAAAGCAATCCAGGCAAACTCTTTCAAATCCAAGCCATGCTTTTTGGCATTGAGCTCAACCAATCTTTCACAAACAACATCATTCAAATAACTGATCAAGGTCGTCAGCTGTCTTGCTTGAACACCTTGGCCAATCAAATTTTTCGCAAACTTTCTGATGTCTTTAGCACATACAATCATGTCCGATAAATCTGAGGCTGATCGTATAGAGGTACTGATATTTTTCAAGGACAGACGTTGGGTAGCAAACAGATCTCGCTCAGAGATGATGTTCACAATCTCCTTACCATCGACAACAGGCACATGACGAATACCGAACTTGGACATCATCAAGGCAGCGTCTTGCGCTGTATGAGTGATGGTCAGAGCTTTAACGCCCATGGTCATGACATCTTTGATCGGCGTATCAAGACTCATTTGAGGGATGGTCACACGTCCCAAAATATCGTAGCGCGTCAAAATACCCAATAAGCCATCCTGTTGATTACTCACCAAAATTGAACCAACGCGACGTTCATGCATTTGAGTCAAAGCATCTTTAATCGAAGTCTCCGGCGAAACAAACAAAGGCTTCTTCCTTGGTAATTGCCCAAGAGGGGTCTCCAAGGATTGTTCGGAAAAAATTTGTGAGGCATACGTTCTTTGAAGAACTTGTCGAGACTGCTCAAGGAATTTCAAGATACGCAGACTCAGATAATCTGCAAACGGACTCGATAAATTAGCTAACTCCTTCATGGTCTCGACTGAAATTCTCAGACAAAAACAATCGCCCGAAGCTGCATAGGTGGCAGTCACAGATCGGCCAGCAACCGCCGCACTGACGGGGAATAATTCACCCGCCTCAATCTCATGCGCTCCACCCGCCTCATTCGCCATACCTCGTCTTGAAATAACGCTGCCCTGACGAATAAAAAATAACTGTTTCACTTCTCCATGAGCAGGCTCAAGAATGACTTCCTCTGGAGCAAAATAATGTTCTTTGGCTGACTTGATGAAAAAATCAACGTGCTCAGGCTTCATCTCAGAAAAGGGGATCACTTGCATCAACTGCTGACGCAAATTCATGACCAAGCTTCTTGATGGGGTCACCTCTTTTGGCACTTCAATCGTCATCAATCGATTCCTTTTTATTCAAAGCTAATCAAGCAGAGCCACTCAAGACTATATATACTTCTGTTATGACAAAGCTAGCTGATCTCAGAAAATCCTACATGAAAGGCAGCCTCTCTGAAGAGGATGTTCAAGCCAACCCCGTTGATCAATTCAAGATTTGGTTTGATCAAGCTCAACATGCAGAATTACCTGAACCCAATGCTATGACAGTAGCATCGGTTGATGAAAATGGCAAACCCAGTGCGCGCGTGGTTTTAATCAAAGAAGTGACTCAAGAAGGCTTTGTTTTTTTCACCAATTATGAGAGTCGCAAAGGCCAAGCTTTATTGGCTAATCCTCACGCAGCCCTTTTGTTCTTTTGGCCAGAGCTAGAAAGACAGATTCGAATTGAAGGCAGCGTTGAAAAGATTTCTGAAAAAGAAAGTGATGAGTACTTTCACTCAAGACCATTGGACTCAAGAATTGGCGCCTGGGCTTCACCACAAAGCAAAGTGATTTCTGGAAGAGGTGAATTGGTTGCCAAAGCGGCAGAGTACGCTCTTAAGTTTGCTCTTAATCCACCTCGCCCACCACACTGGGGAGGCTTTCGGGTCAAGCCTGAGGCTGCAGAGTTTTGGCAAGGCAGACCTTCACGCTTACATGACAGAATTCGTTACACACTTGAGCAAAACGTCTGGAAAATTGATCGTCTTGCTCCGTAATCACTTCAGTTGATTTACATCAAAAGATCTTTGAATTGATCTCTGAATTTAGACACTTTAGGGCTGACCACAAAAGCGCAATAACCCTGATCAGGATGTAAGTTGAAATAATTCTGGTGATACTCTTCCGCCGGATAGTAGTTTGGCAAATCTGAAATTTCAGTGACAATCTTATTGCCAAAAATTCCAGATTCATCTAATTGCTTGACCAATTCCATAGCAGCGGTCTTTTGACTCTCATCATGAGTAAAAATCACTGAGCGATATTGTGAGCCCACATCATTACCCTGGCGATTAAGCGTCGTTGGATCATGAATAGCATAAAAAATCTCCAGCAATTGCTTGAAACTGATCACAGAAGAATCAAATTCCAAACGAACCACTTCTGCATGATCGGTTCTTCCACTGCAGACAGCATCGTAGTTGGCATCAGAAGCCTTACCACCGGCATAACCAGACTCAACACGATGTACCCCCTTCACATGTTGATAAACGGCTTCCAGACACCAAAAACACCCACCACCCAATGTCGCTTGTTGATTCATGATGCTCATCCCCTATATCAATGATGTCATCTTAATCCTCTGAGCATTAATCTGCTTAGAGCAAGGGCATTCAGCTAGCCCGTATTAGTCAAATCCCTGATTCTTTGTTCCAGCAATTCCCCATATACTTCTGCTATTCACTTTTCTCCACTACCAAATGAACGCCCTCCAATTACAACTTGAAGATTTGCAGCAAGCCTTTGCGCATGAACCATCACCCAGCTTTGCTGAACGCAAAGAAAGAATTGAGCGCGTGGTGGCAATGATTGATAAATATGAAGACAACTTGTGCAAAGTGGTTCATGCTGACTTTGGCAATCGCCACTCAGTTGAAACGCGCTTAACTGAATTGGCCATGGTGCGTCAGGCAGCGAAATACGCGATCAAACATCTCAAGTCTTGGATGAAAATGCGCGACATTTCTATGCCAATGCACCTAAAACCATCAAAAGCCTGGATTCAAGCCCAGCCCAAAGGAGTGGTTGGCATCATCAGCCCTTGGAATTACCCGATTCAACTGGCTTTGATTCCTGCCATCTCAGCCATAGCAGCTGGTAACAGAGTTTGGCTAAAGCTTTCAGAGCGCTCCCCTAGGACATCCGGCTATCTCGCCACCATCATCGGAGAATTCTTTCACCCCCTAGAACTTTGCGTCACAACAGGTGGAGAAGATGTTGCTCGTGACTTTTCAGAATTAGCCTTTGATCATTTGTTTTTCACAGGCTCAACTGCCACTGGTAAGCGAGTGATGAGAGCAGCAGCAGACAACCTCACACCGCTGACTCTGGAACTGGGTGGCAAATCACCAGTGGTCATCAATGATGATGCCAACTTAGAAGATGCCGCCACAAGAATCATTTTTGGTAAATTGATCAATGGCGGACAAACCTGTGTTGCTCCCGATTACATTTTGATCAAGCATGAGTTAATTCCAGAACTAAAGGATGCCTTAGTTCAAGCTGCTGGGAGCTTATTCAAAGATCCATCCGAGCTGACTCATTCAATCGATCAAGAACAACTATCGCGTTGGCAACAACTGGTTTCTGATGCCAGAAGTAAAGGCGCCCGAGTCACCCCTCTTCTTCCTGAGTCAGAAAATCATCCTTTCACCCCATTGATACTGACTCAAGTTACACCTCACAGCCTGGTGATGCAAGAAGAAATTTTTGGTCCTATCTTGCCAATCATCGGCGTGTCATCCCAAGAAGACGCGATTGAATTCATCAATTCAAAAGATCGCCCATTGAGCATCTATTGGTTTGGTAAAGATAAAAAAGCATTGAGGCATTTAATCTCAAAAACTCATTCAGGCAGCGTGACTGCCAATGACACACTCATACAAGCTGGAATTGAACAAATACCTTTTGGTGGTATTGGTGCTAGTGGAATGGGTGCTTATCACGGTCAAGCTGGCTTTGATACGTTCAGCCACCTCAAACCAATCCTTCAGGTTCGTGGCTTGCTCGGCATTAAAGCTTGGATGGGTAGCAAATTAGCCCACCCCCCTTACAATAAAACCACTGAACGATTATTGCGCTGGCTTAGATAATTAATCTAGCCAGACTACTCAGCTAGATTGCCTTAGTTAACTGAATATATCTGAGCAGCTAGCTGATAGTGAGTCGCAGCTTCAAGAGGCTCTTCCAAAGCTTCATGCAATTTGGCCATATTCATGTGCGCACTGGCCTTTATCAAAGGTTTTGTTTTTGGATCTTTGATCACGCCTTGCAAACTTGATTTAGCTTTGCCCCATAACTTTTGAGCCAAACAAACTTTGGCCAAGGCCAAAGAAAGAGATGGTTCACTGGGGTATTTCATCATCCAAGCTTCAATCTTCTGAACCAAGCTCAAAGTGGTCGATCCTGATGGCAAGCAATCTGGATAAATGGCAATCAATGACTCATCCCATTGCTCATCCAAAGATTCTTCAATGAACCCACGAGCAATATCTTGCTGACCAACCGCCAACAAACCTTTGGCCATCACCAAAGCAACCCTAGAGACCTTTCGATCAGCCTTTGGCAAATTCTTCCAAATAGCTAAAAGTGCTTGATGGTCGGTTGATTTTTCTTGAACTAGCTTAGCAACAGCCTCTTGCACTGTTTTTTGAGCCAGTACCGGATGAATGGCATCACGCTTACTCAAGCTATGACTTAATTTTAAGACCTCATCCCAACGCTTGAGTTGCTGATTGGCTTTGAGTGCAATGCGCTGAACAAACAACTGTCTCGCGCCACCCTTTTGTAATTGCTCAATGGTGTCAAGCGCACCAGCTGGATCATTTGAATCCATCTGCATATCAGCCGTGGCCACGAGGCGAGCTTGCTGCTTATTGGCCGACTGTATTTTTGATAACCATTGATCTCTCAAATCATAGCGGTTCAATCGGTGCGCTGCCCTGGCTGCTAACAAAGCAGCCGTTTCTGATAATGCTTGATTAACGCTGGCTGCTTCTGCTGCTTTTAAAGCTTTTGAAAAGCGCCCCGCAAAAATATCTTCAACTGCCTCAGACAGCAAAACAATCGCACGAGCCTCACGCTGCTTACGTCGATACAAGGCGGCTTGCTTTGGCAAATCCAACACCGCGGCAAAAGTTCGCCAAGCTAAAAATCCGACAATCAAGACTCCTAAAATCACCACAATGAAAAGATTAAGACTGGTATCCAAGCGATAGGGTGGGAAGTAAATGGTGATATGACCAGCGTTACCACTGGCAAACAAAGCCAGCAAGACTGCTGCTGCAAATAAGAAAGCCAACCACAATGCGCCGCGCATCATCACTGACCCTTGTTCACTGGAATTGATTTAGATACTTCAGCACGAAGCTCGCTGATGTTTTTTTGAATCTGCACGACTGAGCTTGCTTGTGCTTGAAAATGTTTTGCAATCAACTGCTCTGCTTGCATCAAATCATCTCTACTGGCCTGCGGCAATTGAGATAACCAGGCAAGCCTTGCGCTTAAAAAATGCAACCTTAATTGCTGACGAATCAAATCTTGGGCCGCTGGGGTCATCGCCACATCCTTGACATCACCCACGACCTGAATGCGCATCAACTGATCACCCAAACTCTGAATTGCCGCCATTACTTTTTGAATAACCGTTTGGGCACCTGCATGACTTGCAACCGTTGGAGCCCCTGTCACTGGAAGAGCGTTCATAGGCAACTGTGCTACCTGAGTTAATAATTGATTCAGTCGATTGGCAACAGGCGCAAGATTTTTTTGATTTTCCAAAGAGCTTTTTAAGGCCAAATTGATTTCAGCTTCGTGAGTCAATACTTTGCTCAATTGAGTTTCTAATTCGACAACTCTGGCATCAAGTTGAGCTGGGCGATGGTAAAGACGAAAACCCCCTTCGATCACCAACCAAAGAAGGCAAACAGCAATGGCAATCCATAAAGCTCTCCACAAGCCCTTACCTAAAGCTTCTGACTGCACTTGTTTAGCAGTTTTGGTGTTTACTTGATCAAGATCTGTAGCCATTTCAATTCCTAATTTTATTGACGTACCACTGATCAATTTTGACAAGCAATTGATCATCGCCTGGAGCGCACTGATCGATATTTTTAAATCCAAGTTCAGTACATACCTGAGTGATTCGCTCATGCGTACACAACATCATAGCTTCATTTAACCAAGACATTGCCCATGATGAATTTTCTTTTAAAAATTGAGCAAAGTGTCTTGCCGCCTCAGAAGAAGTCATCAGGCAAATAGAATCACTCGGGATAGATTTTTTCAAACCAAGCCATGCTGGAGAATCATCAACCAAGGGAACTCTTTTATAAGTCAACACTGAGTGTATTTCAGCCCCTTGCAATAAAAATTGCTCACCAAGCCAAGCTCTTCCACCCATGCCTTTTAAAAAGAGAATTTTCTTACCCGCCCAAGACGCTTGGGATTGATTCAAAATCTTCCACAACCCCTCTGAATCCCATTCGCTTGGATTACTGGGTGAGTAGATGGTGTAGTCATGCTGAGCAGTGATGCCATGATGACTCAATGTCTCTAAGCTACCGCCCCCCACCACTGCTACTGGAATATTTTTTGGCCACTCCTCCTGTAACAAACGCATTGAACACTCAATGGCATTAGGGCTCACAAAAACTGCCAAATCAGTTGTCAGCAACAGTTCTTTTAAACGCTTGGCATCTACAGGGTTTTCATTGGGCACAATCGATAACAAAGGCAATTGAATTTGTTCGAGCATCGGAAACTTCCGATGTAATAACTCTCCCAATCTTAGAGACTGTCCTAGTGGGCGAGTCAGAACAATGGTGGGCATGAGTTTTAACCTGGATTATCTTGGAGGTAATAAATCTTTAGCGCCCTGAGCAATCAACTCATCAGCGACTTGTAAACCCATCCTGTCTGCATGGTCCATGCTGGCAACCGATAACTTCTTTTCAGATCGGCAAATACTTTGCCCATCCGTGCTGGCCACAAAGGAACGAAGATACAAAGAATCTGAACCTTCCCAAATGGCATAAGCCGCCAAGGGAACATCGCAAGAACCACCAAGCGCTCTAGAAACAGCTCTTTCTGCTGTCACCGCCATCGCTGAAGGAGCATGATTCAAAGGAGCTAGCCAATCCTTCAGATCAGGTCTTCCCGCTCTGATTTCAATACCCAAAGCACCTTGGCCAGCAGCTGGCAAACTGTCTTCGGGAGCCAATAAGCTGCGGATACGTTGAGCCATCCCCAAACGCTTAAGACCAGCAGCTGCCAAAATAATGGCGGCGTACTCGCCTTTGTCTAATTTACCCAAACGAGTGTCCAAATTGCCTCGTAGAGGCTGGATATTCAGATGGGGATAGCGTGAGCGCAATGAAGCCTCACGACGCAAACTAGCAGTTCCTACAACGGCCCCAGCGGGTAAATCCGCCAAAGTTGCATAGTCATTCGAAACAAAAGCATCCCTGGCATCTTCACGCTCCATGATGCAAGACAATTCAAAACCAACCGGTAGCTGCATCGGTACATCCTTGAGGGAATGAACCGCCAAATCTGCCCGCCCTTCCTCCAAAGCCACTTCTAATTCTTTGACAAAAAGCCCTTTACCACCAACCTTGGAGAGGGTTCTGTCCAAAATTTGATCACCCCGGGTGGTCATGCCCAAAATACTGACATCACAGCCTGGATAGAGCTTTTTCAAGCAATCACGAACATATTCAGCCTGCCACATGGCCAAACGGCTCTCTCGGGAGGCAATTACCAGCTTTTTAGGATAAGAAATTTGTGTCATAACCATAAGGATAAGGCCTTTGAGGCAATATACTTATATTTATGGCAGATTTAGATAAAAACAAGAATTCCTTGGACAACAAAGACCAAGCATGGTCGGCTCGCTTTGCAGAGCCTGTGGCGGAACTCGTGCAGCGATACACCGCTTCTGTTGATTTTGATAAACGCATGGCCTTGGTTGATATCCAGGGCTCATTGGCTCACGCCGAAATGTTGACCGCACAGAAGATCATCAGTGCGGAAGATTTCGCCGCGATCCAAAAAGGCATGGCAGAGATACGCTCTGAAATCGAAGCAGGTTCATTTGTTTGGGAACTCGCTCTTGAAGACGTTCATCTGAACATCGAAGCACGCCTGACCAAACTCATTGGTGATGCTGGTAAACGTCTTCACACGGGTCGCTCAAGAAACGATCAAGTGGCAACAGATATTCGCTTATGGTTGCGTGGTGCCATTGATGAGATTCAGGCAGAGCTCACTGCCCTGCGTTCAGGTTTACTTGGTCTAGCTGAGAAGCATGCTGAAACGATCATGCCTGGCTTCACTCATTTACAAGTAGCCCAACCGATCACCTTTGGTCACCATGTGATGGCCTACGCGGAAATGTTTGCGCGTGATGCTGAGCGTTTGGCTGATTGCCGCAAGCGCGTCAATCGTTTACCTCTTGGTGCTGCAGCTCTTGCCGGCACGAGCTATCCGATTGATCGTGAACGTGTTGCTAAGACCTTGGGTTTTGATGGTGTTTGCCAGAACTCCTTAGATGCAGTTTCAGATAGAGACTTTGCGATTGAGTTTTGTGCCACAGCATCATTGGTGATGACGCACATCTCACGTTTATCAGAAGAGCTGATCATTTGGATGAGCCCAAGAGTTGGCTTTGTAGATCTGCCAGATCGTTTTTGCACAGGCAGCTCGATCATGCCGCAAAAGAAAAATCCGGATGTACCAGAATTGGCAAGAGGCAAAACCGGTCGTGTGAACGGCAACCTCATTTCTTTGTTGACGTTGATGAAAGGCCAACCTTTGGCCTACAACAAAGACAATCAAGAAGACAAAGAGCCATTATTCGATTCAGCAGATACATTGCGCGACACTTTGCGTATTTTTGCTGACATGGTGCCTCATATCCAAGTTAAAGCAGATGTGATGAGAGCCGCAGCACTGCAAGGTTTTGCAACTGCCACTGATTTAGCCGATTACTTGGTTAAAAAAGGTTTGGCTTTCCGTGATGCGCATGAAGCTGTTGCGCATGCTGTGAAGGCATGCTCTAACAAAGGCTGCGACTTAGCAGACTTATCTTTGGCCGACTTAAGAGCGGCGTGTGACCTTGGAGATAAAGCTGATCTTATCGGTGAAGATGCGTTCAAAGTATTGACTCTTGAAGGATCCATCAACAGTCGCAATCACGTGGGCGGCACTGCTCCAGAGCAGGTAAAGAAAGCCATTGCAGCTTATCGCAAAAATATGAAGTAAGCAGTAATAGAGTTTCTGCAAACCAAATAAAAATGGCTCACTAAAAAGTGAGCCATTTTTTTGACTAAGAAGAATTAGTTTTTAAATCAATCCAAAATCAATCTTTCACGCAGTCAACGTAATACTCTTTGCGACCATTCAAATCACCTTTGACCAAACCGTGAACATCGGTTTCAAAGCCAGGGAACTGTTCGTTAAAGTCTCGAGTGAAGCGCAAGTAATCAACGATGCGCTTATTGAAACGCTCACCTGGAATCAAAAGCGGAATACCTGGTGGGTAAGGCGTTACCAACATCGCTGTGACACGGCCCTCTAAGTCATCAATGACCACACGCTCAATGTCACGGTGCGCCATTTTTGCCCATGCATCAGATGGCTTCATCGCAGGAATCATGTCTGACAAATACATCTCTGTGGTCATGCGAGCCACATCGTGCTTTTTGTAAACTTGATGGATTTGCTGGCACAGATCTTTCAAACCAATGCGCTCGTAGCGCGGATACTTAGCAACAAACTCTGGAAGAACCCGCCACAAAGGCTGATTCTTATCGAAGTCATCCTTGAATTGTTGCAAGGTTGTGACCATGGTATTCCAACGGCCCTTCGTGATACCGATGGTGAACATGATGAAGAAAGAATAAAGGCCTGTCTTCTCAACAATCACACCGTGCTCAGATAAATACTTGGTCACAATGCTGGCTGGAATACCGGTATCTGCAAAGCTACCATCCATCTCCAAGCCTGGGGTGATGATGGTTGCCTTGATTGGATCGAGCATATTGAAGCCCGCAGCCAACTTGCCAAAATCATGCCAACGCTCATCGGCCTGAAGTACCCAATCATCTCTTTCACCTATGCCCTCTTCGGCAAGGTACTCTGGGCCCCAAACTTTGAACCACCAGTCAGCGCCCCACTCCTCATCCACCTTGCGCATGGCGCGACGGAAGTCCAAAGACTCGGCGATTGATTCATGAACCAAAGCTGTACCACCCGGAGGCTCCATCATCGCCGCTGCTACGTCAAGTGATGCAATGATGGCGTACTGCGGACTAGTGGATGTGTGCATCAAATAGGCTTCATTAAAGCAATCGTTATCCAACTTATTGGACTCTGAGTCTTGTACCAAAATTTGCGATGCCTGCGATAGACCCGCTAACAACTTGTGCGTTGATTGCGTAGAGAAAACCATGCTCTCTTTTGAGCGTGGACGATCTTTACCAATCGCGTGCATGTCTTTGTAGAAGTCATGGAAAGTCGCGTGCGGCAACCATGCCTCATCAAAATGCAAAGTATCGACTTTGCCATCCAACATCTCTTTGATTGTTTCTACGTTATACAAAACACCATCGTAGGTACTTTGTGTAATTGTTAAAACGCGGGGTTTAGCCTTTTTATCCAAAATGAAAGGATTGTTATCAATCTTCTTCTGAATGGTCTTCCAGTCAAATTCTTCTTTAGGAATCGGACCAATGATGCCGTAGTGATTACGCGTTGGCATCAAGAAAACAGGCACAGCACCTGTCATCATGATGGCGTGCAAAATTGATTTATGGCAATTGCGATCCACAATCACGATGTCGCCTGGAGCCACTGTTGAGTGCCAAACGATTTTGTTTGATGTTGAAGTACCGTTGGTCACAAAGAACAAATGGTCTGCATTAAAAATACGCGCAGCATTGCGCTCACTAGCGGCCACAGGGCCCGTGTGATCCAGCAACTGACCTAATTCATCAACAGCATTACAAACGTCTGCACGCAGCATGTTCTCACCAAAGAATTGATGGAACATTTGACCTACTGGACTCTTCAAGAACGCCACGCCACCTGAGTGACCTGGGCAATGCCATGAATAAGAGCCATCAGAAGCATAGTGCGTCAATGCTTTAAAGAATGGTGGCGCTAAGGCGTCCAAATAAACTTTTGATTCACGAATAATCGTGCGTGCTACGAATTCTGGCGTATCTTCATTCATATGAATAAAGCCATGTAATTCGCGCAACACATCATTAGGAATATGTCTTGAAGTTCTCGTTTCACCGTACAAGAAAATTGGGATTTCTTCGTTACGTTTACGGACCTCTGCAACAAAAGCTCTTAAACCTTGAAGTGCCGTATCGATTTCAGCAGGTGATCCAGCGCCGAACTCTTCGTCGTCAATCGATAAAATGAAGCATGAAGCTCTAGCCGCCTGTTGAGCAAAAGAAGTTAGATCTCCGTAACTGGTCAAGCCCAGAACTTCCATGCCTTCTTTTTCAATCGCTTCAGCCAGGGCGCGCGCACCCGAACCTGAAATATTTTCAGTACGGAAATCCTCATCAATGATGACCACAGGAAAACGAAATTTCATAGCAACTCCCTACCTAGCAACCCCTCAAAAACAATGGGGTTTTTTCTTAAAAACGTGACTATATCGATAAAACGAATATTTCGCTGAATTTATTTCAACAAAAATAAGCCCCAGAGGGTTAGTGTAGTCATTCAACCCTTGAATGGACAGAAAAATCAATTAAAAAAGCACCTATTTAGGTGCTTTGAGTACTGCTCATACTAAATAAGCCTCTGCAGGCTTTTAGGCGCTTTATGTGGCTTGTTTAGGTTTTTGGTAAGGTAACGCCGACTTGACCTTGGTATTTGCCACCACGGTCTTTGTAAGACACTTCACAAATCTCATCGCTCTCAAAGAACAAGACCTGAGCACATCCTTCGCCTGCGTAAATCTTTGCTGGCAATGGTGTTGTATTTGAGAACTCCAATGTCACATAACCTTCCCACTCTGGCTCAAAAGGAGTGACGTTCACAATGATGCCGCAACGAGCGTAGGTGCTCTTGCCCAAACAAACAGTTAAGACACTTCTTGGAATCTTGAAATACTCAACCGTGCGCGCCAAGGCGAATGAGTTGGGAGGAATGATGCAAACATCGCCCTTAAAATCAACAAAGGATTTATCGTCAAAATTCTTTGGATCAACGATGGTGCTATTGATATTGGTGAAAATCTTAAATTCGTTTGCACAACGAATGTCATAGCCATAACTTGATGTGCCATAACTCACGATTTTTTGACCCTCAGGAGACTGGCGGACTTGGCCTGGCTCAAATGGGGAAATCATATCGTGCTCTTCGCACATACGGCGGATCCAGCGGTCAGATTTAATAGTCATAAACTCTATTTTGACATATCTGGGTAGGATTGCATGTTTTCAGGTGCCCCGCCCAGTTCTTTATGAGACACCGCCTCTAACGCTTCGCTTAATAGGTAAAAACGGTGGTATTTGAATTAGTAGCAAGGTCAATCATGGTCACCATCCCAATCACCTCAGTCACTCCTTCAACCAAGTCACCAAGCTCTAATTGTCTATCTCTTAAAGCAGTGCTGCAAACCTTGATCTTTACACCTGTTCGAATAGCATCCTCAACAAAAGCAGATAAAGGACGATTGGATGGCGTAACGATTTGCTGATTCTTGGGGTTGGCTTTGATGAATAAGTCGACACTCGCGCCAATCGCATGGATTTCAACGTCGAAGTTGATTGCAGCTGCAGTGGAAGCCATTAAAAATGGTGTTACTGCAAGATTTGGCTGATCAGCGCTGGTGCGCCAAAGCTGCAAAATTAATCGCTTCAATGCTTAACCTTGCAGTGCCCGTAGCTCTTCCACGGTATTCACATTGGCAAAAGCAGCAACATCATCGAATACCACGTAGTTTGTTTTCATACTTTCAAACCACTTATCAATCTTGCGTCCGCCCCCAGATAAAAATGGCAGCAGAGAATCAGTGACAGAAGACTTCATTAAAGCAAATACTGGGTGAGTTCTTAACTCACCATTTTCCATGGTGGCAGCATAGGCCAAATCTAAATCCTGAATGATTAATGCTTCTGATAGTTTCTCAACCAAATCCATCGGGAATCTTGGAGAATCACAAGGCACTGTCACCAAGTATGGATGCTCGCAGTTTTCCAAGCCAGCCTGGAAACCTGCTAGAGGGCCTGCAAAATCACCAATCACATCCGGCAAAACAGAAACTCCAAGTGATTCGTAAGCTGCCAAATTGCGATTAGCATTTATTTTCACAACATCTACTTGAGGCTCTAAACGCATGATGGTGTGCATCGCCATGGGTGCACCCTTGAACGGCTGCAAGCCCTTATCAGTGCCGCCCATACGACGACCTTGACCGCCAGACAGCACCAGACCAGAAATCACATCACGCGGTATGAACATTTACTTCCTTTGTATTTACTCGATTAACGCCACTGTATATTAAATAATGCTGACCACTACAACGCCCGAACAATGTCATGTTGACCTTGTTTGCCATCTCTAAACCCATCGCTGTTACGCCTGAGCGTGACAATAAAAATGGGATGCCCATTTGCGCACCCTTGATCACCATCTCGGAAGTTAATCTGCCAGTTGTGTAAAAAATTAAATCTTCACCAGATTGTTCATCAAGCCACATCAACCCAGCGATTGAATCAACGGCATTATGACGACCCACGTCTTCAATGAAATGCAATAACTCAACGCTTTGCCCATTATTTTTAAACACGGCGCAAGCATGAACAGAGCCTGCTTGCTTGTATATCGATGACCTGGTTCTAATATGGTCAATGATTTCATAAATTGCCGGCTTTGTTATTTCTGCTTTAATTGGTAACTGAATAGAATCAATGTCATCCATGATTCCGCCAAAGATAGTTCCCTGACCGCAACCGGTTGTCACAACTCTGCGACTGGTTTTTTCTTCAATATCAACTGTGTTTCCCTTGGTGGTCACGGCAGCTGACTCTGTGTCCCAATCCACCTGAATACTCTCGATGTAATCAATGGAGGGTACTAAGCGTTGATTGCGCAAGTAACCCAAAATCAACGCCTCTGGCGCTCCCCCAAGTGTCATGAGGGTGACCAATTCTTTTTTATCTAAATAAATAGTGAGCGGTCGCTCACCAGGGACATGAATAAGTTTCTCACGACCCTGCTCATCCACTACTTTGACTTCATGAATCAAGGGCGCGACGGCTTTGGATAATTTAACCACTTTATGCTCTTTAAAATAAAAAATCAGTAACTAAGATAACTTAGTTACTGATTAGGTTTTTAAAGCTAATTACTTTTTAGCCGCTGGTGCAGCAGCTGGAGCTGGAGCCGGAGCTGGTGCTGGTGCAGGAGCTGCTGTAGGAGCAACAAATGGGCCAGGGTTCACACAAGCAGCAGGTGCAGGAGCACCAGCTTTTTTGTACTTGTTAGCCACTTCATTTTGTGACTTGCAAAGTTGATATGCGCCAACTTTGTCACCGTGTGCAGTTCTTGCTTTGGCCAAGTCAGCAGCAGCGGCAGCTTCCGGTGTTGGAGCTGGTAACTTAGCAAAAACGAAACCAGAGCTTAATAATGTGACTAATAGTAGTGAAAGTTTTTTCATAATTGTCTCTTTTCTTGGATCTATGATTTTATTTTTCCAGATTTCATATCGTCATACCAAAGTTCATGGTGCTCTTTGCCCCAAGCTTCGTCAACGTAACCAGTCTTCATGCCTTGCAATGCACCTTCCATGCCGATTGAACCGACATAGATGTGACCCATGGCCATGACAGTCATGATGATTGCGGCAACAGCATGAACAATGTGAGCTAACTGCATAGTGCCACGCCAGTATTCAATACCAGGGATTGGCACAATCATGTCTAACACCCAGCCTGAAGCTGAAACAATTAAACCAAGAACTGTTACACCACCCCAGAACCAAATCTTTTCACCAGCATTGAAGCGGTGAGATGGGATGTGCTTACCTGACAATAATCCGCCAAATGAAGCGATCCAAGTTAAGTCGCCTTTATTCGGAATATTGTCTTTAACGTACAAGACGAAGAATAAAAGGATACTTGCTGTGAACAAAGGACCAGTGAAGTTATGGATATTCTTCATCACCAACAAGAATGCGCCGTAAGCAGCACCACCCATGATTGGTAACAAGAAGAACTTGCCCCATAGAATAAAGATACCTGTAAATGCAAGCGCCAAGAAGCTGAACGCCATTAACCAGTGTGAAAATCTTTCTAGACTTGTAAAGCGCTTTAACAACCTTCCAGTCTTTGGCTCATGCAACTTAATCTGACCTTTGATCACAAACACTGTTGTAATCAAACCAGCCATGAGCACCAATAACCAACCGCCCCATACAGTGATCACACCGTTACGGATAAGGCGCCATTGCTGACCAGACTTCTGAATAAGTACACCCATTTCCTTGTTAGGAAAGTTAACTGTGTGAGCTACATCAGAGTTAGCATTTTTCCAGATTGGTTGATTGCTACCAGGTTTGTTTTCGCCGGCCTCTCGTTGGGCTTGAACATCTTTACTTACTTCCAAAATATTCACAGACTCAACTTGTGGCTTTGCGGCAGGAGCTGCCCCCTGCGCAAATGCCACTGAAGCTGTTACAGAAAGTACAACGCTGGCGAGTAAGTTTCTTATTGTAATTCTCATACTATCTCCTAAATTACTCGAGTAACTTACTTAGCTTTAACGTAATCGTCTTGACCTTGACTGCGAGTCTTAAGTTGCTTTTCCCAAGTAACCTGATCGCCCGAAGTCCAACCTTTTTCAACATACTTGTTGTCAGCAGCTACATAGGCTTTTTCATCACCTTTTTTAGCTGCAACAACAGTCTGAGGGACTTCAGAACATGCCCCAAGCGTGAATGTTGTTGCGATCAAAGCTGCAGTTAAAGAAATTCTTTTAATCATGATTTTTTTCCTGGAGCTTGTTGTGGTTTACCGTAAGCAGTACCCCAACCAAATACGTTGGCGCCAGCTGCTTTACCATTTGATTGACGCTTAACAACACGATTGCGGAAAATATCTGCAACCACATCGCCATCACCACCAATCAAAGCTTTGGTAGAACACATCTCAGCACAGGCTGGTAACTTACCTTCTGATAGGCGGTTACGTCCGTACTTCTCAAACTCTGCTTGAGTACCGTTCTTCTCAGGACCACCAGCACAGAATGTGCACTTGTCCATTTTTCCACGTAGGCCAAATGTGCCAGCGCTTGGGAACTGTGGCGCGCCGAATGGGCATGCATATGAACAGTAGCCGCAACCGATACAGATATCTTTATCGTGAAGCACTACACCTTCATCAGTTCTGTAGAAGCAATCTACTGGACATACAGCCATACATGGTGCATCTGAACAATGCATACATGCTACTGAGATTGATTTTTCTGCGCCAATCACACCATCGTTAATTGTTACAACACGACGGCGATTAACGCCCCAAGGTACCTCATGCTCATTCTTACACGCTGTTACACAACCATTACACTCAATGCAGCGCTCTGAATCGCAGATAAATTTCATTCTTGCCATTATCGTCTCCTAAATTCCGCCGCTATTAAGCGAACTTCTCAATCTGACAAATTGTTGTCTTGGTTTCCTGCATCATGGTCACAATGTCGTAACCATATGTTGTTGCAGTGTTAACAGCTTCACCACGTACGATCGGTGCAGCACCTTTTGGATAAGCATCCAATATATCTTTACCTTGCCACCATCCAGAGAAGTGGAACGGTATGAATGCCGTATCTGCAGCAACACGCTCTGTCACCAAAGCTTTCACCTTGATCTTCGCGCCGGTTGGAGATTTAACCCAAACATACTCACCGTTACGAATACCGCGCTTGTTAGCAGCTGCCGGATTGATCTCTACAAAGTTATCTTGTTGCAATTCAGCCAACCATGGGTTTGCACGAGTCTCTTCACCACCACCCTCGTACTCCACCAAACGACCAGAGGTAAGGATGATTGGGAACTTCTCATGCATCTTGTCAGCAATATTCTTCTCTTGAACAGACTTGTAAAGAATTGGAAGACGCCATGCAGTCTTTCTATCATCATGCGTTGGGTACTTCGCCATCAAGTCAGGACGTGTGCCATACAAAGGCTCACGGTGCTGTGGAATTGGATCAGGGAAGTTCCAAACAACTGCACGAGCCTTCGCGTTACCAAATGGATGGCAACCGTGGTTCTTCATGATCACACGTATCAAACCACCAGAAACGTCAGTCTTCCAGTTCTTACCTTCAGCAGCTTTTTTCTCTGCATCAGTCAACTCATCCCACCAGCCAAGTTTCTTCACAAGTGCATGATCAAACTCTGGGTAACCAGTTTTGATGTCAGCGCCCTTGGAGTGAGAACCGTTTTCAGCCAATAGTGTCTTACCGTCTCTTTCAACACCAAAGTTTGCACGGAAGTTACCGCCACCATCCATCACGTGCTTGCTGGTGTCATAAAGATTTGGACTACCTGGGTGCTTCATCTCAGGTGTACCGTAGCAAGGCCATGGCAAACCGAAATAATCACCAGTTGTATCGTAACCAGTCACTGGATCTTTACCACCCTTAGACTTCAATGTCTTCACATCAAACACGTGCATCATGCGCATGTGAGCTTTTAGACGCTCTGGTGAGTGCCCTGTGTAACCAATTGTCCATACTGCCTTGTTGATTTCACGCAAGATGGATTCAACTTCTGGTTCTTTCCACTCTTTACCAGCGTACTTGCTCTTCAACATCTTGTAGTTCTTAGACAACTCATTGCCAAATCCAAGCTTGTCAGCCATCGCTTGCATGATCACGTGGTCAGGCACTGACTCCCATAACGGATCAATCACTTTTTCACGCCATTGGACTGAACGGTTAGACGCAGTTGCTGAACCAACAGTTTCAAACTGTGTGCAAGCAGGTAACAAATAAACTGCACGGTCTTTGTTAACCTGAGCACCGTCTACTTGCATTGCAGCCATCGCAGCAGTTGCACTTGGATATGGATCAACCACAACCAACAACTCTAACTTGTCCATGGCTTTCTTCATGTCAAGACCGCGAGTTTGTGAGTTCGGAGCATGGCCCCAGAAGAACACACCCTTCACGTTATTGTCTTGATCGATGAGTTCATTCTTCTCAAGCACAGCATCCACCCAACGTGAAACTGTTGTACCTGATTTCTCCATCATGTTTGGAGAAAACTGAGATTTGATCCACTCGTAGTCAACATCCCAAACGCCAGCGTAATGTTTCCATGAACCTGCTGCTAAACCATAGTAGCCTGGCAATGAATCTGGGTTAGGACCTACGTCAGTAGCACCTTGAACGTTATCGTGACCGCGGAAAATGTTTGTACCGCCGCCCGTCTTACCTACGTTACCTAATGCCAATTGCAAGATACATGAGGCACGAACCATCGCGTTACCGATGGTGTGCTGAGTTTGACCCATACACCAAACGATTGTTCCTGGACGGTTCTCATGTAGCGTCTTAGCAACTTGGAATACTTGAGCTTCAGTTGCACCGCAAGCTTCTTCAACTTTTGCTGGTGTCCACTTTTCAAGCACATCCTTCTTAACATCTTCCATGCCGTAAACACGGTCGTTAAGATATTTCTTATCTTCCCAACCATTTTTGAAGATGTGATGAAGCACACCAAACAAGAATGGAATGTCTGAACCAGAACGAATGCGCACGTATTGATCAGCTTTAGCAGCAGTACGTGTGTAACGTGGATCAACCACAATCATTTTGCAACCAGCTTCCTTAGCGTGCAACATGTGCAACATAGAAACTGGGTGAGCTTCAGCAGCATTTGAACCAATGTAGATAGCAGCTTTAGAGTTCTGCATATCGTTATAGCTGTTGGTCATCGCGCCATAACCCCAAGTATTCGCTACACCAGCCACTGTTGTTGAGTGACAGATACGCGCTTGGTGGTCAGTGTTGTTTGTACCAAAGAAAGAAACAAACTTACGTAGCAAGTAGGCTTGCTCGTTGTTGTACTTTGATGAACCGATGAAGAACAATGAATCTGGACCTGAAGTCTTCTTCAAACTCTTCATTTTTGCTGTGATTTCGTCAAGCGCTTGATCCCAGCTGATTTTCTCGTACTTGCCATTCACAAGCTTCATTGGGTACTTCAAGCGGAACTCACCGTGACCGTGTTCACGAATCGCCGCACCCTTGGCGCAGTGTGCGCCCAAGTTGATCGGTGAATCAAACACTGGCTCTTGACGAGTCCAAACGCCGTTTTCAACTACTGCATCAATGGCACAGCCAACTGAACAGTGTGTACACACAGTACGTTTAACTTCAATCTTGCCCTTGCCGTCTAGCTTTGCTGCTGCAGAAGCTTTGGCTTTTTGCACCAAGGTTAGTTGTGATGCGGCTAGACCCACACCTACACCAACGCCTGAGCGCTTAAGGAATGTACGACGATCCATCATTGGGATCGCGGATTGCAAACTGCGCGCTAAGCTACCGACCATTTGGGCGGAGTGACGTGAAGCAGCAACTGCTTGTTGTGATGTTTTACGAATCAGACTCATGGATAGACCCTCAAAGATTCAAGAGAAATAAAAAAACACTCGTTTAAAAATTAAACGAGTGTAGTTTTGTAATATTTACGGACATGATCAGAAAGCTTGTAACCCTTGCTATCTTCAATCATGGTAGAGGCTTGTTCAGCGATGGCTGTTCCCAATGGTGTTTGAGACACAACAGCTACTGCGCCTGCAGTAACACCTGCTGTAACAAAGAATTTTCTGCGCGAATCTTTGTGTTTGTTTTCACTCATAACTATCTCCTATTAATTCTTAACAATCTGCCACTAAATTACAAAAGTAACACTTGCATTTATGGTCTAACTATAAACGTTTATTATTTTTTTTGCACACGACAAACCAAATACTTGACTAGGGGTTTCCCTAACTCAAAAGGCTTGCTGATTCTTAATCGGCAAGCCTTTTTCCAATAATGCTTAGGTAAAAAGTAGATTGATTTTTTATAGCGTTATTCGACCATGTCCATGGCATAAGCCTCGACCTCAAAAAAGGCTTTAGCCAACATGGCAACTGACTTGTAATGATTGGCCATGGGGTGTACTTCTGTTGCATCGCACAATTCCTGCACCCAAGAACGCAAATGTTCATCAAAAAACTTTTTCTGTTGCGTCAAGTTAGCAATTGCCAAATCATCACCGGCGATCAAATAGCGCATCACCTCACACAAGGAGGCAATGTGATCTTCACTCTCCGTGATATTTTCAGCAGCTTCCAAGCCTAACTCTTTAAGAGAGTCACGCAAGCGTACCAATGGTTTTTCATTCAAAAAGCCTGATTGGTAATAAGAACCGTATAAAAAGACTTCAGGTTTACCGATACCAATAAAGAGCTCTTGATATTCATCTGCCCATTCTTGAGCAGTCGAGGATGAAGCAACTCTGACCAATTCATCCCAGGCTTGAGTCAAGGCTGCGCTGTCAGGCGCCTCGGATCCAGTGCCATAGGCAGCAGATGCGGCAATACGGTGCAATAAGTCATCGTCTGGTGCTTGATAAAAAAGTGTTGCCAACAGGCCATAAAGGTCTGCGCGAGCAACGTCTTCCTCTAATCCATCTGCACTTAAAGCAGTGACTTCTTCATCTAATTTTTTTTCCATATCACTCATCAGACCACATCGTTATCGTTAGGTTTATTCATCATGTCAACCACTCGGCAGTCACTGCACATCTTGAGACGCTCAGTGGCAGCGCCCGAGAAGGCTGCGTGCAAAGACAACTTACCAACCATCAATTCAACCATCTTCAAAGTACCAAATGCTTTGCCACAACTGACGCAGTGGAAAGGTTTTGTTTCATTGAGAACCACTGTTTTTTTTCTGATCTCAGTGGTTTGCAAACGCGGCGCTAATGTCAAAGCATTTTCTGGACACGTTTGAACACACAAACCGCATTGCACGCAGTTGCGCTCAATCATCGATAACTGAGGCGCATCTGGGTTATCTCGCAAAGCACTTTCAGGGCAGGCGCCCACACAAGACATGCACAAAGTACAAGCATCTTTATTGACAAGCACACCACCAATTGGAGAGCCTGTTGCTAGAGTCAGAGGCTTCTCAGCAGTGACCTTGATAGAACCGTGCAACATCAAATGCTCTAAAGCAGCTTCTAATGTTTCACGCTTCTCATTGGCAAAAGCAAAAGTTGCTGCTGGACATAACGCTGCTTTTGCTGGCAAGGCCACAAATTGTTTTTCCAATGCTTGAGCACTGTCAGCTTGCAAGAGAACAATGCTGTCTTTGGCGTAACCCAAACCTTCAAGCATGGATTGCGCAACAGTCACCTGTGTTGTTAATGCTTGCTGATATTCAGGCGCTTCTTCACCGCTCAATAAAATAGCCACTTGAGCAAAACCATGAGCCAAACTACCCAACCACAAGTCCATACCAGTTGATGCACTGTGATGCAAACCAAATGGAATTAAATGCGCGGGCATGCCCTTGAAATTAGCTTTATCAGTGGCTGCAAGTCGACCCAAAGACTGAATCAACTCTTGACCCTTACCATTGCTGTGCAATAACAAGCTAGGCGCAAGTTTTGCACCAGCAGCTTGATAAGCCTTGGCCATCACTTTGACCTGCTGACCTTGATAAGGAACGCTTGGATAGTTATAACGCATCGCACCAGATGGGCACACCGTCGCACAAGCTCCGCAACCCATACAAAGATTTGGATTGACCTTGACCGTGCCCTTACCATCTCTAAATTGAGATTCAATAGCCTTGGTCGAGCAAACATCCACGCAAGCAGAACAACCAACCTTACCGTTGCGACCATGAGCACATACTTTGTCGTTGTAGGCAAAAAACTTCGGCTTTTCAAATTCACCCACCATGCCCATCAATTCAGATGCAGCAATGGCTTGATCCAATGGATCTGATTTTGGAGCGTAATAACCTTGTGGTGGTTGACTCATCTTCAAGATTGGATCTTTTGATAAATCAAAAATCAAATCCCAAGAGTCCGTGCGACTTGTGTCAACACGATCAAAATTGATTGCACCAATTGCAGAGCATGCTTTCACGCAAGAGCGATGGCTCTTACATTTGTTCAAGTCAATTTGATAGCTAAGATCAATTGCATCTTCTGGGCAAGCATCCACACAAGCGCCGCACCGAGTACATAACTCTAGATCGATCGGGTTCTCTTGAGTCCACTCAACCGAAAATGCGCCAAGATAACCCTTGAGGTTTTTGATCTTGCCGCTGTAAACAGGAAAGTCACGAAGCTGCGGCAAAGAACCTTTTTCTGTGCACAGCACGCCAACGCTCATGTTTTTTGATAAACGTTCTGCCCATTGAATCGCTGCATCTCCTGGGCCAATCAGCAATACACGACCACCACTTTGATAGCTGACTGTATTCACTGAATCTGGCTCAGGCAAAGATGCCATTGCTAACAAGGCCGCGATCTTTGGCATGGCATTTTTCGCATCGGCAGACCAACCACCAGTCTCACGGATATTCACAAACTTGATTGGGGCAATCAGTGGCTTTTCTTGCTCACTGGCGACTTCATCAAACAAGCGCTTTTCTTGAGTACAAGCGAGCACAATCTCGTCCGACCCCTGAGAGGCAGCAATAAAAGTACCCACCTCTTGGCGGCACAAAGCGTTATTGAGTGAAATGTTTTTGCTGTCGACCCCCATCCCCTTAGCTATCTGAACGATATCTATGGGCATGGTTTGATTACAGCTACAAACGAGCGTCTTCTTTGTCATCCTCTGCCTTCAGCCATTTAATCAATACACCTGGCTTTTTATATTCAACAACCAGGCCTAGGCCTGGTTCGATTAACTAATTATGTTTTTGTTTGAGTCTTTACTTCTGCTTTAACCACTGGAACTTCTGTTGATTCTTGAGAATCAGTCAATTCTGGTGATTTTGCCGAATTTTCAGCATTTATAGCACTAGGGCTTACATCAGTCTCTGAATTTGCATCAGCAAGAGCTTTCTCATCTGCAGCCTCTTTGTCCTCCAAAACTTTCAAACGCTCGTAATAATCGGCTCTTTCAATTCGCTCAGCCTCTTCATCCGCCAGTTTTTCTTCATCTGTTTTAAATAAACCAAGCATTTTTGATTGATTCATTCTCTTGAGCATCTCTAGAGGAATTGGGTCAGGCTTTGAATAATCATCAATGTAAATATCTAAGCCATCCATGATGTTGTAGCGCGGATCTGAAAAGAGCTTTTGCATGGCCGCCTTTTGTACTTCAGGATCAATGCCTGGCTTGACGTATGCAGAGAAATCAGAATCTTTGGTGAGTTTAAGAACATCTTCAAGCGTTGGCGCAGCTTCCTGCGCTTGAGCCGCGGCGGCCACTGGCTCTATATTTTTTTCGGATGACTGCTCGCCCGATACTGAGTCTTTTGCATCTTTGGCAGACGTATCAGCTGATTTTTTTAATTGGGCAGGTAATTGCTTCTCAGCCAATTCTGAAGGCGATAACTCAGGCTCTGCACCTAATTTCTTTTTGGACCAACGATTTAAAAAACCAGCCATTAGCTTGCCTCATCTTTTGGTCTATGCGCACCCTTGAATGAAACGGGGCGAGCACGTTTCTTAGGCTCAGGCTTGTAGTTTTCTGTAACAAAATCAGCCAACCAAGCAGAAGTATCAGGATCCAAAGGAACATTCTCAACCGTTTCACCACCATCAAGCAAACGTCCCGCTTCGTAGTAACTGATGCTCAAGAAATGAGGGACAGCGATTGGATCGCCACCATCTGGATGATCCTCAAGACGCCACATCACAAACCATGCTGGCTTTGTCGATGTTGAATTTAAGTAATAACCTTCTGCCTCATCCTTGTATAACTGAATTTCAAAACCTGTGTAAAGCCATCGTTCGGTTTTCTCATCGCTTCGCATGCACATCGCAGGACGATCAGAAAGAATGTGATCAGGTGTTTTGTGTGCGAACTGGCCGACGTCATAAACAACTTCATCCAAAACCCAACGATAAGACTGCCATGGGTTATCCAAGAAGTCTTTGCGCATCACGACGGCAAGTTTTAGCTTCATGATTTAGGTGTTCTGCACAACAATGCTAGGGAACTTACTACTCATATCCTTAGACATCTCAGCCACTTGAATCGCGATCTTGCGCGCGATTCCTTTGTAGATGGCGCTGATGGCGCCATCAGGATCAGCCACCACCGTTGGACGACCAGAATCAGCTTGTTCACGGATCGACAAGTTCAAAGGCAAACTGCCTAAGAAATCAACGCCGTAGTCCGTACACATTTTTTGACCACCGCCTTGACCAAAAATATGTTCTTGATGATCACAGTTAGGGCAGACATAAATGCTCATGTTTTCAACGATGCCAATGATCGGAATGCCGACCTTCTCAAACATCTTGAGACCCTTGCGCGCATCCAACAAAGCGATATCTTGAGGCGTTGTCACAATCACAGCCCCAGTGACTGGCACTTTTTGAGACAAGGTCAATTGAATGTCGCCTGTGCCTGGTGGCATGTCAACAATCAAATAATCCACATCACGCCAATTGGTTTGACGAAGTAACTGCTCAAGCGCCGATGTGACCATCGGACCACGCCAAACCATCGGACTATCTGGATCAATCAAAAAGCCAATCGAACTTGCTTGTAAGCCATGGCCTTCCATCGGTTCAATGGTGTTCTCAGCAATTGATTCAGGGCGGCCAGTGATACCTAACATCATTGGCTGACTTGGGCCATAGATGTCAGCGTCCAAAATACCCACTGTGGCGCCCTCTGCAGCCAAGGCCAGCGCTAAGTTAACAGCCGTGGTGGATTTACCCACACCACCCTTACCGCTTGATACTGCGATGATATTTTTTACATTCGGAAGCAACTTAACGCCGCGCTGAACGGTGTGAGCCACAATGCTCATGGTCACATTGGTGCTGACGTTTTTAACCCCAGGAACCTCGCGCAAGGCGGTAATAACCAACTTTCTTATAAGGTCAATCTGACTCTTGGCTGGATAGGCCAAAACCACATCCAAACTCACATCTGAGCCATCAACCTTGATATTTTTAGCAGATTTAGAAGAAATCAAATCTTTGCCAGTATTAGGATCTATAACGCTTTTAAGCGCATTTTGTATGTTTTCTACCGTTACCGTCACTCTTATCTCCTAGTGCTTTTTTTGTTTTTTCAACTCTCAACTATATCCGCAGACTAAAATCCATGCCTATGCGCCAAATTTTAGTCACTTCAGCCCTCCCTTATGCCAATGGTCAAATTCATATTGGTCACTTGGTGGAATACATTCAAACCGATATTTGGGTGCGCTTCCAAAGAATGCGTGGACACGAAGTTCACTACGTAGGCGCAGATGATACGCATGGTACTCCGATCATGTTGCGCGCCGAGAAAGAAGGCATCACGCCCAAAGAGCTGATTGCCAATGTTTGGAAAGAACATAAAAGAGATTTTGATAATTTCTTGGTCTCTTTTGATAACTACTACTCAACAGACAGCGCCGAAAACAAAATACTTTCAGAAGAAATCTATATCAAGCTGCGTGATGCTGGTTTGATTGAGAAGCGCGCCATTGAGCAAGCCTATGATCCCGTCAAAGAAATGTTCTTGCCAGATCGCTTCATCAAAGGTGAGTGCCCCAAGTGTGGCGCCAAAGATCAATATGGTGATTCTTGCGAAAAGTGTGGCGCGACTTACGCCCCTACAGATTTAAAGAACCCATTCTCAGTTGTGAGCGGTGCAACACCGATTCGCAAAGTATCCGATCACTATTTCTTCAAGTTATCTGACCCGCGTTGCGAAAAGTTTTTAAGAGATTGGACTCAAGTAAAAACCCCTTTGCAAGCTGAAGCTCGCAACAAAATGAAAGAATGGGTAGGTGAGCCAGGTGAGAGCCAATTAGGTGATTGGGATATTTCTAGAGATGCCCCCTACTTTGGCTTTGAGATTCCAGATGCCCCAGGCAAGTATTTCTATGTGTGGCTAGATGCACCGATTGGCTACTACGCGAGCTTTTTGAATCTCTGCCAACAAAAAGGTCTGGACTTTAACGAATGGACCAAACCAGACACGACCACTGAACAGTATCACTTCATTGGTAAAGATATTTTGTACTTCCATACTTTGTTCTGGCCAGCGACTTTGCATTTCTCTGGCTACCGCACACCTACCAATGTTTTTGCTCATGGCTTCTTAACGGTTGATGGCGAAAAGATGAGCAAGTCACGCGGCACTTTCATCACCGCCCACAGCGTGATTGAATGTGGCTTAAATCCTGAGTGGTTGCGCTATTACTTTGCAGCTAAGTTGAATGCCAGCATGGAAGATTTGGACTTGAATTTACAAGACTTCACTGCGCGCGTGAACAGTGACTTATTAGGCAAATACATCAACATCGCCAGTCGCAGCGCAGGCTTCTTGGTCAAACGCTTTGGTGGCATCGTTGATGATGCAGCCATGAGCCATCCATTACTGGGTCAGTTGGCCGATGCCAAAGATGAAATCGCAGATTTGTACGAAACTCGTGAATACGCAAAAGCTTTGCGTCGCGTGATGGAATTGGCTGACTTAGTCAACGGATTTGTTGACAGTAACAAGCCATGGGAAATCGCTAAAGATCCTAGCAAAGAACAAGAACTACAAACCATCTGCAGCATCACATTGGAAGCGTTCAGACGCTTGACCTTGTACCTCAAACCCGTGGTTCCCAATGTGGCTGCGGGTGTTGAGAAATTCTTCAACATATCACCAATGTCTTGGGAAGATGTGAACAAATCTCTATCCTCTAAGCAAGCGATCAATCCTTATCAGCACTTGATGACTCGCATTGATCCCGTGATGATAGAAAAACTCATAGAAGCCAATCAACAATAATGAACTTAGCGCGTTTTCGACCCAAAATCGTCAACGCCGCTAAAGGCTACAACAGCCAAATATTTATCAGCGATTTAAGCAGTGGCATCACGGTTGGTGTCATTGCCCTCCCCTTAGCGATTGCATTTGCGATTGCATCCGGACTCAAACCTGAGGCCGGCTTGATCTCTGCGGTCATTGGTGGCTTTTTAATTTCAGTCTTTGGTGGCAGCAAAGTTCAAATTGGTGGCCCTGCAGGCGCCTTTGTTGTGATTGTTTACGCGATCGTTGAACGCTATGGCGTAGCCAACTTGATAGTTTCGACATTCTTTGCCGGAGTTTTGTTGTTCACCATGGGCTTGTTTCGGGTGGGTAATTTAATTCGCTTCATACCTGTGGCGATCATCATTGGCTTCACCAGCGGGATTGCAGTATTAATCGGTCTATCTCAAATCAAAGATGCGCTTGGTTTACAAATTGAGAAATTACCTGCTGATTTTTTCTCTCAAATTCATGCGTTTTATCAATACGCCAACACCGCCAACCTGTTCGCGTTTCTGATTGCTTTGAGCACTCTGGCTTTGATCATTCTGTGGCCCAAAGTCAGCGGCTTAGTGGCCCGCGTTTGGCAACCTATCAGCTTTGTTCCGGGCATCATCGTCGCTCTGCTGCTGATCACCATCATGGTTTACCTATTGGATATACCTGTGGAAACCATTGGTAGTCGCTTTGGTGAATTGCCCAATCAAATACCCAGCCCCAAGATGCCAGCCTTGAATTGGGAAACAGCCAAACAACTTTTTGCACCTACGCTCACCATTGCCATTCTTGGCGCAATTGAATCTTTACTCTGTGCACGAGTTGGAGATACCTTGAGTGATGATAAGCATGACCCCAATCAAGAATTGATGGGGCAAGGCATTGCGAACATGGTGGTGCCATTCTTTGGCGGACTTCCGGTCACAGGAACCATTGCCAGAACTGCGACAAACGCCAAGGCAGGTGCAAAAACACCGGTGTCTGGCGTGATTCATGCGGTGGTGATTTTATTGATCATGATCATTGCGGCACCCTTTGCAAGCCATATTCCTATGCCCTGCTTGGCAAGCATCTTGATTTACATTGCCTGGAACATGTTTGATCGCACTGAGTTCAAGCGCTTAAAACAATTTCAGATCACCTACCAATTGATTTTGTTAGGTACATTTTTCCTAACGATTATTTTTGATCTGACTGTGGCTGTGCAAGCTGGCCTGGTTTTAGCGTGCATTTTCTTCATCTACAGAATTTCATCACTGACTCGCATTGAAAAACTAGAACTCCCAGAATCATTCACTCATAAAGATGATTTGCCAGTGAATGACTCAGTTGATTTAAAAAACACTGTTGAGGCTTATGGCATTTATGGCTCATTGTTTTTTGGGGCCATCGATAAAGTTGAAGATTTATTCAATCCTCAAGATCCAAATCGATTAAAACCAAAAGTGATCATTTTGGAAATGCATCAATTGATCAATATCGATACCAGCGGGATTGATGCATTAAAAGCACTGAATAAGTCCCTCAACAAGCATGGCGGTCAACTATTGGTCTGCTGTGCCAATAGCCAACCATCATCATTGATGATGCGCAGTGGCTTCATTGATGAGATTGGTCCAGAGAACAGTCTAGAAACCCTGGAATTGGCCTTTGAGCGAGCCAAAAAGCTGAGTGCTGAGGCCTGTAAGGTAAATGTAGGCAGTTGATTCAGCTAAATCGCTACAATTGACAAACTATGGCCCAATACAAATCAAATATCACTCATTTTTTGGAAGAGCTAAAAGCTCAAAACCCTCAGCTAGAGCAGGCTCAGCAAGAGGGGCGCGCTCTTTTATGGGATAAATCCCCCATCAGTCCTGAAGAGCAAGAACGCCAAAAAGCCGCTCGTGTGAAGCAAAAAGCGTACGTTTACCAATGAGCGATTTAATTACTGCCATTCCTGATGTCACTGATGGCATGTCAGAGTCTTTCGCCAGACTCTATGGGGAGCCTTTATTTCAGCTACCCTCTGATTTATATATTCCGCCCGATGCCTTAGAGGTTTTCTTAGAGGCTTTTGAGGGTCCGCTGGATCTTTTGCTTTATTTGATCCGCAAACAGAATTTCAACGTTTTAGACATTCCAATGGCCGAGGTAACCAAGCAGTACCTTGGCTATATTGAACAAATTCGTCATACCAACTTAGAACTTGCTGCAGAGTATTTGTTGATGGCTGCCATGTTGATTGAAATCAAATCACGCATGCTCTTGCCAATGAAAAAAGCAGACAGTGATGAAGAGGTAGAAGATCCTCGCGCAGAATTGGTCAGACGCTTACTCGAATACGAGCGCATGAAATTAGCAGCTCAAGAACTCGACAAGATGCCAGTGCTGGGTCGTGATTTTTATAAAGCCAGCGGCCACGTTGATACTACTGTGGCGGTCACCTGGCCTGACATCAACCCAAATGACATCCAAGCAGCCTGGAAGGATGTTCTATATCGCGCCAAACTCAATCAACATCACACCATCACCCGCGAACAATTATCCGTGCGTGATTTTATGACGCGTATTTTGCGACGATTGCAAGGTGAGCGCTTTATTGAATTCACCGACCTATTTGAAGATGCGATCGCCACCGGTCAAGGTGCGCCAATGGTAGTGGTTAATTTCATTGCGATGCTAGAGCTCTCTCGAGAGGCTTTGATTGAAATCACTCAAGCAGAACCATATGCTCCAATTTATGTACGTTTGGCATATTCGCCTAACTAACATCGCCCTCTAAAGAAAAAATACCCCATGAAGATCATCAGCGACATTCAAGACTTGCGTGATCAATTGCGCGGACAAAATCGAGCGGTATTTGTTCCAACCATGGGCAATCTCCATGAAGGCCATCTTTCTTTGATGCGCTTAGCCAGACAGCACGGCGACCCAGTGATTGCGAGTATTTTTGTGAATCGTCTGCAATTTGGGCCAAATGAGGATTTTGATAAATACCCACGCACCTTTGAAGCAGACGTTGAGAAGTTAGAAAAAGAAGGTGTGTATGTACTGTTCGCGCCCACCGAAAAAGATTTGTACCCAGAGCCTCAAGAGTATCGCGTTGAACCCCCTCAGAATCTAGGCAAGATCCTTGAAGGAGAATTCCGTCCAGGCTTTTTCCAAGGGGTGTGCACGGTTGTTTTAAAACTATTCTCTTGCGTTCAACCGAAGGTTGCAGTGTTTGGTAAGAAAGACTATCAGCAGTTGATGGTGATTCGTCAAATGTGTCGCCAATTAGCACTCCCAGTGGACATTGTTCCGGCAGAGACAGTTCGTGCCGATGATGGTTTGGCTCTTTCTTCAAGAAATGGTTACCTATCGACCGAAGAACGTCAAGAAGCTGTGCAATTGATTCAGACGCTCAAAGAAATCCAAGAAAAAGTATTGCAAGGCAAATTGACTTCCGCAGATGTCTTAAAGATCGAACAAGATGCTTGCGCCAAGTTAAGTACTAGAGGATGGGTTCCTGATTACATCTCTGTGCGCAAACGCAATGACTTGTTAAGCGCTAGTGATGCCGACCTTTCTAGCAATCAACCATTGGTTGTTTTGGCTGCAGCCAAATTAGGTAAAACTCGCCTCATCGACAATCTAGAAATCTGATCAAGATGCGCTCACCAGGGTTTTCAATAGCATTGATTGCCTCTCAAATACTATTTGGCATCTCACTCAGTTTTAGCACTAACGAGATTTTTGCCAAACAAGATAGACACACCCAACCTTACCCCCAGCGCATCATCACTCTCGCCCCACACTTGAGTGAGCTTGTAGATTCAGCCGGAGGCTCTGACCGCCTCGTGGGCGTGAGCGCTTTTAGCAACTTCCCAACTTCAGTCAAACAATTACCCATCACCAGTGATGCGAGATCGATTGATCTTGAAAAAATGAAATCTCTTGGCCCAGATTTGATCATTTATTGGCGCGGCGGAACATCTGAATCTCAGATTCAGTCGATCAAAAAGACATTCACTAAAGATGTGCAATTCATTGCTGTGGAGCCTAAAAAGCTATTGGATATTGCTACTGATATTGAAACAATTGGCAAAGCCTTAGGCACTGACCTGGTTGCCAAAAAAAATGCTGATGTTCTGAGACTCAAAATAACAGAGCTAAGGAATAAGGAAAATAATCAAAACAAGCAAAAAAATATCAGTCAAAGAAAAGTCAGGGTGTTTTATCAAGTCTGGGCACAACCCCTGATGACACTCAATCAAGATCACATCATCAGTGACATCATTCAACTGTGTGGCGGCGAACAATTATTTGCGAATGAAAAGGTTCTGGTCCCAACGGTCAGCAGAGAGGCTGTCATCAAAGCCAACCCAGAAATTATTTTTACCGCAGTGGACAATCAAAAAATGACCAGTGATTGGTCAATGTGGACTTCCTTCTCACAGCTTGCTGCGACGAAAAACAAAGCATTTGTTGATCTTGATGGTGACATCATCAGCAGACCATCACCTCGGATCATGCAAGGCGCCCAAAAGATCTGCACTGAAATCAATCAACTTCGCTAAGCTAGCAAGAAGATAAAAGACTAAATCGTTAAGCTGGCACGTAAATAACTTGACCCTCAACTGTTTGAGCGGTTGCAATTGGGTGGCCCAATGATTTTTCCAAATTAACCGGATTAATCACTTCAGATAAAGACCCAGCCAAATAAGAGCCATCATTCATGAGCAAGAGTGCATGAGTGAAGCCTCGATGAATCAAGCCAATCTCATGCAAGCTTGCGATGATGGTTTGGTGGCATGACTGACTTCTTTCGGTCAATGTTTTTAATAGACTCACTTGATGACCAATATCCAAATGAGATGTAGGCTCATCCAAAAGAATGGCCTGGGTATTTTGCGCAAAACACGCTGCCAAAGAAACTCTTTGACGCTCACCTCCTGAAAGTGTTTGCCATTGAGCATGCTCTAGATGAGCAACATCACAGGCACGCAATGCAGCTTGGGCTTGATCATTCTCTTTTGCATAATCAAGGTGCCACGGCCATTGGGCCGCTAAGACCATATCAATGGCTCTTAAGCCCACACCCCCTAGCGGAAACTGTTCTGCATAGGCCCGAATCTTTGCAAACTCTTCTGGCTTGTAACTGAGCAAGGCTTGACCCAACCAATTGATTTCACCAGCAGAAGTATTGGCTTGAACACCAGCAATGATTCTCAGTAAGGTTGATTTACCCGCGCCATTGCGACCAATCAAACACCAACGCTCCCCTTTTTTCACTTGCCAATTCAAATCTTTGATCAAGCTTCGCCCTGGAACATCAACATTCAACTGTTTTGTTTCTAGAACGATGTTGGCATCTTCAACAGAATGAGTAGTCATCATGTATTCCAATGCCTAAAACGCGACAAGATCCACAAGAAACTTGGCACCCCGATCAATGCAGTGATGATGCCCACCGGTAATTGAGAAGGCGCAATGATGGTTCTGGCAAACATATCAGCCAACACCAAAAAAGTACCACCCAATAAAGCAGATGCGGGTAATAAGAACTTTTGGTCAGGGCCATGTTTTTTAATGATGCATGCTCGCAGAAGATGTGGCACTAGTAATCCAACAAATCCGATGGATCCGGCGATCGACACAGCTGCAGCCGCAGATAAAGCAGATAACAAAACCATCATCCATTGGACATAAGACACATCAACACCCAATGTCAAAGCCTTATCAGTGCCCAATTGAAGCAAATGAATTTTTGGCGAAAGCCTCCACACCAAAATCAACACAGATAGCCAAACGCCTAATATGCCACCCACTGCTTCAAGACTAATCACAGAGTCTAGATCACCCATCAGCCAATGAATCATGCCGGGCATGGCCACATTGGAAGCGAATGTGATCATGAGAGTACTGATAGCGCCACAAGCAGTGGCAATCATGACCCCAGCCAACAACATCCGTGATGGATGCGCGGAGTAACCACCAACCAGCAACCACAATAGGAGCATCACAACAATCGCTCCTACCCAAGCACCACCAGCAACCCAAATAGTTCCAGCACCACCCATCATCAAGACAGCCAATGCACCCACCGACGCTCCACCAGAAACGCCTAAGACAGAAGGTTCAGCCAAAGGATTGCGAGTCAAGATTTGCAAAAGGCTGCCTGACATGGCCAATAAACCACCCACAGCAAATGCTGCCAACACTCTGGGTAAGCGCAATTGGTAAATGATGGCGGCATCTGCATTCGAGACGCTGCCAATAGAAAGAGCCAAAGCCACCGATGCCAGTGATGCAATCACGAGCAAAATAAAAAGAGTGGTTTTGGATGAGGTCATTTAATTACTTTGGTTGGTAACGAAGACCTAAGAAGAACATTTGTGGCGCAGCGTTATATCCATGAATTTGATAGTACTCTTTGTCGGTTAAATTCTCCGCGGAGAACCTTACTGTCCATTCCTTGTCATAACGATAAGCCATATAGGCACTATAAGTACTATAACCACCTGTTTTCGTCGTTGCTCCACTGTATGCATCAGGTGTATATCTGTAACCAGAGGCAACTAACTTTCCGCCAACTTCTAAAGCACCTATAGGATACGAGTACTCTACAGCACCAAATTCTTTGGCGCGATTCAATAACATAGTCCCAGTAATATCATCTTGTGGGTTCTGGCGAGTGTAAGAAAGCCTCAATGTACCAAGCGGTAAATTAGATCTCCAGGACAATTCCAAACCATCATTGCTGGCATTAGATGTATTAACCAAATATCTTCCACAATCAGAAAATGGACAAGGTGAAACTCGAACGTTGCCCGGAGTAATTAAATCCTGATAGTCGACTTTGAAATAAACCAGCTTAGCTAGATTATTAATATTTTGATACTGCAAGCCGGATTCAAATGACTTACTTTTCTCTGGCCTTAAATTTACATTACCGCCCTGAGATATATCTGCTAATTGCCCTCCCGTTGGAGCATTGAAAGCGGTAGAGTAGGTGGAAGTTATTTTCCAGTTCCGATCTAAGGCATAACCCAAACCAGCTAACCAGGTGGTCTTTGACTCACCATCTTGAATATCGTCATAACGCAAATTCACTTGAGTAGTGAGAGCGCCATAGGAGCCCGTGTGTCCAGCATACATACTAGATATATCTCTAACCGTGTTAACTGAACCAGCCCAAGATACACGACTTTGCCCTAGCAATCTCTGCTGATCATAACCAAATAGTAATTTATTGTTGGAATTAACGTCATAGTTATTTAACCAAGAAATTTTTTTGTGAGAGTCCTTACTGTCACTATTCGAAAAACTTGGTCTAAGAGTCCCAACATAATTCCAGTTAGTATCGTATGGGGTGTACTGGTTATAGAAAGTCTGCCCCTTGTTATCAGACTCAGAATAAATAAACTGACTTAACCAGCGATCATTGACTGCATATTTCACATAAGCTGAATTAGCTTTTAACTGCCTATTTGAATAGTCTGCATCTATTGACGATGAGGTTCCATCAAGCGACGTCCATGAATCATTGGCCAAAGAACTAATCCCAAACGTCAGCCCCTCCCCCAAGTTTTGAATAACTGATAATCTGTATGATTGGCTTCTAAAGCCATTGGGCGACTGATTAACATCTTGGAAAGACTTGGGATTGATGCTATTAAAACCATCCGTTAACTGAGTATTTCCCGAGATTGAAAATTTGGTATTACCTACCTCGCCCGCATAACCTAAATAAGCATTTCTAGAATTATTTGATCCGTACGAAATCGAAGCCTCTGGTCTAGGCTTTCCACCGCCTTGTTTAGTCACAATATTTATCACACCACCCACCGCACCAGAACCATAAACAGCCGATGCATTACCGCGCAGTATTTCAATTCTTTCAATTTGTGAAACCGGAATCATCTCAATTGATGAAATGGCTCCTGATGCCGCCTCCCCTGAAAATGGCACCCCATCTAAAAGCATGAGTGTTTGATTACTGTTACCGCCACGCAAATAGATCGATGTGGCACTACCCACGGCACCAGTTCTATTAATTTCCAAGCCTGGTTGGCTATTGAGGATATTGACTACATCTTGAGATTGCGTTTTCTCAATATCCGCTCTGGTAATGACTGAAACTGATGACAAAACTTCACTCATATTCTGAGCGGAACGAGTGGCCGATATAACTACAGGATTCAATTCTGAATCTATTTGCGCTTGCGCTGTTGAGATGGTTGCAAAAATACCTGCGCAGGCAAGCGCAACCTTGGTTGGTCTAAAAAACATAGGATTAACTTTCAAAAAAACAATGGTTGCTGGCTTGTTCCCCCGCAAGCACGGAACCTTCATAACCGAGCAACGTCCCCGTAGCTCAATTAACCATTCCAGGCCGGTATCCGGGCTCATGAAACTAACTCAATGACCTTCCCAGCCTGAGCCAGTGGTATATCGATTGAGCAAGCACTTGCGTGCGTTCACTTACCGTTGCGGGGGCAGCACAGGTTATCCTTTAGTTTTAGACTAATGAGACCCCTGTTTCCCGTTTAACTTTGGTAGATTGTTATCTTCCAAGAGCACCTAAGAACGAGAGTAGTATATACAATATGCCTATGTCAGAACTTACAAACAATTCATATAGCCGTTTGCAAGACAGTCTAGAGCGCCTAGAGGGTAAAACCAAGGCTTTACTAGAAGCTGTGGAGCAATCCCATAAAGAACGCTTGGCCCTTGAGAATAAGATTGAAGATGCTCAAGGACGAATTCAGCAGATCTTGGAAAAATTACCGAGCCAAGCTGATACTGGCCAACTAGACTTACTTTCTGTCCACCCTAAGGATATGCAATGAGCCAACACCGCATTGAACTTACTTTGGCAGGTCAGAAATTTGCGTTTTCCACAACGCCAGAACATGAAACCAGCCTCAGAGCTGCTGCTGCCCTCGTTGACGAACAACTAGAAGCAGCGTTATCTGCTGGTAATCGCAGCATTGAACGTGCCGCCATCATGACCGCTATTAAATTAGCAGGCGACCTTCAAGCAGCCAAAATGAATCTCAGCAACACAGAAAATCCTGGTGCCAGCCTTGATCAAATGACTGCCTTACAGGGCAAAGTTGATCAAATTGAAGCATCCGTTGATTCTGCGCTGAAAATGCTTTCCCTACCTGGTGCGCCAAGGCCAATAGTTCCTTGAACCGATGCGCAAGCATCAGGCGTGGGCCATATAGTGTGGGCGCGAGCGTCTCGTTACTCATAGACTTTGACTTCGGGTCAGACTCTCCCTGAAAGACTTGATGCACCCAAAACATTATTGCCATGCCAACTTGAACCTACTGGGTTCAGGATGACGGCCTAGCGGCCAAGGTGGGGAATCTTTTAAAAAGCCTTTAGAAGGGAATTGGGATGTTTAAGAAATCTATCTTCGCAGCAAGTCTTTTAATTGCATCAACCACCATTGCATCACCAGCATTCTCAGCGGATGTGAACAATGGCAAAACTCTTCATCAAGCCAAGTGCTATCAATGCCATGCACAAAAATCTGGTCTTGGTAACGGTGACATCATCTACACCAGGGCTGACCGTAAAGTTAAAGATCCTGCACGCCTCAAGTTCATGGTGAGCATGTGCAACACAGAAATGCGTTTGGACTTATTTCCAGAAGACGAAGCCGATTTAGTCGCTTACCTCAATCAACAATTCTATAAATTCAAATAAAGAGTAATCAATGACCCTTATTCAAATCGGTGCACTGGCAGTTCTTGGAAGTTTCACAGGCTTTGCAGCTGGTTTATTAGGGATTGGTGGGGGCATGATCATGGTGCCCTTCCTGACCTTCTTATTCACACTGTATGGCTTTCCTCTTGAAGTGGTGGTTCACATAGCCATTGCTACATCGATGGCCACCATCATCTTCACGTCGTTGTCCTCTGTGAGAGCTCATCACAAACGTGGCGCCGTGCGCTGGGACATCGTCATTCTTCTAGTGCCCGGCATCTTGATTGGCGCTCTGTTAGGCGGCGGTAAATTATTTGCCCTACTTAAAACATCTTGGCTATCTCTAATTTTTGCTTTATTTGTTGGTTTTTCTGGCTACCAAATGTTGGCCAACAAAAAACCTAAACCAAGTCGCACGCTGCCTGGCAAAGTTGGCATGTTTGGTGCCGGTAGTTTCATTGGATTTTTATCAAGCCTGGTCGGGGCTGGTGGTGGCTTCATATCAGTTCCCTTCATGACCTGGTGCAACGTCACGATGCACCATGCCGTTGCTACCTCTGCAGCTCTGGGATTCCCAATTGCTCTAGCCAGCGCGATAGCTTATATCTTCAGTGGCTACGGCAACCCCAACCTCCCCAGCGGCTCTGTTGGTTACATCTATGTGCCAGCCCTTGTTTGTATTGCACTGGCCAGTGTGGTCACCGCTCCACTTGGGGCCAAAGTTGCCCACCAACTCAATGTGGCACAACTGAAAAAAGTCTTTGCCTTGGTGCTGTTCGTACTGTCAGCCTACATGCTCAACAAAGGTCTGATCACCTTAGGTCTTTATTAAAAGATTTTAGAAAATCGTTCATAAAAGTAAAAGGCCTTCTCACGAAGGCCTTTTACTTAGTACCTAACCTTATGACCATTAATTCCTGGTCATAGCCCTAAAGCTCATGCATAGGTTTGGCGCAGAACATTTTTCTGCACTTTACCCATCGCGTTTCTCGGTAACTCAGAAACAATGATGACTTTCTTTGGAACCTTGAAGTTAGCAATCTTGCCTTTGAGATCAGCAATCATTGCATCTGAATTGAGTTTAGCCCCTGGCTTAGCAACCACAACCGCCACCACCGCCTCACCAAAGTCAGGATGAGGTACACCAATCACAGCACTCTCATCAACTCCATTCATGTCATCAATAAAACTCTCAATCTCTTTTGGATACACGTTGTAACCACCAGAAATGATCAAATCTTTACTTCTGCCAACGATGCAAAGATAGTTATCAGGCACCTTGCCAGCACTGGTCTCACCGCCCCAACGCCCAACATCACCTGTTTTGAACCAACCGTCTTTGGTGAACTCTTCTTTGGTTTTTTCAGGCATGCGCCAGTAACCTTTGAATACGTTCGGACCCTTGACTTCAACACTGCCAATTTGATTAACGCCACAAAGCTTGCCGTCGTCCGTCGTGATGCGAACCTGGGTCTTAGGCAAAGGCACGCCCACAGAGCCGCCTACACGAGCACCCTCATAGGGATTAGAAACCAACATCACTGTTTCACTCATGCCATAACGCTCAAGAATTGTGTGACCTGTTCTTTCTTTGAAAAGATTGAAGGTCTCAGTCAACAACGGAGCAGAACCAGAAACAAATAAACGCATGTTTTTAACAGTTTGCTTACTGAATTCTTTATCTAGCAATAGGCGCACATAAAAAGTTGGCACACCCATCATCACTGTTGATCTTGGCATGTGCTTGATCAACTCTTTGGTATCCAAACGTGGCAACCAAATCATCTTGCTACCATTGAGCAAAGCTCCATGGGAAGCAACGAATAAGCCATGCACGTGGAAAATTGGCAAAGCATGTAATAAAACATCGCCTTTTTTCCAAGCCCAGAACTTCTTCAGCACTTCAGCATTGCTACCCAAGTTACCGTGGGTCAACATCGCACCCTTGCTTCTACCGGTTGTGCCTGAGGTGTAAAGAATGGCCGCCAAATCGTCATCATCACGCTTGACCGTTTTGAACTTATCAGATTGCGTCGCCGCACGATCCAAAAGTGTGCCCGTGCGATCTTCACCCAAGGTGAAGACATGCTTCGTGCCAGCCTTGAAAGCAACTTTAGACACCCATGAGAAATTCTTAGGACTGCAAACCATCACCGCTGGTTCAGCGTTGCCAATAAAGTACTCAATCTCAGCAGCTTGATAAGCCGTATTCAATGGCAAATACACCAAACCTGCTTTGAGTGTTGCCAAATATAAAAAGAGTGCTTCAGGTGATTTCTCAACCTGAACTGCAACTCTGGATCCCTGAGGTAAGCGCAAGCTTGCCAACAGGTTGGCCATTTTTGATGTGGCCTTTTCTAAATCATCCCAGCTATAAAACAAACCATCATGCGTTTCAATCGCGCATGATGGTTTATCTTTTGGAAAGCCGGATTCTAGTAACTGATATAAATTCATCTGAATCTCAACTTAAATTGTTAAACGCTAATTACATCTTGGCGCCAGAGGCTTTCACAACTTGGTTCCAACGCTTGATTTCAGCATTAACGAACTTACCAAATGCATCACCAGTCAAAGTAGGAGTTTCTGAACCATTGTTAAGCCAAATTGTTTTTAGCTCAGGTGTGTTCATCGCTCTTGTTACTTCAGCTGTCATCTTGTCGATGATTGGTTGTGGTGTGCCTTTTGGTGCCCACAAGGCGTACCAGCTACTGACTTCATAACCAGGCAAACCTGCTTCTGTTGCAGTTGGAATATTTGGGAATGCAGGATTGCGTTTGTTTGAAGCAACTGCAATCGCCTTGATCTTGCCGCTTCTGATGTGCTGAGCAGATGAACCTAGACCATCAAACATGATGTCTACTTGACCAGCCATCAAATCAACCAATGCTGGACCAGCGCCACGGTAAGGAATGTGCGTGATAAATGTCTTGCTCATATCTTTGAACTGCTCACCAGCCAAATGGTGTGATGTGCCATTACCAGCGCTGCTGAAATTCAACTTACCAGGATTCTTTTTGGCGTAATCAATCAAACCTTTTAAATCATTCACTGGCAATTTTGGGCTTGCCACGATGATTTGTGGAGGAGCAGCCACCAAAGCCACTGGCACGAAGCTCTTCTCAATATCATAGTCTAGCTTTGGGTACATAGATGGAGCAATCGCATGGTGAACCGCACCCATGAAGAATGTGTAACCATCAGGAGCTGCTTTAGCGGCAACGCCGGCACCCAAAGTACCACCTGCACCACCCTTGTAATCCAAAATGAATTGTTTGTTCATCAATTTATTCATCATGGTTGATAAAGGACGTGCGAAGGCATCAGTACCGCCACCTGCTGGGAATGGCACGATGATCGTGACTGGCTTATTAGGCCAATTAGGATCAGCCATCACCGCTGTTGATCCCATTGATAAGCTCACAGCAGCAACGGCTGCTATTGCACCTGCTACGGAGGTCAATCGACCCACTACATTTACTGATTTTTTCATTTTTATCTCCTCGTACTTTAATTAGAGTATTTCAAACAACCATTGCTTTCAAAATCAAATTGAAACTCATACCAACTGCGAAACTGCTCTTGAATAAATCACTTCACCATTCACAAAACGCTCATGATTATCTTCAACCTTATCAAGGTCATAAAGGTAATTCACCATCAAACCTGCGGACTGCTTGATAGCTTTTTTAGATAAGTCTCCAGACCAATTGATTCGATGTAATTTTGCGCCATTTCCAAGATGAAACTTGGCCACAGAATTACCACCTCTTCGTGGTGAGTAATATAGCAAGTAAATGGCGCACAAAGCCATCAAGGCCTCCTTTTCCTTCAAGGATGAAAGGTCTGGATGCCATCCATTTTGCAAGCGGTCATGCCAAGATTTGTCTTTTAAATTAAAGACTTTAATGGCCTCCTGGTACTTCTCAAGAGCCGCAGGTTTTAAATGATCTAGGGGTAAGTCCGCATGCGAGCTCAACCACTCCATCAAGCCTGGGATCGGCGATAAAGTACAAAAAGTCTTGAGCGCTGGAAACTCTTTCTTCAAACTCTCAGCCACTCGCTTGATTAAGAAGTTCCCCATAGAAACTCCGCGCAAACCAGGTTGACAGTTACTGATTGAATAAAAAATAGCGCACTTGTATTGATTACTCTCCAACGCTGGAGATTTCTTATCCACCAATGGCGCAATGGACTCAGGAATATCTGGCAAGAGTGCCACTTCCACAAAGATCAATGGCTCATCCGGTAACTGAGGATGAAAGAAAGAAAAACAACGACGATCTGGCTGCAAGCGTCGACGCAAATCATCCCAACCATCAATCTCATGAACAGCCTCATGCTGAATGATCTTTTCTAAAATATGGGCTGGCGACTTCCAATCCACTTGATGCATTTTCAAGAACCCTGGATTAAACCAAGAATTCAACAAATGTTGCATGTCTGCATCAACGGCTTTCAACTCCGGCTTCTTTGGCAGTAACTTGAGTACCTGATGGCGCATATTGATGATCGTGTGCGTACCACCTGGAGCGCGATTTAAGCGACGCAAGAGTTCTTGTCTTGGTGACTCAGATACTTTCATGAGCCAAACAAAATTATCTGCAGTGGGTTCTTGAGAGTACAACTCGGCCGCACTCAACACATCAGCCGGACTTGGATTAAATTTTTCTGCCAAATGCACAAAATACTCAGACTTTTGTTCATCATCCAGCGTTTTGAAGTTTTCAATCAAATCACTGGCCATGCTGGCAGCATTTGACTCTCCGCGTTCAGATAGCAATTTTTTTGTGGCACTGATGGTTTTAGTCATGTGCCTGGCTCTGAGCATATTATCCAAAATCATGCTGTTAACCTCTGCTCAAACTTCAAGTGTCTCAATGCTTCGCGTTGATTTTGGATGTGATCTTTCATCAAGGTTTCAGCCTTCTTAGCATCTCTTGCTTTCAGCGCTTCAAATACCGCTAAATGCTCTTTGCAAGACTCTTCAATTCTGCCGCGCTGATGCAAACTGCGATGACGCGATAGATTCAAGATTCTTCTCAAATCATGAACCATTTGAGTTAACCACTCATTGCCAGCCAGATGTTGAATCGCTAGATGTATTTCTCTGTTGGTTGCATAGTAGCGATCGATGTCTTTATCTTCGGCACATGCTTTGAGTTTTTTATGCAAGATCTCTAAAGCATCTAAATCTTGCTTATTTGCTTTGGATGCTGCTTCAAATACACAACGTCCTTCCAGCATCGCCATCAAAGGAAAGATTTCATCTAAATCTTTTTCCGTCAATTCCGTGACATAGCAACCACGGCGCGGTTCTATTCTTAGCAAACCTTCTGATGCCAGAATCCTGATGGCCTCTCTGAAGGGGGTTCTAGAGACCCCTAATTGCTCCGCTAATTTTTGCTCGTCAATCCAAGTTCCCGGAGATAAAACACCACCAGCAATCATCGAGCGCAATTGCTCAGTGACTTCTATATAAAGGGCTGTTTTAACTACTTTTAATGACATGCATTCAATATATTTTGTATACATTATTGAATACATTGGTAAATACCCTTGCAAAGGGAAATTACCTAGGATGACACGAGATACCTGTTGAGTTTATTGAGTCTTGCGACTGAGCAAGTAAATGCCAAAAGCAATCATTGGTAAAGACAGCCATTGCCCCATCGAGAGCCCTAGGCTCAAAAGTCCCAAGAAGCTATCTGGTTCACGGGCAAACTCTGCTAAAAATCTAAAGGTGCCATAGCCCAAAAGGAATAAGCCAGATACTTGACCAATCCCCCGAGCTTTACTGGCATACCACCAAAGCACCACTCCCAAAATCATGCCTTCGCCCATGAATTGATATAGCTGTGATGGGTGCCTTGCCAACATATCGCCAGCTTGCGGAAAAATCATGCCCCACGACACATCTGTGGGTCTTCCCCACAACTCACCATTGATGAAATTACCCAAACGTCCAAATGCAAGTCCAAACGGAATCAAAGGGGCAATCAAATCTGTTACTTCAAAGAATCTCTGCTTGTTTCTTTTAGCAGCCCAAAGCATGGCAACAAGCACACCCAAGAAGCCACCATGAAATGACATGCCACCCTCCCAAACTTTGAGAGCATCTAATGGGTGACTCAAATAGTGAGCCGGCATGTAAAAAATCACATAACCCAGACGTCCACCCAAAATCACACCGATCACACCTGCAAATAAAAGGTCTTCAATGTATTTGTAACTGAGGTGCTGATAGTGAGCTTGCTGGGTGCGTAACTTACCCAAGAGTAAAAATTGAGCGAACGCCAATAAGTACATCAAGCCATACCAATGAACCGCAATAGGCCCTAGGCTGATAGCAATTGGATCAAATTGAGGGTGCATCAAAGCCATGTGAATGTTCTTAAAGTGTCAGGTGTTGAATGATTGAAGATATACAGCTAAATAAGTTATTGACCTGTTTGATCAAAGTTATGCAGTTCATGACCTTGATCGCGATAAGCTTTATAACGCTCACGACCAGCCTGACGATCAGCTTCATCGGTAGAAACAATTTCAACAATGCGTGGAAATCTTTGTGCAAGCGCTTCTACTGAAACAGGTAAATTCTGGCCCACATGAATCAAAACATCCCCATGCGGCAAATGATCTAATTCTGGTGATTCAAAACTTTCAACAAAGACAATTGGCGTTTCATTGGCAACATCATCTTTACCCCATGCATGCGGCAAAAATTCTGTTGAACTGAAAGACCAAAGTTGCTGATCAAGCTCTTTTAAAAAACTTGAAGAACCAACCACCACGATATTTCTCATGGGCAATTCTTCATGCTTGCTTAACATGATCTTTCTGATCAAGCGACAACTGTACAGAGGCTTGTTGTTAACTTGACTGTGGAAATCGATTCTGGCCATGACTTATTTTGTCAAAAGATAGTTCACCAACAAAGGCACCGGTCGACCTGTAGAACCTTTGGCCGCACCACTCTTCCAGGCTGTACCTGCAATATCCAAATGCGCCCATGAGTATTTCTCGGTGTATCTGGCCAAGAAGCAAGCTGCTGTCACGCTGCCTGCAGGACGCCCACCAATGTTGGCCATATCAGCAAAGTTAGATTTGAGTTGTTCTTGATACGCGCTATCAAGAGGCATTCTCCAAACAGTGTCTTGTGATGTGCGACCAGCACTGAGCAAACTCTCAGCCAAGGCATCATCATCTGAGAACAAGCCAGAGTGAACTGCACCCAATGCAATCACACAAGCACCCGTCAAGGTTGCGATATCAATCACCGCTGCAGGTTTAAATCTCTCCACATAGGTCAAGGCATCACACAAAATGAGGCGACCTTCTGCATCGGTATTCAAGATCTCAATCGTTTGACCAGACATGCTGGTGACAATGTCACCAGGACGAGTGGCTTGACCTGAAGGCATGTTTTCGCATGTTGGAATAACACCGATCACATTCTTCTTTAACTTAAGTTCGGCGACTGCTCGCATCGTGCCTATCACTGATGCAGCGCCACACATGTCGTACTTCATTTCATCCATGCCTTCACCAGGCTTTAATGAAATACCACCTGTATCAAACGTGATGCCCTTGCCCACCAACACAACTGGTGCATCAGTGGCGCGACCACCTTGATGACGGATCACAATGAACTGAGGAGGAGTCACAGCGCCTTGAGTGACAGCTAAAAAAGCACCCATCTTCAAAGCTTCAATTTCTTTACGGCCAAAAACCTCAACCTTCAAGCCAAGTTCTTTGCCCAATTTTTTAGCACTTGTGGACAAATATGTTGGATTACAAATATTAGGAGGTAAGTTACCAAGGTCTTTGGCATGATCCATACCGTTGGCAATCGCACGACCTTCTGCAACCGCCTCAGCCACGGCTTTGTTATTTTTCGCAATGCTGGCAATGACTAGCTTCTTGAGGGATGGAGATTTTTCAACAGGCTTGGTTTTAAATTGAGGATGACGCGCACCAAATTTATACACTTGCTCACGGGCCAATTGAACCAAGAGGCGCACTTGAGTCAGACCATCTTTGGCTGAAAAATCATCGAACACCCAAACAGCATCCTTGGCTGTGGTGGCCAGTAAAGACTTTAAGCCGGCAGAAATCCACTTAGAACAAGTGTTACCACCCTGCTTTGGCTTGGTCTTTAGCTCTTCACCGCAACAAACCAATAACAATCTATCAGCTTTAAGACCTAATTTAGTCCATGCATCTGTAGCATTCAGCAAAAGAGTACTTCCAGCCGTTGTATCAAGATCTTTACTCTCAAGCGCTCTTGCAATCGCCCCATGGGTGGCTGTATTCAAGGCTGCCAAGCCACCAGATAACTTCTTGGCATTCTTGATATGGCTGCCAGGAAAGGCCCATACCAAGCAACCAGTGACAGTAGACATTTGAGCCTTTATTCCTAAAGAGCCCTCTCCAAATACTTTCGTGCTACATTCCATGTGGATTTCCTTTGCTTTCACTTAGCTCACGGGAAGTTTCTAATAACAATCATTATCGCCCAGCTTCGCTTTTTATGATCTTTAAAAGAGCCCTTCGACAAGAACTCAATTTCACCACAGGTGTGGTGTTCATGGTTTTGGTCACGCTCGTTTTAACCAATTTAATGATCAGGGTTTTAGGAAACGCTGCCAGCGGCACCGCCAACCCAAAAGATGCCCTGGTTTTAATTGGTCTTGGCATGATCAATTACCTGCCAATCTTATTAACCGCTTCGGTTTTTGTGGCGATCTTGATGGTCTTGACCCGTTGGTACAAAGACTCGGAAATGGTCATTTGGCAATCTGCAGGCATTAGCTTATTGAAAATTCTGCGCCCCATCTTAAATTTCACAGCACCCATTGCAGTGGCGATTGCTGTGCTTTCTATTTTTGCCTCTCCTTGGGCCAGCGAAAAATCAGCCACCATCAAACAGCGCTTTCAGCAACGTGATGATATTTCAATGTTAGCCCCTGGCCAATTTCGAGAATCCTCTGGCAATAATCGTGTGTTTTTTATTGAGAGCATGAATCCAGAAACAGATGTGATCAAAAATGTTTTTGTGACTGACTTTGGTAAAGAACGTCAATTAGTGGCTGTGGCCAAAGAGGGTTTTATTCAAAATCTGACCAGTGGCGAAAAGCAACTGGTCCTCGAAACTGGCAGACGCTATGAAGGAACTCCTGGCAACACTGATTTTAGAATCACCGAATTTGATAAATACACTGTCAAGCTCGAAGACAAAGTGGTCGACCCCATCATCAATGGCCCAAGAACTTTGCCTGCATGGGTTTTGATTCAGGATCTTAATAAAGCACACCTTGGTGAAATTCTTTGGCGCATTGGCTTACCGTTGATGGTCTTTGTATTTGCAATCATTGCCATTCCGCTGTCATACATGGATCCCCGCAGAGGCCGATACACAGCCCTGATCATGGCTGTTTTGTTGTATTTCACTTATTCCAATTTACTCAAATTAATGCAGGCATGGGTCAGCACAGGCAAGCTTTCATTCTCTATCGGATGGTGGCTCCTTCATGTGGTGATCGCATTGATTGGCCTCACTCTGATTATCTATCGCCAAAATAGATCGATCACATTATTTGGTCGCTATAAAAAATGGACTCTTAGTAAAAGCTCCCCTAAACAAAATGGGGGGCAATAAATATGTGGCATAAGCTCTTTCCACTCGTTTACGAACGTTATTTAGCAAAACAAATTTATTTGGCGTTTGTTTTTATTTTGTTTGCTTTGATTTCATTGTTCATATTTTTTGATTTCATTGCTGAGATGGGTGACACCACCAATACCTACACAGTGTTGCTCGCATTCATCACAGTTCTTCTCAGAGTGCCAAGTCGCCTGGTTGAAATCATGCCAATTGCAGGATTGATAGCTGGCATCTATGTCATGGCTAATATGGCCGCACAATCTGAATACACCATCTTGCGCATTGCGGGTCTTGACACCAAAAAAGCTTTGGTCACTTTGATGAAAATTGCAATACCAATTGCTTTCTTGATCTTATTGATGAGCGAAGTTCTAGGACCCATGAGTGAAGGCTTTTCAAAGAATGTGCGCTTAAGCGCTCTTAATCAGGGCAAAGAAGTTTTGGAGTTTCGTTCAGGGGCTTGGATCAAAGACAAGCTCAGGGGCGACGATGGTAGAGGCCAAGTTCAAAAAGGAATTCGTTACATCAATGTGGGCTCTTTAGAAACCAATGAAATCATTCGTGGCTTTCGAATGTATGAGTTTGACGGCGAATACCGCCTACTATTGAGTCGTACTGCTGAAACAGTTCAGTTTGTTGGCAGCGGTGTCTGGCGTTTAAACAAAGTTACTGAAACACGTTTCACTGAAATCAATTCATCCAATCGCTTAGATCCAAGCTTCTCAACCACCATCAAGCGTGCTGATTCTTTGGACATTGAAACAGAAGTCAGCCCAGCATTATTGGGCGCTTTATTGATCAAGCCTGATCGCCTATCCATCATCAATTTATTCAGCTACATCAACCACCTTCAAGAGAATAAGCAAGACTATCAACGCTATGCGATTTCTTTCTGGAAAAAAGTCATTTATCCATTCACAATTTTGGTGATGCTGGCATTGGCTTTGCCATTTGCCTACCTACAAACCCGATCTGGTGGTATTGGCTATAAAGTCTTCGGCGGCATCATGCTGGGTATCAGTTTCCAGTTGTTTAATAGCTTGTTCTCACACGCCGGCTTACTGGGAGCCTGGCCACCATTCTTGAGCGCTGTCATTCCCGCTCTGATTTACTTCATCTTGGCGATTGCCGGCATTCGATGGGTATCTAAGGTTTAAAAAGTCCCGCCAGTACAAATAAAGTACCTTCAACAGAAGAAGTAGCTCACATACCCCTTAATTTCTAAAAAGCATATAGAATGTATTTAATATACGATTAAATACATATAAGGGCATCCGGCCATGAATCTACATCAATTCAAATTTGTCAGAGAAGCTGTCCGTCAGAATTTCAACCTGACTGAAGCGGCCAAAACCTTGTTCACATCTCAACCCGGCGTATCCAAAGCGATTTTGGAGCTTGAGGACGAGTTAGGCGTTGATATTTTTCGCCGCCACGGCAAAAGGATTAGAAATCTTACCGAGCCAGGTAAGCGGATACTAACTTCAATTGAAAGAATCCTGGTTGAAGTTGAGAGCTTGAAGAGAGTCGGCAAAGATTTTGCTGCTCAAGACCAGGGCAACTTTGTGATTGCAACGACGCATACCCAAGCAAGGTATGCCTTACCCAAGGTGTTAACGGAATTCACCAAGCGCTTCCCCAAAGTCAGGGTCAGCATCCAACAAGGAAGTCCTCAACAAATTGCAGACATGTTGCTCCATGATCAAGCCGACATCGCGATCGCTACAGAAGGTGTATCCGATGTTGAGGGATTGCTCACGCTGCCTGGTTATCAATGGCAACACGTGATCGCCGTTCAATCCGAACATCCCCTGCTCTCAAAAAAGAACATCTCACTCGAAGACTTGGCGGAATACCCCATCATCACCTATGACAAAGCATTCGCTGGTCGCTCAAAAATAGACAAAGCTTTTGACAGCAAACACTTAAAACCAGATGTGGTTTTAGAAGCGATTGACGCTGATGTGATCAAAACTTATGTTGAAACAGGTATGGGCATTGGCATTGTGGCGGGCGTTGCCTACGATGCAGAACGCGATAAAAATTTAAGAGCTATTCCAGCAGGACACTTGTTTGGTAACAATGTGACAAAAATTGCACTAAAGCAAAATGCTTATTTGCGCTCGTTTGTTTACACATTCATTGAATTATTTTCGCCAAGCCTGACACGTAAATTAGTGGATCAGGCCATGTTAGGTGAAAGCGTCGATTACCAGATCTAAAGCTGCACAAACATTTAGCTATGAAAGCTCGTAATGAGCGCCATCGAATTGTGCCAAAGCATCTACCAAATAAGGTAGGATGTTTTCAAGTTTTTCTTTTAACACCCACGGTGGATTGATCACACACAAACCACTGCCCAACATGCCAAAGCCTCTTTCATCAGGCTCTTGCACAGTGATTGAAACATTCAAGGTTTTTTCTGAAAGCGCTCTCATCGACTCTACCAGTGGAATGTGATCTCCTCTGGTCAGTATCGGATACCAAACCACATAAACCCCTTCAGCAAAGCGACTTAAGCCATCTTCAAGCGCGGTGATCACCTTGGCATAATCGCTCTTAATCTCATAAGGCGGGTCCATAAAAATAAGTCCGCGCTTGGTTGGTGGTGGCAATAAAGCCTTGAGCGCGGCAAAGCCATCGCTCTTGAATATTTTTGCTTGGCGATCACGATCAAAGTGTTCAGCAAGTAAATCATGATCGGTTGGATGTAGCTCAAATAAGCGCATCCGATCTTCTGCTCTGATGGTGCGACGAATGATTTCAGGAGAACCGGGATATAAAGTCCACTCACCCTTGTTGTTGCATACCTTCACCAAATCCAAATAATCTTGCAATATCGGCGGCAAATCATCGCGACCCTGCAAACGAGCCACACCGTTGTGATATTCACCTTTGGTATTGGCGTACTCTGATTCAAGTGAATACATGCCCGCTCCTGCATGAGTATCGATGACCCAATAAGGTTTATCTTTTTGATTCATGTAGAGCAAAATTTGCTGAAGCACGCAGTGCTTTAAAACATCAGCATGGTTACCAGCATGGAAGGCGTGACGGTATGCAAGCATTAAATATTTTTACTTAAGACAAATAAATCGATTGCTTATTTAGAAGCAGCGAAAATATCAGAGAGTTCAGAGTATCTCTTCCAGCCCAACTTAGTCAAATCAAGATATTTTGTGCGGGAATCTGTTGCAGGAATTTGCACAATCAAATTTTTAACAATCAAACGTTTCATGGCAGCATGCAAAGTGGCAGGAGAAGCTATTTGCTTAAGGGCTAGTAAACCTGAGACTGTCAAACTACTCTCTGCCAAAAGAGCACCTGCAATCTCGTTTAATAATTTAATCTCGATATTATCAAGATTGTATTTAGCGTCTAAATCATCGCACTGCTTTAAATAAAGCAAATATTGGCGAATTTTCTGATTGACATTCATGGCTAATCATTCTATACCTCCAAGAAGGTAATTCAAAGAAAATATCCAACTCATAACAGACAAACTTGGTGTTAGTATTTGTTTTTCAATTTATATAAAATATAAATCAGTGGGCGAGATGGAAGATTTTTATACAAAAGCTGAGCGTCTTCTGGACTTGATTAGTCGGGTATCAGACCAATTGCCTGACAATGGCGAAGAATTACCTCTTAAATTTCGCGATGATGGTGAAATTGAATTTCATGATCAATTGCACGCCGAATTATCAAAGCCCGAAAATGTCGACTTAAAAGATTGGGCAGTGGCGAACGCCAAAAAACTATTTGAGTAAATTAAGACTTGAGTGATTTGACTGACTTGAGATTACCAACCTAAGTAACTTAAGTTTGGTGCCGCGGGACGGACTCGAACCGTCACACCTTTTGGGCGGGAGATTTTGAGTCTCCTGTGTCTACCAATTTCACCACCGCGGCATGTGTGTTGCTGCTCATCATTTTTCAATGAATTGCAAACAAGACCGCTATTATGCCTCAAGAACCTTCAGAAGTGAAGAAGTGTCATCGTAACCCCACCCAGACGCCATCAGTTTCTCTAACTGCACAGCCACTGTTTGTAAGGCTGGCATGTCTAAATGGCTTTTTGTAGAAGCATCTTTTACCAAGAAAAAATCCTTGGCATGAAGCCTTGCCTCAATGCCCGCTTTAAAGTCTCTGGACACCATCTTAGGCCCCATCAAATCAAGCATTCGACTACCGGCCATACCACCAGAAATCGCCTCAAATACTTTTTGTAAGTCAGCGCCATTAGCTTGGGCAAAACGTAAAGATTCGGCAACCCCCTGGATATTGATCACCTGAGCAATCTGATTGCATAACTTTGCTACCTGCCCATGACCCACGCCACCAATGTGCGTGATGGTCTTGGCATAGTTCTTCACAATTTCTTTTACTTTGGCCACATCCTGATCAGAGCCACCCATCATCATCACCAAAGTGCCCTCTGTGGCCGCTTTAACCCCACCACTCACCGGCGCATCAACATAAGCCACACCTTTGCTGGCCATCACTGCAGCGATGTCTTTGGCGCCCTGAGGATCGATGGTGCTGTGATCAATACAAATGGCTCCAGACTTTGCTGTTTTAATGGCAGCCTCACTACCCGCATGCAAGACCTCAGCCACATCCTGCGTGCCCATCACATTGGTGATGATGAAATCAGCACCTTGCGCCGCTTCTGCAGGAGATGAACAAGCAATAGCACCGGCTTCGATCAAATGTTTTGCTTCATTTTGAAAAACCTCAGGACGTCTGGCGTAAATACGCAGTTGATGACCCGCTTTTAATAAAAAGCCAGCCATAGGACGTCCCATATTTCCTAATCCAATAAATGCAATCGTGCTCATTTGATTTAAAACCTTTGTTGATGGATGAAGTTATTTTTATCGAGGCAAAAAGATCGTTGATCCTGTGGTTTTACGATCTTCCAAATCACGATGAGCTTGAGCTGCATCTTGCAATTGATAGCGCTGATTGATTTCAATTTTGATTTTGCCGCTCATCACCTTATCGAACAACTCAGCAGACATCGGCTCTAACAAACTTCGATCGTGGGCATAAGTCATCACGGTTGGACGCGTTAATTTCAATGAACCTTTAACACCCAAAATGCCCACATCAATCGGTGGCACAGGACCAGAGGCATTGCCGTAGGTCACCATCATGCCGCGTGGCTTGATGCAGTCCAAAGATTGCATGAATGTGTCTTTACCAATGGAGTCATACACAACATTCACGCCTTTGCCGTTGGTCAACTCTTTGGTACGCGCCACAAAATCTTCTTTGGTGTACAAAATTGTGTGATCACAACCATATGATTTTGCTAAGGCTGCTTTTTCTTCTGAGCCCACTGTACCAATCACTGTGGCACCCAATAATTTCAACCACTGCATCGCAATCAAGCCAACGCCACCAGCAGCAGCGTGGAATAAAACTGTATCGCCTGCTTGCACTTTGTAGCTATCAGTCAACAAGTAATTAACCGTCAAACCCTGCAACATCATGGCAGCGCCCATTTCAAAAGAAATGGCATCCGGTAACTTCACCACGATTTCGGCTGGCATCACACGCACTTGAGAATAGGCACCCGCTGGTTTACCTGCGTAGGCCACACGATCACCAGCTTTGACATGTTTCACATTGGAGCCAACCGATTCAATCACGCCAGAAGCTTCCATGCCTAGCCAACCAGGCAATGGTTGTGGGTAAACGCCTTTGCGGAAATACACATCAATGAAGTTCAGGCCAATGGCTTCATGCACCACCCTGACTTCATCCGGGCCTGGGGCGGCAACCTCGATATCAACCCACTGCAAAACCTCTGGACCACCCACTTGCATCATTTTGATGGCCTTTGACTGAATCACACTCATGACTGTCTCCTATTTTTATTTGGTAGTTTTTTGTTTAATTTTTGAGTTTTTTGGCTAATCAGGCGCTAATTTGCCTAAAATTACAATCTTAGCTAAATATATAGCAATTCTTCAATAAAAGTTATTCAGGGAGTCTTTATGGCCGGTCATTCCAAATGGGCCAATATTCAGCATCGCAAAGGACGCCAAGACGAGAAGCGCGGCAAAATTTGGACTAAATTGATCCGTGAAATCACTGTGGCTGCAAAAATGGGTGGCGGTGACATTGCAACCAACCCTCGCTTGCGCTTGGCGATTGACAAAGCCAAAGACTCCAATATGCCCAACGATAACGTGCAGCGCGCTGTTCAACGCGGCACAGGATCATTAGAAGGTGTTAACTACGAGGAAATTCGTTACGAAGGCTATGGCCTCAATGGTGCTGCCGTGATCGTGGATGCCTTGACTGATAACCGAACCAGAACAGTGGCTGAAGTTCGTCACGCTTTCACCAAACATGGCGGTAATTTAGGCAGTGATGGCTCAGTTGCTTTTTTATTCAAGCATTGCGGTCGCATGTTCTTTGCACCAGGTACATCTGAAGATGCTTTGATGGAAGCTGCTCTAGAAGCGGGCGCAGACGATGTGATTCCTCAAGAAGATGGCTCGATTGAAGTTGTGACGCCTCCTTATGAATTCGCACAAATCAAGGATGCTTTGATTGCCAAAGGTTTTTCTCCAGAACTTGGCGAAGTGACCATGCGACCTGATGCCGAAAGTGATTTATCCGGAGATGATGCAATCAAAATGCAAAAACTGTTGGATGCTCTTGAGTCACTGGATGATGTGCAAGAAGTTTTCACCAACGCATCCATGGAATAGCAATAACAAACAACAATTCTTCAGCTTGATCGAGTAAATAATTAAATAGGTTTTGAAAGTTTTTTATGAAAATTTTAGTGATTGGTTCTGGTGGTCGTGAACATGCTCTTGCATGGAAGTTGGCTCAGTCTCCAAAAGTACAAAAAGTATTTGTGGCTCCTGGCAATGGTGGAACAGCAACAGCCACTGCCAAGAATATGGGTATTGAGAACCTCAACATCACTGATCTAAATGCTTTGGCAGCTTTTGCCAAGGATGAGCAAATACATTTGACCGTGGTTGGTCCAGAGGCCCCATTGGCTGGCGGCATTGTGGATATTTTCAGAGGTCAAAGTTTGCGTATTTTTGGACCCACTCAAAAAGCTGCCCAACTGGAGTCTTCAAAAGATTTTGCAAAAGCGTTCATGAAACGCCATCAAATCCCAACGGCGGAGTATCAAACTTTTTCAAACATCCAAGAAGCCCATGCTTACATTGATGCCAAAGGTGCGCCCATTGTGATTAAGGCAGATGGCTTGGCTGCAGGTAAAGGCGTGGTCGTTGCCATGAGCCTTGAAGAAGCTCATGGTGCGATTGACATGATGTTGTCTGATAACAAATTGGGTGATGCTGGCGCGAGAGTGGTGATTGAAGAATTTTTACAAGGTGAAGAAGCCAGCTTCATCGTGATGGTCGACGGTAAAAATGTTTTGACCTTGGCAACCAGCCAAGACCACAAGCGTTTACTGGATGCCGATCAAGGCCCCAACACTGGTGGCATGGGTGCATATTCACCAGCACCGGTGGTGACTCCAGAAATACATGCCCGCGCCTTAAGAGAAATCATCATGCCAACCGTTAAAGGTATGGCAGCTGATGGCATTCCATTCACAGGCTTCTTGTATGCTGGATTGATGATTGATGGCAAAGGCCAAGTTAAAACATTGGAATTTAATTGCCGCATGGGTGACCCTGAAACACAACCGATCATGGCTCGCCTCAAGAGCGACTTCTTGATTGCTTTGGATGCCGCAGTAGACGGCAAACTCGATCAAGTGGAATTAGATTGGGATGCCAGAATCGCTTTAGGCGTGGTGATGGCTGCTTATAACTATCCAGAGACTCCGCGCAAAGGTGATGTCATCACAGGTATTCCTGCAGACGATATAGATCATGTGACATTCCATGCTGGCACCACCATGGATAACGGCGTGCTCAAAACATCGGGTGGTCGAGTTTTGTGCGTGGTGGGTTTAGACCACACCACAAAAGGTGCTCAACAAAAAGCTTATGCGCACTTAGATCACATTCAATTTGATGGCGCGCAGTTCCGTCGCGACATCGGTTATCGCGCACTTTAATTAATTAATTCTATGTCAAACACAAGCATCAACGTCGATCAAATTCGTCAATACTTTTTAGGTTTACAAGAACGCATCACCGCAGGCATGAGTGAGGTTGATGGCAAAACTTTTGCCACAGACTCCTGGACAAAACCAGCCGATGCCAAACTCAAGGGCGATGGTCGCTCGATGATTCTTGAAGAAGGCAATATCTTGGAGCGTGGTGGTGTTGGTTTTTCTCACGTGCGTGGTGATTCAATGCCACCATCAGCAACAGCTCACCGACCAGAGCTTGCCGGTAGAGCCTTTGAAGCGATGGGTGTATCACTGGTATTTCATCCTCGCAATCCGCACATTCCAACCGTTCACTTGAACGTTCGCTGCTTTATTGCTCAAGCAGAAGGCAAGGATCCTGTTTGGTGGTTTGGTGGCGGCATGGACTTAACTCCTTACTATGGAGATGAAGCTGATTGCAAACATTTTCATCAAACTTGTAAAAACGCATTAGATTCATACGATCCAGAACTACACCCGCGCTTTAAAAAGTGGTGTGACGAATACTTTTACCTCAAGCACCGTGATGAACCACGCGGCATTGGCGGTATTTTTTATGACGATTTCAGCGAATTAGGCTTTGAGCAAAGTTTCGCCATGACTCGCTCAGTCGGAGACGCTTTCTTAGAAGCCTACTTACCAATCGTTAAGAAACATCAACACGACCCATACACAGAAAGCCAAAGAGAATTCCAAGCCTTCCGTCGAGGCCGCTACGTTGAATTCAATTTGGTCTTTGATAGAGGCACTTTGTTTGGCCTTCAATCGGGTGGACGCACAGAATCAATCTTGATGTCTATGCCGCCGATTGTTCGCTGGGGCTATGACTGGAAACCAGCTCCCAACAGTCCAGAGGCTCTGCTCTACACCAACTTCTTAAAACCGATTGATTGGATTGCTCGTTGATGGATAACATGGCCAGCAAGAAACGTTTATCCGTCGGCATCTTGGGTGGCACCTTTGATCCGCCTCACTGGGGTCACTTGCGTCTGGCTGAGCATTTTTCAAGAGTGCTACAACTCGATCACATCATCTGGATGCCTGCTGGCCAACCTTGGCAAAAAGGCAATGACATCACTTCCGCCAAGCATCGCTTGGCCATGAGCGAATATGCGATTGAGACCTTGCATGATTTATTTGTGGATCACCACATATATACAAAAATTGACATCAGTACCTTAGAAATGGCCAGAGAAGGCCCAAGTTACGCAATTGATACCGCCAAAGAGCTGCGCGCTCTTTATGGCGAACAGACATCAATCACCTGGATCATGGGTGCCGATAGCTGGGAAAACATCAAAACTTGGCATCAGTGGCCAGAATTGCCGAACTACGTGCACATCGCGGTTGCCAGCCGTCCTAAGACCGCTAATCTGGTAGATCAAAGCCCAATTGGCAGCGTTTTTTCAGATAAACAGACGCAAGACCCTCAGTTGTTACAATTGAGCCCACAGGGACATGTTTTGTTTGATCAAAGCCTGCAGATTAATCTTGCCTCCAATGAACTTCGTGATGGGTTTTACAACCAGGCATCATGGGATGAATTGGCTGATGCAATACCACCCTTGGTACTCGAATACATCGAAGCCAAAGGTCTTTATAGAAATAAATAATGGATATTCCAAAATTACAACGCGTGATCATTGATGCTCTTGAAGATGTCAAGGCAGAAGACATTCGTGTTTTTGATACAACTAAAATCAGCGATCTATTTGATCGAGTGATCATCGCAACTGGTAACAGCAACCGTCAAACAAAATCTTTAGCGATGTCCGTCAAGGAATCTGTCAAAGAAAAAGGTGGTGATGTTATTTCTGTTGAAGGCATGGAAACTGGTGAATGGGTCTTGGTCGATTGTGGCGACATCATCGTTCACATCTTGCAACCGATGCTGCGCTCTTACTACCAACTCGAAGGCATTTGGGGTGATAAACCTGTGCGCGTCAAATTGGGTAGCAAGGCTAACAAGTCAAAACGTTTCGCCAGCGAACCTGAGGATGATGAGGACGACTAAACCTCAGGTTTAAGACTCCTTTTTCAATCATGAAACTTTGGGTCATTGCAGTGGGTCACAAGATGCCTGCATGGGCTGAAACTGCAACCCAAGATTATCTGAAACGCATGCCAGCAGATTGCGCGATTCAGATCAAAGAACTCAAGCCAGACATTAGCCCCGCCAAAGAAGCGATCAAAATACGTGAAGCCCTGCCTAAGGGTGTTCACATCATTGCTTTGGATGAGCGCGGCAAAGACCTTTCCACTCAAGACCTAGCAAATCAACTCAGTGCCTGGCGCCAAGATGGTAAAGATATTGCGTTATTGATTGGTGGTGCAGACGGTTTAGATGCGGAGCTTAAAAAAGAAGCCGCATCAATGATTCGCCTATCCAGCATGACCCTTCCACATGCCATGGCCAGAGTTTTATTGGTCGAACAACTTTACCGCGCCTGGACCATCTTGCAAGGCCACCCCTATCATCGCGTTTAAGAGCGCCTCATTAAAAAGTAAGTGTGATGCACTCATTGATTTACCTGGCCTCTCAAAGCCCTCGCCGTCAAGAACTTCTCACGCAAATAGGCGTTAAGTTTGAATTGCTCCTGGCAGACCCAAGCGAAGATGCCGAATCATTAGAGACTCAATTGCCCAATGAACTAGCATTGGTTTATGTGAAGCGCGTTACATTAGCAAAGCTAGCAGCTGCCAAACAACGACTTCATGCCAGAGGATTAGATTTGGCACCCATCTTGTGCGCTGACACGACGGTAGCGCTCTTGTTGGAAGATGTTAATCAAGGTCATCAAAATAACTCTAGCAAAGAAGTCATTTTAGGTAAGCCCACCGACCACCAAGATGCCAAAAGAATCTTGCAACTTTTGAGCGGCAAAACTCATCAAGTCCACACAGCAGTGGCTGTGTTGAGCAACCCTCACATCAATGACGATCAACCGAAGATTCTTGTTTCAAGCTCACAAGTGACATTTAAGTCACTCACTGATGAAGAGATCAACGCTTACATATTGACCAATGAGCCCATGGGCAAAGCGGGTGCTTATGGCATACAAGGGATTGGTGGTTGCTTGATCAGCAACATCTCAGGCAGTTATAGCGGCATCATGGGCTTGCCTCTTTTTGAGACCTCCCTACTTTTAAATGAAACTGGTGTACAGTTTTCTCTCAAGCCTTAAAACTGTCTCAAATATTGATAAATTCGAATCATGACTGAAGAAATCCTCGTTAACATCACCCCACAAGAAACCCGAGTAGCCATCATCGCTCAGGGAGTGGTGCAAGAGCTTCATATTGAAAGAAGCCAAAGTCGAGGCATTGTTGGTAACGTCTACTTGGGCAAAGTAACACGCGTGCTTCCAGGCATGCAATCTGCATTTGTGGATATTGGTTTAGATAAGGCGGCATTTCTTCACGTAGCTGACTTATGGATGCCAAAAAACTCCAAGCCGGATAACACCCCTATTGAAAAACTGGTGTTCGATGGGCAAACCATTTTGGTTCAAGTTCTAAAAGATCCACTGGGCACCAAAGGGGCTCGCTTGAGCACGCACATCAGCATTGCTGGTCGCAATTTGGTTTTCTTGCCACAAGAAGACAATGGCCAACAAGTGGCCATCTCTCAAAAAATTGAAAACCTTGAAGACCGTGATGCTTTAAAGAAAAGATTTCAAGGTTTACTGCCTGGATACCAAAACGAGTCCGGCAGTTATATCCTGAGAACCAGCGCCGAAGATGCAGATGATCAAGAGTTATCCAATGATTTGAGGTACCTGAGCGCCACTTGGAAAAAAATTCAGGATGGCAGCAAGCAAATACCGGCCCCATGCTTGCTTCATCAAGACTTAAGTCTTGCAGAACGAGTATTAAGAGATTTAGCGTCGGATGCTATTGGACAAATACGCATTGATTCTGCCGAGAACTTTGAAAAGCTCAAGACCTTTGCCAAAGACTTCATGCCCAATCAAGAATCCAAGTTGATTCTTTATCGTGGCGAACGCCCTCTATTTGATCTGTACGATACAGAATCAGAAATCAATCGCGCCTTGGGTCGTCGTGTTGACCTTAAATCAGGCGGCTACTTGATGATTGATCAAACAGAATCAATGACCACCATTGATGTCAACACTGGCAGTTATGTGGGTGCCAGAACATTTGATGACACCATTTACAAAACAAATTTAGAGGCCGCTCAAACCATTGCGCGCCAATTGCGCTTACGCAATCTTGGTGGAATCATCATCATTGATTTTATCGACATGCACAGCAAAGAACATCAAGATGCAGTGCTAGAAGAACTCAATAAAAATTTAGCCAGAGACAAAATCAGAACTTCCGCCAATCCCTTTTCTTCATTGGGCTTGGTAGAAATGACTCGCAAGAGAACTCGAGAGTCATTGGCACACCTTTTATGCGAACCTTGTGAAGTTTGTCAGGGCAAAGGTCAAGTTAAAACTGCCCAAAGTATTTGCTATGAGATTTTGCGCGAAGTATTGCGTGAGCATCGCCAGTTCAATCCGAAGGAATTCAGAATCATTGCCAGCGCGGATGTGATTGATCGCTTCCTAGAAGAAGAAAGCACGCACCTTGCACAGCTAATTGAATTCATCGGCAAACCGATTCGCCTTCAGGCTGAATCAAGCTTTAACCAAGAGCAATACGATATCGTCTTAAGTTAACGACACTGTCTTAAGTAAATCCTTAAGCGTGCGAGAACTGTAAGCGGTGCAAACTGGCATACAGGCCATTTTGAGCAATCAGCTCAGCGTGCGATCCATTTTCAACGATTCTTCCATGATCCAACACCACAATGCGATCAGCATTTTCTATGGTCGATAGACGGTGGGCAATGACCAAGGTGGTTTTACCTTCCATGAGTTTCTCAAGGGCCTCTTGAACCTGGCGCTCTGACTCAGAATCCAAAGCAGAAGTGGCTTCATCCAAAATCAAAATGGGTGCATCTTTATAAATCGCTCTGGCAATTGCCAAACGCTGTCTCTGACCACCAGATAATCGATTACCGTTATCACCAACTTGAGCGTCAATGCCTTCAGGCAACTCTTTGATCAACTCAGTCAAGTTGGCGGCTTGAAGCGCTTCATGAACCCTGCCACGATCAATTTCTTCAGAACTTGCGGCACCATAAGCCACGTTCGCAGCAATGGTGTCATTGAATAAAACCACGTCCTGGCTCACAAAAGCCATTTGACGGCGCAGATCTTTCAAATCAATGTCCTGAATATTTAATCCGTCCAAATGAATCGCACCACTGGTTGGATTAAAAAAGCGTGGCAATAAATTCACCAAAGTGGATTTACCGCTGCCAGATGGTCCTACAAAAGCAACCACCTCGCCAGCTGGAATCTTTAAATCAATCTCTTTTAAAACTTCTTTGACGCCATGCTCATTTTCAGAGCCCAAAGCCATTACTCCAGAGTAGCCAAAGCCTACTTTTTTGAACTCAAGCTCACCACGGGCTTTGGCTAACTTAACTGCATCATCTCTGCGCACTGAATCTTCTTCAATCGGCTGATCCATTAATTTAAAAATCATGTCTGCCGCAGCAATGCCTCGCTGCAAAGGTTGATTGATATCAGCCAAATGCTTCAAAGGAGAAATGATCAAAATCAAAGCTGTGACAAAAGCCACAAAACCACCCACAGTCACTTCTGCCATGGATGATTGGAACAAGGCCACCAACAACACTCCTGACAAAGCAATCGAGGCCACAAATTGAGTCATGGGCTGATTCAGACCACCTGCTACAGCAATCTTCATCGAATAACGTCTGAGCTTATTAGCAATCAAAGCGAAGCGCTGTTTTTCATAGGCCTGGCCGCCGTGCAACTTCACAACCTTATAGCCGCCAACGCTCTCCTCAACAACATAGGAGAGTTCATTGGTCATATCTTGACTGACCTTGTGCAATTTACGCAGACGCGTATTGATCAACTTCACCATAAAACCAATGATTGGGAAGATGATCAAAATTAAAAGTGTTAGACGCCAGTTGAGATAGAACAAATAAGCCATCAGACCAATAACCGTCAAACTGTCTCTGACCAAGTTCATCGCAATGCTGGTGATCACTTGAAGAACTGCATTGACCTCGAACACCACGGCATTGATCAGAGATGCTGATGAGCGATTTTGGAATAAATCAGCGGGAGCTTGTAACAAGCGATTGAACATTTGTTCACGTAATTTGAACAAAACAGAATTGGTGATGTGGCTCAAGGCGTAATTGGAGCCAAATTGAGCAAAACCTCGGATAAATGCCAAACCAACTAAAAAGGCTGGCACATGCCACAACTTATCATCCAACTTACCGCTGAAGCCACGATCCAATAAAGGCTTTAGAAGCGCTGGAATGGCCGTTTCAGTGGCAGCAACAATCGCCAAACCCAGCAATGCCAAAACAACAGCCACCTTATGAGGCAAGGCATACTTTAAAATGCGGGTTAGCGCAGTTTGCGTCTTAATTTCAATGCTATTTGAATCCATAACCTCAATCGTAACCTACACCGGTGCTAACATCGCTCTATGAGCCTATCAGTCATCTTAATTACTAAAAATGAAGAAGCCAACCTCAAGGACTGCCTTGAGAGTGTTTCTTTTGCAGATGAGATTATCGTTGTAGACAGTCAAAGTAGCGATAAAACTCAAGAAATTGCTCGATCTTTCGGTGCAAAGCTTGAAATCACCTCAGATTGGCCTGGATTTGGTCCACAAAAGAATCGTGCCCTCAATTTGGCCACGCAAGATTGGGTTTTATCGATCGATGCTGATGAAAGGGTCACACCTGAACTAAAACAAGAAATTTTGACCGCTATAGCATCACCCAATGCCGCAGATTGTTATGCCATTCCCCGCTCTTCTTGGTACTGTGGCCGCTTCATGAAGCACTCAGGATGGTACCCAGATTACGTTGATCGCTTATTCAAACGAGGCAGTGCAAAATTTTCTGATCACTTGGTGCATGAACGTTTGCTTCCCACTGGATCGAGTGGAAAACTAAATAATCACTTTTTACATTACAGCTATAGAGACTTTTCTCAAGTGTTAAAGAAAGTTGATGTCTATTCAAGTGCAGCAGCACAACAAGCATTCAAGCAAGGTAAAAAAGGTGGGCTTGGAGAGGCTTTGATCCATGGATTTTGGGCTTTTTTCAGAACCTATGTTTTAAGACGTGGTTTTTTAGACGGAAAACATGGCTTGGCACTGGCAATCTCAAACGCAGCAACGTCTTATTACAAGTATCTTAAATTGTGGCAACTACAGAATAAAAAAGATATCTATTAAAAGGTTGACGTGTCAGACAAAGCATTACAAATTATTCAAATTGTCAGAAACTGGGGCCCTGTTGGTGGCATGGAATCATATGTCTGGCAACTCAGCCATGAACTAGCCAAAAAGAATTGTCTCGTCACCGTTATTTGCGAACAATCTTGTTATGCGCCAGATCACTCAAACATCAAGATCATTGAAATAGGTCAGCTCAAACAAAAACCAAGATGGCTGATGTACAGACGATTTGCCAAAAAAGTAGATGACGTTATTCAAGAACTGGGTGTGCAAAACTTTGTGATTCACAGTCACGAAAGAAGTATCTCTCACGACATCACCACTTTTCACTCCATGCCATTTGCAACAGTCAAAGACAAGGGCTGGTGGAAAAGATTATCGATCAGGGCTTGGTCTTACTTAAGAATGGAAGCACAAGAATTAGGCATTGATGTAACCACTGGGCGAACAAAAGATTTAAAAATCATTCCCGTATCAAGCGTCATTGCAACAGCGATTAAAAAATACTACCCCCAAGCTCAATCGAACATTCAAACACCCATTACCCCAGGCGTTTCACAAACCCCAAAGAGGCTGAGCAAGCAAGTTTCCCATGATGGAGGAACGATTGGTTTCATTGGTAAAGAATGGGCCAGAAAAGGCTTTGAGCAATTCATGAGGATTGCTCAGCAATTAAAGGCTTCACGTCCAAATCTCAAACTCTTGGTACTTGGTCCTGAAAAAGAGCAGGTGATGCATTTGTGCGCCAACTATCCTGGAGAGATTTCATTTTTAGGTTGGCAAGCCAGCGCTAATTACTACCAAGAGTTAGATCTGCTGATTCATCCAGCGTCCAGTGAAGCGTATGGCATGGTGATCAGCGAAGCGATGGCGTCAAGCGTACCAGTATTGGTTTCAAGTGCCTGCGGAGCGGCCAGTGATGTCAGCCCTCAACATGGCAGCGTATTAGACTTACAGGATTCTCTAAATAATTGGGTGGGTCAAGGAAACCATTGGCTTGCTCATGCCAGTGAAGTACCAGGATATGAACGCCCTTGGTCTCAAGTGGCCAATGAGTATTTAACTCAATATGAATTAATTGCTAAAAACAAATAGGTCTGCTTGATCAAGCGTACTTGACTTCAACCATTCCTTGACCGCCTGACTTATTCAAAGCCACGCTCAAGTTTCTGATACTTTCATCATCAGGATAAATCTTCCAAGTATCAGGGAACTGAACCAAGCAGGCAGTTCCATTTGAAATAACATCCGCCGTCATCATCAAACCTTGTTGATTTTTACCTGCAAAGGTACTGACCTGCTGCTTGAATCCAGAAAGATCAATGCCCTGCTGAAGCTGTACATGCAAACTTCTCGCAAACTTTAAACGTGCCGTAGTCACATCCATGATTGACTCGGCAACAACCCTCATGCCTCCTGAAAATTTATCAGGCGTGACACTGACCTTGGCGATGATCAATTCATCTTCTTTCAACCAATGTCTATTGGGTTCAAATAGTTCGCTATATATAGTCATCTCTATTTGAGCTGAACCATCATCAATCGTTGCAATCATCAACTTGCCGCGTGGACCCATCATGCTTCTGGTAGAAGTCATGATGCCTGCAATCAAGCGATCCTTGCCTTCGGTCAATTGATTTAACTTGGTTCTCACAAAATGACTGACTTCATCACGATAAGCATCAAACAAATGGCCAGTTAAATATAAACCTAAGGCGGCTTTTTCTTCTTGCAAGCGACGCTTCTCGAACCAAGCATCTTCATTGATCAACTCTGGCTTATGCTCATCTGAAGAGCCCGCCATATCAAACAAGCTCACCTGCTGCGCAGAAGCATCTGCTTGATCAGCTGCTTCCATCGCTCTTGGTAAAGATGCTAAAAGTGTTGCTCGAGAATCAAAACCGCCATACAAAGAATCAAAAGCTCCCGCACGAATCAAGGCTTCCATCGTGCGACGGTTGACCACGCGACGATCTAATCTAGAGCAGAAATCAAACAGGTCTTTGAAGGGACCATCAGCTCTTGCCTGAATAATTTGCTCAATCGCACCCTCTCCTGAACCTCTGATAGCACCCAAGCCATAACGGATCATGGTGGCTGCCTGCTCTTTATCTTGAGGATCTTCACGCAATGGCATGAAGCGGTAAACACTGGTGTTCACATCTGGAGGAAGAATCTTGATCTTATTGGCCAATGCATCTTCGTAAAGTATTTTTACTTTATCGGTGTCATCCATGGCCAATGACATGTTGGCTGCAATAAATTCAGCTGGGTAGTGCGCCTTCAACCAAGCCGTGTGATAAGCCAACAAAGCATAGGCTGCGGCATGTGATTTATTAAAACCGTAGCCCGCAAACTTTTCCATCAAGTCAAAAGTTTCATCAGCCTTATCAGCCTTCAGTCCACTTTTGCCAGCACCATCTCTGAACAATTGACGATGCTCAGCCATCTCTTCAGGCTTTTTCTTACCCATGGCACGACGCAATAAGTCAGCGCCACCCAGTGAGTAACCACCAATGATCTGCGCCATCTGCATCACCTGCTCTTGATAAACCATGATGCCGTAGGTTTCTCTTAGAACCGGTTCAACACGTGGATCTGGGTAATGCACTTGTTCTTTGCCGTGTTTACGCGCAATAAATGACGGGATCAAATCCATCGGACCCGGACGATACAAAGCCACCAAGGCAATGATGTCCTCAAAGCGGTCAGGCTTTGCCTCACGCAACATGCCTTGCATGCCACGACTTTCTAATTGGAACACCGCGACTGTATTAGCATTTTTTAAAATTTCAAATGCAGCAGGATCATCGAGTGGCACTTGACCAACGCGCCAATCTTTCTTCTCTGGGTATAGCTGATGAATATATCTTTCAGCCCAATCTAAGATCGTGAGAGTTGTGAGTCCCAAGAAGTCAAACTTGACCAAGCCGACCGCTTCAACATCATCCTTGTCAAACTGGCTGACCACCCCAGAATCTGAACCTTCTTTGCCATCTTTACTACCTTGGGTATACAAAGGACAAAAATCTGTGAGCTTGCCTGGAGCAATCAATACGCCACCAGCATGCATGCCAACGTTTCGGGTCATGCCCTCTAACTGTTGAGCCAAACCCAACAATTGTTTAACTTCTTCCTCGCGAGACTCGCGCTCAGCCAAAAGCTTTTCTTCTTTCTTGGCTTGCTCAATCGTGACTTGCTGACCGGGCTTATTAGGAATCAGTTTAGAAATGCCATCCACAAATCCGTATGGCTGCTCAAGCACACGTCCCACATCTCGAATCGCCGCACGCGCTGCCATCGTGCCAAATGTGGCAATTTGACTGACCGCATCTTTGCCGTATTTTTCTTTTACATAGGCAATCACGCGGTCGCGACCGTGCTGACAGAAATCAATATCAAAGTCAGGCATGGAGACGCGCTCAGGATTTAAGAATCGCTCAAAGAGCAAGTTATATCTCAATGGATCTAGATCCGTAATGCCCAAAGAGTAAGCAACCAATGAACCAGCTCCAGAACCTCGACCAGGACCGACTGGCACACCATTAGTTTTTGCCCAGTTAATAAAATCAGCAACGATCAAAAAGTAACCCGGGAAACCCATTTGAGAAATGGTTCTTGCCTCAAACTTTAAACGCACCTCATAACTGGGTCGCTGCTTTTCTCTTTCAGCCTCATCAGGATACAAATGCAATAAATGTTTGGATAAGCCTTCCATGGCTTTTTCCATCAAATAATCATCCAATGTCATACCTTTAGGCACTGGAAAATCTGGCAACTGAGGCTTACCCAAAGTCAACGATAAATTACAACGCTTGGCAATTTCCACGCTGTTCGTGATGGCTGCTGGCAAATCTGCAAAAAGCGTTTGCATCTCTGTTTGAGTTTTAAAGTACTGCTCAGGCGTGAATTTTTTTGCACGCTTAGGATTACCGAGCACTTCTCCTTCAGCAATACACACTCGCGCCTCATGTGCTCTGAAGTCAGAGGGCTTCATGAACTGAATTGAATGCGTTGCCACCACCGGTAATTGAAGTTCATTGGCCAAATGAACGGCTTCATGAAGGTGCGCTTCATCTTGAGGATGACCGGCACGCTGAACCTCAATATAAAAAGAATCTTTAAAGTAATTTGCCCACTTTTTGGCACAGACCAAAGCTTCAGCATGCTGACCTGCCAACAAATGCTGTCCAACATCACCCAATCTTGCACCGGATAATGCAATCAAACCTTCGGCATGCTGCTTGAACCAAGTTTCATCAATTTCAGATCTGCCTTTGAATTGATTGGTCAGCGATGCCTTGGTTAATAGCTCGCATAAATTCAAATAACCCTGATGATTTTTTACCAACAACTGCAATCTGAATGGTTTATCTCTATCTTCAGCATTGGTGATCCAAACATCACTACCAATAATAGGTTTAATACCTTCTTTGCGTGCAGCTTGATAGAATTTAACCAAACCAAACACATTGCTCAAATCGGTCAGAGCCAATGCCCCCATTTGATCTTTAACCACGGCAGTAATGGCATCATCTATGCGCACAGCCCCATCCACAATCGAATATTCGGAGTGAAGACGCAAATGAACAAAGTTGGTATTTAAAGACATGAGATGATTTTAGCTATGTTCAAGACTGAATACCGCGGTCGCTTCGCACCCTCACCCACAGGAGCTCTCCACGCCGGGTCGCTCGCAACTGCCCTAGGCAGTTGGCTCAACGCCCGAGCACATCAAGGAAAGTGGCTTTTACGGATCGAGGACCTTGATTTACCAAGGTGCGTTCCAGGCGCCGACAAAATCATCATTCAACAACTGCACAATTGCGGTTTACATTGGGATGAAGAGATTGAATACCAATCAAAACGAAGCCATTTCTACGAATCAGCATTGAATCAATTGTTGCAAGAAAAAAAGACTTACGGTTGTCGATGCACGCGCAAACAAATCGAAGATCAATTACTGCGTTTGGGCAAAAAGAAAGATCGGCATGGTGAATTAGTCTACCCAAGAAGCTGCCGAAATTTAAAAGATGTCACTGAACCGTGCGCTTGGCGTTTATTGGTCACAGACCCTGAGATTGAATCATCCGTGGGTGATTTTGTCTTAAGGCGCTCAGACAGAGTGTTCACCTATCAGCTGGCTGTTGTCGTGGATGACTACTTACAAGGAATCACACACATCGTCAGAGGTGAGGATTTATTGGACAACACCGCAAGACAAATTTATTTACAAAAACAACTGAACTACCCTCAACCTCATTATCTTCACCTGCCTTTGGTGCGAGATGGCAACAATGAAAAGCTCAGCAAACAAACCAATGCAACTGCGATTGCTTGCAATACCCCTGGTGAAGCATTAGAAGCTCTTCAGGCCGCCGCAAAGCATTTGGGATTAGATGAGCCTGAACTTTTTAAAAATAGGGCTAACAGCACTCAAGCCAGTGAATCAACAATCAATGAATCAACGATCACACAGTGGTTAGAAACCGCTGTTGAGCATTACCGAAAAACCCGTTTGTCAATTTAAATGTGGCTTTAACTGCAGCTTTAACCACAGCTTTAACTGCAGCTTATTTTTTAAAGCCGCCCAATAGAGCAGCTCTTGGCTTGCCGCCAGGCTGAATAGATGGCTTACTAGCTACCTGAGCAGAAGCTTGAGCTCCTGCCTGAGCACTTGGTTCAGCTTGACCAAGTGTTGATTGTTTTTCTTCTTTTGCAGCGGATGCTTGATAAGGCATATAGAAGAATGGATCTCCAGCCGGACCACTAGCAGGATCCGGCACTGGTAAACGCAAAAGCTTGCGGTTCATTAACTTCTCAATATCAGCCAACAGTCTTTCTTCAGAAGCATCGACCAATGCAATCGCATCACCCTGCGCACCTGCACGACCAGTACGACCGATGCGATGCACATAATCCTCAGCATTGAATGGCAACTCATGATTGATCACGCAAGGCATGTCTGCAATATCAAGGCCTCGTGCTGCCACATCAGTGGCCACCAAAACATCCATCGTGCCTTTTTTGAAAGACTCTAAGATTTGCATGCGTTCAATCTGACTCTTGTCTCCATGAATCGCACCAGCTTTGATACCGCTGCGCTCTAAGGCACTGGCCAATTTACCGCAACCAATGCGGCTATTAGTAAACACGATGGCTTGACGAGTCAAACCTTGCTGAATACGCGCTTTTAAAACTTTGATGACCGCATCTTTCTTTTGCTCAGATGGCACCATGTGTATCACTTGGCGAACCGTATCTGCAGCAGCATTTTGTCTTGCGACCTCAATGGTCACTGGATCACGCAAATAGCTTTGCGCTAATTTTTTAATCTCTGGTGAAAAAGTGGCCGAGAACAAAAGTGTCTGACGTTTTGCAGGGATCAAGCCAATGATGCGTTGAAGGTCTGGCAAGAAGCCCATATCCAACATGCGATCCGCTTCATCCAAAATCAAAAATTGCACTTGAGATAAATTCGCAGTTTTTTGACCAATGTGATCCAGCAAGCGACCTGGTGTTGCAATCAATAGCTCAACACCCGAGCGCAATAAACTTATTTGAGCAGACATATCAACACCACCAAACACCACAGCCGTTCTGATATCGGTGTACTTGGCGTACTTGAATGCGTTATCAGCCACCTGATCTGCCAACTCACGGGTTGGAGTTAAAACCAAAGCACGTATCGGATGTCTGGCAGGAGATGCACTACTGCTCGCTAAAGGCAAAATGTTTTGCAAAATCGGCAAAACAAATGCGGCAGTTTTGCCGGTACCAGTTTGCGCAGCACCCATCACATCTTGACCCTTCAAGACATGCGGCATCGCTTGCGCTTGAATCGGTGTGGGCGTTGTGTAGCCCTGCTCTAAAACAGCGCGCAGGATGGGTTCGGAAAATCCGAAATCTGTAAAACTTGGGGGGGTATTGGTTTGTTCTGTACTCACAGGGCTCTATTATGAGGCCTGTGAGTATTTAGCATTGATTTATTGCTTAAAGAGCTGCGATACCAGCTTTGGCAATTTCAGCGTCTTCATTTGATTTAACACCTGAAACACCAATAGCACCAATCGTTTGGCCGTCGACCACGATATTCACACCACCCTCAAGAGTTCCCTGAAGAACAGCTGTGGCATTTAAAAATGAGTAACGTCCGCCATTGATCACGTCTTCATAGATTTTGCTTTCACGGCGCCCTAAGGCTGATGCACGGCCTTTTTCTTGAGCAATATAGGTCGACACAGGCGGGCAATTATCACGACGTGTAAAGCCCAATAAATGGCCGCCATCATCAACCACTGCAATCGATACTGCCCAGTTGTTTTTCTCAGCATGAGCATTGGCTGCGGCCAATATTTTTTGCACATCTAATTGATTTAAATAAGCTTTTTGACCTGGCATGCTGTTCTCCTATGAAGATTTATGTTTTTTAAGACTTTGTACGATACCTTAAATTGGTCTTTTCGTCCGCCAATAGCGGTCGCATTTAGCCAAGAAGCCAATAAGAACATGATCAAACCAAGCTCAATTGATCTCAATCAATAGTTAATATTAATATATAATGTAAATAATTAATTAATCAATTGGTGAACTTGATGGATGCAAAAGAAAAACTGTCAATAAATGAGAGCATGCAATTTGACATTGCTGCCATGAGAGATAACGCAGATAAAGCCTGTCGCATGATGAAAACATTGGCCAATCGTGACCGCTTGATGTTGTTATGCCAATTAAGCCAAGGCGAAAAGCGCGTTGGAGAGTTAGAAGAGGTCACCAATATTCAACAACCCACTTTGTCGCAACAATTGGCCGTGCTTCGTGACGAAGGCGTTGTATCAACTCGCCGTGATGGCAAACATATTTATTACAAGATTTCGAGCCCCATCGCTATATCTGTGATGGAATTGTTGTACGCCAGCTACTGTGGCAAATAAGGAGAAGTCTATGCAATGCAATGTCGCCGGAATTGACCGCACTTTACGTATCGCAATTGGCGCACTCTTGGTTGTTTTGGCAATCATTGGTGTGATTGGTAACTGGGGATGGATTGGTTTATTGCCGATCGCAACGGGTGTGTTTCGTTTTTGCCCAGCCTACCCATTATTGGGCATCAAAACTTGTAAGAATGATTGATTCTTATTTGTTGATTTAAAGTTCTGTGCGGTTGGTGATCAACCCAAAAAGTTCATCACCAATCCGTACAACACCAAACCAAATGTTCCCACCAGCAATGCTGGAATCATGCGCTCACCTGGCTTTGAATACATGATGATGAGCGCCACAATGCTCACCCCCAAACGAACAGAAATCGGCACCGTGGCAAGCAAGCCCACCGGCAACAAAATGATGCGAACTGTTAAAGCTGCCACCATCGCATAAGTGACTGCTGACAACCATTTAAATAATTCGCTGTCTTGGTTTATTTTTCCAGAAAAATAAACGCCGAAGCCCCGCCAAAAATAAGTTCCCACACAAGCAGCAATCAAAGCAGCCCACATACCGGCATCATTGAACATGGTGCTTAGTTCTGATGACTCAAGCATGTTGTCTATTCCTAAAATATTTATCAACCATGTAAGCAATCGTGCCGCCAAACAGTCCTGCGATCAATAAAGAGTAATCAGGGAACCAAAGATAAGAGAGCAAACCAAGCGGTGCGCCCAATAAGATCGCAATTCGATTCCCTCTTGGCTTAACTTCAGTGAAAGTTAATAAGAAAAAGAGTGGGTTGATAAACACCAAACCCAAATTGATATAACTTGGCACTTGTCCCGCCACCATGTAACCCAAGACTGTCGCTGGCGTTGATACAGCCCAACATACAAAAGCAAATCCCGTGAAATAAGAAAGACGATCCTCAGGTTTCATTTTTGGAAAATCTCTCATGGACACAGCCCATGCTGTCATCGCCACAAAATGAACCACCAAATAATAGAAAGAACTGCGTTGCTTTTCCGGGAACTGTGGAAAGAGTGTTAAACACATCGTGAAGAATCGTGTGGCCGTGAGCGTGACAGCGATCGCAATCGTGACACCCGAGGCACTCAAGACGAGCATCTCAACAAGCACCACCTGACCAGGCAATGCGAACATGAAGAAACTCGTGGCACTGGTTAGCCAAATATCTAAACCATTGGCCTGCCCCATCGCCCCAAAACCTAACATGCCTGCAAACAAAATAGCCGCAGGAGCACCAAATGCGTCTTTGACGCCCTTTAAAACAATGTCTCTATTCAAACTCATGGGATGCAGTTTATTGGTTTTTTTATTTTTAGTTATTTGATCTATTTAGATACTTTACTTGTCTGCATCAAAGCCCACTCAATGTGCTCTTTCAGCATGTCACTGGCATTGGGTAAGACTTGCTTTAAACCACCAATGATTTTTTCTCTGACACCGTCATCAAGAGTCTCTGATCTGAGGGCATTGCCCATGCCCACGGCAAGATTACGCCGCCAAGCTTCATACCCAATTCTGCGGATTGGACTGCCTTCGTGCTTAGACAAAAAGTCCTCTTCTGACCATGACCATAAATTCAATAAGTCAGCATGCTCCAAACCATGCCTTGGTAAAAAATCAGGCACTGAACTTAGTTGAGCAAATTTGTTCCAAGGACAAACCAACTGACAATCATCGCAACCATAGACTCGGTTGCCCATCAAGGGCCTGAGTTCTTCAGGAATAGATCCTTGATGCTCAATCGTTAAATATGAAATGCAACGACGTGCATCTAATTGGTAAGGCGCTGTGATGGCTTGAGTTGGACAAATATTGATACAAGCAGAACATTCGCCACAATGACTGGTGATTGGTTCATCAACCGGGAACGGCACATCCACCAGGATTTCACCCAAGAAAAACATCGACCCTGCTTCACGATTGAGTAATAAGGTGTGCTTGCCTCGCCAACCCAAACCCGACTTATTCGCCATCTCAACTTCCATGACTGGGCCAGAGTCAACAAATACCCGATAACCAAAAGGACCTATTTTTTTCTCAATCACATCAGCCAAAGATTGCAAGCGCTGGCGCAACACCTTGTGATAGTCACGACCTCGGGCATACATGGCCACCACCGCCTGAGAAGGCTCATCCCATCGGGCGATCTCTTTATTTCGCCAATCAACTGCTTGGCGCATTTCAGAGGTATCCGGCAAGTAATCCATCCGAACCGTCAAAACCCGAACCGTGCCCGGCTGCAATTCTTGAGGATTGAGTCGCAAATGAGCGCGCTCCCTCATATAATTCATGTCACCGTGACGCCCAGCATCCAACCACTCTTTCAATCTTGGTCCTGCCACACTCAAATCTGTGTCAGAAACTCTGATATCGCCAAATCCCAAATCGATAGCCTCGCGCCTCAACCAAGAAATATCTTGGATGAAATGATCTTTGGTTGTTTGGGTTTGAGTCACGATTTTTGCTCCATGATGAGATTGTAGGTCCCAATGACAAAAGATACTCATCTGATGATCACATCCAGAACTCTTTCTTCTGAGCAAGACACAGAGGCATTTGCTTTAAAGCTTGCTCAACAGATTAAAAAGCTTTTTCAAGAAAAAAATAATCACTTAGATAAAGCCCTGCACTTTTCTTTGGTGGGCGATCTGGGTGTTGGCAAAACCACCCTGACAAGGTACATCCTTCGCTCATTAGGACACATGGGCAAAGTCAAAAGCCCTACCTACGGTTTGTGCGAACCCTACCAAGTGAATCTCAATCTAAAAAACAACACAAATGAAATAGCCGAAACAAACCTGCCCTTTCATCACTTTGATTTGTACCGCATGAGTTATGCCAAAGAATGGATGGATGCCGGATTCAGAGATGTGTTCAGCGAACCAGGCATTTGTATGGTTGAGTGGCCAGAAAAAGCAGAAGGTACATTGCCTCAAGCCGATTGGATCATCTCCTTAACCACCAATGATGATGACACTCGATCACTCACGATCACCAGTCAAACAGATATTGGCGATGAGCTGATCAAAGGGTTTTAAGAAACATGAAATTCATTGGCGGCAATCGAGCAAATAGATTGAAACGACGCGAGCTTCTCAAAAGAATTGCTCAAGCCAGCGCGCTCATTTTTTTAGGTCCCAGTCAAATTGCTTGGGGCGCAAAACTGATGGCGGTTCGTATCTGGCCTGCAGAAGACTACACACGTGTGACCTTGGAGTCCGACCAAGTGCTCAAGGTAAGCCATCAACTCTTGACCAACCCCCATCGTTTGGTTGTAGACGTTGAAGGACTCGAACTCAACAACACCATCAAAGAATTGGTGGCAAAAGTTAATAGCAATGATCCATACATTGCTCAAGTTCGTGTTGGTCAATTTCAGCCAAAAGTTGTGCGCTTGGTGTTCGATCTCAAAGAAAGTATTCAGCCCCAATTATTTACTTTGGACCCAGTGGGCAGCTATCAAAATCGCTTGGTGTTTGATTTATACCCAACGGTTGCGAATGATCCCTTGATGGAATTGGTGCGCCAAAGTGCAAAAAAAGAAGCGGCTTTGGATGCTGATGATCCGATTGCTGCAATTGCTCGAAGAGAGGCGCAAAAAGCAGAAGCTAATAAATCTATTAAACCCAATGAAATCGCCAAATCGGATAAAAAGTCAGATAGCAAATCAGGAAAATCAAGTCATCGCAGACTTTTGACCATTGCAATTGACCCTGGGCATGGTGGCGAAGATCCTGGCGCCATTGGTAAGAGAGGCTCCCGAGAAAAAGACATTGTTCTGTCCATTTCACACAGACTGAAGCAAAAAATTGAAGCTGAGCCTGATATGCGTTCCTACTTGACCCGCGATGGTGATTACTTCGTACCACTGCATGTACGGGTCAATAAAGCGCGACGTGTTCAGGCTGATCTATTTGTATCGATTCATGCAGACGCTTTTGTCAAACCTCATGCACGAGGCGCATCAGTGTTTGCTCTTTCACAACAAGGAGCAACCAGTACTGCGGCCAGATGGTTGGCCAACAAGGAAAACAGTGCTGACTTGATTGGTGGCTTGAATATCAAAACTCAAGACAAGCAAGTTGCACAATTACTGCTTGATATGTCAACAACTGCTCAAATCAAAGACAGTCTAAAGTTAGGCGATGCTGTTCTAAAACAAATTGGTGGCTTTGCAAAACTACATAAACCACAAGTTGAGCAAGCCAGCTTTGCGGTTCTCAAGGCACCTGATGTCCCATCGATTTTGATTGAGACTGCATTCATCAGCAACCCTGAAGAAGAGGCTCGCTTAAATGATCATGAGTACCAAGAACAGATTGCCCAAGCCATTCTGAGAGGCATTCGCAGCTACTTTGCTAAGAACCCACCCGTGGCCAAAAGTAGGCAAATCTAGCTCTAATTTAAAAAGTCCGCTATAATCTTTTTTTTGCAAGATTGGGTCGGTAGCTCAGTCGGTAGAGCAGCGGACTTTTAATCCGTTGGTCGCGAGTTCGAATCTCGCCCGACCCACCAAAGATAGTAGTGGCGAGTGATTAGCGTCGACAAATGAAATCCAACAGTCCGTTGGTAACTTATTTGGAGAACTAATCATGTCAACACAAAGTAACACAGCAACACCCCCAGTGACTCGGGGAGAAATGTTCACCTTATCAGCTCTCGCTGATACCTTCATGGCCTGCTATCAAGGTCGCGATCCTTCCTTCACTAGTCGTTTAAGTTTCTTTACCCAACACTTGGGAGAGAAAGTTGCGTCCGAAATTGATGCGGACGATATTGATGATGTTCTAGAGGCATTAAAACAGCGTGGACGCCTTTTTAATGTTGGAGGTAATAAACGAGGTGGCTCTGTCATTTCAACGCATAAAACGCTTGCGGACGCGACTATCAATCGCTATCGATGCACCCTCCAATCCGTTCTCACATGGGCAAGAAAACGTCGATTAATGCCCAAGACTTGGGTTAATCCTGTTGTAGAAACTCAACGCCTTCCAGAAGACAACGCAAGGACTCGCTACTTGTCAGAGCCTGAGTACGAAAAATTAATTAAAGTATCTAGATTGGCTAGCTGGAACAAACTTACCCTTCTCATTATGTTAGCGGTAACTACTGGCGCTAGACGAGGTACTCTTTTAGGGCTTAGATGGAAAGATGTTGACCTAAATTCAGGACGAGCCTTCTGTGAAAGAACCAAAAATGGCGATCCTTTCGTTCTAGTGCTTATGCCAGATGTTATTCAAGAATTCCAAAGAATTTCCACAAAAACAAATCCAGAAGATTTAGTATTTTGTGGAAGGTATCCAACAAAACCCATGAATTTCAACAAACCTTGGGAGCAAGCTTTGAAAGATGCACAAATTGAAGGGGTCGTATTCCACAGCCTGCGACATACCCATGCCTCGTGGCTTGCTAAGCGTGGTGCTCCACTACTCGCCATTGCCGATAGCCTTGGTCACAAATCATTAGCCATGACCAAGAGATATGCACACCTATGTGTAGATACACGCGCTGAGATGTTGAGTCGCGTTTTCAATAACCAAGGAGCTTGAAATGAGTGCGAAAGTGGATGTGATTGAAAAATACCTTGTGGAAGAAACACTAACTGAAGAACAAAAGAATGAGCTTAAGGAAGTGTTCTCGGAACTTCAAGAATTTTTCCCTAATTACGAAAGCGCTCTATACGCATTAGCCAAGTTAGCAACGCTTACCACTTTCCGCCCCGACGCTCCCAAAGATGCCATTGACATTGAAACTAGATTTTTCGAAGTCTTATTCCAAGCTAACAACTGGAGTAAAAGTACCAAATTGGGGTTAAGTAAATTTATGAGACCCAATAGCCGAATAGCAAAAATTGTTGAGTACTCGATTTCTATGCAAGCAAGTGCTGCAAAAGAAAGAGGGATACCAAATAGAACAGCCAATGACCAAAGAAAATATGAAGAAGCGAAAAAACTATACACAAAAAATTTAAAAGACTTTGCTCGCTACACGAATGAAGTTGCTGCTGACTCCCTAAAAGAAAACTACCCTGAAAAGAAGTTCTCAAAACGACGTCTTCAAACACTAATCCGAATCTGGAAGAGTGAATTTGAAAAGGAAAATTTGTAGTTTTACAGTAAAATTACAAATAAAATCAATAACTTAGCTTCAAACTCAATACAACTCCTGTCAAAATGTCTGTGTCGCGCTTGTCACGCGTCACTACTATTTTTTATAAGGAGTTGTATGGAATACACAGTAGAAAAACTAAAGAATCTTGAGTCCTTCAAAGACTTCCTAGATTCCCCAGAAGGTCACAGATTATTTAAGAATAAATACTCTGGCGACTGGTTCATACGCACACACGCACAAGAATTAATCGCTGCAGGTGTGCTCGTCAAGCTAATGGGCAGATTCCACATTGTCCAACCTGACTTCGTCCCCACCTTAATTGAATTGCTTCAAGAAAAAACCAAACGGTCTTTTTCTGTAAAGCATTAATCAATATCCAATTAACCGCAAAGGAATAATCATGTCTACTAAAGAAACAAATAACGATGAACTACGAACTCCGTCTTGGCTTAAAGATGCCATGCTCCCTTCCAACTTTTCAAACACTATTGGTGGAATAAAACTACCAACCAAGCCATCGTTTGGGAAATTAAATAAACACCGCTTCTCTAGAGTTCATCCAAGTACGGATTACAAATTCCCCGCATTAATTGTTGAGGATAAAGATGCCGGCGAGGAATATATCGCTACGTACAGTATGGCTAGTCATTTAGGCAACAATGCAACCCCCAAACTGCTACGACTTGCTGTTGACAATTATGGTGTCCCCAAAATTATTGCTGAGCCAATTCCTGATTTAGGTGGGCGTCCCAATTTATGGAATGCCTCAATGATTCAAGCAATAGCGCTAGCAGAAGAAAGCTGGATCCGGATTGAGTCAGATATGGCTGCCCAGCAGTACAGAATCATTATTGCTGCAAACGAACTAGGTGAACCAGAGTGGCCGAAACAATCCATGGCCGAATTGATTGCTGACGTATTCAATAACAAGGTAATTTCAAGTGAGGAACACCCTTACATCAAGCAATTGGCAGGGAGAATTTGAGATGAGCAGATTAACAACCTCACAGGAATTCATCTTAATCGACTTTGAATTTAAGCCCAAAGATGGGGTTGAGGGTAACCCCTTAGAAGTGATTTGCATGGTTTCAAAAAATCTAACAACTGGCGAATACCTAAGACTATGGGCTGATGATTTATATGCTATGGAAACTCACCCTTTTTCAAACATCCGAAATCAAACGCTTGTCGCTTATTACGCAAGTGCTGAATTAAATTGTTTCAACGCGCTTGGCTGGGAATGGGAAGGTGAAATTCTCGACTTGTATACGGAATTTAGAAACTTTTCAAATGGCGTAACTCATCCATTTGGCAGGTCGATTATTGGGGCCTTGAAATATTTTGGACTTCCCAGCATTGAAAGTGCACACAAAGATGAAATGCGGGCATTAGCCATGCGCGGTGGGCCCTTTACAGATAACGAAAAGAAATCCCTGCTCGAGTACTGCCAGAGCGACGTTGACTCCCTAGAGCCTCTATTAGCGGCTCTGTTTCCATCACTTGAGATGCCTAGAGCCCTGATGAGGGGCAAGTACAACATCCCTATTTCGATAATGGAGACTAGAGGCACACCCATTGACTACGAACTTTACCAAGACCTTTGCAATTATTGGGACAAAATTAAAGACCAATTAATTAAACAAGTCGATAAAGATTTTGGTGTTTATATCAATAGCACATTCAAAGAAGAGTTATTTGGAGCGTATCTCAGTAAAAATAATATTAGATGGGAAAGGCTTCCCTCGGGACGTTTAAAGCTGGATGAAGAAACATTCAAAGCAATGTCAAAGATTTACCCAGAGATTATTCCGCTACGCCACCTGAGGGACAGCTTGGCTAAATTACGATTAAATGCATTACAGGTCGGTAGTGATGGCCGTAATAGATGCCTACTATCGCCGTTTAGTTCAATCACAGGTAGAAACCAACCTTCTACGACAAAGTTTATATTTGGACTTTCTAAATGGGCAAGGGGTTTGATTCAACCAAAACCCGGGATGGCCCTCGCCTACATTGATTGGTCTCAACAAGAATTTGGTATTGCAGCAGCCCTATCCGGCGATCAAAACATGAAAGATGCCTATACCAGCGGTGACCCATACCTAGCTTTTGCAAAACAAGCTCATGCAGTCCCACAGGACGCAACTAAACAAAGTCACACAAGTGAAAGAGACCAATACAAACAATGTGTACTTGCTACGCAATACGGGATGGGCGCTGACGCTTTAGCTGTTAGATTGAAACAACCCGTTATAAGGGCCAGACAGCTTTTGACAATGCACAGGAAGGTATACAGAAAATTCTGGGACTGGTCAGATAATACTTTCAACGTCACAGTCCAAGCCAACAAAATTAGTACCCTATGTGGCTGGAATCTAAACGTCGAGGCTGACCTCAACCCGAGAAGTCTCAGAAATTTTCCTATGCAAGCGAATGCAGCAGAACTATTAAGAGTTGCATGCATATTGATGGCTGATAGAAAAATTCAACTATGTGCCCCTATACATGATGCCGTTCTAATCGAAGCCCCCGAGGACAAAATCGAAGAGAAAGTGAAAGAAGCGCAAGCCTGCATGGAAGAAGCTAGTCAGTTCATATTGTCAGGCTTCAAATTATCAAGTGAAGCTGAGATTTTTCGCTACCCGGACAGATTTTTAGACGATAGCGCTAAAAAATTCTGGGAACAAGTAATGGCGATACTAAAACAAGTTAAGCAATAGAACTTAACACCTACCTGTTAAGCAGCATAACACCCGTCCATTCTTATCTTTTATCTAATTCAATAATTAAATATGATCAAAACTGACAAGCTATTTATCAAAGGACCCATTCCCTTCGATTGGTTAATGATGGCAAATAATATTGGTGGTAAAGCAGGAGTGGTCGGGAATGCTTTATGGCTATATGTTGGCCTTAAGAAGTCATTAACCTTCAAGATTGATGGGAAGCTAGACTTGCTGTGTGGCATTAGCCGCCAAGCACGTCAATTAAACCTTAAAAAACTAGAGGCCTACGGTCTAATTAAATTTACAACACCAAAGGGTAGCTTTCCTCAAGTTGAAATCCTAAAACCTCCACCCTCAATAGAAACTTAATTATTAATGGCCTTTAATAAAAGCAAGCTCGGGGTGAATTTTTCACACAACCTATTTCCAAAAAGAGGGGTATTCCCATGAACCAATCAAGAAGCAAATCAGTTGCAGTAACTCCAAGTTGCAATTTATCAATAGAAATTAAACCAATTCCGCTGGCTCATTGGGTAAGCGACCCCAACACATGGGATAAATACCAATTTATTCAGGAAGCTTCTGATTTCATATGGAATGCCTATGGCCACAGCACTGACCAAGATAAGCACTCATTAGCGATGCTAGCTGAGATGTTAGAAACCTTTGTGATTTGCTGCAAAGATATTTCCAAAAATGGTTTAGTTGTGACTCACCATAATGGGGTGACAGGTAAAAATCATCATGTAGATATTAGGGACAAAGCGGTTACTAAAGCAGTTCTGCTAATGAATGAACTTGGCTTAACACCTAAGGGTAGATTTCCCTTTAAACCCAAACCTGACCCTGAGTTCGAAAAATTCATGAAAGGCCCACAATGGAATGGCATCCCAAAAGAACCAATTAGCGTTGAAGATATATTAAAAAATATAAAATAATTTATAAATTTGGTAATGCAATATTGAGCAACGCCTTGATCTTATGATGAAACTATAAAATAAGGCGGACGCTATCTCCGAACATAATTAACAATCATGCCCTTAGGCACAAACTTGCTGTAAAAGTTTTAAGCTCATACAGCAAGTTTATTTGCAAATATAAACTCAATCGAATGCATATCTAACTGAAAATACCTTTTCCTTAATTCTCACCACAACTATTGCTTTTGTGCCAGCAACCACTCCAAGATCACCTGAATATTGAAAATAATCTGATGCATTTTTCAACTCATACTCTTTGCTAGCTCCGCTTTTTAATAAGGTAACCTTAGCAGTCCCACCTTTTATATCTAACGGCTTGCCATGATCCCGCAAAAAGACCTTCATATCTTCTTTTTTTAAGACAAATTCGATGTCTATATCTTTTGTAGTAGTTACTTTGCCGCCTTGCATAGGATTGACATCGTGATTCTTAGACGCAAAGGCTGCAGATGACACGCACAAAAACAAACCCATTAACAATTTAATTAATTTCATGATTAGTAAACCTCTCCTTTATTTAAATTTAACTTCAACTTATCCACTTCACTTCTTCCGTACAACCAAAATATCGCAGGGGTCAAAAAAGTATCCAACAATGTTGAACTTATTAATCCCGAGAAAATAACAACCGCAACGGGATGTAAAACCTCTGTGCCTGGACGCTCTGCCTCAAATAACAATGGCGCAAGAGCAAAAGCCGTTACAAGAGCTGTCATTAAAACTGGAGATAAGCGCTCGAGGGAACCTCTTACTATCATTTCTTTTGTGAAGCCCTCGCCTTCAGATCTCATTAAATTCAAATAGTGGCTAATTTTTAGAATTCCATTTCTTACCGAAACGCCTGCAAGGGTAATAAACCCGATTAAAGCCGCAATCGACAAGGGTTGTCCTGATAACCATAATCCAACCACCCCACCAATCAAAGCCAGAGGGATATTAAACATGATCATTAGCGATAGCTTTGTAGATTGGTATTTACTAAAAAGAACTACAAACATCATCAATAGCGAGCCAATAGATAACAGTGCAATCAAACGTGATGCTTTCTCTTGAGCAATAAACTGGCCCCCAATCGTAACAAAGTATCCCGTTGGCAAATTCATATCGTTTATAGAAGATCTAATATCTTCAACAACAGATGAAAGAGGTCTTCCAGAGGCATTGGCAGAGATAACGATACGGCGCTTTCCATCATCACGGCTTATTTGATTAGGCCCGTCACTATCCTCAATTGTGGCTACTCTTGATAAAGGAATTTTTCCGTTCGGTGTATCAATCAATATACCTGCTAAACCATCAACGCTTCGTGAAGATTCTGGCAACTTCATGACCAGGGCAAATCTTCTATTACCCTCAACAACTTGTGAAATATTTTCACCCTCGATCAAGGACTGTAATGATTTCATTAATTGAGCTGTTGAAACCCCGTACTGCGAAGCCAAATTGTAATTAATGTTAACTTTGAATTGAGGTGCTAGAACTTGCTTTTCAATTTCTAAATCAGCAAGACCTTCTACTCCAGCAATCTTGTCCCTCAACGTGTTTGCTTGGCTCCTTAAAACATCCAAGTCATCCCCAAAGATCTTTATAGCTATTTGAGAGCGAACACCAGACAACATGTGATCAATTCGGTGTGAAATTGGTTGCCCTATCGCAATAGCTGCCGGAATATTGACTAACCGACTTCTGATATCGTTTTGAATGTCAACCATTGATCTGGTTAACTCTTTTGAAGGCTTTATTCCAACATCAAGCTCACTGACATGAACTCCCTCTGCATGCTCATCAAGCTCAGCGCGCCCACTTCTACGTCCAACATATGTAACTTCAGGAACCTGGCTAACTAAAAGTTCGGATTGTTGAGCAATCAATGATGATTCAGTCAAAGATGCACCAGGGTTTAATCTCATACCTATTAATAAGGTACCTTCATTAAACGGAGGAAGAAACGAAGTTGGCATTAATCCAATCCCGACAATTGAAAGAAAGACAGCTACTAGCGATAATCTAATTGCTTTTTTAGGAGCATCTAAAAACCTATTTAGGTGAAACTCGTATTTGGTCTTTAGCCACTGAAGAACTTTTGTGTCACCATGACCTAAATTTTTCATTGCTGGCAACAAGTAATAACTCATCACAGGTGTTACGGACACGGAAACGATCAATGAGGCTAAAGTTGAAACAATGAATGCAATTCCCAAGGGAGTAAAGAGCTTCCCCTCAATACCAGATAATGCAAATAATGGAATAAAGACTAAAATAATGATTCCCGTTGCATAAATGATTCCTGTCCGTACCTCAAGAGATGCCAGTCGAACCACATCTATCAGTTTCAACCTTTCAGATTCAGGCTTTTCAGAGTTCAACCTTAAACGTCGAATAATGTTTTCAACGTCAACTACCGCATCATCTACAAGCCCACCAATAGCAATGGCTAAACCACCCAATGTCATAGTATTAATTGACAATCCAAAATACTTAAAGACCAAAGCAGTTATTAATATTGAGATCGGTATTGCTGTTAACGATATAAGAACGGGTCTAAAAGTTCCAAGAAAGAAATAAAGAATTACCGCAACAAAAAATGAAGCTCCAATTAATTTGACCTCTAGGGTATTAATTGATGACTCAATAAATGTCGCTTGGCGAAAAGTGATTCGAGGCTCATCCATCCCAGTAGGTAGGCTAGCTTTTAGCTCAAATAATGCAGATTCAATATTTTTAGTTAAGGAGACTGTATCTGCAGATGGCTGCTTTTGAATACCCAAGATAACAGCAGGTTTACCCTTGTATCCAGCATCGCCCCTTTTTACTGCAGGAGCAAAAGTTACATCCGCTATCTGCCTAAGCAAGATTGATTGATTATTTTTTACAGCAACAGATAAATTCTTTAGGTCTTCTAAGCTTGTTGTTCTACCCAAATTTCGAATCAAGTATTCTTTATTATTTGATTCAATAAATCCACCTGAAGTATTAGATGAATGTCCATTTAGTGCATTTTCTAGCTGTTCCAATGAAATCCCCAGCTCAGCCATTGAACGAGTATTGGGCTGAACTTGAAATTGTCGAACTTGGCCGCCAATTGGAATAACCTGAGCTACACCAGGAATAGCCATAATTCTTGGCCTTAAAACCCAATCGGCATATTCCCTTACCTGCATTGAAGAAATTTTTTCTTCCTCGACAGGTATAGCTATCTGCATAATTTCACCCATGATTGAGCTAATTGGCCCCATACGCGGGACCAGCCCAGTAGGTAAAGCACTTTCCATCGATCCAAGACGCTCCCCGACAAGCTGCCTCGCCAAATATATATTGGTTGACCAGTCGAAAGTGATATAGATGAAAGATAATCCAGCACTTGAAACAGACCTAACTGATTCAACCCCCGGCAATCCATTCATCACCGTTTCTAATGGGTAAGTGATTAATTGCTCCACCTCCTCAGAGGCCATACCGCCAGCCTCAGTCATTACTGTGACCGTTGGCTTATTGAGGTCTGGAAAGACATCAACAGATGACTGTTTTAGGGTAAATGCGCCATAAACAACCATTATCAAACTAACTAGTAGAACAATAATTCTGTTTTTAAGGCTGAAATTTAATAACCAGGTAAACATGAGCAGCCTCTAGCGAATTTGATTAAGTAAAGTGGTTGATTTAGTCACTACTCGATCTTTATCCGAAACTCCAGAGATAACAACGAAGTGCTTTCCATCTAAAGGCTCATAAAAGACAGGCTTTGGCTCAAATAATTCTGGTGATTTTTTTATCCAAATAATATTTTGATTTGAAGAATTTTTTACCAGAGCAGAAGCAGAAATTTTCCAGCCTTTTACTTGATTTTTTGTATTGACCAATACCCTTAGAGATTGCCCCACTGGCACCCCTGAAATTTCCTCGCTGCTAACCGAGAACATAATCGGCAATGCTTGCTCACGAAGAGCTTGACCACCACCAAGATATTCAAGTTGAATAGTCTTGTCATTAACAGTAACTGTTCCACCAGCTATGTCATTAACTAGTCCAGCGTCATAAGCAAGTGCTTCAATTAAAAGTTTCTTTGGATTAACAACTTCAAAAATTAATTGGCGAGCATCTACAACTTGACCAGAAACAATACCCATTGTGGAGATTATTCCACTGACTGGGGCTCTTAATTCTTCATTCGCAATAGCAGCTTCAGCCTCCTCAATCATTTTCTTAGGCACAGTATCGGAAAGCTCACGAAGTCTTTTTAAACGACTCTCCGCTAAAGATCTTGAACCATTTGGTCCTGACTCTGGCGTTACATATGCAAGAATCTCGCCTTTCTTCACTTTTTGACCTGGTAAAGGAAATCCTTTAGGTCCGGGAGTTACTCGCCCAGCAACTATGGCTTGAACCTTGCCGCCATAATTGGGATCCATGATCACCTTACCTGCCAAGTCATAAGTTTTAGAAAAGCTTCCTGATTCTATTTGCTCAGTTTCAATAAAAAGCTGACGCTGGGCCTGTTTTGGCAAAAATACATCACCATTTACTTGCCTCTTAGGACCATCAAAATGCTCAACAGCTGCTGGTGAATCACCATGGTCATGTCCTGGACCAGCATAGGATGGAAAAGAAATTGAAATAAAAAACGATAAAAATCCGATGCGCGCGACTTGTGCTCCCTTTTTCATTTCCGCTCCTTAATGAAGTTAATTAGCTTTTTATAAGCAGTGATCAATCTTTGCTTTTCTCTAAAGCCGATAAAAAGCATTGCGATAAGAGTCATCGAGGATATTAGCCAAAGAGACCAATACCACCATCTAAAAATCTTTAAAACATCGTGATCTGTCGGGTCATATGTGGTGATCAAAATGTCATCAACATCCTTATCTTTTACAGATAAAGTTATAGATAGAGATTTTTTTCCTACCGGACTGGAAAGATTTCCTTGATATGTGTCATTCACAGCTTTAACCAATTTAATGGCTTGATCATCGACGTTAAGTGTTAATTCGGCTTCTGAAACTTTTCTGTTTGTCAGATAGTCGTCAATAAAAATGACAATATTCTTTCCATCAATGGTGCCGACAACCTCATATAACTCAGATTCCATATAAAATTTTGGTTTCTTAATGGTTGAGTGAACTGCGGTTTTTTCCTCCCCATGATCATGCCCTGGACCCGCATAAGCTAGTGATCCAACAGTAAAAAAGAGCAGTGATGAACAGAGTCGTATTAAGTTTTTAGTAATGATATTCATGATCGAGCCTTTACTCTGGTAGCAGGCCAAGCGCCTGCCTTAAATTTGAAACAGAAATGGCGTAATTGATTTTGGCAATCACCGCTTGTTTGTTAGCATCAACAGCTTCCAATTCAATTCTCAATCTAGTTGGCAAATCAGTCTCCCCATATCGAAATGATTTATCAAAAAATTGACGTGTTTCATTTGCAAGAGTTGATCTTTTATTGGCCGCATCAAGCTTTATCTGTGCTGATTTAACCAAGGTTACGTTTGACTCCACATTACTTAATGCAGACTCCCTTTCGTATGCAAGCTTAATTTCTGAGTCAACCATTTCAGCAGTTGCAGATGCCAATCGATCTGCATTTACAGCAGAAGATCCAAACGGGATTTTTATTCCGACAGTGATTGATTGTTGATATGGAGAACCATAAACCTCTCGACCTTTTGAGCTCAAAATTTGCAACTCAGGAGATGTGCGTGTTTTTGATTGAACCAATTCGACCGCTCTTTTCGCCACATCCAATTGATCAATAAGGGCTATAACAATTGGCAAACTAGCATCTAAACTGGAAAAGTTTTCCGGAACCTTGGGGAGTGGCTCCGTATTTTTTAAAACAATATCCAATTTAATTTTTTGAAACTTTTCGGTACCAAGTAGTGTTTTTATCCTTTGTTCAGCATTAATTAAATTAGCCGTTGCTTCCTCTAAATTTAACTCTGCAGTTGCCAATGCCCCATTTGCCTGATGCAAGTCTGCCCTGGCTAAATCCCCAGCTTTAAATCTTTTTTCCACATCAATTGCTAAAGTTTTTGTGTTTTCAAATCTACTATGAGCCAAATCATTCTCTAATTTGGTTTTTTGATAACTCCAATACGCATCTCTTACTTCAGCAGCAACTTTTAATTGACTTAAATAATATTGAGACATCAATTTTTTATATTCAGCGTTTGCCAAATTAACTGAGCTTGATCTCTCATTCCACAACCAAAGGGGAAATCCTAGGCCAATAACAGTTTCACTCATGCCTAAATTATTATTTGCTTTGTCGGTTTTTTGAGAAAATTCAATTGAAGCTGGACTTGCCAAAAAACTACTGGCAACTTTCTGCTTCGCGATTGCTGAATCAATCTTGTATTGAAAAGTTTTGAATTCTGGCTGGCGCTCCCAGGCAGAATTGTAGAATGCTTTTAGGTCAAAACGATTTAATCCACCCACATCTGCATAAGCAAACGCTGAGATTTGTGAAAAAAATAGACCGGCTATTAAATACGCGCAACTTCTAAATACGCTTGAGTACTCTCGCAACATAAAAACTCCATTTGATTATTCAAAATAGAGTTAGCGAGGCCTTAAAAGATAAGATTTACCCTCGCTAACTTAGGCGAGGGTTAACCAATTTGGTTTTTCAGGAGGGTCGAGTGAAATAGCTCTTAAGTAGCTAGAGCGATATTCTGGATAGATAAACTCAGGCACATTAATTACATAATCAGCTGTGTGCGGTATTAAAAATGAATGCGCAAGATGGCAAACATTGCAGTCTGAGTCAGTTGATTTACTTAAGTTTGAAGTTTCCTTACTCTTGCTGTCATGATCATAGTGCGCAAGTTGAGTGCCAGTTACTGGTTCTTGATGACAGTAACTGGTAATTGCTGCAAACGATGTCTGAGTTGACAACGCTAGCACGACTAGCGATATCGCAATGTTTCTCATAACGTAATTAAAACATATTTCTAGTTTTTTTGTTCGAAGCATTCCCACATATCTAAAATGGCTTTAATTTCAGAAATCTTCACCTTTAAAGGCTCGGGTCTAAAAGCCTTATTAATCTCTGTTAAGAAATGTGTAACAGATTAGCACTTCTTTAAAGAGTTCAAATCTTTAAAAATCGGCTGAAAGTGGTTTTGATATTTTGATGGCCTGGGGCGGCATCGAACCACCGACACAAGGATTTTCAAATATCCTCCGATAGACCGCTTTCGCTTTGATTTCAAGGGCTTGAGTCACCAGTCTCGACTTGTCTAAAAATTGTGCGTCCTTGTGCCGGTCAAATTTAGCAATGAAATCAGAATCTTGCGAGGGGCAATTTTTCTGTGTGTATAGATTGTGTTGCCACACCCCTCCAGTCAACCACCATAGTGTCTTGTAATGTCGTTTTAAACGACGTTTCAGTAAGCGTCTATTTAATCGATACTAAGCCAGAGTCTTGGATATCAATCTACCTGTAGGACTGATAGACAGAATGCTCGCCATTCAGCCCAATTAATAGAACATCGTATGGATCCTTCTTGCCTTTGTACTCTGGACCATCCATGCCAGGAGATCCCAAAGGCATTGCTGGAACCGCTAAACCCAATACCTTTGGCTTTTCTGCTAGCAGGCGCTTAATTTCTCGGACAGGAACATGTCCTTCAATGACATAACCATTGATTTGGGCAGTATGGCATGAGCCAAACTGAACTGGCATCCCCAGCTTTTGGCGCATTTCAGTATTGCCGATATCAATTGCCTTTACATGAAAGCCATTTTTTTCTAAGTACGCCGCCCAATCTTTACAGCATCCACAAGTTGGGCTTTTCCACATTGTAATTAAGGGCTTCTCTATCACGGCAAAACTCAATGTAGGTAATAAAACTAAGCCAAATGAAATAAGTCTTCTTTGCTGATTTACTAATCTAACAGTATTCATCACTTCATCTTTAATTAAATTCAATTAGGCCTCCTACGGAATTTTTCTAAGCTGCTTTGCGAATAGTTTTGTTCCCTTTTGCTCAGCTACAAATTCAACTTGATCTCCAGGGTTAACTCCCTTTAAAACTTCTGTAGTCTCAACATTAAAAACCATGGACATCGGCGCCATATCAAGACTTTTAATTTCCTCATGCTTGATGGTGACTTTCTTATTTTCAGCATCAACACGACGAATTTCGCCCTTAGTCCACTCGGTAGCTCCAACAGCAAAACTTACTAAACACATCATTAAGGTTATTATTTTTTTCATTGCTGTACCTCAATCTTTCCAACCATTCCAGCCTGATAGTGCCCGGTAATCAAGCAAGCAAAATCAAAACTTCCAGCACGATTAAATTTCCAAATAATTTCACCTTTTTTACCAGGTGAGATATGTGCCATGTAGGGTTCATCATGCTCCATATTGGGATGCTTTACCATCATCTCGGCATGCTTATCAAGCACTTGCTTTGTGCCAATTACCATTTCGTGTAACAGCTTTCCGTTATTTTTAATTTCAAAGCGTATAGTTTCACCAGCCTTGATATTGATTTTTTCTGGCTTAAATTTCATATCATCGCCCATTGATATAGCAATAGTTCGATTCACTTCATTCTTTGTGCCGCCAATACCCCACTCCTCTTGTTGAAAGGATGCCTGTTGATTCATTTTTTTATGCTGATCCCCATGAGCAAAGCTAAGCTGAGATATTGCTAAACCAATCATTAAATAAATTATTTTCATTTTTTGCTCCTAGTGTTTGTGATTATTAGTACCTGGCTTTTTAACCTGTACTTCTACCTCGGGTTTGGGTTGAACGCGATTCATCGCTGATTCGCCAGCATTATTACTGCGCTTGGCTGCGGGCATGGCGCCCTTCCACTCATACGCCCTAGTGCCTGCTGGCTGTTTAAACCAACCAGAATTTTTATAGTCGTTAGGCGCTTGATCTTTCCGAACCTTTAATACAGTAAACATGCCACCCATTTCAAGCGAGCCATAAGGGCCATCACCCGTCATCATTGGAATGGTATTAACAGGTAATGGCATCTCCATCTCAGTCATGTCAGCCATACCTCGCTCACCCATAGCCATGTAGTCTGGAATAATTTTTTTTATCTTTCCAGCTAATCCGCGGTGATCAACCCCAATTAAATTTGCCATATCGTGACCCATCGCATTCATAGTGTGATGGCTTTTATGGCAATGAAATGCCCAATCTCCCTCTTCATCTGCTAAGAATTCAATTTGGCGCATCTGCCCTACAGCAACATCAGCCGTAACTTCATACCAACGACTTGCTTTTGGAGTCGGCCCACCATCTGTGCCCGTAATTTGAAATTCATGGCCATGAAGATGTATTGGATGGTTTGTCATTGTCAAATTACCAACACGAATCCGAACCTTGTCATTTAATCGAACATTCAATGTATCTATTCCAGGAAAGACTCTGCTATTCCATGACCAGATATTAAAGTCGAGCATGGTTGCTGGTTTTGGGGTGAAGCTTCCTGGATCGATATCGTAAGCGCTTAACAGAAAACAAAAATCACGATTAACTTCATCAATGTCGGGATTCTTGACTTTTGGATGCGTTACCCAAAAACCCATCATGCCCATCGCCATTTGAGTCATCTCATCGGCATGCGGGTGGTACATAAACGTCCCAGGACGCCGAGCGGTAAATTCATAAACGAAAGTTTTGCCTGATGGAATGGCTGGCTGATTTAAACCAGCTACACCATCCATGCCATTTGGCAAACGCTGGCCGTGCCAATGAACTGATGTGTGCTCTGGTAGCTTATTAGTAACAAATATTCTTACCTTATCGCCTTCAACAACCTCAATTGTTGGGCCAGGCGACTGTCCGTTATATCCCCATAAATGTGCTTTAAACCCTGGCGCCATTTCTCGCACTACAGGCTCAGCAACAAGATGGAATTCTTTAACGCCATTCTTCATTCTCCATGGCAAGGTCCATCCATTTAAAGTCACAACTGGGTTGTAGTCTCGGCCACTATTAGGTATCAATGGTTTCTGTGTATTTGGGCTATTTTGGATTACTGGCTCAGGCAAACCCGCTAAAGCATGACGACTTACACCAGCCGCAGCCATTGTCACTGCCGCCCCAGTTAAAAATTTTCTACGTGTGTTCATTGATTACCTCACATTAATATTTGAGAAATCCATCTGGACATCCATTAGATCTTTGTCTAATCGAGCAGACTGAATTAAAAAAGCTGTATTCACATCGATATAGTCCATCACAGTTTTACTTTGAGTTTCTACATCTTCTAGCAAATGAAACACATCAATGAGCATGCCGTTGTATCTCAGTAAATTCTCTTCAGAAATTTTCTTCTGAGTTGGTAAGATTTCTTCTTTATATGATTTAACGCCCTGATATTTTTCTAAATAGCCTTCGTAAGAGAGGCGCGCTGTTGAGCGAGTTTTTACTGACTCTGGATTATTGATGTCCCCTAGTCCAATGGCTTTTAACTCTTTAGCGCTTAACTTTCTTTGCTCTTTGGGCGGTTCTGGTAAGCGAGCATCAACATCCACTCTGACATCGCGACTATCAAAGTTCATGCGCTGAATTAAACGCTCCTTTGCTTCTAGATATTTGCCCTGTAATGCTTTGTATTCAAGCCTTTTTTTGTATAAAGCCTTGTTCTGCTTTAAAAGCGCCAGCTCATTAATATTCCCAACCTTGTACATACGAGCACTGAGCTCAGACGCCGCCTCTACAGCATCAAGAACATCTTCCATATGTATCAGCTTTTCTTTGAGCGCTACCAGCTCATAATATGACTTGGTCGTCTCGTAAATAATTGACGAACGCTTTTGTAACGCTGAGCGTTGCGCAGGCGTTAAGAGATAGTAGTCAGATGTTGACTCGGAGCCACGAAGATAATTAGTCCAATCAAGCTGTTGATTTAATGCTCTCTCAATTGCCTGGTTCAAAGTAAATACATTTTGATTGGCAGGGCTCTCGCGTGAGACCTGATCCTTTGAGTAAACCCTCCAACCTCCTATCTCACCAACAAGTTTGTTTTGCTCAATCCATGAAGATGGATTAGCAAATGCCTGAGATATAGCAAGACTCAGTACAGCAATAACAATTTTTTTCAATTTAACTCTCCAATAAGAATCAAGCCCAAATTTTGGGCGGACTTATGCTAGAAGAGTTAAAGGATGGGTGGTTTGATTAGAGCGGAGACATCACGACTAGCAAAACTAGTCTTACCGGAATTAAAAAACGCAGTAAATGTGATTTGATTGAAGCTGGAATGAGTGGGGATGAAGCCAAATCCAACACAAAGTGCGCAGGAGTTACAACCATTACCCTCGGACTGAGCGCTTAGTTTGACACCCTCCTCATTTGAAGCTGAGGCTTGATGGCAATTATGAGAAATTTCTTGTGCCGCCACACCAGTCATATTAGTTTGATGTTTAAATGACATGTCTAATCCCGCCCATGCCTGGACTGGCAAAAGCGATACCATCAAAATTAAAAATATCTTTCTCAACATATTTATCACTGTAGCACCATTTTTAACTTAATGCTTAGGCAATACATATTGCTTATTAAATATTAATTTTCGCCATTATTTACTCTAAATCATTAAGGGGCCATTATGGCTTGGATCATCACCAAATACTTACTAACAGCAGGAATGGTTGTGCTCATCTCTGAGGTTGCCAAACGCAGTGATAAGTTGGGCGGGTTTATTGCCGCACTTCCTTTGATAACATTACTCACGCTGACTTGGCTCTACATTGAAAATCAGCCAGAAGAAAAGATAGCTAATCACGCTTATTACACCTTCTGGTATGTGATTTCCACCCTACCAATGTTTTTACTATTTCCACACTTGCTTCCAAAGTTAGGCTTTTGGATGACCATGAGTTCTTGCGTAGTGGCAACAGTTATCTGCTTTGGACTGTTTGCCCAATTCATGAAAAACTTCGGAGTTCAATTGTTGTAATGTTTTGTCGTTTAAAACGACAGCGGTAGGCAAAGTCCGAAAGCCTCTAATGCCGTGAATGAAGAGTGAAAACAAAAACAGCCGCCGAAAGGCGACTGTTTGAATTCTTGGTGGCCCGGGGCGGAATCGACCAGGGCCGAGGATGTCTTGCTCTATTTCAACCTTAGTATCCGAATTGCCCCACTTAATACTAGGAAACCAATAGCTAAACCAATAATCCAATCGGGAATCGGACTGTTAAGCCAAGCTACTAATACGCCAGCAATAATTACACCTAAATTAGCTAGAACATCATTAGCGGAGAAGATATAGCTTGCCCGCATATGAACGCCATCATTTTTGCGTTTAGATATTAGATATAGACAGGTGACATTAACCGCCAAAGCAAGTAACGAAATCCAAATCATGGCATTTGCCTGAGGCATTGCCCCAATGTAAATTTGATAACCTGTACGCCAAAAAGCAAGAGTGGCCAAAAGTAATTCAACAACACCAGCCAACTTAGCGGCTTTGAGCTTGTGCTGTGCGGCTTTACCAACGGCATATAAAGCTACCATATAGACTGCGGCATCAGCAAACATATCTAAAGCATCAGCGATAAGTCCTGCTGATTGAGCAATCCAGCCCACAATGATCTCAACGAAGAACATTAATCCGTTTAATGCTAAGAGCCAAATTAGGACTTTTCGCTCTTGAGCATCTTTGGCGGCATCTAATTGAGCTAGCTTAATTTCAAAGTCTTCTAACGCTTGGCTGCTTTCAATCTTTGCCCCAAAACCCAAGGGAACTAATTTATCGAGAACTACATTAGGCTCTTCGCTATGACAAATGATTAATTTGCGATTGGGAATATCAAAATCCATGGCGTGTATCGCCAAAGAACCCAATGCCATACGAATCATCTGCTCTTCCGATGGACAATCCATAGCAGGCACGATGAATATGGTTTTAGTTACAGAAGATTTTTGATGGGTTTCCATGTATTTACAAATGTAACTGAAAGTGGGCTTGTCGCTTAAAACAATTTACCAGCAAAACAGCACAAATGAAAAAACCACCCGAAGGTGGTTTATAGAATCTTGGTGGCCCGGGGCGGAATCGAACCACCGACACAAGGATTTTCAATCCTGGCAGCTTTTTTGTCGCGCCAGGAGTCCAAAAGCCATTCGCCCAGAAGTTTTGGTAACGATTTTGGTAAAAAGGGCCAGAGATCACCTCTAGCCCTTTTAATACCTATTGACTTGGCGGAAGCTGTGAGATGTATATAACTGTGTTAAATTGGGTTTGTCGGCGTTAAAAATGCTCTTTTAATCCGTTGGTCGCGAGTTCGAATCTCGCCCGACCCACCAGAATACAAAAAGCCTCATCATTTTGATGGGGCTTTTTCATTACTGATACTAGGCAGAAGGATAGCGTTTTTTAACGAATCTCAAAAGGCATGGACCCAATAAAGAAGAAATGCCATGCCGATACTTAGCAAAGAACCAGTAGCTAGGCTTTAGGATGGGCATCATCCAAGATCTTGTAAAAATCCAAGCCAATATTTTCAAATCAGCCCTTCGATATGCTTCACCAAAAACAGCCACGCCATTGATCGGCGCTTCTCCTTCTACTTGGCCATACATCTTGGCCAAAGCTTCTTTGCAAGACACACCCACCGTTTGGGGATCATAGTTTGCAGAATTGATATCCACAAAACTCAACAAACCAGCTTGATTGCGCGACTTTAGAAAAGTGATTTCTGCCAAACACAAAGGGCAAACACCATCATAAAAAAGCGTGAATGGCTTCAGTGAATCAATGGGTGAATTGGTCGATGAGTGGGATGATGAGCTCATATCAATCAGTGTAATCTTTATTAAGTGGTTTTGCTTTTAGGGACTTTAGTGAGCAATCACACAAACAAAAGAAAACCAATACACTGGTGTCATTGTTAATACATTGATTGAATTTCATGACACTAAAGCAAGCTCATAATCACGCATCCCAAGAGGTCACCCTCAATGTGTTTGGTGAACCCATCGTTCCCTGCTCATTTGATCCACTCACAGGATTTTTTAGGGATGGCTGCTGCAAAACAGATGCTCAAGATAAAGGCAGTCATTTGGTTTGCGCGGTTGTTTCAAATGAGTTTTTGCAATTCAGCCTTCAAAGAGGCAATGACTTGATCACCCCTCGACCAGAATGGGCATTTCCAGGCCTCGTGGCTGGTGATCAATGGTGCTTGTGTTTGAATCGATGGAGAGAAGCTCTTGAAGCCAACTGTGCACCGCTGATACAACTAGAAAGCACGCACATCAATGCCCTTGAATTCGTTGACCTTGAAACTCTCAAGCAATATGCAGCCAAAGATGCACTGATTTAATCAAGTTTTTCACCACAAGAAGCTTCCAAAAGAATCAGTCAAATCAAAATCAAATCTTTTGATTAGATTGAATAAATATGGCTTAATATTAAATATTAGAAATGTTAATAAAATAACTAAAGGAGATTCAATGAAAGTTCTTGTATCGATTGACGGCTCAAAACACAGCATCAAAGCAATTGATTATTTGATTCAAAATGCATCAATGTTTTCAGGCAAAGGATCTGGCTTGATCGTTTTGCATGTTGAACCAAATGTCATTCCACCTGAAGTTACGCAATATATTTCTAAAAAATCAATCGCTGACTGGTACGCCGATCAGAGCAAAGCTGCGATCAAAGCAGCCACCGCTAAATTAGACAAGGCAAAAGTGCCTTACAAATTAGTTCAAAAAATTGGTCACGTTGCTGACACTATCCTCGCTGAAACCAAAACAGCCAAAGCAGAAATGATCGTGATGGGCTCTCATGGTCGCAGCTCTTTGATGAGTCTTGTGATGGGCTCAGTGACATCACAAGTATTGGCTCAATCTAAGCAACCAGTTTTGATCATTAAATAATTAAAATCAAAACAGCTGAACCAAAGCTAGTTAACAAAAAGCCACTTAGTCAACTAAGTGGCTTTTTTAATGCATTGTTAATTGTTACTACTTCTTCTTACCCAAACGACCCTCAGTGCCATTCAGTAAATTTTTAATGTTTGAGCGATGACGCCAAATCAATAAAGCACTCATCAACAAAATAGCCATGGCCATTGGCTGAATGCCAAATAAGAAAACAAAATAAACTGGAGCAAACAAAGCAGAGATCAAAGCTGCCAAAGATGAGTATCTTAAGAAAACTGCCACGATCAACCAAGTTGATAGAGTTGTGAGTCCCAATACCCAATTAATGGCCAGAAGAATACCCAAGGCTGTGGCAACACCCTTGCCACCTTTGAATCCATGAAACACTGGAAATAGATGGCCTATAAATGCTGCCACGGCGACCGCTGGCAACACCCAAGAATCAATATCCACACCCACCAAAGCTCTTGCAAGAATTACTGCAAGATATCCTTTGGCAGCATCCCCCAAAAGAGTTAGAACGGCAGCAGCCTTGCTACCTGTTCTCAATACATTGGTGGCTCCCGGATTACCTGAGCCATAACTGTGCGGATCAGGCAAACCCATGAGCTTGCTAACGACCACTGCAAAAGAAATAGAACCAATCAAATACGCCATTAAAATCACTAAACCACTGAACATGAATTGGTTCATATGCTTGCCCTTGGATGATGCTGTTGATGAATACTTTTTAAACGTTCACGTGCCACGTGAGTGTATATCTGTGTCGTTGAAATATCTGCATGACCTAATAATAATTGCACCACCCTCAAATCAGCGCCATGATTCAATAAATGAGTGGCAAAGGCATGGCGCAGCGTGTGGGGTGACAAGGGCACATTGATATTAGCAATCGTGGCATAGCGCTTGATGATGTGCCAAAAAGCTTGGCGAGTCATGCCATCGCCCGTATGACGTGCCAGAAACAAATACTGACTTGAAGAGTTTTGTTTGGATGCGCTGAGAAGCTGAGGTCTTGATTCATCAAGGTAACTCTTTAACCATGTGGCAGCTTCCATGCCAAAAGGCACTAACCTTTCCTTGCCGCCTTTGCCGCTGACCACGCGCACGACACCTTCATTCAAACCAACTTCAATGGTTTTCAAAGAAACGATTTCTGAAACACGCAAACCACTGGCATACATCAACTCGAGCATGGTTCTGTCACGAACCCCCAGGGCTGTATTTAAATCAGGTGCGGCCAGTAAAGATTCCACCTGAGACTCACTGAGTGTTTTCGGAAAACGTGGCGCTTGTTTTGCTGCTCTTAAATTAAGACAGGGATCCGCCTTGATTAAATTTTTACGAATACCCAAACGATAAAAACGTCTTAAGACAGTCAAACGACGATTAGCGGTGGTTGCTTTGTCTGATCGCCTATGTGCGATGTAGGCCATCACATCAGCAGCATTGGCATCGTAAATAAACTTTTGGCGATCAGCATCCAACCACTTGGAAAAAATATTCAAATCTTGTCGGTAAGCGCTCAATGTATTTTTAGATAAGCCATCTTCAAGCCAACAAGCATCACAGAAGATATCAACAGCCTCCATGCTTCTGATCAAGACTTTACTCAAAGGAGCGTCCTCCTGATATTGCTCTCCAATATCAGTTTTTCTGCCAGAAGTTGTTTTTTTGACTACCATTGAGCTTTTATTCTAAAAGAGACACTGTGAATCCTGCATTTTTACTGCTCCCAGACTTCATGCTCATTTTGCTGGGTTTCTTGCTGGTGCGCTACACAGTTTTAGACAAAACAGTCTGGGAGAGTGTTGAAAAGCTCGTTTATTACGTGCTCTTCCCCGCCCTTTTGTTCCACTCCATCAATCAAACCTATTTTGATTGGGGTGGCACCAGCAATATGTTGTTGGTTGCTGCTGTGGCTTTCTTCAGCGCCATGGGCCTTAGCTTTGCCGCCAAATGGATTTTCAAACCATCTTCTGTGAGTTGGTCATCAGGTTTTCAAACAGCGTTTCGTTTTAACTCTTACATCGCCTTTGCTGCCGCTGGTCGCTTAGCGGGTGAGGAAGGTGTGGCATTGATGGCGATCACCACTGGATGTTTTGTTCCAGTGGCAAATGGTTTTGCCGTTTGGGCCTTGGCGAAAAATTCTGAATCCCATATTTTCAAAGAACTTTTAAAAAATCCCTTGATTATCGCAACCACCTTAGGATTGATCAGTAACGTTCTCGGCTTAAAACTACCTGAACCCATCGCTCTTGGCATGTCACGCTTAGGGGCCGCATCGATTGGCTTAGGACTACTCACGGTTGGATCTGGCTTGATGTGGATCCAGAGTAAAAAAGATGGCGCTCTGATTGCCTATTGGAGTGCGATTAAATTATTGGCCATGCCAGCTGTGGCACTTATTTTGGGTCGCTACATGGGCCTATCTCAAGCGCAGTTCAATAGTGTGGTGCTGTTTGCCGCTATGCCAACTGCCACAACAGCTTATGTTTTAGCCAATCGCATGGGTGGTGATGGAGCTTTGGTGGCTGTGTGCATTTCAATCATGACGATTGCCGCTGCAGTCACCCTACCGCTGTGGCTACTACTGCTTTAATCATCAAAAGCTTTTTCTGATTAATAGATTTCTTAATCTAGCACTTAGTAATAAGATCTTAGATCATTGATAAATGATCGGCTCAATCGTTAAAGAAACACCAAATGTTTCTTTGACTTTTTGTTTGATTGCATCAGCCAAGCCGAGCAATTCAAGACCTGTGCCAGCGCCATGATTGACCAAGACCAAAGCTTGTTTTTCATAAACACCCACGTGGCCCTGACGCTGACCTTTGAAGCCACACTGATCAATCAGCCAACCTGCAGCTAACTTCCAGTCGCCTTCAAGATTACTTGCATCAGTTGGATAGCTCACCAACAATGGGAATTGCTTCTTCAATTCAAGATGCTGCTGATAACCCACAACCGGGTTATGAAAAAAACTACCTGCGTTACCAATCACTTGAGGATCTGGCAACTTCGCTTGACGAATCGAGCAAACTTTTTCAAAGATGTCTTTGGCTGAAACTTTTTCTTGCCCTTGAAAAGCCTTATTCAACTCCGCATAAGAAAGATTGGCTTTCCATTCTTTGGAGAGCGCAAAACAAACTGAAACAACCACATAACGTCCTGGCTGCTTTTTAAAAACACTGTTTCTGTATGAAAAATCACATTGCTCTTTAGATAGCTTGATGAACTTATTGCTCAAAGTATCAAAAGCGCAAAGACTGTCAAACACTTGAGCCAACTCCAAACCATAAGCGCCAATATTTTGAATAGGTGCTGCGCCCACCGTCCCTGGAATCAGGGCTAAATTCTCAAGCCCGTCGTAGTTATTTTCCAAAGACCAACGCACCAGCTCATGCCACGATTCACCAGCCATCGCTTCAATATAAAAATGCGTGGCAGATTCTTTTAACAGTTGGCGCCCTTTGATTTCCATCAAACCGGTATAGCCAGCCAAGTCTTTGGCGAGCACCAAATTACTGCCGCCCCCAAAGATTTGCCAAGGGACATTGTCTTTTTGGGCTTTTTGAATCAATTCAGGCACATCCACAACTTCGGTCAAATGAACCAAATATTGGGCAGACACATCAAAACCAAAGGTGTTGTGTTCGCGTAATGTGGCATTTAATTCAATCTTCATGCCACAATCTTAACTGTGATTAACTTTTCAATTGATTTTTAGGTGACCCATGCCCTCATTTGACGTTGTATGTGAACCAGACATGATTGAAGTAAAAAATGCTCTGGAACAAGCCAATAAAGAAATTTCTACGCGTTTTGACTTCAAAGGCTCTGATGCCAGAATTGAGCACAAAGGTGAAGAACTCACTCTATTTGGTGATGATGACTTTAAGTTACGACAAGTGCGTGATGTACTGTTGGCCAAATTAGCCAAGCGCAATGTGGATGTGCGCTTTCTAAAAGACGGCAAGCTTGAAAAGATTTCAGGCGATAAGCTCAAACAAATTGTTGAAATCCAAAAAGGCATCAGCACTGAACTTGCTAAGAAGATTGTTCGCATCATCAAAGACAGCAAGATCAAAGTGCAAGCAAGCATTCAAGGTGATGCTGTGCGCGTCACAGGCGCTAAGAGAGATGATCTTCAAACAACCATGGCGATGCTTCGCAAGGATGTAGAGGAAGCTCCGCTGAACTTTAACAACTTCAGAGACTAATTTAGAAAAAAATCAGAAATAAAAAAACCTCTTGGTCTATTCAACCAAGAGGTTTTTTGTTTGAAGCTAACTCGAATTAAGAGTTCGGAACTAAAGACTTAAACCTTAAGCAAAGTTCTTTGCTACGAAGTCCCAGTTAACCAAGTTCCAGAATGCCTCAACGTATTTTGGACGGGCATTGCGGTAGTCAACGTAGTAAGCGTGCTCCCAAACATCACATGTCAACAAAGGCTTGGCATCTGTTGTCAAAGGTGTTGCAGCGTTGCTGGTTGAAACCAAATCAAGAGTACCGTCTGACTTCTTCACCAACCAAGCCCAACCTGAACCAAATGTACCAACAGCACACTTTGTGAACTCTTCTTTGAATTTGTCAAAAGAACCAAACTTTGCATTGATGGCATCAGCCAATGCACCTGTTGGTGCACCGCCACCGTTTGGCTTCAAACCCATCCAGTAAAAAGTGTGGTTCCAAACCTGAGCAGAATTATTGAACACGCCACCTGAAGATTTTTTCACGATATCTTCTAAGCTCATTGATTCAAATTCTGTGCCCTTGATCAAGTTATTCAAGTTGGTAGCATAGGTTTGATGATGCTTACCGTAATGGAATTCCAAAGTTTCTTTAGAAATGTGTGGTGCCAATGCATCTAGTGCATAAGGTAACTGCGGCAATGTGTGTTCCATAAAATCTCCTATTGATTCTTGAGTGGTGTGACTGAACTAAAACGCTATTCTATTCTTTTGAAATTATCTTTGCCGAAAGGCTCACTTTTGATATTTCAATCTGAGCACTGCCCAAGGCCAAATGAACGTCCACTTGATCACCTTGATTAATGCTGTTTGGATCCCGCAAAGCTTGGCCCTTCTGATTCAAAAGAACGGCATACCCTCTGTCCAAGGTTCTTTGAGGGCTCAAAAGCTCAAGATGACTAGCCCAACTGCGGTGTTTTTCTGAATAAGCATTGATCCTCACCTGCCAGGATTGATCCAAGCGCATCGTTAATTGCTCAATCTTTTCTTTCATGCGATCAGCATTGGGCAAGGCATGAGAAAGTCTCAATGACAGTTGATCTAAACGTTGTGCTTCCTTTTCAATTCTTTGACTGACCCGCGTCGACATTTTTTGACCAAGCGAACTCAAGTCTTGCAACAATGCTTGTCGATCAGGGGTGACTAACTCTGCCGCACCAGTTGGTGTCGGGGCACGTAAATCAGCCACAAAATCTGCGATGGTGAAATCTGTCTCATGCCCGACCCCAGAAACCAAAGGAACAGGCGATTGGGCAATCACTCGGGCCAAGCCCTCATCATTGAAGGCCCATAAATCTTCAATACTGCCACCACCTCTGACCAAAAGAATGACATCAATTTCATCCGCTTTAGCGACCGCATAAGCAGCCTCCAAGGCTTTGATCAGGGCTGGGGGTGCATCAACCCCTTGGACCAAACTTGGAAAGATTGTGACGGGTATATGAGGGGCTCTCCTGGCCAAGGTACTGAGAACATCTTTCAAGGCGGCTGCTTGCGGTGATGTGATCACTGCAATGCGTCTAGGGTGCTTGGGCAGTGAACGCTTGGCATCCTCATCAAACAGACCCTCTTTACTCAACTTCTCTTTGAGCTTCAAGAAAGCCTCATACAAACCGCCCTGACCGGCCCTGCGCATCATGCCAACGTTTAACTGAATGTCCCCGCGTGGAACATACATAGAAATGTTAGCGGCCACTTCAACCAAATCGCCCTCTTTTGGCAAAAAGCCTACTTGGCTATTCCTACCGCGGAACATCACGCAGCGAATTTGACCCTCGGCATCCTTCAATGAGAAATACCAATGCCCGCTGTCATAAGCCTTGAAGTTAGAAACCTCCCCTCGAACCCAGACGTTACCAATGCCCTCTTCCAAAACACTGGCAATAGCGCGGTTTAGATCTCCAACACCGATAATTTCTTTTGATATTTCCGTCATTTGTCCAAGTCAAATAAGTAACTACATGGCTTCGCGGTTAATAACTATCCACAGGGCCAATTAAAAACTGGGGTGTTTTGCTTAAACTCCGATCAGAATCAATCACCATCATGCAAGTTATTGATTTTAATATAAATATTCAATTTATAATTTTTGAAAATTTGAGCTTACAACCAAGAATCAAGGGCTTAGCACGCATCTTAAAGAAAGTTTTTCACATAGTTATCCACAAGCTTGATGCTTTTTCCCACAGACCTTTGAGCCACACACAACTCCATCGTTTAAAGTATAGGGTATGTACACAATTCTTATTGCCGCCGGCTGGCCAGTTTGGCCCTTATTAATCACATCCATCCTCGCCTTGGCGATTCTTTTAGAAAGAATCTGGTTTTTACAGGCCAAGCGGATCACACCACCCCAGTTATTGGAAGGTGCCATCCAATTAGCCAGTTCTGGAGCTCTAAAACAGCCTAAAACCGGTCAGGATGCAACAAAAGCATTGGCAGATGCCGCTCCCCTTGGGCAGATTTTGGCAGCAGCCTTGGTAGAAAAAGCAAACGGTGGTTCAGAAGAAAAAATCATTGCAGCAATGCAAGATGCCGCCGAGTCAATCACTGTTTTGTTGGAACGCTATCTAGGTGCCTTGGCAACGATTGCAACCATTGCGCCTCTTTTAGGTTTATTTGGAACAGTTGTTGGCATGATTGAAATTTTTGGCAGCCAACAAGGTGTTGGTGCCAATCCTCAACAATTGGCTAACGGTATTTCAATTGCTTTGTATAACACCGCCTTTGGCTTGTTAATTGCCATTCCTGCGTATGCAGGTTGGAGAGGTCTCAAAGCAATGGCTGAAAAGCGCCAGCGTGAGTGTGATGTGGCAGCAAAAAAATTACTCGCTCACTTGAACAGCAATTAATTGAGCCGCCATGCTTTTTCGCCAAAATAATCGCAGCTTTTTCTCCTCAGAGAAATCAAGCGCCTCCAGCAGTCAGCAGCAAGCTCCAGAAATTAACTTAATTGCCTTCATCGATGTTCTGTTGGTGATTTTGATTTTCTTGATGATTTCCACAACCTTCACACGCTATCAAGAACTGTCCATCACCTTGCCAGCTGCTGAAGGTGCAGCATCAAAAAGTAAACCAAAAGATATCTCTGTCGCAATTTCTTCAGATGGTCGAGTGGCCGTTGACGGTAAACGCGTAGCAATTGAACAACTGACACAAAGCTTGAGTCAATCAGCAAAAAACACTGGTGGCGACAATGGCCCAGTGGTGATCATTGCCGCCGATGGCAAGGCACCTCATCAAGCCGTGATGCAAGTGATGGAAGCTGCACGCAATGCCAATTTACCGAACATCGTCTTTGCCACTCAATCAAAGTCAAAGTAGCATTGGCAACATGAGCCAACAAAAAATTACTCAAAACACACAGCATCTACAAGCACCAGCCTTTTGGGAAAAAAGAGGCTTAAAAGCGCTTTTACTGTGGCCTGCTTCTCTTATTTTTTCTTGGCTCACAGGTCTCAGAAAAGCTCTGTATGCCATGGGCATACTAAGAAGCGAGTCAATCTCTGTGCCCCTGGTGATCGTTGGAAACATTCGCGTTGGCGGTACTGGAAAAACACCGACCGTTTTAGCCATTGCCAAAGCTTTGCATCTGCATGGTTTTAAGCCAGGCATCATTTCTCGTGGCTATCAAAGCAATTCATCAAATGCTCAGTCAGACCCACAAGAAGTCACTCCAGAATCTTCACCAATCGAACACGGTGATGAGCCTTGCTATATGGCCCAAGAATTAGCCGATCAAAAAACTCCAGTGATGGTTCACAGCCATCGCGTGACAGCTGCGAAAGCATTGATGATCAAACATCCCGATGTGAATGTGATCATCAGCGATGACGGCCTTCAGCATTACACACTCAAACGTTGGCCTGCTCGAGAAGGTGGCAGAGACATTGAACTGGTCGTTCGTGATGCCAGAGAAGAAGGTAACCAATGGTTAATGCCTGCCGGACCACTTCGAGAAAAACCTGATCGTGCGCGTGACTTCACTTTGAATATTGTTGGTACTGAAGCCACAACAATCAAAGCTTTGCCACCCTACTTTCAGGATGCGCCTAATTTTTCACTGCCCGTTAAGATTGATCATCTGTATCAACTCGCAACACCCAGTCGTCGGATGGCCCTGAATGCAATCACTCAACTGCTCGATCCAAACGAAGATTCTGAGAAACAATTATTGGCTGCTGCAGGCTTGGGCAATCCCAAGAAATTCTTTGATTTATTAAGATCAACCGGTTTGAAGTTTCAAGAAATGGCGCTTCCAGATCATTTTGACTTTGCCACCAATCCATTCAAAGAAAATACTGCAAAAGTGATACTCATCACCGAGAAGGATGCCGTAAAATGCAAACAATTCAACGACTATAAGGATGATGAGCGTATCTGGGTTTTGCCTATCACGGTGGATTTGCCAAAAGACTTTGTTTCACAAATGGTTGAGATATTAAAAAGACCTCAACCTTGACACAAACACTTAAAGCATTAGATTCATTCACCGCTTACTAAGCTGATCCAGTAACTCTTTAGCTGACACATCATGGATAAACGTTTACTTGATATTTTGGTCTGCCCAATTTGCAAATCTCCTTTACATCACGATGGCCAGACCAATGAATTGATTTGCAAAGCAGATCAACTGGCCTTCCCAATTCGCGACGACATCCCGGTCATGCTGGTGAATGAAGCGCGCGAACTGAATGCTTCTAAATAAAACCAAATAAGCAAAAACTCAATGAAGCCCAACACCCCATTCTTGGTTGTGATTCCGGCGCGTTTAGCCTCGACTCGCTTACCCAACAAACCATTGGCTGACATTGCTGGCAAGCCCATGGTGGTCAGAGTAGCAGAGCGCGCACTGATGTCTGGGGCCTCACGCGTGGTGATTGCGGTGGACGATCAAAGTATTTTTGATGCCTGTAAAGCACATGGCTTGGATGTGATGCTCACCAGCAAAGATCATCCAACAGGCACTGATCGCTTGAGCGAAGTGGTCAGCAAACTCAATTTGCAAGATGATGAAATCATTGTCAACGTGCAAGGTGATGAACCATTAATACCCCCTGACTTGATCACTGATGTTGCACAAACACTCTCGCAACATCCTCAAGCATCGATTGCGACCACAGCCTTAGCGATTCATGATCTTGCCGAAGTGAACAATCCTAATGTGGTGAAAGTGGTCATGAACCAGTCTCATCAGGCACTTTATTTTTCCCGCTCCGCCATTCCATTTAGTCGCAATCCTGAGCAACACCAAGCGCAGTGCTATCGGCATATTGGGATGTACGCTTATCGAGCCAGCTTTTTAAAGAAATTCTCTCAGCTTCCTCCAGCCCCCATTGAGGAAGCTGAAGCTTTAGAACAGCTCAGAGCCCTCTGGCATGGTCACGCTATACAAGTTTTACTAACTGATGAGGCTCCGCCCCCCGGCGTTGATACAACTGAGGATTTAGAGCGGGTTCGCCAAGTTTTTAATGCCCTGGGTAAATCCTAGGCTTAAAAATTAGCCATCAAAGGCAAATAATGGGAAAATCTCCCAGATATTAGAAAGAGTCAGCAAGCTGTCAAACAATCAGCCTACTCTTATACTTTTTTAAATTTTGCATTACCTGATTCAATAATAAAAGGGAGTTAACCATGCGATTGATCCTATTGGGCGCACCAGGCGCTGGAAAAGGCACGCAGGCTAAATTTATATGTGAGAAGTTTGGCATTCCCCAAATTTCTACTGGTGACATGCTCCGTGCAGCCGTCAAAGCAGGTACACCGCTGGGCATTGAAGCTAAAAAAGTCATGGATTCTGGTGGTTTGGTTTCTGATGAAATCATCATTGGTCTTGTTAAAGACCGCCTAACTCAAGCCGATTGTGCCAAAGGCTATCTCTTTGATGGTTTCCCACGCACCATTCCTCAAGCTCAAGCGATGAAAGATGCGGGCGTGCCAATTGATTACGTTCTTGAAATTGACGTGCCTTTTAGCGCCATCATTGATCGCATGAGTGGTCGTCGCGTGCACGTTGCTTCAGGCCGCACTTACCATGTCACATTCAACCCGCCAAAAGTGGCTGGCAAGGATGATGAAACAGGTGAAGACTTGATTCAGCGCGAAGATGACAAAGAAGAAACTGTTAAAAAGCGTTTAGATGTTTATGACGCTCAAACCCGACCATTGGTTGAGTACTACTCTGGCTGGTCTAAGAATGGTGATCCGGCAGCCAAAGTTTCAGCTCCTGCCTATCGCAAAATTGAAGGTACTGGTTCAGTCGATGCCATCACAGCGAGCGTTTTTGCTGCATTGAAGTAAATTAAAAAGCCTTAATAAAAAAGCCGGTGAAGCATTAGCTTGACCGGCTTTTTCTTTTTACTTTTTACATTCTGTTTTATTTCTATATTTCGCTCTACTGTCCCAATCTTCACAAGTAGTGAGTAGGGTCCGGAATGCCCGCCGATTGAAAACCTTCTTTGCGAAGGCGACATGATTCACATTGACCGCAAGCCAAGCCCTCAGCATTCGCCTGATAACAAGACACCGTTTGCGAAAAATCCACACCCAATGACATGCCCGCTTGAATGATTTGCGCCTTGCTCATCTGAATGATGGGGGCGTGAACTCTGAAGCGCGTGGACTCTTGATGAGACTCAACACCCACCTTGGTGGCCAAATTGGCCGTTGCTTCAAAAGACTTCACGTAATCAGGGCGACAATCTGGGTAGCCAGAGTAATCAACCGCATTAGCGCCAAAGAAAATATCTAAACCACCCAAAGCTTCAGCCCAACCCAAGGCCACTGAGAGCATGATGGTGTTGCGCGCAGGAACATAGGTGATAGGTATTTCATTGTTGGCTCCCGGACTGGTTGGAACATCGTAGGCATCATCTGTCAAAGCAGAACCACCCACAAAGCGGCGCAGATCTAAATCGATGATTTGATGCTCAACTGCGCCCAAAGACTTTGCCACTCTTGTCGCAGCATCCAACTCAGAAGAATGTCTCTGACCGTAACGAAATGACAGGGCGTGAACAGCGTAACCAAGTTTTTTTGCAATCGCTAAAACCGTTGCCGAATCCAATCCACCTGATAACAAAACAACGGCGGGAGCATTCGGCTTCCTGGCATGCATCATCTCAAAATTAACGGGCATACGATCTTCGATTACTTCAAGCGCTTGAGTGCCTGCTTCGCCAAATCAGCAGCCTCAGCATCTGGATGCTTGGCAATTAAGTTTTCTAAGGTCTTTTTGCCGGCAGGTTTCTGACCAGCCTCAATCTGACTATTGGCCAAAGTTAACAATGCATCAGGCACACGTCCATGCAAAGGATAGCGCTTCACCATTGATTGGAGCGTTGCAATCGCTGACTTATAGTCTTTTTGTGCGTACTCAGAATTACCCAACCAGAATTGAGCCAATGGCCAATAGGGGCTGTTTGGGTATTTTTTAACAAAAGCCTGAAAACCTGTATCAGCTTTCTTCAAATTACCATCCTGAAAAGCCTTCAAAGCGGCGTCATAGGCTTCTTTTTCACCAGGCTGAACTTTGCCCTGAACACCCTCAATCTCGATCTCTTGAGGCTCAAATTTTCGCATCCGCTCATTCAGATCTTGATAAAAAGTTTTTTGTTGCGCAGTTAACTCTTCAACTTGCTTTTCCAAGACCTCTGAACGACCACGTAACTTAGCAGTCTCTTGATTCAGCTCATCAAGAAGACCCTGAAGCTCCACCTGGGCTTTCTGACTGGCCGAAAGTTGTGTTCTTAAATCTAAAATTGCTCGTCTCGCTTCACCATCCTCTAAGAAAGCAAAGCTAGATGGAGAAACAAAAGATAAGCTAACAAAAACAACAGCGGCCAAAGCCGCTGTTGAATTGTGCAGAAAACTAAAGCACTTTGATTGCTGCATGAGTATTCTTTTCTTAAATCAATTTAAATCGATTAATAAGCGATGTCAGCACGGCGATTTTCTTGCCAAGCTGCCTCATTGCTACCCTGTGCCTTTGGCTTTTCTTTACCAAAGCTCACCGCTTCCATCTGTGAATCAGGCACACCTAGCAATGACAATGATTTACGCACAGCCTCTGAACGACGTTGACCCAAAGCCAAGTTGTACTCAGTTGTACCGCGCTCATCAGTATTACCTTCAATTTTGATCTTGCGATCTTTGTTGGCTTTCAAATAATTAGCGTGCGCTTGCAAGGTTGCTTGATATTCAGCTTTAACAGCGTAGCTATCAAAGTCAAAATAAACGCTGCGCTTGAATAATGGGCTCTTAGGATCGTTCCATGGTTGTGAGCTGTAATCTGTGCCGCCCTTACCATCAACGTCATCTAACTTCACGCCAGATGCGCAAGCTGTTAACAAAGCTACTGACAACAACAATGTTGCACGACGAGCCATTGAAAATTGTTTCATGATTTTCTCCAAAATAAATGTTGATTAATCTGTGTGTCTTTTTGTTTTATGTATTTAAATTTTGTTTATTCATTTTCATCAAAAAAGGCTTAATTCAATGAATTAAGCTCCTATCGTACCAAATTAAGATGAATTCAGTGCTTTTTGGAGCATTAATCCATGAATGGGCCCCAAGCAGGCTCTCGAATATCAGCGCCCGGCAAACTCAAGGTTTGCTTGTTTTTACCGTCAATAGATACGGCCATCAACACTGGCTTACCTGCTGCGCGAGTGGCAAACAGAATGTAACGTCCATTGGCAGCAAATGTGGGAGTTTCATCTCTGGTGCCATCACTCAAAGGTGTGACCTCTCCAGTAGCCAAATCTTGAAGATGCAACCGATAAGCACCAGACACACGAGCGACATAAGCTAAATATTTACCATCTGGCGATAAACGCGGGCTTGTCACAAAAGAATGTTTAAAAGTCACTCTTTGCGCAGTGCCAGATGATTCGCCAGCAGTCGACATTCTATAAATCTGAGGGCTACCACCACGATCACTCGTGAAATAAATAGACTTACCATCTGGTGACCACTGTGGCTCGGTGTCAATGGATGAACCTCTGGTCAAACGTTGCAAGCCAGTGCCATTGGCATTGATTTTATAAACCTGGGTATTGCCATCTTTTGATAGGGCCATCGCTAATTGACTGCCATCCACTGACCAAGAAGGCGCACTGTTATTGCCCTTCTGATTAGAAAGAATCGTACGGCGCCCGGTTGCTAACTCATGCACGTAAATCACTGGCTTGCGCGCTTCAAAAGAAACGTAGGCCACTTTTTTGCCATCGGGTGACCAGTTAGGCGAAATGATGGGCTCATTACTTGCTAATGCCGGCTTGGCGTTTTCACCATCAGAGTCAGAGATCACCAGGCGATGACTCTTACCAGAGCGAATCACATACGATAAGCGTGTTGAAAAAATACCGCGCTCACCCAAAATCTTCTGAATGATGTCATCCGCAATCTTGTGACCTGCCAAACGCAAATCTTCAACGCCCACTGTGACAACCAGACCACCCAAGCTTTCGCCTTTGCGAATATCAAATAAACGGTAACGAATCTCAAATCGACCATCTGATAACTTTGTGACATTACCAACCGCTAAGGCATCAGCACCACGCGCAGACCATGATTTATAGTCAGGGTTGATGTCCCAACCCAACTCAGCAGAACCACTCTCGACATTTCGAATCGCTCCACTGCGAGTCAAATTAGAACGAACCACATCTGTTACTTTGACTGGCAATTGATTTTCACCAACAAAGCGCATCACAGCAACTGGAAATAGTGACTGACCCACACCCGTGATTTCAATATTCATTTGCGCTTTGACACCAACTGAAAATGCCATCAAAGCAAATATCATCAAAAAGTTCTTGGTCAGAGTTGTCTTCATCATTGCTTCACCAATCTCATCAATCTATTTAATCTTTAGGTTTAAAGGTCAATCGTATTTGTTTAGGCACTTTGCCATCATCATCTTTAGGCAAGGTTTGAGCATCATCAACAGCTCTTAAAACAGCGCGATCCCAAGCAGCATCACCGCTGCTTTTTAAAACTTTTCTATTCATGATTGTGCCATCAGGCGCCAACTCTACGCCAACCTCTACCGCTGGATTGCCCGCCACCAAAGATGGATTGAACACAATCAAAGGCAAGATCTTTTTACGTACTTTATCTGCATAGCCAGGCTTGGCATTACCGCCACCACCCACACCATCACCAACCACACCGCCTCGACCACCCGCAGCGCCTTCTTTGCCAGCAGCAGATCTCAAGCGAGCCAATTGATCAGAGCGCGCTTTTTCTTGTGCCAAAGCCTCTTTGCGCTCAGCATCAGCTTTGGCCTTTGCTTTGGCTTGCTCTTGTTTTTGTTTGGCTAATTTTTCTTGTTCAGCTTTTTGTTTTTGTAGCTCTTTTGGATCAACTTTTTTAGCCGCCTTGACCTCTTCTTTAGGCTCAGGCTTTCTCACTGCTTCTTTTTTCTTTTTTAAAGCAATGTCGGCTTTTTCATCAGCATCGATCTTTGGATCAATATTTGCTGGAGCACTTTTGATGACTGGAACATTGTCCCAAATCTCTGCCTCAAGACCAGCCGGCGTTTGACTTTTCCAACTCAAACCAAAGGTTAAAAATCCAAACAATAAAAGATGCATCCCCAAAGCCCAGACAAAAGCTTTGCCGGTTCCAGGTTCTGCCTGAATTCGGTTTCTAAATTGATTCATTGGAAATGCTGCTGCGCTCAATTCATCTCTCAGTGATGTCTCAGTTGCTCTTAACTGCCAACCCTACGCGCTTGATACCGTTCTCTTTTAAGCGCGCCATCACGTCCATCACAATCTCATATTTAATGGATTTATCGGCAGCAATCACCATTGGTTGATCAGGTGTTAATTCAGCGCGCTCACGAGCAAACGCACCAAGCTCAGCTCTTGTGACGGTTTTATCTGTCTTGCCTTCACTCTTGATCAAAATAACTTCTTCAGCAGAAATATTGATCAAGACCGGTGGCATTGGTTGCACTTGTGCACCACCCACTGTTGGCAAACTGACAATGCCTGGATTGACCATTGGAGTTGTGACCATGAAGATCACCAATAACACCAACATCACATCAATGTATGGCACCACGTTGATGTCAGCCATTGCGCGCCGACGTCTACCAGAATTTCTAGAGATACTAGCCATGAATGAGCAATCTCCGTTTAACGAACTTGCTGTTGACGCTGCAAAATATTTGAAAACTCTTCAATGAAAGTTTCAAAACGAATCGATAAGCGATCAATATCAGCAGCGTTGCGGTTGTAGGCGACCACCGCAGGAATCGCCGCAAATAAACCAATTGCAGTGGCAACCAGTGCTTCAGCAATACCAGGAGCAACGCTGGCCAAAGTGGCTTGTTGCACATTGGCCAAACCCCGGAATGAGTTCATGATGCCCCACACAGTTCCGAACAAACCAATGTAGGGTGATACAGAACCAACCGAGGCTAAGAAAGGCAAGTTAGCCTCCAAGGTATCCATCTCACGCTGGTAAGCAGCTTTCATGGCGCGTCGCGCTCCATCAATCTCTTTACACTTTAAAAACTCTTGCATACCGCTTTCAAAGATGCGCTCAAGACTGGCTGATTGGTCTTTATTGCGCATAGCACCTTGAAGCAAAGTATTCAAATCACCACCCGACCAAAAGTCTCTTTCGAAACGTTCCGTTTCTTGACGAACCGCTTTAAGAGCCATACCTTTTCTAAAAATAATTGTCCATGAGGCCACTGACAGACCGACCAATAACAACATGACCAATTGCACCAAAATACTGGCGTTCAGAATCAAGGACAGAATTGATAAATCTTGAGTGGCTTGCATGAGCGTTAATTTCCGTAGGGTTGAGCTTAGGGTTAAATGTAGTGATCCGTTTAATTACTTGCGATGAACAGCCAAAGGACCAGAGGCTTGACACGCTGGCATCATTTCAATGACGTTGATGTTCACATGCGCTGGCAATGTTGATGCCCAATAAACTGATTCAGCGATATCAGTCGCGGTCAAAGCTTGGACGCCGTCATAGACTTTTGATGCTTTTTCATCATCGCCTTTGAAACGCACGTTTGAAAACTCTGTGCCGGAACATAATCCTGGTGATACATCCGTCACGCGCACAGGTGTACCCAATAAATCAGACTTGAGATTCAAGCTAAATTGGCGCACAAATGCTTTTGTGCCACCGTAAACGTTGCCACCTGGATAAGGGTAACGACCAGCAATCGAGCCCAAATTGAACACATGGCCAGCACCACGCTCGACCATGCCTGGCAAAAATGCGCGTGTCATGTACATCAAACCTTTGATATTGGTATCAACCATCTGCTCCCAGTCATCTAAATCAACTCGTTGAGCCGGCTCTAAACCAAGAGCTAAACCAGCGTTATTCACCAAAACATTCACCCCTGCAAAGTCTTTTGGTAGTTTTGCGGGCAATGCAAAAACCATGTCTTTATTGGTCACATCCAAAATTTCAGTGTGTAAACGGGCTTGCTGATCGGCTGGCAAAGATTTTTTTAAGGCTTCTAGGCGGTCTGCGCGACGCCCTGCCGCCACTACTTTATGGCCTTCAGCCAAATAACGCTTGGCGATCGCTTGGCCAAAGCCTGCGGTGGCACCTGTCACTAATACTGTCAACTTAGTCATTTTTGGTCTCCTTACTGGTTTTTTTGTATCATTTAGGTCTGCAGAGTTTAGCGTATGCTAGCTACAAATTACTTGATCCTCATAGAAAGCCCTCATCATGTTCCAACGCAGTCAAACATTGGCCAAAACTGATCCCGCATTGTGGGATGCCATCCAAGCGGAAAACAAGCGTCAAGAAGACCATATCGAACTGATTGCCTCAGAAAATTACACCTCTCCAGCGGTTTTAGAGGCTCAAGGCTCTCAATTAACCAATAAGTATGCTGAAGGCTACCCTGGCAAGCGTTATTACGGTGGCTGCGAGTATGTAGACGTTGCCGAACAATTGGCGATTGATCGTTTGAAACAGATTTATGGCGCTGAAGCAGCCAACGTTCAACCTCACTGTGGCGCATCTGCCAACGAAGCGGTGTTTTTGGCATTTTTGAAGCCTGGTGACACGATTCTAGGTATGAGCTTGGCCGAAGGTGGTCACTTAACTCACGGCATGGCTCTTAATATGAGTGGCAAGTGGTTCAATGCCATTTCTTATGGCTTGAATGCCCGTGAAGAAATCGACTACGACGCAATGGAGCGTTTGGCGCGTGAGCACAAACCAAAATTAATCATTGCTGGTGCATCTGCCTACTCACTGCATATCGACTTTGAGCGTTTTGCCAAAGTTGCTAAAGAAGTGGGCGCGATTTTCTTGGTGGATATGGCGCACTACTCTGGATTGATTGCTGCGGGCGTTTATCCAAACCCAGTGCCTCACGCAGACATCGTGACATCTACAACGCACAAGAGTTTGCGCGGTCCTCGTGGCGGCATCATTTTGATGAAAGCCGAGCACGAGAAAGCCATTAACTCAGCCATCTTCCCTGGCTTACAAGGTGGTCCATTGATGCACGTGATTGCTGCTAAAGCAGTCGCTTTCAAAGAAGCTTTAGAGCCAAGCTTTAAAGAGTACCAAAAGCAAGTATTAGTGAACGCCAATGCAATGGCACAAACATTGATCAAGCGCGGCTTGCGCATCGTTTCTTCAGGAACACAATCACACGTGATGTTGGTGGATCTTCGTGCTAAGAAAATCACTGGCAAAGAAGCTGAACGTGTTTTAGGCGAAGCGCACATCACATGTAACAAAAATGCGATCCCTAACGATCCTGAAAAACCATTTGTGACAAGCGGTATTCGTTTGGGCTCACCAGCAATGACAACCCGTGGCTTCAAAGAAGCTGAAGCGATGCAAGTGGCGAACTGGATTGCCGATGTTCTAGATAATCCTAACGACGCTGCCAACATTGCCAAAGTTCGTGAGCAGGTATCAGCTCTCACCAAACGCTTCCCTGTTTACAGCAACTGATCCAGGGAATAAAAGAAGCTCATGCATTGTCCTTTTTGCAAACACTCAGATACACAAGTTCTAGACACTCGCGTATCAGAGGAAGGCGACGTCATTAAACGACGTCGTCGTTGCGAAAAGTGCGATAAACGTTTTACAACGTATGAGCGTCCTGAATTGGCACTCCCAGCCATTGTTAAAAAGAATGCCAGTCGCGTTGAATACAATCGCAGCAAGATTGTTGACTCGATGGGCATTGCACTGCGTAAGCGCCCTGTTTCCGCAGAAGCCGTTGAAGAAGCGATCAGAAATATCGAAGAGCGCTTACTAGCTACCGGCGAAAAAGAAATTGCCAGCGATCGAGTTGGTGAACTGGTGATGCGCGAACTCAAGCGCCTTGATAAAGTCGCCTACATCCGCTTTGCCTCTGTCTACAAGAGCTTTGCAGACATCGAATCTTTTGAAAGCGCGCTCAAAGAGCTTAAATAATTAAGCCCACTTAAGATTTAATTTTCGATTAGACGTAGCACAATCTCTGAGGTACAAATTAATCAAGCTCTGATAAGGTATTCCAACTTCTTCAGAGATTCCCTTGAAGTATGAAATTGAGTCCTCATCAAGTCGAATAGTTATTTGTTTTTTAAGCGCAGCTGCATAACTATTTTTCTTAGCCCCAGAGAAGTCGTAGTTCTTACGCATATATTCACCTTTATGGATAAAAGTTTGCTTCCGAAGTTGTTGCCTTTCTAGCGGAAATGATCCTAATCACACTATCGTACGATCTATAGCAGTGGCACACGATAATTAATCTGGCAATTTTGCTCAATCCCAACAAAATATATCTTCGCTCTCGTTCAGAGTGATCAGGATCACTCATCAGCCTGGCCCAGTCATCATAAAAAGCAGACTTAGCCTCTTCAAACGAAACCTTATGTTTTTTAAGATTCAACAAAGCTTTCTTCTCATCCCACTCAAAGGTTATGTTTTTCATAACTATATTGTAGTTATTTTTTAATTATATACAAGAAAAAAACATGTGGCGACACAAAAAATATTTTCAGAAATTTCTTACAAGCCAATCATCCGTAGCTGATTTTCAAGAAGATTCTGCCTTGGCATCATTGATTGATGTCATCCACCACATCTTTCAATCCACTCGGATTCACCTTTATTGAAATTTTGATTGCGCTCAGCCTATTGAGTGGCTCTTACTTTGTCATTTTTTCCACACAACAATTTCTTGCCAGTCACTCTCTTAAATTGGAGACCCAATTTCTAGAAATTCTGCGAGCGAGTGATGATCACGAATTAGAAATCGCTCTGATGGATGAGGACCATCAATGAATCTCCTAGAGATATTGATCAGCAGCCTCGCGGGCAGCTTGATCCTGATGAACTTGACTCAATCAGGACATCAAATCTATGCATCACTGGATCAGCAAGCAGCTAAAGTAACACTTCAAAGTGAAGCTCTGCAAGCCCTACAAATGATGGGGGAAGCCATTCAGATGGCCAGCACTCCGAAAGGATCGAAGATCCCAAGATTGATGATCAAAGACAGTGCCTCGATGAGCAATGCTCAAGCAGGTCAATTTCAGATCAGGAAAGGCTCAGCCAGCATGGACAGCTCTGATGCGTTCTTCACCACCAACAAAGAAGAAGAGATGAACTACAGAGCTTTTTTTGTGCAAATGCAAGGGCACCATCAGCAACGCGATGGCGTGCTGTATTTACAAACCAAAAATAAAAAATCTCAACTACAGAACGATGCCCTGATTGGTCATGTTCAATCAATGCAAATACAAGCAGGCTTCAAACAGAATGGTTCGATTCAGTGGTACGAGCCCTATCAAATCAGCGAGCGCGCAAGCAAAAACAATCCTCACTGGAAAGCAGTCAAAGCAATAAAAATTCATTTAAAACTTCAGAAAGGACGTCACTCACTTGAACTTGAAAAGATCTACGCCTTGCGTCACCCATCCACCAATCCATAAGTACATCGATAACTCTAGCGGCTTCATATTGATCAGCGTGCTGAGCTTTGTTCTGCTGACCACCCTATCCATAGCAGCCATCCTCAATATGACTGTCACTCAGATCAGAATACTGGGTAGTGAAAAATCATATTTAGCAAATTTCAGACTAACGGAGCAAAAGTTAATCAGTGCCGAAAAATTGATGGCTCAAGGGCTGGATGTCAATCACCTGGTTGAAACAGAGACCTTCCGACCAAAGAACTTCAGAAGCAAAGCTGGGATCAATAGTCAACATTTCAAATTAACAGCCACCACCCAAGATCAGCACAGTCGGACTGATAGTAAAACAACAATCCAAAGCATCATCAGAGTGGATGTTCCAAAAGAAACTTCTTCAAGTTCCAAGAAAGCATCTGCAACACCCAGAAAAAATGAGAGAACTGTGCAACGCCTTGAATGGAAAAAGCCTTGACTGCCTTAGCTGTTTTTACTCGATTCGCGAATCTTTCAACTAAAGGCTTTACATTGATCGAGGTATTGATCTGTCTAGGAATGATGGCAGCCATGTCAGCGATTGCTGCACATTTATTCAGCGAACAAATTGCGCTCTTACAACTGGACGAAGTCAGTTATGCATTCATGCAAGATGCGCAATTAGCCAGGCAACTATCAAGACAAACTAATCAAACTGTGACACTCAAACCACTGGGTAATGCTGAATTCAGAGACTGGTCCTATGGTTGGGAAATCACCCAAGATGTATTTTCTTCAGAAGAAGCATTTAAAACTCTCAAGCAATATTCTTTGCATGGTGGCCATTTAAAAGGTCGGATTCAGGTGGCTCAAAATTCATTGAAAGACAGTCAGCAATTCACCGACATGAGCGCACCGCATAAAGCTCGGCACATCAGCTTTCAATCAGGAAATGTAGCACTGCTTCGTAATGGCGGTTTTGTGGCCAACCGCATCATTTGGCAGCACCGACAGTATCCCCATCTACAAATGCATGTCATCTTGGGTCCTGGTGGACGTTGGCGAAGCTGCAATCCCAATAGGGATAATCAAAAATGTCTGTAAAGTATTTGAATCACCTCTAAAATAAAGCATCCCATAAGCTTTCAATGAAAATTATTTATGTACACCCCCAGTGATCATGACTTCATGACCATGGCCTTGGCAGAGGCCAAGAAATCCATGTTCGTGAGTAACCCAAATCCTCGGGTTGGGTGTGTCATTGTTAAAAATAACGAAATACTGGGAGTAGGTCATACACAAGTGGTTGGCTCAGACCATGCAGAAATCAATGCGCTCAAAGATGCCAAAGCCAAAGGTAAAGATGTCACAGGTGCAACGGTGTACGTCACCTTAGAGCCTTGCTGTCATCATGGGCGCACACCTCCTTGCACTGATAGCTTGATCGCTGCCAAAGTGTCGACTGTGATTGCCGCCATGACAGATCCCAATCCTTTGGTAGCAGGACAAGGATTAGAAACACTCAGAGCCTCAGGCATTGAAGTGCGTTACGGTCTTCTTGAAAAAGAAGCCATGGAACTTAATCTCGGCTTTATCAAACGCATGACGCGAAAGAAGCCCTGGGTGCGCATGAAAATTGCTGCGAGTCTCGATGGTAAAACCGCTCTTCACAATGGCGTGAGCCAATGGATCACCAGTGCAGAGGCCAGACATGATGGTCATTTGTGGCGTGCCAGAGCTTGCTGCATTCTCACAGGCATCGGCACCGTCAAAGAAGATGACCCTCAATTGAATGTCAGAGACGTTCATCCAAAAGATATTTCCGTAAGACAACCAATGCGAATCTTGATTGATTCATTTTTGGAAGTTCCGCTCAATGCAAAAATTTTGGATGAGACCATCGGCGGTCACACGATGGTTGTTTGCGGACAAGTGGATGACGCTCACTTTAGCAAAATGGAAACTGCTTTAAAAGCCAAGAATGTCACTTTGATAAAAATGGCTGACACATCCAATTCAAAAGGCAAAGTTGATTTATCTGCTTTATTCACTTACTTGGCAGAAAAGTGTCACGTCAATGAAGTACACGTTGAAGCAGGCTTCAAACTCAACGGCTCACTGCTTCGCGAAAATTGTGTCGATGAGCTATTGATCTACATGGCACCAAAACTTTTAGGCGATGCTCAAGGCATGGCCAATCTACCTGCCCTCACAAGCCTTGATGGCGTTGATGCTTGGGATATGATCGATCATCAAACCATTGGCCATGATTTGCGCTTGCGTCTCATAAAAAAGTAACTTATAAAGAAAACCTATGTTCACTGGAATCATTCAAGCAATCGGACACATCGACACCGTTGAAAAACTCGGTGATGGCTTTCGTTTACACATCAACGCCGGAAAATTAGACATGGGTGATGTTCAATTGGGCGACAGCATTGCGCTTCAAGGTGCATGCATGACTGTGGTCTCGATGACTGACTCACATTTTGCGATTGATATCTCAGCAGAGTCTTTGGATAAAACCACGGGCTTGGATAAACCTGGTCACATCAATCTTGAAAAAGCATTGCGCTTCAATGATCGCTTGGGCGGTCACTTGGTCAGCGGACACGTCGATGGCATGGGCACGGTGACACTTTTTGAACAAGTCGAACAAATTAAAACGAATGAATCTCAAAACAATGAAGGTTCATGGCATTTGGTCATCAAAGCGCCTCTGTCTTTAGCCAAGTATTTGGCCTACAAAGGTTCAATCGTTGTTAATGGCACATCATTGACCGTCAACAAAGTTGAGGACCTGAAAGATGGCTGCCTGATGCACATCAACCTCATCCCTCACACACTTCAAAATACCACCCTTCAGTACCTCAAGGCTGGTTCTTTGGTGAATCTAGAGGTTGATTTGATTGCGCGCTATGTCGAGCGCATGTTGGCGCCCAATTAATTAACGTCCAATTGACATCTTGATGGGCCCTTTTGCTGGCCCTTTCCTCAAGGATGTAAGGAACTTTAGGGTGCGAAAAGGCTGATACATCCGTAAAAACTCGGCCTTAGCTCAAAAAAGCTTTAAAATCACGGGTCTATGCCAAGCACAACCTATTCCCTAGCCTCCACTGAAGAAATCATCGCTGACATGCGTGCCGGCAAGATGGTCGTTTTAGTCGATGAAGAAGATCGTGAAAACGAAGGTGACTTGGTGCTGGCTGCTGATCATGTCACGCCTGAAGCGATTAACTTCATGGCCAAGCATGGTCGAGGCTTGATTTGCTTGACCCTGACTCGCGAACGGTGCGAGCAACTGAATTTGCCTTTGATGGTGCGTGATAACACCGCAGCTCTTGGCACTAATTTCACGGTATCGATTGAAGCAGCTGAAGGTGTTACCACCGGTATTTCTGCTGCTGATCGCTCCCACACAGTCAAAGTGGCGGTTGCTCCAACAGCCAAACCCCGCGACATCGTGATGCCTGGTCATATTTTTCCACTCATGGCGCAAGCGGGTGGCGTTTTGGTTCGCTCTGGTCACACTGAAGCAGGTTGTGACTTAGCTGAGCTTGCAGGGTGCAGTCCAGCCGCTGTGATTTGTGAAATCATGAAAGACGATGGCGAGATGGCTCGCTTGCCTGACTTGGTTGAATTTGCCAAAGCGCATCAATTAAAAATTGGCACCATCGTTGATTTGATTCATTACCGCAGTCGCAATGAAAGCATCATCAGCCGTCAAGGCACTCGCGTATTCAATACCCCATGGGGACCTTTACAAGGCATTGCTTATAAAGACAGTCCAACGGGTTGTGCGCACTTGGCCTTGATCAAAGGTCAACCAAATCCAAACCAAGAAACCTTGGTGCGTGTACATGAACCCGCCACCATTCTTGATTTACTTGAAACAGAATCTGCCAGTCATTCATGGCCTGTGACTCAAGCGATTAAAACCATTGCTGAAAGTGAAACTGGTGCGATCGTCTTATTGAATTGCGCTGGCACAGCTGCCGTGAACACAGATGCTTGGTTCAACCAATTGGGTAAATTGGATGGCATTGCCCCAATGAACCCTCAAAGAAAAACTGATTTCCGCACCTACGGTATCGGAGCGCAAATTTTGAAGGATTTGGGCATCCGTAAAATGAAGTTATTGGCCAAGCCAGGTAAGTTACCAACGATGGCCGGCTACGACTTAGAGGTCACCGGACATTTGCCATATCAAGCAACATAATTAGTTTTAGCGATTTTTAGTTTTATCACCGCCACACACAAAGGTTCACATGCCACTAACTAACATTGATCGAATTGAAGCAGACTTAAACGGTCAAGACCTTTGCATCGGTATTGTCCAAGCGCGTTTTAATGCCCCTATCTGTGAGGCTTTAACAGAGGCTTGCGTGAAAGAATTATTGGCTCTTGGTGTTGCTGAGCCTGATATTGTGATCACAACTGTTCCAGGCGCTTTAGAAATTCCTCTAGCACTTCAAAAACTCACTGAGAGTGGCGAGTTTGATGCGCTGATTGCTTTGGGTGCCGTGATTCGTGGTGAAACTTATCACTTTGAACTTGTTTCAAATGAATCAGGTGCTGGCATCTCACGCGTTGGTCTTGATTACGGTATTCCGATTGCTAACGGTGTTCTTACTTGTGAAACAGATGAACAAGCTCAAGCACGTGTTCTTGAAAAAGGTCGTGATTGTGCTCGCACTGCTGTTGAAATGGCCAACCTATCCATTGGCTTAACACCTGATGATGAAGTTGAAGAAGACTAGTCAATACTCAATAAAAAAATATTTAGCAGCTTATGAACTTTGATCCCCAACAACTCAATAAACCGATTTCATCTGTCACGGTGAAACGGTCTTTGACGCCACGTCGTCGCGCACGCGAATACGCATTGCAAGGTGTCTATCAATGGTTGGTGATCAAAGCAGCTGGTGGTTTTTCAGACTACGCCACGATTGCCAAGCAACTCGGTGAAGACCCTGGTTTTAAAAAAGCTCAAAAAGAATTATTTGATCATTTATTTTCTGGGGTGGTGAACCACTATGACACCCTTGAAAACCACATCAAGCAGCACATCGATCGCCCAATGGAAGAGTTGTCACCCGTTGAATATGGTGCCTTACTCATTGCTGCATTTGAATTAGCTCAAGATATCAGCGTACCGTTCAAGGTGGCCATTAATGAGGCTGTGGAACTTGCTAAGGTATTTGGTGGCACGGATGGCCACAAGTATGTGAATGGTGTTCTGGATAAGTTGGCCCAACAACTTAGACCACATGAGATGCCGCGCTGAGCTACAGCTCTGAACTGAACTTCAATTGTTGTAAATTAATAAAGACTCTGGCCCAAACTAGCTACTCTCAAAGCAGCAGCCTGTCTTAAACGATCTCTTTCAGCCAAAACCTTTTCGCCGTAACCACCATCACTGATGAAGATGGATGAGGCACCAACATACAAACGCAATCCTGCGTTCAAAGAACCACCTTTGGCGATGTATTCACGAAGAATCAAAGAACCCACACGCATATTGGCATCTGGATCTAAGGCTGCTTCATGTCCGCCAAATAGCTGGAATTTTTCGACGTGAACCCGAGTCATGACCTGCATCAGACCCTGCGCACCCTTTTTGCTCTCAGCCAAAGGGTTAAAACTTGACTCAACAGCGGTAACAGCCAAAATCAAGGTTGGGTCCAGACCCACCTCTCGACTCACTGTCATGGCTTTATCAACAAAGTCTAGGCTGGCTGAGTGAGCAATCTTGTATTTACTGGATATGTATGAAGCAACCGCTTGACGCTCTGCTCCAGACTTAAGAATTTTAGGATCTACTGCATTTGTGTCTACCAAGCTGGTTGGAATCTTGGCAGCCTGAGGAGCCACAGAAGGAACAGTCTCAAAACCGTTCTGGAATATTTGGTATGCCCCAGTTGGAATCAGCCAAGAGGCTAATTCAACGCGCAAAGGCTGGTTCATCCACATGGCCAGCACCATGAACGAAGCTAGAACGCCCAGGGAGCTCATCACGCCCTTGAACTTTGCTTTGGCAATAGAAAGCAAGTCAACGGGCGCAGAGCTAGCTCTGTCCTGTATGCCTGTGATAACCATCTTCAAAGTGTTTGTATTCATTTCTACCTTCTTAAAAAGTGTTTCGTTCACTGATTCAAAGTAAAGCATCCAACTGAAGCATTGAAATTTGTGCACTGCAACATCTCTTTGAGTTGATGCATATTAGGAAAGGTTATATACACTGTCAAGCATATAGAAAATTATTTACACTATTTTTAGTTATTAAAAGACTGTATAAAGAATCATACCCCCTGTGGATAAGGTGGGTGACTCATTGACGTATAAGGGTAAATTTTATGTTAGTGACCACTAATTTTATATTCTGAAAAAACTATATTTAGTGATTTTTTTTGATTAAAAACCATAGATTGATTCAGCATTCTGCAAATATTAGGGTTTTAACTTATCCTCTCCAACGGCAGTCAACAAGAAAACTCATTGCCGAATCAAAGCTTCAGAATCAAACAAAGATTAAGCAAATAAGGAGGCACTTGATAAATTAGGGCAAAATCAAACCCTATGACAAAACAATTCTTCGATGTAAACAATCCAGCCAATCAACAAATCATTGCTCAAGTCCCTAATATGACCGCAGCAGATGCTTTGCGTGCAGTTGATCAGGCGCACGCAGCACTGCCCGCCTGGAAAGCAAGAACTGGTAAAGACAGAGCACAGCTATTAAGACGCTGGTTTGACCTCATGAACCGCGATGCTGATCGCCTGGCCCGCTTAATGACTGAAGAACAAGGCAAAGCATTGATGGAAGCCAAAGGTGAGGTCAACTACGCAGCCTCTTTCATTGAGTGGTTTGCCGAGGAAGCCAAGCGCGTGATGGGCGCCATTCCTGCCAGCCCTTGGTCGGATAAACGCATGATGGTCCTCAAGCAAGCAATTGGGGTGTGTGTCTCTATCACCCCATGGAACTTCCCTTTGGCCATGATCACCCGCAAAGTTGCTCCAGCCATTGCTGCTGGTTGTACGATCGTGATCAAACCTGCTGAACAAACACCCCTGTCAGCTCTGGCACTGGTAGAACTAGCTAAAGAAGCCGGCATCCCGGATGGCGTGATCAATCTCGTAACAGCCGATGGGAAGAACTCCATCGAGATTGGTAAAGCACTTTGCGACTCTCCATTGGTTCGCCACCTTTCTTTCACCGGCTCAACCCCGGTGGGCAGAATTCTGATGGAGCAATGCGCCCCAACCATTAAAAAGGTGGCGCTTGAACTGGGTGGCCATGCCCCCTTCATTGTGTTTGAAGACGCTGACTTAGATGCAGCCGTCAGTGGCGCTATGCAGTCCAAATACCGCAATGCCGGCCAAACCTGCGTTTGCACCAACCGTTTTTACGTTCACGAAAGCTTGCATGATGCATTCGTCGAAAAACTCACTCAAGCCAGCAAGGGCTTGGTCATTGGCCCAGGATTAGATAAAGGCGTTCAATTAGGGCCTTTGATTGATCAGCAAGCCATTGATAAAGTTGAACAACACGTTCAAGATGCGGTTGCCAAAGGCGCCCGACTGATGACTGGTGGCAAGCGCCATGCTTTGGGTAGCACTTTTTATGAACCGACTGTTTTAGCGGGTGTTAAAAAAGGCATGTTGATCACAGAAGAGGAAACCTTTGGCCCAGTGGCCGCAGTGATTCCCTTCACTTTAGAGTCTGAAGTGATTCAAATGGCCAATGACAGCGAATTCGGCTTGGCCTCTTATTTCTATAGCAAAGACATCAGTCGCATTTGGAGAGTTGCTGAAGCTTTAGAATTTGGCATGGTCGGCGTGAACACCGGCACAATCTCAAGTGAAGTGGGGCCTTTTGGAGGTGTCAAACAATCAGGCCTTGGCAGAGAAGGCAGTGTCTGGGGAATGGATGAGTACTTAGAAATGAAATACGTTTGCTTGGGGCTCTAGATCAAGCGCAAGCTCAGCAAACAATTAGAAAGAATATTTTTATACTCTCTTGAACACCAAATCCCAAACCCCGTGCCCAAGACGAATCCCTCGATTCTCAAACTTGGTCACTGGGCGGTAAGTCGGACGTTCCGCATACCCACCTGCTAAGACACCCGTATTTACCAAAGTAGGCTCTGCAGATAACACTTCCATCATCTGCTCAGCATATTCTTGCCAATCGGTGGCCAAGTGCCAATAGCCACCTGGTTTAATTCGACTACTTAATAGTGATACAAATTCTGCTTGGATCAAACGGCGCTTGTTGTGGCGTTTTTTATGCCACGGGTCCGGAAAGTAAACATGAACACCATCTAAAAAAGATGCTGGGATCATATTTTCAACAACCTCTACGGCATCATGGCGCATCAACCTTAAATTAGTTAGCCCTTGCTCACCTATTAACTTAAGTAATGCCCCCACTCCTGGCTCATGAACCTCAATGGCTAAAAAATCATCGGCTGGCCTGGCTGCAGCAATCTTGGCGGTGGTCTCCCCCATGCCAAAACCTATTTCAAGAATTTTTGGTCTTGGCGTCTCATTTGAATCAGCAGGATTAGATTTAAAACTTTTACCCCAATCAATTGCTTGAGCTGTGAAGGGTAGTAAAAATTCAGGGCCCAGGATTTCAATGGCACGAGCTTGGCCAGGGGTCAAACGTCCTGTGCGCAAAACAAAAGACTTGATGCGATGCAAGTAATGCTCAGAGTCCTTAGACTCTTTAGCAAAAGCTTCTTTGGCTTGATCAAAAGATTGATGTAAACGCGGAGATTCTGAATTCTTTTCTGACATGCGCTTATTTTAATCTCCTGAGCCACATCGCCTTTCATCCTCACTCTAAGACCGATCTCATTCCCCATAGAGCTAATGATTTATACTTATGACAATTATTAGAGATTTGTCATATTTTGTTTAAAAAGAAAAAACCGCGCGCTGAAGGAATGGAGAGCTTTGATACCTTGGTGGGTAAAAGCTCAGTGATCCATGGTCGTATGACTGTGCACGACAGCCTGCGCATCGACGGCAAAGTATTCGGCAACCTAGAGCCAGCAGACAAATACCCTTGCTCCATTGCTGTTGGTCCAAGCGGAGTTGTCACTGGCAACATTCACTGCAACAAAGCTTATATCGCTGGCAAAGTGATTGGTAATATTTTTGCCAAAGAATTAATCTTCTTATCTGATTGTGCCGTGGTTCACGGAGATATCAGCGCTGAAGCATTCACCATCGCCACTGGTGCAGTGATTGAAGGCACGATGCTTCAAGCCAATCGTAAAGTTAGAAACCCACAATCAAATCAGCTTCGCTCTAGTACTAGCGCAAGCAGCATGACCTCGGTTTAAAACTAATGTGACCACTGGACGACGCCCGTCCAAGCAGTTAACAAAACTAAAACTCCAAAAATAATTCGGTACCAAGCAAAGATCCTGAAGTCATGGGTGGCCACATAACGGATCAACCAACGGATACACACAAAGGCAGACACGAAAGAGACTGCGAAGCCAATGCCCAAGGTTGGACCAAAAGTACTCCATGAAGCATCGCCTAAAACATGACGCAGCTTGATTAATTCATAGAGTGTTGCGCCTGCAATGACTGGGATGGCCAAGAAGAAAGAAAACTCTGTGGCAACTTTTCTTGGCAAACCAAACAACATGCCACCAATGATGGTTGCACCAGAACGAGAAGTTCCAGGAATCAAAGCAGCGCATTGCGCTAAACCAATCTTCAATGCATCACGCCAATTGAGATCATCCACACCGTTAATGTCTCGAGAAATCAACACACCATCACCCGCATCAGACTCTAACTTCTTTTGACGAGCCTCCGCCCAAAAAATAATGAAGCCGCCCACAATGAATGCTGTGGCCACAGGAATCGGAGAAAACAAAGCACTTTTAATGTATTTGCCAAATAACAAGGCCAAGACAATCGCTGGAATCGTGGCGATGATGACATTCACGGCAAAACGTTGTGATGCTCTTCTTGAAGCAATCCCAGTGACCACGCTGATGAGTTTTTGTCGGTACTCCCAACAAACTGCCAAGATCGCACCAAACTGAATGATGACCTCAAAAGCTTTGCCTTTGTCGTCATTGAAATCCAATAGGTCACCCACCAAAATCAAATGACCCGTTGATGAAATCGGCAAAAACTCAGTAAAACCCTCTACCAAGCCCAAGATGACTGCTTTAAGAATTAAATAGATATCCATGGCGTGATAATAAACAATTAATTTGTCACAAAGATCTTTGATTAGCCGACTTTTTTAAAGCACTTTTTAAAATAGTCGCGACTATTTTAAAAAGTGCTTTACTTTAGTCGGATCGCCGCCCATCACGATCGATGATATTTCAAAGACTTACTCATACCTCAAGGCTTGTATTGGCTGCATCGATGAAGCTTTACGAGCCGGGTAGTAGCCAAAGAAAATACCAATCACCGCAGAAAAGCCCACTGCCAAAACAATCGACAAAACAGAAAGTTGCACTGGCCATTCAGCCAACTCAGCAACGAGCCAAGTTCCCAGACCTCCTAATAGGATCCCAAGCACACCACCAATGGTTGACAGTGTGATGGCCTCCACCAAGAATTGCGACAAAATATCTTTGCCTCTGGCACCAACAGCTAAACGCAAACCGATTTCTCGAGTTCTTTCTGTGACCGAAACCAGCATGATGTTCATGATGCCAATACCACCCACCAGCAAACTAACAGATGCAACCGCTGCCAATAGGATGGCCATGACTTTACTAGCAGCTTCTTGAGCTTGAAGTATTTCTGTCAAATTACGCAAAGAAAAATCGTCGGGTGTATTACCGGTTAATCGATGGCGTTGGCGCAAAAGTTCTCTGACTTTCTCTTCAGCCTCTTTCATATCAGCACCATCTTTGGATTTGATAAAAATAGAACTGACTCGTCCAATGCGGCCCTGTAAAGCGCCAAAAATTTTATTGCGTGCGGTTGTTAAAGGAATGATGACGATGTCATCTTGATCCTGCCCCATCATGCTTTGACCTTTGCGCTCCAGTAAACCAATCACCGTGAAAGGCACACCGCGCACGCGGATGATTTGATCCACTGGGTCACTGTCACCAAATAATTCTCTGGCCACTGTTTGGCCAATGATGGCCACCTTACCTGCACCAGACATTTCACCAGCTTCAAATAAACGACCGCTGATAAGCGCCCAATCACGCGCCTCAAAATACTCTGGCGTGGCTCCAACAATGGCAGCCAACCAGTTGGAGTTGCCCCACACAATTTGTCCACTGCCACGTTGCGTAGGCGCTGCCACTTGTATTTCTGATATTTCTCGCATGACAGCCCAAGCATCTTCTTCAACCAAAGTTTGTGCTGTACCCGTGCCACCACGCACCCCGGCAGTTGTCACTGAGCCTGCCCAAAGAATCATCAAGTTAGAACCCAAACCTGCAATTTGTTCTTTCACTCGTGCTTGCGCACCACTTCCTACTGCAATCATCACAATCACTGCAGCCACACCGATGATGATGCCCAGCATCGTGAGACCCGAGCGTAGCTTATTGACCTTGAGGGCTTGAAGAGCGATGGATAAATTCAAGAGAGTCCTCCAAGAGAACTAACTTTTTTGTTAGGACTGTCATCAATGACCTTGCCATCCTTGAATGTAATCGTGCGCGATGCATAAGCGGCCACATCAGACTCATGAGTGACCACCACAACGGTCATTCCTTGTTGATTGAGTTGCGTCAAGAGCGCCATCACCTCAGCACTGGTTTTAGAATCCAATGCCCCGGTAGGCTCGTCCGCCAAAATTAAATCAGGATCATTGACCAAAGCTCTGGCAATGGCCACACGCTGCTGTTGACCACCAGAAAGTTGTGCAGGTGTATTGAGTAAACGTTCACCCAAACCCACCTGCTCTAAGCGTTGCTTGGCATGTTCGTAACGTTGCTCTTTACTCAATTCTGCAAGAGGACCGACTCTGGCATACAACAAAGGCAAGGCAACGTTTTCAATGGCTGAAGTTCTGGCCAAGAGGTTGAATTGCTGAAAAATAAAACCAATGCGCCGATTGCGTAAATCTGCCAACTCATCGCTGGACATATTAGCGACATCTTCACCGCCCAAATCATAAGAACCACTGCTTGGCTGATCCAAACACCCAATCATGTTCATAAAAGTTGATTTACCCGATCCAGATGCACCAACAATTGCAACAAATTCGCCTTGCTCAATGGTGAGCGACACATCATCCAAAGCGTGAACTATTTGCTCACCCACGCCATAGGTTTTCACCAAATGATGGGTTTTGATCAATGTCATGCTCTTGGTCTTTGTCAGTCTTTAGAAAAGTCGCGGACCCGATGGGCGACTTGCACCTGCTTTGCCTGCACCACCAGAAACGCCGATGATGACCAAATCACCAATCTGCAGGGTTGCTGCTGCATCTTCGCCTGGCAATACCTCGCTGGCATTACCATCACTCAAACCCACACGAATGGTTTTTTGAACAGGCTTGTCTTTTAAGCCTGATTTTTCTAACACCCAAACTTTACGCGTGGTCACTTTGACATCTCTGATGGCCGAAGGCTTACCCATCATTGGCGCAGATGCTGGTGAAGATCCTGTCGCACCTGAACCTCTAGATGGATTGGCTGATTCATTCTTTGCCACGCCACTGGTATTGGGCATCTTGAATCGCAAAGCAGCATTCGAGATACGTAGAACTTTTTCTTTTTGCTCTGTGATGATCGAAGTATTGGCGGTCATTCCTGGCAACAATTTCAGATCAGTATTTTGAGCACTGAGTAAAACGGTATAAGTAATCACGTTTTGCACATTGATGGGTGCCTTACGCACTTGCTTGACCTGACTTTGAAACACCTTGCTAGGAAATGCATCGACTGTGAATGTGGCGGCCATACCTTCCACAATGCGACCCACATCTGATTCATCAATGGCGGTTTCAACTTGCATATCCGCCAAGTTTTGAGCAATGATGAACAACTCTGGCGCCTGCAAACTGGCCGCTACTGTTTGACCTCGCTCGACACTGCGCTTAACAACCACACCATCCACTGGCGAACGAATCACTGTGTCATCCAACGCTTTCTTGGCCATGGTCAAAGATGCTTTGGCACTTTTATAAGCACTGAGGGTTTGATCAAAAGCTGACGGAGAAATGAATTTTTTCTCAATCAGCTTGATATTATTATCGTGATTGCGTTTAGCCAAAATGTAATTGGCTTCAGCTTGCTCAAATCGAGCTTGCCACTCACGTGGGTCAATCCGCGCAATGACTTGGTCTTTTTTCACCACATCATTGAAGTCGACATAAATCTCTTGAACCATGCCAGATACTTGCGTACCCACTTGCACTGATTTCACAGGATTCAATGTGCCACTGGCACTGATCGTTACAGCCAAAGGACCCTCTTCAATGCGAGCAGTTTTGTATTCTGGATCACTCCAACCAAAGACTGAACTCAATATCTTCCAAAGTACCCAAAATACCAAAACGACTAGAGTGAAATAAACCCCTCGGCGAAACCATGCATGGGTTTGCAAAAAGGCTTTGAATTGTTCTAGCCTTGCTTTCAATTGACTGCCAAGGCGACTCAGTAGAATCTTCATATTAGCAAGTATAGGGTTTTATAAGAAAATCCATGTGACAAAGGTCAAATTTGGCACAAGGATGGGGTTTTTCAACTGCAAATAGCTCATTTTTGATGCAAAATGATAGGATGAAATCAAATACTCTTTGCCTTCCTCAGCACTTTGCACAGAAAAAGTTGGCAATGATGCTTGCATTAGCTTTCGCAGGATCAGTGGCCAGTCTTTCAGTCTTGGCTCAAGGCTCAGTTTCTACTGTGCCACCAAGCACGGTAACCACAAGCAATCCAGCCACCCAAGTCAAACAAAATAACCCCAACACTGAAGTGTTGGATTTGCTCAGCTTGTATCGTGAAGCTGCTTTCAATGATCCTACGTTCAATGCCGCTAAATATGGCTTTATAGCTGGTAAAGAAAAACGTTGGCAAGGTCTATCAGTGCTATTGCCGCAAGTTGTTGGAACTGGTAATGAAACTAAAAATGATATTTACAACCAACGAACTGGCAATCGTCGCAATGACTTGATGTCTCGAGGTTGGAACGTCAAGCTCACTCAACCTCTATTTAATTGGGACAAGTTTGAGCAAGCTCGTCAAGGTGATCTCAATGCAACCATTGCAGAAGCCCAATACGCTGCTGCTGAACAAGATTTGGTGATACGCGTCACCGAAGCTTATTTCAATGTGTTAAATGCTGAAGATTCTTTAAATCTGTTCAGAAATAAAAAAGCATTGATTGCTGAACAATTAGAACAGGCTAAGCGTAATTTTGAAGTAGGTACATCGACCATTACTGATACCCATGAAGCACAATCTCGTTATGACTTAGTGGTAGCCCAAGAATTGGCTGCAGAAGCTGATTTAACAATCAAACGTGGCGCACTAGAACAAATCACTGGCAAACAAATCACCCAAGTCAAATCATTGAGTAATACTGCCAAAATTGATGTGGTGGCTAAAGATAGAAAAGTCAAACTTAAAAAAGGTGAAAAACCAAGCAAGGTCAATGTTGAAAGCGCCCTAACTGTAACTCCTGGCCAAACAATGCAAGACTGGGTCAACCAGGCCAGCGACGTGAGCTACAACATCATCGCAAGCAAACTTTCTTATGATGTCGCAACCAAAGATACCAAGCGAGCGTACGCTGGCCATGCGCCATCGGTCGACTTAGTGGTGCAACGAGGTTACGCTGATAGTGAAAGTACTCTTCCACAGGATGGAACTGCGTTCTCATCTAAAAGCTATTCGAACCAAGCCATCATTCAATTGACGGTCCCAATTTTCTCAGGTGGATACAACCAATCAGTGGTGCGAGAAAAATCAGCATTAGCCAATAAAGCATTGGCTGACTTAGAAAACACCCGCCGCTCTGTGGCTCAAACCACACGTCAAGCCTACTTAGGATTTAACAATGGTTTGGCTCAAGTAAAAGCTTACGAGGCCGCTGAGATTTCAGCATTGAGCGCTTTGGAATCCAATAAGCTTGGTTACGAAGTGGGTGTGCGCATCAACATCGACGTACTAAATGCCCAAGATACCTTGTTCACGACTCGCAGAGATCTGGCTAAGGCCCGTTATGACACCATCTTGAATGGTCTCAAGCTCAAAGCTCAAGCAGCAGTACTCAGCGATGAGGACCTACAAGCAGTGAATGCTTTGTTGAAATAAGTTATCTTGCATTATGGTGCAATTTTTTCATTCTGAAATTGCACCATAGTACAAAATCACCTATCTAAATCTGAATAATCCCTGCGAGTTCTACTAGAAAATATTCAAGCTATTCTTTTCATTAATTTACGGCTGTTACTCATAACGTAAATCTGTAGCTTATCTATAAAACTTTGGCTCTTAGGGTCCTTGGCATTGCAACTTAAAATGGCCTTTTCTAATGAATCTGGCAATTTTTCAAATAAATCCTCAGCAATCTTGATCACATAACCTCGCTGAAGATTCAGATCTTCACAAAAACCCGAGATCTCTTTAGCGCCAATCTGACCAGCTTCATATTGACCATTAACTGACATGGCCAAATTTGAAGAAATTCCTTTGTAGACCTGAGTTGACATTAAGTCATAGAAGGGTGACAAATAAAACTTACCATCAATCTTATTAATGGATAGGTTCTTGGCGTGACCATCATGATTGCCCACCATCAAATTAAAAAACAACCACTGCACCAATGACTTCATGTCATTAGCAGCATCAAAGCTATGTTTCTTAATTAGGCTTGCACAATCCACAAGACCGGGGCCCCCATCTTGCTGATACTTTCTATCAGATGTCTTGCCAAATAATTGACAAAAATCGTACTGAACCACTCTTTTAAGATTTTCTTTTTTCACTTCACCATCAAAAAATCTATCAAATCTTTTAACAACACATGATTCAGTGAATGGCTCATAAAACGTCTCTGCAACTATTAAGCCACACAAAGATGCAGTCTTCATGATGATGGCTTCATTCAAAGCTGAACGCCAAATATTTTCAAACTTAATGATTTCTGGTTTAACAATATGTGTTGATGGTGACACTCCCAATGGAAGCATCACTTGATTGTCATTGAATATTGCAATTGAAAATTTGCGCTGAGCTCCTGCAATTGAGATGCGACTTGCTTCAAGCAATCCACCGGCATTATGAATGCCGTCTTTTTGAATTTTTTTAGCTAGCTTTTCCCAAGTGGTTTTCTCGTAAGCCAGTGGTTCAACAACAGTTCCGGACGGAGTCATAACGAAACCACCCACTGTGTCACCAGCAAATTTCCACAGCAAACCAAACAAACTTCCCACCTTGTGCTGTGAAGTTAAATACTCTCTTAACTCTGCCTCAGGTAATAAGTTTTCAAAAAATGAAGTGATCATTGGACCACTTTGTACTCCAACCATTTTGGGAATACCCAATAGAGCAAAGTGATCTTTCTTTGATAACCACTCTGAGTCATACTCAAAAGACAGCGGCGATCCATCGACTATATGGCCAATCAAATCACCCTCCCAGTAAATATCTAAGGAATCCTGAGGCATCAAAGATCACCCGATGTTTTTTCTCTGATCACCATTTCCAAACCCAAAAGGTTGAGTGTGTCCAAAGTTTTTTGGAACTGAACCGTTGGTTTACCAGCCTCCAATTCAACAATGAATCGGTTACCACTATTCCCAACGCCAGCCATGTCTAATTGAGTCAGGCCCAAAGCCTTTCTTTGGGCACGCAGCAATTCACCCAAGGTTTTGGTATCAGTGATCTTAAGGCTAACTATATTACTTAACGGTAATTTTTTATGATATTTTCGCATAATCTAATATTTAGTTACTTAAAGGTAATTAAATATTATTATATACCTTGATTCTAAATATTGTTACCGAAAAGTAATAATATTTAGAATCAGTCATAAGGCCTTCTTCTTGGAATGCTTTTTAGCTGAGGCTCAGAACCACCTAAAGCCACTAAACGTCTAGCGCTTACTTTTTGTTTCAATTTAACTATCAGTGCCTTTGATAACAATAGGTAAGTCTTTAACTTATTCAATATCGATGCCATCACAAACTCTATTTCACTCACTTCAATTACCGTGGAAGAATAGAACCACACTCAAACAAAGACCGACTTGAATAAACAACAAGCCCGCCATCCACTTGATCAAATCATTTTTCATTTCATCTTGAGATTGCAGAACCCTTATCTCAAAAAGATGTAAATCTGCTTTTGTAGCTAAATGCTCAAAAGAATCTATTGCAGCTACTGTCATGGAAAAATGATGAGAAGTTATTGAGTGCAAATCTTACAACACTCAATAACCTTCTTATAAAAACTAGTATTAGTTTTTTGCCTTCAACTTAGCAAACGCCTCAGCAAAAGCAGTATTCCCTACTGGTGCAGACGAAGTCTGCTGTCTTTGACTCGAGGGTTTTAAGGAAGTCTTCGCTCCATTGTTATTGACTCTTTCGCCAGCTTGTGAACGAACCGCAGTATTCGACGGCGCAGAATCATTCAACTTCATCGTTAAGCCAATGCGTCGACGCTTCACATCCACTTCAAGCACCTTTACTTTGACCACTTGACCAGCTTTAACCACCTCATGAGGATCTTTAACAAACTTATCTGCCAACGCAGAGACGTGCACCAAACCATCTTGATGAACACCAATGTCTATGAAAGCACCAAAGGCTGCCACGTTGGTCACAACACCTTCCAAAATCATGCCCGGAATCAATTGATTGATATCTTCAACGCCATCTTCGAAGGTCGCTGTTTTAAATTCTGGTCGTGGATCACGACCAGGCTTTTCTAATTCAATCAAAATATCTTTGATGGTGACAACACCAAATTTGTCATCCACCAGTTTTTGAATCACATCATTGGCGGCAACCTTTTTGAGTAATTCTTTATTACCAATCACTTCAGTCACTGGTTGACCCAATTGTTTCAACATCTTCTCAACCAGCGGATAAGACTCGGGATGAACAGAAGATTGATCCAGTGGATTATCACCACCGCTGATGCGCAAAAATCCTGCGGCTTGCTCAAAGGCTTTATCACCTAAACGCGGCACTTCCTTCAAAGCCTCACGATTATTGAAGCGTCCCTTGCTATCCCTAAAAGCAACAATGTTTCTGGCTAAGCCAGCATTTAGACCAGATACTTTGGATAGCAATGGCACTGATGCTGTATTCAGATCAACACCCACGGCATTCACGCAATCCTCTACAACAGCATCCAAAGTTCTAGAAAGCTGGAATTGATTCACATCATGCTGATACTGACCCACACCAATGGCCTTGGGCTCAATCTTCACCAATTCCGCCAATGGATCTTGCAAACGACGTGCAATCGATACAGCACCACGAAGTGATACATCTAGTTCCGGAAACTCCAGAGCGGCTAATTCAGAAGCTGAATAAACCGAGGCGCCAGCCTCAGACACCACAATCTTCTGTAAAGTATTTTGATCACTTTTCTTTGCCGATAAAAGTTTCATCAAGTCTTTCACCAAGCGATCAGTCTCACGACTGGCAGTGCCATTACCAATGGCTACCAAAGACACCTGGTGTTTCACACACAAAGCTCCTAAGACTGCCAAAGAACCATCCCAGTCTTTGCGTGGCTCATGTGGATAAATCGTGGAAGTTTCTAGTAACTTACCTGTGGCATCAACGACCGCGACTTTACAACCCGTTCTAATTCCTGGGTCAACCCCCATCACCACTTTCGGACCAGCGGGAGCGGCTAATAAAAGTTCGTGGAGGTTGCGTGCAAAAACTTTGATCGCCTCTGTCTCAGCAGCTTCGCGCAATTGTGTGAACAATGCCATTTCTAGCGACAAAGACGTTTTTACACGCCATGTCCAACGGCACACCTCTGCTAACCACTTATCTGCTGAACGGCCCAATGACTCAATGCCTACATGCTTGGCGATCATTACTTCGCAAGGGTGAGGCACCAAAGCTTCTTGAGATTCTTCCAAACTCAACTTCAACTGCAATACCCCTAACTGACGTCCTCTAAAAAGAGCCAAGGCACGGTGTGAAGGTACCAAACGAACCGGTTCAGAGTAAGCATAGTAATCACGGAATTTTTCCTCTTCTGCCATCTCTTTGCCATCAGCAACTTTGGATGTCATTAAACCTTGTGACCACAAGAAGTCACGAAGCTTGGCTAGCAAAGGCGCCATCTCAGAAAACTCTTCAGCCAAGATATCCCTGGCACCATCCAAAGCTGTTTTAACATCAGGCACCAATGGCACACCGCCATTCACACTTTCATCACCAGCTTGAGACTTCTTAATATCTTCAGCACTGAGAGCTACATAGGCAGCTGGATCAATATTGATATATTTAACAGCTTCAACTTGAGGGTCGAGAGTAGGGTCAGCCATCAAGGCTCGAGCCAAAGGCTCTAATCCTGCTTCACGAGCGATCATAGCTTTGGTACGGCGACGAGGCTTATAAGGCAAATAAAGATCTTCCAAAGCCTGCTTGGTATCGGCAGCCCCAATAGATGCCATCAAAGCATCAGTCAACTTGCCTTGCTCATGAATTGATTTCAGAATCGCCACGCGACGCTCTTCAAGCTCACGCAAATACAGCAAGCGTTCTTCTATATTGCGCAGCTGTGTGTCATCCAAGCCACCCGTGACTTCTTTGCGATAACGCGCAATGAAGGGAACTGTGGACCCCTCATCCATCAAACCAACAGCCACCCCAATTTGCTGAGGCCGCACTTTCATTTCTGTGGCGATTTGGTTATTAATGCGCAAAGCAATCTGCTCTGCCGAAGGCAAATTTAAATCCATGGGCTTACTCAAATGATTGGGATTAATTAAAAGATGATTTAAGAGAAGTGCGACTGAATGATATTGATCACTTCTTGGGTAGTCGGTGGCTCACCCTTATCACCCAAGTTATGAATATTTGAAGACCAATAGCCTTCAGTCTTCCAGCGAGGAGAATCACAATACAACTCAATTGTTGGCATACCTAAAATGGCAGATAAATGGGTCAAGCCTGTATCAACACCAATGGTCATCTTGGCACCTGCCACTAAGCCAAAGGCATCAGCAATTGAAAACGCATTTGGCACAATTGCTTTAGAACCCACCAAACCAGACAATGTGTACTGACCCGCCATTTTCTTCGCCAATTGCTGACTGACTTCTTTTTCTTTGTCATTGCCCCACGGCAAAACCACTTGTATACCGCGCCCGATCAGCTCTTTACCAACGGCCACCCAGGCATCGTCTGACCAACGCTTAGATTTACCAGCCGTCGCATGAAAACACATCACATAGGGTTTAGAAACATCAAAACCTAAATCGACTCGGGTGGATGCAAAACCCAACTTAGCAGCATCGACCAAAGACTGAACATAAGCTTGAGGATAAAACTGTGGAGGTGACGCCACACGATCAGGCACAGATACATCAAGTGCTGAGGCAGTCACCCAACGCGAGCGATCAACTGCATGACAATGAAACGGCACTTGTACCGCGTCAGTATAAAAACGACGAGCCCAAGGCTCGTAACCAGAAAACTCGGTCTGATTGGCCAAACCAAAGACTGAAGCAGTCTTATTGGGATTGACCAAGTGCGTCACCCAAGCAGACTTGAGCAAACCTTGGGTTTCAATGATCAGATCATAGTCAGCAAATACCCCAGACTTAAATTGCTCTTTAAAGACAATGTATTCCTGAATGCTGCGGATGAACTCACCGCGCTTCAATGCCTTTTTCCAACGACGAAACGCTAAAGGAATGATGTTGTTGATACCAGCAATAGAATCACCCGCTGGTGAAGTCAGACTCTTCAGAGGCTCCAAAAGCCCCACATAGCCCTCTTCAACGACCCAATCAATTTGGGCCTCTGGATACTTGGCACGCAGATCCCAAACGATGGGCAAATTGTGCAAAACATCACCCAAAGAGGACAATTTAACAATCAAAATCTTCATGGGCTCTATTTTCGCTTAAATACCAAAGGACTTAGGTTTTTCAGTGCGGAGACTTTAAAAGATCCATGTCGGCTTATGAGTGTAATGAAGCTTACCTTATGAGAAAGAGTAGAGAGCTTTGCTCATTTTTAAGCTCAATAAGGGAATTTAATCTTTTACTCAAACCCATTTGGATTTTGAGATTGCCAGCGCCAGCTGTCCTCGCACATTCGATTTAGATCGTACTCAACGCTCCAATCAAGCTTGTCTTTTGCCAAAGTGGGGTCAGCATAAAAAGCAGCGATGTCTCCAGCTCGACGATCAACAATCTTATAAGGTATCTTCTTATTTGAAGCTTTCTCAAAAGCCTTCACAAGATCAAGCACACTGTACCCCTTACCAGCACCTAGATTAGCGGTTATTGAACCTTTACCCGATAGCAAATAGTTTAGGGCCTTAACATGTCCTCGCGCCAAATCTACCACGTGAATATAGTCACGAACCCCAGTGCCATCTGCAGTCGGCCAGTCTCCACCGTAAACTGATAAATGGTCACGTTGACCAACTGCGACCTGGGTGACGTAAGGCATCAAATTATTAGGTACGCCACGGGGATCTTCACCAATTAATCCACTGGCATGAGCGCCCACTGGATTGAAATACCTTAAATAAGCGACTGAAAAATCATGATTAGCAATTTCAATATCACGCAATATTTGTTCACTCATATACTTACTCCATCCATAAGGGCTGGTCGACCCCAAAGGCATATTTTCTTGATATGGTATTGGATTATTAGGGTGATAAACAGTTGCAGAAGAACTAAAGACAAAATGAGTACATTTGTGCTCTTGCATCACTTCAGCCAACATCAGCAAGCCAGATAAGTTATTTTGATAATACTGAAGAGGTTTTTGTACAGACTCTCCCACTGCTTTTAATGCAGCAAAATGAATAACCGCCTTAACATTGTGAGTCTGAAATATTTTGTTTAGCGGCGCACGATCTCTGACATCACCAGAGTAAAAAACTGGCTCTTGACCACTAATTTGCTTAATTCGATTCAATACTTTGGGATTTGAATTCGAGAAATTGTCAATTCCTACCACTTGATGACCAGCTAAAAGTAACTCTACCCAGGTATGGGAGCCTATGTACCCGGTTGCGCCAGTTAAGAGAATCATTTATTTAAAAAAGAGTGCTTAATATGATTAACAAATATTTCTGGCTCTGAAATTAAGTGTTTTCTATAACCAGATAATTCGTCATTAATTTGATCAAATGAATTAAAAATTTCAATAACGAGTGCTTCAAAAACCCGATGAAAACTATCCGATAGTGTATCCAACTTAAACTTCTCTGGCAGAGGTACATCGGTTGAGTAAGCTGCAGAACCCTTTCTACTAACTATAACGCATGCACCAAGCATAGCAGCCTCTCTCGGCATCCTATCTCTCCCGGGGTGATTACCAAAATCTATATAAATCTTGGCTGACTTCATTTTTTCAACCAATTGCTCTCTTGTAAAACCTTTCAAAGGTAAAAACTTAAAGTTTGGAAATGAAGCTATTAGCTTATTTGTGATTTTTAAGCCTTTGGCTGGGTTATAAAGAATGATATTTTCCCTAGGCGAATCAATACTCTCATCAGGAGGAGTTAAGAACTTTGAATTAATGGGCTCAAATAGTAAATTTGATTTGATACCTCTTTTTGAAAGGTATGAGGCTACGTACTGACTTTGAGAAAAATGAATAGCTTTTTTAAGACCGCGGACCCCCAAGAAAGGCCTTGACCCTTTGAATGACAGCCTTAGATACCTTAATTTTTCCCGAAAGAAATTATCATTCTTACGCTGATTTTTTACCAAAAAATTATCTAACGATAGCCACCATATTGCTACTTTTGAAAACCTTACCCTGCTTAATTGCTCAGTATAAGTTTCAGGAAAAATAATTAAGTTATCCGAATCATCAATATATTGAGTTTGATCAACTTGATAGCCTTTATAAGGCTCAGGAATTTCATGGCGCTCGTTAAAAGGGTAATAGCATATGTAAGCAGGTAAGCCAAGAATTCTCATCTCATGCACGAGGTGATGGAGAGCTTCAGGGCCTCCCGTAATTAAATTTGAAGGACTTACCACTAATATTTTTTTAAACAATCCAACCCCTAATTACTTATCTAAAATTTTATTAACTAAAGCTAGAGAAGAACCCACCACTTGATCCATATTGTAATAACGATACTGAGCCAGTCTACCAACAAAGTAAACATTCTTTTCAAGCTCAGCCTTGGCTAAATATTTCTGATAAAGACTTTCATTAATGGGGTTGGGCACAGGATAGTATGGATCGCCAGAACTTTGAGAATATTCTTTTACTATTGATGTCCCAGAAACTACTTGACCCGTAATGTGTTTAAACTCGGTGATCCTAGTGAAGTCTTGCTCATTAGGATAATTCACTGTACCAACAGACTGGAATTGATCAACAGCAAAATGCTCATGCTCAAATCTCAGACTTCTATAAGGAAGTTTTCCAAAACAATTTTCATAATATGCGTCAATAGGTCCAGTAAAGATTAATTTATCAAAATTAATCTCTTTTCTATTTAAAAGATAATCAAAACTCAGTCTCACTTCGATATTTTTAGAATCAAGGATTCTTTCAAACATCGCTGTATACCCATGAGAGGGCATCATTTGGAATGTATCCGAAAAATATCGATCATCATCATTTGTTCTTGTTGGAATTCTTGCAGCGACACCAGCAGCCAGCTCTGATAAATCTAAATCCCACTGTTTTCTTGTATATCCCCTAAAAAACATTTCGCATAACTCATGACCAACGCTATTTAAAACAACATCTTCACTGGTCTTGATTTCAGTTTTTTTGACTCTCTTGGTATCGAGAAAACCTTCGACCTCTTCTTCAGATAAATTTAAATTAAAAACCTTGTTTATTGTTATACGATTAATGGGGATTGGATAGTAAGCATCTTTTTCTTTAGCAAGCACTCTATGCTCATAAAATCTCCATTCCGTAAAGCGCGAAAGGTACTCAAATATTTTTCTAGAGTTGGTGTGAAAGATATGAGGTCCATAAGGATGTATCAAAACCCCGTTTTCGTCTAAGGTATCAAAGGCATTACCTCCAATATGATTTCTTTTATCAACTACCAAGACCTTATGGCCAGCATCTGCTAGCTCACGTGCGGCTACAGCACCAGCATAACCAGCTCCAACAATCAAAAAATCGTATTTCATATTATTTCCCTTAGAATTACATAATTCTCTCACGTTAGGCCTCTATTATGACCATTACATTTGAAACAAAAGTCTGGGAAAACGACTGGGAACTTGTCCTAAAAACATCACGATTAGAGGATTTGGTGAGGCGTTGCAATCATCAATTTAACAACCGTATTTTATATATTAATAATGTAAAAAATCCTTTGGAAGTCGAAGGTTATGCCCAGCGATTGATTGACAAAGGTGTTATTGATCAATTTGTGCATGTTCACGAATATGCAGATGCAGCTTTAGCCTTTTTTAACTTGAGCAAAGAAAAACTCGGTAAAGGTTATTACTACTCAATTGCTGAACTAGTATCTATATACCTAACTGAGACAACATATCTACTTCACTTCTCAAGTGACACCATACCCGAAAAGAACATCTCATCTAATTGGCTAGATCAAGGCATTCAGGTTCTTGAAGAAAACACTCAAGTGAAAGTTTTCAATCTCACATGGGATAAAAAGTATAAAGAGGCCCAGTCAGAATCCTTTGATCAAAATCCCAATTCTTACCTAGGTTATGGATTTTCGGATCAAATGTACCTGGTTCGAACATCAGACTTTAGAGGAGCCATATATGAAGAAATCAATGCTGCATCAGAAAGATATCCTTCTTATGGCGGGGAGTTGTTTGAAAAAAGAGTTGATTCGTGGATGCGTAATCATCAATTCCTTAGGGCTACCTATAAACATGGCAGCTATCTTCATCAAAATTTCACTAAAAATCCGCTAGCAAAGAGAATTGCAATAGCTATTAACTATCCAACTTTCCTAAGTAAATAACTCTCAAATTTTTCCTGATTTTTAACTAAGTATTCAGGAAATTGCTGATCTAAACATTGAACTTTATAGGCTCTATCAGGAAACAGGACATCTCTTCCTGAATGAATGAGTTCTTTAATTTTTTCTGGTTTCTTAAATTCAGGCCTATTAAATTCTTGGTGAGCAAAGCTCTCAAGCTTCTGAATAATCTTTTCTACACCAGCCATCCATGTAAAGTGCCAACCACCATTGTTTATTTTCTGTATGAGAAATTTCTTGAAAAAGGCTCTGCGGATACCTCTGAGGACACCAGGAATCTTATAACCCCTCAAATACTCCATGCTTCCGTTAAAAAATCCTAATAGATTTTTATAAGTTGTGATCTTGGAACCTACCCAAATGACAGGCTCACCAGCAGTCTCCCATCGGTTATTTAAATAGTAGGCATACATGTATTGTTGAAAATCACCGCGGCGACCAATAGCAGGGTTGTAATTTTTAATTGTTTCTGGCCGTGGAATCTCATCGACATCAGACAAAAGAATCCAATCATCTGGATTTGCATCAAAAAGGCCGTTAATTAAGTAATCTCGCTGCCATCGCTCATTGCGCCATGCATCACAGGTATCAAATGGATAGTCTCTAACAACCAAGTGTCGGATTTTACTTTTGTATTTTTGAAACTTTTCCAGGTCAAAATAAAGAGGCTTCGGTAAGCCTGAAATAGTTAAAACTGATTCGCAAACAACAAAATAATCAACCTTATCCCACAAGGTCTCTAAACGAAGTTCTAACAAAAGATCTTCATTAAAGTAACAAAAGCAATCGTAGACTTTGGGGGGCAGTGTAATTACTTGATTATTCATATATAAATTATAATCTTCAAATGATTAAGAATATTACCCAATTCTCGTCTCTGGAGATTTTTGACCTTCTTATAAAAGCAATACTGCTTGCATCCCCTGTATTTTTAATGACGACCAAGGGGTGGACTAATGGCTTGTTGTTTTTGCTGTTCACTCTTACATCGATTGGCTTAATAAGGTCCAAATCTCTAATTCCAAAAGTCTTTGATCAAAGCCAAAAAAAATCTGTCAAATTAATCATTGCATCTTTAGCTGCTGGTTTTTTAGCAATTCTTATCACTCAAGGATTGCGTGGCGAACTCCTCCTGAAAGCATTTGATGCGCCCCTGAGAATGCTTCTTTGCATTCCCATCTTTCTTTATTTGTGCCATAAACCACTCAATTTAGTAAAAGCTTCACCATATGTATTGTCATTATCATTCTTAGCAACTTTTATTTATTTACTCCAACACCCTGAAGTTCCAGCTTTTTGGGGCGGCCGATTTGCTACCAAGCCTGTTGACCCAAATGCTTTTGGTGTCTACTCCACACTAACATTATCCTTACTGCTCTTCTCTATAAGCTTGAATAATCCTCTGAATCAAAAATTAAGATTATGTATTGCCACTCTTGGATTAGCGCTTGGAACATACCTAGTTATTGGCTCTGGAACTAGAGGGGCTTGGCTTGCCATACCTTTTTTGTTAATAGCCTGGGGAGCAATAAATGTTAAAAATAATCTGAAGTTAACTCTCTTACTAAGCGGATTATTGTTGGTAACTACCTGGATTGGTTACTCAGCTTTCACCAACTTTCAGGCACGAATTGACTCAGGATTTCATGAAATTCATTCTTGGCTTTTCACAACAGCTAAAGATACCAGCGCAGGCATTAGACTTAGCATGTGGCAAGTCACTTGGGAGCTTCTCCAAAAAAACCCCTTTCTAGGTTACGGAGATTCAGGTTATCAACATTTGTTAAATGATCAAAATCTCACTGGAAACTACAGTCCGATTGTTCTTGAAACAATTGCAAAAGCAGGTCCACATAACGAGTATATTGCCAATGCACTCAGATCTGGCGTCTTTGGTGGCTTAGCAATTGTTGTCACTCTTTTTGTTCCTTTTTATGTTTACTTAAAATCCCTCTCTCGATCACCAGGAACTAGTATTAAAACCTTTAATAGCAATCACCTTGGTCTAGCACTATTTGTATGCTTAACAATTTCATCTATGAGTGTTGAAATTTTCAATTTGAAGTACACAAGTAGTTTTTATGGTTTACTCATCGCTATGATTTACTCACAAACTATTGCGGAGAAGTCTTCTAATTCATGAATAAAAATAAATACTCTCTGACCTTTGCTTGCTACAACTCGGTTGAATACACCAAGCTATGTGTTGATAGCATGATTGCTCATGGCACCCCTTTGGATCGCTTGGTCGTTGTTGACAACGGCTCTAAAGATGAAACCCGTGACTACCTCAGCACCCTCCCCTTGGGCGGAAGAATATTCAATAACCAAAATTTAGGATGTGGCGTAGCCTGGAACCAAGGCGCCTTGCATTTACAGTCCGAGTGGACCATTGTGATGAACAACGATGTATTGGTCTCACCCAACTGGATTGAAAACCTCATCGGCGCTGCAGAAAGTCAAAACCTAAAAATTGTCTCTCCAGCACTTATCGAAGGTAAGCTGGATTATGACTTTACTTCTTTCGAAAAAGAAGCTCAAGCCAAAATGAAAAACGAGCACCGCATCGGTGCTCGTCATGCTGTATGTTTGGCCATTCATGAATCAGTCTGGATGGATATTGGATACTTTCAACCTGTGCCGAAGCTACTGGGTTATGAAGATACCATGTTCTTCCATGAAGCCAAGAAGGCTAACCTAAAAATGGCGATGACAGGAGCCTCATGGTTACACCACTATGGCTCAATCACTCAAACCGCTATGAAACTAGAGCGTGGTTTAAAAGAAAATCAGAACCTGCCTTACAGATATAACTACCGTCTTCTCAACCAATCTTGGTTAGAGCGCAAGATGACAAAAATCAGACGAAAACGTCAAGAAAGAACTTGGCGCGATGAAGAGGTCGCCAAGTACGGCATTTCGATGCATGGCATTCGAGAAAATACCAACTTTAGGTGGCTGTAAAGATTAGCAGATGTTTAACCATCTGCATTATCAAAGCGCCACTAGATATCCTAACGACGTTGATTGATAATTAGCCAGGCCGGAACCTTAAACAGAACTAAACGTCTATAAAGCAATATGTATGAGACTAAAAATAATAGCGTAAAAGCACGTAAAGCCCAAACATTATCCCAAAATAAAACTGCTGGAATTACCGCTAAGGAAGTTAAAACCCAGAGATATGGCGCAGTCAAAGAATTCCTAATAACAATATCTCTGGAATCATTTGATGAAACCTCCCATCTCACAATCCGTTTATAAATCATCTGATGTAAATGAGCAGCATCTGGCATTCCTGGATGGGTTCGTTGAATGATAATTCTGCGATAAATTGTAAATAAAGTTTCAACAATTGGATATGCGCACAACAACAATGGAAACCATTTAGAAACTTCGGAATGACGAGCAGTTAATAAAATTGACAGCTCTGCAATCCAAAATCCAATTAAGTAAGCACCACCATCTCCCAGAAAAATCAACCCTCTGGGATAGTTGAAAATCAAAAAACCAAGAATTGCACCCATCAACGCAAGGGCTGCGATCATTATTGAAAAATCACCCAGCTGAAATGCAACATAAAAAATTCCACCAAGAATAATAAATCCAACCATACTGGATAGACCGTTATAACCATCTATGATGTTAAAAGCATTTGAAACACCTGCCACTGCAAAGCACGTAATTAAAATTGAAACCATTGGGTACGCGAGAATTAGGTTATCAATTCCAAAAATTTGTAAGCTTAATAACCAAGATTCCAAAAAATATCCAGCCATCAAGGCTGAAAAAATAACTGCTAACAATCTAATTTTTATACCAATACGTTTAGTCAAATCCTCAAGCAATCCAAATAAAAATGCTGGCATTGCAGACATCAGCAATAAAAAGCAGAAGTTTGCAACATCCGGATCTTTTAAATAACGCACAAAAAAGGCCCCAGTAAGGCCAAAAACTAATGCAACGCCTCCTATACGGGGCACTGGATTAGCATGAAATTTTTGCACTCCATTCAAGTCATAATCTGCACTGAATGAATTATGCAAAAAGCTATATCTCACCAGAAAGAGAGTAAATAGAAGGCTTAAAAGGAAGGCGAACGCTAGCGCTGACATTCTTTGATTATCTCAGATTGCTTAAACAAGAACGTGAACGTAAACACTGTCTGACATAATGAATAATTAATCATGAAATTCACTTCTTGGGCAATGAAAATGAGTGTTTATAAAAATAACGAAAAAGACTAAAGAGATGCCAATATAAATGATTGGGCTTATATCGACTAGCTCTTTGCGCTTCATGGACCACGTAAGCCGATGGTTTTCCAATTACTTTAGAACCAATTTTCCATATTCTTGTACAAATATCTGCATCTTCACAGTACATAAAATATCGCTCATCAAACCCCTTCACCAAGTCATAAGTCTCAGAATTAAATAACATGAACATTCCCGCAACCCAGTCAGGTTTTATATCAGAGTCTTGATGAGAAATTGAATATGTAGCACGGTTTAATCCAATCACTCTTTTGATCAATCCTAATGGAGTTAAGAAAAAACGCATACTATCTTCAGGGGAAGAATTTGGTTGCACCACCAGCGGAGCAACAAGCCCAATATCTTTATCCTCGAGTACTTTAAGTAAGTCAGGGAAAGGATTATTATGAAACGTAATATCTGGGTTTAAAACGCAAAATTTAGTAGATTTAAGTTTATTAAATGCTTGATTATGATTAGCTCCAAACCCCATAGGCCTGTCATTTTTAATCAATACAACACGTGAATCTGCAAATTTTGGAGTACTTTCTGGAATATTCAGGGTTAATATAAGCCTATCAACCTCAGGAAAAGTCAGAATTTGCCTAATCAAGCCTATAACCATGTCGCCATGACCGTGACTGACAATTGATACAACTAACATTAAAGCTTACCCAATTTTCCAGCCCAGCCATCCAAGATAGCCATAACGAATAGATTTCTATTTTTTTCACTAAAACGCTTATCTGTTCTTAACCATATAGCAACTCCAACACAGCTTGCCCATATCAATGCCAATAATGGCCATGAGCAATAGTTTCGCATTGTGATGAGACGATTTCTTACATTATAAAAATGCTTTTGAGAAAACTCTCCGTGTCGCAATCTTGAACCCTGAGGTCGCAAATGATCAATCTTACTACCTGGAACCAGCTTTAAACGCCAACCATTTCTTTGGATACGGAGTGAATATTCGGTATCGTCATACGCCAAGAAATAATCTGTATTTGGCAAGCCAATTGTTTTAGGAACAATAGACCTCACGAAAAATCCCACAAACGAACCTGTTTGAATCTCAACATCAGCCTTATATGCGGATACTGGCAAACTCGACTCAAATCCAAAAAGAAAATTTATATTTCTACGATGAGCTGTTGCAATTGCATCATATTCATAAACGCAGCCACATAATGCTCCAATATTTTCTTCTGAAGTTTTTGTAGCATCAATTAATTTTTCTAAAGCATCAACTCTTGGAATGGCATCATCATCCATCAGCCATATCCAATCGGTATCGAGTTTTAATGCCTCATAGATACCTTGTGAAAACCCACCTGCCCCCCCAGTGTTTTCACTTAAACGAATAATTTTTAGATTTGGATGAGGGGCTAGCACATCTATAGCCGGTAAGGGACCAGCATTATCAATCACTATGATCGTGTTGGGCTTCACTGTTTGATCTAACAAGGCCTGAACAACCAACTTTAACTCTTTGGGACGATTGAATGTCACAACAACTGCAGCTACTTTATTCATGGATATTCCTATTTGGCTTGCTTACATCAAGGGCATTGAAAGGAAGTACCATTAAACTGCCCTAAATTAAAAAATATTCTTAAAAAAGAGTGGTTGACGAAGATACAAAAACCAACACATTGCAACTGTAATCACTAATTCTGTCAACAAAACACTGATGGCAGTACCTTGTGCACCCATTAAAAACGACATCGGTATAGCCAGCCCTATATTCAACACCCCCGAAATCAGTAGAATTTTCTTGAATGCTTGATTGTACCCAAGAGACACCATTCCCTGAATTCCAAAAATATTAGATAGCCCGGTTAAAAAAATTAAAGGGGACAGCCAAAGAATAACTGAAGTAGCAGTTTCTGAATCTTCACCAATTAGCAACAGCATAATTTGAGGGCCAAAAATAAATAAGCTAACGGAAGCAACTAATGTTAATGATCCCTGCCAGAGTAGTAGAAATCGAAATATGGCAATTCCATCATCCAAATCTTTACTAAATGCATGACTTATCTTTGGGAAAAAGACTTGTGAAACCGGTTGATAAATTCCCTGCAAGGCCCTGATGATCAACATTGCGCTAGAAAATATCCCAACAGTCGTTGGATTCACCATAAGCCCAAGAATTACAATATTACTATTTGTATAAAGACTAACTGAGGCCGTTGAAATAAATAAAGGCCAGCTATCTTTTAATGTATAAAAAATATTAATTTTTTCAAGAACTGGAAAATCTATTCGATTCAGCCTTAAAAGATAAACAAAAATAGATAGTGAAGCTAAAAAATTAAATATTCCATAAATTGATATGGCTAGAGTTAAATGATCAGGGTCATTTACAGTTAGCCACACTACAGGAACTGTCAAAAACTTAATAAGTGTATTTATTAAGGCAACCCTGCCTAATTGCTCCTGACCTTGGAAAAAAAATATCGGGGAAATTGCTGATGCGCAAACTGCTAAAAATGCCCATCGATATACATTTGGCGATATATCAAAAAGCAAACATCCCAACTCTAAAATGATGTAAGAAATTCCACATAAAAACGACCGGGTAAAAATTGTTGTCCAAAATACTTGCGAAACAATCTCGCGATCATGGCGATGCAAAGACACTTGTCTGGTGGCATAGAGAATAAACCCCCAATCAGTCAAAAGAATAAAATACTGAATTACTGCATAGATAAAGGAAAAAGTTCCATATCCAGAAATGCCAAGCGAACTAATAAGTATTGGTAGCAGAGCAATGGGGACCAAGAAGTTGCCCGCCTGCAAAAAAAATGCACCCGATAAATTACTCAGATTAACGTACCTTTTACTCATAACGTCTCCAAGCAAATTTATAGTAATTCTTTCTAAAAAATTAATAGGATATTGAATATTTGCTATATGGTTTAATCGTCACACGTTGAAAGGAATTAAAACTTTGGCGCATCATTCCAGGTTAAACCAGCCGCATCCTTTGGATTAAGTACTGGCCGCATTCCAAGATTAGGCCATTGGATATTCAAAGTTTCATCATTCCAAACAATACACTTTTCGCTCCCTGCATGCCAGTAATCAGTTGTTTTGTACAAAAACTCAGCGGTCTCAGACAGCACCAAAAATCCATGAGCAAACCCCGGAGGCACCCATAATTGTTTTTTGTTCTCTGCTGATAGCTCGACACCCATCCATTTACCAAACGTTAGAGATGACCTTCTAAGATCAACAGCTATATCGAACACAGCACCATGACATACCCGAACTAACTTACCCTGCGTTTGTTCCATTTGGTAATGAAGACCACGCAACACACCCTTTTTAGAGGATGAATGATTATCTTGAACAAAACTAACTGATTTACCTACTGCAGCAGAAAAGTCTTTTTCGTTAAATGATTCAAAAAACCAACCGCGATCATCGCCAAAAACTGTTGGCTCAATCACTAAAACATCAGGTATTGAAGTAGGGGTCGCAGTTATAGGCATTAGTTGTTCTTCACTTTAATTTACTTTAATTTTTACTGAATGGATGAAACTCTTGGCTATTCTAAACACAAGCTTGAATACAAAAAGTTAAGACAATCGCTCAGTCAACATTTTCTCTAAATACTGACCATAAGCATTTTTCTTCAGTGGCGCAGCCAATTTAAGCACATGCTCAGCGCTGATCCAGCCTTGGCGATATGCAATCTCTTCTGGGCAAGCCACCATCAAACCTTGACGCTTCTGAAGTGTTGCAATAAAGCCTGCTGCATCTAATAAAGAATCATGTGTGCCCGTGTCCAACCAGGCAAAACCACGACCCATGATCTCAACTTGAAGTTGATTCATTTTTAAGTATGCCTCATTCACAGCTGTGATTTCTAATTCACCACGAGCACTTGGCTTGATAGATTTAGCAATGTCGCACACTTGCTGATCATAGAAATACAAACCAGTGACAGCATAGTTACTCTTTGGCTTCACAGGCTTTTCTTCAATCGATAAAGCCTTAAAAGAATCATCAAATTCAACAACCCCATAACGCTCAGGATCGTTCACGTGATAGGCAAATACTGTGGCACCTGAAGTTCGTTGATTGGCAGAATGTAATTGATTGACTAATTCATGGCCATAAAAAATGTTGTCACCCAACACTAAAGCTGAAGGGTTATTACCCACAAATTCTTTACCGATGATGAATGCTTGCGCCAAACCATCAGGAGAAGGCTGTACAGCGTACCGAATATTCAAACCCCATTGAGAACCGTCACCCAATAACTCAGTAAAACGAGGCGTATCTTGCGGTGTTGAAATTAATAAAATATCTTTGATACCAGCCAACATCAATGTTGTAAGTGGGTAATACACCATCGGCTTGTCATACACCGGCATCAACTGCTTAGAAACGGCTTGAGTCACTGGATACAAACGTGTACCAGAGCCACCAGCAAGGATGATGCCTTTACGATTATTCAATGAATGTTTGCTCATTGTTGTACTTTCTCAATATTTTTTATATTTTCTTATATTAATAGTGAACTAGCTTTTTAAAGAGTTTGACACATATTCTTTAACATATGCTTCTACTTGTTTTTGCCAATGTGGATATTGACCAGTAAAAGCCATCTCAGAGAGAGCCTTCTTTAACTTAGCACTACTTAATCGGGAGTTATAAGGTCTTTTTGCAGGCACAGGATAATCACTCGCGGGTATTGGCAAGATATTCTCAGACCTCACTTCAATGCCTTCACCACAACTGGCTGCAGTTTCTATCGCAAATACAGCTAGACCGTGCCATGAAGCTTCACCATCAGGTACTGCATGATAGATTCCTGATTCAACTCGAGACCCAGCCATTTGAACACCTATCTCGGCCAACCATTGGGCTGATGTCGGAGCACCTACTTGATCAGCCACCACTTTCAATTGATCTCGCTCAGCAGCCAAACGCAATATCGTGCGAATAAAGTTACCACCATCGCCATACACCCACGATGTTCTCAAAATGAAATATCTTGCAAACTTATCAGCGTAACTTGTGTGACCAGAGTTATGGGCTAAGTTGAATACCTCTTCAATCGCCCGTTCGCCTGCCAACTTACTCTGGCCGTAGATATTTAAATTCTCAACGGGCCCAACTGGATCAGTTTCAAAGTAAGCATCTTTTTTGGTATCTGCAAAGACGTAATCGGTTGAATAATGAACCAAAATGCCATGAGCTACATTGGCAATGTAACTAGCCATCACAGCGGGTGCCCTGGCATTGATAGCAAAAGCATGGTCTCGTTCACCTAAATTCTCAGCCTTATCAACAGCTGTATAAGCAGCCGCATTGATGATTACTTGGGGCTGATAACGATTTAATACCTTAACAATAGAAGACTCACTCGTTAAATCACAATCAGCACGACCCAAGAAAACAGCGGGTACCTTCAGATCTTTTAAACAAACTTGCAAAGCTCTACCTACCTGTCCATTTCGTCCAAATACCAAAACAGGTCGGCTGTGATCTAGAAGTTCAAAGGATGAGTAAGACATATAAGGGTCAGCAATTAGCTATTAATTATTAGTCATTAGAATGAACAACCAGCAATCAATCATCATTGATCAGTTGGATTGCTGTATTGTTTTTGCACCCAATCACGATAAGAGCCACTGAGAACTCCATTAGTCCACCCTTGGTTATCAAGATACCACTGCACTGTTTTACGTATACCCGTCTCGAACGTTTCAGCGGGTTTCCAGCCTAATTCACGCTCAAGTTTAGTGGCATCAATCGCATAGCGACGATCATGGCCCGGGCGATCTTTGACATAAGTAATTTGTGATGCGTAAGAAGTCCCATCAGCCTTTGGACGTAAGCTATCCAAAATCGAGCAAATTGTATGAACAACGTCTAGGTTTGGTTTTTCATTCCAACTACCCACGTTATAGGTCTCACCTAACTTACCTGCTTCTAATACACGACGAATAGCTGAGCAATGATCCTTCACATAGAGCCAATCACGGATTTGCTGACCGTCGCCATAAATAGGCAAAGGTTTACCAGCGAGGGCATTCAGAATCACTAGAGGAATCAATTTCTCTGGAAAGTGATAAGGGCCGTAATTATTAGAGCAATTGGTAGTTAAGACTGGCAAGCCATAGGTATGGTGCCAAGCACGCACCAAATGATCAGATGCTGCCTTAGATGCAGAGTATGGACTGTTCGGTTCATACGGATTAGTTTCTGAGAAAGCAGGGTCCGCTGGAGACAAAGATCCATAAACTTCATCAGTCGACACGTGTAAGAAACGAAAGGATTTTTTTTCTGATTCTGGCAAATCTGACCAATAAGCACGAACTGCTTCCAACAAATTAAATGTACCCACCACATTGGTCTGAATAAAGTCACCAGGGCCATGAATCGAGCGATCCACATGGGACTCAGCAGCAAAGTTCACAACTGCGCGAATGGAATGCTTTTTAAGTAAAGACAGAACTAACTCGTAATTACTAATATCACCATGCGCAAACACGTGACGAGTATCAGAAGACAAAGACTGTAGAGTGGTCAAATTACCTGCATAGGTTAATTTATCAAGATTAACCACACCTTCAGCTGAAGGATTGCCCAACCAATCCAACACAAAATTGCCGCCGATAAACCCTGCACCGCCTGTGACTAGGATCATAATTTACTTACTTAAATGAATAATCATGATTTTCTCACAGGAAGGTACTATTTGAATATTTTTCAAAGCTTGAAATGAAGAGATCGTTGACAACAGTAAATCACCTAGTTCAGCGATATATAAATGCTTCTTCTGTTTACGACACACATGTTTTTAACAAATAAGTCGCCGAATTAAATCATGCCAAACCATTGATTCTTATTTAGAAAATAGTTATTTCATTTCACTAATTTCCTGGATTCTTTTGAGGCGCGCGCAACTACCTTCATAACTTGATGTACCTGATTTTTACTGAACTCGATAAAACCATCTTAGAGAGATCGGTAGCTATTCAACTCTTAGCTTACCGTGCCATCCTGATAATCGTTATCTTTTCTACTAATGCTATCGAAATAAATACCGAATTGTTTTCCAAAGCCTAATACGAGGACGCAACTCATCATAGTTAATTATGTATATATTTGTCTAAAAATTGATTAATCCGTATTTTTTGGCGCTCATAGACCCCAAGATTTTGCAGCTAATCGGATTTCTCTGGGACTTTTTGTAACACATCCATGGCAACTAAATCCTCACTTTAGATCACTTTAGCTTTGATGAGTCGATAGTAAAGAATCGGGTCTGGAGCAGTTTGACGGCCACTAGCGATATAGATGCAATTGAAAAAATGCTTCACTTGCGCCCACCAGAAAATAGCTGTCTGCCAAGTAAAGCATTCCACTGCCTGGCCATGGGATATCTATAAAAGTGACAGGAAGTCAATTGAGATAGTTTTCTTGAGAAACATAGAAATCAACCTCTTGAAATAAAAGAAGTCCGATGGCAACGACTCTCTAAGCTCTAGCTCTAGGATACCCATCATTTTTATTATTAGGGCTTCCCAGTCTAAAACAAGCGCTGTAATGGAATATTTAGAAGGAACTCATGAAATTGAATCTGATGATAAAGACAACTTTATCTCCCAATGATTAGGATATTGAAAATCTTCACAAGACACAAAATTAAGATATAAACTCGAGCGGAATTGACATTGGAAGTAAAGTATTTGCATCGACATACGCATAAGTCATTAAGGCACGAAGAATTAATCTATTACCGTCTCCAACTGAAAATACTTCATGTGAGATTGTAATTTTTGCGTTTTTAATCTTGAGAATTGCAGTTTTAACCATTAACTCAGAGCGCAAACGGGCTGGCCCAATAAAATTTACATCCATAGTATGCACCACAAGCATGGCTCCATATCTATTATTCAAGCTCTGAAGGTCCATCCCAAGACGCTCCGCCAAGTCTTCTCGTGCCGCAGTCAATATTTCAAGATATTTGGGATGAAAAACTAAACCTGTTGCATCTGTATCCCTCATTGAAACTGTATACAAGAATTCATGCCAAGTATTTAACTTCAATAATTGCATTTACTTAACGAAGAATCCTAACAAAATCACCTATATCTGAATCAAGAATCATTCCAGTCTTTACTAATTCCCTAATCACGACGTAAGAATCATTAATGACGACATCACGCTCTATTTTTACCTCTTTAGTAATTCTGCAATTTCCATGAATATAGACATTGTTTCCAATAACAACCCCTTGCTCTAAAATTACATTGGGGCCGATAAAACAGTGATTGCCAATTTTTACCTCATGTTCAATCATGACATTAGGAGCAACAATACTATTAAAACCTATCGATACATTACTATCAATTAATACGTTTGAATATATAACTGAGGCCATTCCAATCTTCACGCCAGGCGAACAAAGAGCCTTCGAACAGATCAAAGGTTTCAATCTAACTCCACACTCCATCAGTTTGGCGAATAGCGTTAATCGAGCTTGATTACTAAAATTTCCATTAGAAATCAAATAATTATCATCCTCCCCTGAAAATGCAATTTGAGACAAATCAAAATTAAAGCCATCATCAGACTTTAACTCAATAATTTTTCCATTAGATTGCTCAATGTCATCAAGGAAAGCTGGCAATAAATAGGGATTTGAAATTAAATAATTCTTCATTTTTTTTGACCAAGTTTTTTTAAGCCGTAAAAGCTTTTTTCATGAGCACCATAATAATAATTTTTTGGCTTTTGTTTTACCTCAGATATTGATTCAACTGCATCCCAATCTTCATTTAATACCTTTGACGCCCCCTTAAGCGTTTCAGTCAAAAAACTAATTCGGTTAGATGCGGGAAGTAAAGATGAGGAAACCCAAAATGTATAAATTATTACTTCAGTTTTACTTACAGGAATATAAGATTCATACGAAAAGGTATTGCCGCTATTCGGAGTTAAAAAATGCAGGAAAGGAAAAATATGCCCATTTACGTATCCCGACAGAGGAAAATTTCCACCTTCAGCGTTGTTCATATCCTGATTTTTTTGACTACCTATTTGTTCAATGTTTGCCTTAACAAAATCTTCTACCCCATCCACAGAAAAATCTTTAGGGTAATCTTTAAAATTAATGTCAAAATTTTTGTTTAGTGAATTTTTATGTAAAAAAGTTGGATGAACACGGTCATAAAGATTTTCAAAAATTAGCTTCCAGTTAAATTTTTTTTTATTTACTGTTAATGAGAAGGGTGGGCTTGAATACTGATTGAATAATTTCAATTGCTCAGAAACCTCAGAGGCGGGATAAAGTGCATTTTGAGAATCGTTCTTACCAAAATAACCCCAAACACATCCATCCTGCACCCTAATTTCACAAAATTTTTCTAAAGATACCTCATCCTTATTTAGGTGATAGCATTTATCATTCCAAGGAATGTTTTTTAAGGCAAGATCTCCGCCATAAAGCCATCCATGATATTGACATCTTGTTTCGGAGTTACCTATTGGATCTAAAAAAAGTTTATGCCCACGATGCATACAAACGTTATTAAAACTAACGATTTGATTATCTGAGACCCTTTTTAAAACAATCTCTTTTTCAAAGCCTTTGAATACGAAATAATCATTCTCTTTTTTTAAAATGCTCTCAGGGCACAAAAAAATCCAATACTTATTTAAAATATTACTTAGCTCTTCATTAAAATAATCTTCATCAAAATAGTCATTTGGATTTACTTGATAGCCAACCTGATTATTCAAAATAAACCTCATCTCGCATATAAATTTGCTGCTCCATGATGTAATTCTCGTAATCGCCGTGAGCGAAATGCTCTTCAGACATTTTCGCCTCCATACTTTTTTGCAACCTATCAAGAACTATCTCATCCTCTCTAATTACATTGCGCTCAATCTCCAAAAGATTACAAAGCAAATCTTTTGATTCAAATTTTTCCAAGATTTCTGGAAAAGAGACATTTAGTCGATACAGGAACTTATTTGGAGACATAGGTAGATACTGCTGAACCACATAATGAGTACCGCTTACGGAGTACATATTTACATTTGGAAATAAAAATATATTTTGGAAACAGTTATCAGGTTGAGTAATTTTTATAAATTTAGTCCACCATCTTTGAGATGCCGATACTGAGAATTCACCTCTTTGGATAAATGACAACTCTTTCAAAGTGGTTTTTTTATAAAATTCTCCCGGCACTTTATCGGACTTCTTCATTAAGATGGTTGCCGCCTGCTCAAAACCCAATAGAGGCTTAAAACTTTGCTCGTGAACATAGTAAGGGTGAAGAAAATCCTTCACATTTTCCATATTCAATTTCCAGTTGAAATTTGCTTCAAATTCTGAAGTTATTGATGCACTTAACTCCTCGTAACTACTTAAAGTTTCAATAACCTCCTTAGAAAATTGCAAATCAATAGGTATTGGGTTGCAACCAATGAATATAAATATGAATGGTCCAATTGTTGTTAAAGGGTAAGTCTTTAAAGATTTTCCACATGAATCTTTTTCGCCGCCATTATTAAACCATTCAATATTTGATACCCCCGTTAAATCGCCACCATCGCGAAACGACCAACCGTGGTACTTACATACAGGCGCACCATTTCCAAATTTCTCAACAACTAGAGGACCTCCTCGGTGAGGACATACGTTTAAGTAAGCCCTTAGTTTTCCAGCGATATTATGGACAACTATTTCCTGATTAAAAATTTGTAGAGTAAAGAAGTCACCCGGGCTTTTAACTGAATTAGTAAAACCACTGAGATTCCAAACCCTGTTAAAAAGATTTTCTTTTTCCTTATAAAAATATGATGCTTCCGTATACCATTCCGGCCTGAATATTGCTGACTTCATTTTGGTTGCCTATTAGCTATCATTTAATTATGCGGGCAGGATTTCCTAAAACTGTTGCACCATCCGGAACATTTCTAAGAACCACAGAGCCAAGCCCTATGGTGACGTTATTTCCAATTTTTATATCGCTAGCTATAAGTGCGCCAGCATGAATAATAACTTCGGAGCCAATAATTGCTCTACCACCAACAAATACTCCACGCCCTATGTGCGAATAATCACCTACTGTAACATGGTGACCAATAGCACAATTTGTATCTAGATATACATGGTCACCAATTTTTACAAAAGCAGAAATAGATGCGTTAAGCTGAATAACGGTCGACCCAAAAATAGACCCTTCACCAATGTTACATTTAGTTACTATTGGAATAAATCTACATCCCCTGGCAATAAGAGCAGAAACCAACTGCTTCTTAAGAACCATATCGCCAATAGCACTACAATAAATTGCTTTGCCATGGATAGGAGCATCCTCTACCCCCCCAATTACTGGGACCCCCCCAATTAACATGCCTTTTTTTTCAACTCTTGAATCTATAAAACCAGCAATTGACCACTCTTTTTGATAGGCTGAATCTTTTTTTAGGAGATCCAACACTTCCACACCAAGGCCGCCTGCTCCAACAATATATAAGTAATCCATGTCAACTATGCCAGGGGCATCCACCCGTCATTAAAAGATCAGTGCCGGTAATATACTTTGACTGATCCGACATAAAGAAGGCGCAGGCTGCCGCCACATCATCCACCTCACCTAAGCCAAGTGGATAACCTTTTTCAACTTCGTTCAGCCACTCTTGTTCGGAATCCAAAAAAATAGGTGTTCTAACCATCGCAGGAGAAATTGCATTAATCCTAATTTGACGCTTAGATAGTTCTCTTCCTAAAACCCTGACGCTTGATGATATTGCTGCTTTGGAGGCTGAATACGGGACCAACCCCTCGATCCCAATATGCGCCGAAACCGAGGATATAGCCACTATTGAAGATCCTGTGTCGATTTTTTTATTTCTAATCATCTCTTTAATGAAATTCAAAAAACCCATTAAATTTGTATCAAAGACTTCATTAACTTGCTTGTTAGTTATGGTATTGATTGGGCTTTTCCCACGCATGCCTGCAGAATAGATAAAGCCCGAATAGGGTATCTCGACACCTTTGATAAAATTTCCTATAGCAGTGGGGTCTGTTGCATCCAAGCTCACCTGCATTACTGAAGGTAGATTAGAAAGTTCATCAGCAGAACCCCTTCGCGATAAAGCGTGAACATTTGCACCCAACTCAGCCAAACCCTGCACAATCCCCTTGCCAATTCCAGAAGAGGCGCCAACAACTAAAAAATATTTGCCGCTCAAATCAATAAAGCTCTTCATAGTAAAGCCGTCTTCTTTAAATTGAGTCCTGAATCAGAAAGCAGTGTAGTTCCTGACATCCACTTAGATGCAGCACTTAATAAGTAAAGGACACCCCCAGAAACATCTTCTGGATAGGGGACACCCAGAGGGGCAAGAGCCTTGATGGTATCGGGCACGTTGTTAGTTTTTAGTAGCTCAGTTTCAACATACCCAAAGGCTATAAAATTTACTCGGATATTTCTACGAGCCACATCGGCACCTACACTTCTAAAAGCAGCTTGCATTGCCCCCTTTGAACCACAATATGAACTAGATGCAGCAGTGTCATAAAATACACCACTGGCGGTATTCACTACAACTGAAGCTCCAGCCTTTACTTTTCTTTGCTTATAAAGATCTTGGAAAAGAAAAAATGGGGAGAAAAAATTAAGCTCAAATAATTGCTTCATTTCATCTTCGTTAACTAAGTTAAATGGCTTAATTTTTCCAGATGCTCCCGCATTTAAAAAGATGCCGTCAAAAGAATCTGGTGAATTTTCTAGGATCAGCCCCCTAGACTCTGACGAAGATAAGTCAGCAATAATTGGATGGAAGTTTGCATTCAAGCAAAGGGATTCATCAAAACTCGTCCTAGCAACACCCCAAACTTCAGCACCATGGCTTAGTAAGGCTTTAACAACAGCCTCCCCAATACCGCGGGAGCTTCCAGTTACCAAATACTTCTTGGCATTGAAATCAAACAGCTCTTTCATTTTTTATTTAATCTCAATAGGAGGAGGACAGAAAATCTTATCAGTTTCGAAGTAGAGAGTTCCCCAACTGAGTCCGATTCCAAAACCACATGTTAGCCACTTTACCTTACCTTCAGAGGTTTCTTTTGAAAGATTTCCAGTGATTGTCATGGGGATAGATGTGGAGCTAGTATTGCCATAATTTTCAAGCGAAAGTGGCCATTGTTCTGGTACACCACCCACCTTAAATTTAATAGTGTCATTGATCATTTTATTTGCTTGATGCATAACAAAATAATCAATATCTGCCACATTTTTTCCTAATGAAGCCAGTACGCGGTTGATTGATTCGGGGGCCTTGTTAACAGAAAAGTTCATAATGGCTGGGCCGTCCAATTTGACATCCATGGGGGAGCGTGTAATACCATCCTCTCCTGTTATGGGCTGTAAGCTGTCAGCTCCAAAAGGATGACGACGACCACCATGGGGAATAATAATCTTGTCATAGCCGGAACCATCAGTATTGCCCTCAAAGTACATATCTGAGGCACCTTCTTCAAACTCTAATGCTGTAGCCGAGCAAGAATCGCCAAACAAAACTTCCCAACCATTATCTGCAGAGCCATCAGAGCCGGATTGATCTCCAATAATGGCAATGACTCGCTTAAAGCGTTTTTTGCCAATCATTGATGCGCAAGTAAAGAGCCCATAGGTATACCCAGAGCAACCTAAGTTAATATCAAATGCCGAGACTGAAGTTGGCAATCCAAGTCTATCCTGCAAAATACAGGATGTTGCGGGTATTGTGTACTCTGGCGACTGGGTTACTAAAATTAAAGCATCAATCGAGTCACCTTCCCAACCAAGGCCATCCAACAAATACTCAACACTTTTTTGAGCTAGATCAGAAAAAATCATTCCATTACGACATATATGTCTGTAGCGAATTCCAATGTGCTTAATTAAACGTTGACGTTGTCTTAATTGATCCTCGGGCACATCTAAATTATCAATATACGCCTCTGGCACAACCGTGACGATGCCTCTGACTGCTACATTTTCGATTATGGATATAGTCATTATTGCTTGGTTGCAAATTTATGCAATCCACCCATAGTGCTCAAACGCATTACATCATCACCAGATGCCGTAATGCCAAACTGCGTCTCCAGCATAACAATCACACCCAACATTGCTAGTGAATCAAAATCTGGGATTTTATCCAATTCGGTATCTTCGGCCAAAACAGGCTCTTCAATAAAGTCACATGCTATTAAAAACTCTTGTTTAAATTCTTCGAAATCCAATGCCGTTTCTCCCTAAAAATACAAAAAACCTAAAAATTTATCTGTTTTGATTATAACAACTATAAACTTACAAACAAGATACAAGTAAGATCAATCTAGCTAGACCTAATAAGTGAGGGCCTATTTTCACACCCAAGTCTTATGGAAATCTTATAATAATCTTACGGCAGCAGAATAAAGCTGTATAAATCCCAAGACCAAACAGTCTTTTCCAATTCATCCGCAAGTCAATTTGCAACTCAAGTTTGGACTTATAACTACTCAAAAGTACTTTGTTTAGAGGATCAACCTCCTGCTTGATCAGCTGGGAGAGCACCTCTATTGTTTTTTCCGCCTGAATCTTCGAGGGCTGACCAGACCAAACGCCAGCAGAGTGAATTCTATAAGCCATAGCATCATGCGGCAAATAAACACCGGCACCCTTAGACAAAAGAGAGAGGATCAGTGGGTAGTCACCAAGCGAGAGTCCAAAATAGGGCTCTGGAATTTTTGGGTAGTAAATTCGATGATAAACAATAGTTCCCATTTGAATAAAGTTACCCAATGCCAAATGCCAGTAACGAAGTACTTTATTAGACTTTGTGTTTAATTTTTGCAAACGATTTAACCCGGCTTCACTTAAATGTAAATAATTTGCTGCCGTAAAAATGCAGTCAGGATGACTCTCTAAATACTGCACACTTTTTGCCAAGTGCTCCAGATTCAGCCAATAATCATCCCCCTCCAATATGGCAATATATTTACCAGATGCGCGAGTCAATAATTTATTTATATTTTTAAGCCCGCCCTCATTAGAGGCCCATTTATATAAATGAATACGAGGATCAATCTGAGCTAACTTCTGTACTATTTCAGAAGTTCGATCCATTGAACAATCATCACCCACCAAAATTTCGATATCAAAGTCAAATTTTTGATTGGAGACACTATCTACACATGCCTGTATAAATTCTTCCTGCTGAAATGTAGGAATAAGGATACTTACCAATAATTGGCTAGACATCATTGAGTATTTGAAAAATCTTATCAACCGAACAAAAATCTATACCCCGATAAAAAGGGATACCTAAAGTTACCGAAGCAAGTTTAAGAGTGTTGCTTAAAGAGCCCATAGATTTGTAACTCTTAAAAGCGGGCTGCAAATGACAGCCACTCTCCCACCAATCTCTTGTGGAAATATTTTGGGTCAAAAGTTGACTCTTCTTATGTCTTTTTAAATTTTCATCAGAAAATCTAATAACGCAGCTAGATGAAATCCAATTTGAACCCCACCCATTTTGGAATTGGAAGGTATCGCTATCTGTTTTATTATTTAAGTACTGCGTGGCCTGCACAAAATATCCGCTTCTAGTCTCCGCCCACAAATCTAGCGCGGCAAGTCCTATTGCGGCATGAAACTCAGACAATTTCCCATTAACACCTAACGTCCTAGACTCTCGACCACCCATAAAGCCAAAATTACTATAAGCCCTAGCATTAGCAATTAACTCTTCATCCAAACCAAGAAGTGCTCCCCCCTCACCAATGCCAAAACTTTTAGTTGCATGCATTGATATCACCGTTGGAAACTGAATCTGCTGAACCGCATCAAATCCCGCAGCACAATCACAAAGAACCTTCATGCCAAAATGTTCTGAGAGTTCTTTAAAGCCACTTAAATTGAGTGGCGCACCAAATGGAGAAACAATTAATACTACAGATGTTTTTTTAAGTATTTCTTCAGAAACCGAATGTAAGATTTCTGCGTTTAATTGCATTGTAGTTTCATCAACATCAACAAAGATTGGTATCAATCCCGCAGCAACTACTGCCTGAGCAGAGGCAGAAAAAGTCCAAGATGGTAAAAGACAATAAGGGCGCTGAGCAATTTTTAAGCTATGCAATGCAGCAACCAGGGCCATAGTGCCATTTGAGAATAACTCTATTTGACTTGGCTGAAGAAGAAAATAGTCAGACAGCCTTTTCGAAAAAAGATCATGGAGGGGTCCAAAATTGGAATACATCTGATTGGACTCTACCATCTCCAGATATGGCAAATAGGCAGACAGTGGAGGCACAGAAGGGCGGAAAAGACTTATAGACATAAATAATTCTAAACTTCGTAAAGCCTACAGAAAAACCAGAATCTTTTTTCGCAAATTCATTAATAATAAATAAAGTGCAGCCAAAAAAGTTAGGGATGAACCCAAGCCCCACCAAAAGAGATGGTGGTCAAAGGATTGGGGTGAAAAAATCAGAGAAATGAGCTCAAAGAAAATATAAAAGGGATTGGCCATAAAGATATAAACTAGGTCTGACTTGATCATGTGGACCGAATACAGGATGGGCGAGATCCAAAAAAGCATTTGGAAAATGATGCCCAGAATTCGGCCAAAATCTTCTAGGATCGAAGAAACCACCAAAAGACAGTTGGTTACAGCTAAGGTATACAAAGCTAATAATAAGGATAAAAGAATGAGCAGCGCGCTCTTTTCAAAAGAAATATTAAAAGCGAGCGCTAAAACCAAAAAAGAAACAATAAAGGATGCGTATTGCAGCAAGCTCTCACTAATCATTACCGTTGCTGGGTGTAAATACGAGCTCTTAATAATCGTACCGTAATTTTTTAAGGCTTCGGTTGATTGCAAAATAGCATTACTAAAGAAAATAAAAAAGATCGCATTTATGCCCTTCATGCCATCAGCATGGACTTCACCACCAATAATCTTGCCAATAAAAAGCTCAATTGAAAAAGCTGTCACCAACATCGGCACTAAGCTAATTGCAAAACCGAGTATGGTGTTTTTCTTCTGAAGCGACAAAAGTAAAAGCGTAAAACTCTTAATTTGCTTGGAATTAAATTCTTGTGCCATATTTAAAAAATATATATATATTTTCATTCATGAAATCAATCAACATATCTCAATTGTCCTCGCATCTTTAATTCGAATAATTTTCGAGCAGTTATCTTCCAACACCTTACGATCATGAGAAACGATGACTGCACATCCTAGTGTCTTGAGTTTTTCCTTGATCTTAGAGGTAGATTGCTCGCGAAATTGAGCATCTCCAACAGAAAATACCTCATCCAATAACAAAATATCAGCCTTGTCTCTCATTGCCAATTCAAATGCAAGACGTGACTTCATGCCGGAAGATAAAGCGCGCAGCAAGGTGGTCTTGCCAATACTTAAGCCAGCCTTTTCAATTACATCCTCGACAAACTTAGAGCTCAGATCAAATTGAGAATTAAAACTAGTATCCCAGAGCTGCACATTTTTTTCTATATCTAAATCACCGTGAAAAACGTGCCCTAAACCCAATAAGGGCAGGCATTTACCGCGTACCTCACGGATTCCTGAAGAAATCGGGAGAATACCTGCAATCGCTGAAAGTAAAGTAGTTTTTCCAACCCCATTGGACCCCTCTATACCCAAAATATCGCCTTCATAAATATCTAAGGAGATGTCGCTTAAAATAGAAACCGTCTCCGGTAAAAATTGTTGCGTCATTAATAATTTTTTAAAAGAAAAATTATCAGATGAATTCTTGTACAGAGTAACTGCAATATTTGAAAGGTGGACTAAGGGTTGTTTCACTAGGGATGCAATCGATGAGTTTTAGAAATAAGTTAAATTTTACCAAATGACACAGCAAGATAAAAAGCCATATTCTCACTTGTGCACTGACGATGAATTCCCAATTTCTTCAAACCCCACAATCGCACGATGAACGGAGCCCGTCTTAGCTGACAAAACTGTTTAAACGTGAACTGATTTTCGGGTGTTAATAGATTTGCAATTGAGTCAAGCGCTACATTTCTACCCTCAATCCATTTTTGTAGATTACCTGATAAAAGGGAGTTGAAGCGTGAAAAATTTCTTAAAAAACCTTTTTTTTCGCCAATGATATTGGCTTTGTGTTGACGATATAAAGTTGTTGGAACTGGGTCATAAATAAACTTACCGCCCATCCCGGTGACGACCAAATAGGCCCACCAATCATGACTGACTATTTCGTATCGCGAATCTATCGAAATCACTTTCTTAGCTGCACCGTTAAAGACCATTGTGTTACCTCCTGCAATACTTTGCACTAAGGCATTTTTAAAGGAGGGGGTTAAAGGAAAAATTGGGGAATAACCCAGTAATGCATTCTCCTCATCAATTAACACAGTCCTTGCTCCGTAAACAGCAGGTATATTAGTGGAAATACCCCTCAAAACATCAATCGCCCTTGTCAACTTTTCTGGCAACCACACATCATCTTGATCGCAAAATGCAAAAAAATCAGCTGATATGCTTTCATCTGATGTTAAATATTGAAAATTTCTACAAAAGCCCTTTTGCGGACCATTTCTGATGGTCAATTTTCCAGCAGGCCAATTGGCTTGATATTTTTGTAGTATTTCTAAAGTTTGATCAGTAGAACCATCATCACTTGCAATAACTACCCAGTTTCGATGAGTTTGATAACTTATGGAGTCTAATTGCTCAGCTAAAAAACGCGCCCCGTTATAAGTACACAAAAAAATCGCTACTAAGGGGTCATTTTCAGTGGCAGTGGCAGTGGCAGTGGCAGTGGCATTAGCATAAATAGATACTGCACCACTATTATTTTCAATAGAATCATTCACTTATTATAACTTTCACCTAATTTTCAACCGATTTACACACAGCAAAAGCAACTCGAAACAATTTTTAGGTTTAGATTGAATAACTCTCTACTACACCTGCATGTTTATGTATTCGTTGTTCAATTATACTTATAGAAATTATATGTCTGGATAATATTTCACAAAGAAAGTCCAAAAGCTTAAATCATTTAGAACTATCAACATATCCACCTAAGGCTAAATGAAATCACAATGATTTGTCTTGAATGATTTTAGGTATCTGATTCACCACCCAAAGAAGCTTTTCCTTTGGGAATGGGCTCAAGTCCTCCGTATCGAATCATCGAGTTACCATCATAAACCAGACTCAGTCACAAAACATTTATTAGGTCATGGTTGTGCTGCACTTAAACGCCATCAGTAGCTTGATGATGCACCCTTGGCTTTTGATGACGTTTGAAGATCTAAGTTAACCACATCAACTGATGAGCGCTTTGCAGCAATTTTAAAAATGGTAGGGAAAAGATAGAGCACTCAAAGAAATAGTTTAAAAACATTCTTACCGCACTGCGATGGAACTTTTTTAATTTCCTGTAAGAAATTTCCTACAACAAAATCCGAAGTAGCCGACATACAAACCCTCAATAACTTGTTACGCTCTTTCTTCTAATTAACCAACAGAAAGAGGAGTCATTATGGGTATTCGTATGAAGTATTTCCCAAGAGATACAGGTGTTAATCATGAGCAAATAGCTGCGATGAATGCAGCCTTGGTTTCTGAATTAGAGCATGATGAAAAACCTGCTTCAATGATTGCCGCAAAGAACCGCACCTACGAGTTCTTCATTCAAAAAGCCAAACTGAAGAATCTTAATGCCATAACTTGCATGGGTAGCCTAGGCCTGAACTCTCAAAAATCAATGCAGTTTTTTAATGGCGATCACAAGCATGTTGAATTTTTAAGATTACTGCATGCCATCACCAAGATTGGGTATGAAGTAAAAATATCATTTCAACCATCAGACTTTCCGTTTGGCACGATCAAAATTGATCCTTGCTAATTGCCTCGCTGATTTCATTGTCTTAATAACCTCATTAACGAAAAAGCCAGTTCAAAAATTTGAACTGGCTTTTTTAATCTCAGCTTAATTGTTTCTATCGATGTTTTTATCGATATTTTCATTAACGTTCTTATTAAGGAATCTAATTCCCCGCCACAATCGACATCACAGCCATGCGCACTGCAATACCAAACGTCACTTGCTTGAGGATCACCGCTTGCGGGCCATCGGCCACTTCACTGGCAATCTCTACCTCACGGTTCATTGGGCCTGGGTGCATCACAATCGCATCAGGCTTTGCTAACTGAAGTCTTTCTTTAGTTAGACCCCACTGCTTGAAGAAGGCATCACCCTCAGGCACTTGGCCTGCTTCCATGCGCTCTTTTTGAATTCGGAGGGTCATCACTACATCAACATCTTTTAAACCTTCTTCGATGTTATTGAAGATTTTGACGCCCATCATGTTCAGGTCTTTAGGTAATAAACTTTCAGGACCAATCGCTCTGATCTCTGGGCAACCCAAAGTTGTCAGTGCATGAATATTTGATTTGGCCACACGACTATGAACAATGTCACCAATGATGGCTACTTTGATCTTTGTGAAGTCTTGCTTGTAATGCCGCATGGTGTACATATCAAGTAGACCTTGCGTAGGGTGCTGATTGGTACCATCACCTGCATTGATCACATGCACATGCGGTGGTAAATGTTGAGCAACCTCCACAGCAGCACCCGTGGTCTTGTGACGCACCACAAAAATGTCAGCCTGCATCGCCACCAAGTTATCAATGGTATCGAGCAGAGTCTCACCTTTGGCTGTTGAGGATGTTTGAATATCCAAGTTAACCACATCAGCTGATAAGCGCTTGGCAGCGATTTCAAAAGTGGTTCTGGTACGGGTAGAGTTTTCAAAGAAGAGATTGAAAACATTCTTACCGCGCAGCAAGGGAACTTTTTTAACTTCTCGATCTGAGTCGCTCACAGCCACAAATTGTTGTGCTGTATCGAGGATATGAAGAATATGTTCTTTAGATAAACCTTCTAAGGTCAACAAATGAGTGAGCTCGCCTTGATTATTGAGCTGTAGTTGGCTGGCAGTCTTAGAGGTTTTTGGCATCTTAGGTCAGTATTTTAATCTTTTATGTTGGTTCTTATGTTGGCTTTTTTTGTTTATTTACTGAATTTTTATTGATTCTGCTTAACTATTGTTTAACTCTTTATTGAGCCTCAGCGCTAAAGCTAAAGCGCCCATCATCCAATTGCTCTAAAACCAAAATCTGCTCATCAGCCACTTTGACCTTAGCCCCCTTGAAAGTGGCATCAACTGGTAACTGTCTTCTATGACGATCTGCAAGAACAGCCAAATCAACCTTGGCTGGACGCCCATAGTCAAATAACTCATTGAGAGCTGCTCGAACGGTTCTGCCAGTATCTAAAACATCATCGACCAAGATGATGTGAGCACCCTCTACCTCGAAAGGTAATTTGGTAGACATACCTTCAGAGCTATTGAGAGCCTTGATGCCTTTTTCAGCATAGTCATCACGATGGAATGACACATTGATCACGCCATGAGCAGATAAACCCAAATCTTTCGCCAAGCGCTCCGCCACCCAAGCGCCACCACTGGCCAAACCAGCCAATTGAAAATCAGGACTGATCTTCTTTTGTTCTTTTAATTGATTTAAAAGAGTTTGATAAAGGTCTTCTGCGTTAGGAATGGATGACATGACTATCTCACTGTGTGCGTATTGTTTTGATATTACTCTTTTGTTGCTTGATGTGACTGAAACAAATCTTGCCAAGACTGAAAGTGAATACCTGAACGAGTCAATGATTCATCACCACCATAAATCAAAACAGGCGCCATGGCGTCTAGACCTGCAAATTGATTTGATTTTTTACCTTGCTTCACAAAGTCAGTAGTAATCGTTGAACCTGATTTAATTTCAATGGTTTGTAACTTTTGTACTATTTGACCATCTTCCTGTACCGGGACTTCGTATACCAAATCAGCTTCCACGCCATTACTGTCTCGCCAAAAATAAATATCAGCAGGCAATCCTTGGTTGTATCGATGTTTGACATGTTCCATCACCACATACGTCTCAAATAAAGCACCACGCATAGGATGCAGATTTAGCATCGCCTCATCCCGAATACCCAATAACCAGGCCGCCAAACCTGTATCAACAAAATACAACTTGGGAGACTTCACTAAACGCTTGCCGAAGTTACGGTGATAAGGTCTCAGTAAATACACCAGATCACTGCTTTCCAATACAGATAGCCATGACCTTGTAGTTGTCTCATTGACACCGGCTTCATTGGCCAGTGATGCCACATTCAGCAGCTGTCCTGTTCTTGCTGCACACAACTGAATAAAACGTTGAAATACTCCCAAGTCCTGAACATTGATGAGTTGTCTTACATCTCTCTCAATGTATGTAAGCACATAACTGGCAAACCAATCTTGTGATGCATGAGGTAATTCAGGAGAGTTTTGGTGCGTGGTATGAATAGCTGGATATGAGCCAACATAAAGACGTTGATCTAATTTGCTTTGATGATCTCGAGCCAACTCTAATCCTTGCAATGGTAATAAACGAGTCATGCCAATACGTCCAGCCAAGGATTGAGTAATACCAGCAAGCAAACTGAACTGCTGAGATCCCGTGACAATGAACCGACCAGGTACACGGTCTTGATCCACCATGCCTTGTAAGTGAGAAAACAAATCTGGCCATCTTTGAGCCTCATCAAAGATGGCACCTTTTTCAAATCTCTTTAAAAATCCTTTAGGGTCTTCTTCTGCAAATGCTCTCTCTTGAGGATCTTCAAGAGACACATAAGGCTTATCTTTAAACAACTCTCTGACGAGTGTGGTCTTGCCAGATTGACGCGGACCAGTGACTCCTAAAACTGGAAAAGTTTTAGATAGTCTTAATAATGTAGAGGCCATTAAACGAGGAATCATGGCTTATTATAAGCTTATTTTTATGTAAATACACTTTTTAAAAGAGGATTTACATAAAATAGATGAAAAATATCTATATAAATCAATAAAACTGAAAACTATAACCCCAATTTATAGTGGAAATTCAGCTTATGTCTGATCCAGATACTGCTGCAAGATCAATTGGGCTGCCAAGGCATCATTACCATCTTGAACAGAAACAGAGGTATAGCGCTCATCCACCCAAACCACTTCTTTTTGGAAACGTCCATGCAGTTGATTGCCAAAGCGTTTAGCTTTTAGAGTCATCTCATGTTCTGCACCATCCGGATGGGTGGGTAAACCCACCACCAGTAACTGTGGCTGCCATTCTTGGATAAGTGCCTCTATTGCTTTAAATTTTTCGTCTTGATTTTTCTCTTGAATGATCTTCAAGTCTTCAGCAGTTTTGGTGATGGTGTTACCAACAGCCACACCAATTCGCTTTTCTCCAAAATCAAAGGCCAAGATAATCTTTGTCATCAGGCATGACCCGCATCACTTGAAAGAAAACCAATATCAATGCCCAATAGGCCTAAAACATTTTGATACTTGTATTCATCAGGCGTATCAAAAATGATGTGGGCCATTTCTTCTGTCGGCGCTGGAACATTCAGCCAACCATTGCGAGCGATTTCATCTTCGAGCTGGCCCGCACTCCAACCCGCATAACCCAAGGTCATTAAAAAACGTGAGGGTCCATGACCAGCAGCCACTTCTTCTAAAACATCTTTAGAAGTGGTCATGGCTAAGCCACCTGGAATTCTCAATGAAGAGTTGTAATGCGTGGTGTGCTCACCCTGCTTTTGTTCATGCAATACAAAGCCACGATCGGTTTGCACAGGACCACCAAAATAAACAGGCTCAGTGGCTTTGGTTTGAATTTCTAACTTGAGATCGACCTTGTCAAAAACAGTGGCCAAATCAACATCAGTAGGCTTATTAATGACCAAGCCCATGGCACCAGTAGAGGAGTGATCACAGAGGTAAATAACAGATCCAGCAAAGTTCTCATCCACCATGCCAGGCATAGCAATTAAGAACTGATTGGCGAGATGCTGAACATCCCCTGTTTTTTGGGTCATAGGTAAATTTTATATGAATAGTCCAAAACAAACTAAGGCAATAATTGGCTTAAATTTATTTATGAGGAAACAATAAAAGAGATTGATTCTCAATGATTTTTCTAAAATCATCCGATATCTCTGACCAAAGCACCAAATCAACTTTATATGGTAAATCTGAGCTTGAAAATTCTTCAGATAACAAAGCAAGTTTTTCTAAATTAAAACTATTGCTATCTTTAATCATCAAATCCAAATCTGAAAACTTTTTGGGCTGACCCTTGACTCGAGAACCAAAAGCAAAAACTTCATCAATATCAAAATTTCTATTGAGAATATCGCTAATAATTTCCCACTGCTCAGGAGTTACTAAAAGATCATTTGGCTTCAATTATTCTCTCGCTAATAGCGCTATTGAGGAATTGGGCTTCTTTTAAGAACTGCGGAATGATAGTCAAAACTTTTTCAGCCACCTCTTGATCATACGTGTGACTAGTTCTAGCCCTCTGATCCCTGTATGTTCTCCAAATAGGCCAGTCACTTAAAAGCAAGCCTTGTTCATTAGCAGTTCTGATTAAATTCTGAAAATCCATTTGATCAATTTCATCAGGATTGGGGCTACTCATCTCAAGATATCTTTTTAACATCTTGTGTGATAGCTCATAGGTAAACTCAAACCGCTGGATTAAACCATCTCTTAATTGATCATCGCCAATATTGAGGTTGTATCTAGCAAGGCCTTCATCAAGCTTTGAGATGGCTTTTTTTAGTGAGCTTAGGTCAAGAATGGTCATGATTCACAGATCAGTGAGTTAATGCTTGATTGTGACATATTTTAAATAGTGTCATGCGCCTTTTTCTAAAGATGGCTATCATTCAAAGATGAATCAAACATTGACCATTTCAAACCAATCTTATGCCATCTAATACAGGCCTGGTCTGGCTTCGCCGTGACTTAAGACTTCATGACCACCATGCCATGCGCATGGCTTTGAAAGCTTGCAAGCAAGTTTGGGTGGTGTTTGTATTTGATACGGACATTTTGTCTCACCTCTTAGATCGAGGCCTTAAAAAAGATCGTCGCATTGATTTCATTTGGCAATCATTACAAGAAATCAACACTGAACTACAAAGCAAAGGTGGCGGACTTATCGTGCGTCATGGCAAAGCAGTCGACATCATTCCACAGCTTGCCACCGAATTAGGTGTTCAAGCGGTTTACACCAATAAAGATTACGAGCCTGCAGCCATAGAGCGAGATCGTTTAATTTCACTCGCACTTGAAGTAAAAGATATTGCTTTTCATGGCTACAAAGATCAAGTGATCTTTGAGCATCAACAAGTACTCACAGGACAAGGCGGAGTGTTCTCTGTATTCACACCATTTAAAAATGCCTGGCTTAAAAAACTTCAAGCCTCTGATCTTGATGCGTATGCTGTTGATTTAGATAGTGGCCAATTTGCAGCAATACCAAAAGCATTAAATCTTCCTTTCCCATCACTAGAATCGATGGGCTTTGAACCTACCGGGATTGAATCATATTTACCCACTGGTATGTCGGGTGCATCCGAACTGTTTGAGCAGTTCTTAGATCGCATGGATCAATACCACGCCACCCGTGACTTTCCAGCGGTCAAAGGACCCAGCTATTTATCAGTTCACTCTCGCTTTGGCACAATTTCTATTCGAGCACTGGTGCGCGAAGCGCACCATAGAATGTTGGCTGGCAGCATGGGTGCGACGATCTGGTTATCAGAGCTGATTTGGCGTGACTTCTATTTCATGATTCTGAGCAATCACCCAAGGCTCGCTCCAGCCTTGGGCAAGAAATCACTGATTCACGGTACAGCTGGTCACCAATCATTCAAACCTGATTACGACAAGATTGTTTGGGAAAGCGGCGCTAAAGCTCAAAAGTTATTCAAAGCGTGGTGTGAAGGTAAAACTGGTTACCCTTTGGTTGATGCAGCCATGCATCAACTCAATCAAAGTGGCTACATGCACAATCGTTTGCGCATGGTCGTGGCTTGCTTCTTGATCAAAGATTTAGGTATTGATTGGCGCTGGGGTGAACAATACTTCGCAGACCACCTCAATGACTTTGACTTTGCCGCCAACAATGGTGGTTGGCAGTGGGCCTCTTCTAGCGGTTGTGATGCACAACCCTACTTCCGCATCTTTAATCCCATCACCCAATCTGAAAAATTTGATGCAGAAGGTAAATTCATTAAAAAGTATTTACCGCAGTTATCTAAACTATCCAAGAAAGCGATTCATGCCCCTTGGTTAGCGGGTGATATTGAATTGGATCTCGCAGGCGTTCGTTTGGGCCGAGATTATCCGCCACCAATCGTGCAGCATGACGAGGCTAGAAAAAATACCTTGATCAGGTATGCGGTGGTTAAGAAAGAAACCGCATAAGGTAAAAAAACCAAATTTTCGGTAAATAAAGCGCTTTTATCCGCAATAAATGCGGTGAATAGCTGACTTATTGCCAATATGAGTTATAATCACCGCATGAATAGCGGAGATAAAAAATACATTTGGCAAGATTCTCGATGGCCTCATTGGGAATACGACATCAAGCAACTCAACAGTTTGCTGACCCAAGTCTATAAAGCCCAAGGTCAACTATTGGGGCGATTACATCATGTAGGTATTCCTTTACGAGATCATGAATCTTTGAGGGTATTTACAGAAGATGTTCTAAAAACCAGCGAGATTGAGGGGGAAAAACTAGACCCAAACTCAGTGCGCTCATCGATTGCTCAACGTTTAGGTATTGATATCGGAGCTGTAACTCCCACAGATCGTCACATTGATGGTGTGGTTGATATGGTTTTAGATGCCACCCAAAATCATCAGAATCATTTGACGCAAGAAAGACTTTTTGCTTGGCATGCAGCTCTCTTTCCAACCGGTTATAGCGGCTTATCTAAAATATTGGTTGGTACATGGCGTGACGATGCCAAAGGATCGATGCAAGTTGTTTCAGGTCCAGTCAATCGGCAAAAAATCCACTTTGAAGCACCACCCGCATCAAGCTTGCAAATAGAAATGCTGGATTTTTTACTTTGGTTCAATGTCGATCAACAACACGACCCGATCATCAAGGCAGGTTTGGCTCATCTTTGGTTTGTGACACTGCATCCCTTTGACGATGGTAACGGTCGAATCGCAAGAGCTATTGGAGATATGGCATTAGCTCGAGCTGATGGATCCACGCAGCGCTTTTATAGTCTATCTGCACAAATTGGACGCGATCGTAAAAATTACTATGACCTTTTAGAGAATACTCAAAAAGGTGAAATGGATGTGACTCAGTGGCTCAGTTGGTTTTTGAGCAGTTTGCTATCAGCCATTCAAGTTGCAGAAGCAGATCTTTCTGTCACTTTGTTTAAAGCTAATTTTTGGCAGCGTTGTTCTGGAATACCGATGAACGAACGACAAATAAAACTACTGAATAAATTACTTGATGGTTTTGATGGAAAACTCACCAGTAGCAAGTGGGCCATCATTGCAAAATGTTCCTCAGACACCGCACTGCGAGACATCGCCAATTTATTAGAGCGAGGCGTTTTAGTGAAATCAGATTCTGGTGGAAGAAGTACCAGTTATGAATTAAATAAACCGTGATTCAAATGAACTTTGATAGTCATTTAGTTTGACTTATCTAAGATAAGTGCATTTCTATACTCGAATCTTTTTCGAATCTATCAGAGCCCAACGGGTCTTTTTAATCCAGGCAACTGAATAAACTGAGGCCTCTTACCCAAGGACATGGCAGTCAGCTGACCACCCCAAACACAGCCAGTATCTAAGCCGACCACATTTTTTTTCTTGAGTAGTCCCAAAGTAGACCAATGACCAAAAACAATTTTGGCATCTTGAGTTTTTCTGTTCGGAACCTCAAACCAAGGCATATAACCTTTGGGTGCATCACCAGCACCTTCTTTACTCTCAAACTCCATCACACCTCTGGCAGTACAAAAGCGCAAGCGTGTGAATGAATTAATGATGACTCTTAAGCGCTCTGCACCTTTGAGTTTGTCATTCCATTGATTAGGTGTATTGCCATACATTTCAATCAAGGACTTGGCATAATTTTTATGTCGCAAGACTTTTTCTAATTCATGGGCCAACTCAAGAGTTTTAGTGACACTCCACTGCGGCAAAATCCCTGCGTGCACAAAAAGAGTATTTAAGTTTTCTTTGCCGCTGTACAAAGCCATCGGGCGATGTCTTAACCAATCAATCAATTCTTTTCGATCGGGTGCTTTAAGGATGTCATCCAAGGTATCCAATGATTTGGGGCCGCGTATTCCTGCATCTCTGGCCAGCAAATGTAAGTCATGATTACCCAAGATGCATTCTGCTTGTCCCACCTCCTGCAATGCCTTAAGAGTTCGCAAAGCACCTAAAGAGTCTGGGCCACGATTCACCAAATCACCCACACAAATGATTTTTGAGTCTTTGGGTAATTTTTTGATGAGTTGCTTCAGCTGCTGATTGCAGCCTTGAACATCTCCTATGGCAAATATATCGTTCATATACCCCTTAGTTTAATGGGTGATGATTTTGTTGATTTGTTTTTCTATTATAAAAAGCATAAGATGCTATTCCGATAACCAAGCAAATCTTCAATGAAATTCAATTCTTTACTCTTTGCAGACTCCCTTGAACAAAAAGGTTTTTCTGTAGAACAAGCAAAAGGTATCGCTCCGGGTACTTATTTTTCTTGTGGCGCCTTTGAGTGCTTTGATATAGAAAAACTAGCAACAAAAGATGAAATAAAGCATCTAACTACAAAAGAAGATCTCGCAAGATCTATCCACACTTTGTTCATGCAACTATTGGGTGTCATCATTGGAGTGCAAACAGTGATGATTGGCCTGATGTTTTTCTTACATCGATAAAAAATATCATGAGATTTAACTCTCACCAAGACCTAGCCACAACGAAAGACATGACTCAAATAGAAGACAACATTGATTTAATGCTCATTAAACTGAATCAAAAAATTGATTCAGTCGGAATTCGTCTTGAAAAATCAATCGCCGATCTTGGCACTAAATTATCCATCCTTATTTGTGCGAGCTCATTCTCTATGATGACAATCTTGCTCGCTTTTATGATGTTCTTACATAGCGGCAAATGATTTTTCTGCTGCTTTGAACATTTCATCTAGAACTGCATCATCGTGCGCAATTGATAAGAAACCCGCCTCATAAGCAGATGGTGCTAAATACACACCATTGTCTAGCATCAAGTGGAAGAATTTCTTGAAAGCTTCAATATCACTAGCAGTCACTGCAGCATACGAAGTTGGCACCTCTTTAGAGAAATACAAACCAAACATACCGCCCACGCTATCGACTGAGAATGGAACTCCTGCCTGATTGGCCCTTTCTTGCATACCGTTCACAAACTTTTTAGTTTGAGTGGTCAGGCAATCAAAAAAACCAGATCTAGTGATAATGTCTAAATTGGCCAACCCAGCAGCTACTGCCAATGGATTGCCAGACAAAGTACCGGCTTGATAAACATTGCCTAAGGGGGCTAATTTATTCATGATGTCAGTACGACCACCAAAGGCAGCCATTGGCATACCACCGCCCATGACTTTACCTAAGCAAGTTAAATCTGGTTTAACGCCATGCAAACTTTGTGCGCCACCCAAAGCCACTCTAAAGCCCGTCATCACTTCGTCATAAATCAGCACAGCACCTTCTTTGGTAGTGAGATCACGCATTGCTTTAACAAAGGCAGAGCTTGGCTGAATCAAATTCATATTGCCCGCGATTGGTTCAACAATCAACGCTGCAATCTTGCCAGCATTTTGTTTGAATGCAACCCCAAGCGCTTCTACATCATTGAATGGCAGCACCAATGTATGCTTCACTAGATCTTGTGGGACCCCACCTGATGATGGTGCATTTTGCGTGCTATCAGCGAAGGTCAACATGCCTGACCCAGCTTTGACCAATAAGCTATCAGCATGACCGTGATAGCAACCCTCAAATTTAATGATCAGATCACGGCCAGTAAAACCCCGCGCCAAACGCAAAGCGCTCATCGTGGCTTCTGTACCGCTGGAAACCAAACGTACTTGCTCAATACTAGGAACCAATTGACAGATACGCTCTGCCATCACAATTTCACCTTCAGTTGGAGCGCCATAACTAAAACTATGAACCGCAGCCTCTTGCAGAGCCTTTACAACTTCAGGATGAGCATGACCGACAATCATCGGACCCCATGAGCCAATACAGTCGATATATCTCTTATCGTCTGCATCCCAGAAATAAGCGCCTTGCGCACGCTTGATAAAGCGTGGCACACCACCCACCTGACGAAATGCTCTGACTGGAGAGTTAACGCCACCAGGTGTGGTTTTTTGGGCTCGGAGGAATAGTTCTTCGTTTTTGCTCATGATTCAATCTTTAATTATTTTTAACTTCCAACACTATAACGAATTTGGCCATTTTCTTGATTCATATGTGCTTTTGAGTAATAGCATCTCTAGTCATACTGAATTATTTAATGTTTTTAAATACTTTCTTTACAGATTCCTCGTCTGCATAGTCCTCATTTCAAGATTCAGCAATACCCTCTAGGATTTGTTTCTGACGCCACAATTCTAAATCTGAAGATTGGACTGAGGAATTGATATCAATTTTTACACCCGACTCATGATTGGACATATAAACCTTTGAATAAGATCGTCAAAATAATTAAAAAGCCACTTTTAAAAAGTGGCTCTGTGATGCTATATCTAGAACAATGTAGCTTGATTACTTAAATCACTGTCATCTCGAAATCTTCTTTGCGTGCACCACACTCTGGACACGTCCAGTTCATTGGAACGTCTTTCCACAATGTACCAGGAGCAATACCCTCATCAGGTAAGCCAGCCTCTTCATCGTAGACCCAGCCACAAATCAAACACATATAAGTTTTAAATTCCATAATCTCTTTCCTATTTTGTTTATTTTACTAGTGCTTTGTACCAACGTGTTTTCTTAACCAAGGCTCAATATGATCGTAATCAAACATTTGATGATCAAACATCTTCATCATTTCTTTATAAATTTTGTTATTTTCAGCGACTAATTGACAATTATTTATTCGAAGAAACACATCGACAACTGCAAACGCCACCCTTTTATTACCATCTAAGAATGGATGATTGATTGCTAAACTCTCCATGAGAGCTGCTGCTTGAGCAATGATGTCAGGGTAATATCCAGTTTGAGGTCTGAATAATGCAGACTCCAAGGCACCGAGATCCCTTATTCCTGATGCCCCACCATATTTTTTAATCATGATGGCATGAATTGCCATCACCTCAATGGTGCTTAAATAATCAATTTTTGCCATGCGTTACTTGGCTAACTTTTCGTACAGACTGTCGAACTCTTGAATACTTAATCCAAGTTGCTCCATGACGTGTTGACGAGGCTTATTGGCGCTTCTGCGCTCCAAAAACTCTCTCATTGCCTCATCCAATAAAGCTTGAAATTGCTTACCCTCCTCCTCAGCCATTTGTCTCATGGCTGCCAAAAGCTCGGGAGAAGCTTGGGACGCAAACTTTTCTTTTAATGGTTTTGATTTCATAAAGACAATTTTATCATGATATTTCTTGACGTATCAAGAAATTTTACCCATGCCGAAATTCATGAATTTCCTAATGAAGCATCCGGCTTTTTCATATCAAACCTGAACAAGCGACACTCTAATGGACCATTGAATAAGGGCGTGCGCTTAGACTCTTTCATGCGCACTTGACCTGGTAAACCCATATCGGCTGTTAAAACATCCACTTGCCAACCTTGAAAGTTATCTTTGAGATGCTTACCGAACTGATTTAAAAACTCCATGAACTCTGGTGAGTTATTGTTCTTTGGCAAAGCATCACGCGCGCCACGACCTTTGACACGCTCACTGCCATCACGACCACCCTTGATCTCTAAACGCTCGCCATATGGAGGATTAAAGAGCATCACGCCTGGCTCTGCAAACGGTGACTTAGCCACCAAAGCATCAATTTGGCGAACATTCGACAAAACACCTGATTGCGCAGGCAAGCCAGCACGCTTCCAATTGTTTTTAACAATTGCGATCATGTTCTCATTAATGTCACAAGCAGCCATCTTGAGCTTATTAGCATTGGCCAAACCTTGCTCAATATTTTTCTTGGCAACGATACACAAACCATCCCACTGCTTTTTTAAATCAGGCGTATTGAATGGCTTTAATCTCTGAAACCCAAACCCTTGATCAGCACCCACCAAATCAACACGCGTTGGGCGATAACGGGTAAATTTAGAAGGCTCAGATTTATCTACAGACTTCACAGCTTGGTTATGATCCTGCGCCGATTGTGATGCATCTTGTTGAGGGTTCATCAACCCAGCACGTATCGAGCCCGATGGAATACCTAAACCTCTATAAGCGGCTTCAATTAAAAAAGTACCACTACCGCACATAGGATCAAACAAAGGTTGCTCCGGCTTCCATCCTGTCAAAGCCAAAATACCAGCGGCTAAATTTTCTTTGAGAGGGGCTGCACCTTTGTCATCACGCCAACCGCGCTTAAATAAAGACTGACCGCTGGTATCCAAATAAACCGTGGCATGAGTCGCAGTTAAATGGGCCTGCACTCGAACGTCGGGCAATTCAGTATCGATATTGGGACGCGCACCTTTGACTTCTCTTAAACGATCGCACACCGCATCTTTGATTCTGAGAGTGACAAAGTTCAAGCTTGTGAGTGGTGAGCGATGCGCGGTTAAATCAACCCGCATGGTTTGATCAGGAGTGATCCAATCTTCCCAAGACAAAGAGCGAGCTGCTTTGTAAATATCATCTTCTTTGCGATATGCCACATGCGTCATTTGTAACAAACAACGGCTGGCGATTCGAGAATGCAAATTAATCGCCAAAGCCACTGACATTGGACCCGCAACACCTAAACCACCGGTGTTATTTAATGGCGGAGGATCAATGACCCATGCGCCTAGAGCTTTGACTTCAGAGCGCTCAGAAATTTCCTTTAGCTCTTCTGCCAAAGGAATCTCAAGCCCACGTGGACACACAATAAAAAACTTCATTGATTAACCTTGAATATTTTGATGATTGATTTTGAAAACGGTGGATTCACTCTTTTTAGCCAGTCGCTTAAAAAGGTTTCACCACCACCAAAATACTCACGATCAAGAAAATAATCACAGGCACCTCGTTGAACCAACGGTACCAAACGTGAGAGCGTTTGTTAATGCCTGCTTTGAATTTTTTATAAATGGAACCACAAGCGTGGTGATAACCCAACAAGATAAATACCAAGAATAGCTTGGCATGCATCCAACCAGAGCCAGGGCCTTTACCCACGCCGTAATACAACCAAAGTATCAAACCTAGAATAACTGCAGGGACCATCAAGATGGTCATAAAGCGATACAAGCGATAAGACATGCCTAAAAGGCGCTCTAAAACTTGAGGATTGGTTTCTTGGGCCATGTTCACATAAATGCGCGGCAAATAAAACAAGCCCGCAAACCAAGCAGCCACAAACAATATGTGAAATGCTTTCACATACAAATACGCACTGCCCATCACCACATTCACTGAATCACTCATCTCAACCATCCCTTTAGGTTTACATTTCTGATATTAATTTTTACTACCGTTACTACTTTGACTATCTAGCTCTAACTCAGGTTCTGATTTCACCCTGTCCAAACACGATGTATTTCATTGAGGTCAAACCCTCTAGACCAACTGGTCCTCTGGCGTGTAACTTGTCATTTGAAATACCAATCTCAGCACCCAAGCCATACTCAAAGCCATCTGCAAAACGAGAGCTGGCATTGATCATCACACTGGCACTATCCACTTCTCTTAAAAAACGCATACCCGCTGAATAGTCTTCAGTGATGATGCAATCAGTGTGGTGGCTACCATATTGATTGATGTGCTCCATCGCCTCATCCATATTGCTGACAGTTTTAATAGATAGGATTGGTGCCAAATACTCTGTAGACCAATCTTCTTCAGTGGCATCGATTAAATTTTTCACACCAGCGGCTTCAAGAGCTTGTTTGGTCTTTTTACAAACACGCAACTCAACACCTTTGTCTTGATAAATCTTGCACAAAGGTAATAAAGAATCTTTGATCGCAGCCTCATGCACCAACAATGTTTCCATGGTGTTGCATGGTGCATAGCGTTGGGTTTTAGCGTTATCACACACCTTGATGGCTTTGGCAGGATCAGCCAAGACATCGATATAGGTATGACAAATACCATCCAAGTGCTTGATCATCGGCACTCTGGCATCAGCCATTAAACGCTCGATCAAACTCTTGCCACCACGTGGCACGATCACATCAATGTATTCATTCATGGTGATCATGGCGCCCACGGCAGCACGATCGGTTGTTTCAACCACTTGCACTGCGTCTGATGGTAAACCTGCCAAAGACAAACTCTCTTGAATCAACTTGGCCAATGCCGTGTTTGAATCAATCGCTTCTGAGCCACCACGCAAAATAGTTGCATTACCTGACTTCAAGCACAGGGCTGCAGCATCAATCGTCACATTAGGACGAGACTCATAAATGATGCCAATCACGCCCAAAGGTACACGCATTTGCCCCACCTGAATACCTGATGGCATTTTTCGAATATTGCTCATCTCACCAATTGGGTCTGACAACTTGGCAATTTGCTCCAAACCTTCAGCCATGGTGGCGATAGTTTTATCCGTGAGTGTCAAACGATCAATGAAAGCAGCATCTTGGCCATTGGCTTTTGCACGCTCAACATCTTTGGCATTCACCACTTTCAAAGCTTCTGCATTTTTTCTAACCAAAGCTGCCAATTGAATCAAAGCTTCATTTTTTGAAGCTGTGCTGGCGCGAGCCATCGCACGCGAAGCTGCACGGGCTTTTTGACCAATGCCCTTCATCAGGGTCACTGCGTCTGAATGTGTGTTGTTTTGAGTGCTCATAGCCATTACTTTAACTGAAATCAGGGGTTTGAACGAATTCTTGAGGATTTTCAAGGAGATAGATTAATCTTGAACACCATATAAAATGTGTAGTATACTACACATAATTGGAGGGGTTATGAACATCGCTGAAATCGGACAAAAGGTTGCACAACAAAGAGTTGCTCTTGGCATAAGCCAAGAGAGGTTGGCTAAATTGAGTGACTTATCCAGATCAACCATTCATCATTTAGAACATGGCACCCTTCATGAAATTGGAGCCGCAAAGCTTTTTAAACTATTAAGTCTTTTAGATATTCAGTTGAAAACTGAAAGTGAGGTTACCAAGCCTCACGCTCTGGAAATGGCTAGTCGATCTGCAAGTGTCAGCTACAAAACAACAATTTCACCCCAGGAATTAGAGGAATCACTCATCACTGGAAAAATTGAGCCAAGAACAATATCGCATTTAGCAACCTTAATTGACGAGCTACCTTTATCGCTGATCGTATTGGTTGTAAAAGAAATTTCTCAGCGCCACAAGATTCCACCTAAAAAAATTTGGTCTCATATTTATTCATGGGCAAATCAATTTAAATCACCAAGATTGGCATGGCAATGAATTCGTTAAATAAAAAAGCATTGCCAAGTGGGGTCTGGGAAGAGCTACTACCACATGCACTAAAAGTCATCGAAGATATAAAAACTCATGGCATTAAAAATCCATTCTGGACGTTTGGTGGCGGCACAGTATTGATGTTGAGGTATCAACACAGAATCAGTAAAGACATAGATATTTTTGTGCCAGATCCACAGTACCTTGGATTTGCCACGCCACGACTAAGCGATGTAGCTGCAGAAATCAGTGATGACTATATTGAGGAATCAAGCTCCTATGTCAAATTAATCAGACCAGAGGGTGAAATAGATTTTGTTGCATCCCCCAACTTAACAAGTCCAGGATTTGAAGAATGGCATTTAAAAAATAATTTAATTAAAGTTGAAACAGGCACTGAAATAGTGGCCAAAAAACTTTGGCACAGAGGCGACCGAGCTACAGCAAGAGATTTATTTGATTTAGCCTTAGTGATAGAAAAAGAGGGGGATGCACTAAGACAAGCCCACCATTTCCTTCTAAAAAATGCAGATCAATTTATTGAACAACTAAATAGTCGAAGAGAAATCCTTACTGTTCAATTTAACAATATTGAGACTCTTAACTACAACCCAACCTATGATGAAGCATTAGGAATCGCCACTAAATTCTTAAACACTCTTAAATCGAAGAAATAAATGGGTGTAATTGGGTGTAAAAATGGGTGAAAGTCGATTAAATGGGTGGAAATGGGTGTCTCAATAAGAACATTTTTTCAATTTAGTCAATTTGTCTAAATTGATTTATGAACCACTAAACAAACAAGCGCCCCAACATCCTCAAACCATCCCATGGATCACTTGGGAGTTTTTCTAAAATCGGGCCTGCCCCTTTGCGGATTTGCAAACCCTTGGATTGTTGATCGAGACCACTCGCCACCATCAAGGCTTTTTGTAAACGATCAGTGCTGAGCCTTTGCAAAGCCTGAGGAATCAAACGCTCTTTATTACCCCAAACACGATTCATCTTCATCAGCATTTGCAAATTATCACCACGATCAACGGCTTGACGCAGTCGATTGAGTAGGCGCACTTCTTCAGTGACTGTCCAAAGAATCAAGACCAAAGGTTCACCCTCACCTTCTAAGCCATCAACCATGCGATTAAAGCGTGCCAAATCTCCAGCCAACAATGATTCTGTCAATTGAAAAACATCATATCTGGCAACATTCAAAACAGCGTCACGGATATTCTCTTCTGTGAGCGTTCCTTCTGGATACAACAAACCCAACTTCTGAACTTCTTGGTGAGCTGCAATCAAATTGCCTTCGATCTGATTGGCCATGAACTGCAAAGCACGCTGTCCAGCTTCACCAGCCTCAACTTGTTGCTTCTGCTGCTTCAAACGACCAGCAATCCAGTTAGGTAAGTGAGTTCTATCGATAGGATCTATACGCACAGCAATTGCAGATTCATCCAAGGCAGTGAACCAAGCGGATTTCTGTGTCTGAAAATCCACCCTTGGTAAAAAGATACAGGTCACTGTATCAACCGGACTTTTCTCTTTTACTTGGGCATCTATTTGGGCACAAAACTGCTTGATGGCATCAGAGCCGTCACGACCAGGCTTGCCTGTGGGTATGCGTAACTCAACATAACGCTTGTCCCCGAACAAAGACATGGTTTGACCTGCGTTCATGAGCGCAGACCAATCAAAACCTTTTTCATGCATCAACACTTCACGCTCAGTATGACCATGAGCGATCACCATGGCACGCAATTGGTCTTGTAACTCCATCACAAGCAAAGGCTCATCACCACACAACACATACAGAGGATGTGGCCCTGTTTTTTTAGCTTGAGCTAAATGTGCGCCAAAAGCATCTGCCTTTTGCATGCTTAGCGACTCTTTGGCTGTGACTCCGAGGGAGTTTGCTGTGTAGGTAGTTTCTTAATTGATGCAAAGCGACGCATCAACTGACTCACAATATCCATGCGCATCGTTTTTACAAAATCAGCCACCTGTTGATCAAACGCTTGAATATTGGACTGATTGAAATCTATATCACGAGTGAGATAAATATCAGCCTCGGGGATTAACTCAATGCCATTAGGATCAAAGGCTCTAAAAACAACCCTGGAAATAATCCTGTAAGCAGTGATTTGACCAGCACCGTTATAAGACAGAACTTGACGAGCATTTTGTTCAGAAATAATCTCAAGCACTAATTCTGCCTTTTGAACATTTTGAACAATCTGAATGTCATTGACACGGAACATCATGTCCAAATCATCACGCAACTCTTGAGTCAAATTACCGCTGATCAGAATATTTTTATAAGGCAAATCAATTTTGCCGCGCAAGCGCCATCCACAAGCACTAAGTGCACTGATAGCTAAAATTGATAAACCACCGCCTAAGAGCTGACGTCGCCCGATTGAATAAATGGTGGTGGTTTTTTTCATGATGTGCTTATTGTGCTCTATTTCAAGATCAAGGTCTGGCAATCTTCTTTAAATAACAATATTGACCAATCGGCCAGGCACGATGATGACCTTTTTAGCAGGTGCACCATCCATCGCCTTGATGGCCGCTTCACTGGCCAAAGCCATTGCTTCAATACTTGCCTTATCAGCATCAGTTGGCACCAAGACTTGGCCTCTTAACTTACCATTGACCTGAATCATCAAAGTGATTTCATTTTGCACCAAGGCTGATTCATCAACCTCTGGCCATGGGGCATCCAATAAATCACCCCACTGCTGAGGATACCCAGCGGCATTCCAAAGTGTGAATGTGATGTGCGGCACCACAGGGTATAAAACTCTCAACAAAATACCCAGTGTTTCACGACGCACTTCAGGGCTGATCGTCTTAGCTTGCTCCAAAGCATTGAGCATTTTCATGGTGGCAGACACCACCGTGTTGTACTGCTTGCGCTGATAGTCAAAATTCGCTTGCTTGAGAACACTGTGGATTTCAAGACGCAAAGCTTGATCTGCCTCAGTCAAGTTTGCAGGTAATTTATCACTGGTCTGATGAACAGTTGCTGCATGAGCAGCACCATAAGACCATAAACGACGCAAGAAGCGAGAAGCTCCCTCAACGCCAGAACTTGACCACTCCAATTGCTGCTCAGGAGGAGCGGCAAACATCGTGAACAAGCGAGCAGTATCTGCACCGTATTGATCAATCAATGACTGAGGATCAATACCGTTATTTTTACTCTTGGCCATCTTCTCAACGCCGCCAATGTTCACGGCTTTGCCAGATGTTTTATGTTTGGCTGATACCGGACGACCTTTGTCATCTGTTTCAACCAACGCATCATCCGGATTGACCCAAGTTTTACGACCATTCGGCTCATCGATGTAATACGTGTCATTCAAGACCATGCCTTGGGTGAGCAAATTGCTGAATGGCTCATCGAACTTCACCAAACCTAAATCACGCATCACTTTGGTCCAGAAGCGCGCATAGAGCAAATGAAGAATCGCATGCTCAATACCACCAATGTATTGATCCATCGGCATCCAGTAATCATTGCGCTCATCCACCATGGCATTCGCGCCTGGTGATGTATAGCGCATGAAATACCAGCTTGAATCAACAAACGTATCCATGGTATCGGTTTCACGACGCGCCGGCTTGCCGCACTTAGGACAAGTGCACTTTAAAAAGTCTTCACGCTTATTGAGCGGATTACCTGATCCATCAGGAACACAATCCTCAGGCAAAACCACAGGCAAATCTTTTTCTGGCACAGGCACTTCACCGCATGATTCACAATGAATGATTGGAATCGGTGTGCCCCAATAGCGTTGACGAGAAATACCCCAATCGCGCAAGCGATACGTGGTTTTCAATTCCCCCAAATTCAAGGCAGCCAAATCTTTGGCCACGGCGTGCACTGCATCGGAGTGACTCAAGCCATCATATTTGCCACTGTTAACAGCCTTAACAGTTTCTTTATCGGCATACCAATCTTGCCAAGCACTGGCATTGAATGTTTGACCATCGATGGCCATGACTGGTTTGATGGCAATCTTGTACTTTAAAGCGAATGCAAAGTCACGTTCATCATGAGCTGGTACACCCATCACGGCGCCATCACCATAGCTCATCAAAACATAATTACCCACCCAAACATCAACCTCTTCACCAGTTAAAGGATGAGTGACTTTCAAACCAGTGGGCATACCCTCTTTTTCTTGAGTCGCCAAATCCGCTTCAATCACACTGCCTTGTTTACACTTCTCAATGAAGGCGGCTAATGCAGGATTACTTTTTGAAGCGTGCAAAGCCAAAGGATGCTCAGCAGCCACTGCACAGAAAGTCACACCCATCACCGTATCAGCACGGGTAGTGAAAACAAACATTTTTCCATCTTGAATCAATTGACCAGCGTCATCTTTGATTTGATGGTTGAAGGCAAAACGCACACCAAAACTCTTACCAATCCAGTTTTGCTGCATCAACTTCACGCGCTCAGGCCAACCCAAGCCTTCCAAGCCAGTCAACAACTCTTCAGCATAAGCTGTGATGTTCAAGTAGTAGCCAGGGATTTCTCGTTTTTCAACCAAAGCACCTGAACGCCAACCACGACCATCAATCACTTGTTCGTTGGCCAAGACTGTTTGATCAATCGGGTCCCAGTTCACAACCTGAGTCTTGCGATACGCAACACCCTTTTCCAACATCTTCAAAAAGAGCCATTGATTCCAGCGATAGTAATCAGGTTTGCAAGTGGTGATTTCTCTGGACCAATCAATCGCCAAACCCATCGCATCCATCTGCTTTTTCATATAAGCGATGTTGTCGTAGGTCCAAGCAGCGGGTGGCACATTGTTATTGAGTGCGGCATTTTCAGCTGGCATACCAAAGGCATCCCAACCCATCGGCATCAACACGTTATAGCCTTGCATGCGCAACTGACGAGTCATCACATCATTGATGGTGTAGTTACGCACATGGCCCATGTGCAACTTACCAGATGGATAAGGCAACATTGAGCAAGCGTAGTATTTTTTCTTGGGCTGGCCTTTTTTATCTTTGGCCTGCTCATCCACACGATAAACATCGCCAGATTTCCATTGCGCGTTGGCCGCAGCTTCAATGGCACGGTGATCGTAATCTTTACTCACTGCTGTTACATCTGAACTCAAAACAAGACCTTTGTATTTTTTAAGAATGATGATTGTCTAAACTACCAATGCCTGCAAAAGACTGCTAAAAATAGATTGAATGAAAAATTAAATCTATTTCTCGAGCAATCCATTAAATTTTGATTTGCTTAAGCCCCAAGACATCTTGCATGTCAAAAAGACCCTTAGATTGATTGGCTAAAAAACGTCCTGCTCGCACAGAACCTTGTGCGTAAGACATTCTGGTGGAAGATTTGTGTGTGACTTCAATGCGCTCACCATCACCACAAAACATGACCGTGTGATCACCCACAATATCACCGCCACGAATGGTGGCAAAACCAATCGTGCCTTCTTCACGCTCACCCGTGTGACCTTCTCTGGCGTAAACAGCACAATCTTTCAGATCTTTACCCAAAGCCTTCGCGATCACCTCACCCATTCCAATCGCCGTGCCTGATGGGGCATCCACTTTATGTTTGTGATGAGCTTCCACGATCTCTATGTCGTAACCTGAGTTCAGAATCTTGGCTGCCACCTCTAACAATTTAAATGTGGCATTAACGCCCACACTCATGTTTGGAGCGAAAACGATGGCAATTTTTTCACTGGCTTTTTTAAGCGTTGCTTTTTGCACATCATTAAAACCAGTGGTGCCGATGATCATCTTCACGCCCATTGTTTGAGCCACCTCAAGATGAGCCAAGGTGCCTTCAGGTCTTGTGAAATCAATTAAAAAATCAGCGTCTTTCAAACCTTCTTTGATATCTGAAGTGATTTTTATTCCTGAAGTTTTTCCTAAAAAAGCCACAGGATCTTGGCTTAAATGCGGACTTCCCGGAATATCTAAAGCCCCCACCAATTGAGCATCAGGTGTGTTCAAAACTGTTTCAATCAACATGCGCCCCATACGCCCAGAAGCACCTGCAATGGCAAATTTCAAAGTTGTCATTTTTTATCTCTATTTGTTCTTTTTAGCTTTTGGTATGAGTTAATTACTCTCTAATTCTGATTAATTTCGTGTGTCGCCACGAGGTACACCAATACCTTGCGTTGGGTTTGGTATGGTTTCAACTGTGGGCGCAGGATGGTGACTTTCCAATTCCTGGGCCACAGCTTTGCGCTGCGGTCTGCGTGAGGATTTAATACCATCAATCTCAGCAATTAATTCATATTCCGTCGGCAAATCATCAGCATTTACTTTTATCAATAACTCTTTTTCAAAAATCAAAGTCACTTGACGCTGCTCCACCAACTGAGTGTCGCCTCGTTTAAACGCAAAAACGTAATCCCAACGGTTAGGATGCATCACACTGGTGATCAATGGCGTACCCAAAACAACTTTGACTTCTTCTCGGTCCATGCCAAGTTTGACCTTTTCCAATTGCTCTTTAGAAATAAAGTTACCTTGAACCATGTCAGGACGATAAGGTTTCAAAACTTTCCCTAATTTGCTTTTGGAGTCCTCAGACAAATTAGTCAAATTTTGACATGCGGTCAAACCCACTAAGGCGCAAGCCATTAAGACCCACTTTCCTAGAGTAAAAGTAACGCTTGGTGTAGTTCTGTTGTTTGATTGCATTTGCATAGTAAGCCGTGTCTTGTAGAAAGTTGATTTTACCGCTTTGAGGAGTACATTACCCTAAATAATTTAAGAGTTTGTGCTTAGCTTAAAAGCTTTGGAACCTTTGCGCTTGATTTTTGGATTTAATACCTTTTTTGGCCATCTAGAGCCCTATTGACACAAAGATTTTCTCTTACACCAAGCACCTTTTTTAAAAGGATCTCCACTCTTCTAGGGGCAAGCCCTTACTTTTCGTTATTTCATTGCATTTTGTTACATATTCTTGATACAAGACATGCCAAGAAATTTGATTTGGTTTTCCCTCAGATTTTTTGATATCGCTCGTAACTTCTGAACATTCTTTCAATTTAAGCCTCCAATTAACTTGATTGATTACTTTGTTCCATCTTGATAAATTATTATACTTTTCATAAGCAAACTGATCACTTTTACCCAAACTTCATTGATTTAGCAAAGTATTTATAAGCTAAGTCCATGATTTATATATTTTATTAATTCACTTTAACAACACCACATCTTATTAAAGTATACTTTAATAAGAAATTATTTATTAAAGAAAGCTTTAATATGGCTAGAGTTAGCGGTCACTTTGTAGAAACAACCACCTTAGGTGAATCAGTTCAATCATTTGTTCCTGAATCTCTACCTCCACAAAATCCACCGGTGGATCAGAGTTGCTATGTAAAACAAAACTTGATGGCCGAACACTCTCTTGCTCAACTATCAGGGGTAACCGCACTTGCTCCATCAATTGATTGGTTACTTTACGGTGCAATCAGAAAAGAAGCCCTATTGACGTCTTTGATTGAAGGTACTCAAGCCACTCTTACTGATTTATTCAATGAAGAAGCTGGCTTAGACATCACCAACAACGAAGACATTGAAGAAGTTACAAATTACATGAAAGCGTTCAAATATGTTCGAGAGAACTTAAAAAGCGTTAGTGGCTTACCGATTAGCATTCGCTTGCTTTGTGATTCACATCAATTGTTACTGAATGGAGTTAGAGGGGCTGGTAAACAGCCTGGTGAATTAAGAAAATCACAAAACTGGATTGGCGGCACCAAGCCAAAAAATGCAGTCTTCGTTCCACCTCCCCCAGAAAAAATTACTGAATTACTAGGACAGTTAGAAAAGTTTATTCACAGTAACGATAGTCAATTACCGCCTTTGGTAAAAATCGCACTGATACATGCTCAATTCGAAACTATTCATCCATTCTTAGACGGCAATGGACGTATTGGTCGTTTGCTAATTGCAGCGCTCATGGAACACTACGAGTTGTTACCAGAACCACTACTTTATCTGAGCGCTCACTTAAAAGAACATCAATCAGAATATTACAGATTACTCAACGGAGTTCGAGCTGAAGGTAACTGGGAAGCGTGGATTAGTTTCTTTTTAGAAGGGGTTGTCGATGCCGCAAATAAAGCAAAACAAAACATCATCGATATAGCTGAACAAATTGCTAAAGATAAAAAAATATTACTTCATTACGAAGGAGTAAATTCGAGCTGTATTCGATTATTTGAGATACTTCCAATTATGCCGAGATTCACAATTGAACGAGTAAAAACAGAATTAGGTGTTTCATTTCCAACGGCGAACGCTGCCGTAAAGTCATTGAATGAATTAGGCATCATCAAAGAGATGAGCGGTCGAACTAGAAATAGAAGCTTTAGTTACGAAGCTTATATTCAACTGATTTCACAATAAAAAAGCCCTTTAAAAAGGGCTTTTTTACTCATTGAAATTAAATGATTAACATCAATTACTTCGCAGCCATCAATGCCTTGGTGGCATTCAACATCTGGCAGCTATAACCCCATTCGTTGTCATACCAAGAAAGGATTTTGACGAGCTTGCCATCTTTGGACACACGCGTTTGCGTGCTATCGAAGATACTTGGGCGTGGATCATGATTGAAATCAATAGAAACTAAAGGCAAGGTGTTGTAACCCAAGATGCCTTTCAATGGACCGCTTTCGCTGGCCTTTTTGATGAGCTCATTCACTTCTTCCACTGTTGTGGCTTTGCTTGGTGTGAATGTCAAATCAACCACTGAAACGTTGATTGTTGGTACACGCATCGCGAAACCATCAAACTTACCTTGTAACTCTGGCAACACCAAACCAACTGCTTTTGCAGCGCCTGTCTTTGTTGGAATCATGCTCATCGTGGCTGAACGGGCGCGACGCATGTCCTTGTGATACACATCTGTTAACACTTGGTCATTGGTATAGGCATGAATCGTGGTCATCAAACCTGATTCAATACCGATTGAGTCCAACAATGGTTTTACTACTGGCGCCAAACAATTGGTTGTACAACTAGCATTTGAAACCACTTGATCGCTGGCTTTAAGCACTTGATGGTTCACGCCATAAACAATCGTGGCATCCACGTCTTTTTCACCAGGAGCAGAAATAAGAACCTTCTTAGCACCTTGCTGAATGTGCACCATGGCTTTTTCTTTTGAAGTAAAAGCACCTGAACACTCTAAAACAACATCAACACCCAAATCACCCCAAGTGGTTTCTAAAGGATTGCGCGTTGAAAAAATCTTGATGCGGTCACCATTGATCACCATGTGATCACCATCCACTGTCACAGTGCCCGGAAAACGACCATGGGCTGAGTCATATTGGGTCAAGTGAGCATTGATATCAATACCACCCAAACCATTGATCGCCACGACCTTGATGTCATCGCGCTTCTCTTCATAAATCGCGCGCACTACCATGCGACCAATACGACCATAACCATTGATTGCGACTTTAATCGTCATAACAACTCCCTTTATCTAAATTCTTTTAAATACATTGACGCACTGTTTTAGCCACAGACTCAGCCGTCAAACCAAAATGCTTGTAAAGCACGCCTGCTGGAGCTGATTCACCAAATGTATCAACACCATGCACTGCAGCGCAGGCATACTTCCACCAGTAGTCAGTCACACCCGCTTCAATCGCAATGCGTGGCAAACCTGCTGGTAATACTGAATCTTTATAAGCTTTGCTTTGACGATCAAACACGGTGGTTGATGGCATTGACACAATGCGCACCACAATACCTTCTTGTTTTAAGAGTTCCGCTGTTTCTAAGGCAATTGCAATTTCAGAGCCTGTTGCCATCAAGACTGCTTGAGCATTCTTGGCATCACGCATCACATAAGCACCCTTCTGGATTGCTTCAGTTTGCTTCGCATCACGCTTCACAAACGGACAGTTTTGACGACTGAAAATTAAACTGGATGGACCATTCTTACGCTTGACTGCAAACGCCCAAGCCACAGCACTTTCAGTGGTGTCACAAGGACGCCACACATCCATGTTCGGGATCAAACGCAAACTGGCCACATGCTCAACTGATTGATGCGTTGGACCGTCTTCACCCAAACCAATCGAGTCGTGTGTGAACACAAAAATACTGCGTAACTTCATCAAAGCTGCCATGCGCAAAGCATTGCGGCTGTAATCTGAGAAGGTCAAGAAAGTTGCGCCGAATGGAATGTAACCACCATGCAATGCAATACCGTTCATGATCGCGCTCATACCGAATTCACGAACACCGTAATTGATGTGATTGCCCCACTGGTCTGCACGAACAGCTTTGCAAGTTGACCAGTTGGTTAAATTTGAACCTGTTAAGTCAGCCGAGCCACCCATGAATTCTGGTAAGACTGGAGCCAAAGCTTCAATTGCATTTTGACTGGCTTTGCGCGTGGCAATCGTTTCAGCTTTTTGCGCACAAGTCTCTAAATAAGCGCTGACAGTTTTATCAAAGTCACCAGGCAACTCACCTGACATGCGGCGCACAAACTCTTGCGCCTCTGTTGGGTATTTGGCGCGATAAGCACCAAACTTGCTGTTCCATTCTGTTTCTAAATTGGCGCCTTTGATTTTTGCATCCCATGCTGCATAAACATCAGCAGGTATTTCAAAGGGACCGTGATTCCAACCAATTGCAGCACGTGTTGCAGCGATCTCTGCGGCGCCCAATGGTGCACCGTGAACTTTGTCAGTGCCTGCCAAATTCGGAGAACCTTGACCAATCGAAGTTTTGCAACAAATGAAGGTTGGCTTGTCACTATTTTTAGCTTTGGCAATCGCAGCAGCCACTGCATCAGCATCGTGACCATTGATGTTGCGAATCACATTCCAGCCATAAGCTTCAAAACGCTTAGGTGTGTCTTCAGCAAACCAATTAACGACCTTGCCATCAATCGAAATACCGTTGTCATCCCACAAAGCAATCAATTTATTGAGTTTTAAAGTGCCCGCCAATGAACATGCTTCATGACTGATACCTTCCATCAAGCAACCATCACCTAAAAACACATAGGTGTGATGATCAACAATATCCAAACCAGGACGATTGAATTCTTCTGCCAATAGCTTTTCAGCAAGAGCCATACCAACGGCATTTGTAATACCTTGGCCTAAAGGACCTGTCGTTGTTTCTACACCTGGTGTGATGCCGTACTCAGGATGACCCGCTGTTTTGCTATGCAATTGACGGAAGTTTTTTAACTCCTGCATAGGCAAGTCATAACCAGTTAAATGCAACAAGGCGTACAACAACATCGAGCCGTGACCATTGGATAAAACAAAACGGTCGCGATTCATCCACAGTGGGTTTTTAGGGTTGTGCTTGAGATGCTGCCCCCACAGACCTACCGCAATTTCTGCCATGCCCATCGGCATACCTGGGTGTCCAGAATTGGCTTGTTGAACTGCATCCATTGCTAATGCACGGATTGCATTGGCCATATTTTTTTGCTGTGACGACATGTTTTTCCCTGCGGCTTGTTTTAGATGAAAGCCATTTTTCTGCCAAAAACACAGAAAAAGTCTCTATCCCTCAAAACTCAGCATTTTATCATTGGCGCCTCATCGCTTATGATTGTTTTATGTCTCATTTTTATCTTCCTGGCCCTTGGCCAAAACCTGGCGTCGACATCAGCGATGAAATGATCCTAGATGTCAAATTAGCCCATCATTTGCGGGTCCGCAGAATTGACTCAGGCGAAACATTCCAAGTCTTTGATGGCAAAGGTTTAACCGCCAATGCTTGCTTAGTGGCCATGGATAAAAAGACCGCGGTTGTGCGTCTTTCTGAGATTTCAGAAAATCTCCGCACCGAGACAAAATCCCCCATCACCCTGGCCCAAGGCATGGCCAGTAGCGACAAAATGGACTGGTTGATTGAAAAGTCAGTCGAACTGGGGATTTCTTCTGTGATCCCTTTGCACACCGAACGCTCAGTGGTGAGACTCGATGGCGAACGTGCTGCCAAAAAAGGCATCCACTGGGAAGGCATTCTGGTGGCCGCCTCTGAGCAATCGGGCAGAACGGTGATTCCCCAACTGGCACCAGTAAAAAATTTACCCCTTTGGTTGGCCAGCCTTAATCCACACGACCAAGCTTTGCGGATCATGCTGTCACCTCGTGCTGATCAAGCGATGCTCAGTGTTTTAAAGCGTTGCACCCCTCAAGCTTTAACCTTATTGATTGGCCCTGAAGGCGGTTTGAGTGAATCAGAAGAAGAGCAAGCCAAGCGTGCAGGATTTATTCCAGTATCAATGGGGCAACGCATTCTGAGAACTGAGACTGCAGGCATTGTGGCCTTGGCAGCAATACACACCATTTGGAATCAGTTTTAAAAAATACAGATACAAAAAAAGCCGCTAAGCTATTAGCGGCTTTTTTATTTGATTTAATTGGTTAATTTGTTCTGATTTAGCTCTAAATTGAGATCACGCAAACGAGTAAAAAACTCTGCAAGATACGCGACGATCCGCCCAGAACTCAACAGCGTCTCTGAAAACATCTAAAAGAGTTTCACGCGCTTCTTTGTCAAACTTGTGTGTGCATGGCAAACCTTCAAGAACGATCACGAAACCAGGTTGTGGTCCAGAACGATCAATTAAAGTTGTCAATGAATCCAATAAGTTGTCAAAATTTTTCGCCTGCTGTCTTGGGAAATAAAAACCCTTAGCGATTCGGTCCAAAACTTCTGACTTGGTGATGGCCTCAGTTGCATTGGCATAAACAAAATGATTGCCCAATTCTTCCGCTGCTTCCATCAAGTCAGCCGTTCTAAATGCACGAATCGATTGAACAATATTGGTGCGTACGGCGCGTAAAGCGGCTGTAGGGCCTGCTTCGCGTGCGGCAAGGGCAGTGCGCCAAGTAGGCGCAGTTTTTGGCCCTATGGCCTGTGTATTCGCAACAGACGAGCTCAGATTGGCCAAAGCAGGCTGACCGTAAAGATTGTTTTCTGAAATATTCATCGTCATGATGGGGAGTAGAGTACCCTTTTTAACCCCCGAAAACAAGTGACGCAATGGCTTATTTTTAATAAGTCATTGTTTTTTATACTAAAATAAATATGTGAGCATTCGCTCACATATAGGATTTAAGAGTTATTTCTGCTGCGCCGCCTCTACAACTGCCAAGGTTGTCATGTTCACAATTCGGCGTGGCGTGGCAGATGGCGTCAAAATATGCACCGGTTTTGCCGCACCTAGCAAAATTGGGCCAATCGCAATACCGTTACCTGCCGCAGTTTTTAACAAGTTATAAGAAATATTGGCAGCATCGATGTTTGGCAAGACCAATAAATTGGCATCGCCCATCAACGTTGAATCAGGCATGATTGATTTGCGGAGTGATTCATCCAATGCACAATCACCGTGCATTTCACCATCTACTTTTAGTTCAGGTGCTTTTTCACGCAAAATCGCCAAGGTCTCGCGCATCTTGATGGCCGATGGCGCATCACTCGAACCAAAATTAGAGTGTGACAACAAAGCTACTTTGGGTTCAATACCTAAAGCACGCAATTCTTTAGCCGCCAAAATAGTCAACTCTGCCAATTGTTCAGCACTTGGATCAATGTTGATGTGCGTATCGACCAAGAAAACTTGGCGGCCTGGCAATACTAAGGCATTCATGGCACCGTAAGTCTTGGCACCTGCCTCATGACCAATCACTTGATCGATGTAATGCAAGTGCGCACCTGTTTGTCCAATCGTGCCGCAGATCAATCCATCTGCCTCACCTTTTTGAACCATCAAAGAACCAATTAATGTATTGCGACGACGCACTTCTAAACGAGCGTATGACTCTGTCACACCTTTGCGCTCAGTCATGCGGTGATAGCTTTGCCAGTAATCGCGATAACGATCATCATCTTCAGGATTACAAATCTCAATATCAACCCCAGGCGTCATCCTCAAACCAAAACGCTCAATGCGACGCTCAATCACTCCTGGACGACCAATCAAAATTGGATTGGCAATCTTTTCGTCGACCAAAACTTGAACAGCTCTCAATACGCGCTCATCTTCACCTTCACAGAAAACAATGCGCTTGTTACCCATTGGAACTTTTTTGGCAACAGAGAACAAAGGCTTCATGATCGTGCCAGAGTGGTACACGAACTGCTGTAACTGATCTTTGTAGGCTGCGAAATCTTTGATTGGGCGAGTGGCCACACCAGAATCCATCGCAGCTTTTGCTACCGCTGGAGCAATGATGGCAATCAAACGAGGATCAAATGGTTTTGGAATCAAATACTCAGGGCCAAACGATAAATTGCTTGCGCCATAAGCAGAAGCAACCACATCGCTTTGCTCTACTTGAGCCAACTCAGCAACAGCAGTCACTGCAGCAATTTCCATTTCACGGGTGATGGTTGTTGCACCAACATCTAAAGCGCCACGGAAAATAAACGGGAAGCACAAAACGTTATTCACTTGATTCGGATAGTCCGTACGACCAGTTGCGATGATTGCATCATCACGCACAGCCTTCACTTCTTCCGGCAAAATTTCAGGCGTTGGATTGGCCAAAGCAAAAACCAAAGGCTTTGCTGCCATCTTTGCCACCATCTCAGGCTTTAGAACACCGCCTGCAGACAAACCTAAAAACACGTCGGCTTTTTCAATCACTTCAGACAAAGTGCGCTGATTGGTTTCTTTCGCAAATGGGTCTTTATCTGGGTCCATCAACTCTTTGCGGCCTTTGTAAACCACACCCGCCAAGTCAGTCACCCAAATATTTTCGATGGGCATACCCAAGTCAACCAACAAATCCAAACATGCCAAGGCCGCAGCTCCAGCACCTGAAGTCACCAACTTCACTTTTTTAATGTCTTTACCAACGACTTTTAAGCCGTTCATGATCGCAGCACCCACAACGATCGCTGTACCGTGTTGGTCATCATGGAAGACTGGAATCTTCATGCGCTCGCGCAACTTGCGCTCAATGTAGAAACAATCTGGAGCTTTGATGTCCTCTAGATTGATACCACCAAAAGTTGGCTCCATCGAGGCAATGATTTCAATCAACTTGTCAGGATCTTTTTCATTGATTTCAATATCAAACACATCAATGCCGGCGAACTTCTTAAAGAGCACGCCCTTACCTTCCATCACAGGCTTACTGGCCAAAGGACCAATATCACCCAAACCTAAAACAGCTGTACCGTTGGTCACTACACCCACGAGATTGCCACGGGATGTGTAGCGAAAAGCATTGCTAGGATCTTTGACGATTTCTTCACAAGCCGCAGCAACACCTGGTGAGTAGGCCAAAGCCAAGTCACGTTGATTGGTCAACTGTTTGGTGGGGGTGACGGCAATCTTGCCTGGCGTTGGAAACTCGTGGTACTCGAGAGCGGCTTTGCGAAGCGCTTCTTTTTGTTGATCACTAGAACTTTTTTTATTGTCAGCGGTTGTCATTGAATAATTCTTTCAATCCCAAACAAAGTGGGTATGTTGAGTTTTATTTTGAATGTTTGTCTCTTACTTTTATCTCTTGCTCTTTTTATTTATTACTTTTATGTGTTGCTATTTTTGCTACTTTTTTAGTTATTAACTAGATTCTAGTCCTGTTCTAGAAAAACCGTCCAATCCATTCGATTCTCACCCTTATTTAATTGGGGAAAGATCTCTTTTAAGCAATGGTCATACAATGAATACATGGTCCATGAACACACTTCCCCATCTGGCAGGCCCGGAGAGTTTGATTTGATCGAACGCTTTTTTAAACAGCGCGCTGTCAAACATCCAAACTCAGGGATTGCATTGGGCATTGGCGATGATTGTGCATTGATCAACCCCAGCAACCATCAACAAATCGCGATCAGTACGGATATGTTGGTTGAGGGCCGTCATTTCTTAGTAGGCGCTGACCCCTATTTGCTTGGGCGCAAATGTTTGGCAGTTAACTTATCCGATCTTGCAGCCATGGGTGCAAGCCCCCTTGGATTTACCCTGGCGATTGCCATGCCAGAAGTCAAAGTTGACTGGCTAGAGACTTTTTCTAATGGCCTGTGGGATATGGCCAATGAACATAATTGCCAATTGATTGGTGGTGACACCACCGCAGGACCACTCACCATCAGCATCACGATTTTTGGTCAAGTGTCGCAAGACAAAGCTCTGGGCCGAAATAAGGCTCAAGTCGGCGACGATATATGGGTCTCCCATGAAGTGGGTGATGCTAGATTAAGTCTTGGCGCTTTGCGCCAAGAGTGGGCTTTATCTATTGAAGAGTTTGCAAAAGTCAGCCAGCGCATGCACAACCCAACCCCAAGAACAGAGCTGGGGCAGCACCTGATTGGTCTTGCTCATGCAGCGATTGATATTTCTGATGGATTACTGGGTGATTTAAGTCACATCTTGCGTCAATCATCGGTCAGCGCAGATATTTTGATTGACCAGGTACCAGGCTCAAAGATCCTCAACAGCAAATCCATTGAACTACAACGTTTATGTAAATTGACGGGTGGCGATGACTATGAATTGTGTTTCACGGCAGCCAAAGAAAAGTCTTCACAGATAGAAGAATTAGCTTCACGCCTAGGTCTTGCATTGACCAAGATTGGATCGATCACCGAGCGAACTGAAAAATTGATTCGACTGATCGATGGTAATAATCAAGAACTCTCGAGTTCGCTGAGCGAGCAATACTTAAAGTCTTTTGATCACTTTAAGTAATTGCTGCACTCAACTTAATTTAGTTCAAACTAAGAACAGAATCAGAACTTACTTCATCCAACCTTTTTTGCGGAAGTAAATCAAAGGAATGGCTGATGAAATCAACATCACGATGATGGCCATTGGATAACCAATGGTCGAACGCAATTCAGGCATGTGTTCGAAGTTCATGCCCCAAATGCTGGCCAACAGGGTTGGCGGCATCAAAGCAACAGATACCACGGAGAAGATCTTGATGATCTTATTCTGATTGATGTTAATAAAACCAACTGTGGCATCCATCAAGAAGTTGATCTTGTCGAACAAGAAAGCCGTGTGGTTTTCTAATGAGTCGATGTCTCGCAAAATCTGACGAGCTTCTTCTTGTTGTTCATCAGATAACAACTTACTGCGCATCAAGAAAGACAAGGCGCGACGCGTGTCCATCACATTGCGACGAATACGACCATTCAAATCTTCTTCTTTGGCAATGGTTTCCAAAACACCAGCAGCATCACTGTCGGTCACGTCATGAGTCAAGACGCGCTTACCTGCCTCTTCAAGGTTTTCATAAACCTCTTCCAAAGCATCCGCAGAATATTCAGCATCCGTTGAATACAAATCCAATAAAACATCCTTAGCGTTTCTCACTGAGCCCGGGCGCAAACGAGCGCGCAAGCGAACCAAGCGGAACACAGGTAAATCTTGTTCATGAATTGAGAACAAAATATTGTCAGTGAGAACGAAAGCAACTCGCACGTTGCGTGGATTTTCATCATCATCCAAAATGAAATCCGTGCGAATGTGCAAATGGCCATCTTCCGCCTCGAAATAACGAGCGGATGCTTCTAAATCGCCTAGATCTTCTAGTTCGGGCAGGGAGACGCCAAAGGCTTCTTTGATCCACTGAAGTTCTTCCTCTTCAGGGTCAACAACATCAATCCAAATAGGGTTATGGTGCTTTAGCAGTTCTTGACGGTCATCCACCTGCTCCTGGGCTAGGCGACCTTTTTGTAATACGAATAGGTTGATCATGCCGGGGCTCCGATCTTGTTTTTCAACTATTTATGTGAGGAGTTAGCCACAGGGGTTCGCGGAGTTTATCCTATAGTCTGAGAAAACTAAAGCATCACATTCAATTCTTTAGAGATTTTCATGAGATATTAATGTGATTAGATGAAAGATTGATGAAATAGCCATGAAAAACCGCCCTTTATTCACCGAACAACTGGCCCGTGCTTGGTCTGACCAAGACAGCATGCTGTGCGTTGGACTCGACCCAGATCCAAAACAGTTCCCTGCTTCAATCAAGGGCAAAGGCGGTGCTATTTTGGCTTTCTGTCGAGAAATCGTTGATGCCACTGCCGATTTGGTTTGCGCATTCAAGCCCCAAATCGCTTACTTTGCAGCCCATGGAGCGGAAGATCAACTAGAACAACTGATCGATCACATTCATCGTCAACACCCACAAGTGCCCGTGATTCTTGATTCCAAGCGCGGCGACATTGGTAGCACGGCTCAGCAATATGCCATCGAAGCATTCGATCGCTATCAAGCAGATGCTGTGACAGTGAACCCTTATATGGGCTTTGATTCAGTAGAGCCCTATTTGAAATACGCCAACAAGGGTGTGATTGTTTTGTGTCGCACCTCTAATCCAGGTGGCTCAGATTTGCAGTTTTTAGAAGTGAATGAAAAAGGTCAAACTGATAAAGAGTTGCTCTACCAACGGGTGGCTCGCTTGGCCAGCAGTCAGTGGAATAAAACAGGTCAATTGGGTTTGGTCGTCGGAGCCACCTTCCCCGAAGAAATTGCCAAGGTACGTGAGATTGTTGGTGAGATGCCGCTTCTTATTCCAGGCATCGGTGCTCAAGGTGGCGATATCCCTGCAACGGTTCAAGCAGGCACGGTCGCGAACGCTCCGGGCACAGGGATGATCATCAACTCATCGAGAGCCATTCTGTATGCGAGTCAAGATGGAAATTTTGCAGATGCTGCAAGACAGGCTGCGATGGCCACGCGAAATGCATTGCGTGCAGCTAAGAAATGAAGATTCAACCGCAACGCACTTGGATATGGTCTAGGCCAGAGCGTGCCCTGGCTTTTGGATTTGGCTCGGGTCTCTCGTTCAGAGCCCCGGGAACAGTCGGCACTCTCTACGCCTGGGCCTTCTACCTCTTATTTGAAATTCTTTTTTCCACTCACACGATTGCTTGGATCATTGCTGTTGGTGCGATTGCCGGCATCTGGATTTGCGGCAAGGTCGGCGAAGAATTAGGTGTGCCTGATCACGGCGGCATTGTTTGGGATGAGTTCATTGCCTTTTGGTTGATTCTGTTCATGATCATGCCAACAGATATCTGGGGTCAAGTAGGCGCATTTTTATTATTTCGATTTTTTGATGCGGTCAAACCAGGCCCGATCAAAACGATTGATCGTTATTTCAAAACCTGGCAACCCAAGGTTGAACGCTTAGATCAACCTAAAAAAATACCATCTTGGGTAGTGCGTGGTTTTGGCGTGATGATTGATGACATCGCGGCAGCCATCGCCACACTGTTGGTGATTGCCATTTGGGTCAGAGTATTTTGAATACCCCACAGAACATTGATCTTCATGAGATCACTCATGATTTAGCAAGGGTGCTCATAAAAAATAACTGGCATCTCAGCACTGCTGAATCTTGTACAGGCGGGATGGTGGCTGCCAGCATCACTGAGCTCGCAGGATCCAGTGAGTGGTTTGAGCGTGGCTATGTCACTTATAGCAATCAATCCAAATCTGAAGACATTGATGTGTCACAAAACTTGATCGAGCAGCATGGCGCAGTCAGTGATCAAGTAGCGCGCGCCATGGCTCTTGGTGCCAAACAAAACAGTGGCTCCGATCTCTCTCTTTCCATCACAGGGATTGCAGGCCCCACCGGTGGCAGTCCAGAAAAACCAATCGGCACCGTTTGTTTTGCATGGGCTTTGGCCAATGATCAAATAGTCAGCGAAACAAAACACTTTGAAGGTAATCGTCAGCAGATACGTCAGCAAGCGTGCGATTTTTCCTTGAGAAAGTTACTCGACTTGTTACGAATTTAACAATCTGTCAGCAAGCTCAAGATCATGCTCTTTAAATATTTTTTTAAAAAAATGATAAATCTGATCAACGCCAACCTGCACATCAACAGCCAGCAAACCCTCATCGTCACGATCCAAAGGTATCTTGCCTGTTAAAACAGCACGGTAGTACTCAAGGTCATTACTCACTAAATATTTATTTAGATGATTCAACAATGACTCCAAGGCATAGCCCTGGGTATCCATTAAAGCCATCAAATCGTACAAATCTCTTGAACGTACTCTATTTTTCAACACAAGACTTTTAGCAAGCTCCAAACCTTCGACACCCATTAATGGGAAAGCCCAGAGATCCATTAACTTTGGCGTGCTCTTATAAAACTGTCTTTGCTCTTCGTTTTCGCCCAATGTAAAAAATGTCACCTTTACATCATTAATACTGAAATCTCTTACATAGTCCAATAAATTAAGACCCGTTTGAATCTTAAATTTTGATATTTGCGCAACAGCATTGAGCTCTTTAACATCATGCTTGATTTTTAATGCAGATAAAAATTGATCGATGGCATGATTGGGTAGCTTCTTATCAAAGCACGCTAAATCAAGATCATTGCTTCTTCGATGATTGATTTGTAATGCCAAAGCTGTCCCACCAACCAAACAAAGATTTTGATCTAACTTTAAATCTTTGATTAATTTTGCATGATCATTGAGACTCTCAAATAGCTTGAGAGTCTCAATAGGCAGAGTGCTCAGATAAAGCTTATTTTTCTTTGCTAGATTCTTCTTTTGCTTCATATCAAGCTATTTTTCTAGCATAAGCTTCATGAATGGTTTCCATGATTTCCTCCAAATCTTCACGCACATCTTCATAGAAGTCTGACTTGATTTCTTCATCAATTCGCTCAACACCAAATCGTTTACATAAACGAACAATATCTGCAAATCTCAGTCTTTTTAAAACTTTCATGATCAGAACATCATCTGGCAAATGACCCGGATTTGACCAGTCATATGGATAATCAAATTTATCTGAGACCTCATAAATTTGCGCCTCTTCTCTGATTGATTGAGGATAGGAAGTAACTGCTTTTTGATTACTGTTAGAGGTCAACAAATCAAAACCAACCTCTAAGTGCTCCATCACCTTGATCAGTAAATGGCTACCAACGTTTTTGCCCACCTCTAAATCAGCCAATGTTTGCCGGCGCACCTCAACCTGCTGAGCAAGCTCATCTTGGGTTAAACCCATTGATTTGCGTTTTTCACGCAATAGACTGCCTATTTGTTCGGCTTTTTGTAGACTTTGACTCATAATGTTCTATTTATAGAACATTTATGGAGATATTTCAAGGTAATATTTTAAATATCCGGCATTTATGTTAGATATAATTAACATTAATGACCAATTTTTACTTATTCATTCTTTCCAAAATGAAATCGATCCTTGCTGGAAAATTCACTCTGGCTTTGCTGCAATATTTCACCTTGTCATAACACTTAGGCGCTGGCAAGGCTGATGCCAATGATGCCGCCTCCTCAATACTGAGTTGATGAGGCTTTACCGCAAAATAATGTTGTGAGGCGGATGCGACACCAAACACTCCCTCACCCCACTCAACACTGTTGAGATAAATCTCAAAAATACGATCTTTGGATAAAACCAATTCCAACATGCCCGTGATGATGAACTCTTGCCCTTTGCGGACATAACTTTTCTCACCAGACAAGAACAAGTTTTTTGCCAGCTGCTGCGTGATGGTTGAACCACCTCTTAAATGTTTGTTATTTTTTTGATTTCTATCCCAAGCGTCTTTCATTGCTTGCGGCTCAAAACCAGGATGACGATAAAAATCACTGTCTTCACTGATGGTGATCGCACGTTTCAAATGCTTCGGTATTTTTTCAAACTCAATCCATTCGCGCTTAATTCCACATGGATGGATATAAGGAATACTCCAACCACACAAACGATGACGTTCGGCCAATTGGAATGCAGTGACACTGGGATTGAACCATTGCCAAGCAACTATCTGTAAAAAGAAAAAGGCTTGTAAAGCAAGGATGCTAGCAATGAAAACAATGATGAAATAACGCAAATATTTCATTGAATTAATAACTGGCTCTCACAGTGGTAATTGCGCCATTGATATCCAAGGGAGTCTTCTCTAGATCTAATTGACGCCAAGTTTCAAAAGCAAGCGCCGCTTGCTCAACCAACATGCCCAAGCCATCGACTGCCTGAATGCCCAGAGCTTTGGCATCTAGCATGAAACAGGTTTCTTTACCGTAGACCATGTCATAAGCCAAAGTATCAGGATGAATGATGGCTCGCAAAATATCTTTGGCAATTGGTGACTCATTGCTCAAGCCAGTAGCAGTTGCATTGATGATCAAATCATATGAGCCATTCTTAAGCTCAGACAAAGGTAGCGCCTTCAAATGAACTTTGGCTTTAGTTGCCAACCCTGTGAATTGCTTGACCAGCGCTTCCGCTTTTTCATGGGTGCGATTAAACACGGTGATGCTGGCAACACCAGCCCCCATCAAAGGTTCTATCACCCCTTGAGCCGCACCACCAGCACCTAAAATTAAAACATTGATGCCACTCAAGGCAGCTCCAGAGCGCTGCTTTAACAAGCGACGCAAGTCTCGCGTCAAGCCTTCGCCATCAGAGTTATCGCACCACAGTTGTCCATTGTCTACCCACAACATGTTCGCCGCTTGTGCAGACTGGGCACGGGGCGTTTTATGTTGAGCTAGCTCATAGGCTTGTAACTTGAATGGGATGGTGACATTCAAACCCTTACCACCGCGCTCAAAAAATTCTTGAGTCGTTTTTTTGAAATCATCAAGCTCTGAATAAATTCGACCGTAATGGATGGCTTGCTGAGTTTGCTTTGCAAAAATCTCATGGATCAAAGGTGACTTACTGTGAGCAATAGGATTCCCAATCACCGCGTAGGCATCTTTGCCTGGGTAGTCTTGGGGGTTCACTTGATCAGTCATTGCTTGGCTCATGGCGTTCATCTGTTTAAGTCAGTGTATCAATTTTTTACATCTAGTTTTAGTTCACCGCCATCTCTGGTGAAGTCAAAGGTTGATACCCAATCTAAAACATCAATTTGCTGCCTCATGGCATCTGTGAATCGCCCAAAAGGGGCTGCCGAACGAATGATGGCAATCGCTTGGCGATCCAACTCCTGATTACCAGAGGACTTCATCACTGTGACGCCCTCTTTACTGAGTCTGCCACGTTGATCAACACTGACCATCAAGACCAAACTACCGTACAAAGCTTTGCCGCCAACTCTTGGAAAGTGAATCGTGCCGTGGGCCTCAATTTGACGACGCATGGCATCGTGATATTGTGCAAACACCACTGATTTGGCGCTGGTAGCAGTCACCGTGGCACGTCTTGGTTGCTGACCTTGTTTTTGTAAACGCTTGGCTAACTCTGCTTCAAGTGGGTTTGCCTCTGATGTTGCTAAATTACTTTTACCTTGCAAAGTGCTGGCTTGGTTTTCTCGTCCGGCCTGAACCTGTGAAAGCAATCTCTTTTGATCAGCCTGTATTTTTTCTAATTGTTCCGCTAATTTAGGATCAGCCCGACGCAGGGCACTTGCTTGCCCTTCTGTTAACTCACCACCACCATTCAAATTAACTTGAGCCAATCGCTTTGGATTGACGGGTGCCGTTGGACTGCTGGCATTGACCAACACAACACTCAGTGGTGTTTTTAAGCGTCGCTCTTGCTCCGATTCAGCGTGCCACTTGAACGCCAATAGGATTGCATGCAATACAAATGAAGCAAGCAGTGCATAAACAATTGGCTTTTTCCAATTTTGCCAATCGATGTTAAAAAACTTATTCAGTGGTACTTGGCTTGACATCATTTTCAGGAACCACTTTTAAAGAATCAGCATCTTGAAGATTCTTTTCATCCTCTAACTCATCAAATTCATCTAACTCATTATTTTCAATTGCATCAGATTGAATTAAACCCAAATAACGCACGCTCGCGACAAGAGCCAAGAAATCAATGTCCACCACTTCAATTTCAGCCCTGGCTCCCCTGGCTTGCTCAGCCAATTCTGGAACACTCAAACGCAACGGAATTTCTTCGACTCGAGCCTGCCCTTCCTTGAGATGTCTCACAACACCTCTCCACGGCAAACCCTTTTGTTTTAAATACTGCAAACACCAATAGTTTTCCATTTGATTTTGATGATCACCATAAGCAGCATAGGTACCATCAAAATCTGCTGCAATGGCCATCAAATCAGCATCCTTGGGCTTAAAAGGTGCCACTAACTTAGCGGTCACACCATGCTGCGCCATGGCAATCAATTGCCATTGATTGACTAAATCAACATAACGTCTCAATGGTGAAGTGCACCAAGCGTAGTTCTCAACTCCCAAACCTTCATGCGGCCCAGGCATTGTTTGCATGCGCGTGCGATGTGGGCCCCAGCCTTTTTGCGCACGATAAATTCCGGGAACACTGTGGCTCGCCAATTGATTGCCCCACGTGCTATTGCAGTAGATCATCCATTCAGCAACGATTGAGTCGAGCACCGAACCTCGCCCACGAGGTGTGATTTCAACCACGCCCTCTGTCACCTTGAAATTAAAGTCGCGTGGCAATGCAGTCGGATCTGGTAAGCCCAAGGCTTCTTCTCTCAATCCATTGGCGACACGTTGCTCTTGCCGCTTGGCATGCAATTGTTTTGCGGATTGCCACAAAATATTCAGCTCGCCTTGATAAGGAATCGCTGATGCATTTTTTGCATCTATCAAAGATTCTTCTGTGACCAAGTGCTCTAAATCATCCAAACGCAGATTCGATGCCATCGGCACTCTTTCAACCTTGGTCACAGGGGCATGCTCACCCTCTAAGATTGGAAGACCCTCAGGATTCAAGGTCACATACAAAGACACCGCGGGTCTTAAAGGTAAATCACTTGCGGCAGATTGCCCTGCGTGTAAAGAAAACACATCAATCACTTCGTCTGGCAGCATGGTGATCTTGCCACTCGGGAAATAGACCGTTGATAATCTTTTTCTACCAACTTCATCCAAAGCACCACCTCGATGAATGGCCAAAGCGGGTGCCGCAATATGAACACCCACACGGTGAGACTGGCCCACACCTGCAACATCAAGAGTGCTCACAGAAAAAGCATCATCAATTTCAGTGGTGCTGGCGTCATCAATTGAAAAAGCTTTGACATCAGCCACAGGTAGCTTCTGAAGTGCTTCTTCCCAAGCTGATTGCTCATTGGCTTGGAGCTGAACCTGAAAACCAATCCCTTTGGGGAAATGTTCCTTTAAAAATTTACCTTCGTGATAAGCCAAGGCAGAACTCAAAACTCCACAAGTTAAAAATAACTCAGGTATCCCACCCTTTAAAGTCTGCGCTGCATTTGCAACAGCTTTATACGCTGTTGAATTTTTATCAGGATTGAATAAAAGAGTATTGACCAGCGGCGCAATCTCTTCCGGTAACTGACCCAGCTTTAGTTGAGCTTCCCATGACTCTTGTTTGATCAACTCCGCTTTTTTTCTTTCAACTGCTAAGAGTGCCGCTTTGAGCTGATCTTCTGGGGCACGCATGAACTGACCGCGACCCTTGCGTCGGAAATAAATAGGGGCGCTGTGCAAGGCCACTGCCAAACTGATTTTTTGAATGGCACTGGATGTTTCACCAAAATACTCTTTGGCCAAATCAGTAAAAATGAATTCTTCAGGTCCAGCGCATTCCCACAAAAAATCCAAATCAATGTCTTCGGCTTGCTTTTTAGCTGATGCCAATAACTCTTCTGGCTTTGAATCTTCAAAACGCAACCAAACATCTTTGGCTTTTAGCTTGCCCCGTTTACCGCCCAAACTTTCAACGGCCAATGCTTCACCCTCTGAGGCTTGCGCCATCAGGGTGGCAATTTTTATATCGCCGCCATCTTCATACAACAAATGCATTAAAGAGATATCCCGCCGCTGGCCTCTAGGGCGATGCCATTGATGTAACTGGATTCATCACTGGCCAAAAATGCGTACACATTGGCCAACTCTTCGGGCTTACCTAGACGGCGTAACCATGAACGATCTTTCATGCCTTTCAAAACATCTTCAGGCATAGACGCCAAAATATTTGTTTCCACAAATCCAGGACAAACAGCATTCACACGGATGCCTTTAGGGCCTAACTCTCTGGCCCAAGTGGTTGTAAAACCAATCACACCATATTTGGTGGCCGCATAGTTTGTTTGACCAAAGTTGCCATACAAACCAACCACACTTGAGGCACTCACAATCGAACCACACCCTGCTTGCAACATGTACGGCACAACCGCCTGCGTACAATTGAACACACCCTTGAGATTCACATCAATCACTGCATCAAATTGCTCTTCAGTCATATTGACCAAACGAGCATCTTTGGTGATACCAGCGTTATTGATGAGAACATCAATGCGGCCGTAACGCTCGATCACTGCTGCCACAACCTCATCAATATTTTTACGATTCGTGACATTCATGACAAAGCCATCAGCCTGGCCACCTGCTGATTTGAGTTGATCAACCGCCGCTTGAACTTGTGCATCATTCATGTCACAAATGATTGAAATACCACCTTCATCACAAAACTTTTGTGCGGTGGCAAAACCAATGCCATTGGCACTGCCAGTGATGATGCAAACTTTATTCTCTAAACGCTTGGCCATATTTTTTGTCATTTTTTACCTTCTTAAGTTCAGTCATCAAAGAATGAATCTCTACCAAAGAATTAATTTCTATCAAAGAATAATTTTTTATTTCAACAACTCTAAAAGCTTGCGGTGCACACCACCAAAACCACCATTGCTCATCACCAAAATATGATCGCCAGGCTTTGCTGCTTGCTTCACCGCTGCCATGAGAAGATTTAAATCATCAAACGCTTGAGCTTTTGAACCGAGCGGCGCCAAAGACTCTTTCAAGTCCCAGCCCAATGCATCTTTGCCAGTGGCTGAACCGTAACCAAACACCAAATCAGCGTCTTGCAAACTATCAGGTAACTGGCTTTTCATCACGCCCAACTTCATCGTGTTTGAACGTGGCTCTAGTACGGCCAAGATACGTGTATTGGCATCACGCCCCACTCGACGTCTTAAGCCATCTACTGTGGTGGTGATTGCTGTTGGATGGTGCGCAAAATCATCATAGATGGTGATGCCATTGACTCGCCCAATCACTTCCATGCGACGCTTCACATTCTTGAATGTGCCTAAAGCTTTAGCCGCATTTTTTACAGAAATACCCACATGATGCGCAGCCGCGATGGCCGCTAAAGCATTCAATTGATTGTGTCGACCCGTGACAGACGCATCCTCATCCCAACAAACCTCTGCCACTTCTTGGCCCTGATAAATGACTTTGAAGCCATCTTTTGCTGTATCAATCAAAGACCACTCTTGAGTCTTGATTGATTGCTCAGGCAAAGCGAATCGCTCAAGACTTGACCAACATCCGCGTTGTACCACTCGCTCCAAACTTTGTTCAGCGCCATTCACAATCAAACGACCCGCACTTGGAACAGTTCTGACCAAATGATGAAATTGAGTTTCGATGGCAGTGATATCAGCAAAGATATCCGCGTGATCAAACTCTAAGTTATTCAAAATAGCCGTTCGTGGTCTGTAATGAACGAATTTGCTGCGCTTATCAAAAAACGCCGTGTCATATTCATCAGCCTCAATCACAAAGTAATGAGGAGCATCCGCTTGATCACCTGTTTTTTTACCCAAGCGCGCCGATACGTCGAAATTATTTGGTACACCGCCAATCAAATACCCAGGCTCCAAGCCATTCGCTTGCAAAATCCAGGTGAGCATCGCAGTTGTGGTGGTTTTTCCATGAGTGCCAGCAACAGCCAAAACATGTTTTCCTTGCAAGACCTGTTCGCCCAACCATTGAGGTCCAGATTGGTAAGGAAGACCTTGATCCAAAATAGCTTCCATCAATGGATTGCCACGAGAAACCACATTACCAATGATGAATAAGTCAGGTTTTAAAGAGATTTGTTCTGGAGAAAATCCCTCGATCAGTTCAATACCCTGAGCCTCGAGTTGAGTGCTCATTGGTGGGTAAACATTGGCGTCACAACCAGTCACTCGATGACCTGCCTGACGTGCGATGGCGGCAATACCGCCCATAAAAGTACCGCAAATACCTAGAATATGAAGATGCATGCCAAGATTTTATCCAAACATCCGTGCAAAATAAGGTAATTCATTGAAAAACGGAAAGAAAAACATGAATAAACGCCAATGGGGTTTGATCTTGATCGCTGGAGCACTGGCTGCAGTTTTAGGCATGGGCTTGTCGAGCTACAAATACAGAACTGAAAAAGCCAGCGATACCGCTATCGAAGAATTACTCACCAGAGAATTGCGCTCCCCAGACGGAAAAATTCATCAAACATCCGATTGGCGTGGAAAAATCCTGATCATCAATTACTGGGCCTCTTGGTGCCCACCATGCGTTGAAGAAATGCCTGAATTGGTGCGATCACAGACCAAATATGCAGCTAAAAATGTACTATTTGTCGGCATCGGTGTTGATTCACCATCTAACATACGCGAATTTCTAGAAAAAACACCAGTGAACTATCCCATTGTTTTAGGTGGCTTGGATGGGGCTACTTGGGCTAAAAATATGGGAAATCCCAGCTCAGGCCTGCCTTTTACAGTGATGGTTGACCGCAAAGGAGCCATTGTTAAGACGAAACTAGGCAAAATAAGCGAAGATGAGCTCAGTTCATGGATAGATAACGCTATAATCACTTCTCAGTAAAAATTTACAGGAAGGGCATCATGGATTTACGAAAACTCAAAACTTTGATCGATTTAGTAGCCGAATCTGGCGTTTCAGAATTAGAAGTAACAGAAGGTGAAGACAAAGTCCGAATCGTTAAAAATCCAGCCCCTATCGCAGCACCTCTTCAGCAAGTTTATGCCGCAGCTCCAGCAGCGGCTCCAGCAGCACCGGCCGCCGCAGCTGCACCAGCAGCAGAAGCAGCACCAGCAGAACCAACTGGTCATGCCGTGAAATCTCCAATGGTCGGCACTTTCTATCGCTCTCCAACACCAGGCGCTGATTCTTTTGTGAAAATTGGCGACACTGTCAAAGAAGGTCAAACACTTTGCATCATTGAAGCGATGAAGTTATTGAACGAGATTGAATCTGATAAATCAGGTGTTGTTAAAGAAATTTTGTGTGAGAACGGCCAAGGCGTTGAATTCGGTCAGGCTCTTTTCATTATTGGCTAATTCAAGCTAAAGCTCACAAAGGTTAACCAATGTTTGAAAAGATTCTTATCGCCAATCGCGGCGAAATCGCACTTCGTATTCAAAGAGCCTGTCGCGAGATGGGCATCAAAACTGTGGTCGTGTTCTCAGAGGCTGACCGTGACGCCAAGTATGTCAAATTAGCTGATGAAGCTGTTTGTATCGGTCCAGCACCATCAGCTCTGAGCTATCTCAACATGCCAGCGATCATTTCTGCTGCAGAAGTAACAGATGCTCAAGCGATTCACCCGGGTTACGGCTTCTTGTCAGAAAACGCTGACTTTGCTGAGCGCGTTGAACAGTCTGGTTTTGTGTTCATCGGCCCAACAGCAGAATCGATTCGCTTGATGGGCGACAAAGTATCTGCCAAGCAGGCCATGATTCGCTCAGGCGTGCCGTGTGTTCCAGGTTCTGAAGGCGCTTTGCCTGACAACCCAAAAGAAATTTTGGCCACAGCTAAAAAAGTTGGTTACCCAGTCATCATCAAAGCTGCCGGTGGTGGTGGTGGTCGAGGTATGCGTGTAGTTCACACCGAGGCGCACTTGATCAATGCAGTCAATATGACTCGTGAAGAAGCTGGTCGTGCTTTCGGTAATCCAGAAGTCTATATGGAGAAGTTCTTAGAGAACCCTCGCCACGTAGAAATTCAAATTCTGGCTGATACCCATAAAAATGCCGTGTACTTGGGTGAGCGTGATTGCTCCATGCAACGTCGTCACCAAAAAGTGATTGAAGAAGCTCCAGCACCTGGCATTGACCGACGTCTAATCGCCAAAATTGGTGAGCGTTGCGCCGAAGCCTGTAGAAAAATTGGTTATCGCGGTGCAGGTACTTTTGAGTTTTTATATGAAAACGACGAGTTCTACTTCATCGAGATGAACACCCGTATTCAGGTTGAGCATCCAGTGACTGAATTGATCACTGGCATTGACTTGGTTCAACAACAAATTCACATTGCGGCTGGCGAAAAGTTACCTTTCCGTCAAAAAGACATTGAATTCAGAGGTCACGCCATTGAATGCCGTATCAATGCTGAAGATCCTGTGAAATTCATGCCAAGTCCAGGTCGTATTCAATCTTGGCACATGCCAGGTGGCCCCGGCATTCGCGTTGACTCACATGCTTACGCTGGTTACTTTGTGCCACCGACCTACGACTCAATGATTGGCAAATTGATTGCCTACGGCGCAACCCGTGAACAAGCGATTCGCCGCATGCGCATCGCTTTGTCTGAAGTTGCGATCGACGGCATTTTGACCAACATTCCATTGCATCGTGAATTGATGTTAGATCCAAAGTTTGAACAAGGTGGTACAAGCATTCACTACCTAGAGCACAAGCTTGAGGAGCAAGCAGCATCAAAACGTGGCAACACCAAGTAATTCAGCCATCAGCTACTTAGTCCTCCATGGCCTTTCGTGAACTTGTATTTACCGTCTCCGAAGATCTTGCAGAAGATCTCGGAGATGCTCTCATGGAATTGGGTGCCCTATCGATTTCGGTCAGTGATGCAGCTGCTGACACTGATTCTGAAAAACCCTTGTATGGAGAACCGGGCCTAACGCCTGATCGACAAGCTTGGGAACAATCTCAAGTCATCGCCCTTTTTGATGAACAAGGTTTGAGTGCTGCAGAAATTTCTTTGGCTTTGTCTGAAGCAGGTTTTCAAATCAATGCTCCACAAGAAAGAAGTGTTGAAGAACAAGACTGGGTGCGTCTCACACAATCACAATTTGAACCCATTCAAGTAGGTCAACGTTTGTGGGTGGTGCCATCTTGGCATGATGCCCCCAACGATCCCAACGCGGTTTGCTTGGCGGTTGATCCTGGACTGGCTTTTGGTACAGGCAGTCATCCAACCACGAAGTTGTGCATGCAGTGGTTAGAAGAGCATCCTGATTTAGCCAGTAAAACACTCTTAGATTACGGTTGTGGCTCAGGGATTTTAGCAATTGCTGCCAAACGTTTGGGTTGCGGTGATGCGTTCGGCGTTGACATTGATCCACAAGCCGTCATTTCTGCCAAAGATAATGCAGAGCGCAATGAAGTAGCGGTTGACTTTAGATTGCCAGAAGAAGATATCACTCATAGCCAGCACGATGTGGTGGTTGCGAATATCTTGGCCAATCCACTCCAAGTTCTTGCCCCAGCACTTTGCCAACGCATTGCGCCAAATGGCCACATTGTTTTATCAGGCATTCTTGAGCGCCAAGCTGAAGAAGTTATCGCAACTTATCAACCATGGATTCAACTGCACGTTTGGCGTGAGTGTGATGGTTGGGTGTGCTTAACTGGTCAATTAGCTTCAGTTGAAACAAACCAAGCTACTGACAATCAAAAAAAAACAGTAAAAACTAGCGAAAATTTAAGCAAGTCGGCTAACTCGTCAAAAAAGAATCAGTTTCTTACTTCATTTGGCTGGATCAGCTTAGCTGTATTAATGGTGGTGATTGTTTTACAGCTTTTGCACCTTGGCAGACATGCGATTGCATTACAAATCTCCAAAGCGCCTGCTGGCATTCAAGAACCCTTATTTAAAGCATTCAAATCTATCGATGCTTCACTTTGCAAACAGTTTGCTTGCCAAGACATCCCCTTAAGAGACTTTTCTGCTTGGGCCATTGAGTTAGCTAATCTAAAAATCAATCCTGGCAATAATCAAACTGCCACCGGAATACTCGAACTACAAATCCGCAACAAATTACCTTTGGTCATCACTTGGCCACATGTCTTACTCTCCATCACCGATGCCAATGATGCGGTGATCTCAGAGAAACTTCTCAGTCCTCAAGATTGGTTGCCAGAAGATGATGCTAAAGTTACTCCAAACGGCTCACAAGGGCTTCAGGAAGTCTCTAGCAATATTTTCTTGAGCCTACCCCAACAAGCTGCCGGATTCAGAGTGCGCCTGCTCTATGTTGATGACAGGCCAACAGAGACACCATCCCAATAATCCGAACATTTCATTCATTTAAACCAATTCACCCACCCAAGGAACTTTATGTCTAGCTTAATTTGTGGCTCTATCGCCTACGACACCATCATGAATTTTGAAGGTCGCTTTCAAGATCAAATCTTGGCAGACCAAATTCATATCTTGAACGTTGCTTTTTTAGTTCCAAGCATGCGTCGAGAATTTGGTGGATGTGCCGGCAATATTGCTTACAACCACAAACTATTGGGTGGAGAGCCCATCATCATGGCGACTGTTGGCGGCGATGCTGGCTCTTACTTTGATCAATTGGCCAAATACAACATCAGCGCTGATCATATTCGTGAATTACCGGAAGCTTTCACCGCTCAAGCCATGATCACAACAGACCGTGATAACAATCAAATCACCGCTTTTCATCCTGGTGCCATGGGTGAATCACACCTCAACACAGTGGCAGAGGTGATCAATCATCGCGAAAAGAAACAGCTCGAGTTACCAAAAATTGCGATTGTCGCTCCAGATGGCAGACAAGGCATGGTTGAACATTGCCAGCAATTGGCAGATGCAAAGATTCCATTCATTTTTGATCCAGGCCAGGGTTTACCTATGTTTGACGGTCAAGAACTCTTGGCTTTTATTGAGCAAGCAACCTATGTGGCCGTGAATGACTATGAAGGAGAAATGCTGGCTCAAAGAACTGGCTTATCTTTAGAAAAAATCGCAGAACGGGTCGCAGCTTTGATTGTCACCAAAGGTGCGCAAGGCGCAGAAATACATGCCCAAGGTAAAAAAATTGAAATTCCGGTGGTACCTGTCGGAAAAGCCATTGATCCAACTGGTTGCGGGGATGCTTTCAGGGGTGGATTGCTCTACGGTATCGAACAAGGATTTGATTGGGAAGTGACCGGTCGCTTAGCAAGCTTGATGGGTTCCATCAAAATTGCCAGCCAAGGCCCTCAAAATCATTGCCCACCTCAGGAATCCATTCAAATGCAGTTCAAGCAAGCATTTGGCTACAGCTATTAATTCCTAAACTACCAACTCATTCAGTCTTACCAAAGAAAAAACCCGCTAAGGCGTTAAGCTATAGCGGGTTTGATTCCCTCTGGGAACCAGTCCCTAATAAATTAAGGACGAGAACCCGTTGGAAAAGGCCAAGCAGCAGCCGGATTTAAAACTGTCTTTGCTGTTGAAGCAGGAGCAGCTTTAGCAGCCGGCTTTTTTGCAGCAGGCTTACTTACTTTTTTTTTACTACTTTTTTAGCAGCTTTTTTTGCAGCAGGCTTCTTAGCAGCAGCTTTTTTAGCAGCAGGCTTCTTAGCAGCTACTTTTTTCTTAGCAGCAGGCTTTTTAGCAGCAGCTTTTTTAGCAGCAGGCTTCTTAGCAGCTACTTTTTTCTTAGCAGCAGGCTTCTTAGCAGCAGCTTTTTTAGCAGCAGGCTTCTTAGCAGCTACTTTTTTAGCAGCTGGTTTCTTTGCAGCTACTTTTTTAGCAGCTGGTTTCTTTGCAGCAGGTTTTTTCTTGGCAGTTGCCATATTAAACTCCTTCACGTGAGAGTGATTTACAAATACTACTGATTAAAGAAACCCGACCACACCAACTTCGTGTGAGCGAGCCATTCATCGGCGCGCCACTCACTACACGTCGCACGCTAATGAATCTTGGAAAAAAAGCCGTGACCTCTGCAGGTGACGGCTTTTTAAATAAGTTAGAAGAACGTTTAGAACTATCAAAAGAAATAGATGACAACGCACTCTGATGGTTCAGAGTTTTCGGTTTTAACCCGTGTTGTTGGCGACTACCTATCAACAGTTTTTTCTCCTAGAGTTTTGCAACTTTCGTGATAGTACAACTTAAGAGATGCGTTGTCATTAATTATTTTAAAAAAAATTTACTCCCAGTTCAACGCACCACCAGTTTGATATTCAATAACGCGAGTTTCAAAGAAGTTTCTTTCCTTCTTCAAGTCGATCATTTCACTCATCCATGGGAATGGATTTTCTTCGTTCGGGAACATTGCCTCAAGTCCAATTTGCATGCAACGGCGATTGCAAATGTAGCGCAAGTAACCTTTGAACATTGGCGCGTTCAAGCCCAGAACCCCTCTAGGCATGGTGTCTTCGGCGTAACGGTACTCCAACTCAACCGCTTTTTCAAACAAACCGCGCAACTCTTCTTTGAACTCTGACGTCCACAAATGTGGGTTTTCTAACTTGATCTGGTTGATCATGTCGATGCCAAAGTTGCAATGCAATGACTCATCACGCAAGATGTACTGATACTGCTCTGCAGCACCGGTCATCTTATTTTGACGACCCATCGCTAAAATTTGCGTAAAACCAACATAGAAGAACAAACCTTCCATGATGCAAGCGAACACAATTAAAGAGCGCAATAGCTTCTGATCGTTCTCTGGAGTACCTGTTTCGAATGATGGATCAGTCAAAACGTCGATGAATGGGATCAAAAACTCATCTTTGTCACGAATTGACTTCACTTCATGATACGCATTGAAGATTTCAGCCTGGTCTAAGCCCAAAGATTCGACAATGTATTGGTAGGCATGGGTGTGAATCGCCTCTTCAAAAGCCTGACGCAATAAATATTGACGACATTCTGGGGCAGTGATCTGGCGATAAGTGCCCAAAACAATGTTATTGGCCGCCAATGAGTCAGCCGTCACAAAGAATCCTAGATTACGCATGATGATGCGGCGCTCATCTTCAGTCAGACCATTAGGATCTTTCCAAAGAGCGATGTCACGAGTCATATTGATCTCTTGAGGCATCCAGTGGTTTGCGCAACCAGCCAAATACTTCTCCCAAGCCCATTTGTATTTAAATGGCACCAATTGGTTCACATCTGTTGAACCATTGATGATGCGCTTATCAGCCACGTTCACACGACGAGCAGCAGCATCTTCTGGGTCAACTGTTGCTGAAGGAGCTGATGCAGATGACATTGGCATCGGCATTGGACGGTTTGGCAAGGGGCTGTTTTCCGCAGTAACAGATGGGTTCATTACTGGCGCTGCTTTCGCAACCGGTGTTGCGGCCGTCTCTTCTTCCCAATTCAACATAATATGTTCTCCAAATTCTTTTTAAATTGCATTTTTATAATCATCAACTATACGACTTATTGGCAAGCTTCGCATTCGTCAAAGCCAGCATCGCCTGGGCGCATCGTACAAACAGGACCGTCTGCTTCAGCAGCTGCAGCAGCAGCCGCTGCCAAAGTTGGGTCGCCATTTGATACTGAGTTCAAAGCGCCACCTTTGACCGTTGATTTCTCAACGTGAGTAGCTGAAATCGTGCGCAAGTAATATGTTGTTTTTAAACCACGCAACCAAGCAAGCTTGTAGGTGTCATCCAACTTCTTACCAGATGCGCCAGCCATATAAATATTCAATGACTGAGCTTGATCGATCCATTTTTGACGACGGGATGCAGCTTCAACCAACCACAGAGGCTCAACTTCAAAAGCTGTTGCGTACAAATCACGCAAATCTTGAGGAATGCGATCGATTTTTGACAATGAGCCATCAAAGTACTTCAAGTCAGCAATCATGACTTCGTCCCACAAACCGCGGGCCTTTAGATCACGAACCAAATAATCGTTCACCACGGTGAATTCACCTGAAAGGTTAGATTTCACAAAAAGGTTCTGATAAGTTGGCTCGATACAGGCTGAAACACCAATGATGTTAGAAATTGTGGCTGTTGGTGCAATCGCCACACAGTTTGAATTGCGCATACCGAACTGCTTGATACGGTTACGCACTGGTGTCCAATCCATCTTAGAAGACATATCAACTTCAACATAGCCACCGCGCTGTTCAGCCAATAATTTCACTGAATCCTGTGGCAAGATGCCACGATCCCACAAAGAACCCTTGTAAGTCTCGTAAGTGCCACGCTCTTCGGCCAACTCTGTTGAGGCCAAGTAAGCGTAGTAGCAAACAGCTTCCATGGATTCATCAGCAAATTGAACGGCTGCATCACTGGCGTAAGGAATACGCAACATGTGCAAGCAATCCTGGAAGCCCATGATGCCCATACCAACTGGACGATGCTTCATGTTTGAGTTGCGGGCTTTAGCCACCGCGTAATAGTTGATATCAATCACGTTATCCAACATGCGCATCGCTGTGCGGATGGTTTTTTGGAGTTTTTCGTGATCAAGCACCAACTTGCCGCTGGCATCTGCCTTCAAATGAACAGCCAAGTTCACTGAACCCAAGTTACAAACAGCGATTTCTGTTTCATTGGTGTTCAAAGTGATTTCTGTACACAAGTTTGATGAGTGAACCACACCAACGTGCTGCTGAGGGCTGCGAACGTTACATGGGTCTTTGAAAGTGATCCATGGGTGGCCTGTTTCAAACAACATACCCAACATCTTGCGCCACATATCTAAGGCATTGACCTTCTTGAATGGCTTGATTTCACCATTGGCAGCTTTTTGCTCATAAGCCAAATAAGCTTTTTCGAACTCCAAACCAAACTTGTCATGCAAATCTGGGCAAGTTGATGGTGTGAACAATGTCCAATCACCTTTTTCCATCACACGCTTCATGAACAAGTCTGGAATCCAGTTAGCCGTGTTCATGTCATGCGTACGGCGGCGATCATCACCCGTGTTCTTACGCAACTCTAAGAATTCTTCTACGTCTAAGTGCCAAGTCTCTAAGTATGCGCAAACTGCGCCCTTGCGCTTACCGCCTTGGTTCACTGCAACTGCTGTGTCATTCACTACCTTCAAGAACGGCACAACACCTTGAGATTTACCATTAGTACCTTTGATATGACTGCCCAAAGAACGTACATTCGTCCAGTCATTACCCAAACCACCTGCAAACTTAGATAACAAAGCGTTTTCTTTCAAACCTTCGTAAATACCATCCAAGTCATCTGGAATCGTTGTGAGGTAGCAGCTAGACAACTGTGAGCGCAATGTGGCTGAGTTGAACAGTGTTGGTGTGCTGGACATGAAATCAAATGTTGACAAGATTTCATAGAATTCAATCGCACGATCTTCACGATTCACTTCATTCAATGCCAAGCCCATCGCCACGCGCATGAAGAATGCCTGAGGCATTTCGATGCGGTGATCTTCAATGTGTAAGAAATAACGGTCATACAAAGTCTGCAAGCCCAAATAATTGAACTGCAAATCACGATCGGCTTTCAAAGCGGCGCCCAACTTGACCAAGTCATAAGTCAACAAACGCTTGTCTAGTAACTCTGCATCCACACCTTGCTTGATGAATTGTGGGAAGTAGCTGATGTATTCAGCAGCCATGGCACCTTGTGGTACTTCACGGCCTAAGATTTCTTTACGGATGGTGTGCATCAAAATACGTGCAGTCACCTGGCTGTAGGCTGGATCGTTTTCAATCCATGTGCGTGACGCCAAAATAGCTGAGTCATACACCTGAGCCATTGGAACGCCCTCATACAAACCTTTGATGGTTTCTTTGATGATTGGCTCTGCATTCACTGCATTACCTAAACCTTCACAAGCAGCCTGAATCACCATTTGTAATGCAACCATATCCAATGGCTTGATCACACCATTGTCACTCACGTTAATTCCTGGGTGATCTACGATTGGAGCTACAGGATGAGCTGCCACCTGTGCTGCGCGCTCTTGATTGCGTTTCTCACGATAAAGCACATAAGCACGGGCCACATTGTGCTCACCACTGCGCATCAAGGCCAATTCAACTTGATCTTGAATATCTTCAATGTGGAAAGTTCCGCCATTTGGACGGCTGCGCAATAAAGCGCGTACAACCACTTGTGTCAATTGCTCTACTTGCTCACGCACTCGTGCAGATGCTGCACCTTGACCACCATTAACCGCTAAAAATGCTTTTGTAACAGCGATGGCAATTTTTGATGGCTCGAACGCTACAACTGAACCATTGCGACGAATGATTTTGTAATCAGTTAATTGTGTTGCTTGAGCACCACCGACACCACCGGCCACAAATCCCTCTGAAGGGCTTTGACTAACTTGACCAGTTGATTGGCCAGAAAATGGATTGGATGTTTGGCCAGAAACTTGTGGGTCTGCGTAGGTCATTCGAACTCCTGTATCTATATATATGTATTAATTGGGTAAAAAGTCTATTTTTTTGATTTTTTTCAACGGCTATTCGCTATAAAGAACACTACATTTAGTGTTTTTTCTGCGACAACGGTACTAAGTATAGGGTATTTATGATTATTTTGATAAGGATTTTTTGTCAAAAATACCTATCGAAATCCCTAATCTGAACCTCTTTTTATTGATTTTTTGGCACCGTTGTAGGGCTTTTTTGAATAACCATTTAGATGGTTAGTTCTTACTAACCCAACGAGTCAAGACTTATTTGAAAAGACTAACTTCTATTTTCAAGACCGTAGGGAAGTTGTCTGGTCGGGATATTGGCGTCTTGAGCAAATCTCTGCCATTCAAAGTGAATCCCTGGATCAGTTTTTCGACCAGGAGCCACATCACTGTGACCAGCATAGGCAGAAATTGGATGAAATTTTTGTAAAGCGGCGACCAATTCTTTGAGTGCCGTGTACTGAGCTGGACCAAAAGGCACATCATCGCTACCTTCCAATTCAATACCAATTGAAAAGTCATTGCAGCGCTGGCGCCCAAAGTAATCAGAAACCCCTGCATGCCAAGCACGATTCAAAGTTGATACAAACTGCTGAACATGACCATCACGCCGAATTAAAAAATGACTCGACACTTGTCGATCGGCAATTTCCGCGAAATAAGGATGAACTTTGGGATCTAATTGATTTTGAAAGAAATCAGCAATGTGATTTCCACCAAATTGCCCTGGCGGCAAACTGATGTGATGCATCAACACCAACTCAACAGGCAAGCCTTCAGGTCTTGCATCATAGTTTGGTGATTTGATCCACTCTGCTTCACCCCACCAACCTTTTGGATCAATGCTGGAACGATGCTCACGTGAGCAATATGCGCCGACTCCCTCGCCTTGCGGAAATCTCAAACCACAATGAGGACACTGCGCCATGCTTTTAGGCTCAACTGGTTTGGCTGATGTGGCTTTGGATGCGGCCTTTGGTGATGGCTTGGCACTTGATCGATTGTTTTGAGAGATTTGCGCATAACGCCACCAAATAATCAAACCCGTCAGAATCAGGGTGAACAGTAACCACTTCATCGTTGGATCAACACCTCTAAAACAAAGCGACTACCCACATAGGCCATCAACAAAACTGCAAAAGATCCTAGCACCCAACGAACTGCCGTCAAGCCTCGCAAGCCAACACGCCAACGCGCGATCAACAATCCAGCAAACATCACCCAGGATAAGAAGCCAAAGATTGTTTTGTGATCCCAAAATAAAGCACGACCAAACAGTGCTTGGCTAAAAAACAATCCGGAGAACACAGTCAAAGTTAACAAAGCAAACCCAACCGTGATGATTCTGAAAAGAATACTTTCCATGCTCATCAATGGTGGTAGACGATTACCCCACTTGGCAAAAAAACTATTGGCCTTGTCATGTGTTGGCATGTGCAAGTGACGATCTTGCCAATGCATCAAAATGGCATGTAACGCTGCCAAACTCAGAAGGCCATAAGCCGCATTCGCGACGATGAAGTGAGCTCGGAACCATGGGTCATCAATGGAGCGAGCTGACAGTACTGATCCAGAAAAAATAATCGGCAAAATCGCTGTGACACATGCCGCTAACAAAATGATGGCTCTCAAGCCTTTGATGGGCAGATACCAACTTTCAAACCAAAAAAATGTGACTCCTATCCATGCCATGGTTGATAAGGCTTGGGCAAAACCAAAAATGAAGCCTTGCTGAGTAAAGATAGACTCATGCAAAGAGACTCCGTGCAGAACCAAAATCGGCAATAAAAGCCATTGAGAAAGACTCGACACGATTGGAGAGTCTTGATTCTTTTCAGAATTTTGCGAGTAAACCCTGATTTCTCGTAAAAAAAACAAGAAATATAAAGCGCTGGGTATCCATGCGAAGCTGGGGTGACCTAAAATGTTCATATCTACAGTTTAATGCTCATATGTTTCAAAATCTAACAGATCGTTTAAGTCGTGTGGTTAAAACCATGCGAGGTCAAGCCAGACTGACCGAAGAAAATACCGCCGAAATGCTTCGCGAGGTACGTTTAGCCCTATTAGAGGCTGACGTTGCACTTCCTGTTGTCAAAGAGCTCATCAATAATATTAAACAAAAAGCTCTTGGTGTTGAGGTTCTCGACAGTTTAAGCCCCGGCCAAGCTTTGGTAGGAGTTGTTCAAAAAGAACTCACCGCCATCATGGGGAACCCAAGCGCTGGTAGCCTCAACTTGGCAGCTCAACCACCGGCCATTATTTTGATGGCAGGTCTTCAAGGTGCCGGTAAAACAACTTCTGCTGGCAAATTAGCCAAATGGCTAAAAGACACACAAAAGAAAAAAGTATTGACCGTGTCTTGCGACGTTTACCGTCCAGCCGCTATCAAACAATTGCAAATGGTCAGCGAACAAGCTGGCGCAGATTTCTTTCCTAGCGATGAAAACCAAAAACCCAAAGACATTGCGCGCGACGCTTTGGACTGGGCCAAACGCCACTATCACGATGTCTTGATTGTTGATACTGCCGGTCGCTTAGGTATTGATGAAATGATGATGCAGGAGATCAGTGCCTTGCATCAAATCTTGAACCCGATCGAAACACTCTTTGTGGTCGACGCGATGTTGGGTCAAGATGCTGTGAACACCGCCAAAGCATTCAATGAAGCACTGCCATTAACGGGCGTGATTCTGACCAAGCTAGATGGTGATGCACGCGGTGGTGCGGCACTCTCAGTTCAACACATCACCGGCGTTCCAATCAAGTTTGCGGGTGTGGCTGAAAAACTGGATGGTCTTGAACCATTTGATGCTGACCGAATGGCTAGCCGCATTTTGGGCATGGGCGACATCCTCGCATTGGTTGAACAAGCACAAAAGAATGTTGACTTTGACCAAGCTCAAAAATTAGCTGACAAAGTTAAAAAGGGTGGCTTTGATTTAAATGATTTCCGCATGCAAATCACTCAAATGCGCCAAATGGGTGGTTTAGGCAGCATGATTGATAAATTACCTGCAAAGTTTGCGCAAGCAGCCGCCAAGCAAGACATGAGTGTTGCTGATAAACAAGTTGCACGCACACAAGGCATCATCGACAGCATGACGCCAGCAGAAAGAAGGAAGCCTGAACTTCTTAAAGCCAGCAGAAAACGTCGCATTGCTGCTGGTGCAGGAGTGCAAGTACAAGAAGTGAATCGTGTCTTGGCTCAATTTGAACAAATGCAATCCATGATGAAACAATTCAAAGGCGGCAAGATGGCCAAGATGCTGGGTGGCATGGCAGCCAAGGGCATGGGGAATATGTTCAAGCGTTAATTCATAACAATATTCTTTGATTAAAACTCTTGAGACAAATAAAAAGCCAGATCATTGATCTGGCTTTTTTATGGGTCTTACTTTTGATTTGAACGAATCATCAAGATGCCAATTGAGCTTTCACTAAATCAGTCACTTTTTTAGCCACATCACCCACTGGTATCACTGATGCTTCAGCATCGGTGCGAGCTTGAAACTCCAACTGACCTTCCTTCAAACCACGCTCACCAATCACCACACGGTATGGCACGCCGATCAATTCCCAATCCGCGAACATCGCTCCAGGACGCTCACCGCGATCATCCAAAATCACTTCGATGCCTGCAGACATTAAGTCTTGGTAAAGTTTGTCAGAGGCTTCTCGAACCATGTCAGAACGGTCATAACCCATTGGGCATAACACCACTTGGAACGGTGCAATCGTTACTGGCCACATGATGCCGCGATCATCAAAACGTTGTTCAATCGCAGCGCCCAATAAGCGAGTCACGCCAATGCCATAACAACCCATCACCATTGGTTGAGACTGACCTTTTTCATCCAAGTAAACGGCATTCATCGACTCTGAATAACGGGTACCTAACTGAAACACATGACCCACTTCAATACCACGGCAAATTTCTAGAACACCCTTACCGTCTGGTGATGCATCACCAGCAATCACGTTGCGCAAATCAGCGACGATTGGTTCAGGCAAATCACGCGCCCAATTCACACCAGTTAAATGATGGCCTTCTTGATTGGCACCGCAAATGAAATCATTCATATTGGCAACCGTTCTATCGGCCACAATCGTCAAAGGCTTGTTTGTTTTCACTGGGCCTAAATAGCCAGGAGGAGTACCAAAATACTCAATGATTTCTGCTTCAGTTGCAAAACGGAAATCTGTCAAACCTGGTACTTTGCTTGCTTTGATTTCGTTTAATTCATGATCACCACGGATCAACAATAAAAATAGCTTTGCGCCCCCTTCTTGATCAACCGCCAAGACAATTGACTTGACTGTTTTTTCAATCGAACACTTCAAGAATTGCGCCACCTCTTCACACTTCACCTGCCCAGGCGTCGGAGTTAAGGCCATCGCTTCAGAAGCAGCACCTCTGCTTGCAATCAATGAAAGTGCTTCCGCAGTTTCAATATTTGCTGCATAGTCAGAACTTGGGCAGTATGCAATGGCATCCTCTCCCGTATCTGCGATCACGTGGAACTCTTGACTACCCGTTCCCCCAATGGCACCGTTATCTGCATTAACGGCTCTGAAGTTAAGACCTAAGCGCTGGAAAATACGGGTGTAGGCATCAAACATTTTGGCGTAAGACACTTTCATGCCTTCGACATCTCGGTCAAAAGAATAAGCGTCTTTCATGCTGAACTCACGACCGCGCATGATGCCAAAGCGTGGGCGACGCTCATCTCGGAATTTCGTTTGAATTTGATAAAAATTGACGGGTAATTGCTTGTAACTCTTGATTTCATGACGGGCAATGTCAGTCACCACTTCTTCAGACGTTGGCTGGATCAAAAAGTCGCGGTCATGGCGATCTTTGATTCTCAATAACTCTGGGCCCATCTTGTCCCAACGACCTGTTTCTTGCCATAGTTCGGCTGGCTGAACGACTGGCATTAAAAGCTCAACGGCTCCAGCCTTATCCATCTCTTCACGGATGATGCCTTCGACCTTGCGAATAACCTTAAGACCCATGGGCATATAGTTGTAGATGCCGGCGCCCAGCTTTCGAATCAAGCCAGCACGCATCATGAGCTTGTGGGAAACGATTTCCGCATCGGCTGGGGCTTCTTTTAAGGTACGGATAAAAAATTGGCTGGCTTTCATGGTTCACTTTATAAAATAATGGTTTGGCTATATAGCTATAATCAATTTATTGATTTTAAAGGATTAAAGGATTAAGGCACGAATATGCTCGACAGAGAAGGGTACAGACCCAACGTCGGCATCGTTCTACTCAATCAACGCAACGAGGTATTTTGGGGGAAACGTGTTGGCCAGCACTCTTGGCAATTCCCGCAAGGTGGTATCCAACACGGTGAAAACCCAGAACAAGCAATGTATCGCGAGTTGCATGAGGAGATCGGTCTAGAGCCGCAACATGTCCAGATCATTGGACGAACCCGTGAATGGCTACGTTATGACGTGCCACAGGAGTTCTTGCGCCGCCCATCTGCAGCAAATGCAGCTCGTCGTTCAACTCGTCAAGCTTATCGCGGCCAAAAGCAAATTTGGTTCTTATTGCGCATGGTGGGCCGTGATAGCGATGTGTGTTTGCGCGCCACAGACCACCCAGAATTTGATGCTTGGCGTTGGAGCCCCTATTGGATTCCATTGGATGTGGTGATTGATTTCAAACGCGAAGTATATGAATTAGCTTTATCGGAGTTGGCCAGATATATCTCGCGAGGACCTCGCATGATGATGATGCCTTGGGGTTCACCACTGGATCTTTACAAGTCAACATTGCACGACCCCAAACAAGATTCGGAGCCCTCTTGATTCAACATTCAATCTTTAAGCATATTTTTAAAATTCTTTTGAGCTTATTAGCAACGATGAGCATCACCGCTCATGCTCAATATAAAACCCTCGACCCAAACGATCAAAATGATCCAGACGCTCCTCGCTTTTGGGAGGAAGCCGAAGTCAAGATTCCGACAGCACCTCCATCCAAAGATCTCAAACCTTTTTATGTTTCAGCCATCACTCAACTGAAGTTTGCTTTAGATGCGCCTTCGATTACCTTTGGCAAAGATGAAGTGATTCGCTATGTACTTGTGATCACTACCCCCAGCGGTGGACAACAAGTCAGCTATGAAGGCATTCGTTGTGAAAAATATGAATGGCGCCTATATGCCACTATGCAAAAAGATGGTGAATGGCATAAATCTGTTAACAGCCGCTGGCAATTAATTCGAGGCGCAGGTCACAACTCATATCACGCAGCTTTGGTCAAAGATGCATTTTGTGACAACTCAATCCCGCGCAGAAGCGCCAAGGAAATTATTCCTTTGCTGAAACCTTAAGTCTTAAATTTATTGAGACGTGCTCACTTCTTTGCTGTGAGTTGAGAGCCAATGGATTCGCCTTGAGCCAAACGAACCAAGACATTTTCTTCAAGACCAGAGGCGATCACAGTATCAGCGCCTGACTGAGCAGCGACTTTTGCTGCCAATACCTTGGTGAGCATGCCACCTTTGCCAATATCACTGCCAGCACCACCCGCCATTTTTTCTAAAGCAGGGTCCCCTGCTTGCGCTTCTTGAATCAAATGCGCATTTGCATCGCTGCGTGGATCAGCGCTGAACAAGCCACCTTGATCAGTCAAAATAATCAAGGCATCAGCCTCAATCAGATTGGTGACTAAAGCACCCAAAGTATCGTTGTCTCCAAATTTGATCTCATCTGTGACCACTGTGTCGTTTTCATTGATGATAGGCACCACACCATGCTTTAGAAGAGTCAGTAAAGTCATGCGTGCATTCTGATTTCTTTGCTCATCTGCCAAGTCAGCATTGGTGAGCAAGACTTGTGCCGTTCTAATTCCGTATTGAGCAAAACAAGTTTCATAAACTTGTACCAAGCCCATTTGACCAACAGCCGCTGCAGCTTGTAATTCATGAATATCAGTAGGACGCTTGGTCCAATTCAAACGCTGCATACCTTCAGCAATCGCTCCCGAACTGACCATCACCACTTGCTTACCCATCTTGCGCAACTCAGCCATTTGAGCAGCCCAACGACCAATTGCTGCATGATCAAGTCCCTGACCACGATTGGTCACCAGTGTTGAACCCACTTTGATCACGATGCATTCGGCATCTTGTATTGCTTTGCTCACCAAGCACTCCTTGAATACATGTATTTTTTAGTCGTTAACTTTTAATCATTAACTTTTTAGTCATTAACTTCGTCGTCGTCCAAGTCTTTGTTCTGAAAACGTGGATCAGCATCATGCTCTTCAGCTTCATCGCGCTGCGCTTTTTTCGCATCAAGATCCGTCTGAATCGCATAACAAAGTTGCTGGCAACCTTCTCCAGTCAAAGCTGAAATTTCAAACACAGGACCTTTCCAACCATAAGCTTTGACGAAAGCCTTGATTTTGGCGGCACGTTCCTCAGCAGGAATCATGTCGACCTTGTTCAATACCAACCAACGAGGTTTGTCATACAAAGACTCATCGTATTTCTTCAGCTCATTCACAATCGCTTTGGCTTCTCCAACAATATCTACATTGTCATCAAATGGCGCCATATCGACCAAATGCAATAACAAATTGGTGCGCTGTAAATGTCGTAAGAAACGATGTCCAAGGCCAGCACCTTCTGCTGCACCTTCAATCAATCCTGGAATATCTGCAATCACAAAGCTTCGCTCAGCGCCCACTCTCACCACACCTAAATTAGGGTGCAAAGTTGTGAAGGGATAGTCTGCAATCTTAGGTCGTGCGTTAGAGACTGCTGTGATCAATGTTGACTTACCAGCGTTAGGCATGCCCAACAAACCAACATCGGCCAACACCTTGAGTTCTAATCTGAGTTTATATTCTTCACCAGGCAAACCACTGGTCTTTTGTCTTGGCGCACGATTGGTACTGCTCTTGAAATGTAAATTTCCCCAACCACCAGCACCACCTTTGGCCAAACACAATCTTTGACCGTGATAGGTCAAATCGGCGATGATTTCATTGGTATCCATGTCATGAATGATGGTGCCCACTGGCATGCGCAATTCAATATCTTCACCTGCGCGACCATAACAATCAGCACCTCTGCCTGGCTCACCATTTTGCGCTAAATGTTTTTTTGCAAAACGATAATCCACCAAGGTATTGATGTTTCTATCAGCGATGGCGTATACGCTACCGCCTCGACCGCCATCACCACCATCTGGTCCGCCAAATTCAATAAATTTTTCGCGACGCATCGAAGCGCTTCCAGAGCCGCCATGGCCTGCCACTACTTCAATACGAGCTTCGTCGATAAATTTCATAAGATCCAATAAAAAAGGCCTCGCTATTTGGCGAGGCCTTATGCTGAGTTCTGAATGTTCTTCGTTATCTCAGTTAAGGCTAATTAAGCTGTCGGAAGTACAGAAACGAATGATTTCTTATCTGTACCTTTAACGCCAAATTGAACATGACCATCTACCAATGCGAACAATGTGTGATCTTTGCCACAACCAACGTTCACACCAGGGTGAACGCGTGTACCGCGTTGACGAATAATGATGCCGCCTGCGTTGATGGCTTGACCGCCATAAACTTTAACGCCTAATCGTTTTGACTCTGAGTCACGGCCGTTACGTGTGGAACCGCCGCCTTTTTTCTGTGCCATTTTCTACTCCGCCTCTGCCTATTAGGCCTTGATCGTGTTAATCAAAATCTCAGTAAAGTTCTGACGATGTCCTTGACGCTTTTGATAGTGCTTGCGTCGACGCATCTTAAAAATCTTCACTTTGTCATGACGACCCTGAGAAATAACAGTGGCTTTAACAGTTGCACCACTCACCAATGGCTCACCAAACTTCAATGATTCGCCTTCGCCTACGGCGAGAACTTGGTCAATAGTGATTTCACTGCCTACATCCGCTGGTATCTGTTCTATTTTCAATTTTTCACCAGCAGCAACCTTGTATTGTTTGCCACCGGTTTTTATGACCGCGTACATATTGAAATCTTTCTATAAATATCCACACGACCCCGTGCCGTGTAGAGCCCTAAATTATAGCTCTAGCTATATTTCTAGTCAAAAAGTAAAATTCAGGTAAATGTAAGAGACATTCTCATGTTTTTTATAATAAAACTTAACTAATTCAATGAGTTAAACTAATAAGAGTTAAAAACAGGGAAGTATAAATAGTTAATGAGCACTAACTTACAGACAATTTTAAGTCCTATTTCAGCCGATATGCAGTCGTTGAATGAAGTTATTCGCTCACGCTTAGGCTCTGAAGTTGCCCTGATCAATCAAATTTCCGCCTATATCATTGAAGCTGGCGGCAAAAGAATACGTCCGGCACTCCTACTTTTAACCAGTCAGGCCATCTCAAATGGCACTCCTTTGAAGCATCATCTGGACATGGCAGCCGTGGTTGAATTCATCCACACCGCTACTTTGTTGCATGACGATGTGGTGGATGAGTCTCATTTGCGTCGCGGCAGAGCAACAGCCAATGCTGCATTCGGAAATGCTGCCAGTGTTTTGGTGGGTGATTTTTTATATTCACGAGCATTTCAAATGATGGTGGCGCCCAACGACATCAGAATCATGGAAATACTCGCTGATGCCACGAATACGATTGCTGAAGGCGAAGTGTTGCAGTTGATGAACATGCACGATCCGGATGTCAATGAAGCACGCTACATGCAAGTGATTCACTTTAAAACCGGCAAGTTGTTTGAAGCTTCTTCTGCTCTTGGCGCCCTTTTGGCAAAAGCCACTCCAGAACAATATGCTGCCGCGCAGGCTTACGGCAAGCACATTGGCGCCACATTCCAATTGGTTGATGACATTCTTGATTACACCGCCAGCGCGGAACAGATGGGTAAAAATGCAGGCGATGATTTGCGGGAGGGAAAGCCAACCTTGCCATTGATTTATCTTCTCGATCACGGTACTTCAGAACAAAAATCTTTGATCAGATCAGCCATTGAACAAGCGGAAGAATTACCTGAAGATCTCTTTCAGCAGGTTTATCAGGCGATCATGAATTCTGATGCGATTCAATACACAGAAGCTGCCGCTTTGCGTGAAGCTCAGTTAGCCAGAGATTCTTTGAAATGCTTTCCGCAAAATGCCGCAACCCAAAGCTTGATGGATCTTTGCGACTATTCACTAAAGCGCTCAAGCTAAAGAATCAGTGAGTTTTTCCCTGTCAGAAAGTTCTGACAACAGAATCGGAATGTCACACCTCTATTTGTAAGGCTTTAACAATACAAATCAAGCTTAGTTTGCTATAGTCACCCTCATGTTCTTTGCTTAAGAAAGCATTCATGGATTCGTGGCTCAATGATTGGCCTTGGTGGGCGCAAGTTGGTTTAGTGGTTTTACTATTAGCTATTTCTGCTTTTTTCTCAATCACTGAGACCAGCATGATGGCAGCCAACCGTCACAGAATTCGGCACTTAGCTAACCGCGGGAATCGCGGAGCAAAAAACACACAAACGCTTCTTTCAAAAACAGAGGAACTGTTATCAGTCATTTTGATTGGTAACAACATTGTTAATACAGTCGTGCCTGTTTTATTGACTGGCATTGCATTGCATGCGTTTGGAAATAATGCCTCCGTTCTTTCAATCAGCACTGGTGTTGCCGCTGTATTGATCATTATTTTTTGTGAGATCACCCCCAAGGTGATCGGCGCAACTTATCCAGAAAGATTCGCCATTATCACAAGCTGGGTGATCAGACCTTTGATTGTGATCCTAAAGCCCGTCATGTGGCTGATCAATGTGTTTGTTTCTCTCCTGCTTAAATTGCTCAGAGTGAATACAAAAGCAAATCAAAACACTCAAATGACGCCAGAAGAATTGCGCTCAGTGGTTCTTGAGTCAACTCATTTCATTCCAAATAAACACAGAAGCATCTTGGTCAATTTATTCAACCTTGAAAGCATCAAGGTGGATGATGTGATGACACCAAGATCACGCATGGAAGTTCTGGATTTATCAAAACCAATTGAAGATGTGATTCATCAACTAGAGACCTGTTATCACAACAAGTTACCGGTTTGCGATGAAGACTCTGATCGAGTGATTGGTATCCTGGCCGTCAGAAAAGCTCTGAGCTTATTGGGTGATGAAGATCTACAGCACGATAACTTCAAAGAATTATTGAGCGAGCCTTATTTCATTCCAAGCGGCACGCCCGTCTTGCAACAACTTCAATTCTTCCAAGAATACCAAGAACGCATTGGTCTTGTGGTCGATGAGTACGGGATTGTGCAAGGACTTGTGACGATTGAAGATATCTTGGAAGAGTTGATTGGCGAATTCACAACCTCTCTGCCAGACCTTGCCATCAAAACAAAATGGTCTGATGACGATACCTACATTGCAGATGGCACTGCCAGCTTGCGTGATTTGAATCGTCTTTTAAATCTCGATCTTCCTACCGATGGCCCCAAAACGCTGAATGGTTTATTGATCGAAACCTTAGAAGATATTCCAGACAATAACGTCAGCATCAAAATAGGCGGCGTGGTCATGGAAATCATCCAGGTGGATGAACAGATCATTAAGACGGTGCGCATTTATCAGCCGAATGATTGAAGAAGATGATGTCATCATTCATTTCTGGCAAGACATTGTTGATCAAGCACTCCTGGCAAAAGCCAGCGACATTCACATTGAGCCAGAAAACGGAGTAAGCCATGTGCGCTTGCGCGTTGATGGCTGCCTGAGTCACTTAAGCAGTTCCCCTGCGCATTGGCATGACCGAGTATCTAGTCGGGTCAAAATTTTGGCACGCTTGGATATTTCAGAAAAGCGCCTGCCCCAAGACGGTCAAATGTTATTGAGTAGTGGCGAGATCAACAACATTGATTGCCGTGTCTCAACCTTGCCCACCCTGCATGGTGAAAAAATTGTTTTAAGGGTTCTGAGCAAACAAGAGGATGATCTTGATATCAACAAGATCGGTCTTGATCAAACTCAAAAGCAAGATTTACTCTACTGCCTTGATCAGGCTCAAGGAATGATCTTGGTCACCGGACCAACGGGTAGTGGTAAAACTCAAACTCTATATAGTTGCTTAAAGTATTTGATGGATGGCAGTCGAAACATCACCAGCATTGAAGATCCAGTTGAGATTCAACTTCAAGGGATTAATCAAGTGCCGATCAATGAGAAAGCAGGCTTGCGCTTTGATGTGGCATTGAGAGCATTGATGAGACAAGATCCTGATGTCATCATGGTCGGTGAAATCAGAGATGCTGTCACAGCAAAAATTGCATTACAAGCTGCCGAAACAGGTCATTTGGTTTTAACCACTTTGCACGCCAACGATGCGCCCAGCGCAATCTTCAGATTAAAACAATTGGGGTGCTTACACGGTGATATTGCGAACAATGTCAGTTGCATCACAGCTCAAAGATTGGTGCGCATTTTCTGCACGGCTTGCTCAAGCAATCAGACACAAAAACCACCTGAATTTTGTACGTTCTGCAGCGGCAGTGGCTTTAATGGTCGAAGGGCCGTTCATCAGGTGATGCGCCTATCCGACCAACTCAGACAACTCATTGAAAGCGAAGCCCCCTTAAGCGCCATCCAAACTCAATGTCACACTGAAAAAATATCGACTCTGAAAGAGTCTGCGCAAACACTTATTGCATCAGGGCTGACCTCTGAAAATGAAATCAGGCGCCACATCGGATGAAAGAAGCTGCTCAACTTCACTTAATCAGACAACTACATTCGCTCTTAAAGTCTGGCTTGTCTTTGTTAGATACCGTTCAAATGATGGGGCTTACCAATATCCAAAAATCTTTGGCCAATGGCAACAGCCTTTCTTATTCTTTATCGAGAATGGGGTTTCATTCATTTTGTGTCAGCTTGATTCAAACAGGAGAAACCACTGGCAATCTTTTAGATAGCTTGTCGCAAGCATCCACATATCTTGCAAAACAAATCAAACTACAACAGAAAATTAAAAAAGCACTGAGTTACCCATGCATCGTTCTCTTTGTCTCAGGCTTTGTTTTGCTGGCCATGTTTCAATGGGTGATACCCAGCTTTGAAAGTATGTTTGCTAACTTTCAGGCGGAGCTTCCTTGGCCAACAAGATTTTTGATTCATAGCTCTCACTGGGTGCAAACTTATTCCCTGATGGTGGCCATTGGACTCGTTAGTCTCATGGGGCTATTTCATTTCATTTGGACACGCCACACTCAAACACAACAGGTGGTTGATCACCTGTTACTAAGACTTCCTATTGTTGGCTCGATTCGAAGAAGCTCTTTACTGATTCAGTGGAGTCGTAACATTTCATTATTAACTGCTAAAGGGGTGCCAATCCTGGAAGCCTTAAAACAAACAGCCCTTCATTCAAATGACTGGATCAGTTTTAATTTTTGCGCACAGATCAATGTTTCATTGGCACAAGGTTGGTCACTGTCAGAATCTATCAAACAAATATCCGGAAAATCTCTGTTAACTCAAAAAGAGCAACTTCAATTGATCAAAGTGGGTGAAGTTTCAGGGGATTTACCTCAAATGCTTGCCAATATCGCCAATCAAGAAGAAGATCACTTAGACCACATGATTGATCAATTGGCTCAAAGTATTGAGCCATGTCTGATGATTATCATGGGGCTTCTCATTGCTTGCTTGGTCATTTCTTTGTATTTACCAATTTTTGAAATGGGACAGATTCTTTGATTGAAATTTTCTCCGCGATCATCGTCATTGGTGCTCTATTGATATTGTCTTGGATAGACTTCAAGACTTTTATCTTGCCTGATTACCTGACCTATGGATTAATCGCTTACGGGCTTATCGCAAATATTTTCTTGGGACTTGACTGGGCCAGCACTGAATCATCCATGCTGGGAGCTCTATTTGGCTTTGTGAGCCTATACGCACTGAACCAGATGTATCTAAAAATCAGAGGACATCACGGCATTGGTATGGGTGATGCAAAGTTACTGGCTGGCCTTGGCGCCTGCTTAGGCATTCAAAGCTTGCCTTACATACTTTTGATTGCCTCAGCTTCTGGCCTGATCGGTGGTTATGTTTGGCTAAGAATTCATCAACAAGATCACAGCCACGCATTTCCTTTTGGACCTTTTATTGCATTTGGTGGCATCATTGTTTTGTTATGGCAGATTTAAAAAAGAAGTCTTCGAATAACCCCACTCATCCACCTCATCTTCTGAGGGTTGGATTGACCGGAGGTATTGGCAGCGGAAAAAGTGCCGTTGCAACAGAGCTAGAGAAATGTGGTGCGGCCATCATCGACACCGACCTCATTGCTCATGACATCACAAAAGCCAATGGTTTGGCCATGAGCGCCATTGAGCAAGCTTTTGGTCCTGAATTTTTACTCGAAGATGGCTCTTTAAACAGACAAAAGATGAGAGAGCTTGTTTTCGCTGACCCCAAAGCCAAGGAAAAGCTTGAAAAAATCACCCACCCATTGATTTATCAAGAGACTCAACGCTTAAGCAAACTTAGCCAAGCCAAGAACCCTGCTTACCTTGTTTATATGGTGCCCTTGTTGGCGGAATCCAGCTTTTGGATCAACCAATCACCCCAGGCCTTGGATTGTATTGTGGTGGTTGATTGCCCAGAAAACCTACAAATTGCTAGGGTTCAAGAGAGAAATGGTCTTGAAGTGGGCATGATTCAAAAGATCATTGCCAGTCAGGCCAGCCGTCATGACAGACTGGTGATTGCTGATTTTGTGATTGAAAATAATCAAGGTATTGAGGATCTTAAAATTGAGGCTCAACGACTACATCAGATACTTTTGAGGCATAAAAGTACTTAAAAAGGCTTCTTTTTTGCCAAAAATCACATATTTTCAGTCTAGAATATGTATCTGTGATTATTTACGAATACCCCTTCAACGAACTGGTACGCAGTCTTTTAAGACTGGAGTACCTCTTTGATCGTTTTGAATACTTCGTAGAAAAAGATGATGCGAGAGATCAACACCAAGCCATCTCAATATTATTTGATTTAGGTGAGATCACCGCGCGTGCAGATTTGAAATCAAGTCTTATGAAAGAACTTGATCGTCAAAAAAATAGTTTGTTATCTCTAAAAAACTCCAGCAACATTGATCAAGATGCTTTACTCAATACGCTTGAAGAAATGAACATCATTTGGAGCAAGATCAACCAAACAGGTAAGACCAACGTGCAAATCTTAGAAAACGAATGGTTGAATTTGATTCGTTCACGTTTGAGCATCCCAGGTGGAACAAGCCCAGTAGATCTACCAGCCTATTACGCATGGCAATTCACTGACGCAAATATTCGTCGTGCGAATTTAAAAAAATTCGTTGAGCCTTTGATGTCATGGAAATATGCCAGCCAATTGTTTTTAAAGTTACTAAGAGGCTCAGGTAAATCAGCTGAGATGCTTGCACCTAAAGGCTCATTTCAGCAAATGCTTTCTGGAAAAACCTACCAACTGATGCGCGTTGGCATTCATCAACCTCATTTGATTCCTGAAATCAGCGCCAACAAGTACATGCTTTGGACTCGCTTCATGACTTGTGATGGTGAAGCCAAGCCACGTGCTTTTGCAGAAGATGTTCCTTTCGAACTATCTCTATGCAACTTCTAAAAAACTTCTAAATTCTTTAGCTTTTCTAAAATAGGTAGTGTGGCTGGTAAGACAGGATCAAATCCTGCGATGCTAAGTCGATCAATATCTTTGATGTTCAACCACCCCAGCGCTTGATTTTCCAATCCACGGGGCTGACCCTGCCAAGACTTCACCAAACAAATATGCAAGCGCACATATGCATGAGGGTAGTCATGTTCTAAAACCATGAACTCCTCTGCTTGATCAATACACACATCAATTTCTTCTTGAAGCTCTCGAGAAAGCGCTGCGAAGAGAGTTTCACCAAACTCTACTTTTCCACCAGGAAACTCCCAGTAACCAGCATAAGGTTTGCCATCTGGGCGTTGGCCAAGCAATACTGCTCCAGCACCATTGATTAAAACGCCTACGGCAACCTCCACAACTGGCCTGGGTGATGTCGGCTCTTGATCAGCAGCCAATGCCATCAATCCTGTTGTCCAGCCCAATGGCGTGCGAACTGCCAAGCCACCCGTCCTGATCTTGAACCTCTTTCTAAAGCCCAAATTAAAGCTTCTGGTTTTGCTGCAGCAATTTTTTCTGTGCTCAAGCCAAAATGTTTGAGCCAGTGCGCCACAATATCAAGGTACTCATCTTGTTTTGGAGGGTAAAAAGAAATCCACAAACCAAATCTCTCAGATAAAGAGATTTTTTCTTCAACCACTTCACCAGGATGCAACTCTCCATCGGCATCATGTCGGTATGACTCATTGTCAGACATGTACTCAGGCAACAAATGACGACGATTAGAAGTGGCGTAAATCAAAATATTATCGACCTGCGCAGAAATAGAACCATCTAAGGCAGACTTCAAAGATTTATAGCCTGACTCTCCATCTTCAAACGATAGGTCATCACAAAAGATGATGAATTTTTCAGGTCGTCCAGCCAATAAATCAGTGATATCGCCAAGATCTGTTAAATGTTCTTTATCCACCTCGACCAAACGCAAGCCTTGAGCAGCAAATTCATTCAAAGAGGCTTTGATCAAAGATGACTTACCAGTTCCTCTAGCGCCCGTTAACAACACATTATTAGCAGGCTTACCTTCTACAAAGTGCTTGGTGTTCTTAAAAATAAGATCCGTTTGACGCTCAATGTGCTGCAGGTCCTTGAATGTGATTCCAGAGATATGATGGACTGGCTGAAGATATCCTAACTTACCCAAGAGCGTATCTTTACGGCGCCACCTAAAAGCAACCGCAGACGTCCAATCTTTTTCTGTCAAAGATTTTGGCATCCACTCATCGAGTCTTTGCAATAGATTATCTAAACGGTCAAACTTATCAGACATGACTTTCCTATGATCTTTGTGAATTCAGCGGGATCGCTTTAAGAACGATAGTCCGCATTGATAGAAACATATTCATGAGATAGATCGCAGGTCCAGACAGTCTGAGTAGCTTGACCTCGACCTAAATTAGCGCGAACCATGATTTCTGCTTGTTTCATCACGCGCTGTCCATCTGCTTCTTGATAATCAGGATGACGGCCACCATCTTTGGCAACCCAAACATCATCTAACCATAACTGCACGCGACCAACATCAAGATCTGTGATGCCCGCATAACCAATGGCTGCCAAGATACGACCTAAATTAGGATCACTGGCAAAAAAAGCAGTTTTCACCAAGGGTGAATGAGCAATGGCTTCAGCCACCAATTTACATTCAGCATCGGTCTTACCGCCTTCAATCTGAATCGTGATGAACTTGGTGGCACCCTCGCCATCTCGCACAATCATTTGAGCTAATTTTTGACAGACTTCAATCAATGCTTGGCGGAAGATGTCATGTGCTTGACCTGACGCTGGAATCTCAACTTGGCTTGCGCCACTGGCCATGACAATGAATGAATCATTGGTGGATGTATCACCATCAATCGTGATGGCATTGAAAGACAAATCGGCCGCCGCTGCGGTCAATTGCTGCAACAAAGCCGGTGATACTTTTGCATCGGTTGCCACATAACCCAACATGGTGGCCATGTTCGGATGAATCATGCCAGCACCCTTACTGATACCCGTCAAGGTGATGGTTTGACCATTGATTTCAACCTGCTTTGAATAAGCTTTTGCCTGAGTATCAGTGGTCATGATCGCATGAGCGGCATTGAACCAGTTATCAGTATTTAAATTACCAATCGCCTGAGGCATGCCAGCGATGACTTTTTCAACTGGTAAAGGCTCAAGAATCACTCCGGTTGAAAAAGGCAAGATTTGCTCTTTTTTCAAACCCATCAACTTTGCCAACTCTTCACACGTGCGCATCGCATTTTTATAACCAGGCTCACCTGTACCTGCATTGGCGTTACCTGTGTTGATGATCAAGGCCCGAATATTCGCACCACTGTTTGCCGATGCCTGCAAATGCTCTCTACAAATTTGTACTGGTGCCGCACAAAAGCGATTTTTTGTAAAAACACCAGCAACACTTGAAGCTTCATTGAGTTCAATGATCAAAACATCTTTGCGACCAGGTCTTTTAATGCCAGCTTCTGCATGCCCCAAACGGACACCATTCACAGGACTTAATTCACTGGCAATCGGTAATGGGGAATTCACTGGCATGGTGTTTTATCTCTAAAAAATGAATCAATGATTCAAATAAACATTTGATTAACCGAGCTGCCCATGGCAGTGCTTGTATTTTTTACCATTACCACAAGGACAAGGATCGTTACGACCTACCTTAGGACCAGCCTGAACTGGTTGAGAGGCAGCGGCACGTGGAGAAGGCTCATCATCTGATTGATCAGCGCTGGCATGTTGATACTGGACACCCTTCACATCCGCCAAATCTTCTTGAATAGACTCTGAAGCACGCTCTAACTCTTCAGCAGTTTCAATTCTGACCACCATGATCGTGCGAGTCACTTCTAACTTCACTGTGTCTAGCAAACGAGCAAATAATTCAAATGCTTCACGACGATATTCTTGCTTAGGATCTTTTTGAGCATAGCCACGCAAATGAATACCCTGACGCAAATGATCCAAAGCTGCTAAATGCTCTCTCCATGAAGTATCCAGAGCATACAAAATCACTGAACATTCAAATTTAGCAAAAGATTCTCTGCCAACTAATTCAACTTTTGCATCGTACAAACTCTTCGCAGCTTCTAAAACTTTAACAAGAAGATCTTCTGGTTCGATCGTATCGGTCGCATCGATGATGGCTTGCAAATCAACTGATAAACCCCAGTCGTTGGATAACACTTGCTGTAATCCAACAACATCCCACTGCTCAATCACTGATTCAGCAGGAATATGGTCATGGAACAAGTCTGTGAAATATGCCTCACGCAAGTTGGCAACTAAATCGCCAACATCTTTTGACTCAAGAACTTCATTACGCAAGCGATAAACTTCTTTGCGCTGGTCGTTGGCCACATCGTCGTATTGCAATAATTGCTTACGGATATCAAAGTTTCTAGCTTCTACTTTGCGCTGTGCAGACTCAATCGAGCGAGTCACCATACTAGCTTCAATTGGCTCACCCTCAGGCATGCGCAATCGGTCCATGATTGACTTTAAGCGCTCACCTGCAAAGATGCGCAACAAAGCATCGTCCAAAGACAAATAGAATCTTGATGAACCTGGGTCACCCTGACGCGCAGCACGACCTCTTAATTGGTTATCAACACGGCGGCTTTCATGACGCTCGGTACCAATGATGTGCAAACCACCCGCACTTACTACATGATCATGCAAACCTTGCCATTCATCGTGCAACTGTTTGATGCGCGCAGCTTTATCTTGTGCAGAAACCGCAGCATCTTGCTCAATCAAGCCAGCTTGCTTTTCAACATTACCACCCAAAACAATGTCTGTGCCTCGACCTGCCATGTTTGTTGCAATGGTGATCATTTTTGGACGACCCGCTTGCGCAATGATTTCAGCTTCTTTGGCGTGTTGTTTTGCGTTCAATACTTGATGAGGCAACTTTGCCTTATCCAATAATGATGAAATCAATTCGGAGTTTTCAATCGATGTGGTACCAACCAAAACTGGTTGACCGCGCTCGTAACAATCTTGGATATCTTTGATAACAGCGTTGTAACGCTCCATCGATGAGCGATAGATTTGATCTTGCCTATCAATTCTGGCATTGATGCGATTAGGCGGAACAATCACTGTCTCTAAGCCGTAGATCTCTTGGAACTCATAGGCTTCGGTATCAGCTGTACCCGTCATGCCGGCAAGCTTGCTGTACATACGGAAATAATTTTGGAAGGTGATTGTCGCCAATGTACGATTTTCGTGCTGAATCGCCACGCCCTCTTTTGCCTCAACCGCTTGATGCAAACCATCTGACCAGCGACGTCCTTGCATGAGTCGACCGGTGAATTCATCAACAATCACAACTTCACCGTTTTGCACAACATAATGCTGATCTTTGTTGAACAGAGTATGCGCTCTCAAAGCAGCATACACATGGTGCATCAATGTGATATTTTGAGGAGCATACAAAGACTCCCCTTCTTTGATCAAACCAATTTGAGCCAAAGCAATTTCAGCTTTTTCGTGACCCACTTCAGTCAAAAATACTTGGTGTGATTTTTCATCAACGATGTAATCACCCGGAGTAATAACACCTGAACCGTCTGCTTTTTCTTCGCCGTACTGACGAGTTAAATATTGTGGCAAGGCATTCATCGCCACATAAATTTCTGTGTGGTCTTCAGCTTGACCAGAGATGATCAAAGGCGTGCGTGCCTCGTCGATCAAAATTGAGTCAACTTCGTCAACGATGGCGTATGCCAAACCACGCTGCACACGCTGATCCAATTCTTGAATCATGTTGTCGCGCAAATAGTCAAAACCAAATTCGTTATTTGTTCCGTAAGTGATGTCTGAGCCGTAAGCCTTTTTCTTGGCTTCATGATCCATTTGTGACAAATTAATGCCCACACTCAGACCCAAGAAGTTATAAAGCTTTGCCATCCATTCAGCATCACGCTCTGCCAAGTAATCGTTGACAGTGACAACGTGAACGCCATTTCCTGTTAAGGCATTCAGATATACCGGTAGCGTAGCGGTCAAGGTTTTACCTTCACCAGTTCTCATTTCAGAGATTTTTCCTTGATGAAGAGCCAAGCCACCAATCATCTGAACATCAAAATGGCGCATGTTCATGACACGCTTGCTGGCCTCACGAACAACCGCAAAGGCCTCAGGCAAGATTTCATCGATTGTTTGGCCTGCGGCCAGTTTTGACTTGAATTCAGCCGTCTTTGCTTGCAATGCAGCATCATCAAGCGAGGCAATGCCCTGCTCCAGACTATTAATCTGAGCGACAATGCGCTTATATTGTTTTAAGAGTCGATCATTTCGACTGCCAAATATTTTCTTAAGAAGACCAGTAACCATGACTTTTGCGAGGAAATTTAAGCCTCAAAGTTTAGCACCCAGACGGACATCTGCGAATGCCCGTGATGCATTAGCTTGCATTGAAAAAAATACCCCTCTGGGAGACCTGCTACAAAGGGCAGAAAACAATCTTTTAATTCAGCAAGCGATTGACCTGAGCCTCAATCAAAATGGGCTTCAGAAGGCGGTTGGATTGGTCAAATCAGGTGGCTTTTCAGAAGAAACTGGGCAATTGACCCTGTTGGTATCAAATGCGGCGATTGCAACTCGCATCAGCCAAAAATTACCCTCAATCCTCTTAAAACTTCAGGAACAAGGTTATTCAGCGAGATCTTTAGCGATTAAACAGGCTCCCGGGGGCTTAGGAATACCAGCTCCAAACAAGGTTAAAAGCACTGAAAAACCACCCGTTTTTCCCTCAAGCGCAGAAAAATCCTGGTCTCAATTGATGAATCAGCTCGATGAAAGTTCTCCGCTGAGGGGCGCGGTTGAAAAACTCTTGAAAAATCGGAAAAAAGGCTGATTTGCCTATTTTTTAGGCAAATAAGGGCTTATTTTTTAATTGATAAGCTTTGGGAGCATCAGACTCATCAAAACTCTTTATTTCATAACTTGTTGGGTCTGCAAATAAAGCTCTGAGCAATGCATTGTTCAAGGCATGACCTGATTTCTCAGCAACATAAGCACCCACGATTGGGTGGCCTGCTAAATACAAATCACCAATAGCATCCAGAATCTTATGACGGACAAATTCATCGTCATAACGCAATTCTTCATTATTTAAAATGCGGTGCTCATCCAACACAATTGCGTTATCTAAACTTCCGCCGCGCGCCAAACCCATTTCTCGTAAGGCTTCTACTTCGTGAGCAAAACCAAACGTTCTGGCTCTTCCAATTTCTCTGGCATAAGTGCTGTCTGCAAAATCAATCACATGTCTTTGGCCAGTTTTGTCGACCGCAGGGTGTTTGAAATCAATCGTGAAATCTAACTTGAATCCGTCAAACGGTTCTAAGCGGGCTAATTTACCCACCTCTTTAATTTCAACAGGCTTTTTAATCACAATGAACTGACGTGGAGCATCTTGTTCTTGAAGACCCGCCGATTCAATTAAAAATAAAAATGAAGCTGCGCTACCATCCATGATGGGCACTTCTTCACAATCTAATTCAATGATCAAGTTATCGATGCCAAGACCTGCGCATCCAGATAACAAATGTTCTACAGTGGAAACTCGGGTGTCACCGTTTTGTAGCACCGTGGCCAAACGTGTATCAGTCACCAAGTGAGCGTCAGCCTTGATGCCAGGCGCATTGGGCAAATCTACACGATGAAAAATAATGCCTGTATTGATTGGTGCAGGTATTAATTTAAGCGTCACCTTGCGGCCCGTGTGTAACCCAATACCAACGGTTTTTACAGGGGCTGCAATGGTGCGCTGTTTCAACATAACTTCTTAAGAGTCAATCAAAGTGCTTTTAGTGCAGAAGCTGCATCACTCACTTCAAACTTACCAGCTGCTTCAACAGCCAAATGCTTGACCACACCATTATCAACAATCATCAAATAACGTTGTGAGCGAACACCCATGCCGCGAGCTGTTAAGTCAAATTCCAAACCAAGTTTTTTGGTCAACTCTGCAGCACCATCAGCCATCATGCGAACTTTGCCGTTCACTTTTTGGTCTTTACCCCAGGCACCCATCACAAATGCATCATTCACTGATAAGCACCAAATCTCATCAACACCCTTGGCTTTGATCGCATCGCACTGAGCAACATAACCTGGAACGTGCTGTGCTGAACATGTTGGTGTGAATGCACCTGGCAAGCCAAAAATAACAATCTTTTTACCTGCTGTTAATTTGCTCACTTCAAAAGCGTTTGGTCCTACAGAGCAACCCTCTGTAGCAACTTCTAAAAATTCATGAATTGTGGCGTTTGGTAATTGTTGTCCTACTGCAATCATTGTCTTCTCCGTTAAATAAGGATATTTAAATTTGCTGTTTCAAATAGTCATTTTTATTGATAACTATTGGCATTAATTTTTGCCAGAACACCGATGGTATCGCATGCGTCGTCATTTCGCAGGAGGCGCGTTACCACCGGCATCTGTATGCCATTGTTTTTTATAGCAATTTCTAATTACAACAAATTCTTAATCAGCTTGCTTGCGTAAAAAAGCTGGAATATCGTAGTAATCAGCACCCTTATCCATCATGGCTTGCGCTTCTGGTGAACTATTTGCGCCCAAACGCGGCTCATTTGATTCACGATTGCTGCGAAACACCTTTGGCACATCATATTTTGCGTAATCACTGGCTGATCCCACAGGCATCGCTGGCGCAGTCGCGTTCGAAGCACTGACATTGCTAGCTGTGTTTGCCATGGCAACAGTTGCGGTTGCACTTTGCGGAGCAAAAGAACTTAAATTGGCCATCATTGGAGCGCCATCATAAGTTCCAGTTGCTTGTGTATTACGCCAAATAACTTCAGGCTGCTTTTCTTTGCGCTTGCCACCATTTAAACCAGTAGCAACAACTGTGACACGCAAGGCATCACCCAAGCTTTCATCGTAAACCGTACCAAAGATCACTGTGGCATCTTCAGCAGCATAGCCACGAATAGCACCCATCACTTCACGAGTTTCTGACAACTTCAATGAACGGCTGGCTGTGATATTCACCAAGACGCCACGCGCTCCTGATAAATCAACACCTTCAAGCAATGGTGAGGCAACAGCAGCTTCAGCAGCTAAGCGAGCACGATCCATACCAGAAACAGTGGCTGTTCCCATCATGGCTTTGCCTTGCTCACTCATCACTGTTTTAACGTCTTCAAAGTCAACGTTGATCAAACCTTGCTCATTGATGATTTCAGCGATGCCAGCAACTGCGTTGTGCAACACATCATCTGCACAACCAAAGGCCTTGTCCATCTCAGCATCTTCACCCATGACTTCAAATAGTTTTTCATTAAGAACAACAATCAATGAATCTACGTAGCTTTCAATTTCATGAGCACCAGCTTCAGCCACTTTGCCACGCTTGGCACCTTCAAAATCAAATGGCTTGCTGATCACGCCAACAGTCAAGATGCCCATTTCTTTGGCAACTTGAGCAACCACTGGACCTGCACCTGTGCCGGTACCACCACCCATGCCCGCTGTGATAAAGACCATGTGCGCACCTTGCAATGCATCAGCAATGCGTGCCTTGGCTTCAATCGCAGAAGATGCGCCTACTTCAGGTTTGGCACCAGCACCTAAACCTGTTGCGCCTAACTGAATATTGACGCTTGCTTTAGAACGTTGAAGTGCACCTGCATCTGTGTTCATGCAAATGAACTCAACACCTTGTACACCGCGACGAATCATGTGCTGCACAGCGTTACCGCCTGCACCGCCCACACCGACCACTTTAATAATGGTCTTACCCGCCGGTTCTGCATCTAACATTTCAAATTCCATACTACCTCCTTATAACTACGGTTGACGACGACAAAAATAAAACTAAAAATCTTTTAATACTTCTAAATTCTTAAAAATTTCCCATGAACCATTCGCGCATGCGCGCCACAATGTTTTGCACTGTTCCTGATTGAGCAATTCGGCGACCACGCACCAATTGCACACGCCCCTCCATCAACAATCCCAAGCCTGTTGAATAACGTGGACTTCTTAAAATTTCACTCAAATGCCCTTTGTACTCAGGGAAACCAACGCGCGCTGGCTTAGCAAAAACTTCTTCTGCCAATTCAACGACACCCGGCATCAAGGCCGTACCGCCAGTTAAAACAACACCTGAGGAAACCAAATCTTCCATGCCTGATTCGCGCACCACTTGACGAACCAAACTCAATAACTCTTCAACACGTGGCTCAATCACAGCAGCCAAAGCTTGGCGTGACATCGAGCGGGCTTCGCGATCACCAACACCCGGAACCTCAATGGTTTCATTTGGATTAGCCATGCTCTGACGTGCAATACCAAAATGAATTTTGAGATCTTCTGCATCGATGGTTGGCGTGCGCAAAGCCATGGCAATGTCATTGGTGATTTGATCACCAGCAATTGGAATCACTGCGGTGTGACGAATCGCTCCTTGGCTGAAGATCGCAATATCTGTTGTGCCGCCTCCGATATCAACCAACACCACACCCAATTCTTTTTCATCTTCCGTCAAGACCGCAACACTTGAAGCCAAAGGCTGCAAAATCAGATCATTCACTTCTAGACCACAACGGCGCACACACTTCACAATGTTTTGCGCGGCACTGACAGCCCCCGTCACAATGTGTACTTTGACTTCGAGACGAATACCGCTCATACCAATTGGTTCACGCACATCCTCTTGTCCATCAATGATGAATTCTTGAGTCAGGATGTGAAGGATTTGTTGATCCGTTGGAATGTTGATGGCTTTAGCTGTTTCAATCACACGCTCAACATCACCTGCAGACACTTCTTTGTCACGGATTGCCACCATGCCAGTCGAATTAAAACTATGGATGTGGTTTCCAGCGATGCCAGTGAACACTTGCGCAATGCGACGATCAGCCATCACCTCAGCTTCTTCAAGTGCTTTTTGAATCGACTGAACCGTGGCCTCAATATTGACGACCACGCCTTTTTTCAACCCCTTAGAACTCACCTGGCCAAGACCCACGACATTGAATTGGCCATCTGGATTTAATTCGGCCACCAAAGCAACTACTTTGGATGTGCCGATATCCAAGCCAACGATTAAATCTTTCGTGTCTTTACTGATAACGCTCACAGTTTTTTTCCTATATTGATGGCATAGCCATTGGCATAACGAAGGTCAATTGAATCCACTCGTTGACCCCATTTCTCTTGAACCTGTGGCCAACTTTTAATCAAACGATCAACACTTAATTGAATTTGCTTTGAATCGCGCTCATCCAGCTCTCGGCCCAATTCAATGTTCAAGTTATTACTTAACTTCACTCTCCAGGCATAACGAGAAGAAAGCTCAATGCTTTTTACAGTGGCTTGCCATGGCTCAAACCAAAGGTTCAGTTGCTGGTATTTTCTAAAGACATCTTTGTTGCTGCCCTCAGGGCCACTGAATTTCAACAATGAAGCACTGTCCTCTGCTTCTGCCATGTTTGCGATAAATACTTCACCATAGGTATTGATCAATCTCGGTGTCTCACCAACCCACACCCCCAAAGCTTGATGCTCTTCGATCGCCACCACAATCCCGTTCGGCCATTCACGACGCACACTGGCTCGACGCACCCATGGCATGGTCTCAAAGGCTTGCCTAGCTTGATCTAAACGTATCGTGAAAAAATTGCCCTTCACTTGATCTAAAGCGCGGGTTTTAATCGTTGGCAAATTCACATGCTTGAGTTCACGGCCATCCAATGATTCAACCGTCAAATGATTCAAAGTGAACGCTGGTTTCTGCCCCAACCAAAATAGAAGCCATCCGCTTGAAACCAACAAAGCAATCAACAACAACAAATTAGCCATCGCACGCATCATCTTGGCGTGATTCCAGATCGGGCCAAACACCGTGGCACTCATAGAACCTAAAAAGCCGAAGAAGATGCGCAAGAATTTCATGAATGAATACCTGCCTTACTTAATAGCCACAACACCAAATCAGCGTACTCAACGCCGGCTGCTTTAGCGGCCATTGGCACCAATGAATGACCCGTCATACCAGGCGCGGTGTTCATTTCCAATAGATAAGGTTGATTGGTCTTTTGATCAATCATCACGTCCGCACGACCCCAACCTTTACAACCCAAAGCACGGTATGCACTCAAAGCAAGTTCTTGAACTTTTGCTTCAAGCGCCAAATCCAAACCGGTTGGACACAAGTACTTGGTGTCATCTGAAAAATATTTATTGTGATAATCGTAATTAGAGTCTGGGGCCACAATTCTGATGACAGGCAAGGCTCGCGCATTCTCGCCATCACCCACGATTGGACAAGTTAACTCTTCACCAATGATGCATTGCTCAGCCATCACATCACGATCAAGCTTGGCTGCCAATGCATACGCTGCCGGTAAATCTTCTGCTTTCGTAACTTTGCTCAAGCCAAGTGATGAACCCTCTCTGGCTGGCTTAACAATGATGGGCAAACCAAGATCTTGCGCAATTTTTTGCCAATCACTATTGGCATTCAACATAGCAAACCGAGGGGTGGCTAAATTAAAGCTAGACCATAAACGCTTGGTGGCTTGTTTATCAATTGCAAGAGCAGAAGCCAACACACCACTGCCCGTATAAGGTAGGTTCATTTGCTCCAGAAAACCTTGCATCGTGCCGTCTTCACCATAACGACCATGCAGCGCAATGAAGACTCGATCAAATTTCTGAACCGCTAACTCTGTGATGGCTTGCTGGCCTGGATCAAAGGCATGAGCATTCACACCCTTTGAAATCAAAGCATCTAAAACACCTTTACCTGACATCAAAGAAATATCTCTTTCGCCAGATTTACCACCAAGCAACACTCCAACCTTGCCCAAGGTAGCAACATTCACTTGTGACAAATCTTTTTGTACTTCTTCGTTCCAATTCATGAGATTAGGCATTTGCGCCTCCTGCTAACTTTCCTGGAACCGCAGAGATCGATCCTGCACCCATGGTAATGATCACATCACCATCGCGCGCCATGCTCATCACCAAATTCGGCAATTCATTCACATCTTTTATAAATTTGGTATTAGCAACATCTAATGAGCGACCTTCTTCTTTGGCCTTTGCCAAAGCTTTGATCAAAGCCTCTCCATCAGCACCGGAAATTCGAGCTTCACCCGCTGGATAAACTTCTGTCAAAGCCAAAGCATCCACACTTTGAAGAACTTTCACAAAATCACCAAAGCAATCACGTGTTCTGGTGAAACGATGTGGCTGGAATGCCAGCAATAATCGACGGCCCGGGAACGCCCCTCTGGTTGCAGAAAGTGTTGCTGCCATTTCCACAGGATGATGACCATAATCATCAATCACCGTGCATGTGCCACCCTGAGGTAACTTCACTTCTCCATAACGCTGGAAACGACGGCCAACGCCGTGGAACTCTTTCAAAGCTTTAGCAATGGCTGTATCACTCACACCCAACTCAGTGGCAATGGCAATGGCTGCGAGCGCGTTACGCACATTGTGTAAGCCCGGTAAATTCAATGTGACTTTCAATGGCCCTGGTGTGTCACCATGACGACGCACCGTGTGTCGCAAGGCTGTGAAATGCATCTGAGGACCATCTGCAACAACATCAATCGCCCGCACATCTGCATCCTCAGATAAGCCATACCCAAGAATAGGTTGTGACACAAACGGCAAAATATCGCGCACATTTTGATCATCAACACACAGCACAGCAACACCATAGAACGGCATGCGTTGCGTGAACTGCACGAAGGCTTGTTTTAACTTCGCCATGTCGTGCTGATAAGTGTCCATGTGATCAGCATCGATGTTGGTGATCACTTCAATCACTGGTAATAAGTTCAAAAATGATGCATCTGATTCATCAGCTTCAGCCACAATAAAATCACCCGTGCCTAAGCGTGCATTGGCACCAGCAGAAGTTAATTTGCCACCAATCACAAACGTTGGATCCAAACCACCCTCAGCCAAAACTGAAGCCAACAAACTGGTCGTGGTGGTTTTACCGTGAGTGCCTGCAATCGCAATCCCCTGCTTTAAGCGCATCAACTCACCCAACATCACAGCTCTTGGCACAATTGGAATGCGAGCTGCACGCGCAGCTAAAACTTCTGGGTTATCGCCAGTAACAGCTGTTGAAATAACAACTGCTTCTGCGCTACCCACATTCTTAGCATGATGACCAATGGTGATTTCAGCACCACACTCACGCAAACGTTTGGTGGTTGCACTTTCAGCCATGTCAGAGCCACTCACCTTGTAACCAAGATTGAGCAAGACTTCAGCAATGCCGCTCATGCCTGCACCACCAATGCCTACAAAATGAATTTGATGAAGAATGTGCTTCATGACTGAACCGCTCTCTTAGATAACATTTGACATATTTCTGCAACATCTTTGGTTGCATTTGGCTTGGCCTGACTCAATGCACGTTCAGCCATTTTTAATAACTCTGTGCGATCAACTGTTTGCAAATAAGCAGCCAATGAAGTTGCTGTCATATCAACTTGTTGCATCAACACGGCAGCACCAGTGTCGGATAGAAATTTTGCATTGAAAGTTTGATGATCATCAACGGCATATGGGAAAGGCACCAAATACGAAGCCACGCCCACTGCTGAAATTTCTGCCACAGTCATCGCACCTGCTCGGCAAATCACCAAATCTGCTTTGGCATAAGCTGTGACCATGTCATCAATGAATGGCACAACTTCTGCTTCGACATTCAAGCTCGCGTATTTTTGGCGCAATTGATCAAGGTGCTTCTCACCCGCTTGATGGATCACCGACGGTCTAGATTCAGCTGGAATTTTTGCAAGAGCTTCCGGGACCACTTCATTCAAAGCAGCAGCACCCAAACTACCGCCGACCACCAAAATCTGCAAACGACCAGATCTTGCGGAGTAACGAACTTGCGGAGATTCAATTTGACTCATGCCAGCACGCAATGGATTACCCAACCAAATTGCACCAGGCAATGCATTGGGAAATGCGCACAAGGTTTTGTCTGCAACTTTGGCCAATACTTTATTGGCTAAACCAGCGATTGAATTTTGCTCATGCAAAACCAATGGCTTACCCAATAAAACACTCATCATTCCAGCTGGGAATGTGACATAACCACCCATGCCCAACACCACATCAGGTTTTACTCGACGTAACACCTGAATGCTTTGCCAAAATGCTCGTAATAAATTAAATGGCAGCAACAACAATGTTTTGATTCCTTTGCCTCTTAAACCACCAAATTGAATGGATTCAAAAGCAAAACCTCGAGGTGGTACCAAGCGGTATTCCATGCCCTTGGCGTTACCCAACCAAGAAACATTCCAGCCATGTTCACGCAAATACTCGGCCACAGCCAAGCCTGGGAAAATATGCCCACCTGTGCCACCAGCCATGACCAATAGAGTTGGTGAGTGCGTCATAACTTGCCACCTCTCATCAACACTCTATTCTCTACGTCAATCTTCAATAAGATGGCAATGGCCACAGCATTCATCATCAAACCTGAACCGCCAAAACTAACAAACGGCAAGGTCAAGCCCTTGGTCGGCAAGATGCCCAAGTTAACGCCCATATTGATGAATGCCTGCCAACCAATCCAAATAGCAATGCCTTTAGCAACCAAACCAGCAAAACTTCGATCCAATTGCAAAGCGGTTCGACCAATTAAGAATGCGCGACGAATGATCCAATAGAAGATTCCAATGACAACAGCCACACCAAAGAATCCCAACTCTTCGCCAATCACTGCCAAAATAAAATCTGTATGAGCCTCCGGTAAGTAATGGAGTTTTTCAATACTGCCCCCCAAACCAACCCCAAACCATTCACCTCGACCAAATGCCATCAATGAATGCGTCAATTGATAGGCTTTACCAGCGGCAAACTCTTCATTCCAAGGATCAAGGTAAGCAAAAATACGTTGTCTTCTAAATTCAGAAAAGATGATGATGGATGCAAAACTGCCAATCGCTAAAGCAGTGAGCGCCCCAAATAATTTGGCATTGATACCGCCTAAAAATAATAGGCCCATCGCAATCACGGCAATCACCATGAAGGCACCCATGTCAGGTTGCAATAAAAGCAATACACCCACGGCAATCACCGCAGCTCCCATCGGTAACAAACCTTTGACCAAGGTGTGTAAATATTCTTGACGCTGGACGGTGTACCAAGCCGCAAACAAAACAACCGCTAGCTTCATCAATTCTGATGGCTGGAAATTTGTGATGCCCAATGGTATCCAGCGCTTAGCGCCATTCACACCCTTACCAACCCCTGGAATCAAAACAAAGATCAGCATGATGAATGCCAAAGCAAAAATGGCAGGGGCTAAACGATCCCAAACTTTGAGAGGTACCTTGAATGCAAAAACACCAATTGTGAAAGCAATTGCAATCGAGATGCCATGTCTGATCAAAAAGTGACTGCTGCTGTATTTGGCATATTTAGGACCATCTGGCAAAGCAATCGATGCCGAATAAACCATCACAAGACCCAATGTCACAAGAATCAAAACAGCCCATAACAAAGGTTGGTCGTACTCCATCATGCGTGAACGAGTTGGACGAACCACGGTTGTGGCGTCACGCAATCCCAAACGAAAATCTTCGAATCCTTCTTTGATGCCACCTTTGACACCACTGATGCCATTAGCACTGAAACGTTTGAAGAATTGAATCATGCGCTCACCTGACCTTTCAAGCTAGCCAACTCACTCACCGCATCAATAAAGACTTGAGCGCGGTGCGCGTAATCTTTGAACATGTCAAAACTTGCACAAGCGGGTGATAACAAGACCAAGTCGCCTGACTCCGCCATCTCAGCGGCGGACTCAACTGCTCGCTCCAAAGTATCAGCATCACGGATGGTGACACCTGATGATTCGATGGCACTTCTGATCAAAGGTGCATCTCTACCAATCAAAATAATGGCTTTTGCATGACGCGCAAGCACTTGGCTCAATGGAGAGAAATCTTGACCTTTACCCTCACCACCAGCGATCAAAATGATTTTTGCGCGAGCACTTGATACTGAGCCCGAGCCTGAATGACCTAAACCATTCAAGGCAGCCAAGGTAGCACCCACATTGGTGCCTTTACTATCATCGATGTATTCAACGCCTTCAACGATAGCAACCGTTTGCATGCGATGCGGCTCACCCTTGTACTCACGCAAGCCATGAAGCAATGGACCCATCGGAACATCAATCGCAGTACACAAAGCCAAAGCAGCTAAAGCATTACTGGCGTTATGTCTTCCTTTGATGCGCAAAGCATCTACCGGCATCAAGCGCTTCAACCTCAAAGGCTCATCATCCAAATCTGCTTTTTTACGGCGACGCTTTGCTTTTAGCTCGAGAGCTTCTGCATCAGGCTCAGCCCACACCAACCAATCGATACCACCCGCAGCTGTGTCATGGAAAACACCAAATGCATCTTCTTCAGTAGGCGCTTCAACTCCAAAGGTGATCGTACGAACCACATCCATATCGGACTGCATATCCATCACGATGTCGTCATCGCGATTCAATACAGCGATCGTATTGGTGCTGAAAATTCTGGCCTTGGCTGCCGCATATTGTTCAAAATCACCATGCCAATCCAAATGATCTTGGGTCACATTCAAAACAGTCGCCGCATCGGCATGAAGACTGTAAGTGTGCTGAAGCTGGAAGCTAGACAGCTCCAAAACCCAAACATCTGGCAATTCTTCGATATCCAATAACTTATCCAAAGCAGCTGGGCTGATATTGCCTGCGACTGCCACAGACTTACCCGCTCTTTCACAGAGTAAGCCTGTTAATGCAGTGGTCGTTGTTTTGCCATTCGTGCCAGTGATGGCAATCACTTTGACAGCGTAGTTTTGTTCGTCTTTTAATGCTTGAATCGCTTGCGCAAAAAATTCAATCTCACTCCACACTGGAATTTCTTTTTCTGCAGCAAGCGCTAAAAATGATTGAACCGGCTCTTGCAATGGCGATAGACCTGGACTGATTGCAATAACGTCTGTGTTATTCAACAACTCTGCAGACAATCCACCAAAATGAATATCTTTGATACCCAAATCTTTGACTGCTTGATGATATTTTTTTGCCCCATCAGATAACTCTTCAAGAGATCTGGTATCAGCCACAGAAACTTTAGCGCCCTGAGCAACACACCAACGCACCATGGCAGCACCTGACTCTCCCAAGCCAAGCACCAAGACCCTCATTGTCTGAGGGCGCTCTTGGCCAAATGGATGCTGTAATTGAATCACTCTTTTCCCTATCGCAACTTCAAGCTAGATAAACCAATCAACACCAACAAAATAGTGATGATCCAAAAGCGCACCACCACTTGCGTTTCTTTCCAACCGCTCAATTCAAAGTGGTGATGCAGTGGTGCCATCTTGAAAATTCGTCGACCTTCGCCGTACATCTTTTTGGTGAACTTGAACCAAACCACTTGCATGATCACTGACACTGTTTCAGCCACAAAAATTCCGCCCATCACGAACAAAACAATTTCTTGTCTCACGATCACGGCCACAGTACCCAAAGCACCCCCAAGTGCAAGAGCGCCAACATCACCCATGAAGACTTGCGCGGGATGCGTGTTAAACCATAAAAATGCCAAACCAGCACCACTCATCGCGCCACAGAAAATCATCAACTCACCAGCACCAGGGATGTATGGGAATAAAAGATATTTGGTGTAAATCGCATTACCCATCACATAAGCAAACACGCCCAATGCTGCTCCAACCAAAATCACCGGCATGATCACCAAACCATCTAACCCGTCCGTTAGGTTGACGGCATTGGAACTTCCAACAATCACCAAATACGTTAGAACGATGAACCCAAGCACACCGAGTGGATAGCTGATCTCTTTAAAGAAAGGCACATATAAATTTGATTTGGCTGGTAAATCAATGGAGAAACCGCTCTGCACCCAATTAATGAAAAGTTCTAATACTTTCAGGTTGTTCACTTCTGATACAGAGAAGGCCAAGTAAATAGCAGCAAATAATCCAATCAATGACTGCCAAAAATATTTCTCTTTCGAGGCCATGCCTTTGGGATCGCGATAAACAACTTTGCGATAGTCATCAACCCAACCAATGGCACCAAAACCCAAAGTCACGATCAACACAATCCAAATGAAACGATTGGATAGGTCAGCCCAAAGCAATGTTGAAATCGCAATACCAATCAAAATCAACACACCACCCATGGTAGGTGTGCCAGTCTTCACCAAATGAGTTTGCGGACCATCGGAGCGAACTGCTTGACCCACTTTCATCGCTGTTAAACGGCGAATGACCCAAGGGCCGAAAAATAATCCAATCAATCCGGCCGTCAAGGTCGCCATCACAGCTCTGAGTGTGATGTAGTTGATGACTCGTAAAAAACCAAAGTCATCTTGTAGTAGTTGTGCAAGCCATAACAACATCAGTGCATCTCCTCTGCGAGAGCTTTAACGACTCTTTCCATGCGCATAAAGCGCGATCCCTTAACCAAAAGCGTCACTTCTTCATGATTTTTTCTTGCGTGCAATGATTTATTCAACTCTGTGCAAAGCTCTGCAACATCAGCAAAGTGCTGCGCCATATTTCCCTGAGTGGCAGAGGCTTGATAAGCAAGAACAGCTTCTTTACTCAAGTCACCCAAAGCAAATAATTTTTGAATGCCTTTTTCGCCAGCGTAATGACCAACTTCGCGATGGAATTCTGGTCCTTGATTACCCACTTCACCCATATCACCTAAAACAAGCCAAGCGGCTGTTTTGATATTGGATAAAACATCAATGGCCGCTCGAACAGAATCAGGATTGGCGTTGTAACTATCATCAATGACAGTGATGTCATTGTTCAGTGAATGCTTTTGCATTCTTCCATTCACAGGCTGGAATGATTCCAATCCTGCTTGAATCATTACTGGAGATATCCCCGTCGCAATTGCCACGGCAGATGCAGCAACAGCATTGCAAGCGTTGTGATCTCCCATAATCTTTAACATCACTTTGATGTCACCTTGTGGCGTATGAATCGCCATCTGACCAGTGGCTTGATTAAGCCACTCACCCCAAACAGTGGCTGTTTGATTGAATGCAAAATCGATCACTGCTCGTTGCTTGGCGATTTTTTTCCAAAACGTACTGTATTCAGAATCAGCTGGATAAACAGCCACCCCATTTTCAGGTAAAGCCTCGATTGCCAAAGCATGCTCTTTCGCAACAGCATCGACGGTTTCCATGAACTCTTGATGTTCACGTTGAGCATTGTTAATGAGTGCAATTGTTGGTTTTGCAATATTTGCTAATAAGGCCGTTTCACCAGGATGGTTCATACCAAGCTCAATGACTGCCAACTCATGATTCAAATCAAGGCGCAAAAGCGTCAAAGGTAGGCCAATCTCATTATTGAAGTTACCCTGTGTTGCAAGCGCTTTATCAACACTAACGGCTGCCTCAAAAATACTTTGGATCATGCCCTTCACCGTTGTTTTGCCATTACTGCCTGTCACAATCACCACTTGCTTTAAGTTGTGCTGGCTGCAGTATTGCTTCCATCTGCTTGATAAGATTTGTAAAGCTTCTTGAGTGTCTTTGACCACAACCGCTGGAAAGTCTTGAGGTAATTTCTCAACTGAACTCACCAAGCAAGCCAGCGCTCCTTTGGTTTGCACGTCACTTAAAAAGTCGTGTGCATCGAATTTCTCACCGCGCAAAGCAATGAATACATCGCCAGCTACGACTTGACGACTATCACTGATGAATCGTTTGATAGCTTGATCAGACGATGGCATGTTCAACAACTGAGCATCTGGCAAAAACTCTGAAATCATCGATAAAGGCATATGTTGCATATTGAGGCTCATCAGGCAACACCTCCCATGGCCAATTGCACATGCACTCGATCAGAGAATGGATGTTTTTTACCGGCGATCTCTTGAGTTTCTTCGTGACCTTTGCCCGCAATTAAAATCACGTCTTCTGGCTTGGCTTGTCTGATTGTTTGCAAGATGGCCGTGGCACGATCAGCATTCACTTGCGCCTTCTCTGGCACCTCGAAACCACTCAAGATATCAGCCATGATTTTTTCTGGCACTTCGCTGCGAGGATTGTCACTCGTCACCATCACATGATCAGCGATGCTTTCTGCAATCCGACCCATGATTGGTCGCTTCAGTGGATCACGATCACCGCCACAACCAAACACACACCAAAGCTGACCAGCTCTTTGCTCTGCAATATCGCGCAATGTTTTAAGCACTTGCTCTAGAGCATCAGGGGTATGCGCAAAATCAATCACTGCCATGGGCTGCTGAGCAGTTGCTCGAGAAACTAATTCCATGCGCCCCTGGACAGCTTGCAATGCCTCGATAGAATTTTTAGCACTCTTGATAGTTTTTCCGCCAGCCAATAAACAGGCAAATACCGCCAAAGCATTGCTGACATTAAAAGCACCCACCATGCGAGTTTGCATCAAACCCGCATCCTCACCATCCACGATGAGCTGAAACTTCATGCCTTGATCATTCATCTGAAGATCAGTGGCAAGTAGTTTTCTAAATGATTGTTTTGCAAAACACGGCAAAGATAATAAATTTTCTGATTTTTTGGCATAAGCCCAAACGGTGATATCAGCATCACCCATCTTTTTTGCCAAATACTGCAAGCACTCTTGGCCAAAAGAATCATCAGCATTCACCACGACATGCTTAACTCCTGGCAAATCCAATATCCTCTTTTTAGCAGCCGCATACTCTTTCATATCACCGTGGTAATCCAGGTGATCTTGACTCAAGTTGGTGATCACAACAGTATCAAAGCAAGTGCCATTCACACGGCCTTGATCTAAAGCATGTGAAGACACTTCCACAGCCACGCTGTGCGCACCGCGCCCTTGAATTTCTTTTAGCAAACCTTGAATGCGTGCGGCATCAGGTGTTGTAAAACCAGTCATGGTCAAATCATTCACAAGCCCAGCACCCAGAGTACCAATCACACCAGATGGGTGATCAGCACTGTGCAATGCTTGTGATAACCACTGACTGACCGTTGTTTTGCCATTGGTGCCAGTAATACCAATCACTCTCATTGATTGACTAGCATGACCATACCAATTCGCTGCAATTTCTCCAGCCTGCTCAGCCAAATCATTCACGGCAACGCAACGTTTATCTTTGCATACTATTTTTAATTCTTCAGTCAGGTCACTGGGCTCATACAACACCAATGCAGCACCCAAACTCAATGCTTGCGCAATGTGAACACGGTTATCTGTTAACTGCCGACTATTCCCCACTGGATAAGCCAACATCACATCTCCAGCCTTCAATGCTCTTGTGTCTGATGTCATATGAGCACCAGGCTTTACATGCTCACTGAGCAATGATTCAAGAGGGATGGAGTTGATTGGTAACATGGCGTTCATCTGCTCAATGACACCTTTTGCGTTGAACCATTTGGTCCAAGCTGTAATTCTTTATCGACCATTTGCTTGACTGCTGCATCAGGTAAAACATTCATGGTACGCAAGGTACCTGCAACAATGTTTGCAAATGCAGGTGCTGCCACAACACCACCGTAATAACCACCGGCGCTTGGCTCATCAACCATCACAGCCACCACAATTCTTGGAGCGCTCATCGGAGCCATGCCCACAAAAAAGCCTCGGTATTTATTACTTGCGTAACCTTTACCTTCAACCTTGTGAGCAGTACCAGTTTTACCACCCACCCGGTAACCCATGGTTTGAGCATTGGTTGCGGTACCACCCGTCTGAGTGACAAGCTCTAACATCTCTCTCATTTGTATGGCTGTCTTAGCAGAGATCACTTGCGTGCCTTTTGGAACACCACTCGTCTTATAAATGGTGGCGGGTACAAGCTCACCATCTCGCGCAAAAATACTGTAGGCACGAGCCATTTGGAATAAGGAAGCAGATAAGCCATAGCCGTAGGACATTGTGGCTTGCTCAATGGGCACCCAATTTTTATATGGTCTTAATCTTCCAGCAACTGCCCCTGGGAAACCCAAATTAGGTGCTTGGCCTAAGCCAATCGCTTGGAACATTTCCCACATTTCTTGGGGCTGCAACTGCATGGCCATTTTCACGGTGCCAATGTTGCTCGACTTTTGCACAACTTCTGAAACAGTTAACACTGGATAAGGGTGCGTGTCAGTGATGGCTTTTTTACCAATCACCATCGATTTACCAATAGGCATAGAAGTATTTGGTTGAACCAAACCTTTTTCTAGGGCCAAGGAAATCGCAAAAGGCTTCATGGTTGAGCCAGGCTCAAATGTATCGGTGAGCACTCGATTTCTTAATTGCTCACCACTCAAATTAGTTCTTGAATTTGGGTTGTATGTTGGCCAGTTAGCCAATGCTAAAACTTCACCAGTCTGGACATCCAACACAACGGCACCAGCTGCTTTGGCACGGTGCTTTTCTGCAATGGCTTTCAATTCATTAAAAGCTAAAAACTGAACTTTACTGTCTATCGATAACTGCAAGTCAGCGCCATCTTTAGGTGGACTAATAATTCCCAAACCCTCAACGTAACGCCCTAATCGATCTTGAATCACACGACGACGACCAGGTTGGCCAGCCAACTCTTTTTCTTTTGCCAGCTCCATGCCCTCTTGACCACGATCTTCAACGTTCGTGAAACCAACGATGTGAGCCATGGCTTCACCCTCTGGATACAAGCGCTTGTATTCATTGTTTTGTGCAATACCAGGAATACCTAATTCTTTAATTTGCTTTGCCACATCTAAATCAACTTGGCGCTTTAAGAAAACTTGGTTTCTTTCAGAAGCAAATTTTTTACGCAACTCTGATTCACTGATTTCTAGCAATTTAGCCAGTTGTGAAATTTTCTCTTTAGACAAATCTTCAGGAATCGCATCAGGGAATGCAATGATGGCTTTGGCCAACAAGCTTGTTGCCAAAACCTCACCATGACGATCTAAAATTTTTCCGCGGCTTGCAGGCATTTCAATAGAACGCAAAGTTGCCTTATTACCTTTTTCTTCATAAAAGGAATTACCAAAGCCCTGCACCCAGACTGCACGCACCACCAATGCAATAAAACCAATGAAGATTAAAAACAAAATGAGTCTTGAGCGCCACATAGGCAAGCGCAAGACCAAATTAGGCGTGGAAGAAAAAGATACCTGCGCCATTAATCAACCACCACATATTGCGTGCGACCAGGATTGATCGCTTGCATCTTCAATTGCTTGCGAGCGATGTCTGTGATCCGAGAAGACTTGGATAAATTTCTTTGCTCATATTCCAAGCGAAGCCATTCTTGATTCAAACGTCGCTCTTCAGTTTGAGCTCTTTCAAGAGCCACATACAGTGACCTGGTTTTTTGTTGAGCGGCCACCAAAGACAATGAGCACAGCATCAAAATAATCAGAAGAATGATGGTGGAGCGATTCACGAAATAGCTCCCTCTGGAACACTCTTTATTTTTCGCATCACTCTCAAAATCGCTGATCGCGCGCGTGGATTTTCTTTAACCTCTTCCTCGCTTGGTTTGATGCGCCCTAATAATTCTGCCAATGGCTTTGGCATTTGTTTTTCAGTCAAAGGTAAACCTCTTGGCACTGACACCTTAGATAAACCTTGCATGAACTGCTTCACGATTCGATCTTCTAAAGAATGAAAGCTGATGACGGCCAATAGGCCGCCTGGCTTGAGACAGTGAAAAGCTGCTCTCAACCCACCCTCCAAGTCGGTGAGTTCTTGGTTGATATAAATCCGTATAGCTTGAAAGGTGCGCGTGGCCGGATCTTGGCCCGCTTCGCGGGTGCGGACGACACCAGCCACGAGCGACGCGAGCTCTCCTGTCCTAGTGAGGGAATCGCCTTGCTCTCTGCGAGCAACAATCGCCTTTGCAATCTGTAAAGCAAACCGTTCTTCCCCATACTCTTTAATGACCCTCGCTATGTCTTTTTGTTCTGCCACTGCTAACCATTCCGCAGCACTCTGTCCACGAGTGGTGTCCATCCGCATATCCAATGGACCATCGCCTCGAAATGAAAAACCACGACTCGGATCGTCGATTTGTGGAGAGCTGATTCCCAGATCCAAGAGCACGCCATCGATAGAGTCGCTTGGAACTTGCTCTGCCATTGATGCAAAGCTCTCGTGAATGATTTGAAAGCGTGGATCTTGAATTGTTTTTGCTTCTGCAATCGCTTGAAGATCTTTGTCGAATGCAATCAACTTTGAATGTTGATTGAGATGCTTGAGTATTTCTCGGCTGTGACCACCGCGACCAAATGTTCCATCGATGATGGTGATTGATTGTTGTTCCGATGATGTCGTTTCTCCCAATACCGAGGTGACTGCCTCGGCCAGTAATACTGGGCGATGGGTAAATGTCATGGTCGGCCAACATCAGAAGGAAAATTGCTTGAGAGCATCTGGCATGCCTTGTGCAATTGCAACTTGCTCTTTTTGTGCATACGTTGCGGCATCCCATAATTCGAAGTGACTGCCCATTCCTAAGAGCATCACATCTCGCTCAACATTTGCGGCTGCTCTTAATTCTGGTGTCACCAAAATTCGACCGGATCCATCCATCTCGATGTCAGAAGCATTACCTAAAAATATGCGGCGCCACCAATGTGCGTCCATTGGCAATTGTGCGATGCGCGCTCTGAATGCTTCCCACTCTGATCGAGGGAAAAGTAACAAGCAACCATCGGGGTGTTTTGTGAGTGTGACTCTGCCTTCGCCCTGTAATTGCAAGGCGTCACGATGCTTCGCAGGAATCGACATGCGACCCTTGGCATCGAGAGTTAATGCAGAAGCTCCTTGAAACACGAATATTTCCCCACTTTTTCACACTTTTCCCCACTTTAGAGGATGCGTAATTCATGGTCAAGTGTTTTGGGTACTTTTTTTGTAATTTCTTTATTTAGAACAAGCACTTAGACGCGCATGTTGATACTATTTTAAGAGTAAAAATTCAATAAAAACATGGGGGTGGAAAATACTCTTAAGAAGTTAGCTTAGGGTTAAATGCGATAAGCTGTGACGGTCATTACTTTGGCCATTGTTTTCATGACCTCTTGAACAGCGCTTGGTAATTCAACACCACCCTCTTGAATCGCCATTTGTCCATGTGCAATTTCATCAGCACGCATTTGAGCAACAATCGCGCGCGAGCGATGATCATTGCTTGGCAATTCTTTTAAGTGATCATCCAGATGATGCTCCACTTGTTTTTCTGTTTCAGCAACAAAACCTAAACTGATTTTGTCGCCAGCCAAACCAGCGATTGAACCAAGCACAAATGATCCCGCATACCACACAGGATTGAGTAAACTTGGATGAGAATCTAGTTCTTCCAATCGCCTCTCGCACCAAGCCAGGTGGTCTTCTTCCTCAATGGCTGCATGCTCTAATTTATTTTTTAAGTCATCACTTTTAGCGTGTAACTTTTGTGATTGATACAAGGCTTGCGCACAAACTTCACCAACATGATTCACGCGCATCAAACCCGCAGCATGTTTTTTTTCTTCAGCGCTTAATTCAGATTCATTCATCGTTGACGACTCTGGAACAGATCGTCGCATTGGAGTTGCACCAACGATTGATCTCAAAGCACGATCAAATTCGATGATGAAACCATCAATGGGATGTTGGGATGATTTTGCAAACTGACTCATGTGGACATCTTAAACGCTCAGACAATTATTGGTTTTGACAAAAATCAGGGCTTTTTGTTGCTTTATTACAACATTTAATCAATAAATAACCTTAATTTTAATGGTTAACTTGGTTTATTAATAACTTTATTGTTATCTTTGAAATAGGTTCTTATGTAGAACCTGTAAAAAAACACGTCGTTTGTTGTTTTTTTACATCATTACATTTACGGAGAAACAATGAAGAAATCGCTCATCAGCGTAGCGGTGATGTCCCTTATGGCTTCACCACTGGTCATCAAAAGTGTCCAGGCTCAATCCAATGTCACCATCTACGGCACAGTTGATGCTGGCATGAGAGTTCAAAATCATGCAGGCAAAGATCAGCTGGGCAACAGCAAAGACTATCAGTTGAGCGCCAATTCAGGAGGTTTATCAGCACCTCACCTTGGCTTTAAAGGAGAAGAAAATTTAGGTGGTGGTAATAAAACTTTTTTCAAACTAGAAACTGGCTTTGACATGAACACGGGTGATAACAATTCATCCAGCGACACATCAGTTCATGGAAAAAAATCAGACAACAAAAGTTTCTTTGGACGCCAAGCGCATCTAGGCATCAGCAACCAATCTTTAGGTCAACTAACCCTGGGTCGTCAGAACACTGTTGGATACGATGCAATCAAAGACTTTGATCCAACGAATAACTTGAATCAAAAAGGTTTGATTCATTATTTGAGTGGCTACAGAGATTTGAAAAATAATCACAATCGCTCTGATGGCACTATCAAGTATCAATATCAGCTTAACCGTGTGACGTTTTTAGCGAGCTATCAAAGTGGCAGTCAAGTTGGTTCAGTGAAGCATGGCAGCAGCACCGCAGTCGGCTTGAAATATCGTGACGCCAACTGGTCTGTGGGTGGATCGTTCACTGAAATTGATATTGCTAAATCAGCAGGTACTGCTGCTAAATCATCACAATCATTGGGCTCAACAAAGATCATCAACATTGGTGGTGAATATCGCTTTCATCGCTGGACATTAAAAACCGGCATGTCTCACTCAAAGCTACCTGCGATGCAACGCGGCAGCATCTCACAGAGCAGTCATCATGCATCTCCGGAACGAGATCAGTTGGCATCTGATGTGTTTGTGAGTGCTTGGGGCATGCAATATCAATTGAGCCCTAGGATGGATTTGGGCATTGCTCACTATACAAAATTACACCACGATCACAAGAGTCGTCATCTGGTCGACAAAGATAAAAGCTTGGTCTTAACCAGCGTTTATAAACTCTCAAAACAAACGGATGTCTATGGATTCTTGGATCAACACCGCAATTCAAATGGTGTTGCTAATGGCAATCGCCAAAGAAGTCAGTATGGTGTGACCGCTGGATTAAGACACAAGTTTTAATCCAGCGAATAGGTTGGGCTGGGCTGGGTTTAGCTTAGTTAAGCTTAAACAAGCACTTCAGTTTTACAAGCTGTTTTAGTTTTTAAACCTAGTTCGGCCAATAGCTCACGATCGGCGTCTGCCTCGGGATTGTCGGTTGTGAGCAATTTATCACCGTAGAAAATTGAGTTAGCACCCGCCATGAAACACATCGCTTGTACTGGTCGACCCAATTCTTGACGGCCTGCAGATAAACGCACTCTTGCTGTTGGCATGGTGATACGTGCAATCGCAATCGTTCTCACAAACTCCAAAGGATCAACACCTTTTTGATCTTCTAATGGAGTGCCAGGAACTGGCACCAAATGATTGATAGGCACTGATTCAGGATATGGATTTAAGTTCGCTAGCTTGGCAATCAATCCAGCACGTTGACGACGAGTTTCGCCCATACCAATGATGCCGCCACAACACACAGACATGCCTGCACTGCGCACACTTTGTAATGTATCTAAACGATCTTGATACTGACGCGTGTTAATCACAGAACCATAGAAATCTTCACTTGTATCAAGATTGTGGTTGTAATAGTCAAGACCAGCATCACCCAAAGCTTTTGCTTGTTCAGGAGCCAACATGCCCAAGGTGGCGCACGTTTCTAAACCAAGATCCTTAACACCCTTGATCATGGCAACAACTTTTTCGATGTCGCGATCTTTTGGTTCGCGCCAAGCAGCGCCCATACAAAAACGATTAGAACCTGCATCTTTGGCGGCTTTAGCGGCAGCCAAAACTTCTTCAACATCCATCAATTTAGTGGCTTTGACGTCCGTGTGATATCTGGCTGCCTGTGGACAATAGCCGCAATCCTCAGGACATCCGCCGGTTTTGATTGACAACAATGTTGCTAATTCAATATCACCCTCTGGAAAGTTTTTTTGATGGACTTGCGCTGCGCGAGCCATCAATTCATTCATGGGTAATTCGTAGAGCTCTAAGACTTGCTCAACGGAAATGGACGAGTAATTTTTAGGGTCATTCATAGTCATAATTGCCAATGATACAGGTCAAAGTGTTCAAATAGAGGTATGCGTTATTTCGTAACTTTTATTTCTTTAAGTATTCTGACCTTTACCTCTTATGCAGAAAAGCCTTGGCCAAACCGCATCTCAGAGCCAGTCAAAATCATTGTCACTTTTACACCAGGTGGAGCACCTGATATTTTGGCTAGAATTTTAGCTGAACATTGGCAAAAAGACCTTAATAATCAGGTAATTGTTGAAAACAAACCAGGAGCTGGAGGCAACATTGGCACGGAGTTGACGGCCAAAGCTCAGCCCAATGGTCATACGCTGGTGATTGGAACCGTTGGGACTCTGACCATCAATCCTTTTTTATATAAAAATCTTAACTATGATCCTCGCAAAGATTTGGAGTCGATCACTTTTTTAGCCAGCACCCCCAATGTCTTGGTATTGAATAAACAAGTTCCCGCAACAGATGCCAAAAGTTTGATTGCTTTGGCCAAATCAAAGCCTCATGATTTGAGCTATTCATCTTCCGGCATCGGAACATCGATTCATTTATCGGGCGAACTATTTCAACAATTGACGAACACAAAAATCAAACACATCCCATACAAAGGACGAGCTCAAGCGATGCCCGATTTATTGGGTGGGCGAGTTCACATGAGTTTTGATAATTTGGCTTCTGCATTGCCTTTGATTAGATCAGGCGACTTAAAAGCCATCGGGGTCACCAGCATGCAGCGCTCGATACACGCACCAGACATTCCAACTTTGAGTGAGTCTGGCGTACCTGGCTTGAAAAACTTTCAAGTCACCTCTTGGTTCTCTTTGATGGGGCCTGCAGGAATGAATAAAGCCGATGTGCAAAAAATTGCGCAAGAGACAAAACGCATTCTGAATCTTCCTGAAGTGAAAGAACGACTTTCAGCCATCGGCTTGGAAGCAAATCCTCAAGGGCCAGAAGCATTGAACCAATTGATTCAGCAAGACTCCAAACGTTGGTCCAAGTTGATCGAGGACACAGGTATCAAAGCCGAATGAATCCTAAAACCTCTTCACTCTCCCAAGATCTTGTAGAGCGCAGCTTGGCCTCTGTGTGGCACCCCTGCACTCAAATGAAACACCACGAGCAATTTCCTTTGGTGGCGATCTCTCATGGCAAAGGAGCTTGGTTGTATGACCATGATGGTCAGCGCTACTTGGACGCTATCAGCTCTTGGTGGGTCAATTTATTTGGTCATGCCAACCCATCGATCAATCAGGCACTAAAAGATCAACTCGATTCTTTAGAGCACGTGATGTTAGCGGGTTTCACACACAAACCTGTGGTGGAATTATCAGAGCGCCTAAGCAGACTGACGCAACATCAACTGGGTCATACCTTTTATGCATCTGATGGCGCATCTGCCATCGAGATGGCGTTGAAGATGAGCTTTCATTATTGGCAGAACAAAGGCTTGCTAGATAAAAAAGAATTCATCTGCCTTAAAAATAGTTATCACGGTGAAACGCTGGGTGCCTTGGCTGTGACGGACATTGCGATCTTTAAAGAAACGTATGGTCCATTGACTCATCCAGCTCACATTGTTGCAAACCCCGATGCTCGACTTGCAACAGGCAATCAATCTGCCAAAGACATCGCAACCAGCGCTTTAACGAATTTAGAAGCGCTCTTAAAAACTCAATCAAAAAAAATAGCAGCATTGATTGTTGAACCTTTGGTTCAATGCGCCTCAGGCATGGTCATGCATGACCCTTCTTATCTTCAAGGCATCAGAAAACTGTGTGATCAATATCAAATCCATTTGATCGCTGATGAAATCGCTGTGGGTTGTGGCAGAACAGGTACTTTCTTTGCTGTTGAACAAGCCGGCATCTGGCCTGACTTTTTAGCCTTGTCCAAAGGTATCAGCGGTGGCTATTTACCCCTCTCGCTGGTGATGACGACTGATGAGATTTATCAAGCGTTCTACCACCAAGACGCGCGCAAGGGATTTTTGCACTCCCACTCATACACAGGCAATCCTTTGGCTTGTAGAGCGGCCTTAGCGACATTGGATATTTTTGAAAAAGAAAATGTCTTAGAAAAAAATAAGGTTCTTGCCAAGAAGTTATCCGATGCATTCACTTGGGCAAAAGAAGATGCACGCATCATCCACTTTAGACAGACGGGCATGATTCTGGCTTTTGATATCAAACCAGAGCACCTCTGCGAGAATTTCTCAAAAGAATTTTTTGTTCACGCTTTAAATCAAGGCATCTTGGTTCGCCCCATAGGCTCAACGATTTACATCATGCCGCCATACATCATCGTTGATGATGAAATCACTCACTTATCAAAGGGCATTCAAGCAAGCTTGAACGCCACTTTGAGTGGCAATCATTAGAACCGCCACAGGTAAAGTATGACTCTCAGATACATCAACCACTTCAATCATTTACTTGATGACTTGGAGCAGCACTCACTCAAAAGAACCCTGAAAATTTGTGACAGTGCCAGCGCACCCATCATGACAATCGATGGTCAAGCCATGCTGACTTTTTGCAGCAATGATTATCTGGGCTTAGCGAATCACCCTGAGTTAGCAAAAGCAATTTCTGAAGGTCTGCTACTCTTTGGATCAGGCAGTGGCGCATCACACATGATCAGCGGCCACCACCGTCCGCACGATGATCTAGAAAAAGCTTTGGCAAAAACTCAAGCCTCGTTCATTCCAGAAGTTCGTGCATTGTTTTTTAGCACCGGCTACATGGCCAATCTTGCAGCTATCACCGCTATCACTAGCAGCCTTGGATCCAATCAAGTGATGAGCATCTACTCTGAAGAACTCAATCATGCATCACTGATTGATGGCGTTCGTTTGGCCAGCAAACAAAATCAAGCCAATGTTCAAGTATTTCCTCACCAAGACTTGCAAGCTCTTGAGCAATTATTAGCCAAAGACACCAATGAATTTAAATTGATTGTCACTGATGGCGTCTTCAGCATGGATGGTGATCTTGCACAAGTCACCGCATTACTCAAACTAGCTCATCAGTACGATGCTCTTATTTTGGTCGATGATGCTCATGGCTTTGGCGTTCTTGGTCAACACGGTTTTGGCATCCTTGAACATGCGGGTATTCAAAACACCAATGAAGCAGCTGCAAGAATCATTTATATCGGCACATTGGGTAAAGCAGCTGGCATCAGCGGCGCGTTTGTTGCAGGGCATAAAACATTGGTGGAGTGGATCTTGCAAAAAGGTCGCCCTTACATTTACACCACCGCATCTCCACCTGCGATTGCTCACGGCTTACTCAAAAGCTTAGAACTGATCTCTGATGATTCTTATCGAACATCGCTGAATCACAATATTCAGTATTGGAAAAAAACACTGCGCCTAAAAAAATGGGGGTTGATGCCATCCGATACAGCGATTCAACCAATCATGATTGGCAGAACCGAAGACGCCTTGCAAGTGGCTCAACAACTTTACAAAAAGAATATCTGGGTACCCGCGATCAGACCGCCAACTGTGCCAGCCAATACCGCTAGATTGCGCATCACATTCTCAGCAAATCACACGACAGAACAGATTGATCAATTAATTCATGCGCTGATGGAGATTGAAGATGGTCTTTAAATCTAATAATCCTGGCGAACTTAGCAAAGCTGGTTTTTTCGTGACCGGTACGGACACAGAAGTTGGTAAGACATTAATTTCTGGTGCTTTGATCACCCACTTAAAAAAACAACACGCTATGGTTGCCGCTTTTAAACCCGTGGTTGCTGGCATGGATTTGATTGCTGGAAAAATGTGCAATGAAGATATCTTGGCACTATCCAGAGTCATGACTTACAAAGCACGAGAAGATAATTTGGATATTTGCCCATATCAACTCGCAACCCCAGCAGCTCCTCATTTGGTTGCAAAAGCGTCTGGCATACATCTCGATTATTCAGTGATGCTCAATGCCTTCAACGCAATTCGAGATAAATCAGATGCGATCGTGGTTGAAGGGGTAGGTGGTTTCAAAGTGCCGTTTCATGATGACAAAACAAGCGCTGACTTTGCCCAAGATATTGGTCTACCCATCGTCCTCGTGGTTGGCATGAGATTGGGTTGTATCAATCATGCCTTGCTCACCGTAGAAGCGATTCAGGCAAGAGGTTTGCGCTTGGCTGGATGGGTGGCTAACACTGTAGGACCCATGACGCTGCTTCAAGAGAACATTGCGACACTCGAACACCTGATACCAGCGCCACTGATGGGAGTTATTCCAGAGCTATCCAAAGAGTTCGCCCAAGTGCCGTACAACATCAGCGCCATGGAAAAAGCTGCCAGCTATTTAAAGATATAAAGTAAAAAATACAAAAAACTTTTCTTACGCTTACGTATCCAGAAGAAATCTCTTAGTTGTCTCTTAGTTGTCTCTTAGTTCTCGGCGCAAAATCTTTCCAACAGTTGATTTTGGTAATTCAGTTCTAAATTCAACGAACTTTGGTCGCTTGTAATTGGTTAATTGTGTTTTGCAATACTCAAGCACCTGACTTTCAGTCAAACCAATATCTTTTTTGACGATGAACACTTTCACAGCTTCGCCAGCTGGACCATCTTTCACCCCGACGGCTGCGCACTCTAAGACTTCGGGCATCATCGTCAAGACTTCTTCAATCTCATTGGGGTAAACATTGAACCCTGACACCACGATGGTGTCTTTTTTGCGATCAATGATTTTGACGTAACCATCTGTGGTCATATAAGCAATATCGCCTGTTTTAAAAAAACCTTGCGCTGTCATTGATTGCTTTGTTTCAGCATCACGATTCCAGTAACCAGACATTAACTGCGGGCCTTTGATACAAATCTCTCCGGGCTCACCGAGCGCGACCGAGCGCTCCTCGTTATCCAGAATCAAAACATCAGTCCCTGGCAAAGGTAAACCAATCGTTCCTGTAAAACCATCAATCAATGGTGTATTACAACAAACCACCGGTGAAGTTTCAGAAAGCCCATAACCTTCAGCAATTGGTTTTCCGGTTAATTGTTGCCAACGATCTGCCACTGACTTTTGTACGGCCATGCCACCACCAATACTCACCAACAATGACGAAAAATCAATGCTTGAAAATTTTGGATGATTCATCAAGGCATTGAACAAGGTATTGACTGCAGGAAATACGTGGAATTCTTTTAAGCCTTTCAATAACTTCACAAAGCCCGCAATATCTCTTGGATTGGTCACCAAAATATTCAAGCCACCGGCCTTGATTCCGAACAAACAACACGCCGTCAAAGCAAAGATGTGATACATCGGCAACGCACACACAAACACCATTTGCTCGATGCGCAAGCCTCTGATACCCGGCTCAAGCCAAGCATCAATTTGCGCAATATTGGCCAAAATATTTCGGTGCAATAAAACAGCTCCTTTGGCAACACCCGTTGTGCCTCCGGTATATTGTAAGAAAGCAATGTCATCACTCTTCATAGACACTGGCACAAACAAAGACCTGGTATTTTTTCCTTTTTGCAGCGCTTCCTGAAAACTACTCACGCCATTCAATGACCAGCTTGGCACCGCTTTTTTGACATTCCTGATGATCCAGTTGATCAAATGTCCCTTAAGACCCATCAGTTCACCAACATTGGTGACCAGCACATGCTTGATCGACACCTGATCTTGAATGCCCTGGAAAACATGCGCAAAGTTTTCTAAAATCACCAAGGCATCTGCGCCGGAATCATTCAACTGATAAGCCAGTTCACGAGCGGTATACATTGGATTGACGTTCACGACCACGCAACCCGCCCTCAAAGATCCTAATAAAGCGATCGGATACTGCAGCAAATTGGGCATCATCAAAGCAATGCGATCGCCTTTTTTCAAGCCTTGCGACTGTAAATAAGCGGCAAATTGCCAAGACAATTCATCCAATTCTTTGTAAGTGATTTTTTTGCCCATGCAATCAAAGGCAAACCTTGAGCCATATTGAGCAAATGATTGAGCGAATAAATCATTCAATGACTCAAATTGGGCCCCATCTACTTGATGTGGCACCCCATCCGGATAACTGTTCAACCAAGGTTTGTCTTGATTCAAGGGATTTCCTTTAAAAAATCACGTGTGATTGACTGCGTCAGAAACACTGTACCAAACTTGGGTAATTCTGAGGTATTTAGCATCCCTGCTATATAAGAGCTATGATTAGGGTTAAGTCACTCATCAATGAAGATCATGAAATTATTACCAGAAATCCTAGAGTCTGCCCAAGTCATTCAAGCGATTCGCCGCGATATTCATGCACACCCTGAGTTGTGCTTTGAAGAAAAACGCACATCTGATGTGGTGGCTCAACAATTAGAATCTTGGGGCATCAAGATTCATCGTGGCTTAGGTAAAACTGGTGTTGTCGGAATCATCGAAGGATCCTTAGGCAAAGGTCGCAGCATTGGCTTGCGCGCCGACATGGATGCATTACCACTCCAAGAACACAATCATTTTGAACACGCTTCCCAGCACCCTGGAAAAATGCACGCTTGCGGTCATGATGGCCACGTGGCGATGTTATTGGGTGCTGCACACTATCTGGCGCAACACCGAGAATTCAAAGGCACGGTTTATTTCATTTTTCAACCGGCTGAAGAAGGCGGTGGCGGTGCCAGAGAAATGATTCGTGATGGCCTGTTTGATTTATTCCCTTGTGATGCCGTGTTTGGTATGCACAATTGGCCTGGTATTCCAGTGGGTGACTTTGGCGTGACCCCGGGTCCGATGATGGCTTCCAGCAATGAATTCCAGATCACTGTCAAAGGTAAAGGCGGTCACGCTGCATTGCCTCATAACAGCGCAGATCCAGTGTTTGCTGCCAGTCAAATGATTGGCTCACTTCAAGCCATCATCACACGCAACAAACGCCCGGTTGATGCGGCTGTTCTATCGATCACCCAATTTCATGCTGGAGATGCCAGCAACATCATTCCTGACAGCGCTTGGATTGGTGGCACGGTCAGAACGTTCACGCACGAAGTGCTTGATTTGATTGAATCAAGATTGCATCAAATTGCCAGCGCCACGGCGCAAGCATTTGACTGCTCAGCAGAAGTGACCTTCTCTAGAAATTACCCACCCACCATCAATCATGAAAAAGAAACTGCGTTTGCGGTAGATGTCATGAAAGAATTGGTTGGCGAACATCACGTTAACTCAAGAATTGATCCAACCATGGGCGCAGAAGATTTTGCCTTCATGCTTCAAGAAAAGCCGGGTTGCTACGTGTTCATCGGCAATGGTGATGGTGATCATCGCTCACAAGGTCATGGCCTTGGACCTTGCCAACTGCACAACCCTTGCTATGACTTCAATGATCAATTATTGCCACTGGGAAGCACGTACTGGGTTCGTTTGGTAGAGCGTTACTTAGAGTCAAACAAATAATCAAACTGAAGAGCTTCAAAGAAACAATGCAAAGACTCAAGGCCTAACGACCCTGGGTCTTTATTTTTTTGCTGCCACTTTCTTTAATTCAATATCACCGTAAATCGCATTGACTTTGCTCTTGGTGTTATCTGAATCAGTCAGCAAACCCAAACCAATCACTTTCCCAGGCATTTCATTGAAAGCCTTCTGATAGTCTTTTGATAAATCTCGCTGATGCTTTTGCCACTGACCCAAACGATCGCTGCCACTGTTGACAACAATCATCTTGATTCTGGATGTTCTGGGGCTTGGAATGACTGTTTCTAGTGGGCTCCCAGAGGACCACACATACATCAGGCTGGCATAAGGCATGTCGTGGCCACTGATGATTTTTGCCATTTCAAAAATCATCTGATCTTTCAGAGGTAATTTTGTTTTATCGCCATCAAATGCCACCACGATTCTCAAAGGTGCATCATCTTTGCTCGACTCCTGATTATCTGCATCAGCAATCAAGTTCATGGCCTTCCATTCCCACGATAAAACTTGTTGAGCAGCCGGCCGTGGTTTCAGCGGTAAAACTAAACCAGAAGCAGCCACGTCTGCACTGGCATGCAAAACCGTGCGGCCTTGATAATTTTTCAAGGTGTATTGGGTTTTATTTTTCTGAGGAGTGACTCGCCAAATTTGCCAAGCCTTAGGCAACTTACCGCCCTCATTCAAATTGGAAAACTTTTCAACATTTTCTGGTGGCGGCACATTCTTTTCAGCCACATCAATGGTGGCGCAGGAACTTAAGAAAAAAACTCCTAAGAAAATAAATCCGAGTTGCTTGAATGATTTCAAAAGAAGTCTTTTTAAAAAAATATTAAATTCTGAAAATTTATTGATGCTTGAATTTTGCAGGTCGCTTCTCTAGAAAAGCTTTCATGCCTTCTTTTTGATCTTCTGTGGCAAAGGCCGCATGAAACATTCGACGCTCAAAACGAATGCCTTCACTCAAAGAAGACTCGTAAGATGCGTTGATACTTTCTTTCACCATCATCACAATCGGCAAAGACATCTCTGCAATGGTTTTTGCTGCGCCCATGGCCTCTTCCATCAAGCGCTCTGCTGGCACAACTCTTGAAACCAAGCCAGCTCTTTCAGCTTCTTGCGCATCCATCATGCGGGCTGTTAAACACATGTCCATGGCTTTTGATTTTGAAACTGCCTTAGGCAAACGCTGTGTGCCACCAGCTCCAGGCAGGATGCCCAATTTGATTTCAGGCTGACCAAACTTGGCGTTATCGGCGGCAATAATAAAGTCGCACATCATCGCTAACTCACAACCACCGCCCAAAGCAAACCCAGACACAGCAGCAATCACAGGCTTGCGAATGCGACGAATAGTTTCCCAATTCTTGGTGATGTAATCGCCTTGATAAACATCATTGAAACTAAAGTTGGCCATGCCACCAATGTCTGCACCAGCAGCAAAGGCTTTTTCACTGCCAGTGATGACCATGCAAGAAATTTGATCATCTGCGTCAAACTTTAAAAGAGCGGCGCCCAATTCGTTCATCAATTGATCATTCAAAGCATTCAGCGCTTTAGGTCGATTAAGCGTGATCAAGGCCACTCGATCGGTTACCGACGTCAAAATCATTTCATCACTCATCACAACCTCTTTTTAAGTAAACGCCCTAATAGTAATGCTCAAATAGTAATACTTTAGCGCGGTAAAAATACCCACATCCGTCCCTGCTGCTTCATTCTGCCAGCATATTCGCCAGCTTGGTCACCAGTACCCCAATAAAAATCTGCTCGTACCGCGCCAATGATGGCGCTTCCCGTGTCCTGCGCCATCATCAAACGACGCAAAGGTTTTTCACTCAAAGGGTATGTGCTCGTCAAATAAACAGGCGCCCCCAGAGGCAGTGCCTTGGGATCAATCGCAATACTTCGCTCCGCTGTCAATGGCACGCCCAATGCTCCAATGGGACCCACATTGACATCAGCCACTGCCGGCATTTCTCTGAAAAACACATAACGAGGGTTGGCATTCAGCATTTCTTGAACTCGTCCTGGTGAATTTTTCTTTGACCATGCTTGAATCCCTTGCATGGTAGCTGTTGAGTGATTGATCTCTTTGCGATCGAGCAACCATTGGGCAAAAGATTTGAACTTGTGATCATTGGTGCCAGCGAAACCTAAACGAATCACCTTGCCATCACTCATCCTCACGCGACCAGATCCCTGAACTTGCATGAACGCTGCAGCCACTGGATCGTCCACCCAAAGAATTTCTTGTCCTTTTAACTGACCACTGGACAGTAATTCAGCACGACTTGGCAATTCAGCTGGTTTGCGTTTTTTCCAGGCATCGGGGTATTGATGAATCGGCGTCTGATAAACCCCACCTCTTTGACGAGAGCCATTCAAATACGGTTCGTAATAACCAGTGACCAAGCCTTGCGAACTTCCGGCTCTTGGTCCATCTTGATGCCTGACCTCCATCACTTTCATGTGAGTTTCAAAAAACTCACGAATCGATGGGTTGCTTGATGCATTGACGCGATTGGCAGAATGACAAACTGACTTCCAATCCAGTCCACTGGGATTTCGCCTGACCAAACCCTCACAGCTTCTTTTCCAGGCTGGCCATGCGGCGGTTAAATCATCGTCATACCAACCCGGTAAATCATTCCATGAAGCATTGATCAATTTAGCCACTGAGGATGAATACTCGCTTGAACTTGCAGAGCTGCTCTTGGCCACTGGTTTTGGTTTGTACTCAGGTGCACTGGCACAAGAAATCAATGCCAATGCAAGAGCCATCAAAAGTCCGTATGATAAAAACTTCTTCATACCGATGCCTGAACAACTAACATCAGACTCAAGCAAAAGGAGCTGTCCATTGAGTGATTTATTTGACCAATATCCCATGTTGTTATTTATGATTGAAGCAGGTGTTGCCCTGGTATTGTTTGTGATCATTGTGGTGTGGACCATGATGGGTCGTAAAGACAAATGATAACGCTCTAGAACTCGAATCAGTGGAGTGTGCGGGGCATGACCAAGGCAAATTCTGGAATCGGCGTTTGAAAAAACTGCGCATCTTCGCTGACACAGAAAAAATCCCCTCTCATGGTCCCCATCGGGGTCGGTAAAGTCGCCCAACTGGTGTATTCAAACTGTTCCCCTGGTCGCAACAATGGCTGCTGACCAACCACTCCCAAACCCTTGACCTCTTCAACCTCTTCATCACCATCGGTGATGATCCAGTGCCTAGCAATCAATTGGGCGGGGATTTGACCGGTATTTTTAATGGTGATGGTGTAAGCGAAGGCAAATTGCCGATTTTCGGCATCTGATTCGTCTGGTAAGTAGGTCACTTTGACCTGAACACTGAATTGATGTTGATCCATATTCATGATTCTCCGCTATAGAACACGCTACTGCAAGCCAGTCCACGATAGAATGACAGTATGGCTAATTTAAATACCCCAAATTCTTACTTAATTGCCCCCTCTATTCTGTCTGCGGACTTTGCTCGCCTGGGCGAAGAAGTTAGCAATGTCTTGGCTGCTGGGGCAGATTGGATCCACTTTGACGTGATGGACAACCATTACGTGCCTAATTTAACGATTGGCCCTTTGGTATGTGAGGCTATTCGCTCTCACGCTGTTAAAAACGGCCAGCCAGCCTGTATTGATGTGCACTTGATGGTGCAACCCGTTGACCGCATCGTTCCTGACTTTGCTAAGGCAGGCGCCAACATGATCAGTTTTCACCCAGAAGCCAGCTCTCATGTCGACAGAACCTTGGGCCTTATCAAAGACAGCGGCTGCCAAGCTGGCTTGGTGTTTAACCCAGCAACCCCTTTATTTCATTTAGATCATGTTCTAGATAAGATCGACTTGGTCTTATTGATGTCGGTTAATCCAGGATTTGGTGGTCAATCATTCATCCCTAGCACTTTGGATAAATTACGTGAAACCAAAGCCAAGCTGCAAGCTTATGAGGCCAAATCAGGTCGCAAGATTCGTTTGGAAGTTGATGGCGGTGTGAAAGTCGACAACATCCGTGAAATTGCCGCAGCTGGTGCCGATACTTTTGTTGCTGGCTCTGCCATTTTTGGCAAACCTGATTACAAAGCCATCATCGACAAGATGCGTGAGGAATTAGGGAAAGTCTGATGCAACGACAAGACTTTGATGCCCTGGCAAAACAGGGCTATAACCGTGTTGCCTTGGTTTCACAAGCTTTAGCAGACTTAGAGACTCCTCTCTCTTTATATTTAAAGCTCACACAAGAAAATGGCACCAAAAATACCTTCCTACTAGAGTCTGTCGTTGGTGGCGAGCGTTTTGGTCGCTACTCGATCATTGGCTTACCAAGCAAAACTCTCATCAAGGTCACTGGTGGCCCCAACAACACAATCACTCAAGTCATCACCGACGGCCAAGTGACTGAAACCGATCACGGTAACCCTTTAGACTTTATCGCTAGTTACCATGCCCGCTTCAAAGTATTCCTCCAAGATGGACTACCTAGATTTTGCGGCGGCTTGGCAGGTTACTTTGGTTACGACACCATTCGTTATATCGAACCTCGCTTAGCCAAAAATTCTCTACCGGATGAAATCAATACTCCTGACATTCAACTGATGCTGACAGAAGAGTTGGCTGTAATTGATAACTTGGCAGGAAAGTTGTATTTGATTGTGTATGCCAATCCTCAAGAGCCGGCATCTTATGACGCTGCTCAAAAGCGATTAAAAGAATTACTGGCCAGCCTTGATGCACCGATTAAAAAACCAAGCAACAGCGCTTCTTCAAAAACCGAAGCGATTCGTCGTTTTGGCAAAGCCGATTTCATGGATGCAGTGAAACGCACCAAAGAATATGTTTTGGCTGGAGACTGTATGCAAGTGGTGATTGGCCAAAGAATCAGCCAGCCCTACAATGACTCTCCTTTGTCTTTGTACCGCGCCTTGCGGTCCTTGAATCCATCGCCCTACATGTATTTGTATGATTTTGGAGATCACCAAATTGTTGGATCTTCTCCAGAAATCCTCGTGCGTCAAGAAAAGAGACAGATCGATGGCCAAGAAAAACGTTTTGTGATTGTGCGCCCGATTGCCGGAACAAGGCCTCGTGGTAGCAATCCAGAGCAAGATGCAGCTTTAGCTAAAGAACTTTTGGCAGATCCAAAAGAAATCGCTGAACACGTGATGCTGATTGATTTGGCTCGCAATGATGTCGGCAGAATTGCTAAAAATGGCACTGTTAAAGTCACAGATCGCATGGTGATTGAAAAGTATTCTCATGTTCAACACATCGTGAGCTCTGTAGAAGGTGAACTTTTGAATGACGCGAGCAACATGGATGTCTTGAAAGCCACCTTCCCTGCGGGAACATTATCAGGCGCACCAAAAATTCGTGCGATGGAAATCATCGATGAAATGGAAATCGTCAAACGTGGCGTTTATGGTGGTGCGGCTGGTTACTTATCCTTCTCAGGTGACATGGATGTGGCGATTGTGATTCGCACAGGAGTGATCAAGGATGGCATGGTGCATGCTCAAGCAGGCGCGGGCGTGGTGGCTGACTCTGATCCTGAATCAGAATGGAAAGAAACAGAAGCAAAAGCTCGAGCAGTCATGCGCGCGGTAGAAATGGTTCAAGGAGGTCTAGATGCTGGTAATGATTGATAACTACGACTCCTTCACCTACAACTTGGTTCAATACTTTGGTGAATTGGGTGCAGAAGTGAAAGTGTTTCGCAATGACGAAATCACCATTGCCAACATTGAAGCTCTGAAGCCTGATCACATTTGTATTTCTCCAGGCCCATGCAGCCCTAAAGAAGCTGGCATCTCAGTGGCCGCCTTGCAACACTTTGCTGGCAAGGTGCCACTCTTGGGTGTGTGCTTAGGGCACCAAGCGATTGGCGAAGCCTTTGGTGGCAAAGTGATTAGAGCCAAACGAGTGATGCACGGTAAAACAGACACGGTTCACACACACCAAACCGGTGTGTTCAAAGATTTACCAAAAGACTTCACCGTGACGCGTTACCACTCCTTGGCAATCGAAAAAGAAAGTTTGCCCGCTGATTTAGAAATCACCGCATGGACGGATGATGGCGAAATCATGGGCGTGCGTCATAAAAAATTTGCCGTTGAAGGTGTTCAATTCCACCCAGAATCTATTTTGTCTGAGTATGGTCATGAATTATTGAATAACTTTCTTAAAACCACAAAAGCAACAGTCTCGTAAAAAATCGCCTAAACAATCCAACTAGATTAAACCTATGGCCATTACCCCACAAGAAGTATTGCTCAGCTGCATTGAGCATCAAGAAATCAAGCACGATGACATGATGCACATCATGCGCTCGATCATGTCTGGTGAGTTATCACCAATGCTCACTGCTGCCATCTTGACGGGCTTACGCACCAAAAAAGAAACGATTGGTGAAATCACGGCTGCTGCCATGGTGATGCGCGAATTCGCGACCAAGGTATCTGTGGCGGACAACAGTCATTTTGTGGATATTGTGGGCACGGGTGGTGACGGTGCAAACACTTTCAATATCTCTACCACGGCCATGTTTGTTGCAGCTGGTGCTGGAGCAAAAGTAGCCAAGCACGGCAATCGCAGTGTGAGCAGCAAATCAGGCGCGGCCGATGTTCTTGAAGCACTGGGCGCACAAATCACATTGCAAGCTCCTCAGGTCGCTCAATCATTGAACAGCTGTGGCATTGGTTTTATGTTCGCACCAAACCATCACCCAGCCATGAAAAACGTGGCCCCTGTTCGCAAAGAAATGGGTGTTCGCACCATTTTTAATATTTTGGGGCCCCTCACCAACCCAGCCAATGCCGCGCACATGTTGATGGGTGTTTTCCATCCAGATTTGGTGGGCGTACAAATCAGAGTTCTTCAACAACTGGGCATGAAACATGCTTTGGTGGTGTATGGCAAAGACGGACTGGACGAAATATCTTTAGAAGCCCCCACCATGGTTGGAGAGCTCAAAGATGGTCAAATCAAAGAATATGAGATCAAACCTCAAGACTTTGGTTTAACGGTTTGCAAAACAAGTACCTTCCAAGTAAGCGATGCAGCAGAATCTAAAAAAATTCTATTGGGTGTGTTAGCCAATGAACCTGGACCTGCGCAAGACATCGTTTGTTTGAATGCCGGCGCTGCCCTCTACGCTGCAGACATTGCGAAAGACATTGGTCATGGCTTGGAGCTTGCCAGACAATCGATTGCTTCTGGCAAAGCAAAAGCCAAATTAGAAGAATTCATCAAAACCACGCAATCATTAGCGTGAGCTACCCTACTGAAATGTTAGTCACCCAACTGAAATGTTAATCACATTAGCGTAAGCTACACACTTAACCACCTATAAAGTATTTATGAGCGATATTCTGAAACGTATTCTGGCGACCAAATTTGACGAAGTGGCCAAAGCCTCTTCTCAAGTAGCCATGCATGTGCTAAGAGCCGATGCAGAAGCCAGTATTCAAGAGGTAGGCTTAAAGCCCAGAGGCTTTGCTGCCAGCATTGAAGAAAAAATTTCTCAAGGTCACGCTGGAGTCATCACAGAAATTAAAAAAGCCAGCCCCAGCAAGGGCGTGTTTCGAGAAGACTTTCATCCAGGTCAAATTGCTCAGTCCTACGAAAAAAATGGGGCTGCTTGTTTATCAGTTTTAACGGATAAAGAATATTTTCAAGGATCCGCTCAATACTTGCGTGAAGCTCGTCATGCTTGCAGCATCCCAGTATTGCGTAAAGACTTCTTGGTAGATCCTTATCAAGTCTATGAAGCCCGTGCCATGGGTGCCGATGCCATTCTATTGATTGCCGCCGCTTTAGATGATGCGCAAATGAAAGACTTTGAAACCATTGCTCATGAGCTACAAATGGATGTTCTGGTTGAAGTTCACGATGCCTACGAGCTAGAGCGCGCTTTGGTACTAAAGACACCATTGCTAGGAATCAATAATCGTAATTTACGCACATTTGAAGTCAGCTTAGAAACTACCCTGTCTTTACTGAAATACATTCCTAAAGAAAAGCGCGTTGTCACAGAAAGTGGCATCCTGACAAAAGCTGATGTTGCTTTGATGCGCGCAGCAAAAGTCGATGCATTTTTAGTGGGTGAAGCCTTCATGCGCCAAGATGACCCTGGGGCAGGTCTCAAAGAATTATTTTTTTAGCAAAACCAATATCTTTACTTTGATTCACCAGCCAATGCTCGCGCTTTAATTTCATTGGCACGCATCAAGCTGGCAGATTGGCCACCAATGGCCCAGTATTGAGCTGGAATCGGCCAACAACCACCGCGCACCCAAGATCTATCGACTTTCAAGAGCTCAACCACAAGATCAGTAAAGCCTTCCAACAGCTGATGGCATTGCTCGATAGGCCTTCCCTCTAGAACAAGAAAATGGAAATACGGTGCTTCCACCCCTCCATCGCTCAACAATTCACCAGCAACAGCCATGTGCTTCTTTTGATAAAAATTAACAAACACTCGAACACGATCCAAAGGGCAAGCTAAAACTTTGGCATATAAATGACTTGATGACACCAGCAACTCTTTTATCTGTGAATCTGAGTAGCAATTGTCGGCCAGATGATATTCTAGGATAGGCATGGTTTCACTTTCAAAAAAATATTTTTCATAATAGCCTTAAATTAGTGCAAACGCTCATGTAAAAAATGATACCGTTTGGTATCATTGTGGTCATATATAACTATTTCAATATTTAATGACCACTTGCCTCCCTTTAAAAGAAAGGGTCTTATCTTCTGCATCAGAACTTTTTTATAACCATGGTATTCGTGCTGTTGGTGTAGATGAAGTTGCTAAACATGCGTCAACGACTAAAGCAGGTATCTATAGAAATTTTGAATCAAAAGATCACCTTGTAGCAGAATGGCTTCAACAACAAAATGATCAACACCGTGATTGGTGGTTAAGTATTTATATCAAATACCCCAATGATCCACTGACACAACTCAAAGAAATTATTCGTGGTGTTGGTCAGGCACTACTCCATAGCACACGTGGGTGCCCTTTAACTAACTCATCTGTAGAGTTAACCGATGACGATCATATTGCTAGATCTGTTGTTCTTGAACATAAAGCTTGGATCAGGCATGAATTAAAGTCTTTATGTAAGCAAGCCAAACTTCCGTCGCCTGCTGCCTTATCAGAAATGCTTTTTCTTTTGATGGAAGGCGCAAAAATCAGCACCAACTCATTTGAATCAAAATGTCCTGCAAAGAATTTAGCCAGTTCAGCGAATGCGTTGATAGAAGCCTATCAACAATCTCAAAAATAAAACCACATCATCAGATTTTTATATAAGGAAATGCATGAAACATTCTCACTTCAAAAAATTAGCCCTTAGCCAACTGGCCATTTATTTATTGGCGGCCTCAAGCATTGCTACGGCTCAACCCAAGGTCGATGGCGCCACCAATACAGATGGCCCATTTCTTTTGGCAGATACCTCTGCAGGTAAAGCGATTAAAGAAGCTACTGGCGCTACAGTATTTGGCTTAATGCAAGCTGGCTACTCTATGAACGATGTCACGTCATCAGCTGATAAGAAAAAATCACGTTCCAATACGATTCCAGGTCCATCGGATGAAGGCCCTCAATTCAATGGCATGATTCTGGCCATTGAGAAATTGCCAGAAGCCAATTTCATCCCAAGAATTACACCCTTGCCAGGCCCTATGTCAGAAAAGTATTCATGGGGATTTAGAGCAGACTTGCATTACGGTCGTGATGGCCTGATGTCTGCCGCCAATGGCATTGAAAATACCTGGAACCGCAATCAAGGAGCTCCCGGACTTCCTCCTAATGCCAATCACATGAATTACTTATCATTCCCAATGGTTTATGTTCAAGCGTATGCACCCATTGGTCTTGGAACAGCGGTCACTGCTGGTCGCTTTGGGGTGAATTTGGGTTATGAAATCCCGCCTTCATGGCGTCAAGCCCCTAACTTCTTCTACTCAAGAACTTATGCCTTGGTTTCTCAAATTGACCAAATCATTGGTTCTCAAATTTCAACAAATTTAGTCCGTAATCAATACGGCATGTTGCTTGGTGAATTTGGTTTCGGCAAAGGCTATCAGATCGGACGTGATAACAACAACAGCAATAACGTTTTTGGTGTTTTGCGCTGGAGAAGCAACGACATGTCAAAGTTCATTTCGTATAGCTACATAGCGGGTGATGAACAAACCGATTCATCTCGTTCAAGCGAGGCGATGACTTGGTACCCTAATCACCCTATCGTGGCATCCACAGGTCAAAGAAGAGAGCAGCATTCACTTGTGGCTGGATTTTCACCGAATGCCCAATGGAAAGTGGCTGGTGAAATCATGCATGGCAAACAAGAAGGATCTGGTGATGCCTGCTATATCCTCAATCCGGATGCATGCGTACCATTTACTGGTGCCACTTATAAAGGTTTCAACGGTCACCTGACTTATAAAGCATCAGAAACAATTCGTTATGGCCTGCGCTATGAAATCTTTAAAGACCCTCAAGGCTTTGCTTTGACACCTTTGGGCACGCCTGGGGCCACTGTACAAGCAGTGACGCTTGGCGCCAATATTGATCTCAATAAAAATTTGGTTTTAAGACCAGAGCTCAGACATGATTGGGCAAAAACAACTCAAGGCGGTGTAAAATTCTTTGGCAATGTACCTCATGCAGGTCCACCTACTGCAACAGATAATCAACAAACAACTATCTCAGCAGATTTATTGTTTTACTTCTAATTTAGTTTTTATTTGAATTAAACCGGTTTTAGCAATAGCTAACACCGGTTTTTTATTTCTTCTCGATATCCAGTGGATAGCCACGGCCAGCATAATCGAAGCCCCCGATTTTATGCTCGACCACTCCCGGATGAGTGGGGCTTGCATAGTAAGCTCTGATCTCTTGAATCTTGCCATCAGGCGTGAATTGATACCACTCATCACCTCGCAACACTTGACCAATCTTTTTCTTGAAGTGGGTCCACTCAATCACAGCCTTACCAGTTTGCGGATCACCCACAAAATTATCAACTGTCCAAAAAGAACCAATCTCAGCCACACACTTGGCCCAACAATCGCCAATAGCAACAGACCCCTTCAAAACGCCAAAGGGACTGCCCTCTGGAAAGTAATGAGTGCCATCTTCAGTGAAGTAAGCTTGAACAGCTTCTGAGCTTCCTGTATTGCAAGCATCAAAATAGTCTCGAATGGTTTTTTCCATTAAATCTTTGGTGAGCATTTTGTTTTCTTTGTTGAATTTAAACCACGTTAAAAAGACTTTACTTCAACCACAATCACTTAAGAAAAATATGCTTTCACATATCCTAGACCACCAAATTCAGCCAAGAATGTTTGCTGGGATTTGGCTGGATGAGCTTTGGTTAAACCACCAGTCATGATGATTGATCCGGCTGGAATACTTAACTCTTGTTGAGCCAAGAAATTAGCCAACCATGCAATCGATGCCAAAGGATCACCCATCGAATTGGCGCCAATACCTGTATCTAAAGTGTGGCCTTCAGACCACAATAAAACACCGCTCAAACGAAGATCATCCACTTGCGCTAATTTCTTTGGAGCTCCTAAAACCACCCGGGCTCCAGAGCTATTATCAGAAATGTTATCAGCCAAAGAAAACTTATACTCTTTGTAGCGTGTATCAACGACTTCTAAAGCTGGCATCACCGCCTCAACATGACTCTCAATGGTGTGGCGAGTGTGCCCCGCCCCTGAGATCTCTTGATTAATCAGGATCGCTATTTCTGGCTCAACCAGAGGATGAATTAATTCACCAAAAGGAATATACCCATCTAAAGCACCTTCTTGATGATCTAGTAAATGATCTTTGGTAAGAACACCGTAATTGGGTTGGGCGATATTCATTTGCGCTCGCATAGCAGCGCTGGTGTAACCTAACTTAAAGCCGACCGCACTGCTCGAGCGACGACGCAAAGTCGCCGCCTGTATTGCATACGCATCTTCAATGGTGAGATGAGGGTGAACAGATGTCAAAGTCTCAATGGGCGTTTGAGTTTGCTCAGCCAGCCAAAGGCTGGCTGACAATGATTCAATTAAATCTGAAGATGCCATCACTGTTCTCTCATCATCAAGTTTTGGAAAAATAGCTTATGAAGCGGCTTTGGCTCTGGCCTCTATCTCAGCTTTACGCAAGATAGCTGCAGCAACACCACCAATACCCCAATTATCAGGCTTGCAATTAGCGATGTGAACACGGATACGATTTTTATCAGTTCCTAAGTGCTGAGCTAATGCATTGGTCACACCTTCAATCACCTGATGGTGTTGTTCAGGAGAGCGCCCCTCCATCAACACCATTTCCACATATGGCATTTCAACTTGGCCACGCGGTTTGACTTTCAAAACCTCACTGGCTGGCTGGCCCTCTATGCCCCAAAGATCAGGATCTATTTCAGTGACCCAAACCTCAAGCCGATCCTTGGGTGCAGATAAAACATCAACGATGACTTGAGAAACATCACGAATAACATTCTTCAATGTCTCTTTAGAATGCCCCTGCAAAATATTGATATGAGCTACTGGCATAATTATTCCTTATAGTGATTATCTAATTTTTAAAATTAAGGTAAACCTCGACGACGCCCTGAATCCAACATCAGTGATGATCCTGCCATGGCATCGGCCTCAGGAGCTAATAACAGGCAAATACCCCAAGCCACTTGCTGCGGAGTTGTGAAGGCATGAATCGCAGATTCTTCTTTCAATTCATCAAACACTTCTTCAACTGAAATGCCACGTTGGGCAGCACGGGTATTGGCCACATTGCGTAAACGTTCAGTATCTGCCGGTCCTGGGGCCACCAGATGGGCAGTGATGCCTCGAGCACCTAAAGCCCAACTGAACTGACGCATCAAATTAGTCAATCCCGCATTGGCCACACCTGCTGTAGCAGCATAGGCCGTGGGCTCAAAACCATAATGTCCACCCACTGCCACCAAACGTGAACCACGCACCAAATGTGAATCCACAGCACGCTGTAAACGCATCATGCCGCCAGCTTTGATATTGATTGCCTGTGACAGCGCCAAGGGATTCGCCTCAAGAACACCACCCGCCACTGGAACACCCGCCGCATGAACCACCATGCGCACCGTGCGGTTCATTTTAGTGACAACCGCTTTGATTTTTTCAATGGCAGAATCATCACCAATATCAGCAATGCAATAACTCATGTGCTCTGAGCTATTCACTAATTTTTTCAAATCATCTTCTGAGCGACCGACTGCTAACAAATGCAATCCAGATTCAACTAAGCGTCGAGCAACTGTTTCACCTAATGCACCGGTGGCGCCAACCATGACGACCAATTCACGCTCTTGATTGGATGTTGTCATTTAAAACCTTTAAAAAAAATGGTCACTCAGTAAAACACCAAGTGACCGATCTGACTATTAAATAAACAAGATTTAACTAACGATGGTCAAGAATGACTCATGCAATTTACCTGTTGTATGGTCTAAACCATAACCAAACTCATCAAACGTCCACTTGATTGGCTCCCAATCTGGGTATGGCTCATAGCTGCCACAGAATGTTTCAAAGCGGTTACCCGATGGATCCCAGGCATAGATTGTTGTGCCGCGAGTCACACCGTGACGTGTTGGACTGATGTCTACAGGCACCTTGTTCATGCCAATGATGTCAGCAGCACGCAGCACTCGCTCCCATGACTCTAAGCGATAAGAAATATGATGCAATTTACCTGGCTCTGGATGCTCTACAAAAGCAATATCATGAGCCTTATGAGAACAACTCATGAAGAAAGCCGCTGTGTGTTCGCCATCTGGTGCCATGACATACTCAACCACCCTAAAACCCAATACTTTTGTGAACAAGTCTTTATTAGCCTGAATATTAGGACCATAAAGTAAGCAGTGATCCATGCGAATCGGTGCAATGCCATGTTCAGCTGTCTTAGGATTCCATGGAGCAGGATTCACTAAACCAGAACCATTGCCAACGTGGGTTTTCTCTGCGTACAACTCAAAGAAGTGACCTGTAGGCGCTTGGAAACGCACACGCTCACCTGTTTCTAATAATTCACCCGCTGGAATACGCTCAGTTTTAACACCGTAAGCATTTAAATCTTTTTCTAATTGATTCAGTGTTGCTACATCCAAAACTCTAAAGCCAAAGAAATCAATACCGGCACGGTCCGCTTGACGAATGATCACACTGTGATGATCGCGCTCATCCCAACCTTTGAAGTAATGACGACCAGTAGCATCTTTACCTGTTTCCACCAAACCTAAAACATTTCTATAAAAATGTAATGCCTCTTCCAAATCCAATACGCGAATTTGTGCGTGACCTGGTCTTAATACGCCTGTCATTGCCATCTTAATTCTCCTCATTATTTTCTTAAAAAAAGATATTTTTAAGAACCAATTAACACATATGTTTAGCCTTCTGATTGTGATACTTATACACCCTTAAATCAATCAGAATTTCCCCTAAACACAGAGATATATATTGCCTGAAAACCCTGTACCCACAATGTCATCTGAGTGACTAACTAAATCAGATTTTCAACAAGTCAGCCCCTGAATTACCAAACCCAATAAAAAAGGGTCACCATGAAGTGACCCTTTTTTGAGAGCTGTAAAAAATCAGAGATTTGATGGTACTGAAGGTAATCCAGACAATGCCATTGCTAACTCTTTTTCATCGTATTGCTCATCGGTTAACTCGCCAGCAAAGTATTTCTGGTAAGCCACCATGTCAAAGTGACCATGACCACATAGATTGAAGACAATGGTTTCACTGCGACCTTCTCTCTTGCAGCGAAGTGCTTCTTCAATTGCTCCCTTAACAGCGTGATTGGCCTCTGGTGCAGGCACAATGCCTTCTGCACGAGCAAATAAAACGCCTGCAGCAAAACACTCACCTTGCGTGTATGAAGTTGCTTCGATCAAACCCAACTCCTTCACATGAGAAACCAATGGTGCCATGCCGTGATAACGCAAACCACCGGCATGGAAACCTGGTGGCGTAAAGGTTGAACCCAAGGTATGCATTTTTGTTAGTGGTGTCAAATGAGCTGTATCACCAAAGTCATAGGCATACTTACCACGCGTTAATGATGGACAAGCTGCTGGCTCAACAGCCACAATTCTTGGCATCTTGCCACCACGCAAACCTTGACCGATGAATGGGAAAGCAATACCCGCAAAGTTTGAGCCGCCGCCCGTACAACCCACCACCACATCCGCTTGAACATCGGCCATCTCTAACTGCTGAATCGTTTCAATACCTGTGACCGTCTGATGCAAAAGAACGTGATTCAAGACTGATCCGAGAGCGTATTTGGTGTCATCTCTTTGAGCTGCCAATTCAACCGCTTCAGAAATAGCAATCCCTAAACTGCCAGGATGATCAGGTCTTTCTGCCAGCACTTGACGTCCATAAACAGTTTCTTGAGATGGGGACGCCACGCAACGTGCGCCATAAGTTTCCATCACGGCACGACGATATGGCTTTTGATCGTAAGAAACACGCACTTGAAACACCAAAACTTCCAGACCAAAAATATTGCCGGCAAAAGAAATTGAAGTGCCCCATTGGCCCGCTCCAGTTTCAGTGGTTAACTTCTTAACCCCTTCTTGCGCATTGTAAAAAGCTTGTGGCACTGCCGTATTAGGTTTGTGGCTACCAGCAGGACTCACGCCCTCGTACTTATAGAAAATTTTTGCTGGTGTGCCCAAAGCTTTTTCTAAGCGATGTGCGCGGTACATCGGCGCTGGTCGCCACAGCTTATAAATATCTTGAACCGGTTGAGGAATTTCGATGTCTCTTTCGGTACTCACTTCTTGGAGAATTAACTCCATCGGAAATAAAGGCGCTAAATCATCCGGCCCTACGGGTTGCATGGTTCCAGGATGTAACACAGGAGGCAATGCCTTGGGTAAATCAGCCTGGATGTTGTACCAGGATTTAGGCATTTGGGATTCATCGAGTAAATATTTGGTTCTTTCAGACATCTCAGGCAATTCCTATGTTAATTTTCAGCAAAACTCCATTAAAACAGGATTTTAGCGCCTCTGAAATAGGCATTTCCCTGAGTCCTTTATGCCAATAATCAATTCATCGTGGTTAATAAAAAAGGCGCTTACAGCGCCTTTTTTATCTATTGCAATTCAAGTTCTTAGAAACAAATTCCAAATAAACCATCTAGTCCAGGTGTTTGAAAACGCAAACAATCTTTATGGCCAATACCATTTTCAGCCAATGATTTATCGTAGTCTGGTTGAAATGGCTTATTGCCATTTAACCAAGTCACTTTCGACCAATCGATCTTAGCGAAATCCGGATGTGCACCGTAGTACTGCGCTAAAGGGCCTGCGAATAAATCACTGAACTTCATTGCTGGTGGCAATGGAAAAGCAGCTGTGCCGTAAAACATCAAATGCTTATCCCAACCAACGTACAACAATTGATTGCCATGGAATTTATCCATCGAATCTCTTGAGGAGAATTTATATTCTGAAATTGCTGCTACTGCCATAAATCCTCCTATTAGTTTTTGGTTGTTTGATCACGCCACTGCGCGAAGTTCTTCTGATCTTCAGATCCAACGAATGGCCCGTTTTCACGTCCCCAATCGATGTCATAGTAGTCAGCCACCGCTTTGATTGGATTGAAACCTTCAACCGTTGGGTCGGTTCCCTCTAGGAAGTTATTACCTTGGAAAATCTGATGTACTGGCAACCAAGCTTGAACATACTTCTCTGGCTCATCATCAAAAATCTTATGGCAATGCTTTGAACAGAACTGGAACTTCTCACCCATGTAGGTACCTTCCTCATGAGCCAATTCTGTTGGATTATCTGGCTCTGTATAGAACACAGGAATCTGACAAACTTGGCAAAGAAGTGGTAAACCTGCTGTCAAGAATGGCTTACCTTCATCTTCCAACTTCTGGAAGTACTCAAAACGTGGGCGGTAGTATTTAGCAAAAGTATCAGGATACTTCGCCTCCAACCAATCCAACTCTTCCTTACTTGGAATCCAAGTGTGGAAGTTAGTCAAGAAGTTAGCGCTGTTGAATGTCAACCATGCTTGGTGAGTGATGTGTTCTTTTTCTTTACGAACTTGCTCTACATACTCTGGCACCTTGATACCGTAACGAGCCAAGTCGTTGAACAAGGCCATACCGTTACCTTCAAAATAAATCTCCCAAGCTTCTTTCCAGCTCATCACACGCTTAGGCAACATGTAATCTTGCATCATGCCAACAAGCGTTAAGAGACGCACACCTCTCCAGCACCACTTATCGATCCACTTCTGAACGATAGGCACGTTTTGTGGATCTTGCTCTAACATGAACTTGATCACTTCAAGACCTAAAGTCATGTGGCGTGATTCATCAGATTGAGCTGAGAAACCAAATGTCATCGCAGCCATGTCACCGTTGTATGCAGCACCTGATACAAACGGTACAAATAACAAGTTTGTTAATACATACTCAAATGAGAATGAAATCGCTGTGATGAACTCAAATGGACCTGCTGATAGTGCATCTTCAAAGAATGACTTTGGCACTGAGTAGTACCACATGCGGTCAGCTTTATGGTGCCAGTCATCTAAACCGTTATAGAAGCGGTTGTAGTTAGACATCGCGTGAATCTGTGTCTGAGCGTGACGTAGTTCATCAATTGATTGCATCTGGCAAGCAACTGATGCGCCAACACCTTTGAATTCACGACCCAAACGACAGTAACCTTTGTGTGCTTCATATTCCAATGGCGTAATACCGTTTAACCATAATTTCAACGCATTCACATAACGCGCATCTGTTACCGTTAAGTGGCCGTTATTTTGTGAGAATGCATCAATGATCGCGTAAAGCTTGCGCTCTTTTTCAGCTTGGTATTTCCAGTAAGCATCCACTGTCAAACGGAATGGATCTTCCCATTTATCCCAGTCATGAATCTTGATACCTTCATAAGCCAACTGTGGATAAATCTCTTCTTCTTTTTGGTAAGTTGCGTCCCAAGCTAGGTCGCGCGTCATCAAATGGTAGCGCTCTTTTAATCCTAACTTCTTTTTAACGTTCATATCCATGATTTATATCTCCGTCTCTAAATATTAGAAATTCAATTCAATACCAATTTTCTTGGCACGTTCTTGTAACGCAAAAGAAACGTCCGCCAAAGCAGCATCCGCCTCCACACCTAAAGCAATTTTCGAAACCGGTACCAAAGCAGCTTTGGCTTTCTTCGCCCAAGCACTTGCCCATTCACTTAATAAAGCTTTGTTCTCTGGTGATTCAGCAGCCGCGGCTTTAAGAACAGCATCCACCCATTTCGCTGTTTCAGCTTGCCAATCCGCCATGAACACAGTCATCATGCCAATGGTTGGACCTGATTTAACAGCCCAAACACCATCCACGGCTTCTTTGTATACCAATGGGTATAGCAAACCATCCAAAGCAAAGTTCTGGGCCACGAACAATTCCATCACATCACGGGTCACCAATGTCTCTTCAACGAATTGACGGAGTGGCTGCCACTCAGCATCTTTCTCCCATGAAGCTTTGCCAGCTTTGAGGGCATCTACATCACCCAAAGCCAAACCTAGACGTGTCAAATATTGAGCAATACCTAAATGGTCAAAACTGGCATAAGTACAAGCCTGGTTAAGTGCTGCACCATAAGCATAGGCAGCCATCATGTTGTTATTCATGTTTGCACCCCAAGCCACATGACGCAAAGGCATCAATGTCTTAAGTGCAATCGCCTTGACTTCAGCGTTCAAAGAGTTCTCTAAGCCACGCTCTTCAATAAAGTCAAAACTTTTTTCAATCGCATCTTGCTGACGAGCACGTGCTTGAGTGTAAGCACCGTAGTAAAACTGACGTGGATCTTTCAGTACGTACCAATCCTTTAAAACAATCTTCGTGCGACGCACGTCATGGATCTCGCGCTCAGGATCCCAAGTTGGTTTGTAATGAAAATTATCAGTTGGTTGAAGGTCATAAGTGGCCTCTTGGTAACGAGAAGCCACTTTGTCGCCAAAACGCTTTTCAATGTGCTTGAATGTGTTTCTAAGCGGTTTTAAGGCAATGGTCTGTAAATCAACTTGCATGTCTGTTGCTCCATAAAGGTGAAGTCTTGCACTAAAATATCATTCTTACGCAGGGATTAATGCAAACATCGTGCCAATATTGATGTATTTCAATATATATAAGGCTTACAGGCCACTCATTCAGGGAAAACCACTAAGACCACCGCCACCCCAAAAGTTACAAATTTGTAAGGCTTGTAACGCCTACGTTACAAATTTGTAATACGCATGTCATGTTTCTCATTGTGCGCTTATTTTTAGCACTTGCCGAGCACTACTTCTGATCTTCTTTTTCGAGGCGGTAGGCCACTTGTCGCCTTGTAACACCTAACAAATCAGCGGCCTTGGTAATGTTTCCTCCAGTTTTCTTGACGGCCGCTTCCATCAGCATTAACTCACAATTTTCTAAAGAAATGCCATCTCTGATCATGGCGTCTATCAGCACATCAATTGATTTTAAATTTTGAGAACCCACTCGCCCTTGAGGACTTAACTCTACTTCGTTAGAAAAGATATCTGCCACGCCAGCAAAAAGATGTTTTAACTCTATTGACTCATCAGAAGCAGTGAGCAAAACACCTCGCTCCATCATATTCTCTAGCTCACGAATATTTCCTGGCCAGTCGTAACTCATGAGCATGCGCATCGCTTTATCTGTAACTCCCACCACCCTCTTGTTATGAAGCAATGCATATTTCTTGATAAAGGCTTCAACCAACAAAGGGATGTCTGCTTTTCTATCGCGCAATGGCGGAATATTCACTGGGTAGGCATTCAAACGATAGTACAAGTCGGCTCTGAATTTGCCATCTTTAACCGCTTGCTGCAAATTCACATTGGTTGCAGCAACTAAACGAACATTCACTTTGCGCGTTTTAATATCACCCAAACGCTCTAACTCACCACTTTCAAGAACACGCAACAATTTCACTTGAGCGGCTGGGGTTAAATCGCCAACCTCATCTAAAAACAGCGTGCCGCCATCGGCTCTTTCAAAACGACCCGGCCTTGATTGTTGCGCACCTGTAAAAGCTCCTTTTTCAACACCAAATAATTCTGATTCCAATAAATCATTGGGGATTGCTGCGCAATTCAATGCCACAAATGGCTGTGCTGTTCGATCGCTGTTGTCATGGATCCAATGCGCAAACACTTCTTTACCAACCCCCGTCTCGCCTAACAATAAAACGGTGATAGGTTTCGCTGCGGCTGTTGATGCTAGATCCAGTGCAGATTTGAAAGATTCAGACTCACCGATGATGTTGTCTGGTAAAGCTTTTTTATTGAGCGACGCTCTTAAACTCACCACTTCTTCTTGCAAGTCAATCAAACGACCCGCGATATTCTCAGGCTTGTAATACTTTAAGTAATCCTCAGAATCATCCCAATGCTCTAGAAGACGTGCCTCAATATAGCAATGATGATCACCCTTACAAACGCATTTAGTTTCTTTAAAAATGACGGGGCGACCTACACAGGTTGATACATAACCAGACGCATAACCGACCTGCGTCCAGCATTCTGCATCTTGACCAATGCCAAACTGCTGAAGATGAGTTTGCGCTTCCCATGAATTTTCCCAAATGAACTCACCCGCAAATTTTCCATTGGGAATGTCCATTTCTAACTTACGCTTTTCAACACGAACCATGCCTTTAAAAGAATGCAGCATAGGGCCCAACATGATGCCTGCTTCAGGCGAATCATTGCTAGGCAGGTCTTTCGCTAACTCAGCATCACGCACACCTGAAGCGTAACCAAGACGCACTAATAGACCTCTGGCACGCTCCAATCCCAAAGACTGAATAATCTCATTACGAAATGCACCCATCGCAGCCACGTGCATGAGCATCATGCGATTTTCCCCCAACCAAATCTCACCAGTTTCAAATGAGAATTTTAGTTTTGAGCGTAAATCAACGAGTTCTGGTTCCAGAACTTTTTTCACGAATAGCTCCAGTTATTTAATTTTGTTAACTTAAGCTATTTTCTTCTATTTTTACAATTTTGTAACAAGAAAAAACCCTTAAGAACCGAAGCTCTTAAGGGTCTGAATATTAAGGTTGGTTACCCAACCAAAATTCACACAGAAACTAGATTAGTCACCGCCGCGCATATATTGAACTTGGAACATGCGTGGTGGGTTCAACTTAGGATCAATTTGACCTTTGAATTGACCTGTTGTGCAATGCTTGGCTTGCAAGTCAACCATTGAGAAAGAGTCGTCAATTGGAATACCTGAACCCTTATTGATAGGCAAATGTGAGTCAGGATGTGACTTACCAATTGTGAATGTCTTCCAGATTTCACCCTTCTTATCGTAGATCACGCTGCGGTTGATCGTATTAGCTTGAGTGTCAATGTAAATTAGACGCTTGCTGATTGGGCTTGGATCAACTGGTGAACCTTCCACAACGAACACCTTGCGTAACTGCCAAGTGATATTTTGGAAACACTTACCTTGACCACCAAAATCAACAAACTTATAACCGTCTTTTTCAGCAGGCATATCTTCTGCCAACTTCAATTGGTTATGGTAGTAGAAAGGCATCAACACGTTTCTTGTTTCTAAATACTTCCATTTATATGCTGACAAACGGTCGTTATAGCCCTCAAAGTCTTGAATCATCAAGTCTGCACCCAAGAATGAGTCAGTTACTTGACCAGTTGCCAAACGACGTACACGACGTTGGAAACCTAGATACAAATAAGCATCGTCTGCCTTTGTGTCATCTTCATAACGTTGAATCAATAACTGAGTACCCTTCAAATCTTGTGGCTCCAAAATATTCATGTAAATACCACGGAACAACTTAGATGGGTTTGGTGTTACCTCAGGCTTAGGCTCATGCTCAATACGATGAGTAAAGTTCAAGAAATGAAGGTTTAACTTCAAAGTCTTCTCAAGTTGACCAGTCGTCATGTTGCGATATTTCCAGTAGAAAGGATAAATCGCAGCATTGTCACCCCAGTTCACACCGTATTTGTAGTTCCACATGATTTTTTCACCGGCACGTGGATCTGCAGCTGATGGCTCCTCCAAAAATGGACGGCCCGCAACAAAGCCTTCGATTTCACCTGGTTTAGCACCAAGCTTGGTCTTGTTCATGTTGGCGCGAGAAGCTTCAACATAAGCCTTGTTCATATCGAAAGAAGTTGTTTTAGAAACAGGCACTTCTAACCAACCGCGTTTGATCATGTCAAACAAAGCTGGGTCGATCACATCCTTGAACTGATCAACGTTCTTGGCACTAATAACAGTACCTTCAGTTAAACCAGCAAAAGTTGGAACACCATTCTTATATGGGAAGAATGATTTTTCTAAGTCTGCTTCTGTTGCTGCTGTTGCCATACCAACCGCACCAGCGGTTAGTAGAGCAACAAAAAGTGCGGAAAATTTTGTTTTCATTATCAATTAACTCCTAAATTAAAACTTGTAACGCATTGTTGCGAAGATCTCGTTCTGGCCAAACGCTGTACCGATTGGACCAGCGCGGAAGCGACCTAGAGGCTCCATGCCACCTAAACCAGAATCCCATTGCTGCGCTGGATTAGATCCACCATGAACAGCTGTGCCAGTAAATGGTGCCAAAGCATTTGCTGCATGGGCTGAGCTCCACTGCCAGTTATTTTGCTCAGTACCAAACTTCACGTTTGCACCAAACTTGAACTTCAAGTTATCTGTTGCTGACCACTCAACAGCAGGAGCAATCACGTTTGCTTTTGCTTGGAAGTCACGAGCAAAGATTACTTCTGGGCTCAAACGGTCATTCATCAAGAAAGCCTTCATCAATAATGTACCGATGACGTTATTTTCCCAATCAGGCATACCACTCATACCCCATGGACGCGCTTCTTTTTCATGATTGAAGATGTGTTGATAGAACAACTGACCTGAGAACAACACGGTACGCTCTGTACTGATGAACGGTACAAATGTTGGACGGTCAAAACCAATCACAGAACGCCATACGTTGTTCTTAGAGTACAACTCTGGACGCAATGTATTTGCAAACTCTTCACCACTTGTGTATGCACCCTCTAAACGCATCGCTGCACCAAGAGATTCAACTTGGAAGTCCATAGAACCACCAACCAAGTTAACACGTGGGTAAACAAGCTCAAATAACGGAAGATAAGCACCATTCATAGTTGCACCAGTTAAAAACTGAGTGTTTTGGCCTGTAAATGGATTGTTTGATCCTTGAGTTTGCATGCCACGTAATGATGGTAACTGCGAACGATAAGTTAAAGCGTTGAGTGAGAAACTCAATCCTTCTTGAGTTACACCCTCAAATTTCACACCTAACTGAGTGTTATCGAGGCTCCAATTTGGCAAATCAACTCTATTAATACCAATTTGCCCTGGTCCAAAGTTTGTTGATAAACCACCGTTGGCACCAGCAACACCAAAGTTACCAACTGTACAACCGTTGTCCCAACAGTTAGACATAGCACGGAAGAAATTGCCCGCGTCCAAAATGCTGTTTGGTGTACCGCCTTGGCCTAAGTTATTAGGACGGAAACGGTCAAAGTTCCACACAACAGACAAGTTACGATCCTGCATTGTTTCGCTACCACCCATGCGGTACTCAGCTTGTGCGATCCACATTGGAATACGAATATCTTGCAACTCGTCATAGATGTTGTTGCGTGAGTAATCAACTGGGTTGATTACATCAAGAACACGGAACAAATCTGTACGACCCCAAACAACCTGTTGTTTACCAACTTTCAAGAAAGTACTCTTACCTTCATCCATACCAAATGTCTTAGTGACATAAGCTTCACGAATAAAATCAAGACGATCATTGAAGTCTGGCATCGCTAATTCTGAAGTCTTTTTATTGCCGTAACCACCAAAATCACGGCAACCACGCGAATCAACATCACATGGACGAACTGGAACTGCAAAAGTCAATCCAGTACCGGCCCCATTAGCATTATGCCAACCAGCACCAAGAACTTGTAAACCGGTGTTAGTGTTGTTTGCACGGTAAGCATTTACAGGAAATGTTTGACCAATTAGAGGGTGCGGAATTGTCTGCCCTACATTATTAGGGTCAGGAAGAGTTGCGCCAGCTGGCACAGTAAATGAAGTAGGTCCACCAGCTGTGTTGTAAAAAGTATTTGTTGGCGGCAAGCCCAACATAATCGCACTAATGGCGTTTACTGCACCTTCACCATATGGTGTTGTTGCAGGCATATCAAGTGCTGGTCCAAGTGAGCTACCCATATTTACCGCACCGCCGGCATTCTTACCGTACTCTTTGTCGTTCAGGTCATAAACACCATCGTATGTCGCACGCAAGATACCGCGGAATCTCCAACCATCATTAAGATTTTTTGACATCTCTGATTGAAGAGTATTACGGAACTTAGACAAGCCAGCTCCTTCGCGTCCTGCAGTGTGGTTCTCGTAGTACAAATCCGCCTGCCATGGATCACCACTTGTGACACCTAAATCAGGTAAATTTTGTGCAAATGCACTTGCGCTTGTAACAGACATAACAGCAGCAAGGGCTATCGCCTTTGGCTGTAAAGCTTTGCGCCATTTTTTGTTATTCATGAACTCTCTCCTTAACGAACTTGTTAAAACTTTTAATCAAAAGACCAACACTTATTACCGTTAAAATACTGCTTTCTCGAGATTTTTTATCTAGGGAGTTTTCCCACTAGGAAAAACCCTTAATTATCTCGAGATTTTTTATCTCTTTGTTTTTATTAACTTTTTATTGATCTTTCTCTAATAATTAGTAGTTGTTAGAAGGTGGTGTTGTTTTAACGCAACGACCACCTTATTAATACTTAACTATTTTGCAAGATTCCATCTTTATCGCGATGTGCACCTGTGATGAATTTCGGCTTAAATGCCATCACCCAAGCAGGTACTAAAAGTACTGCGGCAACAGCGTTCAAGGCCAACATCACAGTCAATAGAAGTGCAGCATCAGATTGGAAGCGCAAATCTGAGAAGATCACCCACATGATCACACCTGCAATCAAAGTAGCTGCTGTAAAGCCCACTGCTAAACCAGTTGTACTCAAGGCACGTAACACTGATTCTTGAAGATCATGTGTGGCTTCGTATTCTTCACGAATGCGATCCATGATGTACACCGCATAGTCAATACCGACCCCGACGCCAACAGCAATCACAGGAATCGTGTTCACACTGATGCCAATGTTCATCAAACCCATATAACCGTAAGTCAAGATTGTTGCAAACAACATTGGCAACACCATCAACCAACCAGCATGTAGTGACTCGTAATAAATCATCACAAAAATGAAGGCCAAAATCATGACAACAGGTGTGATGATCATCGTATCGACGAAGTTCTCTTCGTCAATCGCTGCGCTCACACCAATGATGCCGCCACCCAGTAAGAGTTGAAAGTTTTCAACAGTACCGTTGATTTCTTTCACCAACTGCTTGGAGTTCGTCACGATTCTCTCAAGCGTTGTTGCTTGGTGATCTTTGTAGAAGAACGTCAAAACAGCATCTGTACCTTCAGGGTTCATGAACTCTTTCATAGCACCTGGAATTGGACTAGAAAGTTCATACGCTGACATCAAACCCGCTACCTCAAGTTGTGTATCAGGAATTTGTGCCCAACGTGGATCACCGCTGTGCGTCAACATATTCACTTGACGAATCAAACCTGGGACAGCCTTATAGCCACCCAACTCAGGATCTTTCACCATCATCTTGTCGCCAAACTGCTCCATCGCATGAACCACTTCTGGACGTGAAATACCTTTCTCATCCTTGGTTCGTGCCACCACAAACAACTCCTCAGATCCTGGGAAATGTTCGTTGATAGACTTAGCAGAAATGTTGTAATCGTGAGTACGGTTCAAAATTGGAGAGCCTGGTTCAGATTCACCAAACTTCACTTGTGCCACGAAGAATGAAGCAACCACCACAGCAAACGCCGTGCTGATCAAACCAATCTTCACACTCAGAGGATTGACTAAATACTTAGAGAAGTTATACAGAACGGTGGTTGTGCCCGAACGGTTATTTTGAGTCTTCTTAGGAGCCGGCAAAATCGTCAAGAACAATGGCACCATGAAGTGAACTGTGAAAATCACTGAGAAACCCCAGAAACCTGCGTAGTAACCCAACTTGATGTTAATCGGTGCAGCACCCAATGCAATCACGAAAATACCAATCGCATCAATCGTGATCGCCAAAGAACCTGGTCTAAACAAAGCATCTAAAGAATTACGCGCAGCTTTTTTACCATCTTTGGTGATTTCCAATTCATAGTAATAACGCTCAACCAACTGAACACCGTGTGAGGTTGCACGAGCCGCAATCAAAAATGGGATCGTCATTGACAGTGGGTCCAACGTATAACCCAAAATTGTCATGAAACCTAAGCCCCAAGCAGACGATAAACAAATACCCAACAAAGGTAGTGCTACGCCATAAAAGCGACGGAAATAAACAACCAACAAAATAAAAATCAAAGCAGCTGTGTAAAGCAAAATCTGCAAAATCTGGTTGAGGTATGTGTACACCCAGCCTGTTAAAACCGGCAAACCAGTCGCATGAATCAAAGCATGGTCTGTGGCATATTTTTCACGTAACTCTGTTAGCTCTGCAAAGGTCTTTTGATAATCAATCTCACCACCTTCGTTCATCTGACCTCTGATCAAAGCTGATTTGAGATCTGGCGAAACCATCAATCCATACACTCTTGGATTGGCCATCACATCACGTCTCATCTGATCTAATTCAGCTTGAGTTAATTTGTCACCGGCTGGATCGAAATACAAGGTAGAACGAATATTGCCCGTTTCGTCCAGAGTCACTTTACGAGTTAGTCGATGCGTCAAACTGCTCACCAAATTGTGGTTAACACCTGACAAGCTATCAACACCCTGCGTTAAATTTTCAATTAACTGCAAAGTATCATTTGTAAAAATATCGCCTTCTTTGACTTCTACACTGACAACCACAGCACTTGCGCCACCGAAATCATCTTTGATTTCGTTGTGTAATTGAATAAAAGGATGACTCTGTGGCAAAAGATCTTCAAAGTCTGTGCCCATGCGCACGTTAGGCACCAAAGCGGCAAAACCTAAGCTGATGGCAAAAATAACTCCAAGAACAATCTTAGGATTGGCAAATAGCCACTCTTCACCAACGTGAAGGATATGAGTTAGTTTCTTTTTCACTGTTTATTCCTAGTTCTTTGCTGATACAACTTTCCATGCGCCGTTACCACCAGCTACAAGGAAACGACCTTGACCAATTGCCGCCACACCTTTGAGATAAGGCGCCCCAAAATTCTCAAGCTTGACCGGTGACCACTGTGTACCGTTAAAGCTCAATACAGTTCCACCCAGACCAACGCTGAAAATACGACCTTCAACATTCACCAAACCGAACTGTGATAACCCTGTTGCATTTTTAGTGGCTTCCCATGTAGCGCCACCGTCTTTGGTGCGCATGATGATGCCAGTAAGACTTGTCACAAAACCTTCTTGTGTTGATGTAAAGAGAGCGGTGTAAGGATAGAACTCAGGGCCGATTGAAGACTTTGCCCAAGTTTTACCGCCATCAGAACTCTTTTTGAACATGCCGTATTCGCCAGTCACGACTACAGTTTGATCATTGATAAACTGAATCGTATTGAACATTGAGTCTTCGTTGTTGGAGTTCACACTCCATGAACCACCGCGATTTGTACTGTGCACAATGCTTGAATTGCTACCTACAAACCAATAGCTATTTCCTGGGCCACAAGTGAGGCCAAGAGGTCTGATTGATTCAGGTGTTGGCTTGGATGCCCATGATTGACCGTTGTCTGAAGATGTCCAAACCTTCTTGTAGAAATCCAAAGCTACAAAGCTGCCATCAGAGCAAGTCGCAACGTCAATCAAAGAAACAATGCCCTTTAATTCAACTCTTGTTGGCTTACCACCATCATGAGGCATCACAGCAATAACATTCTTGCCAACTATGACAGCTGCCTTTTGATTGGAAGCCACACCCTGAAATTGATCAACACGAGTTGCCAATCCATCAGATGTTGTTGTCACAGCGTTTGACTCTGGCTTACTGCAAGCTGTTAGCATCACGCTGACAGCTAAAAGTAGACCTGCCGTCTTAAAATATTCAAAGTTCATAAAAATTCCGACTAAGTAAAGTAATCTCGAGATTATTTTTCTCTTGAATTGCCCCACGAGCAATAAGTACTTACCCTAAAGACAACTCTTTGATTAAAAAATAAACGTTGATTTATATGGGTTTTTTAATTAGATATTAAAAATGGGTGCAAAAAAGGGATTATTTCTAATCCCTCTGATACCAAGACTTCATATTCAAAAATAAGGTTTTACACAGACTCTTCAAACTGAATGCCGCGCTCTTTGGCCATGGTCATCGCCGTATCAAGAATCATGTCTTCCTGACCACCAATCATCTTCTTACGACCCAATTCGACCAAAATATCTCTGGCTGGCACACCAAAACGTTTACTTGCTCGCTCTGCATGCAATAAGAAAGTTGAATAGACACCAGCGAAACCCAATGTCAATGATGAGCGATCCACGCGCACCATGTGATCCATCATTGGCGTGATGAGTTCTTCAGCAATATCCATCAGCTTGAATAAATCACATCCTGTTTCAATACCCATGCGCTCGCAAACAGCCGCAAATACTTCGAGCGGTGTATTGCCAGCACCTGCTCCCAAGCCTGCAATCGAGCCGTCAATGCGTGTGGCACCCTCTTCAATCGCTGCGATTGAATTGGCAATGCCCATGCCCAAGTTGTGATGACCGTGGAAACCAATTTCTGTTTCTGGCTTTAATACTTGACGCAATGCATGCACGCGTGCCTTCACTTCATTGGGCAACATAAAACCAGCAGAATCGGTGATGTAAACAGTTTGCGCACCGTAAGACTCCATCAACTTACCTTGCTGAGCCAAACCTTCAACGCTGTTCAAATGAGCCATCATCAAAAAGCCAGTTGTATCCATGCCCAATTTACGAGCATAAGCAATGTGCTGTGGCGAGGTGTCCGCTTCAGTACAGTGGGTCGCAATGTGAACGCTGCGTGCGCCACAATCATAAGCAGACTGCAACTCTCTCATGGTGCCCAAACCAGGAATTAGCAAAACTGATATTTTTGCTTTCTTCATTTTCGATGCCACTGAAGAGATGTACTCTTCATTGGTATGCAAAGCAAAACCATGCTGCAAAGAGTTACCACCCAAACCAGCACCATGAGTCACTTGAATATATGGCACGCCCGCATCATCCATGGCTGTTGCGGCCTTAACCATTTCATCAACGGATATTTGCTCACGCTTAGCATGCATACCATCACGCAAACACATGTCGTGCAAAATAACTTTTTTACCTTTGAGGTGATTGTTATCAAACATGATTAAGCCTCCACTGCATTAGTTGATTTGATTGCTTTTAAAGTCACTTTGCCAGACATAATGTTCTGCGCAAATAACTCAGCCGTTCTTGTGGCAGCGGCTGTCATGATGTCTAAGTTGCCAGCATACTTTGGCAAGTAATCACCCAAACCAGCCACTTCCATGAATACGGATACTTTTTTTCCATCAAAAACTGGGCCATTGACCAATTTATAACCAGGCACATATTTTTGAACTTCTTCAATCATGCGCAAAATAGATGCTTTGATTTCATCTTTCTTAGGTTCATCTTCTGTTAAACAATAAATCGTATTGCGCATGATCATTGGAGGATCGGCTGGATTGATGATTGCCAGAGCTTTACCTTTAACGGAGCCACCGACTTTACAAACAGCATCTGATGTTGTGTAAGTGAATTCATCTAAATTGGCACGCGTACCAGGACCAATTGATTTCGATGCCAAGCTGGCCACAATCTCGGCATAAGGAACTGCCTGCACACGTGACACGGCATGAACAATAGGAATCGTCGCCTGGCCAGCGCATGAAATCATGTTCACGTTCATTTCACCGCTGGCAGCATGTTGTTCAATATTCACTGTTGGACAACACAAAGGACCAATCGCCGCAGGCGTTAAGTCAATCATCAAGACACCCAACTCATTTAACTTGCGTGAGTTCTCAGCATGCACATAAGCAGAAGTGGCATCAAAGGCGATCTGAATACCATCACTCAAAACGTGAGGTAACAAACCATCAACACCTTCCGCGGTTGTCTTGAGACCCATATCGCGTGCACGAGCCAAACCTTCGGATTCAGGATCAATGCCCACCATCCAAACAGGTTCTAAAAACTCACTGCGTTTTAGCTTGTAAATAAGATCTGTACCAATATTTCCAGAACCTATCAATGCGCATTTAATCTTTGCCATCTTCTTTATCCTTTACCCTTTATAGATTGAAACTCTAGCTTGTATTCCTGTTGTTATATGTCACTTAAGCGACAAATGTCATTGACACCTGTCCTAATATTTGAAATTCTGCCGTGATTGCATCCCCCGCTTGAACTGGGATTGCTTCAGTGATGCCACCGCTCATGACAAAACTACCTGCTGGCAACATTTCATCTTGCTCAGCCAAGATGTTGACCAACATCGCAATCGCTTCAGCTGGGTGACCTAAAACTGCTGAAGATTCACCAGAAGCAACTACTTCACCATTCTTCTTCATCACCACACCCACCTTCGTGAGATCAAGATCTCTCGGATTTAAACGCACTTTCCCAGTGACATACCTTGCAGAAGAACCGTTATCAGCCACCACGCTGGCTAAGTCAAACTTGAACCCAGAAAATCTAGAATCAATGATTTCAACGGCTGGTAAAACATAATCAGTGGCATCCAACACATCTTGTAATGTGCAATCAGGGCCCTGAAGATCTTTTTTTGTCACAAACGCCACTTCACATTCAACACGCGGATGAACCATCTCAGAAGTTTTAATGCCAATACTCTCTGTGCGGGCCATCTTATCGGTTAAAAAACCAATCGATGGAACGTGCACACCCATTTGTTCCATCTTGGCTCGAGAAGTTAAGCCAGCTTTCCAGCCTGCCAACTGATGACCTTTCGCCAAATAACGTTGTCTTAATTCAGCCTGAACTGCATAACCATCATCAATCGTCATGCTTGGATAATCATCCGTCAATTTGTGAATCGCATACGCGCCCTCTTGGGCAGCTTCAACACGATCACATAGCAACCGAATATCGTCTGGTTTGATTGTTAGTTCTAGAGCCATTTTGATTCTTTCTAAAGTGATTACTCGATCACCGAATAGTTCATCAAAGCTTGATACAAATATTGCGTGTTTCAGTGTAGAACTCAAGTGAGTGCACGCCACCTTCACGACCAATGCCTGATTGCTTAGATCCACCAAACGCAGTTCTTAAATCTCTCAAGAACCAACTATTGACCCACGTAATGCCCACATCAATTTTGGCAGCCACTGTGTGCGCTCTGGCTAAGTTGGTAGTCCAAATGGTGGTTGATAAACCATATTGAGTGTCATTGGCCAATTTGATGACTTCTTCATCTGTATCAAATGGACGAATATGACAGCATGGTCCAAAAATTTCTTCTTGCACCACTGATGCTGTTTCTGGAAGACCGGTCCAAATGGTTGGTTGAATCCAATGACCATCTTTTAAGTCATCTGGCATATCAGGCACACCACCACCCGTGACAACCGTGGCACCTTCATCAACAGCTTTCTTGTAATACGACATCACTTTTTGTTTGTGTTCAGCAGAAATCAATGGACCGTAATCTGAACCATGATCCTCTGGACGACCATACTTAACAGCTTCAGCTTTCGCTTTTAATGCTGCAACAAATTTGTCAAAAATCGGGCGCTCAACATAAACGCGCTCTGTACCCAAGCAAACTTGTCCAGAGTTCAAAAATACCGAACGGAAAATACCGTTCACAGCGTCATCAAAGTTTGCATCGGCAAAAACCACACCCGCATTCTTACCACCTAGCTCAAATGAAATGTCGCGCATACCTTCTGCGGCAGCTTTCATGATCGCTGTACCTGTGCGTGTTTCACCTGTGAAAGTAATCGCATCGACCATGGGGTGATGCGTTAAGAACTCACCAGCTGAATCAGGACCAAAACCATTCACCACGTTGAAGACCCCTTTAGGCATACCCACTGCATTCATCACCTCGCCCAACAGAGCAGAGGTCATTGGTGTTTCTTCAGAAGGTTTCACCACCACTGTATTACCGCAGGCCAATGCAGGGCCCACCTTCCAAGTCATCAACATGAATGGCGCATTCCATGGTGAAATCACACCCACCACCCCCTTAGGATTGCGCACAGCGTAATTGACAGCGCCGCGTCCATCAGGCGTGGCCATGGTGAAAGATTCAGCTGCGACGTTTTTGACAACATCAGCAAACACTTTAAAGTTGGCAGCGCCTCGTGGAATGAACACATGACGCATGACATGATTAGGCTGACCGGTGTCTGCCATTTCAGCTGCCACAAAATCTTCAAAACGACGTGTGATTTCATTTGCAACGGCATAAAGCATTTCAACGCGTTGATCAACGGTCATCTTGCCCCATTCGCCATTAAGCGCTGTGTGAGCAGCCTTTACAGCAGCATCCACATCTGCTTGACTGGCTTCAGCGATTTGTGCAATGACTTGGTTATTGACTGGTGAGCGCTTATCAAAAAACTTATTGGCACTGCCAATGACAAACTCACCATTAATAAAATTTTTAATTTGTTGCATAAATTCCTCTTAATAATTTATTTTTTTAAGCAATATTTAAGCTTGGGCCAAGGCTTCTTTGCCACTAAAGACGCTCTCAGGAAGATTTTCAAATAATTCATAAGTAATGCTGATGTGCTCAGCCAAAATCTCTGAACACAAAGGAATATTTCTTGCCAAGGCGGCATCCTTCAGAGCCTCATGTTCTGCATGTAAATCGCGCTTCAAATTGGTTCCATAGTGCACGCCTAAGGAGCGATATCTTTCTGATTGCTGGTACAGGATGCCGATAAATTGCAATAACCACTTAGATTGACAAGCTGATACCAAAGACGCATGGAATTCAGCATTACGCTCTTCCCATGAGAAAAATTGCGCGTTACGCTGCTCAATATCTTCGAGCGCCAATTTCTTCTCTGCAAGATTTAAACGGTGATAGGCCGCCATCACATCGGCCTCCCATTTATCGTTACCATTCTTGAGAGATTGCGTTAGGGCTTGTATCTCCAAAATGACGCGCAATTGGGTGATCTCTTTGAAGTCTTTAATTGACATAGGAGAAACAAAAAAGCCTTTTTGTCCTTCGGCATAGACCAAACTATCGGCTACCAAAAGAGCCAAAGCTTCACGCAAAGTTCCACCACTGACTTGATAAACATCTTTTAAATGATCGACCTTTAGCTTACTTGAGGGCGTGTAGATACCCTTGATGATGTCATTTCTCAACGCAAGATAAGCCCCCTCAACCAGTGTTTTAGGCTGAAACTTATCCTGCTCAAAAAATGCCGTTGAAATTAATCTCATTTGTGGCCTTTCACCAATAGATGGCACTTTCCAGATCTATAGAACTGGTTATTTTTTTGATAGATTTATTTCACCAAATTTTAATTATTTATATTAAGATTGTAAATAAATATCGAGATTTATAGCTAATATTGATAAAAAATACCCTTTTTCAACTATTACGTGCCCAATCTCCAAGAAAACGAAAGAAATTCAATTATTTAGAAAAGAGCGCAAGATGAAAAAAATCCGCAGCATACTGATCGCCAATCGATCCGAAATCGCCATTCGCGTGATGAGAGCCTCTAATGAGTTGGGCATCAGAACCGTTGGTATTTATGCCAATGAGGATCGTTTTGCCCTTCATCGCTTTAAAGCTGATGAAAGTTATTTGGTTGGCGAAGGAAAAAAGCCCATATCAGCATACTTGGATATTGAAGATATTTTGCGCATTGCTAAAAAAGCAAATGTGGATGCGATTCACCCAGGTTATGGTTTTCTATCTGAAAACCCTGACTTTGCAGAAGCTTGTAGAAAAAATGACATCATCTTTATCGGCCCAGATCCAAAGGTGATGCGCACCCTTGGCAATAAAGTCGATGCGCGCAATGCCGCGGTGGCTGCTGGCGTTGCTGTCATGCCAGCAACCAAGCCATTACCGCAAGACTTGAATGAAGCAAAAAAAATGGCCCTTGCTGTAGGTTATCCACTGATGCTAAAAGCCAGTTGGGGCGGTGGTGGTCGTGGCATGCGCGTCATTGAAGATGAAAAATCTTTAGAAGCAGAATTACCTGTTGCCAGAAGAGAAGCTTTAGCTGCATTTGGTAATGATGAAGTTTATTTGGAAAAATTGGTCAGAAATGCGCGACATGTAGAAGTTCAAATTATTGGCGATCAACATGGGCAAGTTGTTCATCTATTTGAGCGTGATTGTTCAGTGCAGCGTCGAAATCAAAAAGTAGTTGAGCGCGCTCCAGCACCTTACCTTGATGATGTGCAAAGAAAAATGCTTTGTGATTCTGCGATTCGCTTGATGCAGGCAGTTCATTACACACACGCAGGCACCGTTGAATTTTTAATGGATGGTGACACTGGTGAGTTTTACTTCATTGAAGTCAATCCACGCATTCAAGTTGAACACACAGTGACAGAACAAGTGACTGGCATTGACATTGTTAAAGCACAAATTCACATCAGTGAAGGGGCCAAAATTGGTACACCAGAATCAGGCATTCCTGCCCAAGAAAATATCAAGCTGAACGGGCATGCACTGCAATGTCGCGTCACAACAGAAGATCCAGAGAATGGCTTCTCACCAGATTACGGGAAAATCTCAACTTATCGAAGTGCTGCTGGTTTTGGTATTCGCCTAGACGCTGGCACTGCCTACGCAGGTGCGGTGATCACGCCTTACTATGATTCTTTATTGGTCAAAGTAACAGCGTCTGCACCAACATCCAAAGAAGCCATTGCTCGCATGGATCGAGCACTCCGAGAATTCAGGGTTCGCGGCCTTAACACCAATCTACAATTCCTAGAGAATGTGATCAATCATCCTTTGTTCATTTCCGGTGAATGCTCAACTCGTTTCATTGACAACACTCCTGAGCTTTATAAATTTCCTAAACGCCGTGATCGCGCCACACGTCTGCTGAACTTCATCAGTGGCGTGATTGTGAATGGCAATCCAGAGGTGAGTGGAAGAAAATTACCGACTTTACCTCTACCTCATCCTCAATTACCTCAAGAAGATTTAACAGGCTCTTTAGCAGTTGGCACCAAAGATCGATTAACTGCTCTAGGCCCAAAGAAATTCAGTGAGTGGATGAGAAATGAAAATCGCATCTTATTAACTGATACCACCATGCGCGATGCACATCAATCCTTGTTCGCCACTCGCATGCGTACCAACGACATGGTCAAGGTAGCACCTTATTATGCGCATCATCTTCCTCAACTTTTCTCATTGGAATGTTGGGGTGGAGCCACATTTGATGTTTCCATGCGCTTCCTGAATGAAGATCCCTGGGATCGTTTAAAGAAAATACGAGTAGCAGCGCCTAATATTTTGTTACAAATGTTATTGCGTTCATCCAACGCCGTTGGTTATACCAACTACCCTGATAACGTCGTTCGTTATTTCATTGAACAAGCTGCCCAAAATGGCATAGACCTATTCAGAGTTTTTGACTCATTGAACTGGGTTGAAAACATGCGTGTATCGATGGATGCTGTTTTAGAAAATAATGCTCTGTGCGAAGCCACTATTTGCTACACCGGTGACATCTTTAATCTCAAGCGGGCGAAATACAATCTCAAGTATTACGTCGATATGGCAAAACAACTTGAAAAAGCTGGCGCTCATATTATTGGCATTAAAGACATGGCTGGCGTTTGCAGACCTCTTGCCATTACCGCACTGGTCAAAGCCATCAAAGAAGAGGTTGGATTACCCGTTCACTTCCATACCCACGATACCAGCGGTGCTTCAATTGCTTCGGTGTTAGCTGCCATAGAAGCTGGTGTAGATGCTGTGGATGGTGCGATGGATTCAATGAGTGGTCTAACGTCACAACCAAGCTTAGGCGGCATCATTGCATCAACCGAAGGATCAGCTCGCGACTCAGGAATCACGCTCAGCCAAATTAGACCTGTATCTGCCTACTGGGAAGGAGTGCGCAAGTACTACTCTCCGTTTGAAGCCGATATTCGCTCAGGCACATCAGATGTCTATCTTCATGAAATGCCTGGCGGTCAATATACCAACCTAAGAGAACAGGCCCGCTCATTGGGCATTCAACATCGGTGGTCTGAAGTGGCTCAGGCCTATGCTGATGTCAATCAACTATTTGGTGATATTGTTAAAGTCACACCAAGCTCAAAAGTGGTTGGTGATATGGCTCTTTACATGGTCACCAATGATCTGAGCCCAGAGCAAGTATTGGATCCAGCCAAGGAAATTAACTTTCCAGAATCCGTCATTTCTCTTTTCCGTGGAGAAATGGGCTACCCAGCAGATGGCTTCCCTAAAGAATTAGGCAAAAAGATTCTGAGGGACAAGTTAGCGATAGAGGGGCGTGCTGGAGCACATCTAGAATCAACGAATCTTGAGGCAGCCAAAAAAGAAGCTGAAGAAAAAGTTAATCGCCACATCAACGACACAGAGTTGGCTTCTTATTTGATGTATCCAAAAGTTTTTACTACTTTTGCGGAACATTACAAACACAATGGTGATGTATCTTTATTGCCAACCCCTGTTTTCTTCTACGGCTTAAATACTGGCGAAGAAATGGCGATAGAAATTGATCCAGGGAAAACCTTGGTGATTCGACTCCAAGGCACAACACCTGTGGACGAGGAAGGCATTGTCAGAGTATTCTTTGAACTTAACGGCCAACCTCGTACAGTAAAGGTGAAGAAGTTAGGAGCAACGGCAACGAAAGTTGGACGAATCAAAGCTGAAATTACCAACCCAAAACATATCGCTGCACCACTACCAGGCATGATTGCAACTGTTGCAGTGAAAGAAGGTCAAGTGATACAAAAAGGAAATCCCTTGGTATCCATTGAAGCAATGAAAATGGAAACCATGATTACAGCCAATGAGGATGGTGTGATTAAAAAAATTCATATAGCATCGGGTGTTCAAGTGGATGCCAAAGATCTTTTAATTGAATTCGCCTAAACCCAACACAGATCATGGAAGCCAATAGTTTTATGGAAAACTGTCCTTGGTTCGAATGCTTAACACCTGATGAACTGGCCCGAGTTCATCAGGAATTGACGGTCAAACACATCGCAAAAAATGAGTATGTTTGTCGAAAAGGTGAAATGCCAGAATTTTGGTATGGGGTGACTTCAGGTCTCATCAAAGCCAACAATGTTTCACCTGGTGGCAAATCAATCACCTACATGGCCATCCCATCTGGCAGCTGGTTTGGTGAAAGCCCCCTCGTCAGAAAAGAGGTGGTCCGCTCTTATGATGCTATCGCTATGCGAGACTCAGTTTTAACTTGCCTTCCCAAAGAAACATTTCATTGGCTATTGAGTAAAAATATTGCATTCAATCATTACATCATTAATCAAATTAATGAACGACTTTTTCATTTCATTTCGATGATTGAATCCGAAAGGTTTTTAGACACCAACTCGAGAGTGGCCAAAATAATTGCTGGTTTATTTAATCAACACCTTTATCCTGGCCAAAGTACCGCGCTTAAACTTTCACAAGAAGAAGTGGGCTTTTTAACTGGATTATCTAGGCAAAGAACGAATATGGCGCTGAAGAAGCTTGAAAGCTTAGACTACATTAAGATTAATTATGGCGAAATTGAAGTGACCAACCTAGAGATGCTTAAAAAAATGGGAAATGACACTTATGAATAATCCGCGCTTCCGCATCAATCAGCCTTTTTAAAAGTCATCATGAAAATATTCATTGTTCACGCCCATCCGGAACCGCAATCTTTTTGTAGCGCCATGAAAGACACGGCCGCTGAAACATTTCAACACTTAGGCCATGAAGTACAAGTCTCTGATTTACATCAGATGAAGTGGAATCCCGTGGCCAGTGGCAATGATTTTGGAGTCAGAAGTCAGCCAGATTATTTGGTCTACGCCCTTGAACAAAGAGAATCTTATAAAAGTGGGCAGCTCTCACCAGACATTCAAGCTGAAATTGAAAAATTAAAATGGTGTGATCTTTTGATCTTCAACTTTCCGATGTATTGGTTTTCCGTACCGGCCATCTTAAAGGGATGGATTGATCGTGTTTTTGTTTCCGGATTTTGTTATGGCGGTAAACGTTTTTATGATCAAGGCGGTCTAAAAGGTAAAAAAGGATTGCTTGCTTTCACACTGGGCGGAAGAGAGCACATGTTTGGTGAAGACAAGATTCATGGTGAGATGCAAACCATGCTGCGCCCATTGCTCAGAGGCTCCATGGCCTATGTGGGCTTAACAGTACTCCCGCCTTTTATCGGCTGGCACGTTCCTTATATTTCAAATGAGGATCGCCAAACTCTTTTAAAAGAATATCGCGAATATCTCACCAACCTCGATCAATTAGACCCTTTGAGCTTTCCTAGCTTAGATGACTTTGATGAAAAAATGATGCCAAAAATTCAAAGGTGATCGTGTACTGAAGATTTAAAGTCTGCACATAAAACAAACCCCTCAAAATTGAGGGGTTTGTTTTATGTAGAACTTATTGAGATTACTCAGACATTAATCAAAATTCGGTACCGTCGTGATTAAAAACTCATCGGCTGTTTTCTTTTGACTATCGCTAAAACTCTCGTAAAGCTTTTTAGCGGAGTCATGGATTTGCTCCATGCCTGCATAGCGATTCTGAGTCACGCCTAAAACCTGACCAATTTGCTGAACTGCTGTGGCACCACCCAAACGCGCCTTAGCTCTTTTGATATCAGTAAAGAGAGCAATCAGACTTTTTTCATAATCAGCCCACAAGTCTTGTTGTTCTTTGGTAATTTTCAACTTTTTCTTGGTCGCATCTAAGCGCTCCATATAGTAATCAAATGAACCAATGGGGCTGCGATCAATTTCATAACGCTTACCACCAATGCCTCGATTTTTATAATCTTGGTTCATTTCTTCTCGTGGCGTTGGTTTAGCGTCTGCTAAAACAGTTAACGAGAAACATGTCCCCATCATCAAAACCAATAATGATTGAATAGTTTTTTTAGCGTCCAATTGAATCTCCGTTAATTGATGCCAAAACTTATTTGGCATTTGCCTCTAAAAAGAAATTCAATAATAGCTGATTAAACCTGGCTGAGTGCTCAATTTGAGTCCAATGGCCACATTGTCCGAAAACATGTAACTGAGATTTTGGAATCAAATCATGTAAACGCAAACTGGCTGATAAAGGAATGATGGCATCATCGCGCCCATGAATGATCATGGTTTCATGAGTCAATGTTTTGATTTTTCCTTCATCACTGGCCAATGAATCGACCCAGCGTTGACGAGGTGCCGGGAACATCGCTGAGAATGCCTCCTGAAAACCTGGGCGAATACTGGCTTCATAACGTAACTTCGCCAAATCATCGCTGACCAAATTCTTATTAAAAGCAAATAAGCCAACCAATTCCTTCATGTGCTCCAGGGTACCTTTGTATCCCCAAACAGCATCCAAGCCATCAGTTAATTGAAACTTTGTGCCTGCCGCCCCCATCAATACAAGGCGATTAACACGATCTGGGGCCTTTAACGCCAAGGCAAGGGCCAAGCCGCCACCAAAGGAATTGCCAACCAAATGAGCTTTTTCAATCTTTAACTCATCCATCAAACTTAAAGCATGAGACACCCACATGTCCATGGTGTAACTCACATTGGCAGGTCGCTCGGTAAAGCCGAAGCCCACCATGTCCGGAGCAATCACTCTGAACTTTTCTGCTAGGACCGGCATGGTTAAACGCCAGTTGGCATAAGCAGTTACGCCAGGGCCTGAACCATGAATCAAAAAGATTGGATCCCCTTGCCCGTGATCCTGATAATTTGTTTTGATACCACCAGCAATGATAGATTTGCCGATTTCAGGGTTGTTCACAGCTGTATTTGACATGATTCCCTTATCGACCCAGATCCTTAGCAGTGACTCCAGCAATGCCCCAGTTTTCTTTTGGCATATCATGAATCCAAACGCGCACATTTTCTTTTGGCGCACCAACAGCTTCATGAAGTGCTTGAGTTACTTTTTCAATCACAGCACGCTTTTGGTCTTCTGTACGACCTTCCATCAAATAAATCTGTGCAAATGGCATTTGAGTATCCTTTTTAAATTAGATGAAACGTAAGCTTGTGCTACCCATTCCTTGAATCTTCAAGGTAACGTTATCGCCAGCGGCTACCGCTACAGCTTCAGTAACACCGCCAGACAAAATCAAAGTACCTGCAGGGATTTCTTCACCGCGTGCGCCCAAGTGATTGGCCATCATGGCAATCGCAGCCGCAGGGTGTCCTAATACAGCTGCACCAGCACCAAAGGCCACTGGCTCACCATTTTTTTCAAGCACGATACCAACAGTTCTCAAATCAACATCACCCACATACACAGGGTTGCCGCCGATCACAAAACGAGCTGCAGAAGTGTTATCTGCAATCACGCTCTTTAAGTCAAATTTAAAGTCGCGATAACGTGAGTCAATCACTTCAATGCCTGGCAACACGAAATCAGTTGCAGCCAATACTGAACCAATGTGGCAGCCTGGACCTTTGAGTGCTTTTTTCAACACAAACGCAATTTCTGGCTCAACTTTTGGATGAATTAATTCTGACACCTTGCACTCACCACCATCTGGCAATGCATAGTAGTCCGCCATAAAACCAAAACACGGTGTCTCAACACCCATTTGTTTCATCTTGGCATGTGATGTCAAGCCAGCTTTGAGTCCAGCAATCTTGTGACCTCTGGCTATTTTGCGACGCTTGATTTCATCTTGAATCGCATATGCATCATCCCAATCCATCTCTGGATGATCATCCGTGATTTTTGTCGTATCTTTTGCATTCAATTCGCAGTTTTCAAGATGCTCTGCTAATTTTTTAATGGTTGCTTGATCTAACTTCATATTGTTTCCTTTAACCTGAATAAGGTTTCTATTAAATAAGGCCGCGCGCTTTTGCAAGCGTCATTGCCGTGTCTTCGATCATGTCCTCTTGACCACCAACCATGCCTTGACGACCTAACTCAACCAAAAGTTCGCGAGCAGAGATGCCGTATTTCTTTTCAGCACGTTTTGCAAACAATAAGAATGAAGAGTAAACACCCGCATAACCTAAAGTTAAAGAATCGCGATCAATACGAATCACGTGATCCATGATAGGCACAACAAGATCTTCAGCAACGTCTTGAATCTTGAATACATCAACGCCCGTTTCAATACCCATGCGATCACACACCGCAATGAATACTTCCATTGGCGTATTACCAGCACCAGCGCCTAAACCAGCAGCTGCAGCATCAATACGATTAGCGCCACACTCGATAGCAGCAAGTGAATTGGCAATACCCATCGCCATGTTGTGGTGGCCATGGAAACCTAGTTCTGTCTTTGAATCAAGAGCCTGGCGCACAGCAGTTAGACGCTCTTTCACATCATCAGGCAACATGTAACCAGCAGAGTCAGTCACATAAATGCAGTTGGCACCATAGGATTCCATCAATTTAGCCTGTTCAACCAATTTCTCTGGAGATGCCTTATGGGCCATCATCAAGAAACCAACGGTATCCATGCCTAATTTGCGGCCCATACCAATGTGCTGCTCAGATACGTCGGCTTCTGTACAGTGAGTTGCCACACGAATGCAATGAACGCCTAAGTCATGTGCCATCTTTAAATGATCCACAGTGCCCATACCTGGCAATAACAAAGCAGATACTTTGGCATTTTTCATTTTTGGAATCACAGCAGACAAATATTCTTCATCTGTGTGTGCTGGGAAACCATAGTTAACAGATGATCCTCCCAAACCGTCACCGTGCGTCACTTCAATCAAAGGAACGCCTGCATCATCCAAACCACATGCGATGGTTTCCATTTGCTCCAGCGTCATTAAATGACGCTTAGGATGCATACCATCACGCAAGGTCATGTCATGAACGGTGATCTTTTTACCTTTTAAGTTGCTCATATTTTTAATCCTTTATTTCTAAATTCTTTGACTTGGTTAATCAATAAACCAACTTGCCAGACAACATCTCTTCAGCAAACATCTCAGCTGTTCTTGCAGCAGCTGCTGTCATGATGTCTAAGTTGCCGGCGTATTTAGGCAAGTAATCACCCAAACCTTCAACTTCCATGAACACTGATACGCGATTACCGTCAAAAACAGGTCCGTTCACCAAGCGATAGCCTGGTACATACTTTTGTACTTCTTTGATCATGTCATGAATCGAAGCAGTGATCTTGGCTTGATCTGGTTCACCTTCAACCAAACAGTGAATCGTGTCACGCATCATCAATGGTGGCTCGGCTGGGTTAACGATGATGATCGCCTTACCCTTTTGTGCGCCACCAACTTTTTCAACAGCACCGGCTGTTGTGCGTGTGAACTCATCGATGTTCTTGCGTGTACCAGGACCAATTGAACGGCTAGAAACGGTTGCAACAATTTCACCGTAAATTACTTTTTGAACACGTGAAACAGCGGCCACCATTGGAATGGTTGCCTGACCGCCACATGTCACCATGTTCACGTTCATTTCTTTTTTACCCAAGTGCTCTTTCAAGTTCACTGGTGGAATGCAATAAGGTCCAATCGCTGCAGGGGTCAAGTCAATCATCAACACACCCAACTCATTCAACTTACGTGAGTTTTCAGCATGCACGTAAGCAGAAGTTGCATCAAATGCAATCTGGACACCGTCTGCCTTAACGTGTGGCAACAAACCATCAACGCCATCGGAAGTTGTTTTGATGCCCATTTCGCGAGCGCGCTTTAAGCCATCAGACTCGGGATCAATACCCACCATCCATACAGGCTCCAACACTGGGCTTCTTTGTAATTTAGCCAATAGATCAGTACCAATGTTGCCAGGACCAATCAATGCACATTTAATTTTTTTCATTTGAAAATACCTTCTTTATTAAATTTACTAATTTTTTAAACAATGCTTCGCACGACACCGCCATCAACGTGCAATGCCGCACCCGTTGTTCCAGCGGCTAACGGGCTACTGATATACGCCACCATCGAAGCGACTTCATCTGGAGAAATAAATCTTTTGATCAATGATGTGGGACGACCTTCGGCAAAGAACTTGCGTTCCATTTCTTCAACCGTAATACCTTGATCTTTTGCCATTGAGGCAAAGAAGTTGGCAGCACCTTCTGTTTTGGTAGGTCCTGGTAATACTGAGTTAACCGTCACGCCAGTCCCAACTGCTATTTCAGCCAAGCCACGAGAAACAGATAACTGAGCTGTTTTGGTCATGCCATAGTGAACCATGTCACCCGGAGGACAAATCCCTGATTCACTAGAAATGAAAATGATGCGGCCCCAATTTTTCTGGAGCATCAAAGGTAAATAGTGGCGCGACAATCGCACACCACTCATCACATTCACTTCAAAAAATCTCATCCATTCGGCATCACTGATTTCAGCAAATGGCACAACATCAAAAATACCTAAATTGTTGATCAAAATATCAACATCACCATGAGCATCTAAAAGCTTTTGCACCCCCGCAGCATTGGATAAATCTGCCGCGCAGCCCTGCAATAAATTAGAAGAAACACGCTCAGAGAGTTTGGCGATTGCCTGATCAACAGAGGCAGTCGTGCGCCCGTTCACAATCACTCGCGCGCCGTTCTCAGCGAGCGTTTTAGCAATTGCAAAACCAATGCCGGCTGTTGAGCCGGTCACCAGAGCTGTTTTACCTGCAATTCTTAAATCCATGGCAATTAGCTAAAACGAACTGAACAGCTACCCAAACCACCAATGGTTGCTCTAAAGTTATCGCCCTTGGCAATCGGCGCCATCGCTGCCAATGCGCCAGATAAAACCACCTCACCAGCTTTTAAACCAACACCTAAACTACCCAATGTATTGGCCAACCAAGTGATTGAGTTCACCGGAGAACCTAAAGCGGCTGCACCTGCGCCCGTTGCAAAAATATCGCCATTTTTTTCTAAGATCATGCCGCAAGTATTGAGGTCGATTTTCTTTGGATCAACTGCGTTGTCACCCAACACAAAAACGCCGCAAGAAGCATTGTCTGCAACGGTGTCCTGAATTTTTATTTTCCAATCACGGATTCTTGAATCAACAATCTCAAAGCAAGGCATCACACACTCAGTGGCCGCCAGGATGTCTGCGTTACTCAGACCAGGACCCATCAAATCTTTTTTCAAGATGAAGGCAATTTCGCCCTCAGCTTTTGGCTGGATCATGCTATCAAATTCAATTGATTCACCTTCGTTATAAATCATGCCATCCAATAAATAACCGAAGTCAGGGCGATAAACGCCCAACATATTCATGACCACCTTAGATGTCACACCAATTTTTTTACCAACAATGCGCTCACCCGCCTCAATACGGCGCGCAATCATGCGCTCCTGTACTTTATAGGCATCTTCAACTGTCATATCAGGATAACGACTACTCAAAGGATCAATCACTTGGCGATTTTTGAGAGCGTTATACAGTTCATCACCTAAGTCAGTGATAATTTTTTTATCCATAGTCATTTCTAATCTCTTTATTTCTTTAGCTTTTGCTAATCAAAGTTTGACGCAAACGTTGCGTAATTCTGTGTAGAACTCTAATGAATGAACGCCACCTTCACGACCGATACCTGAACCTTTGGCGCCGCCAAATGGTGTACGTAAGTCACGCAAGAACCAGCTGTTAATCCAGCAAAGACCTACTTCAATCGCTTCAGCCATACGGTGTGCACGACCGATATTTTCAGTCCATACTGAAGTGGCTAAACCATAAGTTGTGTTATTGGCCAATGCAATTGCTTCTTCTTCAGTATCAAACGGAGCAATGTGACAACATGGGCCAAAAATTTCTTCACGGATCACGGTGGCAGTTTCTGGTAATCCTGTCCAAATGGTTGGTTCAACCCAGTGACCATTCTTTAATTCATCGGCCATCTTTGGAGAACCACCACCAGTGACCACCGTTGCACCCTCAGCCACTGCTTTGGCGTAATAAGAGGTCACCTTTTCTTTGTGTTCAGCAGAAATCAATGGTCCCAAGCCAACTCCCGGCTCATTAGGCGGGCCCACTTTTAAGCCCTCAGCTTTTGCTTTAAGAGCTGCAACAAATTTATCAAAAATTGGTCTTTGAACATAAACACGCTCAGTGCCTAAACAAACTTGTCCGCAATTCTCAAACGCCGAACGCGTCACACCTGCAATGGCCTTATCAAAATCGCAGTCTTCAAAAACAATTGCTGCATTCTTGCCACCCAACTCAAATGACACTGGGCGAACACCTTTTGCTGCAGCTGCCATGATTGCTTCACCAGTTCTTGTCTCACCGGTAAAGGTAATACCATTCACACCTTGGTGTTTGGTTAAGAATTCACCAGCAGAATTAGGACCAAAACCGTGAACCACGTTGTAAACACCCTTAGGTACTCCAACTTTTTCAAATACTTCACCAAGCAAGGTTGCTGTTCCAGGTGTTTCCTCTGAAGGCTTGATCACAACCGTATTGCCACAGGCCAGTGCAGGACCAACTTTCCACGTCATCAACAACAATGGCAAATTCCAAGGACACACAACACCAATCACACCCAAAGGTTTGCGAATCGCATAATTGATGGCTTTGCCACCATCTGGGGTATCCATTTGGAATGTTTCATTGGGTACATTTTTGATAATGTCGGCAAACACTTTAAAGTTCGCTGCACCACGTGGAATATCAATATGAGAGGCCAAAGATCTTGGTTTACCAGTATCAGCAATTTCAGCCTCTAAAAAATCATCGAAACGACGGTTAATTTCATCAGCAACCGCATACAACATTTCAACGCGCTTGACCGTGGTTAATTTTCCCCAGTCACCTTTAAGCGCTTCACGAGCAGCAGTCACCGCTTGATCCACCTCAGCAAGACCTGCCTCATGCACCATGCCAATGATTTGATTACTGACTGGCGCACGCTTTTCAAAAGTTTTATCAGTTGCTACAAATTCGCCGTTAATGTAGTTTAGAAATTGTTTCATGTTGTTTTCTATTTGTTTTATTGATTATTTAATCTTTGAAATTCCTGCTAAGGCACAAATTTCATCCTGTTCTGCAGAACCACCCGACACACCAACCCCACCAATTAATTCACAATCTAATTGGATCGGTACGCCACCCCCAAATATGACCAATCGATCTCTTTGAACAATCCCCTCCCTTAAAGCTGGATCGTCCTTGATAATGCTCATCCACTGACTGGTTGGAAAGCCAAAACTCGCAGATGTATAAGCTTTATCAATAGAGATATCGATTGAATGAAGAAAGGCGCCCGGCATTCTCAAAAAAGCCATCAGGACTCCACTGGAGTCCGTGACGGCCACATTAATTTTGATGCCCAACTCATTTGCCTTATCAATAGCACCCTGAGCTACTTTTGCAGCAGCCTCACAACTAATGTTTTTTTGAGATACAAAATGGCTCATTAGGTCACCACAGCCAAGAAAGCTTCGTTCAATTTACGATCGTGATAGAAAATTGCGCGACCCACTTCTTCGACTGGCCAGGTGATTTCGTGCATATCTGGATACCATTCATAGCCACCGCAGAAAGTTTCTAAACGATTGCCTGATGGATCAAAGAAGTAAATGGTTGCACCACGTGTAATACCGTGACGTGTAGGACCGATATCAATTGAGACACGATTCATCGTCATGATGTCGGCTGCACGAAGAACTTGCTCCCAAGAATCTAGTCGGAACGAAACGTGATGTAACTTATCGTCTTCACCATGGCGAACCATAGCTAAATCATGAGCTTTGGTTGAACAAGTGATAAATGCTGCTAAATCAGTTGTCTTATCTTCCAACTTCACACGCTCAGTGACACGGAAACCGAATACTTCCTCAAATAGCTTTCTGGTGCCATCAATGTCTTTACCGTAGATCAAGGCATGGTCCATGCGTACTGGAGAAATACCCTTTTGGTCTGGGTTCCAAGCCTCTGGAGCAAAATCACCTAGACCGTTACCCACATGATTTTTTTCTGCATAGAGTTCAAATGTATGGCCAGTTGGCGCTTTAAATCTGACGCGCTCACCCGTTTCCATCATTTCACCGGCGGGCATGCGCTCGGTTGTAACGCCATAAGCTTTAAGCGCTTTGTCTAAGTTCTCAAGAACTTCTTTGCTCTCCACTTTGAAACCGAAGAAATCCATGCCAGCACGATCAGCTTGGCGCAAGATCACACTGTTGTGGTCACGTTCATCCCAAGCCTTGAAATACACACGGCCAGATTTATCACGACCTGTTTCTTTTAAACCCAACACATTTGTATAAAAATGTACTGACTCTTCCATGTCTAAAACACGAAGTTGAGCGTGTCCCGGACGTAAAACACCTGTCATTGGCATATTTTTCTCCTATCAAAATATTTAATAACTACTATTGATCAAACAACTTCTTTATTTCTGTGTTGCACCACGCACCACATTTTTTTTCATCTTTCCCACCACCCTCAAGGTGATATCTGATTGCGGTCTCACTCGACAAGCCAAGACACAACCTCTCGCCTCTTCTTCAACTGTGACGTGATCTCGACTCATCACACGCTTGGTATATTCACCGCTGACAATCTCTATCTTGCAAACACCACAACCACCACCGCGACAACCGACTGGTATTCCTTTGCGCCCAAGAGCCTCCATCCCAGCGAGTAAATGCTGATCTTCACGACAGGGATACTCTTCCTGAGTATCTTCAATGAACACTTTATGAGGCATCAACTTTCTCGATTGTACCTATTAATCTCGAGATTATTTTGAAATACCTAAAGATTTATGGCAATGAGTGTTTTCCCCTAAATACCTCTATTTTTTTACTCAAAGTTCGTAAGACACGGCAAAATATCGATAATTCTTAAAAAATCGGATATCTTTTAAAAATCATGCATTTAGTACCTCAATCATCATTTATTCCTCGTACTCCTGAACCAAAAACGCTAGTAGAAGGGGCATATTTAGCCTTAAGACGTGACATCATCAATGGCGTGCATCCACCTTCAACCAAGTTAAGAGTCGAACACTTAAAAGATAGGTATAACGTTGGCGCAGGCACCCTGCGCGAAGCTCTTGCCTTATTGGTGGCTGATAGCCTGGTGTTCACGCAAGGTCAGAAGGGCTTCACTGTCAGCCCTATGTCATTGGTTGATTTTCTGGACATCACTGAGAGACGAATCATGTTGGAGAATGAAGCTCTGTCTCAATCGATGACTCTGGGCAATGACAAGTGGGAGGCTGATGTTATAGCCGCTTATCACCGACTAACTTTGGCCGAGAAAAAGTTAGGTAAAACCAACGACGCACAGGAAGACAACTTTTTTCAAGAGTGGGAACAGAGAAATGAAGAGTTCCATTCGGCCTTGGTTTCAGCTTGCCCATCTAAATGGATCCTACAATTCATTGGTATTCTTTACCATCATTCAGAGCGTTATCGTCGCATTGCGATGCATTATCGAAAAGATATTGAAAGAGACGTTCATGCTGAGCATGAAGCACTCAAGTCAGCCGCTCTGAACAGAGACATCAAGCTTTGCACCAAGCTCTTAGGTCAACACATCAAACTAACCTATGACTTGGTGTCAAAACTGCCTGAAGAAATTTTTAGCCAACCAGTGGCTTAAATATTTTTAAAGAGTGGGCTGCGAACTGTATTGGTCGAGTCCACTGCTGAAATAAATTTCTCAGCATAAATATCTCGCTCATACAAACGACCCTGCATCAAGGTTGAAATCGCTGCCTCAATCATTGGAGGTGGACCACACAAATAAGCTTTGCGTCCACTGAAGTCATTATTGAAATGAGCTTTGGCAGCCTCATGGACAAAACCACGAGGACCTGTCCATCCAGAATCAGCGGGTTCATCAGACAATGCTGCTATGTAGGTAAAGTTTGGATGCTTCGCAGCCAAATCTTTGAATTCCTGATCGTAATAAAGTTCTGTTTGTGATCTGGCGCCATACATCAATGTGATTGGCAAATCACAGCCTTCATTGAGCAAATCTAAAATCATGCTTTTCGGACTAGACAAACCTGAACCACCTGCAATGAATAACATCGGCGTGTTGGTTGATTTCTTGACAAAGAAACGACCATAAGGACCGCTCAACTTCAGCTTGTCACCAACCTTTAGCTGCTCATGAATATAGGTTGTGACTACGCCACCAGGCACGATACGAATATTTAACTCAACCTCACCATCATGGGGCGGGTTCGCCAATGAAAAAGCACGGCTTTGATTCAGCGCTGGGATTTCTAAATTAACGTATTGTCCTGCTTGAAAATCAACAGTCTTACCGCCTTCAATCTTTAACCAAATACCTTTGATGGTGGGCGTTAGATTTTCAATTCTAGAAACAACTCCCTCATAGTCGACCACTGGAATCACCCGAGCATCAGGATCTTCATCAATGTCTGCTTCAATCGTGACATCACTTTGCAATGTGGCACAACAAGCCAAACATTTTTGCTCTTCACGCTCAAAATCCATCAAGGCAAAAGTAGATGCCTCGCCATGCTCCACTTCACCATCGACCACTTGAACTTTACAAGTGGCACATAGACCATGGCAACAAGCATGCGGCAAATAAATACCAGCTCTCAAAGCGGCATCCAGGATCGTCTGACCGTCTTCAACTTCGATTGTTTGGCCTAGTGGCTCAATGGTTAGTTCGTATGACATAAAAACTCACAAATAAAAACTTTTAACAAAAAATAGACCGCTCATCAGCTTGAGCGTTCTATTCAAGATCTCATTTAATAATAGATTAAGATTTCCACTCTAAAACAAACTGATCATCATCCTCATCAACGTTACCAGAAAGGGTGATCAGATGCATGTGCATTTCTTGTAGCTCAAACTCTCGACCCATTTTTTCTTCAACAGTTGCACGCTTGATCACCAAGCGATTGGGCACATCGATTTTCACCATAGCGGGTTGCTCATCTACAACCGCCAGAGGGTTGTCTTCCACAATTGCCTCAACAATGTAGCGACTATCTTGATTTGATTGAAATGCAATAAATACATTAGCCATTTTTTATATTCCTAATTTTAAAATTCACATCAGTTCTCTTAGTTTTTGATACTCGAGAGTACTATTTGTCGATTCTCTTTTGGGTTGCATCACGCAAGCGCCATTCAAAATCATTGCCTTCATCAATCGGATTGGAGTCTTCATCAATCATGACAACACCCTGCTCTTTACAGAAAATTACATAATCTTCTTCTTTTAAGATCATTTCCGCAAAAATTTCAGGCTCACCCACCGCGAATTCAAACAACACAAAACCATCCTCGCGCTTCTCAACAAATCTTACAAATCTTTTTTCAGGATTAAATTGCTCCACCATGTTCTCACCTATGCCTAAAAGGTCTTCATTAAGACTATTCTTAAATTTGAAGACTGAATCATATCTCGAATATTCCCGAAATATTATACTTTTCTCGAGATTTAAGGGTAAATCCTAGGAATGCAAGCTACCAATGGCGCTTAGCCACTCTCAGGAACTATCAAGGTTACTCTTAATAAAGGGATGTGGGTCAAAAACTTGTCATTTAATCGCCACCCCTCAAGTTTTGAACTTGAAAAAGTGAAGGCGGGTTGGCTTTAGGATCAACCTTTGTTTTAAATTGCCCGGTGGTGCAATGCTTGGTTTGAACGTCCACAGCAGAAAAAACGTCATCGACTGGACTGCCCAAATCTTTATTTTCTGGCAAATGTGCATCAGGATGAGTTTTGCCCAAGGTTCCAACTTTCCACAGTTGACCTTTTCGGTCATAAATCAATGTTCGAACAATGTGCATCGATTGAGCATCTAAATAAAACAATCGCTTACTGATCGGGTGTTTAGGATCCAGCGGTTCAACTTCCAAAATAAAAGTTTTACGCAATTGCCAAGTGATATCAGGGAAACATCCTCCTTGACCATTCACATCAATGAATTGGTAACCATCTTTTTCTACTGGCAAGTCAGTTGCCAACTTCATCTCACGATGATTGAACATCGGCAGCAAAAGATTTTGGGCTCCTTTGTAATGCCATTTCATATCAGAAATACGGCCATTGAAACCTTCAAAATCTTCAATCATGACATCAGAGCCTAAAAAAGCATCTGTGTATTGTCCTGGCGCCATGCGACGCACGCGCCTCTGGAAACCCAAATACATATAAGCATCTTGAGGTTTGTGATCGTTATCAGCATGCAAGATCAAGAGTTGGGTATTTTTAAGATCTTGTGGCTCGTAAACTTTGGCATAAATAGCCACAGCCAAATCAGCAGCGTTGGGCTTAATGTCTGGAGCCGGCTCTTCAATGCGATGCTTGAATTTCAAAATATTGAAAGAGAACTTCACCGTCTTCTCAATCTTGCCACTCATTAAGTCTCGATAACGCCAATAGAAAGGATAGATCACCCCGCTATCACCAACACCGGCACCAGCCCTGAAATTCCAAGCTAATTTTTCTCCAGCACGTGGATCTTTTACATCAGGTTCCTCAACAAAAGGACGCCCTGAAATGTACTGATCAATATCACCAACTCTTGGACCGAGCTGAGCTTTATTAAGATGCTGCTTGGTAGCAGCAATGAACTTCTGATTAATTTGAAACTGTGTGGTTGGTCCCACCTTGATTTGATGCCAATCGTTTTGAATCACGTATTGCAAACCGGGATCTAAAATTGCCTTGTATTGCTCAAGATTGGTTTTATCAATCACCAAACCAGGTTTAACCCCAGGAAACTGGGGAAACCCTTTCAAATACGGATCAAAGCTATTTTGAAGATCTTGCTCACTGGCTGCTTGCACACTGGTGCTAAAAAATAATGCGCTCAATAAAGCAGCGATAGGAACAATAGAAGCCATCGGAGCAAGTTGTATCTTCATTTAGTTTGATTCAAATCCTACTTGATTAAACCCTCAGCCTTCATGGCTGCTTGCACTGCTGGTCGAGCTGCCACTTTTGCTACCAACGCTTGAATATGAGGATAAGCGTCTGTTGGCATCGCCAAGAAACCCATCCATCCGATCACGGTGAATAAATAGGCATCAGCGATAGAGAATTGATCGCCGACCAAATAAGATTTACCTGATAACTCTTGATTCACATAAGTTAAGCGTTTAGCAATATTGGCTTTTGCCTGAGCTTTCACATCATCTGCACTAGGATGGAAAAGTGGTGTGAATGATTTATGTAGTTCAGTACCGATGAAAGTTAACCATGACTGCACACGCACTCGGTCCAATGTGCCATTGGCTGGCGCCAATTTTTTCTCTGGCACCAAATCTGCTAAATACTGATTAATGGCAGGACCTTCGGTGAGCAACTCACCGCTATCCAACTGAAGTGCTGGGATATAACCCTTGGCATTGATTGCTGAGAAATCTGCGCCACTGGCTGTTTTTTTAGTGGCTAAATCAACAGATTCTTTTTCAAATGACAAACCAGTTTCACACAGTGTGATGTGCACAGCTAATGAACAAGCACCTGGGGTGTAATAGAGCTTCATGAGTATCTCCGCATAGGTTAAAAGATGATCCTATACCAAGTATTCCCGAAATAAGTTAAATTTCTCGAGATTTAGCGTAAACCCCTAGGCAGGGGCTCATTTGAACAACGCTTAATTTAACCAGGCTCTGAAGACCTGGACCAAACGCGGCATCAATAAATAAGTCATGGTGATCACGACCAATCCCGTGACAATCGCGGTTCGCAACAAATACGGCAAAGATTCCATATATGGCGTTAAGAAATACAAGAAAATCGATGCGGTGGGCCAAATGCCCAACCAAGTGATCAAAGCCATCTTATTTCTGGGTGGTTTTTTACCAACTGGAATTTCTGGCAAAGAAAACCATGCTTCTAGACCAGTTAAAAGATGATATTCAGGGTCAGCCGCTAATAATGGACGAAAACGTGCGTGCCACATTTGTCTCTGAGAAGAAACATCCCAATCATCCAAATCTTTTTGTGAAGAAAATTTCACAATCACTTGGTATTCATCGGCGTTAGCTAAGGGCGGGAGTAATTCAGAACCCAAAAATCCTGGGAAATGTTTCATTGATTCAAACATCCCCAAGATCAAAGCTTCATAAGCCGCATGACAACCGTCCTTGGCACGGCTATGAACAACTCTGATGACTGGGCTGGTCATTTCATGGACCTGATCAAGGATTCAACATTTAAACGTTGAACAAGAAGTTCAGCACATCACCATCTTTGACCACATACTCCTTGCCCTCAGCCCTCATCTTGCCAGCTTCTTTGGCACCTGACTCCCCTTTGAATGAGATGAAGTCATCATAAGAAATGGTTTGAGCACGAATAAAGCCACGTTCAAAGTCAGTATGAATCACACCTGCTGCTTGCGGCGCTGTGTCACCCACATGAATGGTCCAAGCACGAACTTCCTTCACACCAGCGGTGAAGTAAGTTTGTAAACCAAGCAAACCAAATCCGGCCCGAATCACACGATCCAGACCAGGCTCTTCCATGCCCATGTCACTTAAGAATGCTTTTTTATCTTCATCTTCTAACTCTGCAATTTCAGCCTCAATCGCTGCGCAAACTGCCACAACAGGCGCATTTTCTTTGGCAGCATGAGCCTTAACAGTGTCTAAGTGAGGATTATTTTCAAAGCCATCATCTTTAACGTTGGCCACATACATCACAGGCTTGGCCGTGATCAAGCAAAATGGTTTTAACAAGGCCAAATCTTCTTCATTTAAACCCATCGCACGCACGGGGAGAGCTTGGTTTAACTGAGCTTGTACTTTTGCCAAAAGGGGTGCCAAAGCGTTGGCCTCTTTATCATTCCCTGACTTAGCTGCCTTTGAATATCTAGCAAAAGCTTTATCAACAGTTGCCAAGTCAGCAAGTGCTAACTCTGTATCAATCACACCAATATCTGACAGTGGATCGACTTTACCGGCCACGTGGATCACATTGCCATCTTCAAAACAGCGCACCACATGGGTAATGGCATCAGTTTCACGGATATTGGCCAAGAACTGATTACCCAAGCCCTCACCTTTCGATGCACCAGCTACCAAGCCAGCAATATCAACAAACTCAACAACCGCTGGCAACACCCTTTCAGGCTTCACAATCTCAGCCAGCTCGGCTAGGCGAGGATCCGGCACCTCCACAACCCCCACATTTGGCTCAATCGTGCAAAAAGGGTAATTCTCTGCTGCAATACCAGCTTTGGTAAGAGCATTGAACAAAGTTGATTTGCCAACGTTAGGAAGGCCGACGATACCGCATTTCAATGACATAGCGAGTTATTATTCCAATATGAACAGTTACGATCTTATTATTATTGGTGCTGGCATTGCCGGTAAAGCAACTGCGCTTCGACTAGCCCAGTTAGGCTTAAAGATATTGCACCTAGCACCCAATTTTGATCCAGACCCACATTGTAATGATGATTTGTCTTGGGATAGTCGAATTTATGCTCTGTCATCGAGTAGCCAACAATTATTGTCTGATATGAACGTTTGGGAAGCTCTGGATCACAGACGTATTCAGGTGGTGAGTGATATGCGTGTGTTTGGAGACAGCGGGCGGGCTACAGATGAACTTCACTTCTCAGCCTACAGCGCCACGGTTTCTCAGCTTGCTTGGATTGTAGAAGCCAGTCATATTGAAAAAACCTTAGACACCGCCTCCCAATTTCAAGGCAACATTCAACGTATCACTGATTCGGTTTCGGATTTCGTCTCAAGCAAAGAGGGGGTCACGGTTCACACCAAAGCAGGTCAAAGTTTTTTTGCCAAGCTTCTTTTAGCCGCTGATGGTGCCAACTCACCCATCAGAGAAAAACTACAAATTAAAACCCCTGTGAACGATTACGGACAAACTGCTGTGGTCGCTAATTTTCATTGCGAACTCGATCATCAGGGTACTGCCTGCCAATGGTTTTTAGATCATGGTGAAATACTGGCTCTTCTACCACTGCCAAATAAAAAATTATCGATGGTGTGGTCAGCACAAAGTGCACATGCTGAACAACTACAACAATTAACTCCTGAAGCTCTTTCCGCTCAGGTCATGTCTGCTGCAATGGGATCCGTTGCACAACGCTTTGGACCTCTCAAGATGATCACCAGCCCGAAAAGCTTTCCACTTCGCAAACTGAAGGCTGAACGCATCATTGCACCAGACCATCAGCCTAAGGTTGTTTTGATCGGTGATGCTGCACATGTGATGCACCCCCTGGCTGGTCAAGGACTCAATTTAGGTCTAAGAGATGTGGCCACCCTCGGTAAAGTGATTGAAGAAAAAGAATCATTTAGAGCTATTGACGACCCTGTTCTATTAAGACGTTATGAACGTTCACGCCACGGCGACACAGACGCCCTACTTTTCACCACCGATCAATTACAAAAATTATTTGCTCACCCCAGCAGCTTCATGAAAAATTTCAGAAATATGGGGATGAACATGGTTAACCGCAGCCCATTCTTTAAAAGACAACTGATTAAAAAAGCGCTTTCTTAATCGAAGCCACAACATTCACTCAACAAGGTATTCATGATGTCAATTTCTAAAAAATATGTTCAAGTTCTGACGATTGCATTCTTAACTGCCATCGGCGCTTCAACTGTCCATGCGCAAAGTGGCGTGGAGCAAAAAGTAAAAAACGAACTTCAAAAACAATTGGGGGAGCGCGCGCAAATCAGTGCGGTGCGCAGCACCCCGGTTTCTGGCTTGTATGAAGTAGCGATTGGTAATGATGTTGTCTATACCGATGCCACTGCACGTTATCTGGTTCAAGGGGAGATCATTGATCTAAAAACTGGCGCCAATCTCACTGAGCAACGCAGCAATGATTTGAATCGCATCAAATGGTCTGACTTACCTCTGAACGATGCCATCAAAGTTGTGCGCGGCAAGGGCTCACGCCAAATTGCTGTATTTGCAGACCCTAATTGCGGTTTCTGTAAAAAATTAGAGAAATCATTTCAGCAATTAGATAACGTCACCATTTATACATTTTTAGTCCCTTTGCTATCAGCCGACTCTGCCACCAAATCAAAACAGATTTGGTGTGCAGCGGATCGAAATAAAGCATGGAATGCATGGATGCTTGAGAACCAAACACCAACCGGTCCAGGCGACTGCGGAACACCACTGGATCGCAACACATCTTTGGCCAAGAAATTGGGTGTTGCTGGAACTCCAGCCATGTTCTTTGTAGATGGTTCTCGCATTGCTGGCGCTGTTCCTTTGGCGCAAATAGAGAAGAAATTAAAATAAGATGGAACGAATTCGTTACACGGTTGAACTAAAAGATCTTCATGGTCATCGCTTTGAGGTCAGACTCCTTATACCCGCTCGCATTCTCAAAGGGTGGGGGGCTCAAGTTCAACTTCCTGCATGGATACCAGGCAGCTACATGTTGCGTGATTTTTCTAAACATCTAGAAACAATCAGCGCTAAATCCATAGCCACCAAGAAAAGCATTTCATTAGAAAAAATTGACAGCAATACTTGGTTCGTACCACCTTCTAATCACGATGTCACATTAAGTTATCAAGTGTATGGCTTTGATACCTCTGTCAGAGCAGCGTACATCGATGCAACCCGTGCCTTTTTCAATCCAACCAGCCTTTGCTTACAAGTACTCGATCATGCCGATGAAGTGCATGAACTGGAAATATTGAAACCCACTCAACACATCTCAAGTACAAAAACTTGGCGGATTGAGACAACGCTGCCGGCCAAAAAAATAGATCAGTCAGGCTTTGGTATCTACCAATCTGAATCCTATGATTTTCTGATTGACCATCCACTGGCAATCGGAGAGTTTCAAACAATCACCTGGCAGTCTTGTGGCACACCACACCGGATGGTGATTCAAGGTGCGACCAAAGAAGTGGATGTCCAACAATTGGCGAAAGATTTAAAAGCCATCTGTGATGCACACATACAATTTTTTGAGCCAAGGTCTCATCGAGCTCCGTTCCAACAATACACATTCATTGTCAACGCAGTGGGTGAAGGCTATGGCGGCTTAGAACATTCCGACAGCACAGTTCTTTTATGCAACAGGGATGACCTTCCTTACCCCCATCAAAACTTAAATAAACATGATGCTTATCAAGATTTCTTAGGGCTGTGTAGCCATGAGTATTTCCATGCGTGGATGATCAAGCGCATCAAACCCAAAGCATTCATTCCTTATACGCTCGATCAAAAAAATCACACACGGCTACTTTGGTTATTTGAAGGCTTCACCAGCTACTATGACGACCTCCAACTCTTTAGAAGCAAAAGAATTGATTTGGCGGCTTACCTCAAACGGCTAGAGAAAACATGGAACATGGTTTTGCGCCAACCCGGTCGCCAGAAACAAAGTGTGGCAGACAGCTCCTTTGATGCTTGGACCAAGTACTATCAAATGGATGAAAACACGCCCAACGCGGTGGTCAGTTATTACACAAAAGGTTCATTGATTGCTTTGGCGCTGGATCTCGTGATCAGGCAGCACACACGTAACCAACAATCCCTTGATGATGTGATCAGACATCTTTGGCAAATGTATCAATTAACGCAAGAAGGCATGGCAGAAAATGATTTTGATAACGCTATTGCGTTCATCATTGGACCCTCGTTTGAAACAACTTGGCAATCATTCAAATCCGATTACATTGAAGGCACCAAAGATTTACCGTTGATGAAATTATTATCATCAGCAAAAATCAAAGTGACCTCAAAAATCAAGAAACCTTCTGACAGCGCTGAAAGCGCCAAACAATTATTAGGTATCAGAACAACGGTGAATAATGGCTGGGTAAAGTTAACCCATGTGCTCGATGGCGGTCTGGCTCAACTAGCAGGTTTGTCGGCTGGCGATTATTTAGCGAGCATTCAGCAAGAGCGTGTGACAGCCTCACGATTAGATCAGTTGTTAACACTGCTCATGCTTGAAATAGCCCATGGTAAAAACGTGAAGATCATCGCCTTCCGCCATGAAACAGCGTTCACCGTGAACCTATCAAGCTCTCCAAAAGAAATGCTAAGTCGCCAACCTCAACAATTTTCTTTGGCTGTGGCTTAGCGAATGTGGCTTTGATTTATTTTTTCAATTAATTGATTAATTCCTCTTTTTCCATCCGCGCACTGATGCCCGCCGATTGGGCGACTTTGATTTCTGAAGAATTGGATGCTGACCAATTTTTACAACTCGAAAAAAATATTTCTGCTGCTTACGAAAAATTTAACGAGTTGATCCAACCTGCCCCCGAAAATGTTTTTAGGGCACTAAGAGAAACATCGGTTGAACAAGTGAAAGTTGTTCTTTTGGGTCAAGATCCCTATCAAACACCAGGACTAGCGCAAGGTTTGGCTTTTTCCATCCCAGCGGCCATCAAACCAGGATGGCGCAGTTTTCCAAGTTCACTCCGAAATATCAGTAAAGCGATTGCTCTAGATGGTTACTCAGGGTTACAACATGGTGACCTCAGTCACTGGGCCAAACAAGGCGTGTTACTTCTTAATGCCAGTCTGACTGTTCAACTTGAGATTGCTGGGTCACATGCCCAGTTGGGTTGGCAAGAGCTAACGGATTGCTTGCTGTATCGCTTAGCGCTTAAAAAGCCTGGATTAATATGGCTGCTGTGGGGTTCTCATGCGCAGAAGAAAAAAGCTCTGATTGAGCAAGCAAGTTACTCCACCACTCCCACAAGAAACCCCAGCATTCTGACAGCTTCTCATCCATCAGGGCTGAGTGTGTATCGAACCACTGAACCATTTTTATTAAAGGGTGATAAGGGTAGCTGTCGTCACTTTCAACAGGTCAATGACCTTCTTGAAAAACAAGGTGAATCTGTCATCACATGGTCTTAATCAAAAGATCAAGACTTCGTAAGATTAATTGTTGGCCAAAGCCCTCAAAGAAGCGACCAGCAAGATAGTCACAAAAATAGCTCCTAACCACTCCAAAATTTGACCAGAACTAAAAAGCCCAAAGGTTTGACCAAAAAAAGAGGCTAAAAAGCTAATCACCACGCCAGCAAGCCAATAAAGCAGTAAATCTTTGAGTTTTAGTCGGTTTTTAGGGTAAAGATATGCAGTAATCAAGCCCACAGAACCGCCAAATATTAAAAATGCTAGAAAACTCATCCTAACTCCATGAAAAACTTATAATTTCATTATGCAAATTTTGACATTAGGCATTAATCATCACACCGCACCGATCCAGGTGCGTGAACAGGTGGCATTCACACCTGAGATGATTCAGCCTGCCTTGCATCACCTGAAAAATCATTTAGCAAGTGTATCTGAAACAGATTTGCCAGAAGCGACGATCTTATCAACTTGCAATCGCACAGAACTTTACTGTGCGGCCAATGATGAGCAAACACAAGAACAGTCCTCTTTACTCAAGAAAACCACCTTGGAGTGGCTAGCCAAATCACGAGGCATCGATAGCCAAGAATTAATGCCTCACGTTTATGTCTTGCCACAATCGCTGGCCGTGCGTCACGCGTTCAGAGTGGCCTGCGGTTTGGATTCGATGGTGGTTGGCGAAACTCAAATTCTGGGTCAGTTAAAAGATGCGGTGCGCTCTGCTGATGAAGCAGGCTCATTAGGAACTTACCTCAACCAACTTTTTCAAAAAACTTTTCAGGTGGCCAAAGAGGTTCGTGGCACCACTGAAATCGGAGCACACTCCATTTCAATGGCAGCTGCTGCGGTGCGCCTATCTGAAAGAATTTTTGAAAGTGTTTCAGAGCAAAAAGTTTTATTCATCGGTGCTGGTGAAATGATCAATTTGTGCGCCACGCATTTTGCGGCGCGCAAGCCAAAATTAATGGCTGTGGCCAATCGTACTTTGGAGCGCGGCCAAGAACTGGCTGATCAATTATCAGAACAAGGCTTGGCAACAGAATCCTTGCGTCTCTCTGATCTACCCACACGCCTGCATGATTTTGATATTGTGGTTTCATGCACTGCCAGCACCTTACCAATCATTGGCTTGGGCATGGTTGAAAGTGCAGTCAAGCAACGTCGTCATCGCCCCGTTGTGATGGTTGACTTGGCGGTGCCTCGCGACATTGAAACTGAGGTCGGCAAATTAAACGACGTGTACCTCTACACCGTCGATGACTTGAGTGACATTGTTCAAGCTGGCTCAGATTCTCGTCAAGCAGCTGTGGGCCAAGCGGAAGCAATCATTGAAACCCGCGTATCGCATTTCATGCACTGGTTAGAAACCAGAGGCACGGTGCCTTTGATCCAAGACTTGCGCCAACGCGGTGAAGACTTGCGCTCTATCGAGCTTGAGCGTGCCCGCAAGCTACTCGCTAAAGGTGAAGACCCACAAGTGGTATTGGATCTTTTGGCGCAAGGTCTTACCAATAAGTTTTTACATGGCTCTTTGCACGCTTTGCAACATGCGCAAGGCGAAGAGCGTGATGCCCTCATGAAAATCTTGCCGGGTTTATTCCGGTCAAACAACTCCAATCAATAGATGAAACCAAGTATGAAAGCGAAGCTTGAGCAATTAGATGCCAGGCTCGCAGAACTCAATTCATTGTTAGTCCAGGAAGAAATTACCAAGGACATGGATCAGTACCGCAAACTCAATCGTGAGCATGCGGAAATATCCCCTGTTGTCGAACAATTTCAATTATTCCTGCAAGCAGAAGCCGACGAGCAAGCAGCTTTAGCGATGCAGGCTGATCCTGAAATGAAAGACTTTGCAGAAGAAGAAATCAAATCTGCCAAAGAGCGCATGGAAAACATGCAAGCTGATTTACAGCGCCTACTATTACCAAAAGATCCCAATGATGATAAAAATATCTTTTTGGAAATTCGTGCGGGCACCGGCGGTGATGAAAGTGCTTTATTCGCTGCTGATTTATTCAGGATGTACACACGCTTTGCCGAAAGACAACGTTGGCAAGTAGAAGTGGTGAGTGCTTCAGAATCAGATTTGGGTGGTTACAAAGAAGTCATTTTGCGCATTGTTGGACAAAGTGCTTTCTCAAGACTCAAATTTGAATCAGGTGGCCATCGTGTGCAACGAGTCCCTCAAACAGAAACTCAAGGACGCATTCACACCTCAGCCTGTACAGTCGCTGTGATGCCTGAAGCTGATGAAATCAGTGATATTGAAATCAATCCTGCTGATTTGCGCATTGACACATTCAGAGCTTCTGGTGCGGGCGGTCAGCACATCAATAAAACAGACTCTGCAGTGCGCATCACGCACATCCCAACCGGCACGGTGGTGGAATGCCAAGATGATCGCAGTCAACACCGCAACAAAGATCAAGCCATGAAAGTGCTTGTTTCAAGAATCATGGATGCCAAACGTCGCGCTGCCCACGACAAAGAAGCTGAAACTCGCAAGAGCCTTGTGGGTTCTGGTGATCGCAGTGATCGCATCCGCACCTACAACTTCCCGCAAGGACGCATCACCGACCACCGCATCAATCTCACCCTGTATAAGATTGATGCCATGATGGACGGTGATATTCAAGATCTTTTGAACGCATTGTCTGCCGAGCACCAAGCTGAGTTATTGGCTAGCTTGGGTGACATTTAGTTTATTAAATATTCTGGAGTAGAATAATCTCAATGACTGGGGATACTCGGTCGACAAAGGGCTCCGGTTACTAAGGAGCCCTTTGTTTATCAAGCAACACAAAACAGAAGTTCTTCTATAAATATATGTTTATCCTCTCTCACTAAGACCTTATTAATAACAAAGTTAATGGCTATCAATATTCGAGAAATTCTTTTTCAATCTACTTTGGACAAAGTAGATGCCAAAGCCTTGCTCGCTCACCTCATTAACAAGCACTTGAATTGGCCAAAATCTGCAATGATTAGCCGTGATACAGAAGCATTGCCCAAGGCCTTGCTCGAAGAATGGGCGCTATTAGAAAAGCAACGCGCTGAAGGTCAACCAGTTGCGTATCTGATTGGTAAAAAAGGGTTTTTCAACATTGAACTCAAAGTAGCTCCTGGCGTTTTGATCCCAAGGCCTGAAACAGAACTCTTGGTTGAATTGACGATTGATCACATTCAATCATCAGGTAAAAAAACACCAAGGATTCTAGATTTGGGAACAGGCAGTGGCGCGATTGGTTTGGCATTGGCCAAGAACCTACCTAACGCCCAAGTCACTTGTGTTGATGTCAGCGCTGAAGCACTCCAGATCGCCCAAGAAAATGCCCGCCTTTTAAATCTGAACTCAGTGAAGTTCCTTCAATCGAATTGGTTTGATGGTCTGACCACAAACCTTCCAGCTGAAGATTGCGTGTTTGATGTGATCGTGAGCAATCCTCCTTACATCCCAGCGGGCGATCATCACTTATTGATGGGTGATTTGCGCTTTGAACCAAGCTTAGCACTGACCGATGATCATGATGGCTTGATGGCATACCGCGCCATTTTTAAAGAATCCCCTCCTTATTTAGCAGCGGATGGATTCATCTTGGTAGAACATGGATTCGATCAATCCAAACAAGTTTGTCAGTTATTGCAGGAACAAAATTACATCAATATCAAAGCCCACCAGGATCTTGCGGGTATTTGGCGCGTCGCATCGGCTAATCGAGCGGCGTCTGTTAAGCTTGGCTAAAATAAGACATCTACATAAGGAAGTACCATGGACACACAAGCACAAATCAAAGAAATCGTTGAAAGCAACCCAGTGGTTCTATTCATGAAGGGCAATGCTCAATTTCCGCAATGCGGCTTCTCAGGAAGAGCCATTCAAATTTTGCAAGCCTGTGGCGTAGACAAGCCACACACTGTCAATGTTTTAGAAGATCAAGACATCCGCGAAGGCGTGAAAGCTTATGCCAACTGGCCAACCATTCCTCAGCTTTATGTGAATGGTGAATTCATCGGCGGTTCAGACATCATGACTGAAATGTACCAAAGCGGTGAATTGCAGCAGTTGCTTAAAGCTTAAGCATTACCCGTCAAAGTCCCATCAATTATTACTAATTATTTAAGTGCTGGCTCTCATGAAGAGCCAGCATTGGTTTAGCATAGCGATATGGACACAACTATCGCTTTTCTACTACTGGCTCTTTTTTGCTTCATTGCTCTATTTAGTCTCTATTACGCTTGGCAACAAAGCCAAGCCAGGGTCAAAGCAGAAACCGAGTTGGCCGCTGAACGTCGTCAAAGCGCTGACAAACTAGCCGCTCTTCAACAAACAGCGCAAGAAGCAAAAACTGTTCTATCTGATCAGTTTAAAAATCTTGCCAATGAAATCCTCGAAGAAAAATCAAAACGCTTTGCTGAACAAAATCAGCAAAACCTCGATATTCTTTTAAAGCCACTGCAAGAAAAATTGACGGACTTTCGCAAACAGGTGGATGAGACGTATCAATCTGAAGCACGAGAGCGCTTTGCCTTAAAACAAGAAGTTGAAAAACTGGCAGGTCTTAACCTGCGCATGACCGATGAAACTCGTGCCCTGACCAACGCCCTCAAAGGTGAATCCAAAACCCAAGGTGATTGGGGTGAGTTGGTTCTTGAAACCATTCTAGAAAACTCAGGATTGCGCAAAGGTGAGGAATACCTTGTGCAAGATACTCAGACCATCAGTGATGGATCGAGACTACAACCAGACGTGGTGATTCGCTTACCCGAATCCAAGCACTTGGTGATAGATAGCAAAGTTTCTATCACCGCTTACACCCGTTACATACAAGCTGATGATGACGCCATCAAAACTGCTGAGCTCAACAGCCATGTGCTATCGATCAAGCAACATATTCAAGGCTTATCGGCCAAGAACTACCAAGACCTCTATGGTGTTGGTTCAATTGACTTTGTCTTGATGTTCATTCCAATTGAGCCTGCATTCTTGGCGGCGATGCGCCATGCGCCCGATATTTATCAAGATGCTCTTAAAAAGAACATCGTGATTGTTTGCCCCAGCACCTTACTAGCAACCGTCAGAACCGTCGCTCATTTGTGGCGCCAGGAACACCAGAACCGCAATGCCCAAGAAATTGCCCGTCAATGCGCTTCTCTTTATGACAAGTTTGTTGGATTTGTTGAAGATCTGGATAAAGTTGGGCAGCGCTTGGAACAAGCTCAAATCAGTTATACAGATGCGGTTGGCAAACTAAAAACTGGTCGTGGCAATTTGATTCGTACCGCCGAGAACGTCAAAAAGCTTGGTGTAAAACCGAATAAATCATTACCAAGCAAATTGACTGATGTTGCCGATGATGAGTAAGTCATAAACTTTGATAATAAAAAAACCCGCATTCATCATGCGGGTTTTTTATTGACTGCGCTCTTTTCGGAGCATTGAGTCAGTGCTTGCGCAACTGACTCTGTCGCGAATTACTTACGACCGCGGCGAGCAGCTGGCTTCTTAGCAGCTGATGCACGTGTTGCAGGCTTAGCAGCAGCAGATTTAGCTTGCTTAGCAAAACCTTGAATTGCTTCAACAGCTTGCTCTGCATTTGCTTCAGCAACAGCAGCAGCTTCTTTAGCAGCAACTTGGAATTGCTCGAAACCTTGCAATGCTGAACCAACAGAAGTTTTCAATGCATTAACGAATACATCTGAACCAGCTGGTGCATTAGCTGCAAAAGTGTTTACCCAGTTTTGCACGCCTTCTTGGAACTGCTCTAATTGAGCTTCAGCAACTTCTGCCAACTCAACTTGACCGTCGCGAACAATCTTCGCAACAGCGCGCTGATGAGCAGCTAGCTTGTTACCCAAAGGTGCCAATGCGTCGCTTTGAACGTATGAAACGAATGCTTGTGGATCTTTAACTGTCAAAGCTTGCTCTAAACCGTCTTGAGCTTCAACAATCACTGCTTTAGTTGCTGAGAAGTTCAAGTCAGCCAATTCTTGAGCGCGCTCGATTGCTTTTGTGCTCAATGCGAATGCTGTGTTCAAGCTCTCGCCTTGGATTTCTGCCATTTTTGCTGTGATTTGATCTTGATTCATATTTACTCCAAATAGGTTAGTTAATTATTTTGCAGCGCATATATTGCACTGCACAAACTCTATTTTAGGGAATAAATATGACAATTCAAGGTATTTTTGTTGCGTTGCCACAAAAATCAAAAATTTCTCATAATACGAGATTTTATCATTGAATTACTTGAGGATTTTTGGTGCCCCCTGACAGAATCGAACTGCCAATCCATGATTACAAGTCAAGTGTTATACCATTTAACTAAGGGGGCCTGCCGTGTTACTAGAGAATTCCTGCTAATTTCTTTGCTGCTAAGCCCGACATTCTAACTTATTTAACCAGCTTTAGGCTAGGTCTTCCTTTAGAAATCGGTGTATTTTTGTCTGCCGTTGGCTCTGGTGGAGTTGTTTTCTCAACCGGGAAAGACATGCCCTGGCCATTTTCTTTGGCGTAAATAGCCATCACATGAGTCATCGGAACATGAATATCACGAGGCACTCCAGCAAAGCGAGCCTTGAGTGAAATCCATTCATTGTCCAAAGACAATTGCTGGCAAGCATCAGGACTGATGTTTAAAACAATTTCATTGTCTTTCACATAATCCATCGGCACTTGCACCCCTTCAGTCACGAAGACAGCAATGTAAGGCGTAAAACCATGATCCACACACCACTGGTGCAGTGCGCGGATCAGATAGGGTTTATTGCTTGGAACGACGCTCATAAAATCCATTGAGCAGTGATGGCTAATTAGTCACCTAATTAGCGACGCATCACTTTCTCAGAAGGCGTCAACGCCTCGATGTATGCAGGACGACTGAAAATACGCTCAGCGTATTTCATCAACGGTGCAGCATTGCGAGACAAATCAATGCCGTAATGCTCTAAACGCCATAACAATGGCGCAATAGCCACGTCTAACATTGAGAAATCATCACCCAACATGTATTTGTTCTTGATGAAAATCGGTGCCAACTGTGTCAAACGATCACGAATCGCTAAACGCGCTTTCTCGTGATTCTTTTCTGCAGCCTTGCCTTTTTCATTTTCCAAGGTTGATACGTGAATGAATAATTCTTTTTCAAAATTGAATAAGAACAAACGTGCACGTGCGCGCGCCACTGGATCAGGCGGCATCAACTGTGGATGTGGGAAACGCTCATCAATGTATTCATTGATGATGTTTGATTCATAAAGAATCAAATCACGTTCAACCAAAATGGGCACTTGTCCATAAGGGTTCATCACAGAGATGTCTTCTGGTTTATTAAATAAATCAACGTCACGGATTTCAAAGTCCATGCCCTTTTCAAACAAAACCAAGCGACAACGCTGCGAGAACGGGCAGTTAGTGCCCGAATACAAAACCATCATGGGTCAATCTCCTAATTATTTTTTAGTGGATGTCTTTCCAGTAAGACTTGTTTAGTCCCCAAGCCAAAACTGTAAATATTGCTAAGAACATCAAAACCCAAACGCCTAAACGCTTACGATCCAACTGCGCCGGCTCACCCATCCACTGAAGATAAGCTACCAAATCACCCATCGCATTATCAAACTCTTGTGGCTTTAACTTACCAGGAGTGACTTGCTCAAAGCCCTTGAACACATGAATTGTTTTAGTGGCATCGTGCGGATCTTTTTCATCAACATACTTGGCTTTACGAATACCTTGTAATTCCCAAAATACGTTTGGCATGGCCACTGCTGGATATGCCATGTTGTTCCAACCCGTTATCTTTGTGTCATCTTGATAATAGGTACGCAAATAGGTGTACAAATAATCCACACCTTTGGCACGAGCAATCACTGACAAATCAGGAGGCATTGCGCCGAACCATGCCTTGGCATCTTTCGGTGAAATGGCCACATTCATCAAGTCACCCACTTTTTCACCACTGAACAACAAGTTTTGCTTGATCTGCTCATCAGTTAAACCAATGTCGCGCAAACGGTTGTAACGCATGCTCACAGCACCGTGGCAATTCAAACAATAGTTAACAAATAACTTCGCACCGTTTTGTAACGCTGCTTCATTGTTCACACGACTTGGTGCTTTATCTAGTGGGAAGTTACCGCCAGCAGCAAGAGCCACGTTCATGGCCAATAGAGCAGCAACACCGCCGAACATTTTCCAGATGATTTTTTTCATTTTCATTTTCCTTTTGGGTGCTCGCGATCAATGCGCAACAAAATTAACGCGACTTGGCACTGGCTTGAATTGACCCATCTTGCTCCACCATGGCATCGCCAAGAAGAAACCAAAATAAATCAATGTACCCAATTGAGACACCTTCTCACCGATTGGTGATGGTGGCTGAATACCCAAGTAACCCAACACAACAAACGTCACCACAAATAAGCCATAAATGTATTTTTGGCTTTGTGGACGATAACGAATTGATTTAACTGGTGAGTTGTCCAACCATGGCAAGAAGAAGAAAATCACCACTGAACCACCCATCACCATCACGCCCCAGAACTTGGCATCAAACAAGAAGAAGCCAGCAGCAAGAGCGACCAAAATACCAGCGCAAATGCCCTGTACTTTTTTGTCTTTTGTGCCACGGATCACAAGACCTAATAAGGCAGCAGCAAACAACCACATTGGGATCAAGAACTCACCGGTCACGGCACGCAACATTGAGTAGAACGGTGTGAAATACCAAACCGGTGCAATGTGCGGAGGCGTCTTCAATGGATCGGCAGGAATGAAGTTATTGAACTCCAAGAAGTAGCCGCCCATCTCAGGAGCAAAGAACACGATGAATGCAAAGATCATCAAGAACACACCAACACTGAACACATCGTGCACTGTGTAGTAAGGATGGAAAGGAACTCCATCCAATGGGATGCCGTTCGCGTCTAAGCTCTCCTTGATTTCAACACCATCAGGATTGTTTGAACCAACTTCGTGCAAAGCAACAATGTGTGCGGCTACCAAGCCAATCAAGACCAATGGCACAGCAATCACGTGGAATGAGAAGAAACGATTCAACGTCGCATCACCCACCACGTAGTCACCACGGATCCACAAAGAAAGATCAGGACCAACCAATGGAATTGCAGCAAACAAGTTAACGATCACTTGAGCGCCCCAATAGGACATCTGACCCCATGGCAACAAATAACCCATGAACGCTTCAGCCATCAAGCACAAGAAAATTGCGCAACCGAAAATCCACACCAATTCACGAGGCTTACGGTATGAACCGTAAATCATGCCGCGGAACATGTGCAAATAAACCACCACGAAGAACATCGAGGCGCCCGTTGAGTGCAAGTAACGCACCAACCAACCCCATGGCACTTCGCGCATGATGTATTCAACAGATTGGAAAGCTTTTTCAGCATCAGGCTTGTAATGCATCACCAAGAAAATGCCGGTGATGATTTGCAAGGCCAATACCAAAATTGCTAAAGCTCCAAAAACATAAAAGAAGTTTAAATTTTTAGGTGCGTAGTATTTGGTTAAGTGCGCTTCAACAGTTGAAGTCAATGGGAAACGAGAATCTACCCAAGCCAATAATTTTGTTCCGCGTGATGCATTCGCTGGAACTTCTTTTTCATGAAATGCCATGGTCTACCCCTTACGCTTTCTTGTCTTCACCAATGATCAACTTTGTGTCGCTCACATACATGTGTGGCGGCACTTCTAAGTTGTCTGGTGCAGGTTTGTTCTTGAACACGCGGCCTGCCAAGTCAAATGTTGAACCGTGGCATGGGCACAAGAAACCACCTGTCCAGTTATCTGGCAATGATGGCTGAGCGCCTGTTTCAAATTTTGTGATTGGTGAACAACCCAAGTGCGAACAAATACCAACCGCAACCAAATACTCTGGCTTGATTGAGCGGTGTTGATTTTGTGCATAAGCAGGCGTCAAATCTTTTGGATTGCGCTCTGATTTTGGATCAGCCAAATCACCCTCAAGCTTTGCTAGTGAAGCAAGCATCTCTGGCGTACGACGCACAACCCATACAGGCTTACCGCGCCACTCAACCGTGCGCATTTCCCCTGGTTGCATACCGCTGATATCCATTTCTACTGGAGCGCCTGCCGCTTTGGCTTTCTCTGAAGGAGCAAATGTGCTCACCAAAGGAAGTGCTACTGCCGCTGTACCAACTCCACCCGCAACTGATGTTGCAATAAGCCATTTACGACGGCTCTTGTCCATGCTTTGTTCACTCATTACTGAATTTCCTCTAGAAAGGCATATATTTGACGTCAACTTCAGATTATAGCGAATCCGCCCCTCTGATTTAAACCCCATCAGAGCAAAAAGACGGCAAAAACAGTGAAAAATTCATTAACTTACAAAGATGTAAGCCTGGAGTAACTCAAACCCTTGATTCAAACCAATCACTCAAACCGGGTTTGGAATGTCCACAAACTGATGCTTGAGCTTGTATTTCTGGGCCACAAACTCCCCAAGCGCCCCAATGCCATAGCGCTCAGTGGCATGGTGACCCGCAGCAATGTAAGCCACCCCTGACTCTTCTGCAGCATGGAAGGTCTGCTCAGAAACTTCACCACTGATGTAAGCGTCCACTTTCATTTCAATGGCCTGATTGATATACCCCTGAGCGCCACCAGTGCACCAGGCAATGCGTTTGATGGGCTTATTTAGATCGCCAATCACCAGAGGATCACGCCCCAAACGCCCAGAGATACTTCTTGCCAATTGCCCCAAAGTCTTTTGGGAAGCCTCAGGATGCCCCTCCCAAATCAGACCATCCATGGGTGAGGCAGAGCCCAAAGAAGCTCTCTTAGAGCCCATAAGAGGCTTCCAACCCATCACTTTGGCCAATTGGGCGTTGTTACCCAATACAGGGTGAACATCCAAAGGCAAGTGATAAGCAAACAAATTGATCTCATGGTCCATCAGCAACTTCAAGCGACTATGCAACTGCCCAATCACCCGAGCATCGTCGTTTTTCCAAAACCAGCCATGGTGAACCATGATGGCGTCCGCTTTCAATGCAATCGCCTCTTCAATCAAGGCTAAGCTAGCAGTCACCCCACTGACCAAAGTTTTGATGATGGGCTTACCCTGAACCTGCAAACCATTGGGACAGTAGTCTTTGATGCGAGCCACCTGTAAATGATCATCCAAATACAAAGACAAATCATCTCGATTCACAGAATGAGCAAGTTTGACTTTTTGAGTTTTCAAAGATTTCACAGATTTCTTGCTTGGCTGAATTTTTTTGGTCATAGTCTTTTTAATTCTCTTAATTATTTTCTCATCTTCAATGCAAATAGATTAACCTAACAACATGATGAAACATCTTTGGTTACTCTTTGCTCAAATAGTCACAGGTCTATTGGCTATTCTATTTATTTTGGGCACATTCAAACCCCAATGGTTAGATGGTAGTCCTTTTAAATACTTTGGCGATTCAATCTCAACGATCACACTCAAAGAATCAAGCATTGATCCCAGCATCCCTAACCCAGGCTCACATCATGAAGCCGTTAAAAGCTCTATGCCTGCAGTGGTCAACATTTTCATCAGCAAAAATAATTCTAATAAAAAATCCAAAGCAAAAGCACTGCCACCACAACACCCTCAAGTACCAAATCCTGAAGACTTCAATCCCAACTTAGGCTCAGGCGTCATCGTCAGTGCAGAAGGCTTGATCCTCACCAATGAACACGTCATCGAAGGTGCTGATGTGATTGAGGTCGCTTTGGCTGATGGCAGAAAAACCACAGCGACTCTGATTGGCAGTGATCCAGACACAGACCTTGCTGTTCTTCGAGTGCAAATACCCAACCTACCCAAACCCATCACCTTCGGAAAAATAGAATCCGTCAAAGTGGGTGATGTGGTTCTTGCGATTGGCAATCCTTTTGGCGTTGGTCAAACCGTTACATCCGGCATTGTTTCTGCATTGGGCAGAGATCATTTAGGCATCAACACCTTTGAAAACTTTATTCAAACAGATGCTGCGATCAACCCCGGTAATTCAGGTGGTGCTTTGGTCGACACCAGAGGACATCTGATTGGTATCAACACAGCCATCTATTCACGAAGTGGTGGATCGATGGGCATTGGCTTTGCCATCCCGGTGAACACGGCCAAAGATGTGATGGAATCGATCATCAAAAACGGCAGTGTTGTCAGAGGTTGGATTGGGGTTGAACCCATGAACATCTCAGCAGAGATGGCAGACACACTCAAAATCAGCACTGAGGGTGTGTTGATCAATGGCACCCTCAAAGGTGGGCCAGCTGATAAAGCAGGTATTCAGCCAGGGGATGTTTTAAAAACAATCAACAACAAACCAGTCAACAACATCACCCAGTTACTCAAACAGATTTCAGAAGTACCTCCAGGCGACAAAATCAAAGCAACGATCAATCGCAAAGATAAAAATTTAGATTTAGAAATACAGGTCGGCAAGAGACCGGGACCTAAAAGAAAATAAGTGAGCGCAAACACAACCTCAAAGAAAGGTTAACCACCACCTCGCTGGGTGTATTGCTTGAAACGACCCATGAATTGATCGATCAACTCTGTGGTCCATGTTTTCTCAAACTTAAAGACCACTTCTAAAACAGGAATCTCTAAAAGAGCCATCTTGCGACTTTCTTTAGACACAATCTCAATTAAAAAAGCATCTGAGGGAAAAAGAATGATGGTTTTAAATCCATCCACATCGATTTGAAAAGATCGAAAATGACAGGCCGCTGGCAACCAAGCAATGAATTGATCCCTGGTGCAACCCATCATCAAATGAATCACCACGAATTCTCTAAGGGAATTACCAGCAGAATTATTTTCAGACATTCCAAGCGTTGAGCAAATCAACCTCCAGCAACAGGAGGCCAAATAGCCAAAACATCATCTTCAATGAGAAGGTGAGTGTGGCGATCTTCTGGTTTGATGTATTTGCCATTCACCAACACAAGATGGACCAAATGAATCGGTAAATTGAACTGCTTCACCAAATCAGCAATCGTGCTGCCTTCAGGGACATCTAAATCAACAATATTGCCCTGCCTCTGAGGTGGTAAATAATCAGATAAGGTGGCAAAAAGCTTGAATGTGATTTTCATTCAAACAATTTAACCCATCCACTCAGCTCTTGCTTGAGCTTTAGCCAAATAAGCTTGCATGATTTTACTTGGGTCCTGCATCAACTGCTCTTTCCAAGAACCCAAATGAGCACGTGTTTGAATCAAACCCCTCAATGCACCCACGTGTTCAGTCAAACCACAACTGGTAGCACCAATTAAGACATCATCATGAAACTCCAAACGCATGTATTTGAAGTTTTTAGTATCTTTTAACTCCACATGGTCTTGACCTTCGATGCCCCACCATTGACCAAATGATGATGAAATCAAACCCAAGGTATCCAAGACGTTGATCTGTAACGCACCCTGACTTTCGGCCTTCGCTCCAGCCATGTTTGCACCAGCAACTTTGGCCTGTTCTGCAGCATTGGGCTGAATCGCATTCACAATTCGTTGCCCAGTTGAAAAGTCAACGCTCTCAGTCACATCTCCCGCAGCATAAATACCAGGAACAGATGTTTGCATCTGATGATCAACCAAGATACCTTTATTCATTTCAATACCAGAGTCTTTTAAAAACTCGATATTTGGTTTAACGCCTGTGGCAGAAATAACCAAATCAACTTCAATGACAGTTCCATTAGAGAGTGTGACCTTTAATGGCGATGCTTTAGGTGAAGAAGTAGAACCTTTGCTCAAAGCAATGGCTTCAACCCTTGTATCAGTGTACACAGCCACCCCTTTGAATTGAACCCACTCTTTGATCATGGCGCCCGCTCCTTCAGTCATCATTCGAGGCACCATGCGATTGCCCATTTCAACAACGGTCAAATTCACTCCACGACTGGCCAGCGCTTCCAAAATGATGCAACCGATAAATCCAGCGCCCATTTGTAAAACTCTGGCGCCTGGTTTTGCTAAATGCAAAATAGCACGAGCATCCTCTAGGGTCCAACAAGAGTGAACGCCCGGTAAATCCATACCCCTGATCGCTGGCTTCACTGGATGAGACCCCGTGGCAATTAATAGACGATCAAAGCTAATTTTTTTACCATCTGCCAAAGTCACTTCTTTTTTGACAGCGTTCACATGCTGAGCATAGCCATGCACTTCTTGAATATTCAAATTCTTAAAATAAGATTTGGTTTTTCTGAGATATGTGCCCTCTTCTTTGATATCGCCGACCAACAAATAAGGGATGGCCATTCTGGAGTAAGGTGGTTCTGGCTCAGCACCCAACAAAATAATTTCATCGTTCGGTTGATGTTGGCGAATAGTTTCTGCCGCAATCACACCCGCTGGGCCATTTCCTAAAATCACGTGCTTCATCAAAAACTCCATTTAAAAAGCGGCCACCCTCGGTAGCCGCTTTCTATTTTTTAAAGATTCAAAGACCTAAACGCTTGCGTGTCTCTGGCTTGATACGACCTTCCTCATCCCAACCGCGCACCTGGTAATAAATCGGCAACATCTTGTCTAGACCACTCACCACACCTTTGCCTGGTCCAGTTTTAGCGGCCTCTGTCATCAAACGCTTAGGCAAAGCATCATCTTTGCGAGTAAAGCCTGCGCGCAAATTGAAATCTTTTTCCATATTCCAAATACGCTCACCTATCAAAGTTAAATTCTCAACCGTGAACTCTTCGCCACAGGCTGCTTGCACTTGAGGTGCCACATCATTCAATGTCCAAGCAAAACTTGTGAAAATACAAATGCCAGCAGCATCAAAAGCAGCAGTGGCATCCTGAAACGCTTTTAACAATTCTGGCTTGCCATCTGTTTCCGAAGGTTCGGTCTTCACTGGAATACCCAAGACTTCTGAAGCAATCGTGTAACCACGCAAATGGCAAGCACCACGATTCGATGTGGCATAACCCAAACCAATGCCCTGAATCACGCGACCATCATAAGCAGGGAACTCTTGACCTTTCACAGACATTGATAAGTCTGGATGACCATACTTCTCAGTCAAACGTTTAGAACCCAAGCCCATGTCTTTACCAAAACCTTCGCCGCGAGCGGTGATCTCTACCAAATGACACAAAGCCTTGGCAGAACCAAATGGAGCTTCAATACCAATTTGCTCCTTGGTCAGTACACCCATCTCATACAACTCCATCACCGCACCCACCGTGGCACCAAAAGTGATGGGGTCTATGCCATCCTCATTGCAAATCAAATTAGCAAACTGCAAAGCTTCTAAATCATTCACACCGTTGGCAGCTCCGAGCGCCCATGCAGCTTCGTACTCTAGACCACCATTGGCACCCCAATACTGCGGACGATTTTGAACAGTAAAGTGGGTTTCATCAATTTTAGAAATTCGACCACATGCAATCGTGCAACCAAAACACGCTTGATTGGTCACCAAATGCGCTTTGCCATCAGTGGCTCTGGGTGTTGACATGGCTTCCGCAGAAATATCCTTGGCGCCCTCAAACTGTACATCACGGTGATTGCGAGTTGGCAATGCGCCGACCTCATTGATCACATTCATCAACACCTGAGTGCCATACGCTGGTAAACCTTGCCCCGTCACCGCGTTGCCAGCAAGGACTTTCTTGGCTTCTTTGGTAGCAGCCATAAAAGCTTTAGGATTTTTTACGGTACTCACACCCTGGGTACCACGCACAGCAATCGCTTTTAAATTCTTACTACCCATCACCGCACCGACACCCGACCTTCCAGCAGCACGGTGTAAATCATTCACAATTGCTGAATACAGCACACCATTCTCACCCGAGCGACCAATCGATGACACACGAATCAATGGATCTTGATGTTTGGTTTTGATCGCTGGCTCTGTTTCCCAAACAGTCTTACCCCAAATATCAGAGGCATCCAATAACTGTACACGTTCATTTTCGATCATCAGATACACAGGCTTTGGAGATTTACCTTCAAAAATTACCATGTCCCAACCAGCGAACTTCAACTCAGCGCCCCAATAACCGCCAGAATTTGAACAAGCAATTGCACCGGTCAATGGACCCTTGGTCACCACCGTGTAGCGACCACCTGTCGATGCCATGGTTCCCGTGAGAGGTCCTGTGGCCCAAATGATTTTGTTATCAACTGACAGTGGATCAACCTTGGCATCCACCTCTTCAGTAAAGTACTTGGTGGCCAAACCACGTGAGCCCAAATAATCTTTGGCCCAAGTCATGTTCAACGCTTCCGACTTGCACTCACCGGTACTTAAATTAACGCGCAATAGTTTTCCAGCCCAGGACATAATGATTCTCCAATGATGTTTGTTTTACGCGCCGGCTTGATTGCCAACTTTATTGGCCCACTCGCGCATTTTGTCTAAACCAGTCCAATTAGCATCCACATAAGTGATCGCACCGGTTGGGCATGCGTCTGCACAAGCAGGATCACCATCGCACAAATCGCACTTCTGAACTTTGCCAGTCTCTTGAACATAATTGATCGTACCGAATGGGCAAGAAATGGTGCATACCTTACAACCCACACACACATCGTCATTCACAACCTTGGCACCCGTAGTGGCATCCACCCGAATCGCATCCACTGGGCAAGCCTGTAAACACCAAGCCTCGGCACACTGTGTACAGGTATAAGGAACTTTTTTACCGGTCTCATGAAAATCAAACACCTTGATGCGTGACTGAGCCGTATTAAAAATGCCGTAGTTTTCAAAACTACAGGCCATCTCACACTGCAAACAACCAGTGCATTTATCTGCGTTGATATGCAAAGACTTTTGCATGCTGTTCTCCACTGAATTAACTTGTAAATAAACTTTTTACATTTATCAATGTATCTTCATTCAGTGAAGGATTTATGTCTATGGGGTTAACCCTAGTTAACTATTGATGCATGCCCAAAGAGGTCAAACCCAAACGAAAACACATGCCCACCCCTATGCCCATACTCACACCAATATCAATACCTAACATCACAAAAATTAAAAGGTCGCCAAAGCGACCTTTTTTATTTCTACCTAAACAATCAATCACATCAAAACTTGTATGTCACACCCACAGATGTAGCGATTGGGCTTAAATCTAAATTACCGACATGAGCACCGGCTAAATACACTTCGGTTTTGATGTTAATGTACTTCACGTCCAAGTTGATGCCCCAATTTTTGGTCAACATGTAATCAGCACCGATTTGGGCTGCAAGGCCAACACTGGATTTATCAATTGAAGTATCAACCCCTGGCTCATTTTTATATGAGCTGAATCGTGTGTAGTTAACTCCTGCACCAACATAAGGCTTTAGAGGTCCGAAGTCTGTGAAGTGATATTGCAAAAGCAATGTTGGCGGCAAAGCTTTCACTTCTGAAAGTTTTGCATTACCAAGAGTACCTGCACGAATATCAACTTTTTGCGGATAGGTCAAAACTAACTCTGCAGCAACATTCTTATTAAAAAAGTATGTGATGTCGAATTCTGGAATCGTCTTGTCTTTTGCATTCACATCCAGCGCTTGAACAGTTGAAGTTTGACCGTTATCCCAATTTAAATTCGTTGCACGGACACGAACCATCCACGGATTCTCTTGTGCGATTGCATTAAATGACAATGCCGCCAATAAACCTAAAACTAATTTACTCATCGTTTTCTTATTCATTTTTCTTTCCCTCATAAATAGTCACTATCTGACGTACTAATCTTAGGAGGAAGAGAAAAACAAAGATTTGACCTGAATCAAATCAAACTTAGCCAAAGTAGCTAAGTGCTGCTTACTTGATTTAGGTCAAATCAAGGTCTCATTCGTAGTCTTTGGAGATTTACGAATGAAAAAATTATTAATCGCAACAGCAGCACTAGCAATGGTAGCTGGTACAGTACAAGCTCAGTCATCAGTGACTGTTTATGGCAAAATTGATGCTGGTTATTCTGATCGTAAAGCAGAAGGTACCTCAGGAACAGAAGCCAAAGGTAAAAGTATTGCATTCAATGCTCACGAAACAAGCCGTTGGGGTGTACGTGGTACTGAAGACCTAGGTGGTGGCTTGAAGGCTAACTTTGTTATTGAAACTCAATTGGGTGATGACAACTCAAACTCTGCTGCAACATTGCAGGGTACTCTTCCAGTTAATGATGAAGCATTAGGTGGTCGTGCTTTATGGGCTGGTGTTTCAGGTGGTTTTGGTGAAGTTCGTGTTGGTTACCAAAACGCATTCTCTAAAGATTATGTTGCTGGATTCTCAGCATCAGGTGGCTCAAACGTAATTGGTGACCCAACTATGGCAGCTGGTCGTGCAGTTGAGAAAACAGCACGTCTTGGTCTTTTAGATTCACGTTATACAGCAGTTTCATATGCATCACCAGCGATGAGTGGTTTCACTGTTAAGGCAATGATTGTTTCTGATAAACAAGATTCAGATAACACCACAGCCGCAAAGAAAGATGCAAAAGGTCAAGAATTTGCTCTTCAGTATGCTCAAGGTCCTTTTGCAGCTGCTGTAGCATATGGTTCTTATGAAGTTAGCGGTGTGTTACCTACAGTAGGTAACATGTCAGTTACATTAGCTGACAGCGCATTGGTTCACGAGCAAGACTTGATGTCTATTTATGCTAGCTATGACTTAGGTGTTGCTAAATTATTTGCTAAGTACGGCAATGTTGAGTCTAAGCAAAAAGGTGGATCAGCAACAACGGATGGTGAAGCAACATCTACTGTAGTTGGTGTAAGAGTTCCAGTTGGTAACGCAACATTTATCGCTAACTATGCTACTGGCGACTATGAGTCACTTGCAGGTACAACTAAGTATGATGACTCTGGTTATCAATTAGGTCTAGAGTATGCATTGAGCAAACGTACTAAGCTATATGGAATATATGGTAAGACAGATACAGATATCACTGCAACAACAAAAGAGAAAGACAGTCAAGTTGCGTTTGGTTTGATTCACAACTTCTAATTTCTCGCTGGCCTAGCCAGTTAGAGTTAGAAATATTTCAAGGAGTCCTGTTTTTTAGGGCTTGATGAAATTAAGCAAAAAATTAGCCACCCCTCGGGGTGGCTTTTTTATATATTTTATAAGTAGCAATAAAAATCTGTTAGTGTTTTCCCCCTTAAATTACATAAGGTATTTGAGATGAGGCTTACTAACCCCAATTTTCTGGCGAGCAATGACGATGTTTATGCAGTCGAAAGACTGTCATATCAGTCACAATTGACGCCTGAAAATTTAAATAAATCAATGGGTTGCAGTCTTACATTTGCAGATGTTTGCGACAAACTTTTAATCAAAGAAACAATCCGAGTTCAGCGTCGAGAGTTTGCAAGTCGGTCTTTGGTGATGCTCAAAAGTCGACTAAGTCGACATGTTTTACCCTTCTTTGGCCCAAGATCAATAACTCAAATTACTTCTGCGGATCTAGAAGAATTTCTCACTTATTTGTATGAATTTGATCTATCAGACATCACGATTAATCAATATTTCAATGCTTTAAGAAAAGTTTTAACTCATACTTTTGAGTCGGATCTCATCAGTAAATTGCCGCGTTTTCCAAAGCTAAAAATGAACAGTATTCCAAGGGGTGGATTCACTGTGACTGAGTATTTAAAAATATTGCGCTATGCCAAAGCACATCGCACTGCTGATGAGGAAGTTCGTGTGAAGACGCATCGCGATACCAAGGATGGAATTTTCTCGCACAAGGAGGAGTTGCCTCACGAATTTGCTTGGCTCATTGGTTTTATGGTTAATAGCTTTATAAGGCCTGTGGATGTGAAATTAATTCAACATCAACACGTTGAAATCGTGAGGGGTAAGTACATTTATTTGCGACTCACTTTGCCAGAAACTAAAAAGCATCGAACCCAAATCGTGACTTTGTTTCCAGCTGTGCGCATATACGAAAAACTCTTGGCGTACATGGAAAAGAAGGGTTTAGCAAAACCAACAGATTACTTATTTTTGCCTGAAATATTGGATCGAGAAGCAGCAAGTTACTTGATCACCAGAGACTTTAGAAAAGTGTTGATCGGCACTGGTCTACGCAAAGGACATTTGAATCAGAATAAAACGCTTTACAGCTTAAGACATACAGCAATTACTTTTAGACTCTTGTATGGCAAGGGAATTGATTTATTGACCCTTGCAAGGAATGCCAGAACATCAGTAGAAATGATTGAGCGCTTTTACGCTAGCCAACTCACGCCTGAGATGAACATTGCTTTATTGCAGAGTAGGCGTTGATTAAAAACGTAATACAGCAATATTTATTTAGTGTGGAATTTAATGCGCCAAGATCTTAGATAAGAAATCTTTTGCCCTTGGTGATCTTTCTTCGGGTTTGTTAAAGAAATCATCCTTCGGACAATCTTCAACAATCTTGCCCTGATCCATGAAAATCACGCGATTGCTGACTTTTCTGGCAAAACCCATTTCGTGGGTCACGCACATCATGGTCATCCCTTCATGAGCAAGCTGAACCATCACATCCAATACCTCACCCACCATTTCAGGGTCTAGAGCGGATGTGGGCTCATCAAACAACATCACAATTGGATCCATGCTCAAAGCTCGTGCAATCGCCACGCGTTGCTGTTGACCGCCTGATAGCTGACCCGGGAATTTATCTTTTTGAGCCGATAAGCCTACGCGATCTAAGTATTTCAAGCCATGAGCAAGAGCATCGCTGGGGCTTCGACCGAGCACCTTGATTTGAGCCAAGGTCAAGTTTTCAGTGACAGATAAATGCGGGAATAATTCAAAGTGTTGGAACACCATGCCCACTCTTGAGCGCAATTTAGGTAAATTGGTTTTTGGGTCATGAACAGCAATACCATCAACGGTGATTTCACCTTTTTGAAATGGCTCTAATGCATTGATTGTTTTAATTAATGTGGATTTACCAGAACCCGATGGCCCACAAACAACAACGACCTCGCCTTTTTTAATGTCAGTGGTGCAATCAGTTAATACTTGGAAATTGCCATACCACTTGGAGACGTTTTTCATTTCAATCATGGTGATCTCTTATGTCTTTGTTGTTTGATATTTAATTTATTGAGTTACTTATTATGTTTTAACGAATAATCGCGACACGTTGCTGCAACACCCTGACAAGCCTTGATAAGCTAAAGCAGATCAAGAAATAAATCACGGCTGCAGCTAAATAAGTTTCAATTGGACGACCAAAGTTTTTGCCGGCCACTTCAAAACCTTTGAGCATGTCATAAGCACCGATGGCATAAACCAAGGATGTGTCCTGGAACAAAATGATGGTTTGCGTGAGTAGTACCGGAATCATGTTCCTAAAGGCTTGCGGCAAAATGATCAAACGCATGTTTTGCGAATAGGTCATGCCCATGGCTTGGCCAGCATGGATTTGCCCTCTAGGAATCGATTGAATGCCTGAGCGCATGATTTCGCAAAAGAAGGCAGCTTCAAAAGCAACAAAAGTGATGATGGCTGATAGTTCAGCGCCAATTGGTTTACCAAGAATGGCTGGCATCAATAAAAAGAACCAGAGAATCACCATCACCAATGGAATCGAGCGCATCGTGTTCACATAAGTCGCTGCAGGTATCTCTAACCACTTATTGCCTGATAGACGCATCAAAGCTAAAAGAGTGCCAAAGAAAATACCACCCACCGTGGCAATCACGGTTAACTGGATACTGAACACCAAGCCACTCAAGACATAACTTCGGATGAGCTCCCAGCTATAAAAAGAAAGATCAATATTCATTTATTTATCTTTCTTAATGACCACCGCTGCTTGCTGCAGCAATGAAACCAGGCACTCTGGTTCTAGATTCAATGAAAGCCATGACACGGTTCACACTCAAAGCAGAAACCACGTACAAGGCTGTCACGCCTAAATAAATTTCAATGCCTCTGGAGGTCTCTTCTTGTGCTTGCATAGCAAACAAAGTCAGCTCCGCAACTGAAACAGCAAAAGCCACAGAAGAGTTTTTAATGATGTTCATTGACTCTGATGTCAATGGTGGAATCACGATGCGTAAAGCCATGGGCAAAATCACATAGCGGTATGACTGAGTGGTGGTTAAACCAACTGCCAGTGCGGCGTATCGCTGCCCTCTAGGCAAAGAGCCAATACCGGCTCTGACTTGTTCTGCAATACGAGCAGAAGTGAAGAAGCCCAAGGCCAAACTCACCAATACAAATGAAGGGAAGCCCTTCATCACAGGAAATAAAGCGGGTATCACGTGATACCAAAGAAAAACCTGAACCAATACGGGGATATTTCTGAATAACTCGACCCAAACCGTGCCTAATAAAGCCAGCGCTCGGGTCATCAAATTATCGGGGGGCAAAGTTCTTAAAGTGCCCATCAAGACACCCAAAATCATGGCCACAAAAAGACCCAGGGCTGAAACTGATAAGGTCCAGCCCCAAGCAGATAACATCCAGTCTAAATAAGTAATTTCTCCACCGGTGCCAAAGCACACCGGTGAGAAATCTTCTTCTAAAGTACTTTTACAAAATACTTCCCAATTCCAAGACATCTAATGTGTTTACTTTCTACTACTTAATACTTGGTTAGGGAATTACTTCTTAGCGTAGTCTTCAGCAGGTTTGTCGTTTGGATTAGCCCAGGCGTCTTTTGTACTTGCAGACAAAGCTAAACCAACTTTATTGCCTTTTGGTGGAATTGGTTGCAAGAACCACTTGTCCCACAATTTAGCCAATGTGCCGTCTTTCATCATCTTCTTGATGCTGTCGTCCACAGACTTCTTGAACGCTGGGTCATCTTTACGGATCATGATCGCGATTGGCTCAACTGCAATAACTTCGCCAACGATTTTGAAATCAGCTGGGTTCTTAGCGTTGGCAATGTTACCGGCCAAGATTGAGCCGTCCATTACGAATGCATCAGCACGACCAGACTCTAACAACAAGAAGCTGTCAGCATGGTCTTTACCAAATACTTCATCAAAGTTCACGTTTGCAGCACGCTCGTGCTTACGCAACAACTGAACGGATGTTGTTCCTGTTGTTGTAGCCACTTTCTTGCCAGCCAACTGGTTCAAAGAAGTGATGCCAGAGTTTGCTTTAACAGCAATACGAACTTCTTCAACATATGTTGTTACAGCAAAAGCCACGTCTTTTTGACGTGTTGCATTGTTTGTTGTTGAACCACACTCAATATCAACTGTACCGTTAGCCACCAATGGCAAACGATTTTGTGAAGTCACAGCTTGATATTTGATATCTAGCTTGTTTAATTTCAATTGTTTTTGCACATCGCCCAAAACGCGTTGGCAAATTTCTACGTGGTAACCAGCAAACTTGCCGTCACCCACTGTGTATGACAATGCGCCTGAAGACTCACGCACACCCATTGTTACGGCGCTTGATGACTTGATTTTTGCCAAAGTGTCAGCTTGTGCTGTGGCGATCACGCCCAAACCTAATAATGCTGCAACCAATAGATTCTTTTTCATTACTGCTCCTTCATTGTTATTAAAACGAACCGAAAACAGACCTAATCAGGCAAAAAGCCGGATTTATACTTTTTAGCAGATTTACCCATGAAAAGGTAGAGCATTTGCCCTAGGATGGGACGAAAAGTCCATTAAATGCTTAAAAAGAAAAAACCCACTCCGAAGAGTGGGTTTCCATACAAGCTAAATCTAACTGGCTAGGCCAGCGAGAAATTAGAATGAGTGACGAATACCAATCATAGAAACGTCTGACTCACCTTTGTTTGTACCTTCAAACTCAGTTTTGCCGTATAGAGCGTAAGCAGTAGTGCGCTTGCTTAACTCGTAACGAACTTGAGCTTGCATACCTTTAACATCAGTAACTACACCAGCAGCAGTTTTGATTTCGCCATCACCAATAGATGCTAACAATGTTGTTTTACCCATTGTATATGTTGCACCAATATCGTAGCCTTTGTTTTGATCTTCTGCAGCTGTTGCTGAAGCTTTGTACTTAGCAGAGTTGTAAAGACCAAATGCCTTGATCGCGCCCATTGTGTATGTAGCACCAAACTGGTCAAGTGTGATTTCTGTTTTAGAAGCTGATACAGCTGCAGTACCGTTGTTACAACCAACCGGTGTAGCTACGCCTGTACAAGTTGCAGCAACAGCAGCAGCAGCCTCAACTTCTGTATCCAATTGTGAACGTGTGTAGGCAGCAGTAATACCGTTACCAGCATATGCTAACTGGAATGCTGTACCACTTGTTTCATCCTTACCTGTGTTTGCTGCTGCATCTTTATCAGATGACTTAGCGTATAGCTGAGCAGATACAGTTACACCGCTAAAGCTTGGTGAAACATAGGTAACTTGGTTTGAGTTACGGTCAACGATTGGCTTAATTTTTTTAGAAACTGCTTCGCCTTGCTCTTCACCACGTGTAATTTCTAGAGTAACAGAACCTTGCTCAAAGTCACCACCACCACCAAATGCTGTGAAACCATCATTTGTGTTTTTGCCCAATGTGTTACCACGGCCGAAACTCAATGTACCCAAATTTTTGTCGCTTAATGAAAGCAATGATTGACGAACTGAGTGAGCTGCTGTGCTCTCACCAACGTTCAAACCTAATTCATATGTGAAGCCAGCTGTCAAACCACCACCTAGGTCCTCAGTACCACGGAAACCTAAACGTGAACCAGACAAACCTTCTGAAGCACCAACTGCTTTAGCTTTTGTAGTTGTGCCTTGAGCTGCTGCTGCTGCAGTAGTAGCTGTCTTAGACTCTGAAGCATAGCCCATATCCAAAATACCGTAAACTTGAACTGATGACTGAGCTTGTGCTGCTGTTGCAAATGCTGACAAAGCAGCTAGTGCTAATAATGATTTTTTCATTCGTAAATCTCCAAAAATGTGAAATAAACGTACCTAGTTAATCTAGGGACCTGGCCATACTGCAACATGTCTATGACGCTTAATGTGTAGTTGCGGGGCTGCGGGGGTGTTTCTCTGTCGATTTTTAGAAGAAATTCACATAGTGTTGCATCTACGCAACAAATCATTTTTAATTCGCTGTATTTCAAGAGAAATTAGGTGTTAAATACATATTAACCCTAATAAAAAAGGTATTTTTGTCACATGGCAAGCAGAGAATTCCTGAAAATCATGAAATTAGCCCGTTCTGGTGATGCTTTGGCGCAACAGAAAATAGGCCATATTTATATGCTTGGGGACGATGGAGTGCCCAAAAACTCTCAAAATGCTTTGCTTTGGCTTGAGAAAGCAACCGTAAGTATCGGATTTAGTGAAGAAATATTTAATTTTGTGGCTGATCAGCTTGAACTCTCGATCAACCTCTCCTCAAGCCAAGCGCCCTTTGCATGGAAATGCCTTTTATTAGCTGCTAATGCAGGACACACCCGCGCCAGATGGCTGATGGCACAAGCCATCTCACAATTTTCACCTCAAACAAATCAAATCTCTGAAACACCCATCACTGCTTTGGCATTTGCACAAATGTCTGAGAAAAATTGGAGCGATGCTGGTGGCCTTGAATCATTTCTCACACTCGCTCATCGCTATTTAGAAGAGTTGGCCGACTTATCTTCTTTCAATGAGCAAGCTTCTGCTAAAAAATTACTCGCTCAATGCTTACAAGATGGTCGCTTAGGCACCTTGGATGTTGATCGCTCAAAAAAAATCATCGCCTCATTGGCGACTCAATCTAATGACATCGGTTTAAGCAGCTTACTTTCTTTAGGCTTCTCCTTTAATCAAGGTATTGATGCCAGCTTGGTGCCCGCATTGAAGATGCACCTACCGAGCTTACTCAGCAATAAAAAACACCAACAAGAACACCTCCCCATTTACTGGGCAGGATGGCAACAGCTACAAAATGCTGATGCATTAGAAATCGCTGCTGAGCTGGGTCATGTTCCAGCACAACTTGCCATGGGCTTGCGCCTTGCTAAATTAGACACAACAGTTGATGAAGTCATTGGTAACGATAAAAACGATTCGACAGCTGCCGAAGCAAAAACAAACTCTGGTAACGCGCGCTTAAAGCGCGCAGTCTATTGGCTCAAGCTTGCTGCCAATCACGGTGAACGAGAAGCTTGGTACGCACTGGGTCTGATTAATCGCATGCCTCAATACTCTGGCTACAGCGCTGAAGACAGCGATACTTATTTTGATAAAGCGGCCGATCTCGGACATCCTCAAGCTCAATATCGCAAAGGTGCGGCTCTCTGGCGCAAACGCGCACAACTATCAGAAGAAGTTGAAGGCTTACAAGCCTCTTATTGGGTGTGGCATGCCTCGCAACAAGGCGTGACCGAAGCACAAGAATTACTTTCTAAAATCATGGAAAGTCACTCCAATCCCAAGGCAAACGATTGGCATCAACTAGCCAGCGCTGTTGCTCAAGCCATGACTGAAAACTCTCATCGCTTCACTGGAGAAATACTTCTCATGTGTCATCGGGTGCTTGTGGCGAATCAGTTAAATTTATCGAAAGCAGAATTGCTGCTCGCTGACATTGCAGCCATCCAACATGAACATGGTGCCGTGGTAGACATCAGAGCAGAACTGCCGCGCTCAACACCACGACTGATTCTGATTGAAACGCTTGAACAACGCAAAGCATTGATGATGGCCAGCAAAGCATTTGCCAATGCAGAACTTAGTAACAGCTTGGATGAAGGTAATTTAAGACAGCGACGTTATCGCTTAGAAAAACTCATGGAAATGGTGCAAATTAAATAACTTAGTTTTAACTATTTACTTTTTATATTTCTAACTAATTTAATTCGTAAATTAATTCGCTGAAGCTGCTTCAGTCTCTTCTGCAGGATCCAACTTCTTCTCATAGAACCTGGCCACAAAAATACCCAACTCATACAAGATGCAAAGAGGCACAGCCAACAATAATTGTGACAACACATCTGGTGGCGTCACAACTGCAGCAATCACGAAAGCACCGACGATCACGTAAGGACGGATCTCTTTGAGCTTTGCAATTCTGACCATGCCCAATTTCACCAACACCACCACAACCACGGGTACCTCGAAAGTCAAACCAAATGCCAAGAACGTGGTCATGGCAAAACTCAAATACTTATCAATGTCGGTGGCCATATCAGCACCTAAGGGTGCGTTGTAATGCGCCATGAATTGAAACACGGTTGGAAATACCAAGAAGTAGGCAAATGCCATACCAGCGATGAACAACAAATAACTGCTGGTCACAATCGGTAGGATCAATTGACGCTCGTGGTTATACAAACCTGGCGCAATAAAAGCCCATAACTGATACATGATCACAGGCAAAGCACCCAAGAACGCCACCAACATGGTCACCTTCATTGGTACGAAGAATGAACCTGTGACATCAGTCACGATCATCTTGCCACCACTGGGTAAAGCATCAAGTAATGGCTTAGAGAACAAATGGAAAATATCCGGCGCCCAATACACCAAACACAAAAACACCAACAACAAAGCACCGACTGCTTTGATCAAGCGATCACGCAGCTCAAATAAATGAGACAGGAATGTTTCTTGGATTCCGTCTTCTTTATCTGCTTCAGGTGTTTGATTTTGTGACATGGTTTAAATACTTGCGCTCTTAGAAAAATGATTTTGGTGTTTTTTGCTGACTCACAGCACGACGAAAACGCTTCACTCTGGCAGCGCCTGATTGAATCTTGGTTTTCACGCCAGTATTGCGCTTGTACCACTGAGGCATCGCTGTTTTCTTCACACCCCAACTATCACGACCCTGGCGCACATTTGTTTTAGGTTCACGCACAGCATAGTTGTTATCAAAGTCATAACTGAACTCAGGGTCATTCAAACTCGAACTCGCCTCGCTCGTGACTTGATTGATGCTGGACTCAACATCTTTCACGGCAGAAGTTGCAGCTTGCTGCATCTTCTTCAGCTCATCCAACTCAACTTGACGATTGACTTCACTTTTCACTTCAGCCATGTAGCGCTGAGCACGACCTAACAAATTACCCGCCATGCGAGCAACCTTTGGTAAACGCTCAGGACCAATCACCACCAATGCGACTACCGCAATGAGGGCGAGCTTGGAAACTCCAAGATCGATCATGTCAAATGAACTTAAAAATAATGATGGTGTGTATCAAGCAGAGGTGTGTGTACCAGTAATGACAAACACACCCAATGCTTGGAGGTCTTAACCTCTGTTCACATCCTTGGCTTGAACATCCACTGTCTTGCCATCGTTCTGACCTTGGATTTGAGTAGCAGGGTTAGAAGTATCCGCTGGCTTTTCTTCGCCATTCTTCATGCCATCTTTGAAGCCTTTAACAGCTCCGCCCAAATCTGAACCAATGTTGCGCAATTTTTTAGTACCGAACACCAAAAGAACGATCACTAAAACAATAATCCAATGCCAAACGCTAAATGAACCCATTTTTAACTCCTAATTAGTTTTTATTCCACGGACGGGGGCCACCCATCACATGCATGTGCAAATGGTAAACCTCTTGACCACCATCTACACCGTTATTGATAACTACACGAAAGCCCCCGGAGTCGCCAGGGCGGCATCCTTGCTCTTGGGCAAGGCGCGGTGCAATTGTTAACATTCTACCCAGTAATTCACCATCTGCGCTAGTGGTGACCATTAAATTCGCAAAATGACGCTTAGGCACAACCAGAAAATGAACCGGCGCGGCTGGATTTATGTCATGAAAGGCAAATAACTCCTCGTCCTCAAAGACTTTTTTACTCGGTATTTGACCTGCAATGATTTTGCAAAAAATGCAATTTTCTGAGTGATCGTGACTAGCAGGTGCGCTCATAGGCTCAAATTTTGATGAATGGTGGTAATTAAAATAGTCAGGGCGATTGGGATGGTCAAGATTTTCTGGCCGCTTTTTCAGCAATGCCAGAAACCCCTTCGCGGCGTTCTAACTCAGCAATCACATCTTCAGGACGCAAATTGAACTGAGACAAAGCCACGAAACAGTGGAACCAAAGATCGGCAATCTCGCCCACCAACTTGCTTTGCATTTCTGGGGCCAAGTTCGCGAAGCGACTATCTTTGGCAGCCATCACAGTCTCAGCAGCCTCTTCGCCAATCTTTTTCAAGATTGCGTCATCGCCTTTACTGAACAGCTTGGCAATATATGAAACATCAGGATTGGCTTTGCCTGCTAAAAAATCAGCACGACGAGCATCCACCACATCGGCCAATCGTTTGATGGCATCCATATTGTTATTTGGTTTGGTTTGCTCTGTCATATTCAATGGTGCTTTGCACTTAAATTGTATTTATTGAGCCAATTGGCCGAATGGAATAACTCTAAACTATTTTTTCCAAACAGGGCCATTGGGTGTTTTTTCTAAATCCAAGAAAAAACAACTATGTTCACCCGTGTGGCAAGCAATGCGATCTTTTTGATCCACTTTGATCAAAATCGTATCGCCATCACAATCCAAGTGAATACTCTTCACTGTTTGCACATGACCAGATTCTTCACCCTTGTGCCAAATCTTTTTTCTAGAACGTGACCAATACACGGCCTCGCCTTTTTCTAAAGTGAGTTGCAATGATTCACGGTTCATCCACGCCATCATCAGCACATCACCAGTATCAAACTCTTGAGCGATCACAGCCACCAAGCCCTGCTCATTCCAAGTCACTTGGTCTAGCCAGTTATTTGATTGTGCGTTTTTATCACTCATGTCAATTCCAAATCGATTAGGTTAGATGCCTTAGATGCTTTAGATGCTAAAGGCGCACCGGTATACCTTGCTGTGCCATCAACTGTTTGGCTTGGCCCACCGTGTATTCACCAAAGTGAAAAATACTCGCTGCCAACACTGCATCAGCATGACCTTCTTTGATGCCATCTGCCAAATGCTGCAAATTACCAACGCCACCAGAGGCAATCACTGGCACTGGCACGGCATCACTCACCGCACGAGTCAGAGCCAAATCAAATCCATTTTTAGTGCCGTCGCGATCCATGCTGGTCAACAAGATTTCACCAGCACCGCGCTTGGCCACTTCTTGCGCCCAAGCAATCGCATTGATGCCTGAGTTCTTACGCCCACCATGCGTGAACACTTCCCACACACCCGGTGAAGTTTGTTTGGCATCAATGGCCACCACGATGCATTGCGAGCCATACTTGGCTGCGGAATCAGACACCAAATCTGGATTGGCCACAGCAGCGGAGTTCATGCCTACTTTATCCGCACCAGCATTCAGTAAACGACGCACATCGGCCACAGCACGAACACCACCACCAACTGTCAAAGGAATGAAGACTTGTGAAGCCACATCTTCAATGATGTGCAAAATCAAATCTCGCTCATCGGATGTGGCAGTGATATCTAAAAAAGTAATTTCATCGGCGCCCTGATCGTCATAGCGCTTGGCAATTTCAACAGGGTCACCAGCATCACGCAACTCAACAAAATTCACGCCCTTCACCACCCGACCTGCGGTGACGTCTAAACAAGGAATGATTCTTTTTGAAAGCATGAATGTTTGGTTACTTTTTTATTTATTTAACTATTTATTGATAATCAACAACTCAATCACTTCTTACCGTCGGCATACTTCTGAGCTTTGGCAAGATCAAGATCACCGGTGTAAATCGCACGACCTGCAATCACACCCATCACACCCTCTGGCTCAGCAGCACACAAGGCATCAACGTCTTTCATATTGGTCAAGCCACCACTGGCAATGATTGGAATATTCACCGCTTGAGCCAACTTCACAGTGGCATCCATATTGATACCTTGCAACATGCCATCGCGACCAATGTCGGTATAGACAATGGCTTCAACACCATAGTCTTCGTATTTTTGTGCCAAATCAATCACTTCGTGACCGGTTAATTTGCTCCAACCATCGGTGGCCACTTTGCCATCTTTGGCATCTAAACCAACAATGATGTGTCCTGGAAAAGCCACACATGCATCTTGTAAAAACCCTGGGTTCTTCACCGCAGCTGTACCAATGATCACGTAGCTGATGCCATCATCCAATAAACGCTCAATGGTTTCTAGATCACGAATACCGCCGCCCAATTGAACAGGAATATCGTCACCAACCGCTTTCAGAATTGATTTGATCGCAGATTCATTTTTAGGTTTGCCAGCAAAGGCACCGTCTAAATCAACCAAATGCAAACGACGTGCACCTTGCTCAACCCAGTGCTTTGCCATCGCGCCCGGATCTTCCGAGAAAGTCGTGACTTTATCCATATCACCTTGCTCTAAACGAACACAGTGGCCTTGTTTAAGATCAATTGCAGGTATTAACAACATGATAGATATTTAATAAAAAGATTAAGGTTGCCAACGAGTGAAATTCTGATACAAACGCAAACCTAAGTGTGCGCTTTTTTCTGGGTGAAACTGTGTTGCAAAAATATTATCTTTTGCCACGGCACATGTAAACAAAGATCCGTAATCTGTTGCACCCACAGTATGAGCTGAATTAGCAGGAACTGCATAGTAGCTATGCACAAAATAAAAGGCGCTGTTATCTGGAATACCTTCCCACAGCGTGTGCTTTTGAACTTGTTGGACCTGATTCCAACCCATGTGCGGCACTTTGAAGTGTGAGCCATCGGCCTGATTTTTTCCAGCCAAATCAAAACGAATCACCTTGCCCGGCAACAAACCAAGACCTGGTGTGACATCTGTTCCAGCCGGTGCATCAAATCGAACCTCAGTACTGCTCTCAAATAGCATTTGCTCACCCACACAAACACCCAACATGGGTTTGGTGCGACTGGCCTCTAAAACAGCGTCCAATAATCCAGACTCTTGTAAATGTGACATGCAATCAGGCATGGCGCCTTGTCCTGGCAGCACCACTTTGTCTGCGGCTTTAATTTCTTCAACTTTTGAAGAGATCATCACTTTTGCTTCAGGAGCAGCATGCATCAATGCCTGCGCAACTGAGCGCAGATTACCCATTCCGTAATCGACAATGGCAATGCTTGGTGAATTTTTAGACAAGGTCTGAACCCAATAGCGGACAGGTGAGTGGACGAGTTTTTACAAACTACCTTTTGTAGAAGGAACCACACCACTGGCACGAGGGTCTAATTCCAAGGCCATGCGCAAAGCACGGCCAAAAGCCTTAAACACTGTTTCAATTTGGTGGTGCGCATTGATGCCGCGAATATTGTCGATGTGCAAAGTCACACCCGCGTGATTCACGAACCCGCGGAAAAACTCAATCGTCAAATCAACATCAAAATCACCCACGCGTGCGCGTGTGAACGGCACATGGAACTCCAAGCCTGGACGACCGGAAAAATCAATCACGACTCGTGACAAAGTTTCATCCAAAGGCACATAAGAATGGCCATAACGAGTGATGCCCTTTTTGTCGCCAACTGCCTTGGCAATCGCTTGACCCAAAGTAATACCCACATCTTCAACGGTGTGGTGATCATCAATGTGTGTATCACCTTTGGCTGTTACAGCCAAATCAATCATGCCATGTCGAGCAATTTGATCCAACATGTGATCGAGGAATGGAACCCCAGAATTAAGTTGAGCTTTACCCGTGCCATCCAGATTGAGAACAATCTGAATTTGGGTTTCTGAGGTGTTACGAGTGACGTCTACGTTGCGCATACCGTCATAATATCACCGTCCCCCTGAAATTCCACCCCGTGGTAACCTTCTGAAGGTGCTGATTTTGAACGAAATTAGCTAAAAATCATTGAAATAACCGTATAAATTACTGAATTAATAAGGCAAGACAAGAAGATGAGCCGTTTTTGGAGCAAAACAGTTAAAGAGTTAACGCCCTATGTTCCGGGCGAACAACCCAAATTAAGCCAGCTCATCAAGCTCAATACCAATGAGAGTCCTTATGGCCCGTCTCCGAAAGCATTGGCCGCCATCGCCGCCGCCAATACTGAAACCTTGCGTCTGTATCCGGACCCAAATTCTGATGCCTTAAAACAAAGCATTGCCAAACTTCATGGCCTAACAGCCAATCAAGTATTCGTTGGCAATGGTTCCGATGAAGTCTTGGCTCATGTATTTTTAGGTTTACTCAAACACGAAGACCCAATTCTGTTTCCGGATATCACTTACAGCTTTTATCCGGTCTACTGCAAACTCTACAGCATCGCTTTAGACAATATTCCACTGAGTGATGACTTTTCAATTTCAGTTACCGACTACCTGAAGAAAAACAATGGCCGCAATGGCGGCATCATTTTTCCGAACCCGAACGCACCTACAGGTAAAGCCCTGCCTTTAAAAGACATTGAAACATTGCTTCAATCAAACAAAGACAGCGTTGTGGTGATTGATGAAGCTTATGTTGATTTTGGAACTTCATCAGCCGTGTCATTGATCAAGCAATACAACAACCTCTTGGTAACTCACACCCTGTCAAAGTCATATGCTTTGGCTGGCTTGCGTGTAGGTTATGCCGTGGGTCATCCTGATTTAATTGAAGCACTCGAGCGCGTTAAAAACAGCTTTAACTCTTACCCCATTGATAAATTAGCGATGGCTGGCGCCATGGCGGCCATTGAAGATCAAGATTACTTGAAGAAGATCAGTCAAGCGGTGATCAAAACGCGCGAGAACTTGATTCAATCACTGAATACTCTTGGCTTTGAAACCATTCCGTCTTCAGCTAATTTCATTTTCACGAAACATCCTAAACACGATGCCGCAAAACTATCTGCAGCGCTTCGCGAAAAGCACATCATCGTGCGTCATTTCAAATTACCGAGGATTGATCAGCATCTTCGCATCACCATCGGTACTGACCAACAGTGTGATGCATTAGTTAAAGCTATCAAAGAGATTCTTTAACTAACTTTGGAATATTGCATCCGTTATTCGTCTTTACTTTTTCAATAATTGCTTTATTCATCTGATCTATGGTCACTTTTTTATTTGAAGTGCCAAAAAATCCTTTTATCTCGGATACAGCTGATATTTGACGAGTATCCACTTAGGCGATACCTCTTGTAAAAAATGCCACTGCACTAATACCCACTGACATGCATGCGACCATCAAGCCTCCCAGGCGATTGAATAGCTTGCTAGTTAATACATCTGCCATGCAATAAATTTTTTCTTCTAAATGAGAAACCTTGCTATCCAAGTGTTTAAATTTCTCATCAAGAAGATTAAATTTTTCATCCAAATGATCCCTTACTTCATACAACTCTTTCTTGGTCGCAAAGTCATGTGTGGCATTTAAATTCATGCCCACACCTTCAGCGATGACCTCTGCTTGAGATTGACTGAACCCAACAGCTTGTAATTCTTTTGAGTATTGAAGGGTGCTGAATGATGTCATGTTCATATTGTCTCCTCTTAAAACAGAATTTTATATTTTTTATAAGTAAGAAATCAAATCAACAAAAGTAATGGCACACAAACTGTGTGCCATTACTTTTAATACTTTTTATTGGATTACTTTTTGAGTCTTAACTCGGCAGCTCTTGCGTGAGCTTGCAAACCTTCGCCGTGCGCCAAAGTGCTGGCGATTTGACCAAGCTTTTGAGCACCTGTTTCACTGACCTCGATCATGCTTGAACGCTTGATGAAATCATAAACACCCAAAGGAGATGAGAAGCGTGACGTTCTCATCGTTGGTAAAACGTGATTCGGTCCAGCGCAATAATCACCCAAAGACTCACTGGTGTATGGACCCATGAAGATCGCGCCCGCATGACGAATCAACTCCGCCCATTGGCGAGGGTTGTCGGCACAAATTTCTAAGTGCTCGGCTGCAATTGAATTAGCAATTTCACAAGCTTCATGCATGTCTTTGACCAAAATCATCGCGCCACGATCTTGCAATGACTTTTTAATCACTGCTTGTCTTGGCATCTCTGGCAAAAACTTCAAAATGCTGGCCTGTACTTGATCAATGAATGATTGACTTGGGCACAACAAAATAGATTGGGCCAATTCATCATGCTCAGCTTGTGAGAATAAATCCATCGCAATCCAATCTGGATTGGTATTGCCATCACATAAAACCAAAATCTCTGATGGGCCTGCAATCATATCGATACCAACAGTACCAAACACGCGACGCTTAGCAGCTGCCACATAAGCATTACCAGGACCCACAATCTTATCGACCGCTGGAATTGTTTCTGTACCGTAGGCCAAAGCACCCACCGCTTGAGCGCCACCAATGGTGAAGGCTCGATCCACACCAGCCACTGCAGCAGCAGCCAAAACCAATGGGTTGCGCACACCATCAGGTGTTGGCACCACCATGATGACTTCACTCACACCAGCGACCTTCGCTGGAATGGCGTTCATCAACACAGATGATGGGTAAGCAGCTTTACCGCCTGGAACATACAAACCGGCACGATCCAAAGGTGTTACCTTTTGACCTAAGCGAGTACCGTCAGCATCAGCGTAGTCCCAACTGTGACAACCTGATTCAATCTTTTGACGCTCGTGATAACTTTTAACTCTGGCAGCTGCGGCTTCTAAAGCGGCTCTTTGTTCTTTTGGCAAAGACTCAAGAGCAACGAATAATTCTGTTTTTGTAATCTCTAATGATTTGATTGAACTTGCTTGCTCTTTGGACAAGCGATCAAACTTTTGCGTATATTCCAAAACAGCTTGGTCACCACGTGCTTTGACATCGGCTAAAATTTTTGCTGCCGCTAAATCAATTGCCTCGTCTTCTGCCGCATCAAAAGCCAATAGCTTTTTAAGCGCCGGTGAAAAATCAGCGTCTTGACTATTGAGTTGGCGAACAAGCTTGGTCATCAGAACATCACACTTTTGAAAATGCGTCTAACAAAGGTTGCAAGTCTGCACGACGCCTCTTGTACGCGGCTTGATTCACAACCAAGCGAGAGCTGATCTGACTGATCACTTCAACTTCTTTCAATTGATTGGCTTTTAAAGTATTGCCAGTGGACACCAAATCCACAATGGCATCGGCCAAGCCAACCAATGGGCCTAATTCCATCGAGCCATACAATTTGATCAAATCAACGTGAACACCTTTATTAGCAAAGTGTTCACGTGCCTGTTCGACATACTTTGTCACCACGCGCAAACGAGCGCCTTGGCGAACTGCGTTCGCATAATCAAATCCTTCACGAACAGCGACTGACATGCGGCACTTTGCAATACCCAAATCGATAGGTGCATACAAACCATCCATGCCGTGCTCTGCCAATACATCGTAACCAGCCACGCCTAAATCAGCAGCCCCGTATTGCACATACGTTGGCACATCAGAAGCCCGGACGATGATCACCCGTAAATTAGGGCTGGAAGTTGGTAGGATTAATTTGCGTGAAGTCTCAGGATCTTCAGACACAGTGATGCCTGCCTTTGCCAGCATCGGCAAAGTTTCATCAAAGATACGACCCTTGGATAGGGCCAAAGTAATCATTTTAGACATGGCTCTATTATTTCACGCGAACGATGTTAGCGCCTACTGCGGCTAACTTTTTCTCCATCCGGTCATATCCACGGTCCAAATGGTAAATCCGATCCACAATCGTCTCGCCCTGAGCGGCCAAGCCAGCGATCACCAAACTGGCAGACGCGCGTAAATCCGTGGCCATCACAATGGCTCCCGATAAGCCTTTGACTCCCTCGGTGGTGGCGGTATTACCCTCAATCACAATATTGGCGCCCAAGCGATTCAGCTCTTGAACGTGCATGAAGCGATTTTCAAAGATGGTTTCTGTGACGCGTGATGTGCCAGTCGCAATGGTATTCATGGCCATGAACTGGGCCTGCATATCGGTTGGGAACGCTGGGTATTCAGAAGTCTTAAAACTAACGGCTTTTGGACGTTGATTCATGGTCACATGGATCCAATCAGCCCCTACTTCAATCTTTAAACCCGCTTCGCGCAATTTATCAATCACCACATCCAAGGTGTCAGGACGGGCATTCTTGATCATCAAATCAGAGCCCAACTCACCCATGGCGCCTGCCACGCACATGAATGTGCCTGTTTCAATACGATCTGGAATGATGCTGTGCTCAGCACCGTGCAAAGCTTTAACTCCCTGGATGATCAAACGATCAGTACCAAGGCCCTTGATGTTGGCGCCCATCTTGATCAGCAATTCTGCTAAATCAGTGACCTCTGGCTCACGGGCAGCATTTTCTAAAACCGTTTCACCTTCAGCCAACACTGCAGCCATCATCAAATTTTCTGTGCCGGTGACCGTGATCATGTCGGTCAAAATTTTTGCACCCACCAAGGCATTTGGATTTTTACCAAACTTTGCCTCGATATAACCATGTTCAATATGAATATCCGCACCCATGGCTTTCAAGCCCTTGATGTGTTGATCTACTGGACGTGCACCAATCGCACAACCGCCCGGCAAAGACACTTTGGCACGACCAAAACGTGCTAACAATGGGCCCAATACCAAAATAGAGGCGCGCATGGTTTTCACCAAGTCATAGGATGCTTCGGGCGTGTGAATATCAGAGCCATCCAAAACAACCACTGAACGATCTTCTGGATTCGGGAATGTGACCTTCAAGCCCATTTGCGCCAAAATTTTTAGAATCGTGCGCACATCCTGAAGATCAGGAAGATTTCTTAAAGTGATCGGCTCAGCACTCAAAAGACCTGCACACAAAATCGGCAGCGCAGCGTTTTTAGCACCAGTGATGGTGATCTCACCTTTTAGCGGAGTACCACCTTGTATTGATAACTTATCCACGTCTTTATAACCTTTTAATTATTTTCCAGCCGCATGCTCTTCTGGCGTCAATGCCTTGAATGATAGGGCATGAATTTCAGATTTCATTCGATCGCCCAAAGCAGCATAGACTTTTTGATGACGTTGAACCAAACGCAAACCCTCAAAGTCAGCACTCACAATCGTAGCAAAGAAATGCTGTCCATCTCCTTCAACTTCAAGGTGTAAACACTCAATGCCATTGGCAATATAACTTTTGACTTGTTCAGGACTTGGCAACATAGAAATATCTCTTTTGAATAATGACGATCAATGAAATAAAGCCCATCAATGTCTTAATTTATAACCAGTTGATAAAAGCTTCAGGGTTAAAGCCGCTACACCTAAGAAGAAAACACTGATGATCAACAAACTGAACCATGGTGACACGTCAGATATACCAAAAAATCCATATCTAAATCCATCAATCATGTAGAAGAATGGATTGAAATGAGAAATGGTTTGCCAAATGGGTGGCAAGCTATGAATCGAATAAAAAACACCCGATAACATTGTGGCCGGCATGATGAAAAAATTCTGGAAGGCAGCCAACTGATCAAACTTCTCAGCCCAAATACCTGCGATCAAGCCTAGAGCCGCTAACAACGCAGCGCTTAGCAAACCAAACACCAAAATCCACAAAGGCTGATAAAAACTGATGTCAGTGAACCAACAGGTTGCTAAAAATACGCCCGCCCCTACTGCAACACCCCTGACCATGGCCGCCAAGATATAAGCGGAGAAAAATTCAAAATGGGACAAAGGCGCCAGTAATACAAAAATCAAATTACCCGTGATTTTTGACTGAATCAAAGATGAAGAAGTATTCGCAAAAGAATTTTGCAGCAAACTCATCATCACCAAACCAGGAATCAAAAATGCTGTGTAACTAATCGCGTCATAAACTTTGACATGATCTTCAAGCACGTGACCAAAGATCATCAAATACAAGATGGCAGTCAAAACTGGTGCAGCCACCGTCTGAAAACTCACCCGCCAAAATCTTTTGACTTCTTTGTAGAAGAGCGCATAAAAACCACTGCTTGATTCGAAGGTATTCAAATTCGACTGACTCAAGAGGCACTCTCCTCTTGCATGATTTGCATGAAGACATCTTCCAAATCACCATCTTTGGCATTTGGATTTTTCACTCGCTTCAATAAATTCGCTGTGCTATCCAAAGCCACGATTTGCCCTTTTTTCAGCATTGCGATTCGATTGCACAATTGCTCAGCCTCCTCAAGGTAATGAGTGGTCAATACAATCGTGTGGCCTTCTTGATTCAGGCGGCTGATGAATTTCCAAAGAGATTGGCGCAATTCAACATCAACTCCTGCCGTTGGCTCATCCAAAACAATCACAGGTGGGCGATGAACCAAGGCTTGAGCCACCAACACGCGGCGCTTCATGCCGCCAGAAAGAGCGCGCATATTCTTATCGGCCTTATCTGTGAGGCCCAGGTGATGCATGATTTCATCTATCCATGCATCGTTATTATTAATGCCAAAATAACCTGATTGAAATTTCAGGGTCTCACGAACATTAAAAAAAGGATCAAATACCAATTCTTGAGGAACAATGCCTAGCAAACGTCTGGCTGCACGAAAATCAGTTTGAACATCATGCCCCATGACCTTGACGTGACCGTGACTTGGTCTGCATAAACCAGCCAAAATAGAGATGAGTGTTGTCTTACCAGCCCCGTTGGGACCTAACAAGCCAAAGAACTCGCCCTCTTCAATACTTAAGTTAATGTCATTAAGTGCTAGTAAAGGGCCGTAATTTTTACTGAGGTTTTTAAATTCAATTGCACTCATACCAGCACAACATCTGATAAACCATAAACAGTTGCTAGGCTGGCAAGTTTTTCTGGTATAGCATCCAAATGAACCTTGATTGACTGCTCTTTTGCTTGACGCTTCATCGATAAAATCATGCTCAAGGCACTCGAGTCAAAGGACTGCAAGTCTTTACAGTCAATCACCATCAAACTTCCCTGTGCCAAAGTCTTCATCATGCCAAGCCCGTTGGCCAACACGCTCTCAACATTAGCGTGATCAATCTTTGCAGGAAATTTGAAGCTAGCAGTCATCGTTATTTGGCGTTGGCCAGAGAATTATTTCTTTGTTGTAAAAATTGAATCAAGCCATCGATGCCACCCTTGCTGACCTGATCATTGAATTGATTGCGGTATGACTCAACCAACCAAGCACCCAAGATGTTGATGTCATACACACGCCAAACATTGGCAGTTTTTTCAAGGCGATAGTCCAACTGAATAGGCTCACCCTTGCCAACGACGACAGTTCTGACAATCACATCAGTGTCATCTGCTGAAGCTCTGAATGGTTTGTATTGAATCTTTTGATCTTTGACTTGCGCCAATGCACCGCCATAAATACGGATCAACAGTGTTTTAAATTCTTGCGTGATCAAAGCTTGTTGTGCAGGCGTTGCTTTCGACCAATTTCTACCCATAGACATACGAGTGGTTTTTTGAAAATCACTGTAAGGTAATATTTTTTGATCAACCAAGGCATTGATTTTCCTTAAATCACCGCTTTGAATAGCTTTATCAGCTTTGATGGTGTTCATCACATCTTCAACCACAAACTTCACCAAGCCATCTGGGGTATTCATATTGGCTGCGGCTTGCTGAGCATGAGCAAAAGAAGCGAAGCCCGTGATCAATGTCAATGCAATGGTGGCAAATGTTTTATTCAGAATAGGGTGCATCATTAGTCGAAGTGCCTTATTTAATAGATCTGTATCAGGTACCTAAATTGTATAGATAATGCGAAGCAATTTCAGAAGCTCAATCTTCCTCTTTCACAGGAGGGGGATTGCCGTCATAAACCTGATTGCGGCGACGCTGTAAATAACCATCTCTCAAGAAGCTGTACTTATCAAATGCAGCATCTTCCAAGAGTTGTCCCGCATCCAATAAATCTGCACGACGATTGATCACTCTTAGGGCATTCACAGCAATTTTTTCATCACTGTTGAGCTTATTGGTATTGATCATGAAATCAGTTTCGATATCAACAGCCAAACCAACCGTATCTCTCACATTGCTTGCGCCGAAGAATGGCAACACAACATAGGGGCCATCAGAAAAACCCCAAACACCGAGCGTTTGACCAAAATCTTCTCTGTTCTTATCTAAACCCATATCGGTAGCGACATCAAATAAGCCTAAAACACCGATGGTCGAGTTAATTAAAAATCGTCCAATGTCGTTGGCAGCTTCTACAGGTTTAGCTTGCAACAAATTATTGGCCGCAATCAACACATCATTGATGTTGCTAAAAAAGTTTGTCACGCCTGTGCGAACAAATTCAGGCAAGACAAATTTATACGCTTCTGCAATCGGCTTGATCACATAATCATCAGCTGCTTCGTTGAATGAAAAAACGGCACGATTCATCGGTTCAAACGGATCAATTTTAGCAACTCGCTCATTTTGCTGAGTGGTGGCACAGCCGGTCATCATGATCACGCTGAACATCAAGATTTTTTTTATGATTGTTTTATTGATTAAGTTCAACATCATGATTGGTCAATCTTCTTTCTTTTTAGAGTGCGTTCTACTTTTTATCCGATGGCGCACCATCGGAGGCTTTGTTATATAAAAACTGGCTGATCAGATTTTCCAAAACGATGGCTGATTGTGTTTGAGCCAATTTGCTACCACCAGCAATCATGGCTTCATCACCACCGGCCTCTAAACCAATGTATTGCTCACCCAATAAACCAGAAGTCAAAATCTTGGCAGAACTGTCTTTAGGGAATTTGTAACGCTCTTCTAGATTCATGAATACTGTGGCTTGATAACTTTGATCGTCAAAACGAATTTCTGAAACGCGGCCAACCACCACACCCGCGCTCTTCACGGGAGCTCGAGGCTTCAATCCACCAATATTGTCAAACTTAGCGCTGACCTGATAAGTTGGCTCAAACGTAAAAGCACTCATATTGCCTGCCTTCAATGCCAAAAATAGCAAGGCCAAGAGGCCAAGTGCCACAAATAAACCGACCCAGATATCTAATGATTGTTTTTTCATAATATTTACAGAATTTATAAGACTTTATCAGCTTGAGAACATCACTGCAGTTAAAAGGAAATCCAGCGCCAATACCGCTAAGGAAGCAATCACCACTGTTCGAGTGGTTGCCCTTGCAACACCCTCAGGTGTTGGCTTAGCTTCATGACCTTGATACAAAGCAATAAAAGTAACAGCGACACCGAACACCATGCTCTTGATCACGCCATTACCAATGTCTTTCACCACATCAACGCCCGCTTGCATTTGTGCCCAAAATGCACCGTCGTCTACACCAATCAATGGTACACCCACCAAATAACCGCCCATGATGCCCACCGCACTAAAAATAGCGGCCAGGATTGGCATGGCGATGATGCCCGCCCAAAGTCTTGGAGCAATCACTCGCGTCAAAGGATCTACGGCCATCATTTCCATGGCACTGAGTTGCTCTCCAGCTTTCATGAGACCAATTTCAGCGGTTAGAGATGTTCCAGCACGACCGGCAAATAAAAGTGCAGTGACCACTGGGCCTAATTCACGAACCAATGACAAAGCCACTAATAAACCAAGGGCCTGCTCAGAGCCATAACGGTTCAAGGTGTAATAACCTTGCAAACCCAACACAAAGCCAACAAATAATCCTGATACAGCAATGATCACAAAAGAATAGTTACCCACAAAATGAACTTGATCAGTGACCAAGCGAGGACGCTTGAGCAAGAAAGCAGAACGTCGCATGATGGTGACAAACATCCTTGAGGCATAACCCAGCCCCACCAGATGCTCTCGCACAAAGGCGCCCAAGTTACCTAATGTATTTAAAACACTGTTCATGACTGAGCCCCAAAATCTTCAGCCAATGTTTTTCCAGGGTAATGGAATGGCACCGGACCATCAGGATCAGCAGAAACAAACTGCTTCACAAATGGATCTGTGGATATTTTTAAATCGTGAGGAGTGCCCTCAGCAGCAATCGTTCCGTTGGCAATGAAATAAACATAATCTGCAATTTCAAAAGTTTCTGGAATATCGTGCGTGACCAAAATACTGGTGGCGCCCAAAGCTTGATTCATATTTTTAATCAAGCGAGCAGTGATGCCCAAAGAAATCGGATCCAAGCCAGCGAATGGCTCGTCGTACATGATCAAAGGAGGATCCAGTGCTATTGCTCTGGCAAGAGCGACGCGTCTGGCCATACCGCCTGAAATTTGCGAAGGCATTAAATCACGCGCCCCACGCAAGCCAACAGCATTGAGCTTCATCAGTACCAAATCACGCAAAGTTGTTTCGCTGACTTTGGTATGTTCGCGCAATGGGAAGGCGACGTTTTCAAAAACACTCATGTCGGTGAACAAGGCACCAAACTGGAACAACATGCCCATGCGACGACGTGCCGCCATCAATTGCTGGGTGTTCATCAAGCCAACGTTTTGACCTTCGAACATCACTTCGCCTTGTTGCGCTGTGACTTGCCCACCAATCAAACGCAAGACTGTGGTTTTACCGCAACCCGAACCACCCATCACGGCAATTACTTTACCGCGTGGGAACTCCATATTGAGGCCAGAAAGAATGTTTCTTTCCCCGGGCGCGTAGGAAAAGTCGACGCCCTTGAGTGAAACAATTGATTCAGTGGAATTTGTCATTTACAGACTGCCACCATGTTTTTTGTTGAAATCATGATGGCAGTGTATCAATAGCTGATGATATTTAATCAATTAACGTGGCAAAACGCTGCTACCCATCAAAAACTCGTCAACAGCCCTTGCACATTGACGACCTTCACGAATAGCCCATACCACCAAAGATTGACCGCGACGCATGTCGCCTGCAGCAAAAATCTTAGGCACATTCGTGTAGTAAGCCTTTTCACCTTCGGTGCTGGCTTTGGCATTGCCACGAGGATCTTTTTCAATACCAAAAGCATCTAATACTTGCTGAGCTGGTGACACAAAGCCCATGGCTAAAAACACCAAATCTGCTTTCATCTCAAATTCGCTGCCAGCAATCTCTTGCATCTTGCCGTCTTTCCATTCAAGACGCACACCGATCAATTTTTCAACCTTGCCGTTTTTACCTTCAAAACGCTTGGTGGCCACTGACCAATCACGATCACAACCTTCATCGTGTGATGAAGATGTGCGTAACTTGGTTGGCCAATACGGCCAAACCAAAGTCTTGTTTTCTTGCTCAGGTGGCTGAGGCAATAATTCAAATTGAGAGATCGATGCTGCACCATGACGATTCGATGTGCCCACACAGTCTGAACCTGTGTCACCACCACCAATCACGATCACATGCTTACCGTCTGCACGGATTTCATTTTTGTTATCGCCAGCAACTTCTTTGTTCTGCGGAATCAAGAATTCCAATGCATAGTGAATACCTGACAACTCACGACCAGGTACTGGTAAGTCACGCGGCTGCTCTGCGCCACCTGTGATCACCACAGCGTCAAAATCTTTTTGTAATTGCTCTGGAGAAACCACTTTCTTGGAGTAATTCTTAACTTCTTTACCCAAAGTATCTTTGCCAACAAAAGTACCTGTTTCAAATTTCACGCCTTCAGCTGTCATCTGCTCGACACGACGATCAATCAAAATCTTTTCCATCTTGAAGTCAGGGATGCCATAACGCAACAAACCACCCACACGATCGTTCTTTTCGTAAAGCGTCACATCATGACCCACACGAGCCAATTGTTGTGCAGCCGCCATACCCGCCGGGCCTGAACCAACGATGGCTATTTTTTTACCCGTTTTTTGTTTAGCAATCTGAGGCCTCACCCAATCATTGGCCCATGCTTTATCAATGATGGCATGCTCAATTGATTTGATACCCACCGGCGCCTCATTAATGCCAAGCGTACAAGCTGCTTCGCAAGGTGCTGGGCAGATGCGACCCGTGAACTCAGGGAAGTTATTGGTTGAATGCAAAACATCAATCGCATTTTTCCAGTCTTGCTGATACACCAAATCATTAAAATCAGGAATGATGTTGTTGACTGGGCAACCGCTATTACAAAACGGAATGCCGCAATCCATACAACGTGCACCCTGAGTTTTTGCCTCATCATCTGACAAAGTCATCACAAACTCTTTGTAATGCTTTACGCGTTTTTGTGGCTCCTCATAATGCTCGCTGAGGCGCTCAAATTCCATAAATCCAGTGACCTTACCCATCTTTATTCCTTTATCTCTTGATTCATCACTTAAACAGAAGCCGCTTGTTTGTTACCTTGAGATTTCTCCCAAAGCTCACCCAAAGCGCGCTTATATTCAGTCGGGAATACTTTGACAAAACGTGCGCGTGACTTGTCCCAGTCAGCCAAAATTGCTTTTGCGCGCTCTGAACCTGTGTGCTTGAAATGACGTTCAATCAAATTCTTCAAAATGACTTCGTCTGTTAAACGCTCACCACCTTCTTTAACATTCACTAGAGCATGCCATTCTGGCTTAGGCATTTTGGCTTCTTGCTCTGCTGAACTCAGAACTGGCTCAAGCGTTGCCATGCTGGTATTGCAGCGTTTAGCAAATAAACCATCTTCATCGTAAACATAAGCAATACCGCCACTCATACCTGCAGCAAAGTTACGACCTGTTAAACCAAGAGCCACAACAGTACCGCCAGTCATGTATTCGCAACCGTGATCGCCTGTACCTTCAACCACTGCGATCGCACCTGAGTTACGAACTGCAAAACGCTCACCAGCAACACCGTTAAAGAAAGCTTCACCAGCAATCGCTCCGTAAAGCACAGTGTTACCAACAATGATGTTTTGTGATGTGTCGCCACGGAATTCGTGTGGTGCACGAACAATCACTCGACCACCTGACAAACCTTTGCCCACGTAGTCATTACCGTCACCGACCAAATCCATCGTCACGCCATGCGCCAAGAAGGCAGCAAAACTTTGACCAGCAGTGCCATTCAATTGAATGTGAATCGTGTCATCAGGCAAACCTTCGTGACCATAACGCTTCGCCACTTCACCGGATAACATCGCGCCAGCCGTGCGGTTCACGTTCTTGATTGGTTGAATGAATGAAACTCGCTCGCCTTTTTCTAAAGCAGCTTTTGATTTTTCAATCAAAGCATGATCCAAGGCTGTGCTTAAACCATGGTCTTGAGTTTCAACTTGGAACTTAGGCACGCTTGCTGGAACATTCGGGGCTTGGAAGATCTTTGAAAAATCCAAACCACGCGCTTTCCAGTGCTCAATGCTCTTCTTCGTATCCAAAAGTTCTGTATGACCGATTAAATCGTCAAATTTGCGGATACCTAATTGCGCCATGATTTCGCGAGCCTCTTCAGCGATGAAGAAGAAGAAATTCACAACGTGTTCTGGCTTACCTGAAAACTTCTTACGCAATTCAGGATCTTGTGTTGCCACACCCACTGGACAAGTATTCAAGTGACACTTGCGCATCATGATGCAACCTTCAACAACCAATGGTGCAGTGGCAAAACCAAATTCATCAGCGCCTAATAGAGCACCAATCACCACGTCACGACCGGTCTTCATTTGTCCGTCAGCCTGAACACGAATACGGCTGCGCAAACCATTCAATACCAAGGTTTGCTGTGTTTCAGCAAGCCCCAATTCCCATGGGCTGCCAGCATGCTTGATTGATGACAACGGTGATGCACCTGTACCACCATCGTGGCCAGCGATCACAACGTGATCTGCTTTTGCCTTTGCAACACCTGCAGCAACCGTACCAACACCCACCTCAGACACCAACTTCACTGAGATATCGGCTTTGCTGTTGACGTTTTTCAAATCATGGATCAATTGAGCCAAATCTTCAATTGAGTAAATGTCATGATGCGGAGGCGGAGAAATCAAACCAACGCCCGGTACTGAATAACGCAATTTACCAATGTAATCTGATACCTTGCTACCTGGCAGCTGACCACCTTCACCAGGCTTAGCACCCTGAGCCATCTTGATCTGAATTTGATCAGCAGAAGTCAAATATTCAGCTGTTACACCAAAACGACCTGAAGCCACTTGCTTGATCTTAGAGCGCAATGAGTCGCCATCGCTCAATGGGATGTTTGCTTCGATCACATCATCGCCAAGGATGCTGGCCAAAGTTTCACCACTCTTGATGGCAATGCCTTTGAGTTCGTTGCGATAACGTTTGTTATCTTCACCACCTTCACCAGTGTTTGATTTACCACCAATGCGGTTCATCGCAATGGCCAAGGTTGCGTGAGCTTCTGTAGAAATTGAACCCAATGACATCGCACCTGTTGCAAAGCGCTTCACGATTTCTTTTGCTGACTCAACTTCATCCAAAGGAATCGCTTTGTTAGGATCGATCTTGAACTCAAATAATCCACGCAAAGTCATATGACGTTTGGTTTGATCATTGATGATGTTGGCGTACTCTTTGTATGTTTGGTAGCCGCCTTTTTCTGGACCTTGACGTGTTGAGTGTTGCAACTTAGCAATTGAATCTGGTGTCCACATATGGTCTTCACCACGAACACGGAAAGCGTACTCGCCACCAGCATCCAACATATTGGTCAATGTTGGATCATTACCAAATGCCAAGCTGTGCATCTTCAATGCTTCTTCTGCAACCTCAAAAATACCAATACCGCCCACATTCGATGCAGTGCCTTTGAAGTATTTGTCGATCAACTCTTTGTTCAAACCAATGGCTTCAAAAATCTGTGCGCCGGTGTAAGACATGTAGGTTGAGATGCCCATCTTGGACATCACTTTTTGCAAGCCCTTGCCCACAGCTTTGGTGAAATTCTTAACAACTTTTTCTGCAGATAAATCACCCTTCAAACCTTTGGCCATATCGACCAAAGTTTCCATTGCCAAGTACGGATGAACTGCTTCAGCTCCATAGCCTGCTAACAATGCAAAGTGATGGGTCTCGCGCGCACTGCCTGTTTCGACCACCAAACCAGTGCTTGTGCGCAAGCCTTTATCAACCAAATGTTGATGGATGGCTGATGTTGCCAATAGCGCAGGTATGGCCACGTGATCAGCAGCCACTTGACGATCGCTGATGATCAAAATGTTGTAACCAGAATGAACCGCATCCACAGCTTCAGCACACAGTGATGCAAGGCGAGCTTCTACACCGTCTTTACCCCATACTGATGGATAGCAAATATCCAATTCATATGAGCGGAACTTACCACCCGTGTAGTGTTCAATATGACGAACTTTTGCAATATCATCAAAATCCAAAATTGGTTGTGACACTTCCAAACGCATCGGTGGATTGATGTTATTGGTGTCCAACAAATTAGGCTTAGGTCCCACGAATGAAACCAATGACATCACCATATTTTCACGGATAGGGTCAATCGGTGGGTTGGTTACTTGAGCAAACAACTGCTTGAAATAGTTGTACAAAGGTTTGTTCTTGTTTGAAAGAACTGCCAACGGGCTGTCATTACCCATTGAACCAATCGCTTCTTCACCTGATGAAGCCATCGGTGCCATCAAGAACTTCAAATCTTCTTGTGTATAACCAAAGGCTTGCTGACGATCTAGCAAGCTTGCTGCAGGACGAATTTTTTCTGCATCATCTTTAAGATCAGCAGCACTTGCATCAATCTCATCAAGCTTGATGCGCACTGCTTCAATCCAGCTCTTGTATGGCTTGGCTTTTGCCAAGGCATCTTTTAACTCTACGTCATCGATGATGCGACCTTGTTCCATGTCGATCAAGAACATCTTACCTGGCTGCAAACGCCATTTTTTGATGATTTTATTTTCTGGGAAGGTCAATACACCTGCCTCCGAAGCCATGATGACCAAGTCATCATCGGTCACGTAATAACGTGCTGGACGCAGACCATTACGATCTAAAGTTGCACCAATTTGACGACCATCCGTGAAGGCAATCGCTGCAGGACCATCCCATGGCTCCATCATCGCTGCATGGTACTCATAGAAGGCGCGACGGTTGTCATCCATCAATGTGTGTTGTTCCCATGCTTCTGGAATCATCATCATCATGGCGTGGGCCATTGGGTATCCAGCCATCACCAACAACTCTAAACAGTTATCAAAACTGGCTGTGTCTGATTGACCTGGATAAATCAAAGGCCATAATTTTTGCAAATCATCACCTAGTACTGGTGAACTGATGGCACCTGTTCTTGCGTTGATCCAATTGACGTTACCCTTGACTGTGTTGATTTCTCCGTTATGAGCAATCATGCGGTATGGGTGAGCTAATTCCCAAGCAGGGAATGTGTTGGTTGAGAAGCGCTGATGCACCAAGGCCAACGCTGACACCACTCTTGAATCTTTTAAATCTTCGTAATAAGCACCCACTTGGTTTGCCAAAAGAAGACCTTTGTAAACCACGGTTCTTGCTGACATAGAAGTCACAAAGTACTCTTTGCCATGCTGAAGTTGTAATGCTTGAATTGCGTGGCTTCCTGTTTTTCTGATCACATACAACTTACGCTCTAAGGCGTCGGTCGTCATGATATCTCGACCGCGACCAATAAAAATTTGGCGAATCACTGGTTCTGTTTTTCTAACAGTTGGTGACATTGGCATGTTGGCATCAACAGGCACATTTCTCCAACCAAGCACCACTTGACCTTCAATGCGAACCGTTCTTTCTAATTCTTGCTCACAGGCCAAACGTGAAGCACTTTCTTTTGGCATGAACACCATACCAACACCGTACTCACCTGCTGGTGGCAAATTCACACCCTGCTTGGCCATTTCTTCACGGTAGAACTGGTCTGGAATTTGAATCAAGATACCAGCACCGTCACCCATCAACGGATCTGCACCCACCGCACCACGGTGATCAATGTTCTCAAGAATCTTTAAACCTTGAGAAACGATGTCATGGCTCTTGTGGCCTTTGATGTGGGCAACGAATCCAACGCCACATGCGTCGTGTTCATTGACGGGGTCATAAAGACCTTGCGCTTCAGGGCGCAATGAAGGAGTAGTAGTCACAGATATTTCCTTGATAAATAACAATGGATGTCTTTATTAAAGACTTTGTCCCCGACATAACGAGGTTTTTGACAACTATAGGGGATTACCCTTTGGCAAGCAATAAAAATAATTGGTGTCTGTCACCAATTATTTGGTGGCTAAATTCTTTAATCAATAAATTGGGGACATAGTCATTTGAAATGAAGAGATTTATGCACCAAATTATGGCAAAACTTGTTTCTTTTAGGACTTTTTTGGTCTGCCAGCAAGCCGTGGCTGCAGAGGCCTGGATGTTTTAAGGGCCAATTGTTTTAGGAAGGTATCACTTGCCATTGGCCAGCCATAGCTTAAGTGTTTACTTACTTTTTCTATTTCACTAAGGCTTAACGGCTCTAAAACTGATCTTTGCCAAGCCATTTGACGCTCAAATGGGGTGTTGGCAATCGCCCAATAAGAAGGATGGTCCGCAATCCAAGGGATTGTTTCAGCCCCAGCATGATGTCTGTAACTGGACCAAGCCCATTCTTCAGGTTTTTGAACCAATCCGGTTCTTACTGGATTTTGTTCGATGTATTTTTGAACCAGTAAAAAATAAGCATCGGGATCAATCAAACAAGATTTGAACCTACCCTCCCACACAGTGCCACTTGAACCATGAGTTTGATTAAACAATTGTGCGTAGCGACGCCCAATCGATTGCATTACTTTAGAAGCACTTTGGGAAGTTTTTGGTGTCGCCAAAATATGCACATGATTAGGCATCAATGCAAAAGCATGAATAGCCAACTCATATTCTCGCGCCGCATCTTTGAGCCATTCAAGATAATATTTTTTTTCTTCATCAGAAATAAAAATATCCTGAGAGTTATGCCCCCTGACCATGATGTGAAGCGGATAACCTGGAAGAACCACTCTTTGAAGTCTGGCCATTTAAGCAGTCAACTTATGAAATTCTTTATTGGCAAAACGATCTGTCATGCCAGCAATGTAATGCGATATGCGTCGCTGCAAATCATCTTCAGATCTAAAACCCTCAGGCAAGTCATGCGGAGTTTGTTGGTAGTGTGCAAATAACACTTTAACCATATTTGCAGCTTCACTTGTGACAGACTGAACTTGTGGATGACGATACAAGTTTTTGAACAGGAATTTTTTCATGGCACTTGCTTGCTCACGCATACTCACAGAAAAGCCAACCATCGGTGAACCATGACGCACATCATCAATGGTACTTGGCGCAAATTCTTCTAGACGTCGTTGTGTTTCTTTGACCAAATCATCTACGAGCACGTGAATGATGTGCCGAATCACTTCACTGACCAGGCGACGCCCGGTCAAATCTGGAAATTCATGTTTCACTCGATCATGCTGCTCTTGCCACAATGCCACTTCGGACAGTTGCTGAATGTTCAATAAGCCCGAGCGAATACCGTCATCAATGTCATGATTGTTATAGGCGATTTCATCAGCAAAGTTTGCCAACTGAGCTTCTAAACTGGGTTGATGTCCTTTTAAAAATCGCTCACCAAGAGGTCCTAATTTTTCAGCATTTTTTCTGGAGCAATGCTTCAAAATCCCTTCGCGAGTTTCAAAAGAAAGATTTAAGCCATCCCACCTTGCATAGCGCTCTTCTAAAAAATCAACGACCCATAAGCTTTGTAAATTGTGCTCAAAGCCACCATATTCTTTCATGCACTCATTGAGCGCATCCTGTCCTGCGTGACCAAAAGGTGTGTGCCCCAAATCATGTGCCAAAGAAATTGCTTCGACCAAGTCTTCGTTGAGATTTAAACGTCTGGCCACTGAGCGCCCGATTTGGGCCACTTCCAAACTATGGGTCAAGCGATTTCTGAAGTGATCGCCTTCATGATTTAAAAAAACTTGTGTTTTGTATTCAAGCCGGCGAAAGGCGGTTGAATGAATGATTCTGTCTCGGTCTCGTTGAAACGCATTTCGACCAGATTGTGTTGGCTCCGCTGGCTCAGAATGCAAGCGCCCTAAAGATAATGCGGGGTTTGCTGCGTAACTAGCTAAGCTCATCACAACTCACTCAAGCAAGCTCATCAAACTACCCCATTGGCGATCAGCGTTTGAATCACAAGATCGTCATCAACCGTTTGGATTTTTGCCTGCCCCAAACCATTGAGCAAAATGTAACGAACCTCACCACCTTCTGCTTTTTTATCAACGCTCATCAATTCCATGAAACGATCAACACCTAATTTAGGTGGTTGAGTTGGTAAATGAAGTGCTTCGATGATCTTCTTTAAGCGTGATGCTTCCGCTTCAGATAACAAACCCACTCGAACTGATAAATCGGCCGCCATCACCATGCCACATCCAACGGCTTGACCATGAAGCCAAGCACCGTAACCCATGCCTGCTTCAATCGCATGACCAAAGGTGTGGCCAAAATTCAAGATCGCACGAATGCCGCCTTCTTTTTCATCTTGAGCAACTACTTGAGACTTGATTTCACATGAGCGACGCACGGCATGTTCCATAGCCGCCGGATCACATTTATTCAGTGCATCTTGATTTTTCTCAATCCAAGATAAAAATTCAGCATCAGCAATGGCGCCGTGCTTGATCACTTCAGCCAAACCCGCTGCCAACTCTTCAGCTGGCAAAGTTTTTAAAGTATCTAAATCAGCAATCACAGCTTGTGGCTGATGAAAGGCACCCACCATGTTTTTACCCAAAGGATGGTTGATGCCCGTCTTGCCACCAACTGATGAATCTACTTGAGATAACAGGGTGGTTGGAACTTGAATGAATTTAATGCCGCGCATATAGCATGCTGCTGCAAAGCCCGTCATATCGCCAATCACACCACCACCCAACGCAAGCAGCGTGGTCTTTCGATCAGCAGAATTCTCTAACAAGCCATCAAAAATCTTTTGCAACACTTCCCATGTTTTAAATTCCTCACCATCAGGTAAAACAATGAGCTTCACTTTTTGGCCAATTCCCTCTAAGGTTTTAACCACCTTATCGGCATACAAAGGCGCAACCGTTTCATTGGTGACCACCGCCGTGAAAGTGCCCTTGATGTGTTTTCTATACAAGTCTGATTGATCAAGCAAACCAGATCCAATATGAATCGGATAACTGCGCTCACCTAAATCTAATTGAAGAGTGTTCATGTTGATAATTCGAATTGCATCATTAGTGTGTTCACCAACTGATTGACACTGGGCTTACCAGTATCAATCACATGATGGGCGGTTTCTCTGTATAACGGATCACGAATCGCAAAAAGCTTTTCAAGGGTGCCTCTAGGATCATCGTTATTGAGCAATGGTCTTCCCTTGTCATTTCGAGTTCTTAACCAAAGCTCGTGAGGGGTAGCGCGCAAATACACAACCACGCCTCTTTGATGCAAATGTTGGCGATTTTCAGGCAATAAAACAGCACCACCACCCGTGGCTAAAACCAAATTCTTTTCTTGGGTTAATTCATCAATGACCTGAGCCTCGCGCTTGCGAAATCCCTCTTCACCCTCCATTTCAAAAATGGTTGGGATGCGAACGCCACAACGGGCCTCAATCTCATGATCTGAGTCCACAAATCGTCTTCCTAATTTTTTAGCCAAGAGACGGCCAACGGTGGTTTTACCCGCGCCCATCACCCCTACTAAAAAGATATTTTCTGGAAAACTGTTCATACATGAGATTCTACTGAGGCTTTTGACCAGAAACCAAGGTTGGCGTTAAAAAAATTAATAATTCTGTTTTATCCTTGAACTTCGACTCTTGCCTAAAAAGAAAGCCAATCAAAGGAATTGAGCCCAAGAACGGCACCTTGGCATCATCTTTTCTTTCTGTTTCTTGAAAAATACCTCCCAAAATCACCGTGCCACCGCTTTCAACCAAGACCTGTGTTTTGACATGCTTGGTATCAATAGCAAAGCCTTGTTCTGTTTTTAATCCGACACTGTCTTTATTGATGTCCACATCTAAAACAATCATCTGATTTTTTTGAATACGCGGTTTCACCTCCAAACGAAGATTGGCTTTCCTGAACTGGACTTTCGTTGCCCCCTGACCAGCCGATGACTGATACGGTAACTCCGTGCCTTGCTCAATCAATGCCTGAGTATTCTCAGCTGCTAACACCCTTGGGTTAGACACAATATTCCCCAAGCCATTCGACTCCAAGGCTGAAAGCTCCATATTCAAAGCTTGGGTTGCCTGCTTGCCCAATAGGGTGATGGCCGCAGTTCCCGGTTCAAACCCATTCAAACCAGAAGCGCCAAGAAGATGACCGGTTTTTAAATTAGGCTGCTGTTGATAGGCCAGCTTTGCCCCCAAGTTTTGTGCAAACCTTCTCTCGGCCTCGACAATCCTTGCTTCAATCATGATTTGACGCAACTCCCCCATCTGACCAATTTGATGCTGTTGCTCACGGTCTTTTTGTCTTTGATGGAACAAAGCCAATTCTTCATAAGGGGCTACCCATAAAACATCTTTATCAAAACGCGACCCAAGAGATTTGCTGGCCAAAACCGAGTCAAAGGTTGTTTGCCATGAGGCATTTCTCATATTGATACTGGTTTTACCGGAAACCTTGTCGCTCAGCATCAAATTCAAGCCTCGCATATCCGCTAACATTTGCAACAGTTGTCGCAGATCTACCGATGAAAATTTAAGCGTGATTGTTTTCTCGGAAAAATTATCCTGGGAATGCGCATTGGAAGCACGGATCATCAATGTGAACAGAGACAACTTGAGCCATAACCTTCTTTTATTCATCCTCATTACTCCAAAAGAATGGTCACTTGCTGACCTTTGATTGATTCCAAGACCAGCTGGGATTGATCAAACGATTTAATTAGCCATCGACCCTCGATCATTTGTCCTTTACTAAAGAAGCCCGTGACTTCATCAACTTCTAACAGCGCCTTGAAAGAATGGCCTGAATGAATCAAGCCCAAATATCTGATGTTCAAGTCACCGCTTATCACTTCTGGTTCAGGTTCAGTCTGAGTGTCAGGCTGAGACAATTCCTGGTGATTGGTTTTTTCTGAGCGACTTCCAAGTACCTTTACCAAGCTCTCCAATTTTGAGACTTTGCTGCGCCCCTCATCAATGCGCTGATGAATGTCATGAATTTGACTCATCATAAAAATGAGAAGCGCAAGGATCCCCATGAGATTCATAAAGCTCAGCATTAACAACCCATGTTTAGAGCAAAAGAGTCGAACTTGCTCACTGGTCAATTTTTCAATGAACTCTTGATGAAAAGCTGGTGTTTTTATCGTTTGCTCAGAAAAAGCATGGTCATAAGAGTCTGAATTGAAGTTGCGTTTGATCATCCAAGGATTATCTAGACTGGCCACATCTTCATAAATCAGCAAAATGCTGATTTCTTGTCAGAAAAATCGGAAATTTTTGTCGGGGAAATCCTGACTTTTTTCACCCTCTCTTTTCAAGCTATCTCTATAATCAAGACATGAGTGAATCGCGCAAGCCCGTCAGACCACCCTCACGCTTAAGCGGGGGTACACAATCTAGAAAACCGCAACGCAATTGGCAGCAGTATTTGATTCGTTGGGGAATTTTCTTGGGAAGCGCTGGCCTTATCTTATTGGGCTTGGTGATTGTTTATGCACTGGTTGTTGCAAAACCAAATTTACCCGATCTCGACACCATCACGGATTACAACCCCAAAGTTCCTTTACGCATTTACACAGCTGACAACGCATTGATTGGTGAGTTTGGTGAGGAACGCAGAAACATCATTGCGATCGAAGAAATTCCGAGCTACCTAAAGAACGCGGTTGTTGCGATTGAGGATGAGCGTTTTTATGAGCACGGTGGCGTTGATTACTGGGGTGTACTAAGAGCCACCCTGGCAAATTTACGAGGCAGACTTGCACAAGGCGCATCAACGATCACCATGCAAGTGGCCAGAAATTTTTTCTTAACGAATGAAAAATCATTCACCCGAAAGATTTATGAAGTTTTATTGGCTTGGAAAATTGAAGCCAATCTATCAAAAGAACAAATTCTTGAGTTGTACATGAACCAAATTTATTTGGGGCAGCGAGCTTATGGATTTGGTAGTGCTGCTCAAATTTATTTTGGCAAAGATATTCAACGTATTTCGATTGCTGAAGCAGCCATGCTCGCAGGCTTACCAAAAGCCCCATCTGCATACAACCCAGTGGTGAATTATCGTCGCGCAAAAATTCGTCAGGAATATATCTTGCAAAGAATGCGTGATTTAAAAATGATCACCCCAAGCCAGTATCAATCTGCCATGACAGAAACCCTTCATGTTCGTGGAGTTGGTCGAGAGTTCACAACCAAAGCTGACTTCGCAACAGAAATGGTTCGCCAGCTCTTGATCAGCGAATATGGTGATGGCATTTACACACAAGGCATGACTGTGATCACGACCATCAGAAAGGCAGAACAAGATGCTGCTTATTCTGCAGTTCGAAAAGGCATCATGGATTATGAGCTACGTCATAAATATCGGGGACCCGAGGGATACATCAAACTCCCCGAGGATGCAACAGCCAGACAAAGAGCGATTGACGACATCTTGAGTGATCATCCAAGCAGTGATGATTTGTTAGCTGGTGTGGTGATAGCAGCTAATGGAAAAGAAATTCAGGCGGTGATTGCAACGGGTGACACCGTCACAATCAAAGGTGATGACCTCAAGCTTGGCACAGTTGCACTGTCAGATAAAGCGCAACCAAAACAACAAATTAAACCTGGTGCCATTATTCGAGTATTACCATCCGATGGTCGCTGGGTTCTAGCGCAAATGCCTCAAGTTGAAGCTGCCTTCGTGGGCTTAGATGCAAACAATGGTGGCATTCGCGCCTTGGTTGGTGGTTTTGATTTCAACAGAAATAAATACAACCGAGTTTCTCAAGCACAGCGTCAGCCTGGTTCGTCATTTAAACCGTTCATCTATGCTGCCGCTCTTGAAAAAGGCATCATGCCAAATACCTTGGTGAATGATGCGCCACTTTCAATCAGTGCACTTGAAACAGGCAGCCAAATGTGGAGCCCTAAAAACTACGATGGTAAGTTCGAAGGTCAAATGAAACTTCGTGCTGCTCTAGCGAAATCTAAAAACTTGGTATCAGTCAGAGTCATCAGAAAGATTGGCCCTCGTTACGCTCAAGACTTTATTCAGCGCTTTGGCTTTGAGGCAGAAAAACACCCGCCCTACTTAACCATGGCTTTGGGTGCTGGATCAGTCACACCACTCGAACTTGCAACAGGTTATGGCGTATTCGCTAATGGCGGTTACCGTGTTGAACCTTACTTGATCAGCAAAGTGATTGATGCCAAGGGCAATGTTTTGTTTGAGGCAACTCCTCAAAAAGCAGGTGACCCAAATCTACGCGCATTGGATGCGCGCACAGCTTTTGTGATGGATAGTTTGCTTCAAGAAGTCACCAAATCTGGAACGGCTGCCTCAGCCAGACCTGCTTTGGGTAGATCTGATATTGCTGGTAAAACAGGTACCACCAATGAATCCATGGATGCCTGGTTTGCAGGCTATCAATCCGATGTGGTGGCAGTTGCCTGGATGGGCTTTGATAAGCCTAAGAGCTTAGGTGATCGTGAGACTGGTGGCGGCTTAGCATTACCAATGTGGATCAGATACATGAAGACTGCACTGAACGGTGTTCCAGAATCTACACGACCAGTGCCTGCAGGGGTTGCTCAGCAAGATGGCGACTGGACCATTCCTGCATTTGTTCCATTCTTTGGCAGAACAACTACCCTAGATTAAGCATCGCTTTAAATTAATTGCGGCTTTAAATAAATTTAACTTCTAAGGTAGTTTTTGCCTGTTGACTGGCAAGACGACTTAATTCGCTGAATAGTTCGGCGCCCGTTTTTGTATCCAACCAAAGAGGCTCTTGAAGAGTGCCAGCCCACTTATAGTGAAAGCCGCCTTCTTTGGCCGCTACCCAAATCTCTTGAAGTGGCGACTGCGTGTTCACAACAATCACGCTCTTGTCTTCAAATTGAATATTCACGACATTGCCACCCTGTCTTGAGATATCAAGATCTAAATCCGTTTTCTGGAAAGCCTCTTCCAAAGAAATCTCAATGGCAATCAATGTTTTTTCAGCAATTGCGTAAAAACCAGCGTCTGATAATGTTTCTATGTTTTTGTTCATCATTTTTATATTGGCCATGCTATAGTCAGAGATCGTTTATATACTTATTCATATGCGTTTTATTGTATCTAGGACTTGGCTTCTTTGTGTAGCAATATCCCTCTTAGGATGCGGGATACGTGGCCCTCTCACGCTACCAACCATACCACCAGCCCCGACTCAACCTGAAAAAGCAGAGCCCACCGGTAAACAGTGGCCTCCTGCGAAAGATTCCAAATGAATTCTGTTCCAAGCCTGAATGGCTTTTCGATCATCCAGCAAGAATGGTTTGCTGAAAATGTGCCCCTCTCCCAAATTGCCAAAGAATTTGGCACGCCAACCTATGTTTACAGCAGAAAAGCTCTGACAGATGCTTTTAATGCCTATGAAAAGGCCTGCTTTAAGCCCAATGGTGAACGCCGAGCACAAGTTCACTATGCCATGAAGGCCAATAGCAATTTGGCGATCTTGAATGTTTTTGCTCGCTTAGGCGCTGGCTTTGACATTGTGAGCGCCGGTGAGTTGGCACGAGTTTTAGCAGCTGGCGGCGAAGCGAAAAAAATTGTTTTTTCTGGGGTAGGCAAAAGCCGCTCTGAAATGATTGCTGCACTTAAAGCTGGGGTTAAATGTTTCAACCTTGAATCAATCCCTGAGCTTTCAAGATTGAATGAAGTTGCAGCAAGCTTGGGTGTTATTGCGCCGATCTCTTTGCGGGTCAATCCAGATGTCGACCCTAAAACCCACCCTTACATTTCAACAGGCTTGAAAGGTAATAAATTTGGCATTGCCTATGATGAGGTGATCAACACCTATCGCGAAGCCGCATCGATGAGCAATTGCAAGATTGTTGGTATTGATTGTCATATTGGTTCTCAAATCACAGAAATCAGTCCTTACTTAGACGCTTTAGATCGAGTGCTGGAATTAATTAAATCACTGGGTGATAACGGTATCAATATTCATCACTTGGATATCGGTGGTGGCTTGGGCATCAACTACGCGAATGACACACCACCAGCCATCACTGACTTTGCCAACACCTTGCTCAATCACATTGAAGCAAAAGGTTACGGACATCTTGAAGTGTTATTTGAACCAGGCAGATCATTGGTTGGCAATGCGGGTCTTTTGTTGACGACTGTTGAATACATCAAGCCAGGTGAAACTAAGAATTTTTGTATTGTTGATGCGGCCATGAATGATTTAATGCGCCCAGCCATGTACGAGGCTTATCACTCGATTGTTCCGGTGAAGCAATCAAACATGCCAAACATGACCTGCGATGTCGTGGGACCTATTTGTGAATCAGGCGATTGGCTTGGACGAGATCGCGAACTCAATGTTCAAGCCGGTGATCAATTAGCAATTTTGTCAGCGGGCGCTTATGGCTTTACCATGAGTTCAAACTACAACACCCGAGGCAGAGCAGCAGAAGTGATGGTGGATGGTTCAACAATTCACTTGATTCGTGAGCGAGAGTCGATTGAAAGTCTCTTTGCTAACGAAAAACTATTGCCTGCCTAACTAACTAAAAAATATGCCCAGTTATCTTTAAAGACAACTGGGCATTGATATTCAAACGCTTGACTTCAATGATTCTTGATTAAAGCGTACCGTAGCTGTGCAAGCCTGACAAGAACATGTTCACGCCGATGAAAGCAAAGGTCGTGACAAAGAGGCCCACCACTGCCCACCAAGCTGCAACCACGCCTCTCAAGCCTTTCATCAAGCGCATGTGTAGCCAAGCAGCGTAATTAAGCCAAACAATCAGAGCCCATGTTTCTTTCGGGTCCCAACTCCAGTAACCACCCCAAGCTTCCGCTGCCCACAAGGCACCAAGAATGGTTGCGATTGTGAAGAATGCAAAGCCAACAGCGATCGCCTTGTACATCACATCATCAAGCAACTCTAGGCTTGGCAAACGATCAGCCAAGATATTTTTTGTCTTTAGCAAATAAGCGATGCCCAACATCGCTGCAATTGCAAATGTGCCATAACCAATAAAGTTTGCTGGCACGTGTATTTTCATCCACCAGCTTTGTAAAGCTGGAACCAGTGGTTGAATTTGGTGAGCATCACGCGTCACGCTGTACCAAAGAATGAATGCAACGGCTGCCGCAATGATCCATAAAACGAATGAACCAAGAACCAAAGATTGGTACTTGGCTTCGTAATACAAGTGGAACAGTGCTGTTACCAAACAAAATAGGATGAACACTTCATACAAATTGGAAATAGGTATGTGACCAATATCCGCGCCCATCAAATAAGACTCATACCAACGCACCAACATACCAGTTAAGCCAATGTAAACAGCTGCCCAACAGAATTTAGATCCGGTTGAACCCATGTTTTGTGAACGGAAGAACAAGTTCAAGGTATAAAAAAGTGTGCTGAAACAGAAGAAGACGCTCATCCACAAAATAGCAGACTGGCTGGAAAGCATGTACTTCAAAAAGAAAGCTTGATCTGCTCTCGCAAGCGCTCCGCCTTCTGGTGTCTGGTAGAAGTAGATTGCTAAGAAAGTCAGTATCGTTGAACCGATCATCAAACTTCTAAGAGGCTTCCATGCCCAACCCAAAATGGCTAACGCAGGAACTGAACAAAATAAAATTGTTTGTTCATAGCTATCCATGAAATGATGAAAACGAATTTCAGCAAAGATCGCGCCCGCCAACAAAGCCAAGGCAAATAGGTAATCCATCATGCCCAGGCTTTTAAAAAAATTCACAAAACCTTGCTTTAGGTTTTGAAGCAAGCCACCTTGAACCGTACTAACGTATTTAGTTTCCATTATTGAAAATCTTTCTGATATTTTTCAAACTCTTTTTCAAAATCCAAAGTTTTTCTGGATGTCGACATAGCAAATAGTTGCTTGCCATTTGATAGACTTCTGACCCAGATTCTTCTCTCTGGCAAATAGAACATTGCAAAAATACCCAGGGTCAATAGTAAACAACCTAGATAAACCATGTTCTTGCCAGGGGATCTGGTGACCTGAAAGACGCTGGCCTTGACCTCTTCAAAAGAATCCAGTTGAAAGACCAAAGGGGCAGGATAAAAATTAGCGTCTGATAAAGCGGAAGTTGCAGCCTGAATGAAGCGCTGACTTTCCATGTCATTTTTAGCAGGCGGCAATTTGAGTTGTGCCCTGGCTTCTTGCCACAGCTCCCAAATAACCCCATTCAATACTTTCAATACCACTTCGGCTGCTTTTTGTTGCTCAGCCTCTGGAACAGCTTTATCAATGAACGAGCCTAAAGCAGCAAAACCACCTGGCTTGATACCGGCTTCTTTTGCTTGATTAACAGCAAATGCAGTTGACCCAGAAAACAACTCAATCGATCTGCTGGCGCTTTCTTTTAATTGCGTCAACATTTGTGGCGCGCCAGCAAAACCTTGTTGCTGACCGATGGTCGCAATGAAGCGCTGCACAGCACGTTGACGCGCACCCGCATCTTGCAACAGAGTTCTCAAAGTTAACCACTCGTTCAAGCTTAGATTTGCATCTGCTGGTATGCGCAAGTATTTAAATTCTTCAGCCGAACTCTGCCTTACCCCAAACATGAACATCGGCATTTCATCGATGAATAAGGGTTGCATGTAGTTGCTGTATTCACGAGCCTGTCCAGCAGCATCTCTCAATTTATATTGAACGGATGGACCCACATTTTTTAAATCAACTGGCTTGCTGGTTTTTGCAGCAGAACCCAAGCGATCACTGAATACCTTTTTCAATCCCGCATCTGAATCTTGCGTAGCAACCCCTCTGACATCAGTCTGGCCTGATGCATTCGATATATTTTCAACGTTGGTTGGCCTAAAGCCGCTGAACTCGAGGGTATAACTTGTGCCATCACTGGACTTTAGCTTGGTACTTTGGCCAACATCGCCATTAACAATAAAGCTTGATTGAATAGAATTAGCAGCTCCATGCATGGGGTATGCGCGCAACTTTAATTTAGAACCACCATCTTCAAAGCTTGATTGATAAATAGCAACGCCTCGGTGAATCATTGGCTCATTCACCTTGATTTTTGCCTCTGTTTCTTTGCCCGTATCCAAATCTTTGATGAGCACTTCACTCATGAATAACTTTGGCATTCCAGTGCTGTAATATTCCACGTGGAATTTTTTCAATGAAATTAAAAATGGCAACTCTTGAATGATGCTGCCGCTGGTTGAGCTCAAAAGCGCAGTTGCACTCGTGCCACCTTCGGGAACAAAAATATTTGCTCGATAGCTAGGATTGGCTTCACTTAATTTATGTTCACTTGGAATATCTGAAATCAACATTCCTTGAGTACTCTCTGGAAGAACGCTTTTTCCACCAAACCAAATTTGCCCGCGCGTGAACAAATCACCATCCAACAAACCACCCAAACAAATCAAAACAATCGCGCTGTGCGCGAAGATGTAGCCCCACTTACTGGCTGCGCCTTTTTTTGCAAGTACTCTAGAACTGTCTTCAGAAACCAAAGTCTTAACTGAGTAACCTTCTTTTGCTAACTGATCAGCGATTTTTGCTGCGGCTGCTTGAGTAGAAAGATTGCCAGTAGAAAATTCAAAATGATGATGAAGTGCCCTTAATCCACCTTCATGAACATGCTCTTTCCAAGCACGAATTTCGGCCAACATCTTTGGGGCATTGCGTAACACGCAGAAAGACACTGATACAACTAGAAATGCCAAGATCAGCAAGAACCACCATGCTGTATAAACCGCAAACAATCCTAGGCCGTTGAAAATCTCCGCCCAAAATGGGCCGAATTGATTCACATAGTTGGTGTAAGGTTCGCCTTGCTTAATGACCGTTCCAATGATGCTTGCAATTGAAATGATTGTTAGCAATGCAATCGCAAAACGCATCGACGATAGCAACTCGACGCTGGCTCGATTAAATCTTTTCAAACGACTATCAGATGCCACAAGAACCGTGTTCGACATAACCTTCTTTTAAAAAAATAAAAAGCCCACAAACAATGTTCGTGGGCCCTTCTTATTGAGAGCTACTTAATGAATAAATTAACGCAAGCCGGCGATGTAATCTGACACAGCTTTAATCTCTGCATCTGACATTCTAGAGGCAATTCCAGTCATCTGCACGCTGTTCTTGCGCTCACCTTGACGGTATGCAACTAACTGAGCTTCAGTGTATTCAGCCCACTGACCTGATAGGCGCGGATACTGTGATGGAATGCCTGCGCCATTAGGTGCATGACAAGCTGCGCATGCTGGTACTTGCTTAGAAGCAATACCACCACGGTAAATCTTTTGACCCAATTCAATGCTGGCTTTATTTTTAGCGGTACCCAAACCAGGTGTTTGCTTTTCTAAATAGGCCGCAACGTTGATCATGTCTTCCTCTGTCATCATTCCAGCGAAAGCACCCATGATTGCGTTAGGACGATCTTTACCAGCCTTGTAATCTTTTAATTGTTTCACTGTGTATGCAGCATGCTGACCAGCCAATTTAGGATAGGTACCACCACCACTCACGCCATTAGGGCCATGGCAACCCATACACGCTGCAAGACCACGCTTTGCGTCGCCTGCGTTGTACAAAGCTTCACCTTTAGCAACATCAGCCTTTGCTGGACCAGCTGGCGCAGCAGCAGGATCAGCTGCAAATGAAGGATTTACCAAAGATAAACCCAAGGCAATCACCAAAGTTTTTAATGTAACGGAAAATATTTGACGCATTGTGCTCTCACCTGTATGTATATGATGCGAAGATTCTTAAATCTTTATTTTTAACTAAACAACTAATTAACAGCGTTAGATTTTACAATAGGTCTAACCCATAAACATCTATGTCGACCTTACATCAAGCACAATTTCTAGTAACCATTAACCACTTGGTTGATTTGCCCACCTGGGAGATCCCCGAGGTGGCTTTTGCTGGTCGCTCAAATGCTGGAAAGTCGACCGCAATTAACGTACTTTGCCAACAAAATCGCCTTGCTTTTGCCAGCAAAACGCCAGGAAGAACGCAACATATCAACTTTTTCGGTATTTTAACGAAAGATAAGACCAATTTAGCGAATTTAGTCGATTTACCAGGTTATGGTTACGCCCAGGTCGACCTCAAAACAAAAAGCCATTGGAACAACCTGCTTTCAAGCTACTTGCAAACCAGGCCGAATTTAAAGGGCATGGTTTTGATCATGGATTCTCGCCGCGGCATGACTGATTTGGACCAACAAATGATTGAATGGTTCAGCCCAACGGGTCGCCCAATTCATGTTTTATTAACAAAATGCGACAAATTGAATCAATCGGAAAGCCGTTTAGCTCTTAAAAAACTACAAGAAAAGCTCAAAGAACTGAATCCCCATGGGCCGTACACAGTTCAGCTATTCTCCAGCACCAAAAGAATTGGTCTGGTTGAAGCTGATGCGATGGTTTCAAATTGGTTGGGCATTGAGGCTTCTGCAGCACATACCAGCAATGAAAATCGGATTTCTAAAAATCTAAAACCCCAACTTTCTTCATAAGGTTTTATATGCAACTATTTCATCGTCCACGTCGATTACGCAAAACAGATTGGTCACGTCGTTTAGTTCAAGAAAATCAACTGTCATCCAATGACTTTATTTACCCGGTTTTTTTGCTTGAGGGCAGTGGCCGCGAAGAAACCGTTTCATCCATGCCGGGCGTTAGTCGCTTATCTCTTGATAAATTGATGTTGGTTGCTGAAGATTGCATCAAGCTTGGCATTCCCGTGATGGCCTTATTCCCTGTGATCAGAGCTGAGCTCAAAACTCCAGACGGTAAAGAAGCCTTCAATCCGAATGGATTGATTCCACAGGCCATCAAAGAACTCAAAAAACAGTTCCCCAACCTTGGCATCATGACTGACATTGCGCTTGATCCATATACCAGCCATGGCCAAGACGGCATCATTGATGCTGATGGCTATGTTCTCAATGATCTAACAGTTGATGCGTTGATTAAACAAGCATTGACTCATGCACAAGCTGGCGCAGACATTGTCGCCCCATCTGACATGATGGATGGTCGTATTGGCGCCATCAGAGATTCTCTTGAGGCTCATGGATTTATTCACACTCAAATCATGGCCTACTCTGCAAAATATGCCTCAGCATTTTATGGCCCATTCAGGGATGCGGTTGGCTCTGCCGGCAATTTAGGTAAGAGCGATAAGAAAAACTACCAAATGGATCCGGCCAACTCTGATGAAGCTATTAGAGAAGTTGCTCTTGATATTGAAGAGGGTGCCGACATGGTGATGGTCAAACCTGGCATGCCTTACTTAGACATCGTTAGAAGAGTCAAAGAAGAGCTTGGCTACCCAACCTTTGCTTATCAAGTAAGTGGCGAATACGCGATGATCAAAGCTGCTGCACAAAATGGCTGGATCAATGAAGAAGCTGTAATGATGGAATCTTTGCTGGCATTTAAACGTGCTGGAGCAGATGGCATTCTGACTTACTTCGCCAGAGATGCGGCAAGACTTTTAAACGCCAAAAAATAAATTACCGGCTAGATTTATTGCAGGCGCTCTAAAAAGCGCTCTGCTTTCATAAATCCAATCACTCTTCTAGCTATTTTTTCATCGCCATTTGCGTCAAAAAACAAAATGGCGGGTGGCCCAAACAATGCATATTGCTTCAATATGCGCTGATGCTCCACCGTATTTTTTGTGACATCTATCTGAATCAACTGATAAGTGCTCAGCGCTGCTTTGACCTTCTCATTGCTAAAAGTCAGCAATTCCATTTCTTTACACGTCACACACCAGTCCGCATAGAAATCCAATAAAACTGGCTGGCCCTTTTGCTTTGCTTGATTCAATAGGGCATCTAATTGTGCAGAATTCGTAACCCGCTGGACCACCAATCCCGATTCAAGTTGATGTATCGCTTCATTACTTGATGTTTTAGAGCTTGTGAATATTGGCATTGCAACCCAAACAGCCAGAGCCACCAACATGACACCAAATAATTTTTGGACAACTGTCATCCAAGCACCTGCTTTAGGAATGATGCCCTTTGCACCAATCGCCAAAAGCATCAATGGTAAGCCCATACCCAAGGCCATCACAAACAATAAGATGCCCCCCATTGGGATTGAACCTGTTTGCGCAATGAATGCCAACACTCCAGCTAAAGGTGCTGTGACACATGGACTTGCGATGAGCGTTGAAATAGCACCCAACATGAATGCCCCAATCACACTTCCACCCTCTTGCTTACCGGCTATGCGATCAATTTTGTTGTGTATCGATTGCGGTAAGCGTAATTCATAAAAACCAAAGAGACTTGCTGCCAATGCCAATAACATCAATGCAAATACGCTCAATACCCATGGGTTTTGTAACCAAGCCTGAATATTTGCGCCAAGCGCTGCTGTGATCATGCCAGCCACGCTGTACATGATGGCCATGCCGAACACATACGACAAAGCCAGCACGGATGACCTGAACTTAGATATATCGCGATGTCGATTTGTCTTTGAGCCAAATATCACACTCGACATGATTGGCAACATTGGTAGTACGCAAGGCGTTAAAGCCATCGCGAGGCCCAAAATAAAAAATGAACCCAGCAAAATAATTGGAGAAATATTTTGCAACATGCCAGTTAATAATCCAGCATCATCTCTGGCAGACCAAAGATCTGCTAAGCCTAATTTTTTGGGTAAACCTGATTCAGCTTCTGCAGTTTCCTCATACAAAACACCATTAACAACTGATTGCAGACCTGACAGAGTGAACCTTAACTCCATGGGAGGGTAACAAATTCCCTTATCAGCACAACCTTGTAACTCCATGCTCAAGATCATTCCTGAAGCATCTTTATTATTCACTAAAGGAAGCAATATGCTGAAATCTTTTGGGTATGTTTCTAATTCTTTGCCAAAGTTCTCATCGAATTTAATTTTTCCCTGCGGTAGTTGTGGGGCACCCAGCGAAAAATCGCCATTGTTTTTTACAAGCTTGAACTTGATTGACTCACGATAGATGTAATAGCCCTTTGCAGGCTTTACATTCAAAATAATTTTTTGCTTAGACTGATATTCAGCGCTGACCTGAAACGCTTGTTCAGGTGCTAGAAAATTTTGCGCCTGAGCCGCTGTCGCTCCAAAGAGTAAAGCAATGGTAATCAGTAATTTTTTAATCATTCTTGCTATTTATCTGTGCATTCAGCCACTCAGCATAATCTGAGTCGACATCATCTATCTTGATGCAAATAATTTCAGGGACATCATAAGGGTGGTTTTGTTTCAGCAAGCTCATCAGGGCTTGTTTATTAGCTTCATTTGTTTTGAAATGAACCGGGAATTCAGTTGCCGTTTCAATTTGACCTTGCCAACGATAAATAGAAATGCACTGAGACTGTATTTGCGCGCAGCCAGCTATATTTTTTTCTATGGCCAGATCTGCCAACTTCTTGGCATCCTCTTGTTTCGCGACGGTTGTAATGATCAGATAAATTGAATCCATCACCCATTATCTTCCAAACAAAAAAGCCTGGCAAAACCAGGCTTTTTTATTGAACAGCGAGCTTTATTCTGCTGCTGGTGCTTCTGTGACTTCTGGGCGATCCAAAAGCTCAACCAAAGCCATAGGTGCATTGTCACCCACGCGGAAGCCGAACTTCAAAATACGCAAATAGCCGCCTGGACGTGTAGCAAAACGTGGGCCTAACTCTGTGAAGAGTTTGGTAACCATTTCACGATCGCGCAAACGATCAAATGCTAAACGGCGGTTAGCCAAGTTATCTTTTTTACCTAAAGTAATGAGCGGCTCAACTACACGACGCAACTCTTTAGCTTTTGGCAAAGTTGTTTTAATGACCTCGTGCTGCAACAATGAATTAGACATGTTGCGCAACATCGCTAAACGATGTGAGGATGTACGATTTAATTTACGAAGTCCGTTTCCGTGACGCATGGTGGCTCTTCCTTTCTATTATTTCTCAAGACCTGCAGGAGGCCAGTTATCTAGCTTCATGCCCAAGGTCAGACCGCGAGCGGCCAAGACATCTTTAATTTCATTCAATGATTTGCGGCCAAGATTTGGAGTCTTTAACAACTCGTTCTCAGTGCGTTGAATGAGGTCACCGATGTAGTAAATGTTTTCAGCTTTTAAGCAATTTGCAGAGCGAACTGTTAACTCAAGATCATCAACAGGTCTCATCAACATTGGGTCAACAGCTGGTGAACGACTTGGAGCCAAATCGCCTGCAGCTTGCGTACCTTCTAGTTGTGCAAATACCACTAACTGATCAACCAAGATGCTAGCTGACTGACGAATTGCTTCTTCTGGTGTTAATACACCATTCGTTTCAATTGTCATGACCAAGCGATCTAAGTCTGTGCGTTGCTCAACACGAGCTGATTCAACGGCATAGCTAACACGACGAACTGGACTGAATGAAGCATCTAGAACAATGCTACCAATCGTCTTTGAAGATTCATCTTGATATTTACGAACGTTGCCAGGAACATAGCCACGTCCTTTTTCAATCTTGATCTGCATATCTAACTTACCGTTTGCAGATAAGTGAGCGATCACGTGATCAGGATTGATGATTTCAACATCGTGAGGCAATTCAATGTCTTTTGCCAAAACAACGCCTGCGCCTTCTTTGCGCAAGTTGATGGTTACTTCATCACGCTGTTCTAATTTAAAAACGATGCCTTTGAGGTTCAATAATAGGTTAACAACGTCTTCTTGCACGCCATCAATTGTTGAGTACTCGTGAACAACGCCAGCAATGCTGACTTCTGTTGGAGCACAACCTACCATAGACGACAAAAGCACACGACGCAAGGCATTACCCAAGGTATGGCCATAACCGCGTTCAAACGGCTCCATAACTACTTTCGCTTGGTTTTCTGCAAGCGCTTCTACGGAAATAATTTTCGGCTTCAGCAGTGTGTTTTGCATATATTTATTCCTTAAGAGGGCGACACATTAACGTGAGTAAAGTTCGACGATCAAGCTTTCATTGATATCGCCACCGATGTCTTCACGATCAGGGGCTTGCTTGAATGTGCCTTCTAATTTAGTAGCGTCTACGTTCACCCAGCTAACATCAGCTGACTGAGCAACAAGACCTAAAGACTCTTGAATACGAGTTTGTTTTTTAGCTTTTTCACGAATTGCAATAACGTCACCTGGACGAACTTGCATTGAAGGAATGTTTGCAACATTACCATTCAACAAAATTGCTTTGTGAGAAACCAATTGACGTGCTTCGGCGCGTGTTGAGCCAAAACCCATACGGTATACAACGTTGTCTAAACGTGACTCCAACAACATCAACAAGTTTTCACCTGTGTTGCCTTTGCGACGCTCAGCTTCAGCGAAATAACGGCGGAACTGACGCTCCAATACACCGTAAATACGCTTAACTTTTTGCTTTTCACGTAACTGATTACCGTAGTCAGATGTACGCGCACCAGATGTGCGGCCATGTTGACCTGGCTTAGTGTCAAGCTTGCATTTGTCTGATAAAGAGCGACGTGTGCTCTTTAGAAATAAGTCGGTACCTTCCCGACGTGATAGTTTGGCTTTAGGGCCTATGTAACGTGCCACGATTCATCCTTTCTTTGCCTTCAGTTAAAAACTGAGGGTGAGTCCATTCTCTGGTAGCAATGGACGGTGGGCTTGATTAAAAAATTAGATACGACGACGCTTTGGAGGACGGCAGCCATTGTGCGGAACTGGCGTAACGTCCTGGATTTCCGTGATTTTGATGCCAAGAGCATTCAAAGCACGAACAGCAGATTCGCGACCTGGGCCTGGACCCTTGATCTCAACTGCCAAGTTCTTGATGCCACACTCAATCGCTGCGCGGCCAGCAACTTCAGCTGCTACCTGTGCGGCAAACGGTGTAGATTTACGAGAACCTTTAAAACCTTGACCACCTGATGTTGCCCATGACAAAGCATTGCCTTGGCGATCAGTGATAGTCACGATAGTGTTATTGAATGATGCGTGAACGTGCGCAATGCCGTCAGCAATATTCTTTTTAACTTTTTTACGGGCGCGAGCCGCGTTGTTTTGTTGTGGTTTTGCCATTGTCAGCTCTTCCTAATTATTTCTTAAGTGCAATACCGGCCTTACGAGGGCCTTTGCGTGTACGAGCATTAGTGCGTGTGCGTTGACCGCGCATTGGCAAGCCTTTGCGATGACGCAGACCACGGTAGCAACCTAAGTCCATTAGGCGCTTGATGTTCATTGTCACTTCACGACGCAAGTCACCTTCAACAGTGAACCTGCCTACCTCTTCACGAAGTTTTTCTAAATCAGCATCGTTTAGATCTTTAACTTTTTTGTTAATTGCAACACCAGAAGCTTCGCAAATTTTGCGAGCCAATGAATTGCCAATGCCAAAAATAGCCGTTAGACCAATAACGGTGTGTTGATGATTTGGGATGTTTACCCCTGCGATACGTGCCATGTAACGTTCCTCTTTTTTGAGACGGCTTCTTATTAACCCTGACGCTGCTTGTGACGAGCATCTGATGAACAGATCACTCGGACCACGCGCTTGCGTTTAATAATCTTGCAGTTGCGGCAGATACACTTTACAGATGCCAAAACTTTCATAATTAACCTCTTCTATACAATTAGTTACTACTTCGCGCGGAACACAATTCGCGCTTTTGACAAGTCGTATGGAGTAAGCTCCACAGTCACTTTGTCGCCAGGAAGAATGCGGATATAGTGCATACGCATTTTTCCTGAGATATGTCCCAACACCACATGTCCGTTTTCTAATTTCACACGAAACATGGCATTAGGCAAGTTTTCAACAATCTCGCCAGCCATTTGTATGACATCATCTTTTGCCATATAGCTTACGAGTTACCCATTTTGAAGTTAGCCTTCTTCAACAGTGAATCATATTGCTGCTGCATCATGTATGACTGAACTTGGGCCATGAAGTCCATTGTCACAACCACGATGATCAGAAGTGATGTTCCACCGAAGTAGAACGGCACGTTCCAACGCAACACCAAAAACTCTGGCAACAAACAAACTAAAACCATGTAAGCAGCACCGATCAATGTCAAGCGCGTCAAAATCTTATCAACGTAACGGGCGGTCTGATCGCCAGGACGAATACCTGGAACAAAAGCGCCGCTCTTCTTGAGGTTGTCTGCTGTATCTCTGCTGTTAAATACCATTGCTGTGTAGAAGAAACAGAAGAAAATAATCGCTAATGCATACATCAAAATATAAACTGGCTGACCTGGTGACAAAGTTGCCGCCAAATCTTTAATAAATAAAGTCACAGAACTTGTTGTCTCACCTGCTGTGAACCAACCTGCAATAGTTGCCGGGAACAAAATAATCGATGAAGCAAAAATTGGAGGAATTACGCCTGCCATGTTTAACTTCAATGGCAAATGAGAAGCTTGGCCACCATATACCTTGTTACCAACTTGACGTTTGGCGTAGTTAACCAACACACGACGCTGACCACGCTCTACAAACACCACAAAATAAGTTACGGCGATAACGATTGCAACAATCAAAATAGCTGATAGCGCGCTCATTGAACCAGTTCTTACCAACTCAAATAAACCACCAAGTGCACCAGGTAATCCAGCAGCAATACCGCCGAAAATGATGATTGAAATACCATTGCCCAAACCACGCTCAGTGATTTGCTCACCCAACCACATCAAGAACATTGTTCCTGTAACAAGTGTGATCACCGTGTTCATGCGGAATGTAAAGCCTGGATCAATCACCAAACCTGCTTGTGCTTCTAATGCAATCGCAATACCAAGCGCTTGGAATGTTGCTAATACCAAAGTTGCATAACGTGTGTATTGCGTGATTTTTCTTTGTCCTGCCTGACCTTCTTTTTTCATTGCTTCCAATGTTGGAAGAACGATGGTCAATAACTGCATGATGATCGATGCAGAAATGTAAGGCATGATTCCAAGTGCAAAAACCGTGAATCTTGAAAGTGCTCCACCTGAGAACAAGTTGAACATGCCAAGAATTCCACCGCTTTGGCTATCAAATAATTGAGCCAATTGGTCTGGGTCAATACCCGGAACCGGAATATGCGCGCCAATGCGGAAAACCAACAAAGCCAAAACCAAGAAAATCAAGCGACGACGTAAGTCGGCGAACTTGCTTCCTGATTTCATGCTTGAGAGGGTTGGAGATGCAATGGCCATTAAGTATTAATTCTTAAACTGCTTCAACAAATTTGCCACCAGCAGCTTCAACAGCAGCTTTAGCACCTGCAGTAGCTAAAATGCCACGCACTGTGATTGCCATTGATAACTCACCAGTTTTAATGATTTTTACGCTCTTGGTTAAGCCAGATACCAAGCCACTCTTCTTAAGAGTTACTAGATCAATCTCAGCCAAACCAAGCTTTTGCAAATCAGTCAATGTCACTTGACCATCAAACTGTTTGCTCAAAGATACGAAACCACGTTTTGGCAAGCGACGATACAAAGGCATCTGACCGCCTTCGAAGCCAACTTTGTGGAAACCACCTGAACGAGATTTTTGACCTTTGTGTCCACGGCCAGCAGTTTTACCTAAGCCTGAGCCAATGCCACGACCCACACGACGCTTAGAGTGCTTAGCACCTTCTGCAGGTTTAATTTTATTGAGTTCCATATCTATCCCTAAGTATTACTTGATGACTTTAACCAAGTAAGACACTTTGTTAATCATGCCGCGAACTGCTGGCGTATCTTGCAACTCAGAAACAGAATTCACGCGACGCAAGCCAAGGCCACGTACTGTTGCGCGATGATCTTCACGAGTAGCAATAAGACTACGTACTAATTGAATTTTTACTGTGCTCATATATTTTTCCCGGCGATTAACCTAGGATCTCCTCTACAGATTTACCGCGCTTTGCAGCGATTTCTGAAGGAGTGCTCATTTTGCGTAAGCCGTCCAATGTTGCACGCACCATGTTGTATGGGTTTGTTGAACCAAGTGATTTCGCAACCACGTTCGTGATACCCATCACATCAAATACCGCACGCATAGGACCACCAGCAATAACGCCAGTACCGTCTTTAGCTGGAGAGATCAAAACGCGTGACGCGCCATGTTGTCCAACCACTGTGTGCTGCAATGTACCGCTGCGTAATGAAACTTTGAACATCTTGCGACGTGCTTCGTCCATTGCTTTTTGTACAGCCACTGGCACTTCTTTTGACTTGCCCTTGCCCATACCAATGCCGCCATCGCCATCACCAACCACTGTTAGTGCAGCAAAACCGAGAATACGACCACCTTTAACAACTTTGGTCACTCGGTTGATAGCGATCATCTTTTCGCGTAGACCATCATCACGCTCTTCAGATTGAACTTTATTTTGCATCTTTGCCATATTATTTCCTTGAGCCTTCGCGATCAGAACTTAAGGCCGGCTTCACGCGCAGCCTCTGCCAACGCTTTCACGCGGCCATGGTAACGGAAACCAGCACGGTCAAACGCTACCTCTGTAACGCCTGCCTTGATGGCACGTTCAGCAATAGTTTTGCCAACATGCTGAGCTGCAGCACTGTTACCACCATTACCGTTCAATGCTTTTTTGATATCTGCTTCCATAGTTGAAGCAGCTGCAAGAACTTTGGTGCCATCTGCGCTGTAAAGCTGAGCAACGATATGCTGGTTAGAACGATAAATCGTCAAACGATGAGCCAATTGTTCCGCAATTCTGATGCGGGTTTGGCGTGCGCGGCGAACTCGTGTTTCATTTTTGTTCATATCTAACCCCGATTACTTCTTCTTGGTTTCTTTGAGGCGAACCACTTCATCAACATAACGTACACCCTTGCCCTTGTATGGCTCTGGTGGACGGTATGCGCGAACTTCTGCGGCTACCTGGCCAACTTGCTGCTTGTTGGCGCCTTTAATAATGATCTCAGTTTGTGATGGAGTTTCTGCCTTAACACCTGCTGGCAAATCATGAATCACATCATGTGAGAAACCTAATTGCAATTTCAATGCGTTACCCTGAACAGAAGCACGGTAACCAACGCCCACCAAGCTAAGCTTGCGCTCAAAACCTGTTGTTACGCCTTTAACCATATTGCTCACCAAAGCACGTGTTGTGCCTGACAAAGCATTTGATTCTGCAGACTCATCGTTACAAACGACTTGAAGAACGCCATCTTTCTGTTGCAAACCAACGAGTGGGTGCAATGTGTGTGACAACGTACCCAATGGGCCTTTAACTGTTACTTGATTTGCAGCAATCTGCACATCCGCGCCTTTTGGCAACTCAATAGGGCTTTTACCGACTCTTGACATCTTCGTTCTCCCTATTAAGCTACGTAGCAGATGACTTCGCCACCCACGCCAATAGCGCGAGCTTTACGATCTGTCATCACGCCTTGTGGCGTAGAAATGATTGCAACACCTAGACCGTCCAAAACCTTTGGAATGTCATGGCGACCTTTGTAGATACGCAAACCAGGTGTTGATACGCGTTGAATGCGCTCAATAACTGGACGGCCTGCGTAGTACTTTAGGCTGATATTTAATACAGGTTTAGCCGCTTCTCCAGCAATTTCAAAGCTGTCGATATAACCTTCGTCTTTTAGAACGTTGGCAATCGCTACCTTGAGCTTGGAAGAAGGCATGGCGACGTTTGTCTTCTGTACCGCTTGCGCGTTACGGATTCTCGTCAGCATGTCGGCGATTGGATCGCTGATACTCATGTGTTCTCCTAATCTTTCGCCGCTTACCAGCTGGCCTTGGTTACACCAGGGATCTCGCCACGGAAGGCGATTTCACGGATTTTGCTACGGGCCAAGCCGAACTTGCGGAACGTGCCGCGTGGACGGCCAGTTAATGCACAGCGATTACGCTGGCGAGTTGGACTTGCGTTACGTGGAAGCTGTTGCAACTTCAAACGAGCTTCATAACGTTCTTCTTCGCTCTTGGAGACGTCATCAATAATCGCCTTTAACTCTGCACGCTTAGCGGCATACTTTGCGACAGTCTTGGTGCGCTTCTTTTCGCGTTCAATCAATGCTAATTTAGCCACGATGACCTCTTAATTGCGGAATGGGAATTTAAACGCTGCTAACAAAGCTTTTGCTTCGTCATCAGTTTTAGCAGTAGTGGTAATGCTGATATTTAATCCACGTAGTGAGTCGATTTTGTCGTACTCAATTTCCGGGAAAATGATCTGCTCTTTAACACCAATGTTGTAGTTACCGCGACCGTCAAATGCTTTACCAGAGATACCGCGGAAATCGCGCACACGTGGCAATGCAACTGTAATAAAACGATCTAGGAATTCGTACATTGTTTGACCACGCAAAGTCACCATTGCACCAATTGGGTAGCCTTGACGGATTTTGAAACCCGCAATAGCTTTACGCGCTTTGGTTACAACAGGCTTTTGTCCAGCGATCTTTGTTAGATCACCAACGGCGTGTTCAATAATTTTCTTATCATTCACCGCTTCGCCCAAGCCCATGTTCAATGTGATCTTGGTGATGCGCGGCACTTCCATAATAGATTTGTAGCCGAATTTTTTCATCAAATCGGCTGAAACTTTTTCTTTATAGAAGCTGTGTAAACGTGTTGACATATTTAGTTATCCTCGTCTTAGGCAGCGATTACTGCGCCAGTTGTCTTGAGGTAGCGAACCTTCTTGCCGTCAGCCACTTTGATGCCAACGCGTGAAGGTTTGCCGTTTGCGTCAACCAATGCAACGTTAGATACCTGGATTGGCATAGTCTTATCAACTACACCACCAGTTGCACCTGTCGATGGATTTGGTTTAACGTTTTTCTTGTACACATTAACGCCATCAACGAGTAATTTACACTCGAGGATTTCAGTCACTGTGCCTTTTTTTCCTTTGTCACGACCAGTAATAACTACTACTTGATCGCCTTTACGAATCTTGTTCATATCGACCCCTTAAATAACTTCTGGCGCGAGAGAAACGATTTTCATGAAGCGTTCAGTACGCAATTCGCGTGTTACTGGCCCGAAAATACGTGTACCAATTGGCTCTAATTTTGCGTTAAGCAAAACAGCCGCATTGGAATCAAATTTGATCAGTGAACCGTCTGGACGACGTACGCCTTTGGCAGTGCGAACCACCACGGCGTTATAAATATCACCTTTTTTAACACGACCACGCGGAGCGGCGTCTTTAACCGTCACTTTAATAATGTCACCAATGCTGGCGTAACGGCGTTTTGAACCACCGAGCACCTTGATGCACAATACTTCGCGGGCACCGGTGTTATCGGCAACCTCTAGTCTGCTTTCAGTTTGAATCATCTTTTTATCCCCAACTTGAGCGCCATAGGCAATCAGTCTTGGTTCCGTTGAGGGACTCTAATCTTTCGACAAAAATCCCGGATTAATACTTCTGAATCAATTACTTTCCAGCATACGTCGCTGGAAAGCCCTCTACTATAACAGGCTAAATTACTTCTTGCAAGCCTGTTTTTGTTTGTTTAAGCAGCTTTCGCAGCTTCAACTAAACGTGTCACAACCCATGACTTGCTGCGTGAAATTGGCTTTGACTCTGAAATCTCAACCGTATCACCGTCTTTGTACTGGTTTGTTTCATCGTGAGCATGGTATTTCTTTGATTTAGCAACATATTTGCCATACAAAGGATGCTTAACACGACGCTCAACCAATACAGTCACAGTTTTTTGCATTTTGTCGCTCACTACGCGTCCAATCAAGGTGCGGCGCAATGATTTTTTTGTAGTTTCAGTCATTATTTGCTCGCTTTCTGGGCAATAACAGTTTTTACACGAGCGATGTCGCGCTTTACTTTGCCGAGTTGGCTCGTATCTGAAAGTTGCTGGGTGCCCTTTTGCATGCGCAATTTAAATTGGGCCTTGAGCAATTCAGATAGCTCTTGGTTTAAAGATTTAACGTCTTTGGCGTTCAAATCGGAAGCTTTCATTTTGTCCCGTCCAAATTAGGCGCCAAGCTGGCGCACAACAAATGTAGTTTGAATTGGCAACTTAGCGGCAGCAAGTCTAAAAGCCTCGCGCGCCAATACTTCGTCAACACCATCCATCTCGTATAAAACTTTACCTGGTTGGATTTCAGCTACGTAGTACTCTGGGTTACCTTTACCGTTACCCATACGAACTTCTGCAGGCTTCTGAGAAATTGGCTTGTCTGGGAAAATGCGGATCCAAATACGACCGCCACGCTTGATGTGACGAGTCATCGCACGACGTGCAGCCTCAATTTGACGAGCCGTTAATCGACCACGACCAACTGCTTTCAAACCAAAGTCACCGAATGACACGCTGCTACCACGAGTGGCAACACCAGTATTACGGCCTTTTTGTTCCTTGCGGTACTTACGACGTTTTGGTTGCAACATAATTATTCTCCAGCCTTCTCAGCAGGCTTAGTTACTTTGCGCACGCGTTTTACCGCTGGCTTAGCATCAGCTGCTGGCTTGTCACCGTCTTCCTTGGCTTTACGTGGTGCACGTGTGCTAGGACGACGAGTTTTTTTCTCTTGATCTGCTTCAGGTGCTGCAGGAGCTACTGCGTTCACATCTACGCGACCCAATGTGTCACCTTTGTAAACCCAAACCTTCACACCAATGATGCCGTATGTTGTTTCTGCTTCTGATGTTGCGTAATCAATATCAGCCTTCAATGTATGAAGAGGTACACGACCTTCACGGTACCATTCTGTACGCGCAATTTCAGCACCGTTCAAACGGCCAGCACTCATGATCTTGATACCTTGAGCGCCTAAGCGCATCGCGCTTTGCATTGCACGCTTCATAGCGCGGCGGAACATGATACGTTTTTCAAGCTGTTGTGTGATTGAATCAGCGATTAACTGAGCATCAACTTCAGGCTTGCGAATTTCTTCGATATTGACGTGAACTGGAACACCCATGCGCTTTTGCAACTCTTTGCGTAGCACTTCAATGTCTTCGCCTTTTTTGCCAATAACAACACCTGGACGTGAGCTATAGATAGTGATTTTTGCGTTCTTTGCAGGACGCTCGATGATCACTTTGCTCACTGATGCATTTTTCAACTTCTTCTTAAGGTAGCTACGAACTTCAACGTCTTCTTGCAACATTTTTGCAAAGTCGGTGCTGTTAGCGTACCAGCGTGAAGTCCAGTTACGGCTTACCGAGAGACGAAATCCGGTTGGATGTATTTTCTGACCCATGTCTCTTCCTTAGTTGCTCAAAGTCACAGTGATGTGACAAGTTTGTTTTTCAATCTTGTTGCCGCGACCCTTAGCACGAGCAGTAAAACGCTTGAGCGATGTGGCCTTGTCAACAGTGACTGTCTTCACTTTCAACTCATCAATGTCAGCGCCTGAATTGTGCTCCGCGTTAGCGATAGCAGATTCAACTACTTTCTTCATGATGAATGCAGCTTTTTTAGGGCTGAATGTGAGAATGTTTAGAGCGCGAGCAATTGGCAATCCACGAATTTGGTCAGCGACCAAACGTGTTTTTTGCGCTGAAATGCGGGCGCTGCGGTGAATAGCTTTAGATTCCATCATCGTCCTCTTACTTCTTCGCTTTCTTATCTGCCGCGTGACCTTTGAAGGTGCGCGTTAGGGCAAACTCACCTAATTTATGTCCAACCATGTTTTCAGTGATGTACACAGGTACATGCTGACGACCATTGTGGACGGCAATTGTGAGACCAATGAAGTCTGGAAGAATGGTCGAACGGCGTGACCATGTCTTGATGGGCTTCTTATCTTTGTTGGCTACTGCAGTTTCAACCTTTTTAACAAGGGTTACTTCGCAGAATGGGCCTTTTTTAGCTGAGCGCGTCATGTCTATTTCCTTATTCTATTAGCGCTTTTGACGACGTTGAGCAATCATGCTTGTCGTACGCTTATTGCGACGTGTTCTGTAACCCTTCGTTGGTGTGCCCCATGGAGATACTGGAACACGACCTTCGCCTGTACGACCTTCACCACCACCATGTGGGTGATCGACTGGGTTCATTGCAACACCGCGAACTGTTGGACGAATACCGCGCCAGCGATTTGCACCAGCTTTACCGATTTGACGTAGGCTGTGTTCTTCATTGCCTACTTCACCAATCGTTGCACGACATTCAATGTGTACACGACGTACTTCGCCAGAGCGCAAACGCACTTGACCGTACACGCCTTCACGAGCCAAAAGCACTGCTGAACCACCAGCAGTACGAACCATTTGAGCACCTTTACCTGGCAACATTTCCACGCAGTGGATCGTGCTACCAACAGGAATATTTCTCAATGGCAAGTTGTTACCAACTTTGATTGGGGCCTCTGAACCGCTCATGATTGCCTGACCAACCACTGCACCTTTAGGAGCAATGATGTAGCGGCGCTCACCATCTGCAAATAGCAATAAAGCTAAGTTTGCAGTGCGGTTTGGATCGTATTCTAAGCGTTCAATTTTTGCTGGAATACCATCTTTGTCATTACGCTTAAAGTCAACAACACGATAGTGATGCTTATGACCACCACCTTTATGGCGTGTCGTGATGTGACCGTTATTGTTACGACCTGATTTTTGATGTTGTGGCTCTAACAAACCTGCAAAAGGTTTACCCTTGTGCAAATCTGGATTCACCACTTTCACCATGGAACGACGTCCAGGTGAAGTCGGTTTAGTCTTCATTAAAGGCATGATTAATTTGCCTCCGCTTCAAAATTAATTTCTTGACCAGGCTTCAAACAAACGTAAGCCTTCTTGGTGTGATTGCGGCGACCCTCAAAACGGCCAAAGCGCTTTGCTTTACCTTTTTGATTAACCACCTGAACAGACTCCACCTCTACTTTGAACAACAATTCAACAGCAGCTTTGATTTCTAATTTGTTTGCATCGCGCATCACTTGGAAAACCACTTGCTCATTCTTATCCGCAACCATTGTTGCTTTTTCAGAAATCACTGGGCCAACCAATACTTGCATCAAGCGATGATCATTTTTACGTGTAGTGATCATTTGAGCATCTCCTCAATTTGAGCAACTGCAGATTTCAAGATCAACACTTTTTGGAAGTGAATCAATGAAAGTGGATCTGCATGCTGCGCTTCAACTACGCCAACTTTATGCAAGTTACGTGAAGCCAAGTACAAGTTTTCATCTACCTTGTCGGCGATGATCAATACTGACTCCAAGCCCATTGCTTTAACTTTTTCAGCCAACAACTTAGTCTTAGGCGCATCAACTGAGAAACTCTCAACGATGTTGATACGACCTTCGCGTGCCAACTGAGACAAGATTGAACGCATACCTGCGCGATACATCTTCTTGTTAACTTTGTGTGAAAAGTTTTCTTCAGGTGAGTTAGGGAATATACGACCACCCCCGCGCCACAATGGTGAAGATGACATACCAGCACGAGCGCGGCCTGTGCCTTTTTGGCGCCATGGCTTCTTCGTTGTATGTTTAACTTGTTCACGGTCTTTTTGAGCACGATTACCACTGCGAGCGTTGGCTTGATAAGCAACAACGATCTGGTGAATCAATGCTTCGTTATATTCACGCTCGAAAACTTCTGGTGAAGCAGAAACGCCTGCGCCCAGTTTTCCGTCAGCTTGTAGGAGCTTTAATTCCATGTGCGGGCTCCTTATTTAGCAGCAGCAGTTTTAACTGCTGGTGTGATGATGACTTTGCCGCCGCGAGAACCTGGAACTGCGCCTTTGATCAAGAGCAATTTGCGTTCTGCATCGATACGAGCAACTTCAAGATTTTGAACTGTGCGTGTCACGTCACCCAAGTGACCTGTCATGCGCTTACCTGGGAAAACACGACCTGGATCCTGAGCCATACCAATAGAACCAGGAACGTTGTGTGAACGTGAGTTACCGTGTGAAGCACGACCTGAAGCGAAGTGATAACGCTTGATGGTACCGGCGTAACCCTTACCAATCGTGGTACCTTGCACGTCAACTTTTTGACCAACGGCAAATGTATCAAGACCGATAATGTCGCCAACCTTAAGCTCACCAGCTTTAGCTGCGTCAATACGGAATTCATTTAGTGCGCCACCCGCTAATACGCCTGCTTTTGCATAGTGACCAGCTTGAGGTTTTACAACGCGTGAAGCACGGCGAGTTCCAAATGCCAACTGTACAGCTGTGTAGCCGTCAGTTTCCTCGGTTTTAACTTGCGCAATGCGGTTATCGCTTACGTCGATAACTGTGACCGGCACAGCATCACCCTCTTCTGTGAAGAGGCGGGTCATGCCGACCTTACGGCCGATTAAGCCTAGGCTCATATCATTACTCCAATGCCGACTACGATTGGTCAGCGGAAATTTATAAATAATACTTTTTTACTGCTTTTTCCAGATATTTCTGGAAAGCCGACTATTGTAGCGCCTTTTTTTGGGCCCCGCAATAGCCTTTTTTGCTTACTGAAGCTTAATTTCTACGTCTACACCAGCTGGAAGATCCAACTTCATCAACGCATCAACAGTTTTTTCAGTAGGATCAACGATATCCATCAAGCGCAAATGCGTGCGAATCTCTAATTGATCACGTGAAGTCTTGTTAACGTGTGGTGAACGAAGAATGTCAAAACGCTCAATACGTGTTGGCAAAGGTACTGGACCCTTAACAACCGCACCAGTGCGCTTGGCTGTGTCTACGATTTCAGCAGCTGACTGATCGATCAAACGATAGTCAAAAGCTTTTAATCTGATACGAATTTTCTGATTTTGCATTTTTTATCCTAAAGAGCAGTACGATGTTGTCGCGATATAACTAAAGAGCGCGGTGACGTGCAACATTCACGTCACCGTTTTCTGCAAAACTNNNAATTATTCTAAAACTTTAGCAACAACACCGGCGCCTACAGTACGGCCACCTTCACGGATCGCAAAACGGAGACCTTCTTCCATCGCGATCGGAGCGATCAACTTCACTGTAATTGTCACGTTATCACCAGGCATCACCATCTCTTTGTCTTTCGGCAATTCGATAGAACCTGTTACGTCCGTTGTACGGAAGTAAAACTGTGGACGATAGTTGTTGAAGAATGGTGTGTGACGACCACCTTCGTCTTTGCTCAATACATACACTTCAGCTGTGAAGTGTGTGTGTGGCGTAATAGAACCTGGCTTAGCCAATACTTGACCACGCTCAACTTCTTCACGCTTTGTACCGCGCAACAAGATACCCACGTTGTCACCAGCTTGACCTTGGTCTAACAACTTACGGAACATCTCAACGCCTGTACATGTTGTCTTCAATGTTGGCTTGATACCGATGATCTCGATCTCTTCACCAACCTTAACAATACCGCGCTCAATACGACCAGTCACAACTGTACCGCGACCAGAAATAGAGAACACGTCTTCAACTGGCATCAAGAACGCGCCATCAATCGCACGCTCTGGTGTTGGAATGTATGTGTCCAATGCTTCAGCCAACTTCATGATGGCCTCTTCACCCAACTCACCCTTGTCGCCCTCAAGCGCCAACTTTGCTGAACCTTTAACGATTGGTGTGTCATCGCCTGGGAAGTCGTACTTAGACAACAGTTCACGAACTTCCATTTCTACTAGCTCTAACAATTCTGCATCATCAACCATGTCGCACTTGTTCATGAACACGATGATGTATGGAACACCAACCTGGCGTGCCAACAAAATGTGCTCACGTGTTTGTGGCATAGGACCGTCTGCAGCAGACACCACCAAAATAGCGCCGTCCATCTGAGCAGCACCAGTGATCATGTTCTTAACGTAGTCAGCGTGACCTGGACAGTCAACGTGTGCGTAGTGACGGTTTGCTGTCTCGTACTCAACGTGTGCTGTGTTAATCGTAATACCGCGTGCCTTCTCTTCTGGTGCAGCATCAATCTGGTCATAAGCTTTTGCTTCGCCACCAAACTTTGATGACAACACTGTAGCGATCGCTGCAGTCAATGTTGTTTTACCGTGGTCAACGTGACCAATCGTGCCTACGTTTACGTGCGGTTTTGTCCGCTCAAATTTCTCTTTTGCCATTTTTCAGCCTCNNNTAATTCAAATAATTGTTAATTAAAATTACTTAGACTTTGCAGCAATCACTGCATCAGCCACGTTCTTTGGAGCCTCAGAATAATGTTTGAATTCCATGGTGTATGTTGCACGACCTTGAGTCAATGAACGTAAACCTGTTGAATAACCAAACATCTCAGCCAAAGGCACTTCAGCGCGAACAATCTTGCCGCCGCCAGGAATGTCATCCATACCTTGCAAAATACCGCGACGTGAAGATAGGTCACCCATTACGTTACCCATGAAGTCTTCTGGAGTTTCCACTTCAACAGACATCATTGGCTCTAACAATACTGGGCTAGCTCTGCGCATACCTTCTTTGAACGCCATTGAACCGGCCATTCTGAAAGCATTCTCATTTGAGTCAACGTCATGGTATGAACCGAAGAACAATGTTGCTTTGATGTCGACCACTGGATAACCAGCTAGCACACCATTGTTCAATGTTTCTTGAATACCTTTATCAACCGCTGGAATGTATTCACGAGGAACTACACCACCCTTGATAGCGTCAACGAACTCAAAACCTTTACCTGGTTCTTGTGGCTCTAACTTCAACACAACGTGACCGTATTGACCACGACCACCAGACTGCTTAACAAACTTACCTTCAACTTCTTCGCAAACTTTGCGGATTGTTTCGCGGTATGCAACCTGTGGCTTACCAACAGTTGCCTCAACACCAAACTCACGCTTCATACGGTCAACCAAAATTTCCAAGTGCAACTCACCCATACCGGAAATAATTGTTTGGCCAGATTCTTCGTCAGTCTTAACGCGGAATGAAGGATCTTCTTGTGCTAAACGATTCAATGCCAAGCCCATCTTCTCTTGGTCAGCCTTTGTCTTTGGCTCAACGGCTTGAGAAATCACTGGCTCAGGGAACACCATGCGCTCCAAAACAATCACGCTGTCTGGATCACATAGAGTTTCACCTGTGGTTGCTTCTTTCAAACCAACCGCAGCAGCGATATCGCCAGCATGAACTTCTTTAATTTCTTCACGTTGGTTAGCGTGCATCTGAAGAATACGACCTAGACGCTCTTTCTTACCTTTGATCGGGTTGTAAACAGTGTCGCCTGATTTGATAACACCAGAATAAACGCGGAAGAAAATTAACTGACCAACGAATGGGTCTGTCATGATCTTGAATGCCAACGCTGAGAACTTCTCATCATCAGCAGCTCTGCGCTCGCCCTGTGTACCGTCTTCTAATTCGCCTGTCACTGGTGGAATGTCGATTGGTGAAGGCATGTAATCGATCACAGCGTCCAACATTGCTTGAACGCCTTTGTTCTTAAATGCAGTACCGCACATCATTGGAACAATTTCGCTGGCAATCGTACGAACACGCAATGCTGCTTTGATTTCTTCTTCAGTTAAAGCTTCGCCGCCCAAATATTTGTTCATCAAATCTTCTGATGACTCAGCAGCAGCCTCAACCATTTTCTCGCGCCACTCTTCAGCACTGGCTTGCAATTCTGCAGGAATATCTTCGTACGTGAACTTAGTACCTTGTGATGCCTCATCCCAGAAGATAGCTTTCATCTTCACTAGGTCAACAACACCTTTGAAGTTTTCTTCTGCACCGATAGGAATCTGAACTGGAATTGGGTTTGCTTTCAAACGCAGACGCATTTGATCGTAAACCTTGAAGAAGTTGGCACCTGTACGGTCCATCTTGTTCACAAACGCTAAACGAGGAACTTTATATTTGTTTGCTTGGCGCCATACTGTTTCTGATTGTGGCTGAACACCACCCACAGCACAGTAAACCATGCAAGCACCGTCCAACACGCGCATTGAGCGCTCAACTTCAATGGTGAAGTCTACGTGACCCGGTGTGTCAATGATGTTAACGCGGTGCTCTGGATAGTTACCAGCCATACCTTTCCAGAAGGCAGTTGTAGCCGCTGAAGTAATGGTGATACCACGCTCTTGCTCTTGCTCCATCCAGTCCATGGTAGCTGCGCCATCATGCACTTCGCCAATCTTGTGATTAACGCCGGTGTAAAACAAAATACGTTCTGTTGTTGTCGTTTTTCCTGCGTCAATGTGCGCAGAAATACCAATATTACGATAACGCTCAATAGGGGTTTTACGTGCCACTTTATCCTCGTCTTTTCTGAGCTGTTAGAAACGGAAATGAGAGAAAGCTTTGTTAGCTTCTGCCATACGGTGAACTTCATCACGCTTCTTCATCGCACCGCCACGTCCTTCAGACGCTTCGATCAATTCATTAGCAAGACGTTGAGCCATTGATTTTTCGCCACGCTTCTTAGCTGCTTCACGCAACCAACGCATAGCTAAAGCCAAACGACGTGATGGACGAACCTCAACAGGCACCTGGTAGTTTGCACCACCAACACGACGGCTCTTCACCTCAACCACAGGCTTAACGTTGCCCATGGCGATTGAAAATACTTCTAGGGGTTCTTTGTTGGCTTTCTTTTCGATGTGCTCGAAAGCGCCATAAACGATACGTTCTGCAACGGATTTTTTACCATCCAACATCAAAACGTTCATGAATTTAGCAACTTCAACGTTTCCAAATTTTGGATCCGGAAGAATTTCACGCTTGGGTACTTCGCGACGACGCGGCATTACAACTCCTAATTTTATTCAGTTAGAGGACCATTCCTCAAAGTTACTCAACTAGATCACAATTGATCCGAAGTAACCACTTACTTAGCAAGCTCTTATTGAGCTCGCTACTTGCGTAAAAAAGCTATTAAGCTTTCTTAGCGCGCTTCGCACCATATTTGGAGCGAGATTGCTTACGGTCTTTAACGCCTTGCAAGTCAAGTGAACCACGCACGATGTGATAACGCACACCTGGCAAGTCTTTCACACGACCACCGCGGATAAGAACCACTGAGTGTTCCTGCAAATTGTGGCCTTCACCACCAATGTAGGAAATCACTTCAAATCCATTAGTCAAGCGTACTTTGGCTACTTTACGCAAAGCCGAGTTAGGCTTTTTTGGAGTAGTTGTATATACGCGAGTACATACGCCACGGCGCTGAGGACAGTTCTCAAGCGCAGGGCTCTTACTTTTTACGACCTCAGAAGTACGGGGACTTCTAAGTAATTGATTAATTGTTGGCATAACTTACTTTCAAAGCAGAAAATTCTGCGGTTTGCGAAGAACTCGACATTCTAGACCGGTCAGCTCCTGCCGTCAAGACGGCAAAAGCTGACTTTTTAGGTCTATTTTGTCCTTTTTGGCCTTATTCAGCCTCTCCTGTAGGCTCTAAATCCACGATTTCTTCGGATTTAGCTTCCTCAGCAGCGATCATTTCTGCACGTTCACGGTCCAACTGTTCGCGAACTTTACGTGCGCGACGGTAGGCCAAACCGGTACCGGCAGGGATGAGACGACCAATGATGACGTTTTCTTTGAGACCACGAAGCGTGTCGACTTTGCCCATGATGGCGGCTTCAGTAAGAACTCTGGTTGTTTCCTGGAAGGAAGCAGCAGAGATGAAGCTGTCTGTAGACAATGATGCTTTTGTAATACCCAATAGAACGTTGTCATACATTGCTGGACGCTTACCATCCGCAATCATGCGGTCGTTTTCATCCAACATGTCTGATCTTTCAACTTGTTCACCAGTGATGAATTTCGTATCGGCTGCGTCGGTGATTTGAACGCGACGTAACATTTGACGAACAATCACTTCAATGTGCTTGTCGTTAATCTTCACGCCTTGCAAACGATAAACGTCTTGAACTTCATCAACGATGTAGGTTGCCAACTCTTCAATACCCTTCAAGCGAAGAATATCGTGTGGATCAGCAGGACCCTCAACAATCATTTCACCTTTGTTCACAACTTGACCATCGTGAACCAAGATTTGTTTCTCTTTAGGGATCAAGAACTCATGAGATTCGCCGTCCATATCAGTGATGACCAGACGTTGCTTACCTTTTGTTTCTTTACCGAAGGAAACAGTTCCTGTAACTTTCGCCAAGATCGCTGCATCTTTTGGTGAACGAGCTTCGAATAGTTCTGCCACACGTGGCAAACCACCTGTGATGTCTCGTGTTTTTTGCGCTTCGATTGGAATACGCGCCAATACTTCACCAACGTGCACTGTTTGACCATCTTTAACGGTGATCAAGGCGCCCACTTGCAAGCCAATGGTTACTGGGTGATCTGTACCAGAGATAAGAACCTCTGCACCGGCAGCATCATACAAACGAATCATTGGGCGAACACCCTTTGATGCCGCACTACGACGCTTACCATCAATAACAACCAATGTAGACAAGCCAGTCACTTCGTCAACCTGCTTAGCAACTGTTACACCTTCTTCAACGTTTTCAAAACGAACCACGCCTGAGTACTCAGTAATGATTGGACGAGTCAACGGATCCCATGTTGCCAAAGTTGCGCCAGCCTTGATGGTGGCACCTTCTTTAAGCGTCAATGTTGCACCGTATGGAACCTTGTGACGCTCGCGCTCACGACTGTTGTCATCAGTGATCAACGCTTCGCCTGAACGTGAAATAACAATTTGCTCACCTTTGGCATTTGTTACAAAACGCATTGTTGGCGTGAAGCGCAAAATACCGTTTGATTTTGCTTCAACGTTATTCGCAACAGCAGCACGTGATGCAGCACCACCGATGTGGAATGTACGCATTGTTAACTGCGTACCTGGCTCACCAATTGATTGAGCAGCAATCACACCAACTGCCTCACCAGAGTTCACCATCGTGCCACGACCTAAGTCACGGCCATAGCACTTCGCGCACAAACCAAAACGTGTTGCACATGACAATGGCGTACGAACCTTCACTTCATCGATGCCCAATGAGTCAATTAACTCAACGTCATCTTCAGTCAACATGGTGCCGTCAACGATGATGGTTTCTTGTGTGTCTGGATTAACAACATCACCGATACACACTCGACCCAAGATACGATCGCTCAATGGCTCAATAACCTCGCCACCCTCAACCAAGGCCTTCATTGAAACGCCATTGGTTGTGCCGCAATCATCATCAAGAACTACCAAGTCTTGAGTTACGTCCACCAAACGACGAGTCAAGTAACCAGAGTTAGCTGTCTTCAAAGCCGTGTCAGCCAAACCTTTACGAGCACCGTGTGTTGAGATGAAGTACTGAAGAACGTTCAAACCTTCACGGAAGTTAGCAGTAATTGGTGTTTCAATGATTGAGCCGTCAGGCTTAGCCATCAAACCACGCATACCAGCCAACTGACGAATCTGAGCAGCAGAACCACGCGCACCAGAGTCAGCCATCATGTAAATAGCGTTGAAAGATTCTTGCTTAACTGTTTTACCGTGACGATCCACAACGTTTTCTTGAGACAACTGCTCCATCATGGCCTTACCGACCTGATCACCAGCAGCACCCCAAATATCAACCACGTTGTTGTAACGCTCTTGGTTAGTTACCAAGCCTGACATAAACTGCTTGTCATACTCCTTAACTTTGCCAGCAGCTTCAGCAATAATTGTTTCCTTCTGAGCAGGAATCAACATGTCGTCAATCGCAATTGAGATACCAGCGCGTGTTGCCAAACGGAAACCAGACTGCAATAGTTTGTCAGCAAAAATAACCGTTTCTCTCAAGCCGCAACGACGGAATGACAAGTTAATCAAGCGAGAAATTTCTTTCTTCTTCAGCGCTTTATTGATGCTGTCAAATGACATGCCCTTAGGCAAGATCTCTGACAACATGGCACGACCCACTGTTGTGTGACGCAATGTCACTTTCTTAGCAAAGCGTGCATCGCCTTCTGCCTCTTTATCAACTAAATCATATTCAGTGATACGAACTGCAATGCGTGTGGCCAACTCAACTTGCTTATTTTCATAAGCACGAATCACTTCGCTGATATCGGCAAATGTCATACCTTCACCCTTGGCATTAATTGCCTCGCGTGTTGTGTAGTACAAGCCCAAAACGATATCTTGAGATGGAACAATTGAAGGTTCACCGTTGGCTGGGAACAAGATATTGTTTGAAGCCAACATCAATGTGCGAGCCTCCATCTGCGCTTCCAAAGACAATGGAACGTGAACAGCCATTTGGTCACCGTCGAAGTCGGCGTTGAATGCCGCGCAAACGAGTGGGTGTAACTGAATAGCTTTGCCTTCGATCAACATTGGCTCAAACGCCTGAATACCTAAGCGGTGCAATGTTGGCGCACGGTTCAACATCACCGGATGCTCGCGAATCACTTCTTCTAAGATGTCCCAAACGATTGGCGTTTGGTTTTCTACTTCTTTCTTAGCAGCTTTGATTGTTGTAGCAATGCCCAATGTTTCTAGTTTGTTAAAAATGAATGGCTTGAATAATTCAAGGGCCATCAATTTTGGCAAACCGCACTGATGTAACTTAAGTGTTGGACCAACCACGATCACTGAACGACCAGAGTAGTCAACACGCTTACCTAACAAGTTTTGACGGAAACGACCGCCCTTACCTTTGATCATCTCTGCCAAAGATTTCAATGGGCGCTTATTGGCACCGGTCATTGCTTTACCGCGACGACCGTTATCCAGTAGTGAATCCACTGCTTCTTGTAGCATGCGCTTTTCGTTACGCACGATGATTTCTGGCGCGCGCAACTCCAACAAACGCTTCAAGCGGTTGTTACGGTTGATCACGCGACGATACAAATCGTTCAAGTCAGATGTTGCAAAGCGACCGCCATCCAATGGCACCAATGGGCGCAATTCAGGCGGCAATACTGGCAACACTTCCAAGATCATCCAGTCAGGCTTGATACCAGAGCGCTGGAATGCCTCAAGTACTTTTAGACGCTTAGCAAACTTCTTAATTTTTGCTTCGCTGCCAGTTGCTTTCAAATCGGCACGCAACACTTCAACTTCACGATCGATGTCGATAGAGCGTAGTAACTCACGAACACCCTCAGCACCCATGATGGCTGTGAAAGCACCGTCACCAAACTCTTCTAACTTGGCGTAATACTCGTCTTCAGACATGATTTGACCACGGCGCATGGCGCCTTCAGGTGTTAAACCTGCGTCAACAATCACATATGCTTCGAAGTACAAAACGCGCTCGATATCACGCAATGTCATATCCAAAACCATGCCCAAACGAGAAGGCAATGATTTCAAGAACCAAATGTGCGCGACAGGAGCCGCTAATTCAATATGACCCATGCGCTCACGACGCACTTTGGCCAATGTCACTTCAACGCCGCACTTCTCGCAAATCACACCGCGATACTTGAGGCGCTTGTACTTACCGCATAAGCATTCGTAATCTTTGATTGGGCCAAAAATCTTGGCACAGAAAAGACCATCGCGCTCAGGCTTGAAAGTACGGTAGTTAATTGTTTCTGGTTTACGAACTTCACCAAAAGACCAAGAACGGATCTTTTCTGGTGAAGCTAAACCAATCTTAATGGCGTCAAACTGCTCTTCGCCATGCGTCTGCTTAAATAGATCTAGCAATGCTTTCATATTAGCTGCGCTCCATGTCGATATCGATACCTAACGAGCGGATTTCTTTTACCAGCACGTTAAAGGACTCAGGCATGCCAGCATCAATGCTGTGCTCACCCTTGACGATGTTTTCGTAAACTTTGGTTCTACCGTTAACGTCATCTGACTTAACTGTGAGCATTTCCTGCAACACATAAGATGCGCCGTAGGCTTCCAAAGCCCAAACTTCCATCTCACCGAAACGCTGGCCACCGAATTGAGCTTTACCGCCCAATGGCTGCTGCGTTACTAATGAGTAAGGGCCTGTAGAACGAGCGTGCATCTTGTCATCCACCAAGTGGTGAAGTTTCAAGACGTGCATCACACCAACTGTTACAGATCTTTCAAACGCTTCACCTGTTCTTCCGTCAAACAAAGTGATTTGTTGACGTGAAGGTGTCATTGATAGATTTTTTGCAACTTCTTCTGGGTATGCCATTTCTAACATCTTGGCAATTTCACCTTCTGTTGCACCATCAAAGACTGGTGTTGCAAATGGAGCGCCATCTCTCAAGTTATTTGCTAACTCAAAGATTTGCTCATCCGTAAAGCTATCTAAATCTTCTACACGACCAGTTTCGTTGTATAGCTGCTTCAAGAACTTGCGCAATTGCTCTGCTTTAGCTTGAGCTTTTAGCATTTCTTGAATGCGCTTACCAATACCCAGCGCAGCCCATCCTAAGTGAACCTCAAGGATCTGTCCAACGTTCATACGTGATGGAACGCCCAATGGGTTCAACACGATATCAACAGGTGAGCCATCAGCCATGTAAGGCATGTCTTCTACTGGAGTGATCTTTGATACCACACCCTTGTTACCGTGACGACCAGCCATCTTGTCACCAGGTTGCAAGCGGCGTTTAACCGCCAAGTAAACCTTGACCATCTTGATAACACCAGGAGCCAACTCATCACCCTGAGTCAACTTCTTGCGCTTCTCTTCAAAGTCTTGATCGAACTGTGTGCGTTTAGCTTCAATAGCTTCTTTAATAGCTTCTAATTGAGCAGCAACATCTTCATCAGCAGGGCGAATATCAAACCAATGATATTTCTCAAGATCCGCTAAGTAATCTTTAGCAATCTTTGTGCCTTTAGCTAACTTCTTAGGTCCGCCATTAGCTACTTTGTTCAACAATAGTTTTTCTAAACGGCTGAATGCGTCACCTTCAACAATGCGCAACTGATCGTTCAAGTCCAAGCGATAACGCTTAAGCTCTTCGTCAATAATTGCTTGCGCACGTGCATCACGCTCAATACCTTCGCGTGTAAACACCTGAACGTCAATCACTGTGCCTGTCATACCTGAAGGTACGCGCAATGAAGTGTCTTTAACATCCGAAGCTTTTTCACCGAAAATGGCGCGCAAAAGTTTTTCTTCTGGGGTCAGCTGTGTTTCGCCTTTTGGCGTTACCTTACCAACCAATACGTCACCAGCTTCAACTTCAGCACCAATGTAAGTGATACCGCTGTCATCCAAACGGCTTAACTGTGTTTCAGCCAAGTTTGAGATATCGCGTGTGATTTCTTCAGGGCCTAGTTTTGTATCTCGAGCAACTACAGATAATTCTTCGATGTGAATTGATGTGTAGCGATCATCTGCAACAACTTTTTCAGAGATCAAAATTGAGTCTTCGAAGTTGTAGCCGTTCCATGGCATAAATGCAACCACCATGTTTTGACCCAAAGCCAACTCACCCAAATCAGTTGATGCGCCATCCGCAATCACGTCGCCGCGATCAACGATGTCACCCACCTTAACGATTGGGCGCTGATTGATGTTTGTGTTTTGGTTTGAACGTGTGTACTTGATGAGGTTGTAAATATCAACACCCACTTCGCCGGCCGCAGTTTCTTCGTCATTCACACGAATCACGATACGGTTAGCATCAGCGTAATCAACCTTACCACCACGAGTTGCCATTACCACAGTACCTGAGTCAACAGCCACTGTGCGCTCTAAGCCTGTTCCTACCAAAGGCTTTGTTGCGCGCAAGCATGGTACCGCCTGACGTTGCATGTTCGCACCCATCAAGGCGCGGTTAGCATCGTCGTGCTCTAAGAATGGAACGAGTGATGCAGCAGCAGAAACGATCTGGCTTGGTGCCACGTCAATGTACTGAATGCGCTCTGGGCTCACCATCATTGTTTCGCCAGCTTCACGTGATGAAACTAATTCATCCGTTAATTTGCCTGACTTATCAATTGATGCGTTTGCCTGAGCAATCACATATTTAGCTTCTTCAATAGCTGACAAATAATCAACTTGATCAGTTACCTTGCTATTAACAACTTTACGGTATGGTGTTTCCAAGAAACCATGCTCATTCAAACGAGCAAACAAAGCCAAAGAGTTGATCAAACCAATGTTTGGACCCTCTGGAGTTTCAATCGGACATACACGACCATAGTGTGTTGGATGAACGTCGCGAACTTCGAAACCTGCGCGCTCACGTGTCAAACCACCAGGGCCCAATGCTGAAATACGACGCTTGTGCGTGATTTCTGACAATGGGTTCGTTTGATCCATAAACTGTGACAATTGTGAAGAACCGAAGAACTCACGAATTGCTGAAGAAATTGGCTTGCTGTTAATCAAGTCATGAGGCATCAAGTTTTCTGTTTCAGCTTGACCCAAACGCTCTTTAACTGCACGCTCTACACGTGACAAACCGGCACGGAATTGATTTTCTGCCAATTCGCCAACGCAACGCACACGACGATTACCCAAGTGATCGATGTCGTCTACTTCGCCTTTACCGTTTCTTAAGTCAACCAATAACTTGATTGTGTCCAAGATATCTTCGTTTGAAAGAACCATCAAACCTTCCATCACTGGACGATTTAAACGACTGTTTACTTTCATGCGACCTACGCGTGAAAGATCATAGGTATCTTCGTTGTAGAACAATCTTTGGAACAAAGCTTCAACAGCATCTTCTGTTGGAGGCTCACCAGGACGCATCATGCGATAAATCGCAATACGTGCAGCCATCTGATCAGCTGTTTCATCAATGCGCAATGTTTGCGAAATGAATGAACCTTGATCTAGGTCGTTGGTGTAAATTGTTTGTAACTCTTTAACGCCAGCTTCTCTTAAGTTAGCCAAAAGAGTTTCAGTGATTTCTTCGTTAGCTGTTGCAAGAACTTCACCCGTGTCACCATCAACGATGTTTTTAGCAACAACGCGGCCAATCAAATAATCATCAGGAACATTGATGGTTGTTGTTTTAGCTGCTTCAAGATCGCGAATGTTTTTAGCATTGATGCGCTTATCTTTTGCAATAACAACATTGCCAGCTTTATCTGTGATGTCAAATCGTGCAACTTCACCTTTTAAGCGCTCAGCAACAAAGTTCATTTGTGCGCCAGCAGCTTGTAGCTTGAAGTTATCAAAGCCGAAGAAGTTTTCCAAAATTTGCTCATCGTTCATGCCGATGGCTTTAAGCAAAATAGTCACTGGCATCTTGCGACGACGGTCAATACGGAAATACAAAATATCTTTTGGATCAAACTCGAAATCTAACCATGAACCACGGTAAGGAATCACGCGAGCGGAGAACAATAATTTTCCTGAGCTGTGAGTTTTGCCCTTGTCGTGTTCAAAGAACACGCCTGGTGAACGGTGTAACTGAGAAACAATCACACGCTCTGTACCATTGATCACGAATGAGCCTGTATCTGTCATCAAAGGAATTTCACCCATGTAGACTTCTTGCTCTTTCACTTCTTTGACCTTGGTTGGCGCTTCGCGATCATTGATGATCAAGCGAACTTTAGCGCGCAAGGCAGAATGGAATGTCAAACCACGTTGTTGACATTCTTTAACGTCAAACGGTGGGGTTGAAAGGTTGTACTGAACGAATTCCATACGAGCGAAACCATTGTTCGATACGATAGGGAATATTGAAGTGAATGCAGATTGCAAGCCTTCATTTAAACGATCAGCAGGGCCTCTTGATTCTTGCAAAAATTTTGCATAAGACTCAAGTTGCGTTGTCAACAAGTAAGGTACTTGATGATTATTAGGGCGCTTAGCGAAGCTTTTACGGATACGCTTGCGTTCGGTGAAACTATAAGCCATGTCATCTCCGAATTTAAGCGACTGAGCAGAGATTTGGTGATTGGCCTCTACCAATCATGGCTGACGGTGTGCGTGTGCACAACCCGACCAAACTTGCCTTCTGCAGTCGTATCAGAAGGCAAACCAGATACCAAACTTTTTTAATATCTGGTTTGCCTTCTAAGCAAACCGGGCAGCATCGCTGCCCTATCAAACCAATTACTTAAGTTCGACCTTAGCGCCAGCTTCTTCAAGCTTCTTCTTAGCGTCTTCAGCAGATGCTTTATCAACACCTTCTTTAACTGGTTTTGGTGCGCCATCAACTAAGTCTTTAGCTTCTTTCAAGCCAAGACCAGTGATTTCGCGAACAGCTTTAATCACGCTCACTTTGTTTGCGCCAGCTTCAGCCAACACAACTGTGAACTCTGTTTGCTCAGCAGCAGCGGCACCAGCACCACCACCTGCACCAGGAGCAGCAACAGCCATTGCAGCTGCTGATACACCAAATTTTTCTTCAAATGCTTTAACTAGATCGTTCAAGTCCATTACAGACATATTGCCAACGGCTTCTAGAATGTCGTCTTTAGTAACTGCCATTTTTAAAACTCCTAATTCAAATTTCTTTAGTTAATTAAAGTGAGACTGCTATTACGCAGCTTCTTTAGCTTTCTTTTCTGCAACCGCTGCCAATACGCGAGCCGCACCAGAAACTGGGGCCTGCATAACGCCAAGTAACATTGCGATAAGTTCATTGCGGCCTGGAATAGATGCCAACGCTTTTACAGCTGCTGCATCCATTACCTTGCCGTTATATGAACCCGCTTTGATCACTAAAGCTGCTTGCGTCTTTGAAAAGTCGTTTAAAACTTTTGCTGACGCAACTGGGTCTGCGGAGATACCGTAAATAAGCGGACCAGCCATTTCACCGGCCAATGATTCGAACGACGTTCCTTGAACAGCGCGACGTGCCAAGGTGTTCTTCATAACGCGAAGGTAAACACCATTTGCACGAGCTTGAGCTCGTAGAGAAGTCAGTTCGCCCACTGGAATACCGCGGTATTCAGCTAGCACCATGGTTTGAGCTTGTGCAACTTCTGCACTTACCTCGGCCACGACCGCCTTTTTGTCTTCCATATTTAAAGGCACTGTTTAACTCCTATTAACCTAACCGTTACCAGTTAGGGGTTGCACACAGGCGAAATCTTTTCAGGATCGCCATCTGCGCTGGCACTATTTCTAGTATTAAGAGTTATCTCTAACTCACCAACGGTCTTTGATGTTCAAGCAAAGGTTGCCCTCTGCTTGACCCAAAGTTCTTTTGTTAGCTGCTAATTAAGCAGCCAATGAGTTTTGGTCAACGCGCACACCAGCACCCATGGTGCTGCTGACGGCAACTTTTCTCAAATAAATACCCTTACTAGCGGCTGGCTTTGCTTTTGTTAAAGCGTCCAACAAAGCTACTAAGTTGTTTTTCAATGCGCCTGGTTCAAATGAACGACGACCGATTGTTGCGTGAACGATACCGGCTTTGTCTACACGGAATTGAACTTGACCTGCTTTGGCATTTTTAACTGCACCAGCAACGTCTGGGCTCACTGTGCCAACCTTCGGGTTAGGCATCAAGCCTCTTGGTCCCAAGATCTGACCCAATGTACCAACGATACGCATTGCGTCTGGTGATGCGATCAAAATATCAAAATCAATTTTGCCGCCTTTGATTTGGTCAGCCAAATCTTCCATGCCAACAATTTCTGCACCAGCGGCTTTAGCTTGTTCAGCTTTTTCACCTTGAGCAAAAACCGCTACACGTACTGACTTACCAGTACCTTCAGGCAATACAACTGAACCACGAACCACTTGGTCAGATTTTTTAGCATCAATACCAAGTTGAACAGCAACGTCGATAGACTCATCGAACTTAGCTGTTGCAAATTCTTTAACAAGGCTCAATGCCTCATCAATAGGGTAAAACTTATTACGATCTACTTTTGCTTGAAAAGCAGCTACGCGTTTAGAAACTTTAGCCATGATTAGAGTCCTTCCACAGTGATACCCATAGAGCGGGCGCTACCAGCGATTGTGCGAACAGCTGCATCCATATCGGCTGCTGTTAGGTCAGGCATTTTTGCCTTAGCAATTTCCTCAGCTTGAGCGCGAGTAATTTTGCCAACCTTGTCTGTATGTGGACGTGGAGAACCTTTTTCCAACTTAGCAGCTTTTTTAATCAAAACTGTTGCTGGAGGAGTCTTCATCACGAATGTGAAGCTCTTGTCTGCAAATGCTGTGATCACTACTGGGATTGGTAAACCTGGTTCCATGCTTTGTGTTTGAGCATTGAACGCTTTACAGAATTCCATGATGTTCAAACCGCGTTGACCTAACGCAGGACCAACTGGTGGCGATGGATTCGCTTTACCGGCTGGGATTTGTAGCTTAATAAAGCCAATAATCTTCTTTGCCATTTTTACACTCCAATAATGGTGCATCTTTTAATTTAAAAAGACCACCGTTGAGTAAAACGCCTTGTTAGAGCGGCAACCCTAACTCAGCTCCTCATACAAACCTGTTTGCACAGGTCTGTAAATCTTTACATCTTTTCTACCTGACCGAACTCTAGCTCTACAGGTGTGCCACGACCGAAGATCGTTACTGAAACTCTCAAGCGAGACTTCTCATAGTTAACTTCTTCAACGTTGCCATTGAAGTCTGTGAATGGGCCTTCTTTAACGCGAACCATTTCACCCACCTCAAACAATGTTTTTGGTTTTGGCTTATCAACACCAGCCTGCATTTGGTCCATGATTTTTTGAACTTCTGCAGGAGAAATCGGTGATGGTTTATTTCTAACGCCGCCAACGAAACCAGTGACCTTTGGTGTGTTTTTCACCAAGTGCCAAGTCTCATCAGTCATTTCCATTTCGATGAGTACATAGCCAGGGAAAAAGCGACGCTCAGAAACAGCCTTTTGGCCACTCTTGATTTCAACAACTTCCTCTGACGGCACCAAAATTTTTCCAAACTTATCCGCCATGCCAGATCGCGCAATGCGCTCTGTCAAACCTTTTTGCACACTCTTCTCCATGCCGGAGTAAGCGTGAATCACATACCAACGCATATTGCCTGTGGATTGTGGATTGATGATTGCTTGTTCAGACATCTTTTACTCACTTCCAACCGAGGAATACAGAGAAAACTAACCACTCAATGAGTTTGTCAGCTGCCCACAAGAACAAAGCCATAACAACAACAAATGCAAAAACAATCAATGTCATTTGCGTTGTTTCTTTACGACTTGGCCACACAACTTTTTTAGCCTCAGCCACTGATTCTTTTGCATAAGCGATAAATCGCTTACCATCTGAAGAGATTGCCGCAATCACAATTGCCACCGCAAAACCACCAAGTAACGCTGCTAAGCGAACCCAAATGGTTTGACCGGCAAGCATGTAATATGCGACCAAAGAAAGAATAACAATAAGACCAGCCAGGATTGTCATCCAGCTGGTTTTATTTTCTTGTTCTACAGATGTTTGCGCCATAATTTTCAGTTTGCTGTGGCAGGGGCGGAGGGCATCGAACCCCCAACCTTCGGTTTTGGAGACCGACACTCTGCCAATTGAGCTACGCCCCTTACGTTCNNNAATTATTCTAAAACTTTAGCAACAACACCGGCGCCTACAGTACGGCCACCTTCACGGATCGCAAAACGGAGACCTTCTTCCATCGCGATCGGAGCGATCAACTTCACTGTAATTGTCACGTTATCACCAGGCATCACCATCTCTTTGTCTTTCGGCAATTCGATAGAACCTGTTACGTCCGTTGTACGGAAGTAAAACTGTGGACGATAGTTGTTGAAGAATGGTGTGTGACGACCACCTTCGTCTTTGCTCAATACATACACTTCAGCTGTGAAGTGTGTGTGTGGCGTAATAGAACCTGGCTTAGCCAATACTTGACCACGCTCAACTTCTTCACGCTTTGTACCGCGCAACAAGATACCCACGTTGTCACCAGCTTGACCTTGGTCTAACAACTTACGGAACATCTCAACGCCTGTACATGTTGTCTTCAATGTTGGCTTGATACCGATGATCTCGATCTCTTCACCAACCTTAACAATACCGCGCTCAATACGACCAGTCACAACTGTACCGCGACCAGAAATAGAGAACACGTCTTCAACTGGCATCAAGAACGCGCCATCAATCGCACGCTCTGGTGTTGGAATGTATGTGTCCAATGCTTCAGCCAACTTCATGATGGCCTCTTCACCCAACTCACCCTTGTCGCCCTCAAGCGCCAACTTTGCTGAACCTTTAACGATTGGTGTGTCATCGCCTGGGAAGTCGTACTTAGACAACAGTTCACGAACTTCCATTTCTACTAGCTCTAACAATTCTGCATCATCAACCATGTCGCACTTGTTCATGAACACGATGATGTATGGAACACCAACCTGGCGTGCCAACAAAATGTGCTCACGTGTTTGTGGCATAGGACCGTCTGCAGCAGACACCACCAAAATAGCGCCGTCCATCTGAGCAGCACCAGTGATCATGTTCTTAACGTAGTCAGCGTGACCTGGACAGTCAACGTGTGCGTAGTGACGGTTTGCTGTCTCGTACTCAACGTGTGCTGTGTTAATCGTAATACCGCGTGCCTTCTCTTCTGGTGCAGCATCAATCTGGTCATAAGCTTTTGCTTCGCCACCAAACTTTGATGACAACACTGTAGCGATCGCTGCAGTCAATGTTGTTTTACCGTGGTCAACGTGACCAATCGTGCCTACGTTTACGTGCGGTTTTGTCCGCTCAAATTTCTCTTTTGCCATTTTTCAGCCTCNNNAATAAAATGAATACAAAACTCTGGTGCTCATGGGCAGGATCGAACTGCCGACCTCTCCCTTACCAAGGGAGTGCTCTACCACTGAGCCACATGAGCAAACTAATGCCACACCTACTGGAGCGGGTAGAGGGAGTCGAACCCTCGTCTCTAGCTTGGAAGGCTAGGGTAATAGCCGTTATACGACACCCGCCAGGCACTTCACTTACCCACAACTACAAACTCTTACTGCACTGCTACACCATATAACTACTGGTGGGGAGGGATGGATTCGAACCAACGTAGGCGTAAGCCAACAGATTTACAGTCTGCCCCCTTTAGCCACTCGGGCACCTCCCCGTGAACCGCATATTATTACTTAAATCAACTACTTTTGTCAAATATCTGCACTTAAAACTGAGCAGCAAAACAGAAAGCAAAACGCCCAGATCTTGTCGATCTGGGCGTTTCTTAAAGGTGCCTGGCAATTACCTACTTTCACACGGGTAATCCGCACTATCATCGGCGTAGAGTCGTTTCACGGTCCTGTTCGGGATGGGAAGGGGTGGTTCCAACTCGCTATTGTCGCCAGGCATAGAGGGTAGGTTGCTTGTTTTTCAACAAACAACCAAATTCGAGTAAGCAATTGGGAGTGACCGATCAAAAACGGCACTACATATTCGCACAAATGTGCTTGTTATAGGATCAAGCCTAACGGGCAATTAGTATCAGTTAGCTTAACGCATTACTGCGCTTCCACACCTGACCTATCAACGTCGTGGTCTTCAACGACCCTTTATGGAGGTTAAACCTCCGGGAAATCTCATCTTCAGGCAAGTTTCCCGCTTAGATGCTTTCAGCGGTTATCTCTTCCGTACATAGCTACCCTGCGATGCTTCTGGCGAAACAACAGGTACACCAGCGGTACGTCCACTCCGGTCCTCTCGTACTAGGAGCAGCCCCCGTCAAATTTCCAACGCCCACGGCAGATAGGGACCAAACTGTCTCACGACGTTTTAAACCCAGCTCACGTACCTCTTTAAATGGCGAACAGCCATACCCTTGGGACCGGCTACAGCCCCAGGATGAGATGAGCCGACATCGAGGTGCCAAACACCGCCGTCGATATGAACTCTTGGGCGGTATCAGCCTGTTATCCCCAGAGTACCTTTTATCCGTTGAGCGATGGCCCTTCCATACAGAACCACCGGATCACTATGACCTGCTTTCGCACCTGCTCGACTTGTCGGTCTCGCAGTTAAGCACGCTTTTGCCATTGCACTTTAGGCACGATGTCCGACCGTACCAAGCGTACCTTCGTACTCCTCCGTTACACTTTGGGAGGAGACCGCCCCAGTCAAACTGCCTACCATGCACTGTCCCCGACCCAGATAATGGGACAAGGTTAGAACCTCAAACAAACCAGGGTGGTATTTCAAGGACGGCTCCATCAGAACTAGCATCCTGATATCAACGCCTCCCACCTATCCTACACAGATCGGTTCAAAGTCCAATGCAAAGCTACAGTAAAGGTTCATGGGGTCTTTCCGTCTAGCCGCGGGTAGATTGCATCATCACAAACATTTCAACTTCGCTGAGTCTCAGGAGGAGACAGTGTGGCCATCGTTACGCCATTCGTGCAGGTCGGAACTTACCCGACAAGGAATTTCGCTACCTTAGGACCGTTATAGTTACGGCCGCCGTTTACTGGGACTTCAATCAAGAGCTTGCACCCCATCATTTAATCTTCCAGCACCGGGCAGGCGTCACACCCTATACGTCCACTTTCGTGTTTGCAGAGTGCTGTGTTTTTATTAAACAGTCGCAGCCACCATTTTATTGCAACCCTTTTGCCCTCCTATTGTTCATAGTCAAGCTACTTGGGCGTACCTTATCCCGAAGTTACGGTACCAATTTGCCGAGTTCCTTCTCCTGAGTTCTCTCAAGCGCCTTAGAATACTCATCTCGCCCACCTGTGTCGGTTTGCGGTACGGTCTTGTTAAACTGAAGCTTAGAGGCTTTTCTTGGAACCACTTCCGATTGCTTCGCGAATAAATTCGCTCGCCTCACACCCTTGAATTACGCTAGCGGATTTGCCTACTAGCCTTCTCCAATGCAAGGACCGGGACATCCAACACCCGGACAACCTTCCGCAATCCGTCCCCCCATCGCATTTAACAATGGTACAGGAATATTAACCTGTTTCCCATCAGCTACGCATCTCTGCCTCGCCTTAGGGGCCGACTCACCCTGTTCCGATGAACGTTGAACAGGAAACCTTGGGCTTACGGCGAGGGGGCTTTTCACCCCCTTTATCGCTACTCATGTCAGCATTCGCACTTCTGATACCTCCAGCATGGTTCACACCACACCTTCACAGGCTTACAGAACGCTCTCCTACCATCACTTACGTGATCCACAGCTTCGGTAACTGGCTTAGCCCCGTTACATCTTCCGCGCAGGACGACTCGATCAGTGAGCTATTACGCTTTCTTTAAAGGATGGCTGCTTCTAAGCCAACCTCCTGACTGTTTTAGCCTTCCCACTTCGTTTCCCACTTAGCCCGTTTTAGGGACCTTAGCTGGTGGTCTGGGTTGTTTCCCTCTTGACGGCGGACGTTAGCACCCGTCGTCTGTCTCCCGTGCTCGCACTCTTCGGTATTCGGAGTTTGCTATGGCGCAGTAATCCGCAATGGACCCCACTACCATGACAGTGCTCTACCCCCGAAGGTGATACACGAGGCACTACCTAAATAGTTTTCGGAGAGAACCAGCTATTTCCAGTTTTGTTTAGCCTTTCACCCCTATCCACAGCTCATCCCCTAACTTTTCAACGTTAGTGGGTTCGGTCCTCCAGTACGTGTTACCGCACCTTCAACCTGGCCATGGATAGATCAACTGGTTTCGGGTCTACACCCAGCAACTAGCGCCCTATTCGGACTCGCTTTCGCTACGCCTCCCCTATACGGTTAAGCTTGCTACTGAATGTAAGTCGCTGACCCATTATACAAAAGGTACGCAGTCACCCCTTACGAGGCTCCTACTGTTTGTATGCATGCAGTTTCAGGATCTATTTCACTCCCCTCCCGGGGTTCTTTTCGCCTTTCCCTCACGGTACTTGTTCACTATCGGTCGATTACGAGTATTTAGCCTTGGAGGATGGTCCCCCCATATTCAGACAGGATTTCACGTGTCCCGCCCTACTTGTCTCTAGCTTAGTTCGATTAATCGGTTTTCCCATACGGGGCTATCACCCTTTATTGCCGGACTTTCCATTCCGTTCTGATAACAGACTAATTAATACTAGAAGGCTCTTCCCATTTCGCTCGCCACTACTTTGGGAATCTCGGTTGATGTCTTTTCCTCTGGCTACTTAGATGTTTCAGTTCACCAGGTTCGCTTCTCGTAACCTATGTATTCAGTTACGGATACCTCAAAAGAGGTGGGTTTCCCCATTCAGAAATCTACGGATCAAAGCTTATTTGACAACTCCCCGTAGCTTATCGCAGTCTATAACGTCTTTCGTCGCCTGTAATCGCCAAGGCATCCACCACATGCACTTATTCGCTTGATCCTATAACGAGCACCATTGGTACAAGTTATAAGTTCTTCTCTATATTACTAACTACTTGTTGCGATATGTTTGTGCCGTAATCCAAGTAAATCTAATTACTTGAAGAACTATTTGTTGTTGATTCAATCAACTACCCATGTATATTGAACTCTCAATAAATTCAATATACGCATTGCTTACTCAAATTTTTAAAGAACAGCCGATTAAAGGCAAAGATAAAAGCACTTGAATGCGCTTATCTTTGCCGTCAGAAGTAAATGGTGGAGGATGACGGGATCGAACCGACGACCCCCTGCTTGCAAAGCAGGTGCTCTCCCAGCTGAGCTAATCCCCCAGCTAATACTTATTGCCAGGCTTGCTGCTGATCTGTGGTGGGTCTGGAAGGACTTGAACCTTCGACCCCCGCCTTATCAAGACGGTGCTCTAACCACCTGAGCTACAGACCCGCGGCATTTCTCTCTTTATCAACCGATAAGTGTGGGCACTAAAGAATTAACATCTTTTCTCTAGAAAGGAGGTGATCCAGCCGCACCTTCCGATACGGCTACCTTGTTACGACTTCACCCCAGTCATGAACCCTGCCGTGGTCGTCGCCCTCCTTGCGGTTAGGCTAACGGCTTCTGGCAAAACCCACTCCCATGGTGTGACGGGCGGTGTGTACAAGACCCGGGAACGTATTCACCGCGACATTCTGATCCGCGATTACTAGCGATTCCAGCTTCACGTAGTCGAGTTGCAGACTACGATCCGGACTACGATGCATTTTCTGAGATTAGCTCCCCCTCGCGGGTTGGCAACCCTCTGTATGCACCATTGTATGACGTGTGAAGCCCTACCCATAAGGGCCATGAGGACTTGACGTCATCCCCACCTTCCTCCGGTTTGTCACCGGCAGTCTCTTTAGAGTGCTCTTGCGTAGCAACTAAAGACAAGGGTTGCGCTCGTTGCGGGACTTAACCCAACATCTCACGACACGAGCTGACGACAGCCATGCAGCACCTGTGTCCACTTTCCCTTACGGGCACCTAATGTATCTCTACTTCGTTAGTGGCATGTCAAGGGTAGGTAAGGTTTTTCGCGTTGCATCGAATTAATCCACATCATCCACCGCTTGTGCGGGTCCCCGTCAATTCCTTTGAGTTTTAATCTTGCGACCGTACTCCCCAGGCGGCTGACTTCACGCGTTAGCTACGTTACTCAGGAATAAATTCCCGAACAACTAGTCAGCATCGTTTAGGGCGTGGACTACCAGGGTATCTAATCCTGTTTGCTCCCCACGCTTTCGTGCATGAGCGTCAGTATTATCCCAGGGGGCTGCCTTCGCCATTGGTATTCCTCCACATCTCTACGCATTTCACTGCTACACGTGGAATTCTACCCCCCTCTGACATACTCTAGCTATGCAGTCACAAGCGCAATTCCCAGGTTAAGCCCGGGGATTTCACGCCTGTCTTACATAACCGCCTGCGCACGCTTTACGCCCAGTAATTCCGATTAACGCTTGCACCCTACGTATTACCGCGGCTGCTGGCACGTAGTTAGCCGGTGCTTATTCTTCAGGTACCGTCATTCGCAGACTGTGTTAGAGCTGCTGTTTCTTCCCTGACAAAAGAGCTTTACAACCCGAAGGCCTTCTTCACTCACGCGGCATTGCTGGATCAGGGTTGCCCCCATTGTCCAAAATTCCCCACTGCTGCCTCCCGTAGGAGTCTGGGCCGTGTCTCAGTCCCAGTGTGGCTGATCGTCCTCTCAGACCAGCTACTGATCGTTGCCTTGGTGAGCCTTTACCTCACCAACTAGCTAATCAGGTATCGGCCGCTCTAATTGCGCGAGGCCTTACGGTCCCCCGCTTTCCCCCTAAGGGATTATGCGGTATTAGCACAGCTTTCGCTGCGTTATCCCCCACAATAAGGTACGTTCCGATATATTACTCACCCGTTCGCCACTCGCCACCAGGTGCAAGCACCCGTGCTGCCGTTCGACTTGCATGTGTAAGGCATGCCGCCAGCGTTCAATCTGAGCCAGGATCAAACTCTTCAGTTTAATTCCTGTGATGCATTACTGCATCGTCGCTCACTCATTCAGAATCGACTCCAATCTTTCGACCGGAACCAAATTTACTGTTTTGTGAGTACTGCTTTATATCTGTCCCGAAGGACTGGATGTCTTTTCCCAGTACCCACATTTATCGGTTGACTACTTTTTAAAGAAGGCTGACTGTTTTTCGTTGATTTCGAATCGCATTCAGCAGAGAAACGAGACTATGCCATACCCTTTTTGGCATGTCAACACCTTTGGCAGAAATATTTAATAAATACTGTAAAAAAAATTTATTGATTTTTGTTATTCCTTTTTTTAGTGTTTATAAACAATGGCTTGCAATGCATCGCTCGATTTTGTCCAACAGCTCTAATTGAAGCGACCTCTTTCAAACAATCAAAATGTTTTTTGCTTTTTCTCGGAGTGATGAATCAATTTTTCTAAGAGGCCCCAAATAAACAATCGGTCAATCAAAAAGCATGATCACCCCAATGAAAAAAGCCCACAAAAGTGGGCTTTTTATCGTTTAGCAGGGCACCTTTGGCTATTTGGCGCCATCCAATCTCTTTTTGTCGGCCTCAGAGATCAAATCAAACACTTTGGTCACTTGTTTTACGCCTGGAACACTTCGAGCTATTTCGACGGCGCGATTAGCCTCTGTATCGGTCACAATGCCCATCAAATATACCTTGCTCGCCTCGGTAATCACCTTCATTGAATTTGAAGGCACGCCTTCAGTAGCAACAAAGGCGCCCTTGATGCGCGTTGTCAAATAACTGTCATTTGCTCTGGCACTTAAACCGCTGATTGGGGCAGCCATCATTTCATTGAAAACTGTCGTGACATTTTTCATGTTCTTAACATCTGTCTCGACGCTGATTTTGATTGAATCGGTTCTTGTTTCGCCCGTCAACAAAACACGTCGATTGAACACGCTCACATTGACGTGAATGTTGTCACCATATTTTCTAGTTAAAAAACTTTCTGCTTCTAGCTGAATGCCTCGATCAATTGCTTGCGTTCCAGGATTTCTTCTGTCGGCAATCACGAGTGCGCCACCAGCCATCCCGCCAGCAACCAAAGGAAAGCAGCCAGACAGGGCTGTTGCACCCGCTCCAAGCGCGATCAATTTCAAAGTTTGGCGTTTAAGTTGTTTACTCATAGTTAACCTCTAAAATTTAATCGAACATTAAATGATCAACGCCATCACACAAGCAATGCAACAACAACAAATGTGTTTCTTGAATGCGCGCAGTGCGATCAGCAGGAACGCATAAATGAACATCAGAATTTTTTAAAATATTTTTTATCTTGCCGCCATCTTTACCAGTGAACGCAATCACAGACATTCCCTTCAGATGAGCCGCTTCAATCGCCGCAATCACGTTCGCAGAATTTCCTGAAGTTGAAATGCCCAAAAGAACATCGCCAGCATGGCCGAGCGCTCTCACTTGTTTGCTGAAAATAACTTCATAGCTATAGTCATTTGCAATGGCGGTCAATATTGAAGAGTCTGTGCTCAAGGCAATTGCAGGCAACTCACGTCGTTCGCGTTCAAATCTGCCGACGAGTTCTGCGGCAAAGTGTTGTGCGTCTGCTGCTGAACCGCCATTACCGCAAGCCAATATTTTCTTTTCGGAAGCCAGCGCCTGATGCATCAAATTGATCGCGCGAACAATATCTTCAGACATTGTTTCTGCTGCTTTTTGCTTTGTTTCAATGCTGTCAGAAAAATGTTTTTTGACGCGTTGCTCTAAATTTTTTTTAATCTCATCGCTCATAGCTAGATTATGCCCTCAAGACTTATTTCTACAAACATATATTACCTTTTAACTGATCAAAATTGCCTTGCCAGAATCTTTGATGCATCATCATTTAATTGAGTCAGATTTACTCAAATAGAAAGCAAGTATGGATATTTTTAAATTCGCGCGCGGGCAAAGTTTTCCTGCTGGAACGCTTTACCTTGTCCCAACACCCATTGGAAACTTAGCGGACATCACGGTAAGAGCGCTGCACATATTGAGCCAGGTCGATGGTATTGCTTGTGAAGATAAGCGGCACAGTGCCATGTTACTGAATGCATATGGCATTTCTAAGCCACTTTATGCCCTGCATGAGCACAATGAAATTTCTGCAAGCGCTTATCTTTTAGAAAAGCTCCGCAATGGTGAACGCTGGGCATACATTTCAGACGCGGGAACGCCAGGCATATCAGATCCAGGCGCAATTCTTTGCGAAGAAATTAAAAAGGGGGGCTACCAAGTTTGCCCTCTGCCAGGCCCTAGTGCAATCACAGCCGCAGTTTCCGGAGCAGGGGATTTTTTAAAACATGGCAATGGTGGCTTTCAGTTTTTAGGTTTTTTACCCGCTAAAGCTAATCAACGGGACGAGCTACTCAAAGTAGCGGCAACATCAAACATCAGTTCTTTCTTTTATGAAGCTCCACACCGCATAGAGTCGACACTCAGTTCTATCGTCGCTCACTTAGATGGAGATCGAAAAGTGCTTATAGCAAAAGAGCTGAGTAAGATTTTTGAAGAGATTAAAGTTATTGCAGTTCGAGATTTGCCAGACTGGATGAAAACAATTAAAAGCTGGCAGGGCGAGTACGTTCTTGGCATAGAAGGCGCGGCACGGAGAGACTCACCAACCAGTTTTGACGAGGACACGCTTCAATGGATTTCTGCAATCGACGGCAGAATAGGGCACAAAGAGCTTTCTGAAATCATCTCTCAGATCACGGGGATCAGTAAAAAAGATGCGTATCGTGAGTTAATTGAGAAAAAAGAAGCATAAAAAAAGCCCCGCACAGGGGGCTTTTTTATCAAAGCTGCATTTATTATTTCTTCGGCTCATCTTGCTTTGGCGCTTCTGGAGCTGGAGGTTTAGGCTCTGCGAGTTTGCCGCCTGCTGAAGCCGTCAAATAAACCACGGCTCTACCTAATTCATAGTCAGAAATATCAGCTGGACTAGTTCCAGCTCTTGCAGGCATAGCGCCTTTACCTTTAACAACGGCACTCAAAAGACCATCGTAGCCACGGCCAAGGCGGGCGCCCCAGCCACCAGCGTCACCATATTTAGGAGCGCCAGCAGCACCTGTTGCATGACAAGAAGCACAGGCTTGTTTATAAATTTCTTCACCAGTCTTGAATACTCTTGGGCCCGAAGCGTCCTTAAAGTCTAAAAGTGCGACTGGTTTAATCAGCTGATTAGCAGATTCGGCAGCCGCATCAGGATTCGTTGATGGCTTTTTTCCACTACCCACATAGGTCATTAAAAAAGCGATGATAATCAGCGGCACAAAAAAGCTCGCAAAAACCATCACAATTAACTGCTTGGGTGATTTAATCAAATTTCCGTGTTCTTCACTCATTGCACTTTTCCTTTTTATCTAGCTCGCAAGCATTATAGCGAGGATAATTCCCTTCAGCCTTACAATCTTAGAGACGCGACCGTAGTTCAATGGATAGAATTAGAGTTTCCGAAGCTCTCGATACAGGTTCGATTCCTGTCGGTCGCACCAGACCCCCAAATCCCACAATTAGACCTAGATCAAGCTCAAATCAAGAAAAACATCTAAAATAAGGCATTCTTGAATTTTGCCCTTAAAAGGTCGCCATGTCCGCAAATACTGTTGAAGCCACTCTTGATCAACCAATTCCTGTCGGTCAACCCATTCCTCACAGAAAAGTGATTCGTTCTTGGCTCACGCCATTGACTGAGCGCTCCGTCATGCGTGCCATTGTCTTGCAAATCATTGACACAGTGATTTTGACTGCGGGCATAGTCGGCACCGTTTATTTTGAGTCAGTTTTAGTAAAACTTCTTTTGGCTGTTTTTTCTGGTTTCATGATTGGTCGTATTTTTATTTTGGGTCACGATGCATGCCATCAGAGTTTTACGCCGCACCGCGGACTTAATAAAGTGTTGGGGCGTCTTGCATTCTTACCATCACTTACGCCATACAGTCTTTGGGAAGTTGGTCATAACGTGGTTCACCATGGACAAACAAATTTAAAAGGTTTTGATTTTGTTTGGGCGCCTTTGTCTCTTGAAGAATATAACAAGCTAACTCCTGCTGAAAAAGCATTGGAGCGTCACTACAGAAGCGGCTGGGGTCCTGCCCTGTATTACATGTTAGAAATTTGGTGGAAAAAGATGTTCTTCCCGAACAAGAAGGCCATGCCAGCAACTCGTCCGGCTTTCTTTTGGGACAACGTGTTAGTTTCTGCATTCGCAGTTATTTGGGTTAGCGCTTTGGTGATTGCAGCGATTCAAACCAATCAATCCATCTTGCTCACAGTGATCATGGGCTTTTTAATTCCATTCATTTTCTGGAATGCAATGATTGGATTTGTTGTGTATGTTCATCACACACACCCAAGCGTTTCTTGGTACTCAGATAAATCAGAGTGGTTAAGAGCTCAGCCTTTTGTTTCTACAACTGTGCATTTGGTTTTCCCATTTAAATGGGGTGCTTGGATGCATCACATCATGGAGCACACTGCTCACCACGTTGACATGAGTGTGCCTCTTTACAAGCTCAAAGAAGCTCAAACTAAACTCGAAACTATGCTTCCTGAAAGAATCATCATTCAAAAGTTTTCTTGGGCTTGGTATTTTGATACTGCCAAACAGTGCAAACTTTACGATACAGAAAAGAAATGTTGGCTTGATTTTGACGGGAATAAAACAGCAGACTCAATCAAAGTTGTTTTAAGTTAAAAGTCCCACAAAAACGCCCTTTCAAGGGCGTTTTTCAAAAAGCCGTTAAAATAGCAACTTGAATCTTTAAGAGAAGTTTATATGTCAACCCCGCCAAGCACACTGGAAAGCAATACAAGAGTTATGAAGTTTTGCTCTTCCTGCAGTAGAGAAAAGCCTCTAGAGGGTGGCACATGGATTCCTACAAGCAATCGCAAGCAACGTTGGATCTGTGCAAGTTGCTTGTATAACAGAACCCATCGCACTGGTTCTGCCAAGGCTTAATTGGCCATATCACTCACATAAGGATTGCTTCTTCTCTCTTCACCAAAGGTGGATACTGGTCCGTGACCGGGTATAAAAGTGATGTCATCGCCCAAAGGGAAAAGCTTTTCTCTAATAGACTTTATTAGATCGGCGTGATTTCCTCTAGGAAAATCTGTGCGCCCAATAGAGCCTGCAAACAAGACATCTCCGACAATGGCCAAGTGGTCATCCTTGCCGTAAAAAATAATATGCCCTGGGGTATGCCCTGGGCAGTGCTTGACCAATAATTCAACCTGACCAACGGTAACAATATCGTCGTCTTTCAGCCATTTATTTGGTTCAAATGCCTGGGCCATTGGAAAGCCAAAACGCTTACTTTGCTCAGGAAGTTGATCAATCCAAAAGCGCTCATCTTCATGAGGGCCCTCAATCTGAATACCCAAGTCTTGCGCTAATGAAGCAGCCCCAGCACAGTGATCAATATGTCCATGGGTTAACAAGATTTTTTCGGGGATTGCGCCGGCTTGTTTTAGAGCATCCAGTATTTTTGGAAGATCTCCACCTGGATCAACGATGGCAGCCTGATTGGATTTTTCACAAATCAAGATCGAGCAATTTTGCTCAAAGGGTGTTACCGGAACTATGAGTACTTTTAAAGTCATAGTTCCGATTATCTCAATAAACTAAAAGTTACCAACTAGATTCGCGGTCAGGGCTTGAAGTGATTTTATGGATCGACAAATCAGCCCCATCAAATTCATCTTCTTGAGACATGCGTAAGCCTAAAACTGCTTTTAGTATTCCATAGACAATCAAGCCTGAAATTGCAGCAAATGCAACTCCTGCAACGGTACCAATTATTTGAGCGGTAAAGCTCACGCCACCCAATCCACCTAAGGCCTTTTGTCCAAAGACGCCCGCTGCAATACCACCGAGCGCACCGCACAATCCATGTAGTGGCCAAACGCCCAAAACATCATCGATTTTCCAGCGATTTTGAACCATGGTGAACATCACCACAAATAAACCACCCGCCATTCCACCCACAACCAAGGCACCCATTGGATGCATTAAATCTGAGCCGGCACACACTGCAACAAGACCTGCTAGAGGGCCGTTATAACTGAAGCCCGGGTCATTTTTACCAACAGCCCAAGCAACCAATGTTCCGCCAACCATTGCCATCAATGAGTTCATGGCCACTAAGCCACTAAGCTTCTCAACCGTTTGGGCACTCATGACGTTGAAGCCAAACCAACCTACCGCTAACACCCATGCGCCAAGAGCCAAAAATGGAATGCTTGAGGGTGGGTGCGCAGAGATCCTGCCATCTTTTGTATAGCGGCCATGACGTGCGCCCAACAAAATAATAGCGGGTAAAGCAATCCAGCCACCCACAGCGTGAACAACCACAGAGCCTGCAAAGTCATGGAACTCTTCGCCAGTTAATTCTTTGAGCCAAGCCTGAAAACCAAACTGCTGATTCCAGACCATTCCTTCAAACAATGGATAAACAAAACCCACCAAAATGAATGTAGCAATGAGTTGAGGATTGAATTTTGCACGCTCTGCAATACCGCCAGAAATAATCGCCGGTATCGCTGCAGCAAACGTCAATAAAAAGAAGAATTTGACCAGCTCAAAACCGCTTTTTTGAGCTAAAACCTCTGCGCTAGAAAAGAAGTTGAGTCCGTAAGCAATGCTATAACCAATAAAGAAATAAGCGATTGTTGATACCGCAAAATCAATCAGAATTTTGACAAGAGCATTGACTTGATTCTTTTTACGAACAGTGCCTAGCTCTAAAAAAGCAAAGCCCGCATGCATTGCTAGCACCATGATGGCGCCCGTCATGATGAAAAGGGCGTCAACCCCTGACTTAAAGTTTTCCATTTATCACCCCTAGATGACTTTAGTTAAGGTTCGAATTATGAATGTTCTGGTGCATAAAAATACCCATTTATGCACCAAATTTGTGCGTATAGTATTTTTGATGGTTTTGAGCAGCTTGGGTACAATGTTGCATCGATGGGAGAGTTTGGTTTTACCAACGCCGAAGGCGCAATGCCCATGAACGCTCAGGCAAATGGACCGTCGATATTTACACTCTGGAGAGCGGCATTAAGTTGCCCACCGAAGGGGCTAAAAGAGTACAAATGGTTTGAACTCTTCAATCTCTCAGGTAACAGGACAGGGGGGCATCAATTCCTTTAAGGAGTTTGGATGTCGGCTGTCCCTACAAATCTAAAACGCACAATCCTTTTTGACGCGCATCACTTGGCTGGAGCAAAGCTTGTTGATTTCGGCGGCTGGGAAATGCCTGTTAACTATGGCTCTCAAATTGAAGAGCACCTTGCCACGCGAACAAATTGTGGTGTGTTTGACGTGTCTCACATGGCAGCCGTTGATGTTATCGGAAAAGATGCGAAGGCTTTCTTAGAGAAAGTTGTTGCCAACAACGTCAACAAACTAAAAAACAATGGTCAAGCTCTTTATGGTTGCTTGTTGAATGATGAGGCTGGCGTTATTGATGATTTGATTGTCTATCGCCTAGATCCCAACTATCGCTTAGTAATCAATGCCGCAACGGCTCACACTGATCTTGAATGGTTGAATAAGCAAGCGACAAGCTTTCAAGACGTGACGCTTATTCCTAGAAGATCCGATCTGATTGCTAATCAAAACCCGCAGGGCATGATTGCGGTTCAGGGCCCTAAAGCGCTTGAACTCATTAAAAAAGCCATTCCATCACTAGCAAAAGCAGCCTCTGAATTGAAAAGCTTTCATGCCTCATGCGAACAAACTCCTTTTGGAGAAATCATGATCGCAAGAACAGGCTACACCGGTGAAGATGGTGCCGAGCTACTAGTTCCTGTTAATCATACAGTGGCTATTTGGGATCTTTTGATTGCCCAGGGAGCCCAGCCTGCAGGCCTTGGGGCCCGAGACACGCTTCGCTTAGAAGCGGGTATGAACTTATATGGCCAGGACATGAATGACCAAACAAATCCTCTGGATGTTGGACTCTCTTGGACCATCGATCGTTCAGGAGATCGAAATTTCATTGGTAAATCTGCCTTAGAGAGAAAACCTCAGAAATTTATTTTTCTAGGTTTGATACTTCAAGACAAAGGTGTTTTGCGCGCCCATCAAATTGTTAAATCAAGCAAAGGTGAAGGCGAAATAACCAGTGGCACATTCAGCCCATCACTTCAAAAATCTATTGCGCTTGCCAAGCTTCCTTTAGCAACTGAAATTGGCGAGACAGTAAAAGTTGTTATTCGTGACAAAGAATTAAATGCAGTTGTTGTTAAACCCCCTTTTGTTCGCCATGGCAAAGCCTTGGTTTAATTTTGGAGAAACTACTATGAACATCCCTCAAGACCTACGTTACACAGAATCTCATGAATGGGTTCGTAAAGAATCTGATGGTTCAATCACCGTTGGAATTACTGACCATGCTCAAGAAGCGTTGGGCGATATTGTTTTCCTTGAACTGCCAAACGTTGGCAAATCTTTAAATGCAGGCGATGCTTGTGCCGTGGTTGAGTCGGTCAAAGCAGCCAGTGATATCTATGCCCCTTTATCTGGCGAAGTGATTGCCATCAATGATGCAGCAACTTCTGCACCTGAAGCAGTTAACTCAGACGCCTATGGGTCATGGTTATTCAAAATTAAACCGACAGACATCAGCAAAGTTGATGGCCTTCTTTCAGCAGAAGCATATGGAAAAAACATTGGTGCATAAAGAATGAAAAGCTCCCTGACCACACTCGAAAATCATGACGCTTTTTTAAGCCGTCATATTGGCCCATCAGCCAGCGATGAATCCTCGATGTTGAAGTTCTTAGGATTTAATCAGCGCGATGAACTGATCAACGCAGTTATTCCAAGCAACATCAGAAGTAAGTCTGCTCTACCTTTGGGTGACTACACAAATGCTAAGGGAGAAAGTGAAGCCCTTGAATTACTAGCCAGCATCGCCAATCAAAATAAAGTTTTCAAATCCTTCATTGGTCAAGGGTATTACAACAACATCACTCCAGGCGTTATTCAAAGAAATATTCTTGAAAATCCAGCCTGGTACACGGCTTACACACCTTATCAACCAGAAATTTCTCAAGGTCGTTTAGAGGCAATCATTAACTTTCAGCAAATGTTGATTGATTTGACAGGCATGGATATTGCCAATGCCTCTATGCTGGATGAAGGTACTGCAGCAGCAGAAGCCATGACCTTGGCGCTCAGAACTTGCCAATCAAAGTCGATGACTTTCTTTGTGAGTAACGATGTTTTGCCACAAACCTTGGCCGTCATTAAAACAAGGGCAAAGCCATTAAATATTCAACTTGAAATTGGCTCTCATGAGGATGCATTAAAAACTAATGCCTTCGCTGTTTTGCTTCAATACCCAGGTGTTGGTGGTGCTCTTTTAGAAAAAGAAAAGTATCTTGCCATTGCAGAGGCGGTCCATAGCAAAGGTGGCTTATTAATTGCTGCGGCTGATTTGTTGGCCTTGACACTACTTACTCCACCAGGCGAGTGGGGCGCTGACGTTGCTATCGGTAGTGCACAACGCTTTGGTGTACCGATGGGTTTTGGCGGCCCATCAGCTGGATATCTTGCTACAAAAGATGCCTTTAAGAGAAGCATGCCTGGTCGCTTGGTGGGCGTCACAATCGATGCACAAGGAAACTCTGCATACCGCCTTGCTCTTCAAACCAGAGAGCAGCACATTAGACGCGAGAAAGCCACATCCAATATCTGTACGGCTCAAGTATTGCTTGCAGTGATGGCAAGTATGTACGCGGTTTATCACGGGCCAGAAGGCTTGAAAAAAATCGCCTTGCGTGTTCATCGCCAAGCCAGCATCTTGGCATTGGCCGTCAAACAACTTGGACTTGAAGTTGTCAATCCGCATTGGTTTGATACCCTCACGATCAAGACGCCTAATGCTAAGAAAATTCATGAGGCAGCCCAAAAACATTCGTGTAATTTGAGAGCTATCGATTCAGAGCATGTTGGTGTATCCATTGATGAAACAACGGGCAGAAAAGAACTTCAGATGTTGTGGACGATTTTTGGTGGCGAAGGCGAACTAAATATTGATGCTATTGATCAGTCAGTTTCAAGCTCAGTCCCAAGCTCATTGATTCGCAACAGCGAGTATTTGACTCACCCAACATTTAATCGCTACCACTCTGAGCATGAAATGCTTCGTTATTTGAGAAGTTTGGCGGATAAAGACTTAGCGCTTGATAGAACCATGATTCCACTTGGTTCATGCACCATGAAATTGAATGCCACCAGTGAAATGCTTCCTGTGACATGGCCTAGCTTTTCACAAATTCACCCGCTGGCACCAGAAACTCAATGGGCTGGATATGCAAAGCTAATTGAAGATACAGAGCGCATGATGTGTGCTGCTACCGGCTACGACGCTGTTTCTTTGCAACCAAATGCTGGCTCACAAGGTGAGTATGCAGGTCTACTTGTGATTCGCGCATATCATGAGTCACGCGGGGAAGGGCATCGCAATATTTGCTTAATACCTTCATCTGCACACGGCACAAATCCTGCATCTGCTCAAATGGCTGGCATGGAAGTGATTGTTGTTGCCTGCGATACCAATGGTAACGTTGATTTAGTTGACTTGAAAAACAAAGCTGAAGAGCACTCCAAAAATCTTGCCGCCATCATGATCACTTACCCGAGCACTCATGGTGTATTTGAAGCGGGCGTTCAAGAGTTATGTGAAATCATTCACCAGCATGGCGGTCAAGTTTATATTGACGGCGCGAACATGAATGCCTTGGTTGGTACTGCAGCCCCTGGACACTTCGGGGGGGATGTAAGCCACCTTAATTTGCATAAAACTTTTTGCATACCCCATGGCGGCGGCGGTCCAGGTGTTGGCCCTGTTGCTGTTCGCTCACACCTTGCCAAGTTTTTACCTTGCTCTTATACAGCTGGTACGGCTTCAAAATGGAATGATCTGGATTGGATGAGAATCAGTGCTGCTCCATTTGGCTCTGCATCAATCTTGCCTATTTCATGGATGTACGTTGCCATGATGGGTGCTGCCGGTCTTACCAAAGCAACCGAAATAGCGATTGTTTCTGCAAACTACGTTGCCAAAAAACTAGAAAATTTCTATCCGGTTTTGTATAAAGGTAATAAAGGTTTGGTGGCTCATGAATGCATTTTGGATTTGCGCCCTCAGCAGAAAGAGTCAGGCATCAGCAACGAGGATGTTGCCAAACGCTTGATGGACTTTGGCTTTCATGCGCCAACAATGAGCTTCCCTGTTCCCGGCACTCTGATGATTGAGCCCACCGAAAGTGAATCAAAGTTCGAGTTGGACCGTTTCATTGAAGCCATGGTTGCGATTGCAGAAGAAATTCGCAAAGTAACCAACGGTTCTTTTGATAAGGAAAATAATCCACTTAAAAATGCACCTCATACAGCTGAAGTCATTTTGGCCAATGAGTGGAATAGACCTTACACACGAGAAGAGGCAGCATACCCTGTGGGTCGCTTACGTAAGAACAAGTATTGGCCACCTGTTGGTAGGGCAGACAACGTTTATGGCGATAGAAATCTATTTTGCACATGCGTACCAATCTCTGAATACGCATAAATTAGTTTATCTTTAAATGCTGATGGGGTCGCGCTCGATATACCAGCCGACCCCTTTTCTTTTGGTGTGCGCCTCTGTCAAATAGTGCTGCAAAATCTCAATGCTCTTTTGCAGGTCTTGTCGGCTCTCAGACTCAACCAACATTTGAGCTCGCTCTTTACCAGCAATTCTAACCATTGCCCGAGGGATCACATCACTTAGCATGGCATTGGCTGGCCAAATTTTGTCTGACTTTGCCAATTGTGAAGCATCCTTCAGCATATCAATTGCTTGGACTAATGTTTTGTGCTCACCATGAACCAATGCTTGATATGAAAATGGTGGCAAACCAACCAATTGTCTTTCGTTTTTTATTTCTTCTAAAAACCCATCAACATCAGCATGCCTTAAGTACTTATAAGGTGATGCTTCGGGATAGTTGGTTTGAATGATGACCTTTGATTCGCCAGCCTCTTCACTCCGGCCGGCTCTACCGGCTACTTGCATGAGTTGAGCAAACAATCTCTCAGAAGCTCTGAAGTCCTGCGAGAAAAGACTTGCATCAGCATCAATCACCCCAACGAGTGACACTGATTGATAGTCATGACCCTTTGCGATCATTTGAGTTCCGACGATGATGTCAGCATCACCATCATGTATTTCACTGAATAAACTTTCTGCGCTGCCTTTAGTTCTGGTTGTATCTGCATCGATGCGCAATATTTTTGCTTTAGGGAATCTTTCTGACAAGAACTCCTCGATTTTTTGCGTTCCTTTGCCCAATGGGCTCAGATCTGTATTTCCGCAATCAGGGCATACCTTTTGCACAGGCCTCATTACTCCGCAGTGATGACAACACAAATTCTTTTTTTGTTCTGTTATTTTGTGCAGCACCATGTGTGCAGAGCATTTCACGCAATCTGATAACCATCCGCAAGCCTGACAGTTAAGCACCGGAGAGTATCCTCTGCGGTTGATATAAATGATGCTTTGTCGCCCTTGTTCGATATTTTTTTGCAACTCATTCAACAGGTACTCGCTGATCCCATGCTCATTTTTTTTACCTGCTTTTTGCTCTTGCTTTAAATCTAAGATTTGAATCAATGGTGGCTTTGCATTTTTTGCTGCACGCTCTTTTAGGCTCAGAATTTCATATCTTTTTTCTTGTGCATGAAACCATGTTTCTAAGCTGGGGGTTGCTGATGCCAATACAACCGGGATGTTAAGTTTTTTTCCTCGCCACACCGCAAGATCTCTTGCTGAATATCGCACGCCTTCTTGTTGCTTATAGGATAGATCATGCTCCTCATCAACCACGATGGCTTTTAAATTTGGCGCAGAAGTTGCTACGGCCATGCGTGTGCCAAGAATGATTTGTGCTTTACCCGAATGTGCTTTTTCCCAGTTATCCGCACGTGTTCTATCTGTGATGCCGCTGTGCATTACCACTAATTTTTTTCCTGGAAAGGCCTGCTCTACCGAGGATTCTAACTGTGGCGTTAAATTGATTTCAGGCACCATGATCATGACTTGCGATTCGTCATCATCTAAGATTTTTTTTAGCCAACGTAAATAGGTCAAAGTTTTGCCACTACCTGTTATGCCTTGCAACAGGTTGCAGCTGAATTTTTTGCTGATACTTTGATTCCATAGTTTTTCTACTATGAACAATTGCTCTTCGTTCAGGCTAATTTCATTACCTGGTTGGGCCTTCGTGTTTTTTGTTGCTGCGCTTGTCTTACTAAGCCTCTTTTCCTTACCAAGCAATTCCCATTTGTTTTTTTGTCTCCACATTTTTGGTATTGATGGAATCAATACTTCACCAATGGGTCTTTGGTAGTAAATTGCTGCAAATTCTGCCATCGCCATAACGTCACTTGAAATCGGTTGTAGCGGTGCAATAGCTTGTACTTTTTTAATTTTTTCTAAGTCGTAATCGGTTTTATCCAAAACTTGCATCACCACTCCGATGCATTCTTGTCTTCCAAAACTTACCTGAACTATTTGTCCTTTTTGCGGCGCAGTAGCAAAATCTTCATGCCAAGCGTAGTCAAATAATTGATTCAATGGGCTGTCGATGGCCACCTGAACAATTATTTTTTCTGGGCTTTTATCTTCAAAGCTCATGTTTTACTTTAAGTCCGTGATGAAGAGCATTGCACTTATTGGTTTTTTAAAAAGGGTTCTTTTGTCTGTGGAAAACCTTGTGGATAACTGCTTAATTATCCCAGTATTTCAAAATGAGCAACTTTTTTTATATACTTTAATTATATTATATGATGATTTATTATGTATATAAATCAATGACTTATAGATTTTAATTTGGCTCTTGGGGTGATTACTAAGGGCTTGTTCATGAGGTTTTATGCCACAAGACGCCTGTGCATAAGTTACCGCTCACATGCTTATTTTTACTTATTTCTAAGTGCTTTTGAATGACCCACCACAGTCTCCGTTAGAGCAATAACATGCTCCGGATTGGTGAATTGTGATATTCCGTGACCCAAATTAAAGACATGCCCATCTAAGGGGTGAAGACCTTCAGCTAAAGCAGGGGCTGCGGCCAATTCATCCAAAATTCTCTTAACTTCTGTGCTAATTTGCTCAGGGCTTGAAAATAAAGCCAACGGATCAAAGTTTCCCTGTAGGGCCAACGGAGTTTTATTTGCAAGTAAACGCTTACGTGACTTTGCAACTGATGCAGTCCAATCCAGTCCTATGACATCGGCTCCAGAATGAGCGATATCTTCTAGCCAAATTCCACCACCCTTGGTGAATACTAAAATTGGAATTTGCTGACCATCTTTTTGTCTTGGCAACAAATCAATCACGGCTTTCATGCTGGCCAAAGAAGTTTTTTGATACCAACCATCCGGCAATAAACCGCCCCAAGTATCAAAAATCATCAAAGCTTGTGCGCCAGCATCAACCTGCGCTTTTAAATAATCAGCGACTGATTGGATGTTTGTATCCAAAACCTTTTTCATTAAATCAGGTCTTTGGTACAACATCTCTTTTGTATTCTTAAAATCAGATGATCCTGAACCTTCAATCATGTAACAAGCCAAAGTCCATGGACTTCCTGAAAAACCAATCAGAGGAACTCTTTGTTGACCATTTTGAGTGAGCGCCTTTCTAATTTCAGATACGGCGTCAAAGACATACTTCAATTGATTGAGATCAGCAGGTCTTAAATTATTAACGGCTTGCTCATCTCTTAATGGATGACTGAATCTTGGTCCCTCTCCAGCCTCAAAACTCAAACCTAGGCCCATTGCATCTGGAATGGTCAGAATATCTGAAAAGAGAATGGCAGCATCCAATGGATATCTATCCAATGGTTGCAAAGTAACTTCTGTTGCTAGTTGAGGATTTTTTGCAAGAGCAAGAAAGCTTCCAGCCTTAGCTCTTCTTGCGTTGTATTCGGGTAAATAACGTCCTGCCTGGCGCATGAGCCACAGAGGTGTTCTATCTGTTGGCTGTCTGAGGCATGCGCGCAGGAAGCGATCGTTAATTAAGGTCAATTACTTTTTCTGGCGTAACTTTGCAATTGCTGCAAGTTGTGCTGCTGCCATTGCAAACTCTGATTGAGCGTGTGCAAAATCAATATCCGTACTGCGATTTTGCATGGCTTCTTCAGCAGCCTTTTTGGCTTCTAAGGCTTTTGCTTCGTCAAGATCGTGACCGCGAATAGCTGTATCGGCAAGCACAGTTACTTTATTTGGCTGCACTTCAAGAATGCCGCCGGCCACGAACACAAACTCTTCTTCGCCATCAGCTTTTTCAATACGAACTGCGCCTGGTCGAATTCTTGTGATGAGAGGGGTATGTCCCGGAAGAATACCCAACTCGCCACTTTCGCCTGGTAAAGCAATGAACTTTGCTTCACCAGCGAAAATTGACTGCTCAGCGCTAACTACATCAACATGGATGCTAGACATTTAAGTTCCTTGGTTTACTGCAACTTCTTAGCTTTTTCGATGGCTTCGTCAATGCCGCCAACCATATAGAATGCCTGCTCTGGCAAATGGTCAAGCTCACCGTCAACAATCATCTTGAAGCCGCGGATAGTTTCTTTAAGTGGAACGTACTTGCCAGGTGAACCTGTAAACACTTCCGCCACGTGGAATGGCTGTGACAAGAAACGCTGAATCTTACGTGCACGTGCAACAGCTTGCTTATCTTCTGGTGACAATTCGTCCATACCCAAAATCGCAATAATGTCGCGCAACTCTTTATAGCGCTGCAATGTTGTTTGTACACCGCGAGCAACTGCATAGTGCTCTTCACCAACGACTTGTGGATCCAACTGACGGCTTGTTGAGTCAAGTGGGTCAACCGCTGGATAGATACCCAAAGCAGCGATGTCACGTGACAAAACAACTGTTGAGTCTAAGTGCAAGAATGTTGTAGCAGGTGATGGGTCTGTTAAGTCATCGGCAGGAACGTAAACGGCCTGAATTGATGTAATAGAACCAGTCTTTGTTGATGTAATACGCTCTTGTAAACGGCCCATTTCTTCAGCCAATGTTGGCTGATAACCCACAGCTGATGGCATACGGCCTAACAAAGCAGATACTTCTGTACCGGCCAATGTGTAACGATAGATATTGTCAACGAAGAACAAAATGTCACGGCCTTCGTCACGGAAACGCTCAGCCATTGTCAAACCAGTCAAAGCAACACGTAAACGGTTACCAGGTGGCTCGTTCATCTGACCGAAAACCATCGCAACTTTATCAAGAACGTTTGAGTCCTTCATCTCGTGGTAGAAGTCGTTACCTTCACGAGTACGCTCACCAACACCCGCGAACACTGATAAACCTGAGTGTTGCTTAGCGATGTTGTTGATCAACTCCATCATGTTAACTGTCTTACCAACACCAGCACCACCGAACAAACCAACTTTACCGCCTTTTGCAAACGGGCAAACCAAGTCAATAACTTTGATGCCTGTTTCAAGTAGGTCAACGGATGGTGATAGCTCATCAAACTTTGGAGCCAATTGGTGAATCGCGCGACGCTCTTCTGTGCCGATTGGACCAGCTTGGTCGATTGGGCGACCCAACACGTCCATGATGCGTCCCAATGTGGCTGGGCCAACAGGCACTGAGATTCCCTTGCCTGTGTTTTTAACGCCCATGCCTCGACGCAAGCCATCGCTTGAGCCCATGGCAATAGCACGAACAACGCCATCACCTAATTGTTGTTGCACTTCAAAGGTCAAACCTTTTTCTGCAAAAGATGCCTCACTGCTCTCTTCCAAGATCAATGCGTCATAAATTTTTGGCATTTTGTCACGTGGGAACTGAATGTCCACCACCGCGCCAATACACTGAACGATATTTCCGTTGCTCATCGTAGTTCTCCGATCACTAATTTTTTACAATACTTTCGTTATCAAACTGCCGCAGCGCCGCCGACGATCTCGGACAACTCTTTGGTAATGGCTGCTTGACGTGTTTTGTTGTAAACCAACTGCAACTCACCAATCACGTTTTTCGCATTATCAGAAGCAGCTTTCATGGCAACCATACGAGCAGACTGCTCAGACGCCATGTTTTCTGCAACTGCTTGGTAAATCAACGCTTCAACGTAACGTTTCAACAATTCATCCACCACTGATTGTGGGTCTGGTTCGTACAAATAGTCCCAACCATACTCACGAGCTTCTTCAGTTGTTTGTGTTATTTTTTCACTTGAAAGAGGCAATAGTTTTTCAACCACTGGCTCTTGCTTCATTGTGTTGATGAATTTTGTGTATGCCAAATAAACAGCATCTACTTCACCATTTTCATACGCATCCAATTGAACCTTGATTGCACCAATGAGTTTTTCTAAGTGCGGAGTGTCGCCCATTTGAGTTACATGAGAAACAACCTTTGCTTTGATTCTATTTAAGAACTGTAAGCCTTTCATGCCAATTGGAGTGCATGACAATGAAACACCTTTAGAGTCCAACTCTTTCATGGTATTTGTCAAAGCTCTCAACACGTTGGTATTCATACCACCGCAAAGACCTTTGTCGGTTGTCACAACAATCACACCAGCATTTTTGACTTCACGCTCAATCAAATAAGCAGGGCGATACTCTGGATTGGCCTTACCCAAGTTCGCAGCAATATTTCTTACTTTTTCTGAGTAAGGACGTGCATTTCGCATGCGCTCTTGAGCACGCCGCATCTTAGATGCGGCGACCATTTCCATCGCCTTGGTGATCTTGCGCGTATTTTGTACGCTCTTGATCTTTGTCCGTATCTCTTTAGTTCCGGCCATATCGGCTCTCCTTACTTCTTAGAAAGAAGCCGAACGTTTAAAGTCCTCGATCGCAGCGCGCAATGCAGCTTCGTCTTCTTTCGAGAGATCCTTAGTGTCTTCAATACGGCCGATCAAATCAGCAAACTTACTCTTTAGATGATCATGCAAACCTTTTTCGAAGGCCAAAACATGTTTCACATCCAAGTCATCCAAGAAGCCGTTGTTGGCTGCATACAATGAAGATGCTAACTGCCAAACTTGTTGAGGCTGATATTGTGGTTGCTTGAGCAATTCTGTAACACGACGACCGCGCTCCAACTGCTTGCGTGTTGCTTCGTCCAAATCAGAAGCGAACTGAGCAAACGCTGCCAATTCACGGTACTGCGCTAAGTCTGTACGGATACCGCCAGATAATTTCTTAATGACTTTAGTCTGAGCTGCACCACCCACACGTGAAACAGAAATACCCGCGTTAATCGCTGGACGAACGCCTGCGTTAAACAAGTCTGTTTCCAAGAAGATTTGGCCGTCAGTAATAGAAATCACGTTGGTTGGAACGAAAGCAGAAACGTCACCCGCTTGAGTTTCAATGATCGGCAATGAGGTCAATGAACCTGTCTTACCTTTAACTGCACCATTTGTGAATTTCTCAACATACACTTCGTTAACGCGAGCAGCGCGCTCAAGCAAACGTGAGTGCAAATAGAATACGTCGCCAGGATAAGCTTCACGACCTGGTGGACGACGCAATAATAGTGATACTTGACGATAAGCAACCGCTTGCTTGGTTAAGTCATCGTAAACAATCAATGCATCTTCACCGCGATCACGGAAATACTCACCCATTGTGCAGCCAGCATATGCTGACAAGTACTGCATCGCTGCAGAGTCAGATGCAGTTGCAGCAACAATCACTGTGTACTCCATCGCGCCCTGCTCTTCTAGCTTACGCAATACGTTTGCAATCGTAGAGGCTTTTTGGCCAATCGCCACGTATACGCAACGAATGCCTTTACCTTTTTGGTTGATGATGGCATCCACAGCAACAGCTGTTTTACCAGTTTGACGGTCACCAATGATCAACTCACGCTGACCACGGCCAATTGGTACCATCGCATCAATTGATTTCAAACCTGTTTGAAGAGGCTGGCTAACTGACTGACGATCAATAACGCCAGGAGCAACCTTCTCAATAAAGTCTGTCATTTTTGCATTGATTGAACCCTTGCCATCAATCGGCTGACCCAAAGCATTAACAACACGACCCAATAATTCTGGACCTACTGGAACTTCAAGAATACGACCGGTACATTTAACTGGGTCGCCTTCACTGATGTGCTCATATTCACCCAAAATAACAGCACCAACTGAATCACGCTCTAAGTTAAGCGCAAGACCAAGTGTGTTGTTTGGGAATTCAAGCATTTCACCCTGCATCACGCCTGACAAGCCATGAACACGACAAATACCGTCTGTTACTGAAATTACTGTGCCTTGATTACGGACTTCGGCGCCAACGCCTACACCGCTGATTCGGCTCTTGATCAGTTCACTGATCTCTGATGGGTTGAGTTGCATTTGCTTACTCCTGGGATCTTATTCGGTTATGCGCTAAGAGCGGTTTGCATCGATATCAAGCGGGCTTTAACTGAAGTGTCTAACACCTCATCACCTACTTGTACGCACACTCCGCCAATCAATTCTGGGTCTACATTTACTGTAGGACGTAGCTCTCTTCCACCAAAGCGCTTCTTCAATGTTGATAACAAACTTTTTAATTCTTCGCCTTGCAGCGGGAACGCGCTTGTGATCAAAACTTCTGCAGCACCTTCTTGAGCATTTTTCAAAGTTGTAAATTGAGCAGAAATTTCTGGCAATGCCTGTAGACGATGATTTTGCGTTAATACTTCCACAAAATTCTTTACAACGTCTGCTGGCTTTGTTTTAACACCACTCAATAAAATTTGTAGCAACTCTGCTGTAGCTAACTTTGGATTATTGGCCACTGCTAACAATTCAGGGTTACTAGCAATTTGTGCCAACTCTTCTAGCTGCTCTGCCCAAGCAGATAAATCTGCAGGCTTTGCACTTCTAAAAAGAGCCTCAGCATAAGGGCGGGCAATAGTAGCTAAGTCTGCCATATTAAAGCTCTGCCTTAAGCTGATCTAATAAACCAGCGTGTGCTTTTGCATCAACTTCACGACGCAAAATTTGCTCTGCACCTTTCACTGCCAATGCAGCTACTTCTGTGCGCAAGGCATCTCTTGCACGCGTTACCTGTTGATCGGCTTCGGCTTTGGCTTGAGCAATGATGCGAGCAGCTTCTGCTTGAGCATTTGCTTTAATTTCTTCAGCTGATAGTTGTGCGCGCTTTTCAGCATCAGCAATACGCTGAGTGCCTTCATTGCGAGCTTCTGACAATGCTTGTTCAGCACGTTTTTTTGCAGACTCAAGATCAGCCTTACCGCGCTCAGCGGCAGCCAAACCATCAGCCACTTTTGTGGCTCGCTCGTCTAATGCCTTTACCAATGGTGGCCAAACAAATTTGGCTACGACCCACCACAAAATAAAGAAGACGACCATCTGCGCGAATAGCGTCGCGTTTAGGTTCACGTTTAGTTCCTTTCGGTCACAATGACAAATATCCACGAGCGCTCAAATTGCGCCCGTCAATAACTACGCCTATTACTTAATTACAGCAAGCAATGGGTTTGCAAACGCGAACAACATCGCAACACCAACACCGATCAAGAACGCGGCGTCAATCAAGCCTGCCAACAAAAACATTTTTGTTTGTAATGGCTCCATTAACTCTGGTTGACGAGCAGAAGCTTCAATATATTTACCGCCCATTAATCCAATGCCCAAGCAGGCACCCAATGCACCCAAACCAATGATGATGCCGATACCGATGGCAGTTAAACCTTGAATGTTTGCTAGAAATTCTTGCATGATTGCTCCTAAGTAAAAAAACAGTTGTGAATAAAAAAATTAGTGGTGGCTATGTGCTTGACCAATGTAAACCAAAGTCAACATCATAAAGATGAAAGCCTGCAACAGAATTACGAGAATATGGAAAATCGCCCAGGCTGCACCAGTAATAACATGGCCCACAAAACCAAGGATCGATAAGTCGACACTAAAATGCCAAATGCCGCCTAACAGAGCGATCAGTAAAAATACTAACTCGCCTGCGTACATATTGCCAAATAATCGCATGCCCAATGAAACGGCTTTTGCAATATATTCAATGAAGTTCATGATTAGATTGAATGGGGCTAAGTACCACTTTGCGCCAAACGGTGCTGAAATTAACTCGTGCACAAATCCTCCCACACCTTTAATTTTGAGACTATAAAAAATCATCAAAATTAAAACGGATAATGACATTCCGAGTGTGGCGTTTAAATCTGTTGTTGGCACAAGCTTGTGATGAGGAACGTGGACACTTCCAAAAATTCCCAAGAATCCATTAACGCCATGAACCCAATCGACTGGAACTAAATCCAGCGTATTCATTAGTATGATCCAACAAAACACAAACAGGGCTAATGGGGCAATGTAAGAGCGATCGCCGTGAACAATATTTTTTGATTGTGTTTCAACAAACTCAACCAACAACTCAACCATGGCCTGAAAGCGGCCAGGCACACCTGCAGTTGCGCGACGCGCGGCGATCAATAAAAAGCCCGTAACCAACAAGCCCATTAGTAGAGACCAAAAAACGGTGTCTAAATTAACAACAGAAAAATCAATGATCGCTTCTTGCTTTGCGTGCAAAGTATTTAAGTTTTGCAAATGCTCAGAAATGTAACCCGTGGGCGTTAATGCCGCTCCCGTTGCTTCTGTTGCCATCGTTTACTTTCCTCTATCCTTGTATGTCATTATTTTCTTAGTATCCAGACCAACCAATAACACTTTAGCGCCAGCACATAAGTCAACAACAACGGTAACCAATCCAATTCTGGATAAAAAACTATTACCAAAAAAAACATTGCAACTGTTGCAATGATTTTTATTAACTCCCCAGTTACAAGACCAACTATTGAAGGCCTTGCAACATTTAATCCAAACGCTTTTGTTGCCAGTAACTTTGCTCTTAAAGCAAACAACCCCGCGGGGATGATTGCTATAAGACCACCAAGCAATGAGGATATGGCAGAAGAGTCTAAGCCAAACGGCTTACCCTTTACTGACCAAGCCCAAGCAAAGCAGGAGATCAACGTTACCAGTGCCTGAAGTACAAATAAACGCTTAACCGAAAATTTGCTTGGCTTGAGCGCCTCTGAACCCAAAATTACTTCCAGTTCAGCCCTTGTCAACGGTTTAGATAATTCCTCAGAATCAGCCAACTCATTGCTCCAAATAGCATTTTTATCAATTTCAGCTTTATGCACAACTCCAGGTACAAAGCCACGAGATTTTACAGAATCTGAGGGCTTTGGGTCAATGCAATTCATAAAAAATTCACACTTACTCGATACCGAGACGCTTCAAAAACCCGTCCAATTCATCAAATTGGCTGAATTTAATGCTGATTTCACCGCCGCGCCTTTTTTGCTTGATTTCAACTGCTAGGTTTAGCTGGTCGGATAACCTCTCTTGAAGCTGTCTTAAGTCTGGGTCAGACTTGATTTTGGCCTTTTTGGTGCTGCCAACTTGGGTTTTATTCAAAACCAGTTTGGTTGCCATTTGCTCGGCTTCGCGCACTGAAAGCTTTTGAATCACGATTTTTTGGGCAAGGCTTACCTGTGCAGCCGCATCAAGGGGCAAAAGGGCGCGGGCATGACCCATGTCTAGCTCACCCTTGGCAAGCATCAGCTGAACAGGCTTTGCCAATTGGATTAATCTCAATAAGTTTGAAACCGCGCTGCGCGACTTTCCGACAGCCTGAGCCGCCTTGTCGTGTGTGTATCCAAACTCTTCAATCAGTCGGGCAAGACCGTTGGCCTCTTCCAAGGCATTCAAATCTTCTCGTTGCATGTTTTCAATCAAGGCCATGGCTGCAGTGGCTTGATCGTTTGCCTGCTTGATTAATACGGGAACTTCCTTAAGGCCCGCCATAGTGGCTGCGCGAAAACGACGCTCTCCGGCAATGATTTCGTACTTACCTGATGCAACGCTTCTTACCAGCAAAGGCTGCATGATGCCTTGCTCTTTGATGCTTTCAGATAATTCCTGTAATGATGCATCCACCATATTTTTACGTGGCTGATACTTGCCAGCCTGTAATTGACTGATTTGAAGCATTGCCACACCGCCCGCATTGCTGCTGGCTTTATCGTTGGCGCCCAAGAGGGCTTCTAGGCCGCGCCCCAAACCCTTTTTTTTGATTGTTGTCATATTCTTTTCTTATCCATTACATTGTTTTTATGCGCTGAATCATCTCTGCACCGAATTGCATATAAGCTTGTGCACCACGCGAGGCTTTATCAAATGTCACGCCAGGCATGCCATAAGATGGTGCTTCAGCCAAGCGAACATTCCTTGGAATGATGGTGTTAAAAACCTTATCTCCAAAGTGCTCCATTAATTGATCTGAAACCTGCTGCTGCAAAGTTGTTCTTGGGTCAAACATGACGCGCAACAAACCGATGATGGTTAAGTTTGGATTGAGATTGGCGTGCACTTGTTTGATGGTGTTGACTAGATCTGATAAGCCCTCCAGAGCGAAGTACTCGCATTGCATCGGCACAATCACACCATTGGCGGCACAAAGACCATTCAAGGTTAATAGTGAAAGTGCAGGGGGGCAGTCGATCAAGATAAAGTCATATTCATTAAGAACTGGAGCCAGGGCATTTTTAAGCCTTTCTTCACGCTCATCGAACTCAACCAGCTCAACTTCAGCGCCAGCGAGCTCTCGATTTGCTGGAAGAACATCATACCCACCGGTTTCCGATTTAACTCTGGCAGTTAACACATCAGACATGCCAATTAAGACGTGATAAACACTTTGCTGCAAACCCATCTTATCGATGCCCGAACCCATGCTGGCATTGCCTTGCGGGTCAAGGTCAACGACCAAAACTCGTTGCTTTTGTGCTGCTAAGCTTGCTGCCAAATTAACGGTGGTGGTGGTTTTACCAACGCCACCTTTTTGGTTTGCTACGCAAAATATTTTTGCCATATATGTCTTCTTTTAATTAAGCCTTGAATTCTCTCACGCGGCCCAGCTCGTAAAGCCGTCTTTCAGCATCAAGCCCTGGAACGCTATACAAATAATCGCTTTGAATCTTCCAGGTGCTCGGGATCGTTTTTAGGTCTTCATCGAGGGCTCGGGCTTTCATTGCCCACAATAAGCCGCCCGTTTTAAGCATTGGCTCAGACAACGCTATGAATTTGCCGAAATCTGAAAAAGCCCTTGAAATACAACATGTTATAGATGACGCCAGGACTGGGGCAGTGTCTTCAATTCGTGCGCCATGGACTTTTACATTATCTAAATGAAACTTGGTCACGATGTGCTGTAAAAATACGGCCTTTTTCTGAACCGCCTCCATCAAATGAAGTTTCCATTCAGGGCGGCAGATCGCCAAAGGAATTCCGGGAAGGCCGCCGCCAGACCCAAGGTCTGCCAGAGTAAAAGCCTCGTCGGATTTTGGTAATTTCTCAATGTAACTATCTAAGTAAGGAAGAACCGCCAAAGAATCAAGCAGGTGCAAGGTAACTGACTGATTTAAGTCATGAATTGAGGATAAGTTATGGGTTTTATTCCACCGCTGAAATTCGATCAAATAGTCCAACAAGCGCTGAATGGTCTCTTCAGAGAGTTCTAAATTAAGACCCCTGACACCATCGCTTAATTGATTAAGCAGAGCTTGTTGTGAATCTTTTTCCATCAATCAGCGCTGGGGCGTCGGCCCAAACCCTTTTTTAAATGGATCAAAAGCAAAGATATGGCAGCGGGTGTAACACCAGAAACTCTTGAAGCCTGACCCAGGGTGTTAGGCTTATGAAGGCTGAGCTTCTGCTGAACCTCCATCGACAAGCCCAAAACCTTTGAATAATTGATGTCTGGGGGCAAGGTCATTTCTTCATGATAGGCATGACGAGCAATTTCCGCGGCCTGTCTATCGATATAGCCCTGGTATTTAATAGCAATCTCAACCTGCTCGGCAATTTGATCCCTTAAAACAACGTCTTGGTCGAGCGGTTCAGCTGACCACCGGCCATCAAATGAGGTTGTGAGATTTTCGTAGGTGATCCCTGGTCGCTTTAATAACTCGGCCAAACTGTATTCATGGGCAATGACCTGACCAAGTAAAAACTCTGACTCCGCTGCATTGATCAGCTTTGGACTCACCCAAGTTGACTTAAGTCGCTGTGTTTCACGTGAAACAGCCTCTTGCTTTTTACAGAAGAACTCCCAGCGACGATCATCGACCAGCCCTAGTTCACGACCTTGCTCAGTTAACCTGGCATCTGCATTGTCTTCTCTGAGGCTTAAACGATATTCAGCTCGGCTTGTGAACATCCGATAGGGCTCTTGAACTCCCTTGGTAATCAAATCGTCCACCAAAACGCCCAAATAGGCCTGATCACGCCTTGGATACCACGCATCCTTGCCTTTGGCGCTTAATCCAGCATTGATGCCAGCCAATAGACCCTGTGCGGCAGCCTCTTCATAACCGGTTGTACCATTGATTTGGCCGGCGAAGAACAGGCCCTTGATTGCTTTGGTTTCCAGGCTTGGCTTTAGGCCTCTTGGGTCATAGTAGTCATATTCAATGGCATAGCCGGGGCGCACAATCATGGCATTCTCAAGACCACGAATACTTCTCACCAAACTCCACTGAACATCAAAGGGAAGGCTGGTTGATATGCCATTTGGATAAAACTCGTGGGTAGTTAAGCCCTCGGGCTCTAAGAATATTTGGTGGCTGTCCTTGCCAGCAAACCGATGTATCTTGTCTTCTATGGAAGGGCAGTACCTTGGACCAACACCCTCAATCACGCCGGTATACATTGGTGAGCGATCAAGACCTCCACGAATAATATCGTGGGTTTTTTCATTGGTATGGCTGATCCAGCAGGGGAGTTGCTTAGGATGGAACTCTGGTCGCCCCAAATAAGAAAAGACTGGCAAAGGGTCTAAATCGCCAGGCTGCTCCTGCATGACAGAGAAATTAATGGTGCGCCCATCAATCCTTGGTGGTGTTCCTGTTTTTAGGCGCCCCTGTGGAAGCTTCAATTCTTTTAATCTGCTGGAAAGTCTTATCGCTGCGGGATCACCAGCGCGACCACCGGAGTGGTTATCTAAACCGACGTGTATTTTTCCATCTAGAAAGGTTCCTGCGGTTAAAACCACCTGGGAAGCATAAAAGCTCAAACCTAATTGTGTGGTTGCGCCACAGACTTGATCGTCACGAACAATCAAATCATCAACTGCTGCCTGGAAAATGGTGAGGTTTTCTTGGTTTTCTAATTTACTGCGCATGGCAGTTTTGTAAAGAGCGCGGTCCGCCTGAGCTCGAGTAGCTCTAACAGCAGGGCCTTTACTGGAATTTAATATCCTGAACTGTATTCCAGCCAAGTCAGTGACTTCAGCCATTGCGCCACCAAGGGCATCGATCTCTTTGACGAGGTGGCCTTTGCCAATCCCGCCAATTGAAGGATTGCAGCTCATGGCCCCCAAAGTCTCTATGCTGTGAGTCAAAAGCAGGGTGCGGCAACCCATTCTGGCTGAGGCTAAAGCTGCCTCTGAGCCAGCGTGCCCACCACCAATCACTATCACATCATATTTAATTGAAAAGTCCATAAAAAACCCTGCTTAGGGCGGCGATGATATCACCCCCGCCTGTTTCACTCAATTATTTTGGGCAAATTATGAATGTTTCACGTGAAACTTTTTGAGCTAGCAACAAACTCCTAAGCAATCACCTCAAAATAACGCAAAGCATCAAACACCGTCTTTAGAATCAGTGCGGCAACAACCCCAACAAATACTTTTCTAATAAAGGTGTTTCCATGCCGCAGAGCGTAATGGGACCCAAAGATGCTGCCGGCAATGTTCATGGCCATCATCGCAAAACCAATTTGCCAAGCAATATGGCCAAATGAAGCAAACAATAAGATAGCGGCAAAATTAGTGGTGACATTCACCAGCTTGGTTGCGGCTGATGCATGCAAGAAATCAAAGCCAAATATTCGAATAAAGCCAATCAGCAAAAAGCTACCAGTTCCCGGCCCAAAGAAACCATCATAAAAACCAATGGTGCCGCCCAAGAGGAGTGCATGCACAATTTTTTTTCTTCCATCGACCACTGGAGCATGGGCCATGCCCATGGAAGGTTGCTTGATGGTGTAAACCAACAAAGCAATCAAAATAATTGGTAGCAAGACTCGAAATACATCGGCAGACATGCTTTTAACCACTGCTGCGCCAGAAAACGAACCAATGAATGCGGCGACAATCGCCGGAATTATAATAAAATAAGGTAATTTAACGACTTTTAGATATCTTTTGGCAGCAATTAGGGTTCCGCCAATAGAGCCGAGCTTGTTTGTACCCAATAAAGTTGCAGGATTTGCGTTAGGGTAGATGGCAAATAAAGCAGGGACTTGTATCAAGCCACCGCCACCAGCAACAGAATCCACAAAACCAGCCCCGAACGCGGCGACAAACAACAATAGTGTTGTCCAGTGGAAAAGATCGAATTCCATTAGTCGCTGTCAGCCAAAATCTTGTCGGCTATTTTTTGAGCAATCATCATGGTCGGGGCTGCCGTATTTCCAGAAGTAATGGTTGGCATAACGCTGGCATCCACAACTCGCAATCCACTCAAGCCAAATACTTTCAACTCAGAATCGACGACCGCCATAGGGTCATCAGCCTTGCCCATTTTGCATGTGCCCACCGGATGGAAAATCGTGGTGGCAATTTCTCCAATTTGTTTTAACAACTCTTCATCTGAATTAAATGAAGCGCCCGGGCGAAACTCTTTCACATCAAAATCATCAAATGCTTTTTGCTGCATGATATTTCTTGTGAAGCGAAGCGCATCAAGAGCAACCTGTTTATCTTCACTAGAGGCCAAATAATTAGGATTGATGGCGGGTGGTTCACTCAATTCTTTAGAAGTTATATGAACGCTTCCTCTAGAGCTTGGTCGTAAATTACAAACGCTCGCGGTGAATGCATTAAAAGAGTGAAGCGGATCACCAAACTTATCAAGGGACAGGGGCTGAACGTGGTACTGAATGTTTGGTCGCTCATGAGCAGCCGATGAATGAGCAAATGCTCCCAGTTGAGAGGGCGCCATCGACATGGGGCCGCTTCTGGTTAAAACATATTGAAGACCAATTAATAATTTGCCCCACCAGCGCGAAGCCAACATGTTCAATGTTTTTAAGCCGCTTACTTTGTATACTAATCTGATTTGAAGATGGTCCTGAAGATTTTCTCCAACACCAGGTAAATGCTTCACAACTGGGATATTTAAAGACTGCAATCTTTTTTCGTCACCAACGCCTGAGCGCTCAAGAATTTGTACAGAACCAATTGAACCGGCTGACAGAAGAACTTCTTTTTCTGCTATCGCAATTTGCTCCTGCCCATCGTATGAAAAAGAAATGCCCTCACAACGTGAACCATTGATCACCAAACGATCAATGTTTGCGCCCGTTAAAACAGTCAGGTTCTTGCGACTTCTGATGGGCTTAATGAAAGCCTGGGAAGCATTAAGGCGCCATCCATTTTTTTGAGATACATCAAAATAGGAAGAACCAAAATTGTTTCCGCGATTAAAGTCATTGATTGGGGGAATGCCTGCTTGCTCCGCAGCACCCCTAAAAATATCCAGCACTTTCCATTTGAGACGCTGACGATCTACGCGCCACTCACCGCCGACACCATGAAACTCGGAAGCCCCTGAGTGATGGTCTTCCATCTTTTTAAAGTAGGGCAACACATTGTCCCAGGACCAAGATGAATCTCCAGTTTCGCTAGCCCACTGATCATAGTCTTGGGCTTGTCCACGCATGTAAATCATGCCGTTAATAGATGAGGAGCCGCCCAATACTTTTCCGCGCGGATAGATGAGAGTACGATCGTTGAGGCCTGCTTGAGACTTAGTTTTAAACATCCAATCAGTTTTAGGGTTATTAATGCAATACAAATAACCAACTGGTATGTGAATCCAAAGATAATCATCCTTGCTGCCAGCATCAATCAGCAACACGTTGTATCGGGGATCTGCTGAAAGCCTATTAGCCAATACACAACCGGCACTACCAGCACCAACAACGATGTAATCAAATATGGCGTGGCTGCTCATCATTAACCTTTGCGCAAGAGGTATTCTTTCCAAGCGGTTTGTGCAGCATCAGTTAATCCATCCAACGGAACTCTCTGTGACGACTGAATAATCATCAATGCATAAGGTTTTGCCAAAGCAGATGCCTGGGAACATAGTTGCAAAGCTTCGCCGTGAGAGGGGGACTGTTCCCGCCAAAAGTTAATCGCTGCCTCAAGCTCTTGAATGCTAATAAACATTTTGCTTATTTATTTTTTGCCAACATGGTTTTGCGGCAGTTTTTTTGTCCGCAACGACATTCGTATTCTTTTTTTAACTTTTTTGTTTGCTTGCCTTCAACAACCAAACCATAATCGTAGAAAAGCTCATCACCCGCCTCAATGTTTTTTTTGGCATACAAGAAAACCTTGGTTGTTTTACCAAAGTCTTCCTCTAAGGCTTCACAGTTTGGTTTGCAAGAATGATTTGCCCACATTGCGGCGTTACCGCCGTATTTAGCATCGATGGTTGAGCCATCTTCTAAACCAAAATAAAAGGTGTGATTTGGCTGCGATGGGTCATGCGGATGACGCTTGACTGCTTCCTTCCAGCTAATTCTCTCACCAGTGTATTCAATGATCTTGGTGCCCTTTGGAATGTCGCACTTTGCAAAAACGCCATTACCGTGAACCCCAGACTCACGAACCACAACCATTTTGTCGCTTGCCACCTTCTTAGACATCAATGTTTCTGGCAATCAGCGCGTTGGATTCAATGAATGCACGGCGAGGTTCAACCTCATCACCCATCAAGGTTGTGAATACTTGATCTGCCGCGATGGCATCTTCAATTTGCACCCTCAATAAAGTTCTGGTGTTGGTGTCCATCGTTGTTTCCCAAAGTTGTCCTGGATTCATTTCACCAAGACCCTTGTAACGCTGACGACTAACACCTCTTTCAGCCTCTGAAAGCAACCACTCCATGGCTTCGCGGAAGTCTTTAACATTCGCTTCTTTAACTGTTTTATCTGGATCCCCGCGCTTAACGGTGGCGCCAGCGCCCAACACATTCGTTAAGGCTGCTGATGCCTTTGCCAAAGAATCATAATCAGCCCCATGCACAAAGTCAGAGTCAATCAAAGAAAGCTTTGTATTGCCATGTACTTTTCTTGAAAGCAACAAGCGATAGCGCTCAGTACGCTCATCTTTTTGCACAATGATTTGTGGCTTGGCAATGCGCTCGTGAGAATTTGCAAAATAACTGTTAAGGCCTTCTGCGGACTTATTGGCTTCAGCCTCTGTATCAAGATTTAAACGCACACCATTGGCGATGGCCCTTAACGCGCCCTCATCCATGGTTCTTGATAGGCGGTCAACAATACTTTGAATGGTTTGATAGTCAGATGACAGTTTAACCAGACGATCGTTATCGATTGAGGTGCCATCAGCCAATGAAACGCTAGCCCCCTGAAGTGCCAAGTTAAGCAAATAGGCATTCAATGCAACGTCATCTTTGATGTACTGCTCATTTTTACCTTGCTTGACCTTGTATAGCGGCGGTTGCGCAATATAAATGTGGCCGCGCTGGATTAACTCTGGCATTTGACGATAAAAGAAAGTTAACAACAAGGTTCTGATGTGGCTTCCGTCAACGTCCGCGTCGGTCATGATGATGATACGGTGATAGCGCAACTTATCTGCGTTGTACTCTTCTTTACCAATACCCGTGCCAAGCGCCGTGATCAAAGTTACAACCTCTTGGCTACTTAACATTTTGTCAAAGCGCGCTTTTTCAACGTTAAGGATTTTTCCTTTGAGCGGCAAGATCGCTTGAAATTTTCTGTCGCGGCCCTGCTTAGCAGAACCGCCCGCAGAGTCACCCTCGACGATAAATAATTCGGAGTTAGCTGGATCCTTTTCTTGACAATCAGCAAGCTTGCCCGGAAGACCGAGGCCGTCCAATAGGCCTTTGCGTCGAGTCATGTCGCGCGCTTTTCGAGCTGCTTCTCTTGCTCGTGCCGCTTCGATGATTTTTGCACAAATGATTTTGGCGTCTTGTGGGTTTTCTTGTAAATAGTCCGTCAACAAGCTGCTAACTATTTCTTCCACGGGGCCGCGAACCTCGCTTGATACCAACTTGTCTTTTGTTTGGCTTGAAAACTTTGGCTCCGGAACCTTGACTGAAAGAACACAAGTCAAACCTTCGCGCATGTCATCGCCAGTAATTTCAACCTTGGCCTTCTTGGCTAATTCTTCTTCATCAATGTACTTATTGATGACGCGCGTCATCGCCGCACGCAAACCAGTCAAGTGCGTACCGCCATCACGTTGAGGGATGTTATTGGTAAAGCAAAGAACTTGTTCGTTAAAACCATCATTCCATTGCATGGCCACTTCGGCCGTGATTGTTCCGCCTAAATCGGACGGTCTTTCACCTTCAGCATAAAAAATGTTGCCATGTAGAACAGTTTTGCTCTTATTGATGTACTCAACGAAGCCTTTTACGCCGCCTGAGAAAGCAAAATTTTCTTCTTTGCCAGATCTCTGGTCAATCAGACGAATATGAACGCCGTTATTTAAAAACGATAACTCTCGGATTCTCTTTGAAAGAATTTCGTAGTGGTATTCAACATTGCCGAAAATTTCTACGTCGGCTAAAAAGTGAACTTCTGTGCCGCGCTTATCTGTTTCACCAATGACTTTGATTGGTGAAGTCATGCTACCAGCATCTTCGATCAATTCACGATTCTGAGCAACGCCTCTTGCAAACTCCATGAAATGAACTTTGCCATCACGCTTAACAGTCAAGCGCAACCACTTTGAAAGTGCATTCACGCAACTCACGCCTACACCGTGAAGACCGCCAGAAACCTTGTAACTGTTTTGATCGAACTTTCCGCCGGCGTGAAGTTCTGTCATCACGATTTCAGCAGCACTTCTCTTTGGGTCATGCTTATCGTCGTACTTAATGCCCGTTGGTACACCACGACCATTATCAATGATTGATATTGAGTTATCTGTGTGGATTGTTACTGTAATTTCTGAACAATGACCAGCCAAAGCTTCGTCAATTGAGTTATCTAGAACTTCAAAAACCAAATGGTGTAAACCAGTTCCATCGGAGGTGTCACCTATGTACATCCCCGGTCTTTTTCTTACTGCCTCTAATCCTTCTAAAATTTGAATTGAGGATGCGCCATATTGTTCTGGTATTTTTGCTTCAACAGTCATTGATTATTCTTTTCTAGTAACTCTATTAAATGCGCATTGGCATCACTACGTATTTGAAACCTTCTTGTTCAGGAAGGGTGATCACTGCACTGCTATTGGAGTCACCCAAACAAATTTGAATTGATTCATTTTTAAGATTTGCTAAAACATCTAACAAATAAGACACATTGAAACCAATATCAATTTTGTCGCCACTGTATTCAGTTTCAATATCTTCTTGAGCTTCTTCTTGTTCTGCATTCGTTGATTGAATGGTTAAACAGTTATCAGAAAGAATACAGCGCACACCTTTGAATTTATCCGTTGTTAAGATCGCCGCTCTTTGTAACGATGCTTGTAGTGCATCACGACTGACCACCAACTTATTGTTCTGACCTTTTGGAATCACTCTCTGGAAATCCGGAAACTTACCTTCGACAAGCTTTGACAAAAGTTCAACATCACCGAAGTTAAATTTAACTTGATTGCTTGCTAAAGAAACAACCACTGGATCTTCTGAATCTTCCAATAAATGTTGTAACTCAAGAATTGTTTTACGTGGAATGATCACTTCTTGTTTTTGACCATTACCAGATGGTGCTTTATCAAGATCAACGTGACTGTAGGCCAAGCGATGACCATCAGTGGCTACCGCAATAATTCTTTGTCCTTCTAAGACAAACAACATACCATTCAAGTAATAACGAATATCTTGTTGTGCCATTGCAAAGTGCACTTGGCTAATCAATTGCTTCAATGATTTTTGAGACATTTCCCAACTGGCTGAAACATCTGGTGATTCAGACATGATTGGAAATTCATTGGCTGCCAATGTTTGGAGTGTGAAGCGGCTCTTACCGCTTTGAACAACCATCTTGCTATCTTTCAAAGACAAAGTCATCGCACCCTCTGGTAGTGCGCGCAAAATATCGACTAATTTTCTTGCGCCTACAGTTGTGCTGAGGTTGTCTGAACCAACACCAAAATCTGCATGGGTTGTGATTTGAATTTCAATGTCGGTTGAAATCAAAGAAACAGAGGATCCGTTTTTCTTGAATAACAAATTAGCTAAGATTGGAAGCGTGTGACGACGCTCAACAATGCCACTCACCAATTGAAGTGGTTTTAGTAATTTGTCTCTTGTTGTACTGACCAGTTCCATGGTTCTTATTCCTGTATTTATTTATATGTATATATATTTATAGTAGTAGTTAATAAAGCAACAAAATTCTGTGGATAACTAAAAATTCATTTATTAATCAGTATTTTACCTTCAATAAATACCTGTGGATATGTTTTGTATAAGCTTTGAATAAGATTTAATAACTTTTCTGTTTTGTCATGTTTGTTGCACTTATCCACAATTCATCAACAATCCATTCACACACTTATAAACATACTTATACAGCAATTATCCACAAGGATTTCCACAAGCAAAAATCAATTTTTTAGGGACTGTTCTAACACATGTAATTCATGGTTTAGTTGATTGTCCCTTGATCTTTCTTCGGTGATTTTTCTAACTGCATGCAACACCGTTGTGTGATCCCGACCACCAAATAGCTCACCAATTTCAGGAAGGCTTTTTTGAGTCAATTCCTTAGCAATATACATGGCAATTTGTCTTGGCCTAGCAATATTAGCAGGTCGTTTTTTTGAGTACATATCCGCCACTTTGATGTTGTAAAAGTCAGCGACTGTTTTTTGAATGTTCTCTACAGAAATTTGGCGGTTTTGCACCGAAAGCAGGTCTTTAAGAGCCTCTCTGGCAACCTCAATCGTGATCTCTTTTCCATGAAAACGAACGTAGGCCAAAATCTTTCTTAAAGCACCCTCGAGCTCACGAACGTTAGAGCGAAGATGTTTGGCAACAAAAAACGCCACATCTTCAGTGAGCGGCAGACCTTCTGCCAAAGCCTTTTTCATCAAAATGGCCACGCGCATTTCAAGTTCAGGCGGCTCAATAGCAACCGTTAAACCTGAATCAAACCTTGAAATCAAACGATCATCAATGCCCGAAATTTCTTTCGGATAGGTGTCGCTGGTCATGATTACTTGGGATTTATTGGCTGTTAGGGCCTCAAACGCATAAAAGAACTCTTCTTGAGAGCGAGGCTTTCCAGCAAAAAACTGTATATCGTCAATCAAGAGTAAGTCCAAAGAATGGTAGTACTGCTTGAATTTATCAAAAGACTTTTGTTGGTACGCTTTAACCACATCAGACACATATTGTTCTGCATGAATGTATCTGATCTTGGCCTTAGGTTTTTCTTGTAGCAAATGATTGCCAATGGCATGAATCAAATGAGTTTTACCAAGTCCCACTCCGCCATATAAGTACATGGGGTTGTAAGAGGAGCCAGGGTTGTTGGCCACCTGTATTGCAGCCGCACGAGCAAGCTGGTTGGCTTTACCAGTAACAAAACTATCAAAAGTAAGCCCTGGATTTAGGCGAGAACGCCCATCAATACCAATGCTTGGAAGTTCATTGACTTCGTCAACGCCTGAACCCGCGCCAGGGAAACCACCCGAAGGGCTGCTCTCCCCAAGGTCTTCACTAATAAACTCAGACGGCTGTTCACCTGTATTAAGAAGCTTCACCTTGGGGTCAAGCACCCATTCAAGCACAATAGGTGCTCCAAAGTGTGCCTGAGCTAACTCTATAAATCTTTGATTAAATTGATTTTTTGCCCAGTCCAACTTAAATCTATTGGGCGCTGCCAAAGATAGGGTCAGGTTTTCTTGGTCAAAAGAAAATGGGAAAAGAGGCTTGATCCAAGTTTTAAATTGTTGCGGAGAAAGCTCTTTAGAAAAAGAATCTGCTACAAACACCCAAAATGTCTCAAGGTTTGAATTTGCTATTAACGAGGAATTTGTCAGGGTATTTGTATTCACGGAGCAATTGTAGATGCTGTTAAAAGTTATCCACAAAGGATAAGTCCGTGGATAAGCTGTGGATAACATGTTGATAACATAAAAAATTTAGCAAAAACAACAAGATAAATGCCAAAATAAAAAAATACACCGTAAATAACTATTGACGATGGTTAGGAAAAAAGCGAGAATCTAAGGTTCGCTAGGAAATAATTATGAAACGTACATATCAACCATCAGTAACCCGTCGTAAACGTACCCACGGTTTTCGTGTTCGCATGAAAACAAAAGGTGGTCGCCATGTTTTGAATGCGCGCCGTGCCAAGGGTCGTAAACGCCTCGCTGTTTAAGCAACAGCAAGAAAAAGATAGAAAAGCGAGCAATCAATTGGCTCGCTCTTTTTCTCTTTCCGATGCCAATTTGATTAGATCAATATTGGCACAAAAGCCAAGCAATACCAAACATCTTGCCATACACACCCTTGCCGGTGAGTCGGGCATTGCATTGACCGTTCCCAAAAAGTTAGCCAAAAGAGCCATTGATCGAAATCGAATCAAGCGCTTGATGCGAGAGTCTTATCGTCAAAACCTGCTTAATTTAGAGGGTCAACTGGTGGTTTTAAGGCTGCGAAAAAAGATTGGCGAATCCAGTTCTGGTAAGTTAAGAGAGCGAGAGAGGCGTCAAATTAAAGAGCAGCTGTTTAATCAGGTGAGCCTAGGCAAATGATTGCAAGCTTATTAAAAGGATTGATCAGGCTTTATCAGTTGCTATTAAGCCCTTTTTGGGGAGCGCAATGTCGCTTTCACCCAACTTGCTCTTGTTATGCCATGGATGCTTTGGAAAAACATGGCGCAATCAAAGGTTCGGGCTTGGCAATTTACAGAATAATCAGATGTAATCCCTGGGCCAATGGTGGCCTAGACCCAGTGCCAGAAAAGAACACTAAGAAGTAACAATCTAACACTACAATTCCAGCTTACGCTATTTAATACAGAAAAAATAATGGACATCAGAAAAACCTTACTTTGGGCAATTTTTACAATATCAGCAATTTTGTTGTTCGATGCATGGCAGCTGCACAATGGTCAGACATCATTCTTTTCTAAGCCAAAAGTTGAAGCTCAACAACCTGTTGCTGCGAAAGACGCAACAACAAACGCCCCAAAGGCTGACTTGCCTAAAGCTGTGGCAGCTACTTCAGCTAAACCAAGTGCGCCAACTTTGTTTGCGCCAAATAAAACTGGTGAAATCATCACATTAAAAAATGATGTCATCAGTTTGGAAATTGACACTCTTGGCGGCGTGATCAGCAGAGCGCAATTAACAAAGCATTTAGAAGAAGATAAATCAGGCGTTCTAATTTTTGAGCGCAGCACTGCGCGCCAATACTATGCCCGCTCTGGTTTGGTTTCGGCATCAGGTGTTGAGTTGCCAAATCACACACAGATTTTTTCAGTTAGTAAAAACGCTGCGGGTAACTCAGTTACTTTGGTGGCTGAAAAGAACGGCGTTCGTCTAGAAAAAGTACTAAGGCTTGAAAACGGCTCTTATGTTGTTGATGCAAAGCACACCATTAAAAACTTGAGCAATCCAGCGGCAGATTTAACGCTGTATGCCGAATTGGTTCGGGACAATGGCAAACTAGAAGAGAGCATGTTCTACGCCACATTTACTGGCCCAGCGCTTTATACAGACGCAGAAAAATTTCAAAAAATAGAATTTACTGATATTGAAAAAAACAAAGCAAAAATACCGGGGCCTCAGCAGAAAGACAGCCCAACCTGGGTTGCCATGGTGCAGCATTATTTTGCTTCTGCTTGGATCCCATCGAATAACTTCCAAAGAGACCTTTACGTTGGTAAGTTAGAAAACAATCAGTACAGAATTGGTGTTCAATCAAAGCTAGAAACATTGGGCATTGGTCAAGAGAAAACAGAAACACTTAAGTTGTTTGTTGGTCCCCAAGAAGAGCAGGCATTAGAAAAGATTGCTCCAGGCCTTGAGTTGGTTAAAGATTATGGTTGGTTCACCATTTTGGCCAAACCAATTTTCTGGTTACTTGAAAAGATTCATGCCTTGGTGAATAACTGGGGATGGTCAATCATTCTTTTGACGATGTTGATCAAGCTCGCTTTCTTCCCATTATCTGCAGCAAGCTATAAATCAATGGCTCGCATGAAGTTGGTGCAACCACGAGTGTTGGAATTGAAAGAGCGCCACAAAGGTGAACCACAAAAACTTAATCAAGCCATGATGGAGATGTACCGCAAAGAAAAAATCAATCCTTTGGGTGGCTGCTTCCCGGTATTGATTCAGATCCCTGTTTTCATTGCTTTGTATTGGGTGTTATTGTCTTCTGTAGAGATGAGAGGCGCTCCTTGGTGGGGCTGGATTCAGGACTTGTCAAAACCAGATACATTGTTTGGTGTTTGGTTCGGCGCTCCAATTGGTTTGTTGCCAATCCTAATGGCTGTCTCTATGTTCATTCAGACAAAACTCAATCCAACGCCACCGGATCCGCTACAAGCAAAACTCATGATGTTCATGCCGATTGCTTTCTCAGTGATGTTCTTCTTCTTCCCATCAGGATTGGTTTTGTATTGGGTCGTGAACAACATCTTGTCAATCGCGCAACAGTGGCAAATTAATAAAATCTACGGCGAGGCTAAAAAACCTGCTTGAGTATGATTCATGAGCGCGAACCAATCATTGCTTTAGCCACGGCTAATGGTCGCGCCAGTGTTGGAATAATTCGTTTGTCGGGAACAGGGGTCTTGCAGATTAGCAAGGCCCTTTGTTTTAGAGAGTTAGCGCCAAGACATGCAACCTTGGTTCAATTCAATGATGCTTCAGGTGAATTGATTGACGAAGGTTTGGCCATCGCTTTTCCAGCGCCAAACTCTTATACCGGTGAGGATGTTTTAGAGCTGCAGTGTCATGGCAGCACCCCCGCGCTTAACTTACTTCTTGATCATTGTCTTCAGCTTGGAAAAAGCATGGGCTTACGATTGGCTCGTCCGGGTGAATTCACGGAGAGAGCTTTTTTGAATGGAAAAATGGATTTGGCGCAAGCCGAAGCGGTTGCCGACTTGATTGACGCAAGTAGCACCCTGGCCGCTAAAGGAGCTGCAAAATCTTTAAAGGGCGACTTCTCTAAAAAAATTGATGTGTTCTTAAATGCCTTGATTGAGATCAGGGCATTGACTGAGGCAACCTTAGATTTTCCGGAAGAAGAAATTGATTTCATTGAGCAGCACGATGTGTTTAATCGATTAGAAAAAATTCTCACCAACATTGAAGAAGTAAAAAAAGCTGCACAACAAGGATCAATTATTCGCGATGGCTTAACCGTGGTTTTGGTGGGCCAGCCAAACGTTGGCAAAAGCTCTTTGATGAATGCGCTCGCCGGTGAGGACATTGCTATTGTGACGGACGTGGCAGGTACCACGCGCGACCGACTCAAAGAAACCATTTTGCTGGATGGCGTTCCCCTTCATATCATTGATACTGCTGGCTTGAGGGAGACTCAAGATAGTGTTGAGCAAATTGGTATTGAAAGAACTTGGCAGGCAATTGAACAGGCTGATTTGGTTCTGCACTTAATGGACCTCACTCAAGGATCTCAAATATCCACTGAAGACCAAGATTTAATTAAGCGAATCAAACTCAAGACATCTAAGAACGTTCCGATAAAAATCGTGTGGAACAAGCTTGATCAATCATCAAAACAAAATGCTGATCTTGAAGATCAATGGTTTGTTTCTGCCAAAACTGGCCAGGGACTAGAGCAATTAAAAAGTGAATTATTAAAAGTTGCTGGATGGCAGCCAGAATCAGAGGGCGGCATCTTGGCCAGAAAAAGACACGTTGAAGCACTCTTAAATGCAGAACAACACATCAAGAATGCTTTGGTTTTATTGAAGGCGCAAACCTCATCCATAGAGTTGGCCGCCGAAGAAATGAGGCTTGCTCAAGACGAGCTTTCGACCATCACGGGCCAATTTTTGCCAGATGACTTGTTGGGGAAAATTTTCAGCACTTTTTGTATTGGTAAATAAGTCGTGCCAATGCAATTCGATCAAATTGTTTTAGCAGGTGGAGGCAATCGTTGCTGGTGGCAGGCAGGCTTTTGGAATGTTCTTAACCAAGCCATCCCTCAGCACCCTAAAAAAATAGTGGCAGTGAGCGCTGGCGCTGCAACAGCCTGTTTATTTTCGGCTCGTCCAGGGCATGAAGGCGCCCAATGGGGCCTTCATTACTACGCCAAAGCATTGGCCGCTATTTCAAGCAATGTGGATTGGAAAAACCTTTTCTCAAATCAACCTCTTTTTCCTCACTATCGCCTGTATCGAGCGGCACTAGAAAATATTTTGGCTGATGGCTTTGAGCGAATTCAGGAAGGCCCAGAGATTTTGATTGGACTGGCCAAAACCCCGAGCTACTTAAGCCCCAAAATTTCGGTCGTGATGGGTCTTTTAGCTTATGAGCTTGAAAAGAAACTTAAGCGACCACTTCATCCTCAGTCTGGTAAGTTCCTGGGTTTTTCAAGATTATTTGTTTCATCCAAGACCTGCGCCAACATCAATGAGCTCATAGAAACTATTTTGCAGTCATCCTGCACCCCGCCGTTTACGCCAGTGATGTACCGAGATGGCCAGGCTATTTTGGATGGGGGCCTTATTGATAATGTGCCCATTGATGGTCTGACCCCGGCAGCTGCAGGCGAGAAAAATCAAGAAGCCCTTATATTGTTAACCAGAAGGTATGACCTTCCCAATCCATTCATTCAAGAGTTGCCAGGATTGAGGCTCACCTACATTCAACCAAGCCAAAAGGTGCCCATTTCAAGCTGGGATTATTCCAGACATGACTTGATGCCAGAGGCTTATGAGCTTGGAAAAAGCGACGCCAGACAGGCTATCACTGATGGTATTTTTGGCTAATTGGGGTCAGACTCAGGCAGGGCTTGCAAGGGTAAATAAGCCCAAAAGTGGTATCCTTATGCTATTCCAATTTAACTAACTTACTATGAACCAACCAACGATGAAGGGCGTGGCCACCCTTAATGTGCCATCTTATGTTAAACATCAGAAGTTGATTGACTGGGTGGCTGAAATTGCTGCTTTGACAATGCCAGATAATGTTTATTGGTGTGACGGAAGTGAAGAAGAATACGATCGCTTATGCGCTCAAATGGTTGAAGCAGGAACGCTAAAAAAGCTAAATCCAGCAAAAAGAAAAAACTCTTATTTAGCTTGTTCCGATCCTAGCGATGTGGCCAGGGTTGAGGACAGAACCTATATTTGCTCCAAAAATAAAGAAGATGCCGGCCCAACCAATAATTGGATGGACCCAGCAGAAATGCGCACGACGCTACAGCCGTTATTCACAGGTTGCATGAAAGGCAGAACGATGTATGTTGTGCCTTTTTCAATGGGGCCTCTAGGATCTCCAATTGCTCATATTGGCGTTGAGTTATCAGACAGCCCGTATGTTGCTATCAATATGCGCATCATGACGCGCATGGGTAAAGGTGTTTTTGATGTTTTGGGCACCACAGGTGATTTCGTGCCTTGCGTTCACACGGTTGGCAAGCCACTTCAGGCAGGCGAAAAAGATGTGTCTTGGCCATGCAATAACACCAAGTACATCGTGCATTACCCAGAAACTCGTGAAATTTGGTCCTTTGGTTCAGGTTACGGCGGCAACGCATTGTTAGGTAAGAAGTGCTTTGCCTTGAGAATTGCTTCAACCATGGGTCGTGATCAAAACTGGTTGGCTGAGCACATGTTGATTTTGGGTGTTACATCCCCTGAAGGTAAGAAATACCATGTGGCAGCAGCGTTTCCATCAGCTTGTGGCAAAACAAACTTTGCCATGTTGATTCCACCCCAAGGCTATCAGGGTTGGAAAGTAACCACCATTGGTGACGACATTGCTTGGATCAAGCCACGCAAAGATTCTGTCACAGGAAAAACACGTTTATTTGCGATCAACCCAGAAGCTGGCTATTTTGGCGTTGCCCCAGGCACCAACACCTTGACCAATGCGAATTGCATGGCCTCTTTGAATGAGAATGTCATCTTTACAAACGTGGCATTAACGGATGATGGTGATGTTTGGTGGGAAGGGATGACTGATAAAGCCCCAGATCACCTGATCGATTGGCAAGGCAAAGACTGGACTCCAGCAGATGGCGCAGCGGGAAGAAAAGCATCCCATCCAAACGCCCGTTTCACAGTTGCTGCAACTAACAATCCAGTGATTGATCCAGAGTGGAACAATCCTGATGGCGTTGCAATTGATGCATTCATTTTCGGCGGCCGTCGCTCAACAACAGTGCCATTGGTAACAGAAGCACGTAATTGGGTTGAAGGTGTTTACATGGCCTCAACCATGGGTTCCGAAACAACCGCCGCGGCTGCTGGTCAGCAAGGTGTTGTTCGTCGTGACCCATTCGCGATGTTGCCTTTCGCTGGTTACAACATGAGCGATTACTTCCAACATTGGTTGAACATGGGTCAAAAACTTGAAGCCGAAGGTGCTAAGTTGCCAAGCATTTACTGTGTCAACTGGTTCCGCAAGAACGAAGCAGGCAAGTTTGTGTGGCCAGGATACGGTGAGAATATGCGTGTTCTAGCTTGGATGTTGGAGCGCATTGAAGGCAAAGCAAAGGGTCAAGAAAACATTTTTGGCACAACACCTTCGCACAAAGACATTAATTGGTCTGGCCTAGACTTCAGCGAAGATCAATTCAATCAAGTGACTTCAATTGATAAAGCTGCATGGCAAGAAGAAATGAAGTTACATGATCAGTTGTTTGATCAGCTTTCATATCATTTACCAAAAGAATTGGTTGAAACAAAGCAGGCTTTAGAAAAGCGCTTAGCAAGCTAATTCTGTAGTAAAAACAAACAGCCCCTTGTTTGAGATTTCAAGCAAGGGGCTTTTTTATTGTTACTTAATTTATTTGATTCAGCGGCCTTACCTTGTTACCAAGAGAAGGCGCCTAATTAGTTAGCACTCTTTGGAATCATGTTCGCTGGATTGATGTGGGTGCCAGCTCTGATCACTTCGTAGTGAAGGTGTGGACCTGTTGATCTTCCAGTATTGCCAACCTTGGCAATCATGTCGCCACGTTTAACGGTTTGCCCTACTCTGACCAATAATTGGCTTGCGTGCGCGTAGCGTGTTTTAAAGCCTTCTGCATGATTGATTTCAACGATGTTGCCGTATTGAGAATCCCAACCAGAGCGGCTCACAACTCCGCCTGCAGAGGCTAGAATCGGTGTGCCAACTGGCGCAGAAAAATCCAAGCCTTCATGCTTTGCCATGGTGTGCAAGAAAGGATCTAGTCTTAAGCCAAAGCCACTGCTTAAGCTGTAGTTATTTTTAACGGGAATGCCTGTTGGCAAACTATTCAACCAAGTCAGCTGCTTTTCCCACAGGGCATTGATTTCAGAAATGCTTTTCTTGAACTCTGTCATGTCTTGAAGCGAACTATCAAGAGCATCGATCAAGCTAACATCCTTCTGAACTTTCAATTCTGGAAGTTTATGAGGGCCGCCTTTGCCGTTACCGCCAGGCACTTGAGACTTAACTGCGCTGGGAGTGGCCAAGTCCATGAAGCGATCTTTTAATTTTTGAATCTGAATAATTTCATCAGAGGTCGTTTGTAGCTTTTCTTGAATTGCTTGAAGTCGCTCTTTGTAAGCTGACTCAATTTGATCTTGCTCTGCTTGGGTTAGAACTCCACCCAGCGCTCTGGCTAAATCAGGCCTAGCCTCAATCGCAATTCTTAAGCCAACAAAATGCAAAATGCCGCCCGCTGCCACCAAAAGCGCTGCGAGGATACCAACCGCAATTGAAACGGTTCTTAAGGTAATCGATATTTTTCGTACCCGGCCTGTTGGACCGGAAACCCACATTAGCTGCATAAAAGTTGTTGATTTTGATCAGACATGCATTATAAAGGCTCCCATGAATATGCCAACCCTCTCCCAAACCCATGAAGCAATTGTGATTGGCGGGGGTATTGCGGGTGCATCAATCATAAAATCGTTAAAAAACAATCACTTAAATAACTTTTTGGTGATTGACTTAGGAAATTCGCCTGCTCAGGGCACCAGTGGGCATGACGGCGCGCTTTGCCACCCCTATGTTGGGCGAGGGGCTTCAAGGCTTCAACGTTTGAGCATGATTGCCTTTAACGAAGCCAAGCAGATTTGGGCTAATTATTGGTCTGGCAAGGGAGTTTTGCATCTGGCCAGAAATGCAGAAAACCACGATAAAAAGTTAATGAGTGAGCGCCTACTATCACAAGGGTTTAGCTTTGATAATGCTCAGGTGATTTCTTCCAATGAAGCCAAGGTTCTCTGCGGGGTATCGTTGGCAGGCACATTTTTCCCAGAAGGTGGCTGGGTCAATCTCAAGCAAATCTGCGAAGATCTGTTTTCTGAGCTGACAGATCAGCAGACCATGATGTCATGCACCGTTAAAAAAATTGCATATCGTGACAAATATTGGCTTGTTTATGACGAAGAGCAAAAAATCATTGGGGTGACTCCGAGATTATTTTTAGCCAATGGGCTGGGCGTTAAATCATTGGCTGCATCGGCAAACATTGATTTACCTTTGAAGCCAGTTCGCGGACAACTATCAACCTTTGGCTACAAAAAAGGAAGCCCATGGGCAAACTGCCAACCAAGGGTTGCGCTTTCAGGTAAGGCGTATTGTTTACCCCCAATTGAAATGAACGATGGGTCTTATCAGTGGATGGTTGGATCTAGCTACGATGAACACGAAGAGGATTTAAGTGTCTGGGATCAAAGCCATCAAGAAAACTTGAGCTTGATTCAGGAAATGCTGGGCACGAAATGCGACCTTGCAGAAATTGAGCCGGTGGATGCTTTTGTTGGAATACGCTGTGTGGCCAGTGATCGTCTACCCATCATGGGTCCTGTCAAAGGTCATCCAGGCTTGTATATTTTGACCTCTTTGGGATCAAGGGGTGTGATGTGGTCAGCACTCGCCCACCAGATGTTCACAGAACATCTGGCAGAAGAGCTGCGTCACTCAGCTTTTTTGGAGACGCGTTTTTTTGCGGGTGCTCGTTTAGCTGGTTTGGGTTTATCAGAAGATTTGGTTTCTGCTTTGCTGCCTGCGCGCTTTTTGGCGGGCGCCTCAAATTCAAAACCAATTTTGCCGTCTGGTTGACGCGCCAAATATGCTTTGAAACCACGTCCAGTTCTGGATGATTTGAAGTTGGTGAGCAAATCTGTTTTTCCTTCATTCAAAAGCTTGGACACCTGCTCTTGAGAGATCTCTTGTTGTAAGACCACCTTGCCAGTAGAAAAGTCACAGGCTTTATTTGGACCAACACTGCGCTCACAGAGATACTTCATGCCATGCTCATACACCGCACCTGAGCATTTAGGGCAAGCGCCCAATGACGATTGACCAGTGAAGTCAACTTCTTCATTGTTGTCTTCATCGCTGTTACCAAAATCAAACTCAAGTTTATAACCAGCATTTGGATAGTCTTTGTCGTCTTCAGGAATAGACACTAATTTAATGATTGCAGCAAATGGGCGCCCCATCTTGCTTCTAAAACCTTGGAGTGGACCAATCTCTTTGTTCTTAATGAATTCTTCGGCTTCGTGGTATTCAAAAGCGCGGCCACCAGGAATTTTGCTGATAGAGAAGCCACACTTTTCACAGGCGAAGCGACGGTAGTTTTCTTTGACCAAACCGCCACAATGAGGGCAAGGCGTTTTTAGATCTGCATAGTCACCAGGAATCGTATCGCTGTCATATTCTTTGGCACGCTTAACAATGCGCTGAGTGATTTGCGCAATTTCTTGCATGAAGGTGTTGCGATCAATTTGACCTTTTTCCATCAACGCAAGTTTGTGCTCCCAATTACCTGTCAATTCTGGGTGCGTTAATTCTTCAACGCCCAAGCCACGCAATAAAGTCATGAGCTGAAAAGCTTTGGCTGTTGGAATAATTTCTCTTGCTTCACGCACCATGTATTTTTCAAAGAGCAAACCTTCGATGATCGCGGCCCTGGTTGCAGGTGTGCCCAATCCTTTTTCTGACATGGCTTCGCGATAGTCTTCATCATCAATCAGCTTGCCTGCACCTTCCATGGCAGACAAAAGCGTTGCTTCGGTATAGCGTGCAGGAGGCTTTGTTTTCAGTGAAACTGGTTTGACAGATTCAGTTTGAACCTTTTCGTTCTCACCGACCACCACAAGTTCTTTGTCATCCTGTGATGATTTTCCGTAAACCGCCAACCAACCTGGATTGATCAAAATCTTGCCATCTGTTTTAAATAGATGACCACTGACTTCAGTGATACGAGTGGTGACTTTGAATTCAGCCGATGGGAAAAAGATTGCCATGAAGCGACGAACCACCAAGTCATAAAGTTTTTGCTCTGGCTCAGATAGATTTTTTGGTGCTTGAAGTGTTGGAATGATCGCAAAGTGATCTGAAATTTTGCTGTTATCAAAAATCTTCTTATTAGGCTTCACCCAAGAATTGTTCAAAATTTGTGCTGCATGGGGGTAATAGTTATCAGAACTTTCCGCCAGCATTTCTAGTGTGCTGGTCACAGTAGGAAGATAGTCCTCTGGTAGCGCACGAGAATCAGTTCTTGGGTAAGTAAGAACTTTGTGTCTTTCATACAAGGCCTGGGCTAAGCCCAAGGTGTTTTTGGCTGAGAAACCAAATCTTGCGTTCGCCTCACGTTGCAAACTGGTTAAGTCAAAAAGCTGCGGGGCTGCCTGAGAACTGGGTTTTGATTCTTCACGGACCTTGCCAGTTTTATCGTGACAAGCAGCAACAATACTTGCAGCAGCGGCCTCGCTCCATAAGCGACTATCTTTTTTCTCTGGATCCGCGTTGGCGTCTTTAGAATCTTTTTTAAACTTTGGATCAAACCATCTGCCTTGATAAATGCCTGCTGCACAAATGAACTCCGCAGTGACTTCCCAGTAATCTCGAGAGATGAATTTTCTGATCAGCTCTTCTCTTTCAACCACGATCGAGAGCGTTGGGGTTTGCACACGTCCTACGGTGGTTAAGAAGAAGCCACCACTTTTACTATTAAATGCAGTCATGGCACGCGTGCCATTGATACCAATCAACCAATCAGACTCTGAGCGACAGCGTGCCGCATTCGCAAGATTCATCAGCTCTTCATCGCTGCGCAATTTGCCAAAACCATCCTTAATGGCTTGGGGCGTCATGGATTGAAGCCACAAGCGCTCGACTTTTTGAGCGGCCTTGGTGTGTTGAGCGATCAAACGGAAAATGAGCTCACCTTCTCGTCCCGCGTCACATGCATTGATCAATCGATTGATGTCTTTGCGCTTGATCAGTTTTTGCAAAACTTTTAAGCGGGCTTCTGTTTTGGCAATCGGGCGAAGGTCAAAGTGAGGCGGAATCACTGGTAAGTTAGCAAATGACCATTTACCTCGTTTAACTTCATATGCATCTGGAGCGGCTATTTCAAGCAGGTGTCCAACTGCAGATGAAACAACAAACTGATCACTTTCAAAGTAATCTTCGTGTTTTGTGAAGCCGCCCAGTGCGCGAGCAATATCCGCCGCAACCGATGGTTTTTCAGCAATGATTAAGGCCTTAAAAGGTCCAGTTTGAGCAGTTGTTTTTGCCACGTGACAGCTTCCCCAATGGGTCTAATTAAATGAATTTCCTTTTTTCATTATTAACCGATAAATGGAAAATAAGGAAATAATTAAGAAAACCCATGCTTGAGGTCGGCCATTAGTGCTTGATAAATATAGGTTATTTTTCAAAAAACCTTAATTCTTCAAATATATCTTCAGGCCGCCCCACCAGCTTTGCGCCCTCCTTGATGAGCTGGTGACACCCCATTGATTGAGGTTGGTGGATTGAATTTGGGATGGCAAACACCTCGCGCCCCAGATCATTGGCGTATTTTGCAGTTGTCATAGAGCCTGAACGAACGGCTGCTTCAACCACCAATATCCCTAAAGAGAGTGCGGCAATCAGCCGGTTTCTTTGTCTAAAGAAGTACGGTTTAGTGACTGAGCCAGGGGGATATTCAGATATCAAGAGGCTTTGCTGAGCAATTGCTTTAAATAAAGGCTGATTTTTGCTGGGGTAGCACTGATCTAAGCTGGTGCCACAAACGGCGATGGTCGATAGCAGCGGCCTGGCTTGCAGGGCTCCTAAGTGGGCTGCTGAATCGATGCCCTCAGCCAGCCCAGAAATGACCAATAAGCCACGATCAACCACAGCATTTGCAAAATAAGAAGCAGTTGTCATGCCTTCTTTGGATGCTTGACGAGACCCGACGATACCAAGGCTGGGTATTTTCAGCGCTTCAAGATTCCCTAGGCAGTAAATTTCTTGTGGGGCATCAGGCAAATCTAGCAATCTGCTTGGATAATAGGGGTGTGATTGTTTAACGGTGATAATTGAGTTCATAGACATGAAGTCTATGAATTAAGATTGATTGAACAATCAGATATCCCTGAACTTATTTGTAAGAACTTTCTGAAATGGCTGCATTACCTATTCTTTGTTATCCAGACCCTCGCTTACACACGGTTGCCAAACCAGTTGTGGCGGTGAACGATGCCGTTCGTCGATTGGTGGCTGACATGGCTCAGACCATGTACGAAGCCCCTGGTATTGGATTGGCTGCTACCCAAGTGAACGTCCATCAACAAGTGATTGTGATTGATCTGTCGGATGAAAGAGATCAACTACAGGTTTTCATCAATCCAGAAATTATTTGGAGCAGTGAAGAAAAGAAAGTTTGGCAAGAGGGATGTTTATCTGTACCAGATTTTTTTGATGAAGTTCTACGCCCATCAGAGGTAAAAGTGCGCGCATTAAATTTAGAGGGAAAGCCATTTGAGATACATGCCGATGGATTATTGGCAGTTTGTATCCAGCATGAAATGGATCACCTCAAGGGCAAAGTGTTTGTTGAGTACTTGTCATCATTAAAGCGCATGAGAATTGCTGGCAAACTAAAGAAGAAAACAAAAGCAGGCGCTCTCTGATGTTGAAAGTTGTATTTGCAGGAACCCCCGACTTTGCCAAAGTTGCCTTAGAAGCGATTGTTCATGCGGGTCATGAGGTGGTGATGGTGATGACTCAGCCTGACAGGCCTGCCGGTCGAGGCATGCAGCTACATGCCAGCCCAGTCAAACAATTTGCTTTAGAAAAAAATATTCCAGTCATGCAACCCACGTCACTCAAGGTAGCTGGGTCATACGGCGATGAGGCTCGAGCGGCTTTGAGTGGTTTGCAAAAATTAGACTTTGATGTGATGGTGGTGGCTGCTTATGGTTTGATTCTGCCCCAAGAAGTCTTTGATATCGCAGAGCAAGCTGGCCGAGCGGGGTGTTTGAATATTCATGCTTCTTTATTACCGCGTTGGCGAGGTGCTGCACCGATTCACAGAGCGATTGAAGCTGGAGATCTTGAGACCGGAATTGCGATCATGCAAATGGATTTGGGTTTGGATACCGGTGCGGTGATTGCGATGAACAAAATGCCAATTGCAGCCAATGAAACAACTGCAACACTCCATGACGCATTGGCAAAGATGGGCGCTTTGATGATTGTGGAAACTTTGAATCGATTTGCGCAAGAGCGAAGTTTGAAGTCTGTGCCTCAAGCGCTTGAGGGCATCACGTATGCTCATAAAATCATGAAGGAAGAGGCAAAGATTGATTGGCAGAAAGATGCCAAGGTAATAGATTTAAAAATCAGAGCATTCAATCCTTTTCCCGGGGCGACTTTGCTTGATGGAGCGTCGATCATCAAAGTTTGGCAAAGCTCTCTGACTGATGATCAATTGCAGAGTGAACCAGGAAAGATCATCAACATCACCACAGACGGTGTGCAGTTAGCCTGTGGAAAGGGCAGCGTTTTATTGACTGAATTACAAAGAGCTGGCGGCAAAAAAATGTCAGCGGCACAGCTTGCGCAGACATTGGGCTGGAAGCCTGGCCAAGTACTGAATTAACAACCCCAAGCGATAATCAACAATTAAGACGGGGTATGCTAGAAATGAGTATTAATTTTAGAATTTCTAAATCTGTTTTCAAGAAGGATTTTAAAGATGTTTAATTGGTTCAAGACAGCCGTATTAATGGCCGGCATCACGGGTTTGTTTATCGTGGTGGGTGGAATGATTGGCGGCGAGCAGGGGATGTTGATGGCCTTGCTTTTGGCGATTGGTATGAACTTCTTTAGCTATTGGTTTTCAGACAAAATGGTCTTGAAGATGATGAACGCCAAAGAGGTGGATGAGGTAACAGCACCTCATTTTTATCGAATGGTGCGTGAGCTTGCGCAAAAAGCTGAGCTGCCGATGCCAAAGGTTTATTTGATTGAAGAAGATTCTCCCAATGCTTTTGCCACAGGCCGCAATCCACAAAACTCTGCGGTTGCTGCGACCACAGGCATCTTGAGAGTTTTATCTGAGAGAGAAATTCGCGGAGTGATGGCTCATGAGTTGGCACACGTCAAACATCGCGATATTTTGATTTCAACCATTTCAGCCACAATGGCGGGAGCCTTGTCTGCGCTTGCAAACTTTGCGATGTTCTTTGGTGGCAGAAGCTCTGATGGTCGCCCGAGCAATCCGATGGCCAGCATTTTGGTGGCCATCTTGGCGCCTTTGGCAGCCAGCTTGATTCAAATGGCGATCTCTCGCGCTCGTGAATATGAAGCGGATCGAGGCGGCGCAGAAATTTGTAATGATCCAGAGGCCTTGGCCATGGCATTGGACAAGATTCACCAAGTTGCCAGCGGTCGACATTTTGATGCAGTTGAAAGACATCCTGAAACTGCTCAAATGATGATCATGAGCCCTTTATCTGGTGGCGGTTTAGCGGGTTTATTTTCTACTCATCCACCAACCGAAGAGCGTGTTGCACGTTTGATGCAAATGGCAAGAACGGGAACATATCCTGGCTGATATCAAACAACAAGGCATCAGCCTTTCAAAAGCACTTTTTGCATCTGCCAAGGTATTGGAAGAGGTTCAAAACGGGACCTCACTGACTTTGGCCCTTCAGGGCACATCACCAGATTTAAGACCTGCTGTTCAGAGCATTGCCTTTCAAGCCCTTAGAAGGGGATTTTGGGCTCAAGAGGTTTTGAATCAATATGTTCAAAAAACTCCACCAGGCCTAACGCTCTATTTGCTTTGGGCTGCGATTGCTTTGTTACCAGAAAAAAATAGCGAGCCCATGTATGCCACACATACCTTGGTGAATGAGGCGGTGAATGCAACAAGCTTGGACAGCAATCTTGGTTTTGCCAGAGGGTTGATCAATGCGGTGTTGCGCAGAGCCCTCAGAAATGAAAAGCTGTATCAAGAAATACCCGAAGAGCAGCACCCTTCTTATCCAGAGTGGTGGACAAGAAAATTAAAATACGCCTACCCAGAGCAGTATCTGAATATTCTTGCGGCATCAAAAGAGAAGCCGCCACTAACCTTGCGTCTAAATCATCGATTTCTGAAAGATGAAGCTGGTGTCAAAAAATATTTAGATGATTTAAGCAAAGCTGACATTGAGTATCAATTGATCGATAAGGTTGGTGGGCAAAAGTTATCAGGTGCGATCGAATTAAAAAACCCAATCCCAGTGGCAAAGATTCCGGGATTCTTTGATGGTGCCTGTTCAGTTCAGGATGCGGGCGCGCAAGTGGCAGCAGAGTTGTTAAAGCTTGCTCCAGGACAAAGGGTGCTTGATGCGTGTGCCGCGCCTGGTGGTAAGGCGGCACATTTTTTAGAAAAATACGATATTCACCTAGATGCACTAGAGATAGACGCATCAAGAGCGAAAAGAATTGAAGAAAACTTTGGTCGTTTAAAACTTAATGGTGGCCACATCATCATTGGTGATGCATCGACTCCAAAAGCATGGTTTGGGGGTGAGTTGTACGATGCAATCATTGCAGACGTGCCATGTTCTGCTTCGGGCATTGTGAGACGGCATCCCGATATCACGTATTTACGCCAAGAGGGCGATATCAAAAATTTGCAAGTGGCACAACGAAAGATCCTCACAGCCCTTTGGAGCTTGTTAAAGCCAGGCGGTAAGTTACTATATGTCACTTGCTCAGTATTTCCAGACGAGGGAGAGCTGCAAGCTAAGTGGTGGCTGAATGCCATGCCAGATGCAGTCAGATTGAAAGCCCCTGGACAGCTTTTGCCATCAAAGCAGCACGATGGATTTTTTTATGCGCTTTTTGAAAAATGAAAGCTTTAGATTAACAATCAGCATGCGCCAACTATTCAATTGGATTGCTAAGATTTTTTTGCTGGCCACCATGGTCAGCTTTGTGCATGCCAATGAAATTAGCTTTAGTAATGTTAGCTTAACCCCGCTTGAAAAATCATGGGCTTTGAATGCAGATGTTCAATTAGAGCTCAGCCCCGCCCTTGAGCAATTAGTTAAAAAAGGTGTGACGCTTCATTTTGTGACTGAGTTTCAGTTGAGCAAAAAAAGATGGTATTGGTTGGATAACAAGATCGTCGACGTCCAACGAGTTTCTAAAATATCTTATCAAGCGCTGACCAATCAATACCGTGTGACGCTGGGCACTTTCAGTTTGACTGCTGCCACATTAAAGCAGGCATTGTCAGCGGTAAAAACAACTGAGGGATGGGTGGTTATTGACCAGGGTATGGTTGAACTGAATCAACCATATCAAGCGGCCGTCCGAATGCGCTTGGATACCAATCAATTGGCAAAGCCATTTCAGGTGAATGCCATCAATTCTAAGTCTTGGAATTTGCACAGTGATTGGCATCGTTTTGAGTTCATACCAAGAGTGCAGCCTGCTCCACAAACGCTTGGGGCTCAGCCATGATGAGATTATTGGCCAAGCCTTTTTTGATTGGCGTAGTGGTATTTTTGGCGCTTATTCTATTGTTGCTGTTGGCCTTTGCCTCAGCCAACACATCTTTTTTTGACGAATATTTTGCTTTGTTGTTCGCCGCCAATGTGTTGATTGGGGTTTTATTTTTGCTGGTGATCGTTGCCTTGGTTTTTAACCTGGCCATGCGTTTGCGCCAAAAGTATTTTGGCTCTAGATTGATTGCAAAGTTAGCGATGTTCTTTGCTTTGGTAGGAGTTTTGCCAGGCGCGATTCTTTACGGCGTTTCTTTGCAGTTTGTGTCTCGCAGTATTGAGTCATGGTTTGACGTCAAGGTTGAGCGTGCTCTTGAGGCGGGCTTGCAATTGGGCAGAACATCGATTGAGATTTCGCGCACAGATTTATTGAGCAAGGGTCGAGAGATTGCGACTCAGATTCAAGCGACCTCACGCGCTTCTGGTGAAGGCGCTTTGACCTTGTTATTGTCAAGACAGCGTGAGCAAAACAGCCTTGAAGAAATCACTTTGTTTGGCTTGGGATCTAAAGTTGTTGCGAGTGCCGGCCTTGGTTTTAATTCTTCAGTATCTGAGATGTCTCAGGCTGATAAGTTGCAACAGGCAAAATCGGTGGGTTATTTCACGCAGACAGATGAACCAAATCCGGAGCTTTCTAAAAAAACTTACACCATTAAATTGTTGATCCCGATTGATAATATTTCTGGGGGCAGTTTGGGTGGATTTAATTTACGTGCTCAGTCAGAGGACAGGTATTTACTGCTGGTTAAAAACATGCCAGAAAGTCTTAGTAATAATGCTTTGGCCGTTCAAAGCGCTTACATTGAATACCAAGAAAAAGCCCTTGGTCGTTCAGGTTTGCGAAAGATGTATATCGGCACTCTGACAATTACGCTGTTTTTAGCATTGTTCATTGCAATGGCCCTGGCCTTGTTATTGGGGCGTCAGTTAGCCACGCCTTTGATCATGTTGCTCAAGGGTACGAAAGCTGTTGCAGAAGGAGACCTTTCTCCTAAGCCGGAATTGAACACCGGGGATGAGCTTGGTTTGTTGACCAAGCAATTCAATGTCATGACCCGCCAGCTATTAGAAGCCAGAAATTTATTAGAAGATTCAAAAACTTTTTCTGAAAGTGTTTTGTCTAATTTAACTGCTGGCGTGTGTGTATTGGATGCCGAGTTTAAATTGGTGGTTTCTAATGCGGGCGCTTCTAGAATTTTTGGAACTCCGTTAGACCAGCTGATTGGTAAGGGCTTGGGCGGTATTCCTCGCTTGCAAGAATTTGAGGCTGCTATTAAAGATGCATTCAGCGCCCATGAGATTTCCAGTAATGACCAAAGTGATCACTGGCAAAAACAAATCATTTTGGATGCATCAAGTCATATAGATTCGCAGCATGATCATGGCATTACTCTGTTGGTTCGCGGAACTCATTTGCCAAGCGGTCTATTCATTGTGGTGTTTGATGATATTTCAGAGGTGATCACAGCTCAACGCTCTATTGCCTGGGGCGATGTGGCCAGACGCTTGGCTCATGAAATCAAGAATCCTTTAACGCCGATTCAATTGTCGGCTGAGAGAATTCAGTTAAAGTTAAAAGAGCATTTAGCTCCTCAGCAGCAAGAGTTTCTTGAGCGCAGCACCACAACCATCATCACCCAAGTTGAAGCGATGAAACAGATGGTGAATGACTTCAGAGATTTTGCTAAAACTCCGGATGCGCAGTTACAAGAATTATCAATGAATGGTTTGGTGCTTGATGTCTTAGGTTTATACGGTGGCACCCCGGTGCGCGCAGATCTTGATCAAGCGTGCCCGATGATCATGGCTGACGCAACGCAAATTCGTCAGGTGATTCATAACCTGATTCAAAATGGTCTTGATGCAAGTGTTGAAGCCAACAAAGGGGACTTTTCAATTTTGGTGAAAACAGAGTTCTTGCCTTATCCAGATTCTAATGAGAATGATAAGGTTGGTAAGGGCATTGTTAAATTGAGTATTTTGGATGCGGGCACAGGTTTTGCCCCAAGAATTTTAAGTCGTGCCTTTGAGCCTTATGTGACAACCAAGGCTAAGGGAACAGGCTTAGGCCTTGCCACTGTGAAGAAAATCGTGGATGAGCACGGCGCAAGAATTGAATTACGTAATCGCATGGAAGACAATCAGGTCATTGGTGCCGAGGTGTCTATTTATTTCAACCAACTGGTAAAGCAAAGTTAGTTATGGCAAGTATCTTAGTTGTTGATGACGAGATGGGCATCAGAGAGCTCCTCAATGAGATCCTAACGGATGAGGGGCACTCGGTGGTATCTGCGCAGAATGCAAATGAGGCTAGAAAAGCCCGAGAAAATCTTGAGCCTGATTTGGTTCTTTTAGACATTTGGATGCCTGACGTTGATGGCGTGACTCTTTTAAAAGAGTGGTCGAACAATGGTCAGCTGACCATGCCAGTGGTGATGATGTCAGGGCACGCCACCATTGATACAGCCGTAGAGGCCACCAGAATTGGTGCGGTGAACTTTTTAGAAAAACCCATTGCGCTACAGAAATTATTGAAAACAGTGGAGCAGGCTTTACAAAAAGCACCTCCTAAAGAGTTATTTGTTGTTGAAACTAAAACTGACATCAAGGCGGATGGGTCTGTACAAATCAGCAGCAAGATTGAGGAATTCATTGTTGAAGAAGCCGATACCAATCAAGCCGAATTCAATTTAAGTTACATCGATCTGCCATTAAGGGAAGCCAGAGACTTATTCGAAAAAGCTTATTTTGAATACCATCTCAACCAAGCTTCAGGCAGCATGACACGCGTTGCAGAAAAGACTGGCCTAGAGAGAACCCATCTTTACCGAAAGCTCAAGGCACTTGGCATTGATGTTGGTAATTACAAAGGTGATTAGTTGCTTTTCATCACAAAATTTTTGTGTATGAACTTCATGAAGATTAGATATTTGTTATCACCAATAATTTTTTTATCGTTAGTAACGGTTTTCTTTGTTTCCTTGGCAAATGCTCAGCAAGCCACCGTGGTGGTTGCTGCAAACATGAAGCCAGCGATGGAAGAGATCTATCAACAATACAAAATAGCAGGTGGTCAGGACTTAAGAATCATTTATGGCTCATCTGGTAATTTTGCCCGTCAAATACAACAGGGCGCGCCATTTCATTTGTTTGTGTCTGCTGATGAGAGTTTCCCTTTGACTTTATATCGTCAGGGTTTGACTGTGGATGAAGGAAAGATTTATGCGATTGGCAGACTGGCTTTGATTGTGCATAAGTCAAAAAAGATCAGGTTGAGTCTCAATCAAGTTGAGCTGAAGAAAATTATTGAGGATGTGAATAAGATCGCCATCGCGAAGCCTGATACAGCGCCTTATGGAAAAGCAGCCATTGATTTTCTGAATGCACTCGGTTTGTATGAGGCCGCAAAGAATAAGATTGTTTTTGGTGAGAGTATTTCATCAGCAACCATGTTTGTGACTTCTGGTTCGGCAGGTATCGGATTAACAGCTTATTCTTTGGCCAAATCTAAAGAAGTGGCGCAAATAGCAGATCACCTTTTAATCCCTGAGAACTTTCATGAACCAATCAAGCAGAGGATGGTGTTAATGAAGAACCCACCTAAGCCAGCTGTGGATTTTTATGCCCATCTGCAAAGTGCCAAAGCCAAGGATGTTCTTAGGCTTAATGGCTACTCAGCCCCTTAACTGGGGTGGGCAGTTTGGGGTAAAAAGCCTTTTATAGTACAATTCTCGATTCTTGGCCTGGTAGCTCAGTCGGTAGAGCAGAGGATTGAAAATCCTTGTGTCGGTGGTTCGATTCCGCCCCGGGCCACCAAGATTCTATAAACCACCTTCGGGTGGTTTTTTCGTTTCTGTAGTGTGCTGGCATGTCGTTTTAAACGACATACCTAATGATCTTTAGTACCATGTAGATCATGGAGTTAGCCAATCAAATCTTTTTTATCGCTTTTTCACTAATTGGTCTGGGGTTATTTTTAAGCGCCCTGTATCAATACCGCGTCAGTGCTGCTAGTGGGCTGAGCATCTATTGGCCGTTGAGCGTGGGAATTTTCTCGCTGTCCTCTTTCAGCTTTGGCATTGCTTTGTGGACGCATAACTTTCTTCTCACAGTAGCAAACACTTCGTTCATTGTTTCTGTTTTTCTTCTGATATTTTTATATCGCTCTTGGAATCAACGCCCCTTTACCAAGATTCAAGCAGTGCTTTTGTGGCTGATCCCAGTTTTTATTGCCTTTCTTTATGACTATTTGAGGGTAACACCAGACACCTTTAAGCATCGCGTGGCTTTGATCACAATTACTCAAGAATTATTTTTAATATGGCAAATCTGGGAGTTGAGAAAGTATTACAAAGTAGATCCAACAATAGTTGTAAGGTGGCTGATTTTTTTAACGGCCTTTACCTTATTTGGAGAAATTCTTAGAACACTTTGGATATTGTTCGGAAGCACCCAAACTAATTTCTTTTTATATGCTCAGGATGCTCTGGCTTTAACACTTTTATGGATTGGTTATGGCAGCACGATCTTGGTGTATGTGGCACTTAATAGTTTCTATTTGGAAAAGCAGATTAGAAAAGAAAACCAAATTGCCAATGCCTTAAAGAGTACAACCGAAGAGAATAAAAAAATTACCGAACTTTTAAAAGAGAAAGAGCGTCTTATCTACGGTCTGATGAAGGCTAATAAGACCGCTGCCACAGGCGCGCTGTCTGCTTCGATTGCTCATGAGCTCAATCAACCTCTTGGCGCATCTAACCTCAATATCCAGTTTCTTAAAATGAATTTAGAAAAAGGGGTGCTGAATCCTGATTTAGGTAAAGAGGTTTTAGATTCTCTAGAAGAAGATAATAAGCGCGCAGCAGCAATTGTTAAATCTCTCAGATCAATCTTTACTGAAATTGACTCAAATGCTGAAGAGGTCGAGCTTGGCAAGCTGATTGATAAATTTTTAGAGATTGTTAAGCCAGAACTAAAGTCTAGGAATATTCAAATTCAACTTCAAGTTGATGATGAATTGCGGATTCGAGTAAATTCTTCTGAAATTGAGCAAGTCATACTAAACCTACTTAATAATGCGATCCAGGCTCTAGCTAACGCAGGAACACTTCAGCGTCGAATTGTTATAGAAGCTGCCAAGGATGAGCATTTTATTCACCTAAGTATTTCTGATAATGGTGCAGGGGTACCGATTGAATTTAAATCTCAACTTTTTGAGCTCTTGAGTACGACCAAGCAGACGGGAATGGGCTTGGGTTTGTGGCTATGTAAGCACATTGTCACTAGATATGGTGGCTCAATTCGCCATGAGGACGCGATTGGCGGTGGAGCTCGGTTTGTCGTGGAGCTACCTTCGGTAGGTTAGCTTATCGATCTAGCTTGTGATTCAGATGCCCTGTTTTGACATAGATGAGGGCGCCCTCTGATTTTGTGAATGGTTTGTGGGTGCTGTATCTGGGGCTTCTGATCCATGTGCCACTCGGGTATGAGCCGTGCTCATCATGAAAGACACCTTCTAAAACCAGAATCTCTTCTCCGCCTGGATGAACGTGTGGATTGAATATGGTGTTGGGTGCCCAACGCACCAGTGCTGTGCCTACACCATCGAATTCATGCAAGGGCATCACGGACAGTCCAGGAACCAGGCCTGGATACCAGGCAGTGTTCTTGGTGTCGATTCTGATGGTGGCTGAATCATCGGGATGAAATTGTCTTAATTTGACAAAAATCGTGCAGCCTTCTTTTGAATAAGGGGTGTGTGAACTGTTGGGTGGATTGCGCAGGTACATCCCTGCTGAGTAATCACCACTTTCATCTGAGAAAGTGCCTTCAAGCACCAAGATTTCTTCCCCAGCAGGATGGGCGTGTTTAGGGAAAGAAGAATTCGGCGCATAGCTCACGATGGTGGTTGCAATCGCAACTTCATCACCAATGCGATCCAGAGGTTTTCGATGAACGCCTGCCATAGGTGATGGCAACCACGGTGCTTCGTGAGTGTTGACCACGGCTTTTTGACTGAAGTCAGCATGGATGTTCATGATTAAGCCCTGAATGTGGGTAGGTGCCAATTCTTATACAAGGCAATCGCACGAATGATGAAAATGAACATGAATGAAACCACTGCAGCCATGGATTCATCTAACAAGTAGGTGCTCAGCAGAATGTACAAACCACTTCCAGCAAAGGCAATCACTGCATAGGGACGGTTGTCATAGAACAGCTGAGGAATTTCTCCGCACACGATGTCTCGCAGAGCGCCCCCAAAAGTTGCAGAAATAACCCCTAGCAAAATGGCTACTACTAATGGCGTGTCAAATTGAAGTGCAATTTGAGTGCCCAGGATCGTTGCCAAGGCAAGGCCCATGGCATCAGGCAACTGAATCATTTTTTCTGTGTAGGCAATGTGTTTGTTCTTAATGAACCAAATGCTCACAATGGTCAATGCAATGATCACCCAAAGCCAGTAAGAGTGTTCAACCCAAAAGAAGGGTCTGCGATCTAAAAGAATGTCTCTTAATGTGCCACCACCAAAAGCAGTCAAACCAGCCACGATGCTGACACCCACCAAGTCTAATTTTTTTCGTAAGCCAGCAATGAGCCCTGAAGCAGCAAATGAGAAGATGCCAATCAACTCAATGATTTCTTGGAAAAAGCTGAGGGTTGGTGTGCTGAACATGCCTTAATGTCTTATCTGTTGCGTATAGGAAAATAAAAGATATCCTTATTATGCAATGCGCCTGAAAATAATTCAGATAGTGATTAATATGGATATATAAGATTAAACAAATGAGCGAGCTAGGGTCAATCAATATGAAGCGTTTTGTTGGTATTCAGGGAAATGATCAAGGCCATTGGGTTGGCGATGGTTTTCCCGTGCGCACTTTATTCTTTTATCAGCAGTTGGGTAAAGAGATGAGCCCATTTTTGATGCTTGATTTGGCTGGGCCGACCGAGTTTCCACCAACAAATGAGCGCAAGGGAGTTGGCACTCATCCTCACCGTGGTTTTGAAACGGTCACCATTGTTTATGAGGGAGGAGTTTCTCATAAGGATTCAACGGGTCAAGGTGGAACGATTGGCCCAGGAGATGTTCAGTGGATGACTGCTGGCTCTGGCATCCTTCATCAAGAATTTCATTCTGATGCTTTTGCAAAGCAAGGTGGAATTTTCCAAATGGTGCAGCTCTGGGTGAATTTGCCAGCCAAACACAAAATGACTCCACCCACTTATCAGGAGATCTTAAGTCAGAGCATTCCCGAGATTCAATTATCAAACTCCAGCGGATCAATCCGAGTGATTGCTGGCGAGCATGAAGGACAAGTGGGTCCTGCAAAAACGTTTACCCCCATGAATGTGTTTGATATTCGTTTGAAAAAAGGCGAGGAACTTGTTTTGCCCGCGCCCAATGGTTGGAATGCTTCCGTGGTTGTTTTGCGTGGCGCTTTAGAAAGTGCCGGTGAGCGTGGTGCAGTGGCACAGGATGCAAAGATGCTGATATTTAGTCAAGATGGGCAAGACATCAAAGTCAAAGCCCTTGAAGATACCGTGGCATTGCTGTTAAGTGGCGAACCAATTGCCGAGCCGATTGTCGGATATGGTCCTTTTGTGATGAATACCCGTGAAGAAATTAATCAAGCAATCAGTGATTTCAATCAAGGAGCATTTGGCAGCATTTAAAGTTTTAAAAATTAAAACTCTTTAAAGAATGCCAATGCCTTTAAAAAACTGAGAGCCCAGAGGTGAGATTGGTTCATGAATCTTGCCAATCTTGCCCGTGATCTTCTTTACTTCATCAATCAAGATCTTGCCATAGCCTTGGCGACGATAAGCCAAATTGACACAGATGTACTCAATATCGCCTGAGTCTAAAAATCTACAATAAGCAATGGTTGTGTTTTGATTCTTGATCAGCACAATGCCATCAGAGATATCTATCTGATAGCTGTTTTTATCAATGGTCATTTAGATCACAAAAATGTGACACGCTTGATCAGAGCTTCTAAGGTCACTTGAGGGCTGGCGATTGTTTTGCCATTGTTTGCGCTGTTGGCAACCACCCCTTTGCCTGCGATGGGTGCCAAGTTATCAACTTTGAAGCGGCCCGCTTGATCTTGTTGGCGAATAAAACACTCTTCATCAAAGAAAAGTTGGTCAAAATTGAAGTCAATCTCATCAGAGTCGACTGTTTTGAAACCAATTAAATCTTGAATTGCTTCAATCGTAGGCTCAATTTCAACTTCAGTGACTTCTTTGAGCTTGGGATTGATTAGAAATGCTTTCATGCGCTTGTCTCTCGAGTGTTTATATCTTATCCACTCTAAAGGATTTTTCATAAATTTGCTGATGCCCTGCAGGAGTCAAAGGCGTAAAATCAAGAGATGAAAAATAAAATATCAAGGGTAGCGGTGGTTGGCGCAGGAGCTGTTGGAAGTTACTTTGGCGGATTGTTGGCAAGAGCCGGACATGACGTTACCTTGATCGCGCGCCAAAAGCATGTGAAAGCCATTCAAGAGAATGGCTTATTTATGGAATGTCAATCTTTTCAAGAGCATGTTTCAATTAAAGCCAGCACTGAATATTCGGCCATCAAGGACGCAGACCTTATTTTATGCTGCGTTAAATCACCAGATACAGAGCGCGTGATGCGTGAAATCAAAGATTTGATCAAGCCAGATGCCTTGATATTGAGTTTGCAAAATGGGGTTGATAACGCCGAAAGAATTGCTCAAGTTGTGCCCAATCCTGCCATTTCTGCCGTTGTCTATGTTGCAACAGGCATGGGTGGTGACGGTCACGTGAAGCACTTTGGTCGGGGAGAGCTCATCATTGGCCAGCTTGGTGGGCATGAGAACATCTCTGCCGAGTTAGAGCAGATTTGCGATCTATTTTTGAGTGCTCAGATACCTTGTTCTGTTTCAAACAATATTCAGCGTGAGCTTTGGCTCAAATTTTTAGTCAATTGCTCGTACAACGGTATATCTGCAATTGGACAAATCACTTACGGTGAAATGGCTCAGCAAGAAAATATCTGGCAATTAATCAATGATCTCACCGCGGAATTTTTGTTGGTGGCGCATCAAGAAAAGATTGATATATCTTTAGCTGAAGCACAAATGGTGAATGAGCAAATTGCTAAAACAATGGCAAATCAGCGCTCATCTACTGCACAAGATCTCATGCGCCGCAAGCCAACAGAGATAGATTATTTGAATGGCTTAATTGTTCGCAAAGCAAAACAACATGGCCTTTACGCGCCCAATCACCAGGCTATTTATGCTTTGGTAAAAATGATTGAGCAAAAGAACCGTGAGTCATCTATTTAAATGACGGCCGTTTTATATTCTTATCGGCGTTGTCCTTATGCCATGAGAGCCAGGATGGCTTTGGCATATTCAGGCATTCCAGTTGAAATCCGAGAAATTTCTTTAAGAGAAAAGCCAGCCTCTTTATTGGCCATCTCACCCAAAGGAACTGTCCCAGTTTTACAAAATGATGGGCTTGTGATTGAACAAAGTTATGACATCATGAAGTGGGCTTTAAAACAGTCTGATCCAGATTGTTGGCTGACTGCAGAAACAGAAGCAGTGATTGATGAATGGGTGGCAAAAAATGACGGCCCTTTTAAAAAGTTATTGGATCAATACAAGTACCCCGATAGGCACCCAGATATTTCTCTTGAAGAGACATTGAGCCAAGCAACAGCATCATTTCTGGGTCCCATCAATGAGCAGTTAACGAAAAGTACTCATCTATTAGGATCTAAGGTGAGTTTGGCTGATATAGCGATATTTCCATTTGTGCGTCAGTTTGCAATGGTTGATCCAGACTGGATTGATCAATCTGGCCTAGATTCTTTAAAACAGTGGTTAAATCAACATCTAGAGTCACCTTTGTTTTTAAGTGTGATGCAAAAATACCCAACTTGGCACGATCCAACCCAGGAATAAGCATGAAAAAATTTATTGGATTCTTAATTGTTTTGGTTTTACTTTTTTGTCTTTACACCTGGTTGGTTTTGACTTGGAGCTATTCAGCTGGTGAGCGCGCTGGGTATGTGCAAAAGCTTTCTAAAAAAGGCTGGTTATGCAAAACTTGGGAGGGTGAGTTGGCCATGATCAATATGCCTGGAACTTTGAGTGAAAAATTTAACTTCACCGTTCATGATGAAACGGTGGTCAAAAAAATCAATGAAAGCATGGGCAAGCGCGTTTCATTGGTTTATGAAGAGCACGTGGGCATTCCAACAACCTGCTTTGGTGACACAGGCTATTTTGTCAAAGACATACTGATTGTTGATTAACTACTTGGTCAGAATCAATTTTCTGTATTTGGTGACTCTCAGTCGATAGACTTCACCCTCGTGTGCAATGTCCAAGTAATTGGACTTGCCCATCAATTCTTTGCTATCAATTAATTTAACTTCTACTTTTTCGCCTTCTCTTATGGAGAAGTGATTATTTTCTTTGGTCATAAGACACTCTTCTTTTGAAAGAAGAAATCATTCTAAAGCATCAAATCAATACTCAAAATAGGGATAAAGCACACATTAGTTTAGTGGCGTGATTCAAGCTTTTTGATTGAAGATTCTTTTCTTGTAAAGAAAGATGACTGCTTTGGCCAAGTAGATAACAATGAATGTGCCAATCAAATCCCCAATGATCATCACGCCCAAGCCTTCAAAGAAAGGACTATCTTCGTTATGCAGTTTGTACCATGCTTGGTGCATGAGAGGGCTGACAATTGAAAAAACAAAAACACAATTGAGTAATTGCTTTGCGTCGAGCTGAGAGAGATCTTGTTTTAAGTCAGAGTCTCGAAAAACAAGTAGTTTCGCTATGTAGGGCGCCAAACCGCTGATGACTCCTGCGCCAATGCCTAGGATTGGATCTTCAAAATAGAAGCCCAGGCTGATAGCAATAGAGGCCATGGCAATACCTAGGGCCCCATTTTTGTCTAATAGCAGGGTCAGCAACAACCTAAATCCTGCGGGCAAAAAAACCCAAGACACCCCAAGGGAAAAAGAAAACGAGCCCATGACATAAGAGTTGATTAAAAAGCTTGCTGCATAAAGAATGGCAGCAATACTGATCAGGGCGGGGCTTAGAAAAACAGGCGAAGACATTGCTGTAAATATAACAAATAGTTGGCTAATTTGTTACTTAAAACATTTAATTCAAATTTAATATTCTTTCCAAAAATTATGGTTACAATTTAAAGCACGTAGTGTTCTACGTGCAAACATCCAACAATGATTGATAAGGAGCATCACTTGAATAAAGCAGAACTTATTTCCGCAATTGCAGAAGAATCTGAATTGTCAAAGGCCAAAGCTGAATTTGCATTGAATTCAATTATGGACAACATCAAAAAGGCTGTTACCAAAGGTGATAGCGTTCAGTTAATTGGTTTTGGTACTTTTGGTTCTGGTAAGCGCGCTGCTCGTGTAGGCCGCAATCCAAAAACTGGCGAAGCAATCAAAATTGCTGCCGCTAAGACAGTTAAGTTCTCAGCTGGTAAAGCATTTAAAGATGCTGTGAATAAGCGTAAGAAGTAATTCGCTGATTTGCATGATCAAAAAGCCCAGCTTCGAGCTGGGCTTTTTTTATGTTTCTTTTATCTCTCTCTTATCCATCTCGATGGATTACTTGATTAATTTCTAGCTTTGCACAAGTCTGCGGTAGCGATGAATGCTCATCAAAATGCCCACGCCGATGCCCAAGGTCACCAGGGCTGTACCACCATAACTGATGAATGGCAGCGGTACGCCGACCACCGGTAGCAGGCCACTGACCATGCCCATGTTCACAAAGGCATAAGTGAAGAAAATCATTGTCACGGCACCGCCCAAAAGTCTTGTGAAGAGTGTTGGAGCATTTGATGAGATGGCAAGACCCCGCTGAATCAAGGCAACAAATAAGCCCAGCAAAATGATATTACCAAGCAAGCCAAATTCTTCAGCAAAAACAGCAAAAATGAAATCGGTGTGTTTTTCTGGAATGAACTCAAGGTGTGCTTGAGTACCATTCAGCCAGCCTTTACCAAATAGCCCACCTGAGCCAATTGCAATGATGGATTGAATCGTGTGAAAACCTTTGCCGAGAGGGTCAGAGCTCGGGTTTAAAAGCGTGCACACACGATTTTTTTGGTATTCATGCAGTAAATACCATTTCACTTCTGGTTCGCAAATGTAGCCACCAAAAATAATGATCAACAAAATGCCGAGCGTGCCAGCTCCTACCACTGGAATGATGTACTTCCATGGAAAGCCCGCAAGAATGATGACGTAAATACCAGATGCCAATACCAGCAATGCAGTGCCAAGGTCAGGCTGCCGACCAATCAAAGCCACTGGCAAGATCAGCAACAAAGCTGCCACACCATAATCCCAAGTCTTTAAGACGCCTTCACGACGTTGAAAGTACCAAGCCAACATCATGGGCATCGCAATCTTCATGATTTCAGATGGCTGGATCACGATGCCAATATTGACCCAACGTCGCGCACCTTTTTTGATCAGACCAAAAGCAGCTACAGCAAGAAGCAAGGCAATACCAATGGTGTAAATCCAAATCGCAGATTTTTCTAGCCACTTGGGCGGAATTCTAGAAACAATCAGCATCACACCAATCGACACAATCAGGTTGCGTGCTTGATCAATAAATTGCACATGTGTTCCGCTGGTCGCCGATATAAATGTGACAATACTGATGGCCACAAGAGCTAAAACAATCAGCCCCAAGGTTTTATCAAGGCCATTCCACAGAAAATCAATCTTATGAATCAAGGAGCGTTTTTCCATTCCGGAACCTCCTTGGGCCAGCGACCCTCAAGATAGTAATCAAGCGCACGTCGCGCAATAGGAGCTGCATGAGCTGCACCGAAGCCAGCATTTTCAACAATCATGGCGATAGCGATCTTTGGATTTTCTGCTGGGGCAAAGACAACGTACAAAGCATGATCTCGTAAAAATTCTGGGGTTGCACCGTGGTTATAGTTTTTAGCATTCAAGCTATACACCTGTGCTGTACCAGTTTTACCCGCAGCGTTGTAGCTCGCACCTTTGAACGCTCCTGCTGATGTACCAAATCTATTCACGTCCACCATTGCATTGGTGACCACGTCTATGTTTTCTTTTTTAAGATCAATTTTGTAGCTTTCTTGTGGCGTGGTTAAAACGCGATCTTTGGTGATAGGGTTTTCTACTGATTTAACCAAGTGCGGTTTCATCACAACACCTTGATTAGCAATATTGGCGGTGGCATGCGCTAATTGCAAAATTGTAAAACTGTTATAGCCTTGCCCGATGCCCAAAGAAATGGTTTCACCTTCAAACCATTTTTGTTGTTCAGACTTCTTAAATGCCTTTTCTTTCCAAGCTGTTGAGGGCAGAATGCCTCGTGCTTCGCCATCAAGATCGATCCCGGTGATTTGACCAAACCCAAGTGGTTTCATGAAGTCGTGCATCGGATTGACGCCCATATCACGAGCCAGGTGATAGTAATAAGTGTTGCAAGAATCAACAATTGATTTGGCCATGTCCACTGTGCCGTGGCCACCGACTTTATCGTCTCTGAAAGTGTTGTTGCCGAGAATAAAGTAACCAGGATCGGCAATCGACTGACTAGGCGTGCGTTTACCGGTCTCAAGAGCTGCCAGTGCCATGAATGGCTTATAGGTTGATCCTGGTGAGTAAGTGCCTTTTAATGGCCGATTGTAAAGAGGCTTCTCTAGAGAATCATTCAAGTCTTTCCAAGTGCTGGCATCAATACCTTCCACAAAATCATTGGGATTGAAATTTGGCTTAGAAACAAATGCAAGGATGTCGCCAGTGTTTGGTTCAATCGCCACAAATGCGCCACGTCTTTTCCCGTACATTTGCTCAACCAAATGCTGAAGCTTGATATCAACAGCCAGCACCAGATTTTTTCCGGGCGTGGAAGAAGATGTTGAAAGTGTTCTGACTGCTCTTCCACCAGCAGTGATTTCAACTTGCTCAAATCCAGGGGAACCTCTGAGAGCCTGTTCATAGCTTTGTTCAATGCCAACTTTGCCAATGTAGGGCATGCCCAATAAGTTGATATTTTTTCTCTGAGCCCAATCCTCATCCATGCTTTTGCTGGAGTCTAATTCGGCAATTAATTTTTCACGATCTTTTTGTGAGACTCTGCCGATGTAGCCAATCAGATGTGAGCCAAGCTCACCATAAGGGTATTGTCTAAATAAACGCGCACGAATTTCTACCCCAGGAAACCTGAAGCGTTGTGCCGTGAATTTTGCAACCTCTACATCGCTGAGCAAAGTTCTGATTGGAAATGAATCAAAAGTTTTTGACTCTGCTGCTAATTTCAAAAAGTTACGACGATCTTTCGGTTGAATGTCGATGACCAATGACAGTTGATCAAGCAATTCATTTAAGTTGGTCTCAACTTGTGAAGGATTGATCTCTAGGGTGTAAGCAGAGTAATTGCGCGCAATCACAATACCATTGCGATCATAAATAAGACCGCGATTAGCAGGAACCGGAATCAAGGCAATGCGATTATTTTCCGCCGCTAAAGAATGACGGTGATGAGTGAATACTTGTAGCCAGACAAATCTCAACAAAAGTATTGAAAAGCAAATCAATACAAAAATCATGGCAACACTCAGCCGATCTTGAAATGACTTAACCGTTGGTTGAGAGTGATTAAATCGATTCATGTGCCGTCAATTAAATTGGACGGTTGAGGTCAACGTCGGTTGGCCTGCGTTGCGGTGCCAATAAGAGGACGACTGCCATTGGCCACAAGAGAGCTTCAATAAAACCAGAAAACAGACTCGACCATGCCCAGAATGGAATTTCACCCGTAGCAACCCAACGAATGATCAACGGCCAAATTGAAGCTGATATAAAAAGCGGCAAGAGATGCAAAGCTTGTTGGATGCGCGTAAAGCCCATCACCCGTCTTTGCCAAAAAATACCAAAGTAGGCAACCAGTGGGTACATGAATGCGTATTGGCCAAGTAAATTGCCATTGTGAACATCCATGACCAAGCCTAAACAAAACGCCCAAATCACACCCACTTTTCTTGGTTGATGAATGGTCCAAAACACCAAGCAAAGCAACAGCCAATCAGGCACCCACGGAGCATTGCCCAGCGGTAAAAAGTTGAGCAAAGTGGCTGCTAGCAAGCTAAAGGTAATGAACAGAGGATTTGCAGGACGAAGGATGTAGCCGCTTTCTATCATGGCTTACCTCTGTATAAACGATTGGACTTTGTATCAGTTTCTTTGAAATTTTTATTGGCTTCTGGCTTAGGACCAAATCCAGCGTCGTAGAAAAGAATCATCACGTGACGAAAGCGATTCACACCGCCCACGGGGGAGCAGTAAACGTAGGCAAAATTTTTGTCGACGTTGCGCTCAATTTTATCGATGGTGGCAACTGCAAAACCTGGTGGATAAACGCCATCAATGCCAGATGTCATCAAGACGTCACCCACTTGCAAATCGCTCACTGCAGCCATGTGTCGCAACTCCAATGGCTGACCTCTGCCATTGCCATGAAGGGCGCCTCGCAGACCATTTCTGGCGACTTGAATTGGAATCACCATGTCTCTGTCATCCAACAAAGTGACTTCAGATTTGTTTTCCATGACACGCACCACTTGACCAATGATGCCTTGATGATCTGAGACCGCTTGGCCAAGAGAGAGGTTGTCTGCTGCACCCCGATCAATCACAACGCGTTGAGACATGGGGTTCGATGGACTATAAAGAATTTGCGCAAGCAAAATCTTAAAGCGAGATTGTTCTTGGATACCAATCAGTTTTCTCAATTGTGCATTTTCAGACATGAACAGTTCTGACTGATTGGCTAGAAGTGTTAACTCGGCCACGCGCTTAGTTAAGAGCTCATTTTGAACTTCTAAAGAGCCTTTGCTGGTGAGGTAGTCGTAAGTACCCACCAAAGCATTTCTAGGCATTTGCATGGCATATTGAAACGGGGTGATTAAGTAGCTTGCAACAGAGCGAACCTGATTCAGCGCCTTGAATTGATGGTCCATGACCATCAGCAAAATGCTGACCAAAAGACAGCCCGCCAGCTTGATGAGAGCTGGCGTACCTTGTTTGAAGAGAGGAGGAGGGCTAAGCTGCAATTAAATTTCTCTAGCTGCTTAGCGAACTTATTCTTGAGAGAATACGCCGCCTAGCTTGTCCATGCGCTCAAGCGCAATGCCTGAGCCTCTGACCACGCAGGTCAATGGATCTTCGGCAATATGAACAGGCAGGCCAGTTTCCTCAAGCAATAAGCGATCTAGGTCGCGAAGCAAAGCGCCGCCACCAGTCAACATCATGCCGCGATCAGCAATGTCAGAGGCCAATTCTGGAGGTGTTTGTTCTAGGGCCACCTTCACGGCGGTCACAATTTGATTCAATGGATCAGTCAAGGCTTCTAGAATTTCATTACTTGTTACTGTGAAGCTGCGTGGGATACCCTCAGAGAGGTTGCGACCACGGATTTCCATGTCTTTCACTTCTGAGCCTGGGAAGGCTGAGCCAATCGTTTTCTTGATGGCTTCAGAGGTTTGTTCACCGATCAACATACCGTAGTTACGGCGAATGTAATTGATGATGGCTTCGTCAAATTTATCGCCACCCACACGGATAGAACCCTTGTAAACCATGCCGCCTAGGGACATCACACCCACTTCGGTTGTGCCGCCACCAATGTCGACCACCATTGAGCCAGAAGCCTCTGAAACTGGCAAACCGGCGCCGATGGCCGCAGCCATAGGCTCTTCGATCAAATAAACCTGTGAGGCGCCTGCGCCCAAGGCGGATTCGCGAATCGCACGTCTTTCAACCTGGGTTGAGCCGCAAGGCACGCAAATGATGATTCTTGGGCTTGGTTTGAGCAATTTGGTCTCATGAACCATTTTGATGAACTGCTTGAGCATTTGCTCTGTGATTGTGAAATCAGCAATAACGCCATCTTTCATGGGGCGAATTGCTTCAATATTGCCAGGAACACGACCAAGCATCTGCTTGGCTTCCTTACCTACGGCTAAAATAGTCTTTTTGCCGTTCGGGCCGCCTTCTTGACGAATCGCCACAACCGATGGCTCATCAAGGACAATACCCTTGTCACGCATGTAGATAAGGGTATTTGCGGTACCCAAGTCAATGGCTAAATCATTAGAAAAGTAGTTGCGAAAGAGACCAAACATAATATAAGTAGGAAAATAGATTAATTAATACGTTAATGAACCCTTTAATGATACCGTAGCAGGACAAATGAATCTCGAAGATGTTAAGCGCATAGCGCATTTATCCCATTTATCGCTCTCGGAAGACGAAGCTAAGGCCACTTTGGCCCAGTTGCAGAAAGTCTTCCATTTGGTTGAGCAAATGCAGGCCGTGAATACCGATGGTATTGAGCCTTTGGCTCACCCAATTGAGCAAATCATGGCCATTGCCCAGCCATTGCGTGAAGATATGGTCACAGAGCATGATCAAAGAGATGCTTATTTGAAAAATGCACCCGCTGAGCATGATGGTTTATTTCTTGTGCCAAAGGTGATCGAATGAGTTGGCACACCAAAACCATTGCAGAATTATCAAAATCACTTCATTCAAAAGAAGTGAGCAGCCAAGAGCTCGCAAATTATTTTTTAGCGCGTATTGCCGAATCAAAAGAGCTGAATGCTTTTGTTGATGTGAACGTTGAACAAACTTTGTTGCAAGCCAAGGCTGCTGATGCTCAATTGGCTGATGGTTCTGCAACTAAATTGACGGGTGTACCACTGGCGCATAAAGATATTTTTGTCACCAAGCATTGGAAGACAACCGCTGGTTCAAAAATATTGAATAACTACATCAGTCCATTTGATGCGCATGTGGTTGCTGAGCTTGGAGTTGGTCGTGCGGGCATGGTTTGTTTGGGCAAGGTCAACATGGATGAGTTCGCCATGGGATCTTCCAATGAAAGTGCTTACGCAGGCCCCACTAAAAATCCTTGGGATCTCGCACGAGTTCCGGGTGGTTCATCAGGTGGTTCCGCTGCAGCAATTGCTGCAGGTTTGGCACCCGCTTCAACTGGAACAGATACTGGCGGATCGATTCGCCAACCCGCAGCGTTTTGCGGCATCACTGGCATTAAGCCTACCTATGGCCGAGTGTCACGTTACGGCATGATTGCTTATGCATCGTCACTGGATCAAGCAGGGCCAATGGCAAAGACCGCAGAAGATTGCGCCATCATGCTCAATGCTATGGCGGGACATGATGCAAAAGATTCCACGAGCTTAGAGCGCGCCAAAGAAGATTACACAAAAGCACTTGGTAAAACTTGGTCTGGTGAGCCAGGCTTGCCTCTCAAAGGTTTAAGAGTGGGATTGCCTAAGGAATATTTTGGCGATGGCTTGAACGCAGATGTTAGAACGGCTGTCGATGCCGCCATTGAGCAATTGAAAAAAATGGGCGCCGAGTGTGTGTCAGTGTCTTTGCCAAAAACAGAGTTATCGATCCCGGTGTATTACGTATTGGCTCCCGCAGAAGCGTCGAGTAATTTGAGTCGTTTTGATGGTGTTCGTTATGGACATCGCGCGGCAGAGTACGGCGATTTAACAGACATGTACAAGCGTTCAAGATCAGAAGGATTTGGCGCAGAAGTAAAGCGCCGCATCATGATTGGTGCTTACGTTTTGTCGCACGGTTATTACGATGCTTATTATTTAAAAGCACAGAGAATTCGTCGCATCATTGCGCAAGATTTTCAAAATGCATTTGATGCCTGCGACATCATCGCAGGACCGGTTGCGCCGAATGTTGCCGGCAAGCTGGGTGAAAAAGTTTCTGATCCAACACAAATGTATTTAGAAGATATTTACACGCTTTCACCAAACTTGGCAGGTTTGCCAGCCATGAGCGTGCCTTGTGGTTTCGGTGATCACGGCATGCCAGTAGGTTTGCAATTAATTGGTAATTACTTCTCTGAAGCTGCTTTGCTACAAGTAGCACATGCTTATCAGCAAGAAACCAATTGGCATCAAGCTCAATCACCTTTTGCAGTGAAAGGTGGTGCGTGATGAAATGGGAAGTCGTGATTGGCATGGAAACCCATGCGCAACTAAGAACTAATTCAAAAATATTCAGCGGTGCATCGATTGAGTTTGGTGCCGAACCAAATAGACAAGCGTGCGCGGTTGATTTGGCTTTGCCCGGTGTTTTGCCTGTCTTAAATAAGGCAGCGGTTGCTCATGCGATTCGTTTTGGTTTGGCCGTTGGTGCACACATTGCACCCATGAGTATTTTTGCGCGCAAGAATTATTTCTATCCTGACTTGCCCAAGGGTTATCAAATCAGTCAATTTGAAATCCCGGTGGTGCAAGGTGGCAAGGTTCACATTGTTTTAGATGGTGTGGCTAAAACTGTTCAGCTGACCAGGGCTCACTTAGAAGAAGATGCCGGTAAATCATTGCATGAAGATTTTCGTGGCCCTCACGGCGAGTCATCCAGCGGCATCGATTTAAATCGTGCTGGCACACCTTTGCTTGAGATTGTCACAGAGCCAGACATGAGAAGCGCTGCAGAAGCTGTGGCTTATGCCAAGGCGCTCCATAGCTTGGTGGTTTGGCTGGGTGTTTGCGATGGCAATATGCAAGAAGGTTCATTCCGTTGTGATGCCAACGTTTCTGTCAGACCTGTTGGGCAAAAAGAATATGGCACTCGTTGCGAAATTAAAAACTTGAACTCTTTCCGCTTTTTAGAAGAGGCGATTCAATACGAAGTTCGTCGTCAAATTGAATTGATCGAAGATGGCGGCCGAGTTGTTCAAGAAACGCGACTATACGATCCAGATAAAAAAGAAACACGTAGCATGCGCAGCAAGGAAGACGCGAATGACTATCGCTATTTCCCCGATCCAGATTTATTGCCGCTGATGATTTCTGAAGAGTGGATTGCTAAAGAGCGTTCTGAAATGACAGAATTGCCAGCACAAAAATCAGAGCGCTGGCAGTCTGAATTCGGTTTGTCTGCTTATGATTGCCAGGTTCTCACGCAAGAGCGTGCCACGGCTGATTTTTATGAAGACTTGCTTAAACAAGTAGGCAAAGATCAAGCCAAGGCAGCGGCTAATTTGATGACTGGTGAGTTTGCGTCGGCCCTGAATAAAGAAGGCATCAGTGCAGCGCAGTCACCACTGAATCCTTCTCAGTTGGCGCAACTCATTCAACGCATTGCCGATGGCACGATTTCTAACAAAATTGCTAAAGAAATTTTCACGGCCATGTGGGATGAGAAAGCATCAGACCCTGATGCTGTTGATCGCATCATTGAGGCAAAAGGTCTTAAGCAAATCAGTGATAGCGGCGCTTTGGAGGCGATCATTGATCAAGTTTTAGCAGCCAATCAAAAGTCGGTAGAGGAATTCCGCGCTGGCAAAGAAAAGGCTTTTAATGCTTTGATTGGCCAGATCATGAAGGCAACTCAAGGCAAGGCCAATCCACAGCAAGTCAACAAATTACTCACGGATAAGTTAAATCAATCATGACACAAGCAAACAATCAAACGGCTGAGCAACAAGAGCGCGAAGCTTTAGTTGCAGAGTGGCTTTTAGCGACCCCAGGGTTTTTTGAAAGACATGCTGATTTATTGGCAGACATTCAATTAAAAAATCCACACGGCGACCGGGCCATTTCTTTGCAAGAGCGTCAGTTGGGTGTTTTGCGTCAACAAAACCAGGCTTTGAACCAGCGTCTTTCAGACATGCTGCGCTTTGGTAGTCAAAACGATAAAACGCAGGGTTTGATGATTCAGTGGTTATCAAATTTGTTGTCTGCCAAGTCTGAGGCTGATGTCAGGGCTGCCATCAGCGCTGGACTGGCCACAATTTTTGACATTGAGCAGGTTGAATTGCTGGATGGTGATCATGGTAATTTCTGTGGTTCAGCAAATCAATCCAGCGATGCCATCAAAGCTCTTTTAAAAGAGAATATTCAAAGTCTTGCAGTGATTAACTTGTCATCGTTAAACGTTCAAATATTACTTGCTAGTCAAAGCGCTGAAAAGTTCACCTCTGACATGGGGCGTGTTTACTTGGATCAAATCGGTGAGCTTGCTTTAGCAGCATTAACCCGTTCAAAAGAATAGGATTGATCTAATCATGAAGTCTTTGCTCGCGCAAGAATACCTGCGTGAACTTCATGTGGTCAGGCAGGTTTCGCAACACACGATTGCCGCTTACACAAAAGATCTTGATTATTTGTTGGCCAGACTTGATGAGCAAGGGCTTGAGTTGGCCGAGGTTACTTCAGATCATGTGCGCTCATGGGTTGTGAAACTGCACTCTCAGGGTCAAGCATCAAGAAGCATTGCGCGAATGCTCTCCGCTTGGAGAGGTTTTTATTTATGGTTGGCCAATCAAAAAGGTTTGGTCAATAAAAGCCCTTTGAGTGATATCAAGGCCCCCAAACGAAAGAAGCCTTTACCTAAGGCGCTGTCGGTTGAACAAGCGATCAATTTGGTGGAGAGTGCCAATAAAGAAAGCGTTCAGGCAGATGATTTTTTGAGGGCAAGAGACAGGGCCATTGTTGAATTACTTTATTCGTCTGGTTTGCGCTTGTCTGAATTGCTGGGCATTGATTTGAATCCGATTGAAACGAAAGAGTATTCGTCCGCTGGCTGGATTGATTTTGAAGCTGGTGAAGTGATGGTTTTAGGTAAAGGTAAAAAAAGAAGAACGGTGCCCGTTGGTGAGGCAGCACTTCATGCTTTGAAAGATTGGCTGGCGGTGCGCGCCAATCATGCCTTGACTGGAAAAGAGGTGGTTCAGGCATTATTTATCAACAAACAAGGTAAGCGAGCTTCAGCAAGAACCATTCAGCAACATTTGGCAGCACTGGCAGTCAAAGCGGGACTGCCCACACATGTTCATCCGCATATGTTGAGACATAGTTTTGCCAGTCACGTTCTACAATCATCGGGTGATTTGCGTGCAGTTCAAGAAATGTTGGGTCATGCCAGCATCACCAGTACGCAGATTTATACCGCCTTGGATTTTCAGCATTTGGCGCAGGCCTATGATTTGGCGCATCCAAGAGCTAAAAATAAGAAGAGTGAATAATGCAAGCGAGCATCACATTAAAAGCCGGTAAAGAACGCCCACTCCTAAGACGACATCCTTGGGTGTACTCGAATGCGATCGAACGTGTTGATGGCAAGATTTATCCTGGAGCAACAGTTCAAGTTTTATCACACGAGGGCAAGTTCATTGCCAAAGGTCTTTACAGTCCAACTTCACAAATCAGGGTGCGGGTGCTGACTTGGGATGAAGGCAAAACAATTGACCATGCTTTTTTTAAAGAGCGTATTTCTAAGGCCCTTGCGCACAGAGCGCAGTGGGTAAAAAACACCAACGCGATTCGCTTGATTTTTGGCGAGAGCGATGGTCTACCAGGATTGGTGGTTGATCAGTACGCAGATACTTTGGTGTGCCAGTTTTTATTTGTTGGTATGGAGCATTGGAAAGAAGCGATTGTGCAGGCCTTGGTTCAACAAACAGCTTGCAAAACTGTTGTTGAGCGATCTGATGCGGCCGTTCGTGCCCGCGAAGGTCTTGAGCCTCATGTCGGGGCGCTGTTTGGCCAGATGCCAGAGGCTCCAATCAATGTGAATGAATGCGGTGTGCTGTACAGCGTGGACGTGGTGCATGGCCACAAAACTGGTTTCTATATCGACCAAAGAGATAGTCGACATCTTTTAAGTGAGCTATCAAACGATAAAGAAGTGTTGAATATGTTTTGCTACACCGGCGGCTTTTCTTTGGCGGCCTTAAAAGGTGGTGCAAAGCACGTCACTTCGGTTGATTCTTCAGGTGAAGCTTTGGCAATGGCTCAAAGACAGATGTTGTTAAATGGTTTTGATGAGCGTCGTGCGACATGGATTGATTCAGATGCGTTTGCCGTGTTGACGCAATTAAGAAAAGAAGAGAAGCAATTCGACATCGTTGTTTTAGACCCACCTAAATTTGCCCCATCCTCCCATCATTTGGATAAAGCTTTGCGTGCCTACAAAGAGATTAATCGTGCTGGCATGCAGCTTTTAAAACCAGGCGGCTTGCTTTTTACGTTTTCTTGCTCTGGTGCGGTTGATTCCGCATTATTTGAAAGAACGATCGCGATGGCCAGCGCCGAGGCAATGGCACATTCAGGCAATACTTCGATGGACTTTAGGTTGATGCAGCGCTTGTCTTCGGGCGCCGATCACCCACTTTTAACAAGTTTCCCTGAGGGAGATTACTTAAAGGGCTTGTTGCTTCAGAGGCTATAGCCATCTGCGCTCGATAGGCTCATAATTAATAGATTACACAAGGATGCAATCATGGCTTTGATACCAGTAACAATTCTTTCCGGTTTTTTGGGTAGTGGCAAAACAACTTTGCTCAAACATATTCTTCATGAAAATCATGGCAAAAAAATTGCCGTGATTGAAAACGAGTTCGGTGAAGAGAACATCGATAATGATATTTTGGTTCAGGACAGTGATGAGCAAATTGTTCAGATGAGCAATGGTTGCGTTTGCTGCACGATTCGCGGAGACTTGGTCAAAGCGCTCAATGACTTATTTGAGTCTCGCAAAGAGAAGAAAATTCATTTTGATCGAGTGGTGATTGAAACCACAGGGGTTGCCAACCCTGGTCCTGTGGCTCAAACATTCTTCATGGACGATGAGGTTGCCAGCCACTACATTTTGGATGCTGTTGTGACCTTGGTTGATGCCAAGCACGGTAACCAACAGTTAGACCAACACGAAGAAGCACAGCAGCAAGTTGGTTTTGCTGACAGAATTTTTATCACTAAAACAGATTTGGTCGATGCAAAAGCGGTTGATCAGCTAAAGCATCGATTGATGCACATGAATCCTCGTGCGCCAATCACAGGCATTACTCAAGGAACCGTGTCTTTGGATCAGGTATTGGATTTGCGTGGCTTTAATTTGAACGACAAGTTGGATATTGACCCGCATTTCTTGGAGCAAGACGACCATGACCATGCAAATTGCGGTCACGATCATCATGAGCATGGCCCAGACTGCAACCACGGGCATGACCATCAGCATGGTCACCAGCACACTCAACCCGTGCAATTCATGAAAAAGGGTCACACCGACAAAATTCAATCATTTGTATTTAAAAGCGATCGACCATTTGATTCTCAGAAGCTTGAAGATTTTTTGGGTGGAATTTTGTCTGTTTTTGGCGCTAAGATGTTGAGATATAAAGGTGTTTTGTTTATCAAGGGTGGTGCACGCAAAGTCATCATTCAGGGCGTTCATGAAATGATGGCTTCTGATTTAGGCGCTCCGTGGGGTAAGGATAAAAAAGAGACCAGGATGGTTTTTATTGGAATTGACCTGCCCAAAGATGTTTTATTGGGTGGCCTTGAAACATGTTTGGTGTAATCTTTATAGATTAGAGTAGAATCCGCGCCCTGAGCTCTTATAAAAATTAAGGGGTATTGCGGCGCAAAAATAGCTTGTAAAGAGCTTGTAAAGCGGTTGTAAGAGATTTAAATTTAGCGAAGTAAGACCAAAGTCCCGAAAGGACAAGAAATGAGCAAGAAAGCATTAACAGAAGCAGATATCGTAAAAATGCCTGAAAAGGATTATATGAATGCTGCTCAACTAGAATTTTTCAAAGCTAAGCTATTGGCTTTGAAAGCAGATCTTTTGCTTCATGCAAACGAAACCACTGAGCATCTTCGCGAAAACGTTTTGGTTCCAGATCCAGCCGACCGTGCAACGATTGAAGAAGAGCATGCTTTGGAATTGCGCACACGTGATCGCGAGCGCAAGCTTCTCAAAAAAGTAGAGCAGTCTTTATTGAGTATCGAGTCTGGCGACTATGGTTGGTGCGAAGAAACTGGTGAGCCAATTGGCATTCCACGTTTGTTGGCTCGCCCAACAGCCAATCTATCTTTAGAAGCTCAAGAGCGCCGCGAATTGCGCCAAAAGTTATTTGGTAACTAAACACAATCATTGGTGTTTAAAGCCCGCACAATTTCTTTTTTAATTTTCCTTGTCATGGGCTTATTTGTGGCCCAGTGGCAAGGTTTTAGCCATAGCGTTTCTCATGGCTTAGCGGTCACGCAGCATAGCGCGTCCGATGGTGTTGCGAATGAACATCAAGTGGATGGCGCAAAACATCATCATCGTCATGATGGCAATGAGTCTGATGGCAAACATCACTGTGCTGCTTATGATTCTCAAACATTGAGCATGGCAATGCCAACGGCTCCAATGACTTTGTCAGTCATTGATAAAACCAATGCGGCCATCAATAGCTATTTAACATATCAGGCTTCGATCGAAGCCTATCGACCCTTTGATGTCAGAGGTCCGCCTAATTCTTAAATACTGAAATTTACTCACGCCAAGTGCGTGATCTTTATTCATGTTTAGGAGAAACACATGCAAGACTTTATGCGCACTGCTTTCAGTGCTGCAGCAATTGCTGCTTTATCAATTTCGTTCGCACAGGCTCAACAAACTTTGGAGCCAGTGATTGTTAGTGCCAACCCTCTTGGCGCAGATATCAATGATTTAATCACTCCTGTGAGTGTTTTGCGTGGCGATCAATTGTCACAAAAACAATCAAGCACTTTGGGCCAAACCCTGAATGGTTTACCAGGCGTTGGGTCAACAGATTTTGGACCAAATTCCAGTCGACCAACCATTCGAGGTTTGGATGGTGATCGCGTTCGAGTGATGAGCAATGGTGGCGCAAGTTTGGACGCTTCCACTTTGTCTTACGATCATGCGGTTGCAATAGAGCCTTTGTTAGTTGAGCAAATTGAAGTGGTTCGTGGACCAGCGGCTCTTCAGTATGGCGGTAGCGCTATTGGAGGCGCGGTTAACGTGATTGATAACCGCATACCAAAGGCTCCTGTGAAAGGTGTTCATGGCCGCGCCGAAGTAAGAGCTGGTGGAGCTGAATCAGAGCGCGCAGCCGCTGGTTTGGTAACCGTTGGTAACGGCGCATTTGCAATTCATGTTGATGGTTCAAGCAGAAAAACGGATGATCTAAAGGTTCCAAAGCAAGCTGGACGCGAGGGCTTTATCAGCCAAGGTAAATTGCTGAACAGTGATGCTGATCAACAAGGCGGCGCATTGGGATTTTCTTTGACCAATGACCATGGGTATCTGGGGCTTTCACTTGACACTTATCGCAATGAATACGGCACAGGTTTGTATGAAGAGGGCGATATTGCGAGCCCAACCAGAATCAAATTAAAACAAGACAAATTAACGCTTGCCGGTGAGCAAAGAAATTTATCAGGCAAAACCGGTCCTTTTGAATCTATCAGAGGCTCATTCAGTACAACGGATTACAAGCATGAAGAATCAGCTGGTGGAGTGGTTGAGTCAACCTTTAAAAATAAAGGTTGGGACAGTCGCATTGAAGGAACTCATTTACCCATTCAAACTTCTTTAGGCTCATTAAAGGGTGCATGGGGTGTTCAGGGAGCTGAGTCTAAATTCTCTGCCATCGGTGATGCAACTTTCGTTCCCAACACTCAAACCAACAGCATGGCCCTATTTGTATTTGAGGAACTTTCTTTTGCCCCGGGCAAAGCTGTTAACGCAGGCTTAAGACTGGAGTCTGTGAAGGTGGATAGTTTTGGTGGTGGCACAAATGGTGAAACTGAGTCATTCACTGCTGATAGCAAAAAATTCAAACCATTCAGCGCTTCAGTCGGCTATCGCCAAGACATGGGTTCTGGATGGACCGCTACCAGTGGTTTGTCTTACACCGAACGCGCCCCAACATTTTATGAACTTTATGCCAACGGCATGCATCACGCCACAGAGACTTATGAGAAAGGAAACGCCGACAACAAAAAAGAAAAAGGCACAACGCTTGAGTTAGGGATGAAGTTTAAAACCCCAACCACGCGCGCTAATTTTGGAGCGTATGTCACGGAGTTCTCTAATTTTATTGGCTTGACTCAAGGCGGATACGTAGATGAGTTAGATGGAAGAATTCAGTCGCTTGACATCGATGAATGTCAGGGGGGCGGCAGTGGCCACTGCGTCCCTAAATACAACTTCAGTGGCATCAAAGCTCGCTTGTATGGTTTAGAGGCTGATGGTCGTTTCCCGTTGGCTTCTGGCTTATTTGGCAAGGTTAGTCAGCTGAACATGGATTGGAAAGCTGATTATGTGCGTGGTGAAAATCGCTCAACAGGTGTTGCATTGCCTCGTATCTCACCATTGCGTTTGAGTTCTGCCTTGGTGTACTCGGAGGGCAAGTATTCAAGCCAAGTCGATGTGCAATATTCCGCTCGTCAGAATCGTTATGCCGATGATTTAGGCGCTACGCCAAGTTACACAATGTTCGGTTTGGGGGCCTCTTATAAAACGGCCGTTACAGGCATGAAGTCTGCATATCTTTTCATGAGAGTGGACAACTTTACCGATGTAGAAGCTCGTAATGCCTCATCTGTTTTGCGCGACATGGCTCCTGCAGGTGCTCGCGCTATCAAGGTGGGCTTAAGAGGCAACTTCTAAGCAATTCTGATGGTGACCTGGGAAAGCTTCACGAAAGTTTTCCTCATAAAAGGCGGCTTTGGGCCGCCTTTTTGCTTAATTGCATAAAAATTCTAGCCAAGCATGGCAACTAATCTTACAATCCGCGCATGAGCACACCACTAGCTGAACTTAAAGACGTTTCCCCTGCTGTTAAAGCCGAGGTTTTGGCACAGGCTTTGCCGTACATCAAGAAATACCACGGCAAAACAATTGTTATCAAATACGGCGGAAACGCCATGACTGAAGATCGTCTAAAAGAAGGTTTTGCGCGTGACGTGATTTTGTTGAAATTGGTGGGCATGAATCCTGTGGTGGTTCACGGCGGCGGCCCGCAAATTGATGATGCTTTGAAAAAAGTTGGCAAGGCTGGAACTTTTATTCAGGGCATGCGCGTGACTGATGAAGAAACCATGGAAGTCGTGGAGTGGGTTCTTGGCGGAGAAGTGCAGCAAGACATCGTGATGTTGATCAATCATTTTGGTGGTCAGGCGGTTGGCTTGACCGGTAAAGATGGCGGTTTGATTCATGCGCGAAAAATGATGATCCCAAATAAAGAAAAGCCAGGTGAGATGTTAGACATCGGCTTTGTTGGTGAAATTGACTCTATCAACCCTGCAGTTGTAAAAGCCTTGCAAGACGATGCTTTCATTCCAGTTATCTCACCGATTGGTTTCGGTGAGGATGGCCAGGCGTATAACATCAATGCTGACTTGGTGGCGGGCAAGATGGCTGAGATTCTGAAAGCCGAGAAATTGGTCATGATGACCAATATTCCTGGTGTGATGGATAAGAGCGGCAACCTGTTGACTGATTTAACTGCCAGAGAAATTGATGGTTTGTTTGCGGACGGCACAATTTCTGGCGGTATGTTGCCAAAGATCTCTTCTGCTTTAGACGCTGCCAAGAGTGGTGTTAATTCAGTTCACATCATTGATGGTCGAATCGAACACTCCTTGCTTTTGGAAATTCTGACCGAGCAAGCTTTTGGTACGATGATCCGATCTCATTGAGCTAATTGAGATTGGCATGCGCCAACCTTTATGGTTATTTGATTTAGATAACACCTTGCACGATGCATCAAGTGCAATTTTTCCTTCTATCAATCATGCAATGACGAGCTATGTGGCTCGTCATTTAAATTTAGATACCCAAGCTGCAAGTCAATTAAGAGACCATTACTGGCGCATGTATGGCGCAACATTGTTGGGCTTGGTCAAACATCATGCAGTTGATCCACACCATTTTTTGCGTGAAACCCACCTCTTTAACGAGGTCAGCGGCAAGCATTTGCAAGATCTGGCAGGCATGGTTCGTGGTGAAAAAGGGCTTCGGCAGATATTGAATCGCTTACCGGGCGAAAAGATCTTGCTCACCAATGCCCCAAAATCTTATGCCTTAAAGGTATTAAAAGAGTTGGGCCTTACAAAATGTTTCAAAGCAGTTGAGGCCATTGAAGACATGGAGCTTCACCAACAATGGCGACCCAAGCCAGATCACCTGATGATCAAAAGACTCTTAAATAAGTACCGATGCGCCCCTCAAAGAGCCATTTTGGTGGATGACACACTGGGGCATTTACTTGAGTATTCAAAATTGGGCATAAAGACCGTATGGTTTAAAAGACATGTTAGGGCTTACACTCAAAATCGAGGAAGTGTCTCTCTGGAAGTACAATCAATCCATCACTTATTTAAAAGTTGGCAAAAACTAAAATGAACTCACCATTTAATCAAATGCCCATCTCTGACGAAGCCGAAAATACTTCTGCTGCCCCAGTTCGTAAACGTCCGCGTCCGGGCGAGCGAAAAATACAAATTTTGCAAGTATTGGCCGAAATGTTAGAGAGCCCAAAGGGTGATCGCGTGACCACTGCTGCCTTGGCTGCCAGATTGGATGTTTCTGAAGCAGCTTTGTACCGACATTTTGCTAGCAAGGCGCAGATGTTTGAGGGGCTGATTGCCTTCATTGAACAAACTATTTTTGGTCTGATCAATCAAATCACAGATCGTGAAGAATCGGGTGATCGCCAGGCTCAAGAAATTTTGATGTTGTTATTGGGTTTTGGTGAAAAGAACCCTGGAATGATTCGGGTTTTATTGGGCGATGCTTTATGGCTTGAAGATGAGCGCTTGCAAGAAAGAATCTTGCAGATTTTTGAACGCATTGAGTCTTCATTAAAACAATCTTTGCGCATCGCTCAAACTCAGGGTCGCTTGACGCAGTCTGCAGATGGTCAAGAGGTGAGCGCCAGAGCGGCCATGATGATGAGCTATGTGGTTGGTCGCTGGCATCGTTACGCAAGAAGTGGCTTTAAGAAGTCGCCGACTGAATTTAACGAGTTACCTATGAGAGTTTTATTCTCCGCATGAGTCTAGGGCTTGTAACGCCTCAAGTACTTAACTTTGCAACACCATTGAAGTTGCAAAGCGGAGCAAGTATTGCTGATTACAACTTGGTGGTTGAGACTTACGGCCAATTAAATGCCCAAAAAAGTAATGCGATTCTGATTTGTCATGCGCTCAATGCTTCTCATCATGTGGCTGGCGTGAGTGCAAGCGACCCCAATGATCTAGGTTGGTGGGACAACATGGTTGGTCCTGGCAAGCCTGTTGATACAAATCGATTTTTTGTGATTGGTGTTAATAATCTGGGCTCATGTTTTGGTTCTACTGGGCCGATGAGTGTGAATCCCTCTACTGGCAAGCCTTATGGCGCGACCTTTCCAGTTGTCACGGTTGAAGATTGGGTGAATGCCCAGGCACGCGTGGCCGATCATTTCCAAATTCAAAAATTTGCTGCTGTGATGGGTGGTAGCCTCGGCGGCATGCAAGCCATGGCGTGGAGCATGATGTATCCCAATCGTATTGGCCACTGCATTGTGATTGCATCAACCCCCAAGCTATCAGCACAAAACATTGCATTCAATGAAGTGGCTCGCAGTGCGATTTTGAGCGACCCAGATTTTCATGGGGGCGATTACTACGCCCATGATGTCAAGCCACGCCGTGGCTTGAGAGTAGCGCGCATGATTGGTCACATCACTTATTTGTCAGACGATGACATGGCTGAAAAGTTTGGCCGCGAATTAAGGCGTGCCGATGGCGATTCTGATGAATACAACTTTAATTTTGATGTTGAGTTTGAGGTGGAAAGTTATTTGAGATATCAAGGTGAGAAGTTTGCAGATTACTTTGATGCAAATACTTATCTGTTGATCACTCGTGCCTTGGATTACTTTGATCCTGCAAAATCATTTGCCAACAATCTCAGCGCAGCCATGAAAAATATTGCTGCTAAGTTTTTGGTGGTGAGTTTCTCAACCGATTGGCGTTTTGCCCCAGAGCGCAGTCGTGAAATCGTTAAGGCATTGTTGGACAATAAGTTGGATGTCACTTATGGTGAGATTGATGCACCCCATGGCCATGATGCATTCTTGTTAGAGGATCCTCGATATCACAACTTGGTCAGAGCTTATTTTGAGCAAATTGCCCAGGAGCTTCAATCATGATGCGTTCAGATTTTGCCGCGATTGCGAAGTGGGTAGAGCCCGGCTCTCAGGTGTTGGATGTTGGCTGTGGTGATGGCAGCTTATTGCATTACTTAAAAGAAGCCAAGCAAGCCCATGTATATGGCGTTGAGTTGGCTGATGACAAAGTTTTGGCTTGTGCGCAAAAAGGTTTGAATGTTATCCAGCAAGATCTTGAAGGTGGTTTGGCTTTGTTTGAAGATCAAAGCTTTGACAAAGTAATCCTCTCGCAAACATTACAAACGATCCATCAAACGGCCAGGATCTTGAGTGAAATTGCCAGGGTTGGTAAAGAATGCGTTGTCTCATTTCCTAACTTTGGCCATTGGTCGCACCGCTCAGCTGTTTTATTGGGTAGGATGCCCGTTTCTAAATCATTGCCTTATCAGTGGTACGACACGCCCAACGTCAGAGTTTTAACGATTGCTGATTTTGAAGCTTTAGCACCAGCGGTTGGTCTTGAATTACTTGATCGCGTGGTTTTCCATGACGGACAGTCTGTGGAATTTTTGCCTAACCTAAGGGGAAGTCTTGCAGTCTATCGTGCACGTCGGGCCAAGTAGAACCAAAGCATTACTTGTTTGTATTTTTCTAGGGTTTTCTAGTGGACTGCCTTTGTTCATTCTTTATAACTTGCTTTCAGCATGGTTAAAAAGTGAAGGCGTCGATTTAAAAGCCATTGGTCTGTTTGCCTTGGTCGGTATGCCTTACACATGGAAGTTCTTGTGGGCTCCTGCGATGGACAGATTCAAGTTACCGTTTTTAGGGCGTCGCCGCGGCTGGATGGTCGTGACTCAAATTGCTGTGATGTTGGCTGTGATCTTGATGGGTCAATTCAATCCAAGTACTGAAATTTGGATTGTGGTTTTTTTAGCATCGATTGTTGCTTTTTTCTCAGCAAGCCAAGACATCGTGGTTGATGCTCATCGACGCGAGTGGTTGACCGAGGGTCAAATGGGTTCTGGCACAGCTCTCTTTGTGAATGCATATAAGTTGTCAACCCTGGTGCCTGGATCACTTTCATTGATCTTGTCAGATTTAATTAGCTGGGATTGGGTATTTTTAATCACCGGTTTATTCATGCTCCCAGGTATTTTGACAACATTGTTGGTGTCAGAGCCTAGAGAGTACGGCCCTCCGCCACTCACCATGAGAGACGCAGTGATTGAACCTTTTAAGGAGTTCATTCATCGCTCTGGCTGGAAGCACGCCGCTTTAATTTTGTTATTTATTTTTCTTTATAAACTCGGTGATTCGATGGCAAGCGCCTTGGCAACACCGTTTTATATTGAGCTTGGTTTTACTCGAACTGAGATTGGCATCGTTGCCAAGAATGCAGGTCTTTGGGCCAGTATCTTGGGCGGAATCCTTGGCGCCTATTGGATGTTAAAAACAGGCGTCAATAAAGGCTTGTGGATTTTTGGAGTCTTGCAAGCAGTGGCCACTTTTGGGTTTGTCGTGCTGGCTCAATCAGGTCCTGATTTGTGGGTCTTGTCATGGGTGATTGGTTTTGAGGCAATCACGGCAGGCCTTGGTACAGCAGCTTTCACCGCCTATCTTGCTTTAGAGACCAATCCACGTTTCACGGCAACTCAGTTTGCTTTGTTCACCAGTCTATCTGCTGTACCCAGAACTTTTATCAATGCATTGACTGGTTACATTGTTGAAATCACTGGTTGGACTAACTTTTTTATCATTTGCGTTATTTTGGCATTGCCTGGCTTGATGTTGTTGCCTAAGATTGCACCATGGCGCGAAGAAAAAAAATCTCCATTTGAAAAAACTGTGTGATCAGATGACTTTCTTAATTTCTTCTAATTTCAAAAGATATTTTTTATTTTCTCTGATAGCTTTATTGGGGGCTTGTAGTTCTTCCTCAAGGCAAGTTGGACCAACTGATGGTGTGAAAGTTGGCAACGGCTCGAGTTTGAAGGACATGGTTCCTGCTAGTCAGCTGGAGGCATCCGCCACCAAGCAATACAACACCATGAAGCAAAAAGCTTCTGAAAAAAATACCTTGGCACCTGATAATCATCCGCAGTTGATTCGTTTGCGTGCGATTGCAAAAAATATATTGCCGCATGCTTATGCATGGAATCCAGACTCTCAGGCTTGGAAATGGGAAGTTAACTTGTTCATTTCTGATCAGGTCAATGCATTTTGTATGCCCGGCGGAAAGATTGCTTTTTATACCGGCATCATCGAAAAGCTGAAGTTAAATGATGATGAAGTGGCTACTGTGATGGGCCATGAAATTGCCCATGCTTTGCGCGAGCACTCAAGAGACCGAATCGCTAAAGCGCAATTAAGTAATTTAGGCGCCAGTGTTCTATCTTCAGCCTTGGGCTTGGGCAACGTGGGAGGACAAGCCTTGGGGCAGGGTCTACAAATCTTGGGCTTGAGTTTTTCAAGGGCTGATGAAAGAGATGCTGATTTGGTTGGCATGGACATTGCTGCTAGGGCTGGCTATGACCCGCGGGCGGGAATTTCTTTGTGGCAAAAGATGGGTCAGCTATCAAAAGAAAAGCAACCAGAGTGGCTCTCTACGCACCCATCTGGCGATAGTCGAATTTATGAGATTCAAAAAAATATCAACGAGGCTTTATTTTTGTATGCACGCGCCAAAAATACCACCGTTGATAAATTACCCAATTACAAGCCTTAAGATTTATACGCCCTCGTAGTCAATGATCAGCGGGGCGTGATCAGAGAACCTTTCAGCTTTATAAATTTCTACTCGCTGAGCTTTCTTGGCGATTCCTGGGGTTGCGATTTGGTAGTCAATTCTCCAACCCACATTCTTTGCGTATGCTTGACCTCTTTGACTCCACCATGTGTAGCATTCATCTTCGGTATTTGGATGTAAGTGTCGATAGACATCCATGAAGCCCGCCTCAGTAAAAAGATGGGTCATCCATTCGCGTTCTTCTGGTGTGAAGCCCGAGTTTTTGAGATTGCCTTTCCAATTCTTTAAATCAATTTCTTTGTGAGCAATATTGATGTCACCACAAAGAATAATTTCTAGACCCTCTGATTTCAGTTGTTTGATATGGGGCATGAATAAATCAAGAAATCTGAATTTGGCTTCTTGACGCTCAGGAGCGCTGGAGCCTGAAGGAAAGTAAACAGAAATAACAATCAGCTTGCCAAACCGCGCTTCAACGTAGCGACCTTCGGCATCAAACTCGCCATCATCAAAGCCAATTTTGATGCTGTCAGGTGCTTTTTTTGAATAAAGCCCAACGCCGCTGTAGCCTTTTTTATTGGCATACTGAAAAAATCCATGGTAGCCATTGGGGCTCATCAAAGCGTTGTCTAAATCAGCTTCTTGAGCCTTAAGCTCTTGAATACAAAGGATGTCAGGGCTTTGAGTATTGACCCACTCAAAGAAACCTTTTTTAGCGGCTGAACGAATACCATTGAGGTTGGCGGTAATGATGCGTAACATCTCGGTTATGACTTCCAATCAAGAAAACTTTAAAAACGAATTTATCCATTTTGCCTTAGATGCCAAAGTGTTAGCTTTTGGCGAATTTAAAACAAAGGCGGGTCGATTATCTCCTTACTTTTTTAATGCCGGTGGTTTCAATGATGGCGCGCTCCTCAAAGCTTTGGGTGAGTTTTATGCCAAGGCATTGATTGACTCGGGCATTCAGTTTGATATGTTGTTTGGCCCGGCCTACAAAGGCATTACTTTGGCGGCCACCACCGCTGTTGCCTTGGCTGGTATGGGACGCCCAGTGCCGTTTTGTTTTAATCGCAAAGAAGCCAAAGATCATGGCGAGGGCGGTACTTTGGTGGGTGCACCATTAAAAGGCCGAGTGGTGATCATTGATGACGTGATTTCAGCAGGCACTTCCGTGCGCGAATCAGTCGATATCATTCGTCGCGCTGGCGCAAACCCTGCAGCTGTTCTGATTGCTTTGGATCGCATGGAAAGAGCAGGCACTGCAACAGAAATCGCTGAGAGTTCAGCGGTTCAAAACGTAGAAAAAGAATTTGGTATGCCAGTGGTATCTATTGCAAATCTAGCAAGCTTGATGAGCTTTTTAGAATCAAGTCAAAGCAAAGAATTGCAACAGTACTTGCCAGCTGTGAAGGCCTACCGAGATCAGTACGGCGTTTAAAGTCATTAAGCTAACGCTTAATCGAGAGTGATCTCGCCTTCAAAAACAGTTTGAGCTGGTCCGGTCATCATGACTGGATTTTGTGCCGATGAAGCGCTATTCCAAGCGATGCTCAGATCTCCACCACGGGTATGAACTGTTACTGGCGAATCCAGGTGACCTCTTAAAATTCCGGACACAACAGCTGCACAAGCACCAGTTCCGCAAGCCAAGGTTTCTCCTGAACCTCTTTCGAAGACGCGCAATTTGATTTCATGGCGATTTTGAATTTGCATGAAGCCAGCATTCACCTTTTTCGGAAATGCCAAATGTGTTTCTATCTGTGGGCCATCTTTTGCAACAGGTGCAGTGTCAACATCTTGCACAATTTGTACAGCGTGTGGATTGCCCATAGAGACGGCGTTGATCCACACCGCATGATCAGAAAGTTCAAGTTGGTATAAGTTCGTCTTGCCTTCAATTTTTTCTTGAAGGCCTGAAGATGTAAATGGAATTCGTTCATTCGTTAAGATCGGGGCGCCCATGTTGACCGTGACTTGACCATCATCATTTTCAGTCAGTGACAAAATGGTGTGAGCCACTTGAACTTTGACGGTTTTGTTCTTGGTCAAACCTTTTTCTCTCACAAAGCGTACAAAGCAACGAGATCCGTTGCCGCATTGCTCAACTTCACCGCCATCAGAGTTAAATATTCTGTAGCGAAATTCTGCTTCAGCCACGGTGGGCTTTTCTACTAAAAGGATTTGGTCGGCGCCAATGCCCAATTGACGATGCGCAAGTCTTGCCCACTGCTCTTTGGTGATGCCCGAGAGGTCTTGAGATATGCCATTTAAGACAATGAAATCATTGCCTGCGCCATGCATTTTGGTGAAGCGTAATCTTGTGCCCGTCATAGGGGTAAATATACAGGTTTGCCATCAAAAGTGAGAATGTTATAGAATTTAGGTATTCGCCGAGTTAAGACAACTTGCGGGGCGAATTCAAAATATCCGCTAAAGCGTCGCCGCACTTAGTAATACTCGGCACGTGTTGTCGCTTATTTAACTAAGGAGCAATCATGGCGAACAATTATTTCTTTACCTCAGAGTCAGTTTCTGAAGGCCACCCAGATAAAGTATCTGACCAAATTTCTGATGCAATTCTTGATGCTATTTTGGCGCAAGACCCAACAGCACGTGTGGCTGCAGAGACTCTTTGCAATACCGGCTTGGTTGTTCTGGCGGGCGAAATCACCACAACCGCAAACGTTGACTACATCCACGTCGCGCGAGACACCATTCGTCAAATTGGTTACGACAACACTGAGTACGGCATTGATTACAAAGGCTGCGCAGTTTTGGTGGCTTATGACAAGCAAAGCCCGGACATTGCTCAGGGCGTTGATAAAGCCCATGATGATGGTCTTGATCAGGGTGCTGGCGACCAAGGCTTGATGTTTGGTTATGCGGTTGATGAAACCCCAGAATTAATGCCTTTACCAATTCATTTGGCTCACCGCTTGGTTGAGCGTCAAGCCGATTTGCGTCGTGACGGTCGTTTGAATTGGTTGCGCCCAGATGCAAAGTCACAGGTGACTTTGCGTTATGTTGACGGCAAGCCAGATTCAATTGATACGATTGTTTTGTCAACTCAGCACTCTCCAGATATTTCATTAGAGAAGCTTCGTGAAGCCGTGATTGAAGAAATCATCAAGCCAGTACTTCCAAAAGAGTTGATCAAAGGCGAAATCAAATACTTGGTGAACCCAACCGGTCGTTTTGTGATTGGTGGCCCACAGGGCGATTGTGGTTTGACAGGGCGCAAGATCATTGTTGATACATACGGTGGCGCAGCCCCCCACGGCGGCGGTGCTTTCTCAGGCAAAGACCCATCCAAAGTGGATCGTTCAGCTGCCTATGCAGGTCGTTATGTGGCAAAAAACATTGTGGCCGCTGGTTTGGCTAGCAAGTGTTTGGTACAGATTTCCTACGCGATTGGCGTTGCTCAGCCAACGTCTGTGATGGTCAGCACGTATGGCACGGGCAAGATTTCAGATGAGAAGATCGCTGAGTTAGTGCGCACTCACTTTGATTTAAGGCCAAAGGGTATCGTGAAAATGTTGAATTTGTTGCGCCCAATCTACCGCAAAACAGCTGCTTACGGTCACTTTGGTCGTGAAGAGCCAGAGTTCACATGGGAAGCCACAGACAAGGCTGCAGCCTTGAGGGCCGCTGCTGGTTTATAATTTCGCAAAATCTCTAAGGAGCGTTGCGAGGTGTTTAAGTCTCTAAAGTCTTAAACACCCTAGGCTTAGAGGAAGGCCCCAGGCCTTTAGCAACGACGCTCGCTAACCTGTGAAGTGATTGGTTGGCGGGCTTTTTTTATTTGCCCTCCATGATCTTCCTTACTAGCTTGGAGTGGATATGAACAAACCTACAGATTTAAATGTGCTTAAAGATTGCGCCATCGCCGATATTTCATTGGCTGATTGGGGTCGCAAAGAAATCATCATTGCCGAAACAGAAATGCCTGGCTTGATGGCGATTCGTGAAGAGTTTTCTGCTAGCCAGCCTTTGCGCGGTGCTCGCGTTACTGGTTCTTTACACATGACAATCCAAACAGCTGTTTTGATTGAAACATTAGAAGCTCTTGGCGCTGAAGTGCGCTGGGCGTCTTGCAATATTTTCTCAACACAAGATCACGCTGCTGCTGCGATTGCTGCAAACGGCACACCGGTGTTTGCGATCAAAGGCGAAACGCTTGAGCAATATTGGGAATTCACACACCGTATTTTTGAATGGCAAGACGGTGGTTATTCAAACATGATTTTGGATGATGGCGGCGATGCCACCATGTTGTTGCATTTGGGTACAAAAGCTGAAAAAGATTTATCAGTATTGAACAACCCAACCAGCGAAGAAGAAACCGTGTTGTTTGCTTCGATCAAAGCCAAATTAAAAATGGATCCAACTTGGTATTCAGTTCGTCTTGAGAAAGTAAAAGGTGTGACAGAGGAAACCACAACGGGTGTTCATCGTTTGTATCAAATGCACGCTAAGGGCGAATTAAAGTTCCCAGCGATCAACGTGAATGACTCAGTGACTAAGAGCAAGTTTGATAACTTGTATGGTTGCCGTGAATCATTGGTCGATGGTATCAAGCGCGCCACAGACGTGATGATTGCGGGCAAGGTGGCCGTGGTTGCTGGTTATGGTGACGTGGGTAAGGGTTCAGCACAAGCCTTGCGCGCGCTGTCAGCTCAAGTATGGGTGACAGAAGTTGATCCAATTTGCGCACTTCAGGCAGCCATGGAAGGTTACCGTGTTGTGACCATGGACTACGCTGCAGATAAGGCAGACATCTTTGTTACTGCAACAGGTAACTACCATGTGATCACTCATGACCATATGGCAAAAATGAAAGACCAAGCCATCGTTTGTAACATTGGTCACTTTGACAATGAAATCGATATCGCTGGTGTTGAGAAGTACAAGTGGGAAGAGATCAAGCCACAAGTGGACCACGTGATTTTCCCTGCCAGCAATGGTCAGCCAGAAAAGCGCATCATCATTTTGGCCAAAGGACGTTTGGTTAACTTGGGTTGCGGTACAGGTCACCCGTCTTACGTGATGAGCTCATCATTTGCCAATCAAACAATTGCTCAAATCGAGTTGTGGCAATCTGCTGGAACAAATAAGTACCCAGTGGGCGTTTACACATTGCCTAAGCACCTTGATGAGAAAGTGGCTCGTTTGCAGTTGAAGAAACTGAACGCTCAGCTCACTGAATTGTCAGAGCAACAAGCCAACTACATCAACGTGAAAAAAGAAGGCCCTTACAAGCCTGAAACATACCGTTATTAAAAACGTGATCAGGAATGAATGACATGGAATTAAGCCTTGAGTTTTTCCCACCCAAAACAGAAGAAGGAGCTGCGAAGCTCCGCTCTGTTAGAGAGCAGTTATCTAGAGCGCTTAAGCCAACATTTATTTCTGTAACGTTTGGTGCTGGTGGCTCAACCCAAGACGGCACTTTGTCGACCGTCAAAGAAATCCATGAGGCAGGCCAAGAGGCCGCGCCTCATCTTTCTTGTGTGGGAAGTTCAAAAGAAAAGATTCGTGAATTACTACAGCAATATAAGCAAATCGGTATTCGTCGGATTGTGGCTTTGCGTGGCGATCTGCCTTCTGGCATGGGTCAGTATGGAGAGTTTCATCACGCCGAAGAATTGGTCAGATTTATTCGTTCAGAAACTGATAGCCATTTCCATATCGAAGTAGCAGCCTATCCAGAGATGCATCCTCAGGCGAAATCAATGAGTGATGACATCTTGATGTTTGCCAATAAGATGAAAGCTGGCGCAGATTCAGCCATCACCCAATACTTTTTCAACAGCGATGCTTATTTCAGATTTGTGGACGAGGCATACAAGCTGGGCGTTGATCAACCCATAGTGCCTGGCATCATGCCAATCACCAACAGTACTCAGCTGTTACGCTTCTCAGATGCTTGTGGTGCAGAGATTCCTCGCTGGATTCGTTTGCGTCTACAGTCATTTGGTGACGACTCTGCATCCATCAAGTCATTTGGTTTGGATGTGGTGACGGATTTGTGTGATCAATTACGCGTGGCGGGTGTTCCAGGCTTGCATTTCTATAGCCTGAATCAGGCAGAAACCACTTTGACAATCGCTAAGAATTTGGATTTGTTGAAGGCTTGATCGAACTTTAAGCAACAATCATCAAGTCGAGTGCTTGATCGTGACTCTGAGGGCGCCATGCGCCCTCTTTTACTTCTAAAGCTTTATATCCGACACCAACTGTTTTAACGGGGCGCTTATCTTTTTTGAATTCAGCAATGGTTCGGTCGTAATACCCACCGCCATAGCCTATTCGCCAAAACTGATCATCCTGTAATGACCAGCCAAGGCAAGGAATGATGAGCAAATCTGGTTCGATTTTGGAGCTGAATGAATCAAGCAAGGGTTCATTGATGTTTTGAGGGCCTTTGACCAAGGTGGTGTCTTGATTCCACTCACCAAAGATCAGAGGCTTATTGAGTTCGACAATCGGCAGTGCTAATTTTTTCTTGGGGTTTTTAGCAGACCAATCAAGTGCCAGAGGACGCAGGTCAAATTCGCTTTTGATCGGCCAATAAATACCCACACAGTTGGCATCAGTTTCATTTAAGAATTGAGAGATTTTGATTTCAAGTTCGTCGCGAAGACTCGAATCTTGATGAAGATCGAGTCTCTTGGCGAGCAATTCTTGTCTTAAATGATTTAAAGTTTTCACAAGCTATTCAAAAGTAGAAAAAATAAGGCATGATTAGGGCTATGCTACAACGAAAAACCACAAAATTGATAAATAAACACCTGCTCATGAGCTTGGTAGTTGTCGCTTTTGCATCAACTTCTTTAGAACTTGCTTATGCTCAAAAGAATCAAACGGCCACCAAGAAAAAATCATCTGACATCAGTTTAACTTCTGATGACAAGATCTTTCTTGAATTAAGAGAAGCCTCGAAAAACAATGAGGCTAGCAAAGCCAAAGATTTGGGTCAAAAGCTCTCAAATTATGACATCGCTGATTACGTTGCATATTTTCAAATCAAGCCTCGCCTGTTTGATAAAGGTGGAGCCCCAAGAGCTGAAACAATGGCTGATGATGCCGTTGATCAATTCTTAAAAAAATATGATGGTACTGCTCTGGCTGATAGATTGAGAAATGATTGGCTTTTGGTGTTGGGCAAGCGCAAAGATTGGCCTACTTTTGATCGAGAGTATGCGCAATTCGTTTTAGATGATGACACTCAAGTGAAGTGTTATGCCCTTCAGTCAAGATTGACCAAGGGTGAGTCAGTGAATGTGCTGGCCGCTGAAGTTAAAAATATTTTATTGGACTCTCGCTATTTTGGAGATGCTTGTCCAGATCTTGTGAACTCGATATACAAGGCCAATGGATTTTCAAAACATGAAGTAGCGACATTTTCAAGAATGGCCGTAGAGAACAATTTTGAAACCTTGGCCAATCGATTCGATGTGCCTGATCCGATGGCAGACATTGTCAGAAGTGCCAGAAAATCACCTGAAGTAGCTTTCCGTGATTTTGATAAAAAGGCGTGGCGCACAAGCAAAGAGAACACCGCGGCTGCATGGGGAAGTGTTGGTCAGTATTTGGCGAAGAAGTTAGACCCTAATGGCTTGAAAGCCTTCAAGATGCAACATGAGCTGGGGCACCATCATTTGTTGACACCAGAAACTCAAGAGTGGAAGGTGAGGGCTGCATTGCGAGAAGGTGATTGGCGAATCGTCAAAGAGACCATTGATCATATGACGCCATCCGTCAGAAAGCGTGATCCGGCATGGACGTATTGGCATGCCAGAGCACAAAAAGAATTGGGCGATGAATCTTTGGCAAAAGAAAGTTTGCAAGCTTTGTCGGATCAGTACCATTTTTATGGACAGCTGGCCAGAGAAGACTTGGGCATGAAAATTCATGTTCCTAAGCGTGTGGCGGCTGACGAAAGTTTGGTCAAGCAAGCGTCATCGAATAAAGCCTTCGCAAGAGCCGTGCGCTTTTATGACATGGGTTTGCGTTTCGAAGGAAATAGGGAGTGGAATTGGGAATTACGTAATCTTAGCGATAAGCAATTGATTGCAGTGGCTGAGCACGCCAAGCGAATTGGTTTATATGATCGCGCAGTTAACACGGCGGATCGAACAAAACTGGAGCATGACTTCAGTTTGCGTTATCCCACCCCATTCAAAGAATCTCTTGCTCCAATTGCTGGATCGATTGGTTTAGATACCAATTGGGCTTATGGTTTGATTCGTCAGGAATCACGTTTCATCATGAATGCGCGCTCTCATGTTGGAGCTTCCGGCCTGATGCAAGTGATGCCAGCAACAGCGAAGTATGTGGCGAAAAAAATAGGAATGAACAGCTTTAAGCCATCCCAATTAGATGATATGAAAGTTAATTTAACCTTGGGCAGTAATTATTTAAATATGGTTTTACAGGATTTGGATGGCTCATGGGCTTTGGCCTCGGCTGCTTATAACGCTGGACCCGGAAGACCCAAGATGTGGCGTGAAAAATTACCTCGAGTGGTTGAGGGGGCAATCTTTGCAGAAACAATTCCCTTCAATGAAACCAGGGGATATGTGAAAAATGTTTTAGCAAATGCCAGTTATTACACCGCCATGTCTAGCAATAAAACGCCGTCTCTTAAGCAGAATCTTGGAACGGTTTCTCCTAAAGCATCTGTATTGTCGGAATTGCCATGATGAACGAAGCAAAAATATTATTGATAGGTGGTAGCGGGTTCATTGGTCAGAAAATAGCCAGTGGATTGAGCGCACTTGGCCACTCAGTTTTATTGCCAACACGCAAAGCTGCATACGCCAAAGAATTATGGGTGTTACCCAAGCTTCAAGTGATTGAAGCCAATATTCATGACCCTGCTGTGTTGGCGGATATGTGCCAACGTTTGGGTCCTGGTGGCGTGGTGATTAACTTGGTGGGTATTTTGCATGACAAAACTGGATCACCTTACGGCCCAGGCTTTTTAAAAAACCATGTTGAGCTCACTAAAAAAATCATTGCTGCAATGGGTGCTGCAAACTTAAAGCGCTACATTCACATGAGTGCTTTGGGCGCTAGTAGCTCAGGCGCATCGATGTATCAGCGCAGCAAAGGTGATGCAGAAAATTTGGTCAAGGCCAGCGATTTGGATTGGACAATTTTTAGACCCTCTGTGGTGTTTGGTGAAAATGATAAGTTCATCAATCTATTCGCCTCTTTGCAAAAGTTCGCCCCAGTTTTGCCTTTGGGCGGTGCAGCCGTTAAATTTCAGCCAGTCTATGTGTCCGATGTTGCGCAAGCGTTTGTGAAATCAATTTCAATGTCAGAGACGATTGGCCGAGTATTTGATTTGGCAGGACCTCGCGTTTACACCTTGGCTGAATTGGTGAATTTTGCTGGCATGGTTGGTGGTAGAAAAAGTATGATTATTCCTTTACCAAAACCATTGGCTTATTTGCAGGCTGGCTTATTAGAAATGATGCCAGGACCTACTTTGATGTCACGAGATAATTTGGCTTCGATGAGCGAAGACAATGTGTTGCCAGCGGGCGCTGAAAATGCTTTAGAAAAAGTATTTGGCATCAACCCACAAGCATTGAATGTTTTAATCAAGTGAAGATTTATGTTGTTGGGGGCGCCATCAGAGATCAGTTACTGGGATTGCCAGTAAAGGATCTTGATTACGTTGTTGTGGGCGCAACAACCGAGCAAATGCTCGCCCAGGGATATACCCCTGTTGGGCAAGACTTCCCAGTATTTTTACATCCCGTCACACATGCTGAATATGCATTGGCCAGAACTGAGCGAAAAGTTTCGCCAGGCTATAAGGGCTTTGTATTTCATGCAGACCCAGGGGTGACCTTAGAGCAAGATTTGGCACGACGCGATTTGACCATCAATGCAATGGCCAAAGAGGCTGATGTGAATGGGCAACCTGTTGGTGATGTGATTGATCCCTATGGTGGTCAAAAAGATATCAACAATAAATTATTTAGGCACATTGGTCCCGCCTTTAGCGAGGACCCTGTGCGCCTTTTGCGCATCGCAAGATTTGCAGCACGTTTTTCTGATTTTTCAATAGCGCCATCCACGCTCACTTTGCTCAAAGAAATTCATTCGAGTGGTGAACTCAATGCTTTGGTCAAAGAAAGAGTGTGGCAAGAAATATCCAGAGGCTTGATGTCTGAGAAGCCATCTAGGATGTTGGAAGTGCTGGTTGAGATGGGAGTTTTTGAATTATTTTTCCCAAAGATGAATTCAAACAATTCATCTTTATTGGGTGATATTGATTTGGCAGCAAACCACCAATTGAATTTGTCTCAGCGGTGCGCAGTTTTGTTGTCAAGTTTGAATGTTGAAGATATCAATGCTTGGGCGGCATTGTGGGGCATCCCAGTTGAGTGTCGCGATCATGCTGTGCTGGTTCGTGAATTACAGATGGGCTTACAGTCAGCCACTCTTGAACCTCGAAATTTATTAGATTTATTAAATCGCGTGGATGTTTGGAGAAAGCCTGAACGCTTTGAGGAGTTGATCAAGGTGGCTGATTTATTAAGACTCCCTACGAAGCAGTTGATGCATTCATATGACTGCGCAAAAAAAGTAGACATTGCGCAGATTGTTCAGGAGGTCGGTGAGCAAGGCTCATCCACTGGAGCGAAGATCAAGCAATTGATTGAAGACAGAAGACTCTTGGCAATCAAAAGCAATTAAATAGGGTTGCGGGAAATTACAGAGATCGAGGCCTTGATCTGAACCCGGGTAAATCACCTTCTTCAAAAGGGAGGCCTTTACCAAAACACATCACTTTGAATAGCTCGCCCATTTCTGCTTCTGATAATAATTTTTGAATGGCATTTGAATGTGGCATGAATTCCGTGGCATTCGATGGATCAACCTTTTCCATCAGCAAGGATCCTATGCCTGCATCTAATAAGTAGGCGGCTTGGCTTGTGAATCCGAGGAGTGATAGACCTGAACCGATGCCGGTCTTTGCGATGCCAGTCCAATCAACGTGCGAGGTTAGATCGCAAAGCCCAGGATAAAAGAAGGGGTCTTGAACCGCTTGATGCGCATAGTGACCCATGACCGTTCCTTGGTTGCGCTGAGAGTGATAGTACTCATGCTCAGGAAATCCATAATCAATCGTTAATACGATTCCCATGCCCAAGATTTCGGAGATGCTGTTGATCCAAGCTTTGGCATTTACATTGACTTCAGTGGTGTAACCATTTTCGAATGATTGTTGTTGCAAGTATTCTGGAAGCATTGTTTCGGGGACTTCTTTGCCCAGGCAATGTCTGAAGCTGATGGTATCTTCAGATGCATCTTCAGATGATTCTTCGTCCAAAGTAACATCTTTAAACACCCACTGCTGATTTTGGTAAGTGATCAATTCAATGGGCATGGCATCCAAGACTTCGTTGGCAAGGATGATGCCTGAGAAGTTTTTTGGTAATTGATTGATCCAAGTAGCCATGGGAAATGGTTGAGCAAGCCTAGATTGTTGGCGCTCAATCAAATCAGCTGATAAATCAAGAATGCTGTAACTATCAACCGCAATGCCTTGGCGCTGTAATTCTGTCAAAATCGACTCGGCCAGGGCGCCTGTTCCGGCTCCAAATTCTAGGATTTGGACCGGTAGATTCAATTTTTGAAGATGTTCAATGATGGGCAGCAAGGTTTGCACAATCGTGGCCCCAAATAAAGGGCTGATTTCAGGGGCTGTGGTGAAATCCCCCTGGCTGCCAAGCTTGCGTTTACCTGCGGCGTAATAGCCTAATCCTGGCGCATACAGGGCCATTTCCATATACTTAGCGAAAGAAATTCGCCCATTTTGAGCTTGAATTTCTTGCTGAATTAAACGAGCCAGCGTTTGACTATGAGACGCTTCTTCGATACTGGGGTTAATATCCATACCTCGCGAGTCTACAACTCTTATAAGTGGTGCTGCAAAAAATATGAAAAACCCAAAAATTGCCTTAGTAACTGGAGCCGCCAAGCGCGTTGGACGCGCTATTGCGATTGGCCTAGCCAAGGATGGCTGGGATGTTGCGATTCATTATGGCAACTCCAAAGACGCTGCTGAACAGACTGTTAAAGATATCTTGGCAACTGGGCAGCGAGGTGTTGCTTTGCAGGCAGACTTATCAGATGAAGCGCAAGCGAGTCAGTTGATCAATCGATGTTGCGAAGCCCTAGGGTTGCCATCTTGTTTGGTGAACAATGCTTCTTTGTTTCAATACGATGTCGCTTCAAGTTTCAGTTATGCCTCACTGGATCGTCACATGCTCACCAATGTGGCTGCGCCATTGATCTTGTCAAGAGATCTGTATCGTCAGCATGCAAAGTTAAGAACTGCTGATACTCGTGGCCCAAGCGGAGTGGTGATCAATTTGCTTGATCAGAAATTAGAAAACTTGAACCCAGACTTTTTGTCTTACACCTTGTCAAAGGCCGCGCTCAACTCAGCAACTAATTTATTGGCGCAATCTTTTGCGCCTAATTTACGCGTTGTAGGATTGGCTCCGGGAATCACGATGGTGTCAGGCGATCAATCTGAAGATGGCTTTGCCAAAGCCCACGGCATGACTCCTTTGGAGCAATCATCAACTCCTGATGACATTGCTGATGCGGTGATTTATTTGGCCAAGGCAAAAGCCATCACTGGTACAACTTTGTATGTTGATGGTGGGCAGCATTTACTTTCGACTAATCGTGACGTGATGTTTTTGACGGAGTAAATATGCAAGCATTGTTATCTCACCCTCGCCTGATGGATTGCCGAAGATTGTTTCTGAGCAATTATGAGGTTTATATCAATATTGGGGTTCATGATTTTGAGAAGCGCGGTGAGCAACGCGTTTTAATCAATGTTGATTTATTTGTACCTTTGGTAGAAAACACACCATCGAAAGATAGTCTGGATGAAGTGGTTGATTACGACTTCATGCGTCAAAGTATCATTGAAAGAGTTTCTAAAGGGCACATACATCTTCAAGAGACTTTGTGTGATGATGTTGCAAAAATCATGTTGGCTCATCCAAATGTGAGAGCCGTTAAAGTTTCAACTGCAAAGCCGGATGTTTATCCTGATTGTGAAGCAGTTGGTGTTGAAATTTTCCTGATCAAAGAATGAAAGATCCACGCAAAGTAGCCTACGAAGAAAATAAGCTAGACAAGAAGCTTTGTCGTCTAGCTGGTCAAGCCATCGTTGATTACAACATGATTGAAGATGGTGACAAGGTCATGGTTTGCATGTCGGGCGGTAAGGACAGCTATGCCATGCTCGATATTTTGATGAAGCTGAAAGAGCGTGCTCCGATTGATTTTGATTTGGTGGCTGTGAATCTTGATCAAAACCAGCCAGGCTTTCCAAAAGAAACCCTGCCCAATTATTTTAAAAAATTGGGTGTGCAGTTTCATATTGAAGATCAAGATACCTATGGGATTGTGAAGCGTGTGATTCCTGAGGGGAAAACAACCTGTGGTCTTTGCTCGCGTTTAAGGCGTGGCATCTTGTACAGGGTTGCTGGTGAGCTTGGCGCCACCAAGATTGCGCTGGGTCATCACCGAGATGACATCATTGAAACTTTGCTGATGAATATGTTTCATGGCGGCAAGTTAAAAGGCATGCCACCGAAATTAAAGTCTGATGATGGCAAGCACATTGTGATCAGACCTTTGGCTTATGTACCAGAGAGTTATCTTGAGAGATATGCTGCGCAGATGGATTTTCCAATCATTCCTTGTAACTTGTGCGGTAGCCAAGAAAATTTACAAAGAAATGCGATGAAGGCTTTGATCAAGGAATGGGAAAAGAAATACCCAGGTCGCGTAGAAAGCTTATTCAGTTCCATTCAAAATGTGGTGCCTTCACACTTAATGGATGCCACCCAATTTGATTTTAAAGATTTAAGTCAGGATGTGGGTTCTAGCGATTCGTCAGAGCAGAACGCTTGGCAGCCAATACAGATGACTCTTTGATCAGCTCTTGAACATCCAGAGCCCAAGTTTCAACTCGACCACTGGCGTATTTTCTTTGTTCATCATTCATGGTCTGAGTGATGAACGCACTCAGCTGAACGCCTAGGGCACTTCTTCTTTTACCAAACTCCAGCTGTTCTTTGGTGGTGCCGTATTCAAAGTTTTTTATGTAAGTTGTCAGCAAATCTTCGGCTTGTTGCTGATTTAATTTATTTTGTTGGATTGATTTAACAATCTTGATTAAATCATTTTGACGGCGCAGGCGTTCTTGATAAACCATGTTCATGTCTAATGGATTATTTTTGATGTGCTGCCTGATTTTTTCTTCTTGTTCTTTATTGATGCTGCCAAACAGCCACTCAACTCGATCAATCACCTTATCTGCTCGAACCTTGTTTTGTTTTTCTAAACTTGGTGGCAGCCATTCTTTGACGAATTTCTCATTGCCCTTTTGCATTCTTTTTTGCATTGTTTCGATTTGATTACTTTGCAGCGTCACAAAAAGTTTTGCAGCGTCCGGAGTGGTTTTCTTGGCAATTTTGTAAATGAACTTTTTGAGGTCATCAGAAAATTGGCTGACTTCATCTGTGGAAAGTGGGCGATTGAGTTGACGGCGCAGCTGCTCAAGAGTTTTAGAAACATCCGTGAGTTGTTCTGTGCGATGCCACCAAAATTGTTGCTCTAAGAGTTCGCGGGTCAAAAATTCTTGTTCTGCTGTTAAGCCAATGTGGTCATCAATCCACCAGCGAATGAGGGTGTCGCCCTGGTTGTAAACAAACCTCACGGCACTGCAGGCGGTGATCAGCAAAAAAAGGCAGCAAATGGCCGTTATTTTGATTGTTTGGAGAGGTTTGGATAAGCTCATATAATTATTAATAATGAATATTGTCATATTAGCCGCTGGACAGGGAAAGCGCATGCGGTCAACGCTGCCCAAGGTCCTTCATCCAATCGCCGGTCGGCCCATGTTGGAGCACGTGCTCACCAGTGCAAAAGCCTTGGCGGGTGATCATGTGACCATCTTGGTTCTTGGCCATGGCGGCGAATTTGTTCAAGAATTCCTTTCAAAAACAGCTTTTCAAGCAAAAACAGCGCTTCAATCCGAGCAAAAAGGCACAGGCCATGCTGTTTTGCAGGCTTGCGATCAATTATCTGATGATCCGGTCACATTGATACTCTATGGCGATGTGCCTTTGATACAAACGCAGACCCTTCAACAGTTGGCACAGTTGGCGGAGTCTGGCGGTCTCGGTTTGTTGACTCAAAGCATGGCTAATCCAACGGGCTATGGTCGAATCTTGCGCAATCATGATGGCGATGTATCCGGGATTGTTGAAGAAAAGGATGCCAGCGCAGAGATTCGTCAAATCACTGAAATTAATACTGGCTTCATGGCCTTGCCCACAGAAAAATTGAAGGGTTGGTTAAAGCAACTTAAGCCAAACAATGCGCAAGGTGAGTATTACTTGACCGATGTGATTGCTTTGGCAGTGGCTGAAGGCGTTCCGGTTTATACAACCCAGGCAAGCAATGATTGGGAAACCGTGGGTGTTAACAGTAGAACTCAACTTGCTGACTTAGAGCGAGTTTGGCAGCATGAGTTAGCCAATCGTTTATTGGAGTCAGGTGTCACACTATTGGATCCATCTCGAATCGATATTCGTGGAGAACTTCAATGTGGTACTGATGTCAAAATTGATATCGGTTGCGTCTTTGAGGGAAAGGTTGTTCTTGGTTCAGGCGTATCTGTTGGTCCGCATTGCGTGATCAAGGACGCTGTGATTGACGCCAATGCCAAGATTCAAGCCTTCACTCATATTGACCAGGCAACCGTTGGTGCTGGCAGTGTGATCGGACCTTATGCCAGATTGCGCCCAGGCACAGTGCTTGCTGAAGAAGTTCATGTGGGCAATTTCGTTGAAATCAAAAACAGTGATGTGGGTGCAGGGAGCAAAGCCAATCATTTGGCCTATGTGGGCGATGCGACCATCGGTAAAAAAGTCAATATTGGTGCTGGCACCATCACTTGTAACTATGACGGTGTGAACAAGCACCGCACGATCATTGAAGACGAAGCATTCATTGGCTCAGATACTCAGCTAGTAGCGCCAGTAACAGTTGGCAAAGGTGCGACCTTGGGAGCTGGCACAACATTGACAAAAGATGCACCAGCCAATCAATTGACTGTAACAAGGGTGAAGCAAGTTTCAATTAATTGGCAAAGGCCAACCAAAAAATCAAAATAAATACTTTTCGTTAAGTATTGGTGAATAGGGAAAATCATGTGCGGGATCGTTGGTGCAGTTTCTAAAAAAAATGTGGTCAATGTTTTAGTTGAAGGTCTGCGCCGACTTGAATATCGTGGCTACGATTCCTGCGGCTTTGCTTTATTAAGTGGTCAAGAGTTGGTTCGTGCGCGCACCACTGCAAGGGTTACGGATTTAGCTGATCAAGGTCAAACAATGTCAGGCAATGTTGGTATTGCTCACACACGCTGGGCCACACACGGCAAACCGGACACTGTTAATGCTCACCCTCACTTTTCTGATGATTTGATTGGCTTGGTGCATAACGGCATCATTGAAAATTATGAAAGCTTGCGTGAAGAATTAAAAGCAGCGGGCTATGTGTTTGTGTCTCAAACAGACACTGAAGTGATTGCTCATTTAATTCATCAAACCTATATCAACATGCCTGTGCGAGATTTGGCAAAAGCTGTGCGCGCAGTTGTGCCAAAGCTCCACGGTGCTTATGCCATTGCTGTGATTGCCAAAGATGCCCCAGGTTTATTGGTGGGCGCAAGGGCTGGCTCACCATTGGTCGTGGCCTATGGCGAGCAAGAAAATTTCTTGGCTTCAGACGCCTTGGCCGTATCTGATCATGCGAGCATGATGGCGTATTTGGAAGAAGGTGATATTGCTGTTTTAACAACAGATCAAGTCATCATCACAGATGTGTCTGGCAAAGTTCAAGAGAGAATCAAAAAGCCTGTGCCCACTCAAAATGTTGAGGTTGATTTAGGCCCTTATCAACACTACATGCAAAAAGAAATTTTTGAGCAGCCAAGAGCCGTTGCTGATACTTTGGGTCATGCTGAGTTTGCTGATCTAAGTTTATTTGGCGCCAAGCAAGCTGATTGGAAAAACATTGACAGCGTTTTGATTTTGGCTTGCGGCACCAGTTATTACGCAGCAAGTACTGCTAAGTATTGGATTGAAGATATTGCCGGCATTTCCACTCAGGTTGAAATTGCGAGTGAATACAGGTACCGAAAAACAGTGCCGAATCCTCGCTCTTTGGTCGTGGTGGTTTCTCAATCAGGAGAAACAGCTGATACGCTTGCAGCGTTAAGACATGCTCAAGCTTTGGGTCATCAAGAAACTCTTGCGGTTTGCAATGTGGCAACCAGTGCCATGGTTCGAGAAACAAAATATCAATTTTTAACCCATGCTGGCACAGAGATTGGCGTGGCGTCGACCAAAGCTTTCACGACTCAATTGGTGGGGCTGTATTTGTTGGCATTGACTTTGGCGAAGAATAAGAACTGCTTGACCAGTGAGCAAGAGCGCATCGCCTTCAATCGTCTGCGTCATTTACCCGCTGCGATTCATGCCGTGCTAGCCCTTGAGCCTCAAATCATTGCGTGGAGTGAGGCGTTTGCTCAATGTGAAAATGCGCTCTTTTTAGGTCGCGGACTTCACTATCCGATCGCACTTGAGGGCGCGCTTAAATTAAAAGAGATTTCTTATATTCATGCTGAAGCTTATCCCGCTGGAGAATTGAAGCATGGACCATTGGCTTTGGTCACAGAGCAAATGCCGGTGGTCACGGTGGCGCCTAATGATGCATTGCTCGAGAAGCTGAAGTCGAATATGCAAGAGGTGAAGGCGCGCGGCGGCAAGCTATTTGTATTTGCTGATAGTGATACACAAATATCTGCTGAAGAGGGTATCCATGTGATTCGAATGCCTGAGCATTATGGTGATTTGTCACCAATCTTGCACGTCATTCCGCTGCAGTTACTGGCGTATCACACTGCATGCGCAAGAGGCACTGATGTTGATAAGCCTCGCAATCTTGCAAAATCGGTGACGGTCGAGTAATTTCGTCAATACTGCCTATGGCAGGATGCCTGTGATTCTGCAAAATAACTTGTTCTTGGTGCCAAAGCCGTCATCCAAGAGGCTACCCAATCAAAGGTTGACGCCTAAAAACCATATGATTGTTATCATCAACTAATTAAAGAAAATTACGAAAGCAATCAATGTCAATATATGGTTCAAACGAACATGAAGAAATGGTCAAAGAAATATTGAGCATTCTTAAGCCAGAGTATTTAGCAATTGCAAATAAGATTCCAAATCTAACACCTCACGAAATCACGATTTGGCATTTAACGTCTTTATGGATGACCGCTGCTCAAAGACTTGATCGAGACAAGTTAGCGGTTCATAAGGAACAATTTAAATTTACTTTATATACTGTGGGACACATTGTTGAGTTACTCGATGATACTGAGTGGGATCAAATTGAAGCAGAGTGGATGCAACACCTCGCCTGCCTAAGAACTTTTAATGACTCCTTCCTCGGTTTGTATTTTCAAAAAAAACAACTTTCGGATAGAACGGCCGATTTTTATAATATTTATGCTTGGCTCATTGCTTTGCATTACTGGTTTGGTATGAGTGTTTATCAAAAAATTGAGCCCAAAATAAAAGATCAAGCAAGTGATGAATATTTGATTGCTACAGAAAGTATGAATAACTTAGCAGCCAATATTTCTGCATTCACTGATCGCTATGATTTGGGCGCTGATGTTTCTGACTTTGTTCAGCAAGGCCTCAATTTGGTCGTCAATAAACCTTCTGATTCCCCATGGGAGATTTACTTTGAATCACATAAAGATCAAATCAAGATCCCCTCTTTTTCAATTGCTCAATAAGATAAGGCTGGCGGAAAAAACTTTATGGTGATGGTGAGGTGAAGCCAATCATTATTTTAGATACCAACATTCTTTTAGATATTTTGGTATTTGATGATGAACGAGCTCATCCTTTGCGAGCAGCGCTTGATGCCAAACTGCTTGATGCAGTCGCCACTGATAAAACCTTTGCAGAATTCTTAGACGTCATCGGGCGAGAGCAATTTTCTTTGGACAAAGATCAGCAACATCTCATCGGCGAGCAATGGAAAAGTTGGGCAAGAATCATTTCTGATAATGAGCTCTGCCAGGCTCCATGGAAATGCAAAGATCGGGATGATCAAGTCTTTATTAATTTAGCCTACAGTCTTAGACCATCGGCATTGATCAGTAAAGATAAGCAGGTATTAAAAATTGCTAAACGTGCCATTAAAGAAAAAGTCACGATTACCTCGGATCATCAAATCTGTATTACCTTCTGAGGCTAAATCCCTTATATTAAAGATGGGTTTTAAGCTTGTTTGAGCCTTCAATTTAGAGGCTTTCATTCGATCGCCCTAGGGTAAACACCAGTCACTTTAAGAATTACTTTTAGTGATTTTTCTTAATAATTCCTTACAATCGTAGTGTTGATTTGCTTCTTTTACGGCAACAACCATACAGGAGATAATTATGAAGAAAAGTATTCGTCATGCCATGTTGGCAGTAGGTATTATCGCTGGCAGCCTTTCTGCTGGCGCCCAGGCAGCATTCCCAGCTGATAAGCCAGTAACCATGGTTGTTCCATTTGCTGCTGGTGGTCCAACTGATAAAGTTGCTCGTGAAATTGCTCTAGCGATGGGCAAAACTTTGAAGCAACAAGTGATCGTTGATAACTCTCCAGGTGCTGGCGGTACGATTGCTGCTAAAAAAGTAATGAATGCCCCTAAGGATGGTTACACAGTGTTGATTCATCACATTGGTATGTCAACAGCCCCAGGTTTGTATAAAAACTTGGGCTACGATCCAATGACAGATTTTGAGCATCTTGGAATGGTTGCAGATGTGCCAATGGTCATGGTTGCTAACAAAGATTTGCCAGCAAAAAACTTAACTGAATTGCTTGCTTACATCAAAGCAAACGGAACTAAAGTTAACTATGCCAACGCTGGTATTGGTTCTGCTTCACATCTATGCGGATTGTTGTTCATGAGCGCTATTCAGCAAGACATGACTACTGTGCCATACAAAGGAACCGCTCCTGCTTTGACAGATTTGATGGGTGGTCAAGTTCAATTGATGTGTGATCAAACTACAAACTTGGCAGGCCAATTGAAGGCTGGTTCAGTAAAACCTTACGGTGCAACAACCATGCAACGTATTGCTGCATTCAAAGATATTCCAACAATGCATGAGCAAGGTTTGAAGAACTTTGAAGTGAACGTTTGGCACGGTGTTTATGCGCCAAAGGGCACTCCTAAGGATGCAACTGATAAGATTTCTGCAGCCCTTCAAGCAGGTATCAACGATGCTGGCTATAAAGCAAAAATGGCTGAGTTAGGCGCTAATATTCCTAATGCAAAGAATGCAAGCCCTGCAGGTCACAAAGCTCATTTGAAAGCTCAAATTGATTTGTGGACACCAATCATCAAGAAGGCTGGCGTTTACGCTGATTAATTAATAAATTAATTAAATAAGCGCAATAAAAGTTTGGCCCCATCTACCTTCTGGTAGGTGGGGCCAAATTGTTTCCACATCATTATTTATAGATTGGTATTTATTTAGTTTTTAAGTTTGAGCGTTCTTCAAGAAGTTGCCAAACTAATTCTTTTTCTTCTTGATCAAGGCTTGACCATAAGGCAATTTCATCCAGTGTTCGATGGCAGCCCAGGCAGTAACGATCTTCATCATCCATGGTGCACAAGTTGATACAAGGCGACTCAGGACGCTTAACGGGTTGTGGATTATTCACTTTTGGGATAATTTTTTTCTAGGATGGTTTGGTAGCGGGCATTCAACTCATTACAATTTTTGATGCTGATGCCAAGATCTCGTACTTGCCCATCTTTTAAATCATAGATCCAACCGTGCACAGTGACTTCTTGATTTCTGGCCCATGCATCTTGAACGCTCGAGGTTTGGCAAACGTTCATCACTTGCTCAATCACATTTAATTCACATAACTTATCAAATTGATCTGACTCTCTCAAAACTTGCCCTAAATACTTACCGTGCTTATCTTGAACGTCTTGAATGTGCCTGATCCAGTTATCAGCTAAACCAATTCTGGTTTTTGTTTGCGCAGCTTTTACACCTGAACAACCATAATGGCCCACCACAATGATGTGTTTTACCTTGATTTGATCAACAGCAAATTGAATGACTGATAAGGCGTTGAGATCAGTGTGAACGACTACGTTAGCAATGTTGCGATGGACGAACACTTCACCAGGAGCCAGCCCCGTGATTTGATTGGCGGGAACACGAGAATCTGAGCAGCCAATCCACAAATATTCAGGGGCCTGTTGGTGCACAAGTCTGCTAAAGTAATCAGGATCGCTTTTAGTGACGGAGTCAACCCATTCTTTATTGTTTTCAAGAAGCTTGCTAAGGATATAAGGATTGTTTGATGTGATCATGAGCGTATTTTCGTTATTAATTGGGCATCATGATGTGTCACAAATGCAGTTTAGCGATGTGGCACGGATGCTGATAGATGAATATTACAGGTAGTTGATGAGAGTGCTTTAAAAACCCTATAAATTAATATGCAAAAAATTATTTATTCGTTTGATGATCAGATTCCTAAGACCGGTACAACCCAAGTGATTCATGCGGGCTTGAAGTGGGTGCGCATGCCCCTGCCTTTTGCTTTAGATCACATTAATTTATGGTTAATCAGAGATTCATTTGAGGGCCGGGATGGTTGGACTTTGGTGGATTGCGGAGTATCTAATGAAGCAAGCAAAAATGCTTGGTTGAATATTTTTAATGCAGAGCTAGAGAATTTACCCATCGTCAGAATCATTGTGACTCACATGCATCCAGATCACATTGGCCTGGCCTCTTGGTTATCTGAAAGATGGTCAGCACCTTTGTGGATGACGATGACGGATTATGTTTTAGCAAAATGGCTATCTGATCCAAGAGGTTCTGAAGTTGGATCAGTGGCTGGCGGGGGTGGTGCTGCAGATCATTTTGCACGTCATGGTCTAGCCAATGAAGAAGACTTGATAAAAATCAGAGCCAGAGCTAATTATTTCAGCAACATGGTTTCTTCAGTGCCGCCAAGATTTAGAAGAATCATGGATCAAGAGCTGATTCAAATTGGTGGACAGGATTGGCAGGTATTGGTGGGTTATGGTCATGCGCCAGAGCATGCCTGTTTGTGGTGCCATGAGACTCAAACCTTGATTTCCGGTGACATGGTGTTGCCACGCATTTCAACCAATGTCAGCGTCTTTGATACAGAGCCTGATGCAGATCCATTGGGTCTTTATTTGGATTCTCTGACTTCTTTAAAAGAATTACCAGAGGATGTCATGATTCTGCCGTCCCATGGAAAGCCCTTTAAAGGGCTTCATGTGCGAATTGAGCAACTGCATGCCCATCATCGTGATCGCTTGGCGGACACTTTGGCAGCCTGTAAGAGCAGCCCACAAAGTGCCAGAGATTTGGTCCCGGTTTTATTCAAGCGGGATTTAGATTTGCACCAGTTGACCTTTGCGATGGGCGAGGCCATCGCCCACCTTAATCACCTTTGGCGCGGCGGGTACTTGTTGCGCGAGGTTTGCTCTGACGGGGTTTTGCGGTTTTCTTGCCGGTAAAGTTGCCTGAAGCCATTTCGGTGGCCATATCAGAGGCCGCTTGAGTGGCTTGGCTGGCAGCCTTTTGGGCTGCTTTGGTGGCTTCGGCCAATGCTTCTGGGGTCATTGCAGCACTGAAGCTCTTTAACGCCTCCAAAGTGGCTCTTTGAACTTCCAGCCCTTGGATGGTGCTGCGCAAGACGTTCATATTCAGTTGCAACCAGTTTTCAACGCTTTTGAGGTCCTGAATGCGCTTGTCTAGCTCTTCTATATCCAAGGTTGGCATGCCGGCACCGCCCCCAATTCCAGCGCCAAAGCCTGACATATTGCCTGGGGTTGGCGAATTGCCCCACATGGTTTTAAACATTTCTAGGCTTTGATTGAAATCTGGCATGGCACCGAACATTTTGACCTCCAAATAAAAAAGTTAATGTAATCAGATAAATATACGTAATACCGATAAAATATAGGTTTAATCAATTTGTCGCAATCATTTGTGACCAAATAAGAGTTTTACTTATGCTTTATACCCGCGGCGCAAACTTGCCTCAATTATTAAAAGACCGTATTTTGGTCTTGGATGGTGCCATGGGCACCATGATTCAGCAACGCAAATTAAATGAACAGCAATACCGCGGTTTGCCAGAGTCAACTCGTTTTGAAAATCATGCCATTGATTTAAAAGGCAATAATGAGTTGCTAAATATCACGCACCCAGAAATCATTTTAGATATTCATCGTCAGTATTTGGCGGCTGGTGCAGATTTGATTGAAACAAATACATTTGGTGCAACCACGATTGCTCAAGATGATTACAAAATGCCTGAATTGGCCAGAGAGATGAATTTGGCTGCGGCTAAATTAGCCAAGCAAGCTTGTGATGAATTTTCAACACCAGACAAACCAAGATTTGTTGCTGGTGCTGTAGGACCAACTCCAAAGACTGCCAGCATTTCTCCGGATGTGAATGACCCGGCTGTTAGAAACGTGACGTTTGAGCAATTGCGTCAAGCATATAAAGAGCAGGTTGAAGCTTTGTATGAAGGTGGCGCAGATGTGTTTTTGGTTGAAACAATTTTCGATACGCTCAATGCTAAAGCCGCTTTGTTTGCAATTGATGAGTTCTTTGAAGAAAAGCAAGTTCGCTTGCCAATCATGATTTCTGGAACAGTGACAGATGCATCAGGGCGAATTTTGTCAGGTCAAACAGTCGAGGCGTTTTGGAATAGCTTGCGCCACGCCAAGCCTTTGACGTTTGGACTTAATTGCGCATTGGGCGCAACGCTGATGCGCCCATACATTGCCGAATTAGCCAAGGTATGTGATGTTGCTGTTTCTTGTTATCCCAACGCAGGCCTGCCTAATCCTATGAGCGATACAGGCTTTGATGAAACGCCTGAAATGACATCTAGATTATTGGATGAATTCTCTAAAGATGGTTTGGTGAATTTGGTGGGCGGCTGCTGCGGAACAACGCCTGCGCATATCAAGGCAATTGCAGATGCCGTAGCGAAGAGATCAAGTCGTCGTTGGAATGCTTATAAGGAGTCTGTGTGATGTCAGCAACAAAACAGATCCCTCCAATGAAATTATCTGGTTTAGAGCCATGCAATATCAGCCCGCACGTGGGCTTTGTGAACGTTGGTGAGAGAACCAACGTCACAGGTTCAAAAGCATTTGCAAGAATGATTTTGAATGAGCAATACGATGAAGCTTTATCAGTTGCAAGACAGCAAGTTGAGAACGGTGCACAGATCATTGATATCAACATGGATGAGGCGATGTTGGATTCAAAAGCTGCGATGGTGCGCTTTTTAAATTTGATTGCTTCAGAGCCTGATATTTCTAGAGTACCCATCATGATTGACTCATCAAAATGGTCAGTCATCGAGGCAGGATTGCAATGTGTTCAAGGTAAGGCCATCGTCAACTCGATTTCTATGAAAGAGGGCGAAGACTTATTCAGGCATCAAGCGAAATTGATTCGACGCTACGGTGCAGCGACTGTGGTCATGGCCTTTGATGAAAAAGGTCAGGCTGATACTTATCAGCGAAAAATTGAGATTTGCCAAAGAAGCTACAAGATTTTGGTGGATGAGCTCGACTTTCCTCCAGAAGATATTATTTTCGATCCGAATATTTTTGCGATTGCCACTGGTATTGATGAGCACGATAACTATGCCAATGACTTTATTCAGGCAACGGCATGGATAAAAGCTAACTTGCCTGGTGCAAAAGTCAGCGGTGGTGTTTCTAACGTGAGTTTCTCATTCAGGGGCAACGATGTTGTCCGCGAAGCAATTCATACAGTATTTTTATATCACGCGATTCGCGCCGGCTTAGACATGGGCATTGTGAATGCCGGTCAGTTGGGTGTTTATGCTGATTTAGATGCAAAGTTAAAAGAACGTGTTGAAGATGTTGTCTTAAACCGCTTTACTGAAAAAGATGGCAAGACTCCCACGGAGCGTTTGCTAGAGATCGCCGACGAATACAAGGGTGGTGGTGCGCGCGCAGAAGAGACCTTGGCTTGGCGTGAGGGTTCAGTCAGAGAGCGTTTAACCCATGCCCTGGTGCATGGAGTGACATCGCACATTGTTGAAGACACTGAAGAAATGCGTCTTGAAATATCAACAGCCGGAGGTCGACCGATCGAGGTCATCGAAGGGCCTTTGATGGACGGCATGAATGTGGTGGGTGATTTATTCGGTGCTGGAAAGATGTTCTTGCCTCAGGTGGTGAAAAGCGCTCGAGTGATGAAGCAAGCGGTGGCTCATTTGATCCCATACATTGAAGAAGAAAAACGACAGATTCTTGAGAGCGGCGGAGATGTGCGTTCTCGCGGAAAGATCATCATGGCAACCGTGAAAGGCGACGTTCACGATATTGGTAAAAATATTGTGACCGTGGTGCTTCAATGTAACAACTTTGATGTTGTGAACATGGGCGTGATGGTGCCTTGTAATGAAATTCTCAAAAAGGCCAAAGAAGAAAAAGCTGACTTGATCGGATTGTCAGGCTTGATCACTCCGTCATTGGAAGAAATGGCCTACGTTGCCGAAGAGATGCAGCGTGATGATTACTTCAGATCTAAAAAAATGCCATTGATGATTGGTGGCGCCACCACATCAAGGGTTCACACTGCAGTAAAAATTGCGCCTCACTATGAAGGTCCAGTTGTTTATGTGCCGGATGCTTCCCGAGCAGTTTCAGTGGCATCTAGTTTGTTATCAGAAGAAGGTGCTGATAAATACATTGATGAGTTGCAAGCCGACTACGAAAGAATTCGGATTCAGCATGCCAATAAAAAACAAACTCCCATCATCAGCATTGAAGAAGCAAGAGCCAATAAAGAAATCATTGATTGGGGCAAGCAAAAAATTACCAAGCCTAAATTTATCGGGCGCCGTGTTTTTAAGAATTACGATTTAGCAGACATTGCCCAATGCATTGACTGGACACCATTCTTTCAGACCTGGGACTTGGCAGGAAAATACCCGCAGATATTAAAAGATGAGGTGGTTGGAGATTCAGCGCAGAAGGTGTTTGCTGATGCTCAAGCAATGTTGCAAAAAATCATCCAAGGCCGTTGGTTACAAGCCCATGCTGTGATTGGTCTTTATCCAGCAAACAGCGTTGGCGATGATATTGAAATCTATGCTGATGAATCACGCCAAGATGTTTTGTTGACGTGGAAGAATTATCGTCAGCAAAGTGACCGTCCTGTTGTGGATGGGGTCAAGAAACCAAATCGTTGTTTGGCTGATTTTGTCGCACCGAAAGATTCGGGAGTTTCTGATTATGTTGGCATGTTTGCGGTAACAGCAGGACATGCGATTGAAAAGAAGCTGAAAGAGTTTGAAGACAAGCATGATGATTACAGCTCAATCATGCTCAAGGCTTTGGCAGACAGATTCGCTGAAGCGTTCGCTGAAAAGATGCATCAAAGGGTGAGAACTGAACTTTGGGGCTACGTCACTGATGAGGGTCTCAGCAATGAAGATTTGATTCAGGAAAAGTACCAAGGTATTCGTCCAGCCCCTGGTTACCCAGCATGTCCAGATCACTTGGTTAAAAAAGACATGTTTGAATGCTTAAAGGCTGATGAAGTTGATATGGCTTTGACTGAGTCCATGGCCATGACGCCATCGTCTAGCGTCAGTGGTTTCTATTTGGCAAACCCACAGGCTCAATACTTTGATGTGGGTCGCATTGGTGAAGATCAGCTCGAGGATTTTGTTAAACGCCCCAAGACACCATCTCTTTCTTAAGCAAAGCTTCTTTGAGTAAGTTGATGAATGGATATGCTCTTTGCCCTAAACGATCATGGTTGATGCTGTGGCCAGATTCTTCAGAAGATTCTGAGGGGGTGTTTTCAGGGGAATTCTTTTTGCGTTCCAGGTCTTCTGCAATGGCAGCTTCTAACTTTGCAATGGCAATTGGCAATTGTTCAAGCAGAAAGATACCCCTGGGCTCCAAAGGCCTACCGATGATGGCAAAGATCTTTGAGGTTAGGTCTTCTAACATCAAAACATCTGCAGCTTTTTTACATTGAAATTTATATAACATTAGCAAAGATTAACACCAAAAGTTAACTGATAAACTAAACCTCTATGCTACCAGCCATTAAAAAACAAATTATTTCATTGATGCAAGCCGCTTTAGCTGAGATCGCTAAAGAGCGAAGCATTCTGGATCCATTGCCAGAGCCTCATGTGGAGCGACCAAAAGTCGTCGAGCACGGCGATTTGGCCACCAATATTGCTATGCAGTTGTCTAAGGCGTGGAAAGCTAATCCAAGGGAATTGGCACAAGTATTTGTTGAGAAGTTAATGGCTCAAACAGGAGCCCAAGAATTAATTGCGAGTGCTGAAATTGCGGGTCCAGGATTCATTAATTTACGCTTGACTCAAAAAGCTCGCTTGCAAGTGATTGGAAAAGTATTTGCTGATGGCAATTGTTATGGTCAGCAAGCTGAACTGGGTAAAAAAGTATTGGTTGAGTTTGTTTCTGCAAACCCAACCGGCCCACTGCATGTGGGTCATGGCCGCCAGGCAGCGCTGGGTGATGCTCTATCGAATATTTTGAAAACCCAAGGTTGGTCGGTTCACAAAGAGTTTTATTACAACGATGCTGGTGTGCAGATACAAAATTTGGCCATTTCTGTTCAAGCAAGGGCAAAAGGTTTGAATCCTGGCGATAAGGACTGGCCGGAATCTGCCTATAACGGTGAGTACATTGCGGATATTGCAAAAGACTATTTAGCCAAAGCCACAGTGGCAGCTTCAGACGGTCAGCCTGTGCATGCAGATGGTGATATCAACAACATCGAATCTATTCGTCAATTTGCTGTGGCTTATTTGCGTAAAGAGCAAGACATTGACCTGCACTCATTTGGCGTTCAATTTGATTGCTATTACTTGGAATCATCTTTGTACAGTGATGGCAGTGTGGCATCGGTTGTTGCTGATTTAGCGTCAGTTGGCAAGAGCTTTGAAGCCGAGGGTGCTCTTTGGTTACGCACCACTGATGATGGCGATGACAAAGATCGTGTCATGAAAAAGTCAGATGGTAGCTACACATATTTTGTTCCAGATGTTGCTTATCATGCCAGCAAATGGTCACGAGGCTTTACTCATGTGATCAATATCCAAGGCAGTGATCACCATGGCACGATTGCCCGGGTGCGTTCTGGTATCCAAGGTGTTGCACAGAAGCGGTCTTGGGATATTCCGAAAGATTATCCGCAGTACGTGTTGCACAAAATGGTCACCGTGATGAAAGGTGGCGAAGAGGTCAAGATATCTAAGCGCGCTGGCTCTTATGTGACAGTTAGAGATCTCATCGAGTGGTCGGGTGGTGTGACAGCTGACATGAATGATGCTGAGCGTCAAGATGCGATTCGCCGTGGCAGAGACGCTGTTCGATTCTTCTTGATATCTCGTAAAGCTGACACTGAATTTGTCTTCGATATTGATTTGGCATTAAAACAAAATGATGAAAATCCTGTTTTCTATGTCCAATATGCACACGCTAGAATTTGTTCAATTTTGAGGCAATGGGCGGGGGATGAGAATAGTCTGAAGTCAGCATCTCTTCTTGCATTAGATAGTCACGCATCTAATATGCTTTTAACCCGTTTATCTGAGTACTCTGATGTGTTGGCTGAGGCAGCAAAAGACATGACGCCTCATTCCTTGGCATTTTATTTAAGAGACTTGGCCAGCGATTTCCACACTTTTTACAATGCAGATAGAGTGTTGGTCGATGAGGAAAACATTCGCTCAGCGCGCTTGGCTTTACTCTTAGCGACCAAACAAGTGATTGCTAATGGATTAGGTATTTTAGGTGTATCAGCACCTGAAAAAATGTGAGGAGTTAATGTGATGAAAAATAACAATCAACATGTGTCTTTAGAGTCTGGTGCATCAGGTGGCACATTGATGGGTTTTGTGCTCGGCTTATTGCTGGGCTTGGCAATTGCTGTGGGTGTTGCCATCATGTTGACCAAAGGGGCTCCGGAGCCAAAACTCAATCAAAGAGCGCCGGAAGCGGTGAGCAAAGCTAAGCCTATGGAAGCCATTGAAGAGGGCGAAGTTCAAGTTGAAGACAAGCCTAATTTGAATAAACCATTGCAAAGCAAAGTGCCATTGCCAGGTGAAGCAACGTCTAAAGATCCTATTGCCTCGATTGCTGCTGCAACTCAAGGACCAGAATATTGGTTGCAAACGGGGGCATACAGAAATCAAGATGAAGCGCAACGTCAAAAAGCCATGCTGGCGATGCAAGGCTTAGAAGCCCTCATTTCTGAAAGGGAATTGGACGGCGCAGCTCTTTGGCGGGTACGTGTTGGGCCATTTGTTGGTCAAAGCGAAGTGACTCAAACAAGGGCCAGACTGCAAAGCGCTGGTATTCCTTCTACAATCATTCGTATCAATAAATCAAATTAATGCTGATATGAAAAACATCAATTTATTTACCCTGTTCAAAAATTTATTCTTAGGGCTTATTTGCCTGGGATTTTCTCAGTTAGCGCTATCGCAAGGTAGACCAATTGAAGAAGGTTTTGATTACCGCGTGATGCCAGTGGCCCAGGCCACAGAATCAAAAGGCAAGATTGAGGTCCTAGAGTTTTTTTGGTACGGTTGTCCGCACTGTCATGACTTTGAGCCAGAGCTAAGTGCTTGGATTGCTAAACAAGGTCAAGATGTTGTTGTTAAGAAAATACCGGTTGCGTTTAGAGATGAATTATTGCCGCACAGCCAATTGTTTTATGCCTTGGATAGCCTTGGTAGAAATGATTTACACGCCAAGGTCATGGTGGCAATGCACGTTAATAAGAAAAAGCTTCTAGCAGAAGCTGAAATAACAGAGTGGGTTGTTAGCCAAGGCATTGATCGCCAAGCTTTTTTGAAGGCCTTTAAATCATTCACTGTGATTTCAAAAGCAAGAGCGGCCAATCAGATTGCTCAAACTTACAGAATTGATGGTGTGCCATCTGTTGCAGTTCAAGGTAAATATTTGACCTCACCATCAATCGCCGGTGGCTCTAAAGCCAGAGCGATTCAAACGATGGATTTTTTAGTGAGCAAAGCTAGAAAAGAAAAGAAGTAAAACTGAAAGATTTTTAAATTTAAATATTCATATAAATCTTTAAATCGGGCCTATTCACGGGCCCTTTTTTTTAGCCAACGCATCAGTCCACCCAGGACTGGAATTTTTTCATAAAGCTCTTCAGCGGCATCCCAGTAGTCGCGATGTTCTGTGATGAGGGCTTCTTCATTGAAGGTCATCCAGGTACAACCTCTGATGACTTGATTAATTTCGGGAGATTTCTTGAGTTGAAAAATGAATTCCCAGATCAAGCAAGCATGAGATCCATTTTCTAGGGTATTTTTAATCACAAAGTGTGGGTTGTTCACTTGCGTGAACATGTGAGTAAAAATATGTCTGATGTTTGCATGCCCTTTAACTTCATTGAAAGGATCTTTGAAAAAGGCATCTTTTGAGTAAAGCGCCACCAATGCATCAATGGAATTGGGCGATAGCTTTTCAAACTGATCAATCACCCGTTGAATATGCTGACTTGTCATTTAAATCTTAATGAATTTTTTGATAAGAAAAAAATAAACTGGATAAGGCAGTAGTCGCAAAAATTTCAAAAAATATGAAAATCTCTTAGGGAAATGAATGTCAAATTCCCCAGCTTGTATGCCATCTAAAATTTCAGTAGCAGCTTGTTCTGTTGTGATCAAAGCCGGCATTTCAAAATCATTTTTAGCAGTTGCTTCCGTGGACACAAAACCAGGGTTGATCATGTAAACGGCCACGTTCTTTGGTTTCAAGTCGTAATAAAGCGTTTCGCAAAAATTGATCATCGCTGCTTTGCTTGGTCCATAAGCAAGAGATTGCGGCAAGCCACTGTAGCCAGCAACACTGCTCACAATGGCAATGCCACCAGATTGTTGTTGGATGAAATCAGGCAAAGTGATTGAGCAAGCGCTCATAGCACCAATGATATTGGTATTGATGATGTCAGTGGCTTTGGCCAAATCAAAATTATCGGCACGCATGGGTTCGTAGATGCCAGAAACATACAAGAGCAAATCAATACCACCCCATGTTTGCTTGATTGATTGGTAGGCTGTGCTTAATTCATCATTGTTTTGTGCATTGGCTGGTAAGCAAAGGGTTTGATCTGTTGGCCATTTATCTTGAATGGCTTTGAGTTTGTCGATGCGACGTGCACTGAGAGCTACTTTGGCACCATGACTCAGGAAAGCCTGGGCGCAAGCTTCGCCAATCCCACTGGATGCGCCAATGATCCAGATCCGTTTGTTATAAAAACTAATGACTCGCTGATTAAGCGCCATTTGTGTCGGGCTTTCTCAATGTGAATTGAATGACATCAGTGCTCTTCTCAGCAAAACCTGCAGCGCAGTACATCAAGTAAAGATTCCATAGACGAATGAACTTTTGATCAAACCCCTGGGCTTTGATGGCGTCTAACTGCTGATTGAACTTTTCATGCCATAAGACCAAGGTCTTTTGATAATCTTGCCCAAATCGATAAACGCTTTCAGTCACAAGACCCTGCTTGGCTGCAGCTTCTTTGAATTTTTCTTCTGAAGGCAACATACCACCAGGAAACACGTACTGTTGAATAAAGTCAGAGCTGTTGCGGTATTTTTCAAATAAGTCATCAGCAATAACGATGGTTTGGATGCAGGCTTTTTTACCAGGCTTTAAGCATCGTTGAAGCATCTCAAAATAACTTGGCCAGTAACTTTCACCAACGGCCTCAAACATTTCAATTGAGGCAATGCCATCGTACTGTTCTTGATGATCTCGGTAGTCTTGTAACAAAACTTGATGAGTACCTGAATCTGTTGATTGAATTCTGCCACCACGCTCACGCGCATATTTGGCTTGCTCTTCAGAGATGGTCAAGCAGTCAATGTTGATGCCATTCAAGCAGGCTTGCTCCATGAGGCCGCCCCACCCACAACCAACCTCAAGAATTTTTTCTCCAGGAGCAACCGTGAGCGATTGAATGATTTTTTGATACTTAGCAATTTGAGCTTCTACCAAAGGCGTGTCTTTGTTATCAAAGCAAGCGCTTGAGTAGGTCATGCTGGGGTCTAGCCAAAGGGCATAAAAAGCATTGCCGATGTCGTAGTGCGCATGAATATTTTTTTTGCTGCCCGCTTTGGTATTTTTATTGAACCAATGTTTGATGCGATAACCCAAGCGACCCCACCAATTGCCATAGATGATGGTTTCAATTTCTTGTCTGTTGGCCAACAGCAATCTAAGTAGAGCCAAAAGATCGGGTGAGTCGCAAAGACCTTTGATGTAACTTTCTGCAAAGCCAATGTCACCAGACTTCAAACAAGATTTGCAAACTTCCCAGTCATGAATCTGAATCGTTGCTTCAATACCGGCATGCGCACCCTTAAAGGTGAGATGCTCGCCTTCAGGGCTGATAACTTGTAATTGACCGACTTGGATATTCTTTAAAAGTGAAAGAACGGCTCTTGCGTGCCAAGGCAAGCTTGGCAAGAATCCATCGATGGTATTGGTGTTTGAACTCATTTACTCACTTCCGTAGAAGGCGGTGTTGGTTTGCTATGAAATTGGACACCTTTTAGCCACAAACGTAAAGCTTGCCAATGAATTCTGACAATCACTCCAATGCTCATGGCTGGATATCTAATTGCAGACCAAATGATACTTTTTAAATCAATATCTTGTTCAGTCCCACTAACGCTGGTGATCAGGAGGGGGCCCTGGTCATGGTATTCAATTCGAGCAACGTGTTGTCCAGAGTCTGCCTTGGAGAAAAATCTGAATTGGTATTCACCTTTGACTTCGCAAAAGGGTGATACATGAAAGACCTTATTGGATAAAAAGCTTTGACCCCATTGAATGGAGCGACCGTCTGGGTTGCTCAACAGGTAGCAATGCCTCTCGCCAAAGGTGTTGTTGACTTCCGCCAAGATGGCTTTCAAATCGCCTGAGTGATTTTCGAAAAACCAAAAGCTCACAGGATTAAATACATAGCCTAAAACCCTGGGAAATGTTTGGAGCCAGACTTCGCCATCAATGTCTGTGATGCCTTCGCTTTTGACTAGATCAAGAGCCCAGGTAAGGGAATCGTTTTCACCTCTACCATGGTCTTTGTCGTAGAAAGTGAGCCAAGAAAGCTTGTTATCGCCCAAGCCAATTTGAGATATCCCTTTGGGATTGGTTTTTCTTTGGCGCATCGGTATGCGCAAAGTAAAGACAGAGTATGCAAACTTATTAATGGCAGGTTTTAGTCGAGCATGTCGAACTTGGCCAAAACAAATTTTTGCAATGCTCATGCTGATATTGGTGTTTTTCTCGGAGATCTTAAAATTTCCTGGATTGCTTCAGCCACAAGTTCACCCGAGCGCAGGCCATCTTCGTGGAATCCGTAACCGGTCCATGCTCCACAGTACCATGTATTCCTCAGACCTTGTATTAAAGATAAGTTTTGTTGAGCAAGAATGGCTGCCTGATCAAACACGGGGTGCGCATACTGAATGTCGGCATGAATTGTTTCTGCTTTGGGCTCAACCACGGGGTTCAAGCTGACAATCACTGGCTGATTGGCCCAGCTTTCAGGCAAGGGTTGCAGTTGATTGATTAAATAATTAACGCAAACTTCTTGATCTTGGAGATTTTCACTTTGGGTACTGGCATAGTTCCAGGCAGCCCAGCATTTTTTTTCACTTGGCAATAAAGAACTGTCGGTGTGTAAAACGGCTCGATTATCTTGATACTTAACAGAACCAAGAATGTTATTTTCTTCAGCGCTTGGATCTTTTAAGACATCAAGCGCTTGATCGCTGTGACAGGCCATCACCACATGGTCATAACTGATGGTGCCATGAGCAGTGTTGATGTTGACTTGATTCGCATTTCTTGAAACAGAGGTGACGTGCTCTCGAATGAATGAGCCACCATTCTGTTCGATGTGGGCACATAATTTTTTGACGTATTCTCTTGAGCCACCTTGGACAGTTAACCATTGAGGCCTATCTGCAATCTGAATCAATCCATGGTTGAAGCAAAATCTGATCATGGTTGCAATTGGGAATGCCAACATTTGAGAAACCGGGCAGGACCAAATGGCTCCAACCATGGGTAAAAAATACCAATCTTGAAATTCCTGACTGAAGCGATGTTTTTTAATAAATTCACCAACAGTTAAATCAATCTCATCCAATCGCTTATCCGCAGCCAATTTTGTACAGATTCGATTGAATCGAATGATGTCTTTGACCATGCGCAAAAATGAAGGGCTCAAGATATTTTTTCTTTGAGCAAATAATGAGTCAATGCTGGTGCCCGACCACTCAAGTACATCACCATTTTGTTTGGGGATGGACACAGAGAAAGACATGTCAGATTTAGCAATCTCTACGTCTATCTCATGGAACAAGCGAATCAGTCTTGGATAGGTTCTTTGATTGAATACCAAAAATCCGGTATCGACACCGTGACTGACTTTGCCTGATGGGGTATCAAGGGTCAGATCAACTGTATTGCTGTGTCCACCAATGTGATTGCCACCTTCGTAGATGGTGACTTCACAGTTATCTAATTTGCTAAGAGCATATGCACAGCCAAGGCCTGATATGCCAGCGCCAACGATGGCTATTTTCATGAGACTCTTTCATTGGCTTTAAATAAGAAAACCACAAGACACCCCTGAGCATAAATAAGGGAGGGAGAGAAACTGCGCTCAGCGGGCTTCATGTCTTGTGGTTAAAAGGGTTAATGGGTGTGACGTTTATCTTTGGCTAACCATGCATAAGCAGAGTGGTTGTGAATAGATTCAAAATTCTCTGATGACACTTCGTAAGCAACCACTTTGTCTGAGTGATCAAGTGCCACAGCAATGTCTCGAACCAAATCCTCTACAAATTTAGGATTGTCATAAGCTTTTTCAGTGACGTATTTTTCATCAGGGCGCTTCAGTAGACCCCATAGTTCACAAGAAGCTGCTTGCTCAGCTATTTTGATCAAGTCTTCAGCGTCCATGTTTTCTGTGATCTCGGCTGCAATCACAATGTGTGAGCGCTGATTGTGAGCGCCGTACTCTGATATTTTTTTCGAACAAGGGCACAAGCTGGTCACTGGAACTTGCACTTGAAGCGTGTAACGCAGCGCACCTTTCTCAAAAGCTGCTTTGATGTGTAAGTCGTAATCAAGCAAACTCTCAACGCCTGACACTGGCGCCACTTTATTTAAGAAAAGTGGCATCTTCATATCAATATGACCTTCTGTTGCTTCTAGGCGCTCAAGCATGGTGCTCATCAAAGACTTAACAGAATCAAACTCAAGTGGCGCGTGTTGGTTTTGTAAAACTTCTAAAAATCTAGACATGTGAGTGCCTTTGACATCTGATGGAAGCTTAACAGTCATGTCAATCATGGCGACGCTCGCCTGTGAGCCTGCTTTGGTTTTAATCTGAACAGGATGACGCACAGATTTGATGCCCACTTTCTGAATGACAATGTTGCGTTCATCATGGCTTGCTTGAACATCAGGAAGAAAAATCTTTTCCGGGGCATTCATTATGGTTTCTCCTGAAGTAACTTTTCAATTTGAGCAACAATCTTTTTGCTGCTGGGGGATGTCATGCTGCTGTATGCCTCAATGACATTACCTTGACGATCCACCAAATATTTATAGAAGTTCCAACGGGGTTTGGTGCCTGTTTGTTCAATCAAGTGCTTAAAAAGTGGGTTTGCATCAGGGCCAGTGACGGATGATTTGGCAAACATGGGAAATTTAACCCCATAGGTGTTGTGACAAAAATCAGCGATTTCTTTGTTGGATCCAGGCTCTTGTTTGCCAAAGTCATTGGATGGAAAGCCAAGAATGACGAATCCTTTGTCTTTGTACTGGCTATAAAGCTTCTCTAGACCATCATATTGGCTTGTAAAGCCGCAATAACTGGCTGTATTGACGATGAGCACCACTTTGCCCTGATATTGGCAAAGATTCTGAGGGGCTTCATCCTGAAGTCTTAAAAAGGTATGGGACAGCGTTTTTGAACAATTCATCGCAACAGCTTCCTTTGGCCAAAAACTCCACATAAGAACCATCAGCAGAAGGGCTGTTAAGGCCATTCTGTAAAAATCAGCCCCCAGGCTTTTACCTGCCTGTTGTGGGGTTTTGGACCTGTTCTCAGCTCCGACCATCATTGGGTTTGTCTCCTCGACCCATTTTTATGAGTATTTGCCACATTGACCTTGGACAACATTTAACTTTGTCTAGGTCAAATCGACAATATGGTGCAATATTAAGCATAAATTAAAATAAATGCAAATTATGTCTTAGACAGTGTAGAATTTACTCGTCGATACCTCGTATTAACTTGGCGACAAACTTGAGTTTTCCCTTATGAATGTTAGGTTTAACAATTTGCCAGACATGCTGAGTATCGCTGCAGTAGAGCGAGACACTGGCATCGCTAAAGACACACTTCGAGTGTGGGAAAGACGTTATGACTTTCCAATACCACTCAGGGATAAGAATGACGATCGTGTTTATCCGGCCGATCAAATCGAAAAACTGCGAGTTTTAAAAAGATTATTAGACCTGGGATTTCGTCCTGGGCGAATCGTTCCATTGCCTATCGAAGCCCTCAAAGAGTTAAGTGCTAAAAGTAATCAAACCGCAGAGGTCACTACTCATTCTTTATCGATGATTTCTCAAGAAGAAATGGATCGGTATTTAGATTTATTGAGATCTCATCAAACTGAAGCTTTGAGATTGGCACTTTCCACAACGTTGATGAAGATTGGCTTGGATCGCTTTGTGATTGAGGTGGTTGCACCACTCATCAGAAATATTGGTGAGTACTGGGCCAATGGTAAGTTGGAGATCCACGAAGAACATTTGTTCACAGAACAAATCAAACACTTGTTGAGAACAGCGATTAATTCAGTGCCACGTGGACACATCGGTCAAAATGAAGAATCATCCAGACCAAGAATCCTATTAACAACATTTCCGCAGGAGCCTCACAGCTTGGGTCTTTTGATGGCCGAAGCGTTGATGGCTTTGGAAGGGTGTTCATGTGTATCTTTAGGAACGCAAACCCCGATTCTTGAAATTGCTCAAGCAGCCAGAGCTCAAAAAGCAGATGTGATTGCTTTATCGTTTTCTTCACAAATGAATCAAAACCAAGTGGTTGATGGTTTGAATGAGCTCAAGTCAAAGTTAGCACCAGGAGTGGAGTTATGGGTGGGTGGCGAGAATCAAGCCCTGCGCAAGCGAACACCTGAAGGTGTAAAGGTCATGGCCGCACTTCAAGATATTTCTGCGAACGTCAAAGGTTGGCGCACAAAACGTTCAGCTAATTGATGTGAAAAAACTTGTCTTAGTTCTAGGTGATCAATTAAAGGCCGATAGTTCGGCCTTTAATCATTTCGATGCGGCAAAAGATGAAGTGATCATGATTGAGTCTGAATTTGAGGCCAATTATGTTTGGACACATAAAGCAAAGATCGCTCTTTTCTTATCAGCGATGCGCCACTTTGCAGAAGTATTAAAAAAGAAAAAATACGCACTGACGTATGTGAAGCAAAGCAAGCTATCAATAGTCTCTGTGCTCAAGGAGCATATTCAGAAACACCATTTCACTCATTTGGTTTGTGTTGAGCCTGGTGAATGGCGATTAAGAAAAGAGTTACAAGATTTAGCCAGTGAGCTTCAAATCTATTTGACGATTGAACCTGACAATCATTTTTATTGTGACTTTGATGAGTTCAAAGAATGGGTGGGCGATAAAAAAGAAATCAGACTTGAATACTTTTATCGGTACTTGCGTAAAAAACACAAGGTCCTGATTCAAGAAGATGGGGAACCTGAGGGTGGTCAATGGAACTTTGATGAGCAAAACAGAAAGCCCTATCCCAAAAAGGGCCCTGGACAAATAACTGAACCTAAATGGTTTACTCCTGATGCCATCAGCAAAGAGGTGATGACTTATGTTGAGTCAACATACTCCAAGCATCCTGGAGAGCTAGAGAGCTTTGCCTGGGCTGTGACCAGGGAGCAAGCATTGTTAGCTTTGAGTCATTTTATTGAATATCGCTTGCCCTTATTCGGAGCTCATCAAGATGCCATGTGGACCAACACTCCTTTTGGTTGGCACTCCATATTGTCCACATCACTCAACTTAAAACTCATTGATCCCAAAGAAGTGGTTGATTCCGCCATTCAGGCATATGAAAAGAAGCAAGTATCTTTGAGTGCGGTTGAAGGCTTTGTGCGTCAAATTTTAGGTTGGCGTGAATTTATTCGAGGCATGTATTACTTGGATATGCCAAAAATGGCAGAGGATAACTTTTATCAGCATCAAAGAAAGTTGCCTGATTGGTATTGGACGGCTAACACCAAAATGGCCTGCATGAAAGACGCTATTCAACAAACTCTGAAATATGGTTACGCTCATCACATTCAAAGATTGATGGTCACGGGTAATGTTGCTCTGTTGGCGGAGTTATTGCCTCAGCAAGTTTGTGAGTGGTATCTGGCCATTTATGTGGATGCGCTTGAGTGGGTTGAGTTGCCAAATACGGCTGGTATGGCTTTATTTGCCAATGGTGGAAGATTTACGAGCAAGCCCTATGTTGCCAGTGGCGCATACATCAAAAGAATGAGTAATTATTGTGAGTCTTGCTCATACCAATCAAGCAAAAGATATGGGCCCGATGCTTGCCCAATGACGACCTTGTATTGGAATTTTTTAATCAATCATCGGGCTGAGTTTGAAAAAAATCCGAGAACTCGTTTGATGACGGCCAATCTACAGAAAATTGATGCAGAAGAGCAGCTCCTGATCACTCAGCACGCTCAAACATTGTTAAATAATTTAGAAAATATCTAGTCGGTTGTAAGATGTTGCCTATGACAACGCTAAATCTTGATAAATTACCGCTGCCAGCATTTGAGAAGAAGATTTGTTCTGTAGAGAATCTGCAGGAAGCTTTGGCTCGTTTGCCAAAACCCATCGTTTTTACAAATGGTGTGTTTGATATTTTGCACAGAGGTCATGTGAGTTACCTTGCTCAGGCTAAAAGCCTTGGCGCTAGTTTGGTGCTGGGCGTTAATGCAGACAGTTCAGTACGCATGCTGGGCAAAGGGGACGCAAGACCACTCAATACGCAAGATGATCGCATGGCCTTATTGGCCGCTTTGGAGTCTGTTGACTTGGTTGTGATGTTTGCAGAAAAAACACCGGTTGAGTTGATTGCTAAAGTAAAGCCAGATATTTATGTCAAAGGTGGCGATTATCAAATTGATGATTTGGCCGAAACAGCCTTGGTCAAAACTTGGGGTGGAAAAGCTTACGCGATTCCATTCATTCACGATCGATCAACGACGGCTCTTGTCAACAAGATCAGGGCTTGATGAGTTAGATTGCACCGATTGAGCTGGACTGAAAATTTTGATTTGATCGTTTTCTTGAGTCGATGTTGTTGATCCTTGAGACGCAGTTTCAACCCAAGAATTAATATGGCTTTGAGCTCTAAAAGAGTTGGCATTAATTTGTAGCGCCAGCAAAATGACAACGCTGATGGCAATGATCAAAGCGGCTTTTAGTTTTTTACTCATGAAGTTAATCCCATCTTGTTCCAAGCTAAAAGTCCTTTAAGAACCATTTGCTCTTCATGATGAACCGGCACTGATGAAGAACATTCTTTAAGAAGTGCGACCAAAGTTTTGGCATTTCCACCAGTAACAATCATCAGATCCAGTTTGATTTTTTGATTCTTTGCATATTCTTGAGCCATCGTGATGGCACCAATGTGGCTGGCCAGAATCCCTTGATAGATACCATCGTGGGTGTTCGTGCCAATCTTCAATGATGAATCTTCTTTGTCGGTTGAAACCTTGGGTAGTTGAGCGGTGTTTAAATTCAGAGCATTGGTCATCAATGCCATGCCAGGAATAATCCACCCACCCATGTGGTGAGAGGGTGTGATGAGATCAATGGTCGTCGCAGTTCCAGCACTGATCACCAATAGATTTTTATTTGGAAACATCTGATGAGCCCCAAGCGCCATGGCTCTCCTGTCAGCACCCAACTGCTCTGGTTGATCATATTGACTACCCAGGTGCTCTATGGCTGATAAGCCATTCATTTTAAACCACGATGCTTGAGGCATGATTGTTTTTAAATGTTTTTTAAGAGCAAGTGTTTGAGTTTCGCCGATGACACTTGAGCAGATGATTTTCTCAATAGATTGATTTTTTGATAGTGGATCAAATTCAGTAAGTTGAGTGGGTGAATCATTCATGCTCGAGCCTTGATCAATAAAATCAGAGTCTAAGTCACCATTACTGGAGGCCATCGCCCATTTGAGTCTGCTGTTGCCGATGTCAATCAACAAGATGCTCATGCTTTTGCCTTTAAAGAAACGTCACCACTGATAATTTTTTGTATCTTATTGTTAGATTCGATCAGTAAATGACCTTGATCATCCGCCCCTCGCTCAAAACCCTCAAACTGTATTTGCTCATTCTGAATAATGGCACAGGATTGATTTCTATAAATATCCCATGAGTTCCATTCTTCTTGAAACTTAGCGAAAGAATGTTGTTCAAAGACTTCAATGGTCTTCGCGAGTTCTTTGAGGATAGCAAGCCATAAAACATCAGCATCTATCTTTTTAGTTTGGCTGATCTGATCTAAGCTGGCAATGGGGCGTTGAATGGTATTTTCTAAGGCCTCATCCGTCGTCAAATTAATCCCAATGCCAATCACCAACCAAGTTGATTGATTTGAATCTAATTGACCGCCTTCTAAGAGCATGCCAGCTAATTTTTTTTCATTGAAGAAGATATCGTTCGGCCATTTGAGACCCAAACCTGATTTTTTTAAATCTTCCTGAGAAATTCCGCTGGCTTGACTGATTCCTTTGACCACGGCAAGTCCGCAGGCAAGGCTTAATCCTGATAGTTCAGAAATGTTTTTTTTGAATGGGTAAGCAACTGAAAATGTCAGTGCTTGCTGGGCATGGCTGACCCAAGATCTGCCAAGGCGTCCCTTGCCAGAGGTTTGTGTGATGGCTTTTCTGGCAATGGGTTCCCATAGCTGACCAGCTCGCCACCGAGCCATCAAGTCTTCGTTGGTTGAAGGACTTTGATCAACAGTTTCTAGGATCCAATTGATTGCCATTTCAATATTGTAGGTACTATGTGGCTATGACAGGAAATTTTCAAAGACCTCAACGCCTTAACTGGCCAGATTTGCCGATGCCAACCGCAAGGATGGCATGCTTTTCTTATATTTTGTTGATCATTTACGCCAGTATTTATCCGTTCAATTTCAATGTCAGCGTGGGCGCCACTTACTTGGATTGGATTTTTGCGCCAATCCCTCAGTACATCACTTCATTTGATGTTTTTACCAATATTTTGGGTTATTTGCCCTTGGGTTTTTTAATTGTTTTTGCTGTTTATCCTCGCCTGAAATCTTATCGTGCCTTGTTGTTGTCAATCATCATTGGCGCTTTTCTTTCTGCAGGTTTGGAATCTTTACAGACTTGGCTAGTGACTCGGATACCCAGCAATGTTGATTGGTGGGCAAACATATCTGGGGTAGCAATAGGCGCACTCATTGCCATCACATTGGACCCCGCTTGGCTTTCTGGAAGTATTTTTCAAAGAAAGAGGGTTGAATGGTTTGGGGTGCGATCTAGCGGTATTTTGTTGCTAATGGCATTTCCATGGGCGCAAATTTATCCCCAAACAGCATGGCTGGCCATGGGTGGACTTGCGACCAAGTGGCCCAATTCGATTCTTTGGACAAGTACTTTTAACTTTGCCACGATTGAAATCGCCACAACGATGCTGGCCTGGATTTTCGCTGGTATCAGCATTGCATTGACCATGCGCAAGGATGCGCCCAAATTAGTACTGTTATTTTGTTTACTGATCACCACGATTATTTTGAAAGCTTTGTTTTCAGGAATGCAGTTTGGGGCTGATAAAAGCTTTGCGTGGTTAACTCCGCCTGCATTATGGGGAATGATATTTTCAACAATTCTATTGTTTGGGGCTTTGCAATTGAACAGGGTTTATTTGTATTTGATTGGTATTTGCGCTTTGCTTGGTATGTTGTTCTTGGTGAATTTCTTTCCGCAAAACCCATACTATTTAGTGACCATTCAAGAGTGGCGCCAAGGTCGGTTATTGCACTTTAACCATTTGATGTCATGGCTGGCTTGGATTTGGCCAGTAGCAGCATGCCTCTCTTTAATAAAAGGCTTGAAACTCAAGTCGTCTATATAATTTTCAAAATGAGCCACTTTAAATACCACTTATTCTTTTGTTTGAACCAGCGTGAAAACGGTAAAGACTGTTGTGCCCAGCACAACGCTCAAGGCCTATTTGAGCATGCCAAGCTTCGGTGTAAGGACTTGGGCTTGTCAGGCGAAGGCAAGGTGAGAGTTAATAAAGCGGGATGTTTGGACCGCTGTGCTCATGGCCCGGTGATGGTTGTTTATCCAGAAGGGATTTGGTACACCGCCATTGATCAAAGTGACATTGATGAAATCATTGATACACATTTTGTTAAAGGCCAAGTGGTTGATCGATTAAGGATTGATTAAGTGAATCGAACCATCAAAATTCATTTGAAGGGGCCTGCTGGAATCATTGAGGCATCTTTAGATTTGCCTGAGGGTTTAAAGCATGACCCAGCAAACTTTCGTCCAAGAGGCATTGCCTTGGTGGCGCACCCTCATCCGCTGTTGGGCGGCACGATGGACAATAAAGTGGCACAAACTTTGGCGCGCACACTTGCGCAATTAAATTATGTGACTGTCAGACCAAACTTCAGAGGTGTTGGTGCATCTGAAGGCGTGCACGACGATGGCAAAGGTGAAACGCAAGATATATTGGCTGTCATTGCCTGGATGAAAGATTCTTTTGGTTGGCAAGAGATTTCTGAATTAGAGGGGCAAGGTTGGCCATTATTGGTGGGTGAATTACCTTTGGTGATCGCAGGTTTTTCTTTTGGTAGTTATGTCAGCAGTTATGTTGTGAAGCATTTAGAAGAAATGCAGATGCCGCCTGAGCGACTCATCATGGTGGGTTCTGCAACAGGTAAATGGGATGTTGCTCCAGTGCCTAAGAACACGATTGTGATCCATGGAGAAGTGGACGATGTGATTCCCTTGACCAGTGTTTTAGATTGGGCCAGACCTCAAGAGTTAACAGTGCAAGTGATACCGGGCGCCGATCATTTTTTCCACCGCAAGTTACATTGCATCCGTGATTTGATTGTGAGTGCTTTTCATGGGCAACCTGATCCTCGAGGCGTTGATTGAGCATGGATATTCCAGCAGAAGAATCGTTGATCAAATACCCGTGTGACTTTCCGATCAAAGTCATGGGTAAGTCTGTGCCTGGTTATCAAGAAGCTGTTCAGAATATTGTTTTACAGTTCGATAAAAATTACGACATCACTACCACTGAATGTAGGCCATCAAAAAATGGTAATTATTTGGGTTTAACAGTGACGGTGCATGTCATAAGCCGCGAGCAATTAGATGAGCTTTACAGAACCCTATCAACCCACCCAATGGTGAGTGTTGTTTTATAAATAATGACGATCATCATTCGCCAATTAGGTTTGCAGGAGTATTTGCCAACATTTGAGGCGATGAAAAACTTCACGGCGCAACGCTCAACTGAAACATCTGATGAGATTTGGGTGTTGCAGCATCCGCCGACTTACACATTGGGCCAAGCTGGGGATGCGGCTCACTTACTTCAGCCTAATGCACAAATACCGTTGATTCCAATTGATCGAGGTGGTCAGATCACTTATCACGGCCCTGGGCAATTGGTCATTTATTTGTTATTGGATTTGCGCCGCAGACGTCTATTTGTTCGAGACTTGGTGCATCGCATTGAGCAGGCCATCATTGATACTTTGGCAGATTTTGGCATTGTGAGTCAAAGAAAATCAGGGGCGCCAGGCATCTACCTGGCTGGTGAGCCAGCCATCCCTGCAGAACTGCATGGAGCAAAAATTGCTGCCTTGGGGCTTAAGGTGACCAAGCAATGTTGTTATCATGGCCTGGCACTCAATGTGGATATGGATCTAAAGCCCTTTTTGGCAATCAACCCCTGTGGTTATGAGGGTTTAAAGACAATTGATATGAAGAGCCTTGGGGTGAGCGACAATATCGACATTGTGGCAAAAAATATAGTGAGCCATTTATCTCAACAATTAGAGGTGCGGTCATGACCAAGACCTACGATCCAAATCAAAAACAAAAATCTGCTGATAAAACATCGCGCATTCCAATCAAGATTGTGCCGATTGAAGAAGTTTTAAAAAAACCTGATTGGATCAGGGTGAAAGCTGCTTCTGGTAATTCTCGCTTTAATGAGATCAAAAAGATCCTTCGTGAAAATCAATTGGTGACGGTTTGTGAAGAAGCCAGCTGCCCAAATATTGGCGAGTGTTTTGGTAAAGGCACTGCAACATTCATGATCATGGGTGATAAATGCACCCGTCGTTGTCCGTTTTGTGATGTTGGGCATGGAAGACCAGATCCTCTTGATTTAGAAGAGCCCAATAATCTTGCCAAAACAATTGCAGCACTCAAACTGTCTTATGTGGTGATCACCAGCGTTGATCGTGATGATCTTCGTGATGGCGGTGCTCAGCATTTTGTTAACTGCATCACCAAAACAAAAGAATCATCTCCCCAAACAAAAATTGAAGTCTTAGTGCCAGACTTCAGGGGCAGACTTGAGAAGGCTTTGGATATCTTCAATGATGGCTTGCCAGATGTGATGAACCACAACCTAGAAACTGTGCCACGCTTATACAAAGAAGCGCGTCCAGGCTCAGACTACATGCACTCATTGAAGTTGTTAAAAGACTTCAAGGCTCGCTATCCTCATGTTTCAACCAAGAGTGGTTTGATGGTTGGCCTTGGTGAAACAGACGAAGAGATTTTAGAAGTGATGAAAGACATGCGTGAGCATGACATCGATATGCTGACCATTGGCCAGTACTTGGCGCCATCAGGCCATCATTTACCGGTGCGTCGTTACGTGCACCCTGACACATTCGCCATGTTTGAGAAAGAAGCTTATGCGATGGGCTTCACTCATGCAGCGGTTGGAGCGATGGTCAGATCAAGCTATCACGCAGACGAACAAGCTCACAAGGCAGGTGTTGTTTAATCAATCAATTGGCAGGTGAGTTATCGGCTAGCTCAGAATTAGATCTGAACTAGCTTAGAACTAGGTTTTATCTGCCAAAGATTTTTCTAGTAACTTGTGGAAGTCATTCCACTCAGGTTCGCCCACATAGCGCTTGATGATTTTTCCCTGCTTGTTGATCACAAGCGTCGTTGGGGTCAGCTGAATTTTCCCAAATGCTTTTGCGGCACTCCCGTCTGAATCCATGGCAACAATGAATGGCAGTTTGCGCGTTTCTGCAAAGTTCACCACGTACATCGGTGGGTCATAAGACATTGCTAAGGCAATGAACTCTAAGCCTTGTGATTTGTACTTTTCATAGGTATTGACCAAATCAGGCATTTCTTTAACGCATGTCACGCAACTGGTTGCCCAAAAATTAATGACGGTGACTTTTCCAGCAATATCAGCTTGGGTCAAAGTTTTCCCTGATATTTCAGAAATCTTGAAGTTTGGCACTGATTGTTGAGTATCTGATGCACATCCTGATAGAAGGCTGAATACGGAAATGAGTCCAGCTACTAGAAAATGTTTGATTGTCATAAATCTGCTGAAGTGAGGTTGAATGGGCATAATCTTATTTTATGCAAATTAAACAAATCATGTTGCGAAACTTATTCATCATTCTTGGGCTTTTGCTGACGGTGTCTGCATGTTCTCCAACTTTGGATTGGAGAACGGTTCGTTCAGACGATTTGCTTTACGAAGCGCTGTATCCAGGCAAGCCAAGCCGTGCTGAAAAATCAGTGATGTTTGATGGTCATAAGCTGACCATGACGATAGAGGCTTCCAAGGTCGAGAATTCACTTTATGCGGTTGGGGTTATTAATATTCCCAAAGACATCAGTCAAAAATTTGATGCCAATGGGTTTATAAAGTATTTACAAACAGGGATGTTGAGTAATTTGAAGAACTCTCCTGCACCCATTGAAAAGACGGTGACAATCAAAACTGCTGGGCAGTCCAGCATTGATTTGAGCGCTAAAGAATTCTTGATCCAAGGTGATGGTCCAGATGCTAAAAAAAGATTGTTGAGATTTAGAATCGTGCAGCGTCAGTTTCCCGACGGACAAATACAAATTTATCAACAAAGTCTTTTGCAAACAATCGGCGGCGAAGTACCTCTTGAAAAGTTGATTCAGACTGATGCTCACGAGATGTTCTTTTCTGGGTTCAAGCCTTACTAAGTGGCCATGAGTCATCCTGCTCCAGCTTTGCCAATGAAGGGTGCATTAGCACTCAAGGTATTTATATTTTTTGCCTTTGCTTATATTCTGTCTTATGCATTCCGTTCTGTGAATGCAGTGATTGCTCCTGAGTTGATGGCTGATTTAAAAATCAGCAATGCACAGCTAGGTCTTTTGTCAGCGGCTTATTTCATTGGTTTTTCAGCGATGCAGATACCTTTGGGTATTGCGCTTGATAAATTTGGCGTGAGAAGAGTGGAAAGTGTTTTGTTGTTAATGGCTTTGGCTGGCACACTTGTTTTTGCTTTTTCAGAATCATTATTTGGTTTAACAATTGGTCGTTTATTGATTGGCATTGGTGTTTCAGCTTGTTTGATGGCTGCATTCACAGCCTATCGCAGATGGTTTGCGTTGGAGCAGCAAGGGCAGCTTGCCTCAGGGATGTTGGTATTTGGTACGGTGGGTGCTTTGATGACCACGGTGCCTGTTCAGTTATCCCTGCCTTATATTGGTTGGCGCGGCATTTTTATAGTCATGGCGCTATTGGTATTGATTGGTTTTATTGCCATTCGTTTTGGTTTGCCTAAATTTGACGATCATCCACATGTGAATAATGCACCTTTGAGTGATGATCATCAGTCGATTGGTTTAAAAGATATTTTTTTAAATCCATTCTTTTTAAGAATGTTGCCCATCGGGGTTATTAATCATGGCGGCTTTTTAGCTTTGCAAACACTTTGGATTGGCCCATGGATGATGGATGTGCTTGGGTATAGTTCGATTGAGAGTGCGCAAATTTTATTTTTATTCAATGGGGTGATGTTGCTGGGTTATGCCTTCAATACTTGGTTCATTCCACGCGCTAATCGTCAGGGATATCAAACCCTGAATTACATCAAGTATTTATTGGGTTTTGGTTTGGTGGCGCAATTGATTGCCATTACTTGGCAAATTCAATTGAGTTGGATTTTATGGATTGTGTTGGCCATCACAGCCACTGGTCATATTTTGGGTCAGAGCACCGTGATCACAGCATTCCCATCGCGCAATGCTGGCTTGGCCAGTACCAGTTACAACTTATTGATTTTTGTTGGAGCTTTTATCTTCCAATGGAGCATTGGTTGGGGCATTGATTTGATGAGTGCTCAAGGCTTTGGAAAGCCAGATGCTTTTCGCCAAGTATTTTTAGTATTTTTAGCGCTACAAGCGATGTCGTTTATTTGGTTTTTATATTATCCAAAGCCACTGAAGCATCACTTGGCTGCTCAATAAGCCATCACTTTTTTTCTAATGCGCTGACCTTCGCTTCAAGCTCTTCTAATTTGGCCCGTGTCTTAGCCAACACCTGAGTCTGTAAATCAAATTCTTCTCGAGTGACCAAATCTAGTTTTTGAAATCCTTGGGTCATCAAGCCACGAACATTTTTTTCTAAGTCTTTAGCAGGAGATTGGCGAATTGCATCGCCAACTTTGGTTTGCATGTCATTAGCAATGCTTTGCATTTTTTCCATGATGTCTTGCGGGTTCATACAGTCTCCAGAGGAATTTCTTGAATAGTATCTTTTTACCAAAGATATGAGAATCTCATGCACCAATACGGTGCTTCATTTTGGTGCATGGTGTGCATTCTTAAATGGTGCATTGAAGCAATAGCAACGACTGTGTAAATTAATAGATTCACTAAGTCATTGTTTATATTTAAATAAATAGAACTGGCACAGCTTTTGCTTAATATCTTTGCAAGGAATTTCCCTTGGATTGTTTATTAGGAGTGCAACATATGAAAACTTACTTAACTCTCTCAGCGATCGCTTTGGCAGCAGCTGCTACTTTATCTTCTGGCACAGTGTTGGCTCAAGCCGCAGCACCAGCCCCTGAATACACGATTGCATACAACATTGGTGCAACTAGCGACTATCGTTTCCGTGGCCTAAAGCAAAATGGTGATAACGCTGCTGTTCAAGGTGGTATTGATTTTGCGCATAAATCAGGCGTTTACCTTGGCACATGGGCATCAAATGTTTCTGATTGGGCTGCCGCAAACGCTTCTGCAAATTTAGAGATGGATTTTTATGGTGGCTACAAAACTGAGTTGGCAGGTGTGGCTCTTGATTTCGGGATGATCTACTACAACTATCCTGGTGCTAGCAAACCTAACTTGTCAGACACTCGTGAAGTTTATATTGGCGCCGCATACGGACCAGCAGCATTTAAAGTGTCCCGTGTAATGAGTACTAATTATTTTGCTTCAACTGGTGGTGATGCAAGTGGCACGATGTATTACGACCTAACTTTGTCACAAGAAGTAATGCCTAAGCTAACAGCCTCAGTTCACGCTGGCTATACAGATTATAAAAATGGGTCAAACAATTTATATGATGGCGGAGTAAATGGAAGCGGCAAAGTTTCATATTCTGACTACAACGTTGGTTTAACGTACGACTACGAAGGTTATATGTTGGGCGTAAAGTATTTCTTTAACGATACAAAGCCTGGTACAGAAGGTTATGCAACTAGTGCTGCCGGCAAAAAACTTTACAAAGACGGCTTAGCAGTTTCAGTTCTTAAAGCATTCTAATTTAGCGATCTCACGGAGAAACCTATGAAATTAATCACAGCAATTATCAAGCCCTTCAAGCTTGACGAAGTGCGTGAGGCGCTATCAGAAGTTGGCGTTTCAGGCATTACCGTTACTGAAGTTAAAGGCTTTGGACGACAAAAGGGTCACACTGAGTTGTATCGCGGTGCTGAGTACGTTGTTGATTTTTTGCCTAAAGTAAAAATTGAGGCAGCAGTGGATGATGGCATTGTGGAGCGCGCCATCGAAGCGATCGAAAAATCAGCAAAAACCGGCAAGATCGGTGATGGCAAGATTTTCGTGTCATCTATTGAACAAGTTATCCGCATTCGTACCGGTGAAACCGGTCAGTCTGCTCTTTAAAGCGAGGTATCAAAATGACACATTGGATTAAACGTCTACTCGCAGCTGGTGCAACAGCTTTGGCACTAGGATCCGTTACGATGGCAGTCTCATCTCCAGCATTTGCTAAAGATGAAGCAAAGCCAGCTGTAACTGCTCCTGCTGCAGCTGCTGCTAGTGCTGCCCCAGCTGCTCCTGCAGCCCCGGCACCAGTTGCAAATAAAGGTGACACAGCTTGGATCATGATTTGTACTGCGTTAGTGATATTGATGACGTTGCCAGGTTTGGGTCTTTTCTACGGTGGCTTAGTGCGTAGCAAAAACATGTTGTCCGTGTTGATGCAATGCATGGTCATCTTCTCGTTGATCTCAGTTCTTTGGGCGGTGTATGGCTACAGTATTGCCTTCACTCCAGGCAACGCATTCTTTGGTGGATTTGATCGACTCTTCTTGGCTGGTTTAACACCAGAATCAATGGGCGCCACCTTCAGTAAAGGTGTTGTGATTCCAGAGTTTGCATTCTTCTCATTCCAGGGTGCGTTTGCAACAATCACTTGCTGTTTGATCATTGGTGCGTTCGCTGAACGTGCTAAGTTCTCTGCAGTGTTGTTGTTCATTGTTCTTTGGTTCACATTCAGCTATCTACCAATCGCTCACATGGTTTGGTTCTGGCCAGGTCCTGATGCTTACACTGATGCAGCCGCGGCTGAAGCAGCCACAGCAGCTTCTGGTTGGTTGTTCCAAATGGGTGCATTAGACTTTGCCGGCGGTACAGTGGTGCATATCAATGCGGCGGTGGCTGGTTTGGTTGGTGCTTATGTGATCGGTAAGCGTCTTGGTTTCGGTAAGGAAGCCATGAAGCCACATAGCTTAACTTTGACCATGGTTGGCGCATCACTTTTGTGGTTCGGTTGGTTCGGCTTCAATGCTGGTTCAGCACTAGAAGCTTCAGGTGGTTCAGCAATGGCATTTGCTAATACATTCTTAGCAACTTCAGCTGCTGTATTGACTTGGTCTTTGGGGGAGTGGATTGGTAAAGGCAAGCCATCAATGTTGGGTGCGGCATCTGGCGCAGTTGCCGGATTGGTTGCAATCACTCCAGCAGCAGGCTTCGTTGGCCCAATGGGCGCCATCATCATCGGTTTGATCTCAGGCTTCCTATGCCTATGGGGTGTGACTGGTTTGAAGCGCATGCTTGGCGCTGATGACAGCTTGGATGTGTTTGGTGTTCACGGTGTGGGTGGTATTGTGGGTGCGCTTTTAACAGGTGTATTTGCAGCCCCAGCATTGGGTGGCACAGGTATCTATGACTACGTAGCCAATGCTGTAGCAGCTGATTACTCAATTGCTGGCCAAGTATGGATCCAGGCCAAGGCTGTATTAACTACCATCGTTTGGTCAGGTGTGGTGTCATTCATTGCCTACAAACTGGTTGATGTGGTGATTGGTTTGCGTGTACCTGAAGATGCTGAACGTGAAGGTTTGGACATCACTTCTCACGGCGAAACAGCCTACGAAGGTTAATGATTTAGTAGTAAATCTGTGTGAAATGTGAAGTAAATATCCCCCGGTAGATTTCTTGCTGGGGGGCTTTTAAAGAGCGGTTTCTTTAATTAGAACCCGCTCTTTTTTTATCTGTCTTAGAATGACAACATGGTTCCTCATCTTATTACTGCCCTGAATGGTCCTTTGCTTGAATTAGAGAGCAAGGTTTTAGAAGCCACACCTGCCATCGAGCGATGGTTCAGGCTGGAGTGGCAAGAGCACACGCCCCCGTTTTATTGTTCAGTGGATCTGCGCAATGCCGGGTTCAAGCTTGCTCCTGTTGATACAAATTTATTCCCTGGAGGGTTTAATAACTTATCTCCAGAAATGATGCCATTGGCCGTTCAGGCGTCTATGGCATCTATTGAGAAAATTTGCCCAGATGCAAAAAATTTATTGTTGATTCCAGAGCGTCACACACGCAATGTGTTTTATTTGCAAAACGTGGCACGCTTAGCTTCAATATTGAGACAAACTGGTTTGAATGTTCGACTAGGAAGTTTGTCAGAAGAAATAACAAAACCAACACCAATCGATTTGCCAGATGGCCAAAGATTGGTTTTGGAGCCGTTGGCCAGAATTGGGAATAAAGGTCGTCGATTAGGTCTCAAGGATTTTGATCCTTGCACGATTCTTTTGAATAATGATTTATCAGGCGGCATCCCCAAGATTTTAGAAAATCTTCACGAGCAATATTTATTGCCTCCATTGCATGCGGGTTGGGCTGTGCGCCGTAAATCAAATCACTTTGATGCCTACGACGATGTGGCTAAGAAGTTTTCCAAAGTGATTGATATTGATCCGTGGATGATCAATCCATTTTTCACGAAGTGTACTGGCGTTAATTTCCATGAGCGCATCGGTGAAGAGTGTTTGCAAGAGAGTGTCGATACTATCTTGAAAAAGATTGCACGAAAATACAAAGAGTACGGCATCAAAGAAAAACCATATGTGATTGTTAAAGCAGATGCTGGAACTTATGGCATGGGCATTATGACTGTCAAAGATGCTAGCGAAGTCAAAGATTTGAATCGCAAAGAACGCAATAAAATGAGCGTTATCAAAGAAGGCTTAGAGGTTGCTGATGTCTTGGTTCAAGAGGGTGTTTACACCTTCGAGAAAATCAATGAAGCTGTTGCTGAGCCTGTTGTCTATATGATGGATCGTTACGTGGTTGGTGGTTTTTACAGAGTTCACACGGGCCGTGGGGTTGATGAAAATCTCAATGCGCCGGGCATGCATTTTGTGCCATTGGCGTTTGAGCACAATTCAATTCCGGATGTGGCTGCAAAACCAGGCATTGCAGTACCTAATCGTTTTTATCTTTATGGCGTGGTTGCAAGACTCGCTTTATTGGCGGCATCTTTAGAGCTAGAGCGCACTGATCCAGAGGCAGAATAATCAGATGAAGAAGCTTCTCTTTATTGCAGATCCTCTGAGCAGTTTCGTCGTCAAAAAAGACAGTACTTTGGCCATGATGAAAGCTTCGCAACAGCGAGGTCATGAAGTTTGGCATTGTCATATTCATGATCTGAAAAGTATCGACTCGTTGATTCAAGCAGATTGCAAGCAGATTGAGATAACTACTCATGACGGTTCTTGGTTCAAGGAAGTAAAAGCTCAAGTTCGAAAGCTTTATGAATTTGATGCCATCATCATGAGGAAAGATCCTCCTTTTGATTTGGCTTATGTCACAGCCACTTGGTTTTTGTCGCAAGCATGTCTTGAGGGTGCAAAAGTATTCAATGCTCCTGATGCTTTGAGAAACCATTCTGAAAAATTAGCGCTCTTGGAGTTCATGAAGTTTGCACCCCCGACAGTCGTCAGTCATGATTTGGCCGACATCAAAGCATTTCATCAGCATCATCAAGACGTGATCATCAAGCCTTTGGATGGCATGGGTGGCCAAGGTATTTTTAGGGTTCAAGCCAATGGGTTGAATTTAGCCAGTATTGTCGAAACTCTGGGCGGTAATGGTCAGCGAGCGTTGATGGTTCAAAAGTTTCTGCCAGAAATAGCCGCAGGCGATAAGCGGGTGTTGTTGATTGGTGGCGAAGTGGTCCCCTTTAGCTTGGCACGTATTCCACAAGCTGGTGAAGTGAGAGGTAATCTTGCATCCGGTGGTAAGGGTGTTGCGCAACCCGTCACTCAACAAGAATTGAGTATTGCCGAAGAGCTCGCTCCTCAGTTGGCTTCAAGAGGGTTGCATTTGGTGGGCTTGGATTTTATCGGTGGTTTTTTAACAGAAATAAATGTGACCAGCCCAACTTGCTTTGTTGAAATTAGCGAGCAAACAGGTCATGATGTGGCATTACAGTGGTTAACTAATTTAGAGAAACATATTCATTAAATGGCCGGCATTTTAATCATCGCTCATGCGCCTTTGGCATCTGCATTACAAGAATTCACTCGCCATGTGTATGGCGAGGTGCCAGATCGTCTAAAGGCCCTTGATGTCATGGCGCACGAAGATGCAAAGTTGACTTTGGAGCGCGCGGTAGAAGCAGCCCAGTCAATCAATTCTGATAAGGGCCTTCTGGTGCTCACAGACATCATGGGGGCTACACCAGCCAACGTGGCCAGTCGTTTAGCTCATATGACAGAATTTGCCGGGCATGTCAGAGTGATTGCAGGAGTCAATTTACCGATGTTAATGCGGGCGATTGCCTACAGAACAGAGCCTTTAGATTCTGCCACTCAAAAAGCCATGCATGGTGGGCAACAAGGGATTATTCCAATTGGCCACATGGGTCACATTGATGACAATAATAAGATGGAAGTGAAGGATTAAGAATGCCCAGCGCAGATATTAATATCATCAATAAACTTGGATTGCATGCTCGCGCCTCGGCTAAATTAACCCAGCTAGCAGGTCAGTACCCGTGCGAGATATTTTTGTCCAAGAGCGGCAGAAGAGTAAATGCTAAAAGTATTATGGGTGTCATGATGCTTGCTGCTGGAATGGGCAGCGTCTTAACTCTTGAGACTGAAGGTGAGCAAGCGCAAGAGGCTTTTGATGCGATTCAGGCGCTCATCAATGATCGTTTTGGGGAAGGTCAGTAATTTGTCTTTTACGCTTCATGGTATTCCTGTTACGAATGGTATTGCGATAGGTCGTGCCCTGAGGATCGCTCCATCCGCCATGGATGTGAAGCATTATTTGATTTCTGAAGGTAACGAACAAGTAGAACAAAAAAGGCTTCTCGACGCATTTCAAATTGTTAGACAAGAATTAAAGACTCTAAGAGCAGGTTTGCCTGAGGCAGCGCCAGAAGAGATGGCTGCATTTTTGGATGTGCATGGCATGATTTTGGCGGACCCAACGCTGACAGAAAAACCTTTAGAGCTGATTCAAGAAAAACGATACAACGCTGAATGGGCTTTGGCTACTCAGTTGGAAAATGTGCTCGAACAATTTGCAGAGATTGAGGATGCTTATTTGCGCGAAAGGGCTGCAGATATTCGTCAGGTCGTTGAGCGGGTCATGAAAGTCCTTCATTTGGGCGAGGATCATCAAACCATTGGAGCCTTCTACAAAACAGTTTCTGAAAACAGAGAGCTGAGCGAAGTGATTGTGGTGGCCCATGACATTTCTCCGCCAGACATGTTGCGCTTTAAAGAATTGGCTTTTGGTGGATTTGTCACTGATTTGGGCGGTAAAACTTCACACACTGCAATCGTTGCAAGAAGCTTGGATATTCCTGCTGCTGTTGGTGTTAGAAGTGCCAGTGAACTGATTCGACAAGATGATTGGCTCATCATCGATGGCGATCGTGGCATTGTCATTGTTGACCCAAGTCCTTTTATTCTTGAAGAGTATCGCCATTTGCAGTCGGCGAGAAAACTTGAAAAGAAAAAACTTTTAAGACTCAAGCACACACCAACAGTGACACTGGATGGTCAGCACATTGATTTGATGGCCAACGTTGAAATGCCGGATGATGCGCCAATGGCATTGGATTCTGGGGCTGTTGGCATTGGTTTGTTCAGATCTGAATTCTTATTCATGAATCGCCAAGGCCAAATGCCAGATGAGGAAGAGCAATTCTGGGCATATCGCAAAACAGCTGAAGCCATGAAGGGTTTGCCAGTCAGCATCAGAACCATTGATATTGGTGCCGATAAGCCTTTAGACGTCAAAGATAATGGTGGTGCAAACTATTTGTCACCTTTGGGTTTGCGTGCCATCAGATGGTCATTGTCTGAGCCTGAAATGTTTTTGATTCAGATACGAGCAATCTTAAGAGCTTCGGTATTTGGCAAGATCAAGATTTTGATACCGATGTTGGCTCATGCTCAAGAAATTGATCAAACTTTAGAGTTGATACAAACTGCTAAAAATCAACTGGAAGCTGAAAGTATTAGTTTTGATCCAGGTATTCAAGTGGGCGCTATGATTGAAATCCCAGCGGCTGCTTTGGCACTTCCTTTGTTCATTCGTCGCTTGGATTTCTTATCTATTGGCACCAATGATTTGATTCAATACACTTTGGCGATTGATCGTGCAGACAATGCTGTTGCGCATTTGTATGACCCACTACACCCTGCAGTTTTAAGATTGATCGCCAGCATTATCAGAGATGCAAAAAATGCTCAAATGCCAGTATCTGTGTGTGGCGAGATGGCTGGAGATGCCTCAATGACGAGGGTCTTATTGGGTATGGGCTTGACTGATTTCTCACTTCATTTCAAGCAGCTCTTATCGGTTAAACAAGAAATCTTGCGATCTGATACCCAGCAATTGAAATCAGCGGTTGATAGTTTGTTATCAGCGATTGAGCCTGAAGATATTCAGGCAGCATTTCAAAAAATTAACGCTTGATCAATATTGATTCAGTCAATGAGTGATTGAATCAATAATTGTTGGAACAAACTTCGCAGTTAACTCGTTGATGTAACTCAATCGTATCAATCTGCGTTGATCTGGCATCCCACAACAGTAATTTGCCGCAAAGAGATTTGCCAACGCCAGTGATCACCTGAAGCGCTTGAGCTGACTGCATTGCTCCAATGATGCCAACAAGAGGTGAAAAAACTCCCATGGTTGAGCATTGCACCTCATCGAACTTTTGATCTTTTGGAAATAAACAGGCATAACATGGTGTGCCTTTTTGTCTTGGATCGATCACGGTGAGTTGCCCATCAAAACGAATGGCTGCACCACTGACCAAGGGGATCCGATGTTTCACGCATGAAGCATTGATCAAATGTCGACTTGAAAAATTGTCTGTGCAATCTAAAACAACCGTTGCTGTCGGTAAAAGCTGATCCAGTAACTCACTCGTTACTTTTTGTTCAAGAGCCACCACATTGAGATGGGGATTGAGTTCTTGCAACATATTTTTTGCGGAGCTCACCTTGGGCATGCCAATAGAAGTTTGGCGGTGCATGATTTGGCGTTGAAGATTGGTTAAATCAACCACGTCATGATCAATCAAAGTGATTTTCCCAACGCCGGCTGCTGCTAAATAGGGCGCGGCTGCAGAACCAAGACCGCCAGCGCCGATCACAACAACGTGAGCTGACAATATTTTTTCTTGGCCTTCAATGCCAATATCATCCAGAAGAATGTGGCGAGAGTATCGAAGTAGTTCTTGATCGTTCATCGCCAACTTTTTTTATTCCAAGCGAGACTTGGATTTTTTAATTGGTTGACCTTTTAAGTAAGCAGCTGCCTGAGTGAGCATGAAGTCTTCTGCTGTACCAAATTCAGCAGGACGCTTTTTGCGATCTTTTTCTTTTTGCTCAGGTGTTTTCTTGGCATTCAAATCTTCAATGCGTTGCAATTCCTCAAGACGACGTTGTTCGCGATCTTTGATTAATTTCTCTTCAGAAGATTGTTTATTCTTAAGATGTTTTTCGCTGTCAATTTCGCGAGTGATCAATACATCATCAGGATCACCTTCAGCGTTTTGATCAACGGCAATGTCAGGCTTGATGCCAAATGCCTGGATTGATTTACCAGTTGGCGTGTAGTAGTAAGCAGTGGTCAGCTTCAAGGCTGAGTCCGCGCTCAATGGGCGCACAGTTTGTACTGAGCCTTTACCAAAGGTTGTTTTGCCAATGATGGTGGCACGTTTGTGATCTTGTAAGGCACCCGCAACAATTTCTGAGGCTGATGCAGAGAATGCATTCACAAGAACAACGAGCGGTACTTTTTTGAAGACCGGAGACAGTTGCGCTAGGGCATCATTGTTTTCTGATAAACGATAGTTATCAAAAGTTGATTTAAATACTTGTTTGGCTTCTTCTGTTTGACCCTTGGTCGAAACAATCAAAGTGTCCGTTGGTAAGAAAGCCGCAGATACTCCAACAGCGCCTTGTAATAGACCGCCGCCATTGTTTCTTAGGTCCAGAACCAATCCTTTTAATTGCGGATTTTCCCCAGCCAATTCATTTAACTTTTTGGCTAGATCTGGAATAGTTCTTTCTTGGAAGCTGGTGATGCGCACGTAGGCAATGCCAGGCTCAACAAATTTAGCTTTAACAGACTGAACTTTGATCTCAGCGCGAGTGATGGTGATAGGGAAAGTTCTGTCTTCACTTTTTCTGAAAATTGTTAAAGTGATTTTTGTGCCAGGCTCACCACGCATGCGACGCACAGCTTGATCAAGAGTCATGCCGCGCACAGGCTTGTCATCCAAGCGAGTGATCAAGTCACCAGATAAAAGACCAGCCTTTGCTGCAGGCGTATCTTCAATTGGATTGAGAATTTTGACAATGCCATCTTCAGAAGTGATTTCAATGCCCAAGCCAGCAAACTTACCTTGGGTGTGCTCTTGCATTTCAGCAAAATCTTTTTTATCCAAGTAAGAAGAGTGCGGATCTAGTCCGCTCACCATGCCTTTGATGGCATCAGTCAATAAACGCTTATCTTCAACTGATTCAACATAATCTCGTTTGATTTGACCAAATACATTTGATAGATTGCGAAGTTCATCTAGCGGTAATGAGGAGCTTCCTTGTTGAGCAGTGGCTGAAAGTTGCAAAGTTAATGCAACTCCAGCAATCAAACCTGAGCAAACGAGGGCAATACTCTTGATCGAGCGGCGCATAGATTATTTTTCTAAGTAAAAATGTTTAATTGGTTTTAAGTTGTCATCTAACTCATAAACAAGAGGTATTCCGTTAGGAATATTGATTTCCATGATGTCTGAATCAGATACGTCGTCTAGGTACTTTACTAGGGAACGGATACTATTGCCATGAGCTGCGATCAAAACTCTCTTACCAGAGCGCAAGGCTGGGGCAATTGACTCCTCCCAAAGTGGCAAAACTCGAGCAACGTTGTCTTTTAAGCATTCGCCCAGAGGAATTTCTTCTTTTTTAAGTTTTGAGTAGCGCGGGTCGTTAAATGACGCTCTTGGGTCATTTGGATCCAGCAAGGGAGGTCTGACGTCGTAGGACCTTCTCCAAATATGAACCTGCTCATCGCCATACTTGGCGGCCGTTTCAGTCTTATTCAAACCTGCCAAGGCGCCATAATGACGCTCATTTAAGCGCCAGCTGTGCACCACTGGCAGCCAAAGCCTATCCATGGCTTCTTGAGCATGCCAAAGGGTTCTAATGGCCCTTTTGAGCACAGATGTGTAAGCAATGTCAAAATCATACCCGGCAGCCTTTAAACTCTCTCCAGCTTGGATAGCTTGCTGGATGCCGGTAGGGGTTAAATCAACATCAACCCAGCCGGTAAAACGGTTTTCTAGGTTCCATTGGGATTCGCCGTGGCGGATAAGTACGAGTTGTTTCATATTCACATTCTATAATTTACTGATGGACTTCTTAACAAATACAAATAATTTATTACTTCTTGCCACCCTGCTTACATCGGGATTGGCCTTGGCATTGCCCCAGATCTTGGGGCGCCTTAACAAACAGCTGCTCAGTGTGCATGAGTCTGTGCAATGGATTAATCAGCGTCAAGCGCAGATTGTTGACATCCGCACGCCTGATGAATACAAAGCAGGCCATATAGCAAATTCTAAGCATTTGCCACTTTCAGAGCTTGATTCAGGCTTAAAGCAAGCAAAAATTGATAGCAACAAGCCTATCATTTTAGTTTGTTTGAGCGGAACTAGAGCAAATACTGCCCTCGGAAAGCTTAAAAAAGCTGGCTGTAAAGAGGTTGCTTGCATGGATGGTGGAATTTCTGCTTGGAATCAAGCGGGTATGCCACTCATCAAATAAGAGTCAATCATGATAAAAATTACGATGTACAGCACCCGAGTTTGTCCATATTGCAATATGGCTGAAAGATTGCTGGTTTCAAAAGGTGTTGAAATCACAGAAAAAATCTTGGTTGATGTGGATCCGGTGCGCCGTGAAGAAATGATGACCAGAACTGGGCGTCGCACGGTACCGCAAATTTTCATAGGTGAAACACATGTTGGTGGGTTTGATGATCTATCAGCATTGGATAAAGCAGGTAAATTAGACCCATTATTGGGCAAGTAAATAGGAAAAAATATGACAGAAGCAGTCAACAGCGAAATGGGAACAGACCCAGTTTTTCAAATTCAACGCGTTTATTTGAAAGATATTTCTCTAGAGCAACCCAATGCCCCAGAGATTTTGTTAAATCAAGGTGAGCCAAAATTAGAAGTTCAGGTTGATATCCAAGCTAAACAATTGGATGACGTTAATTTTCACGTCACTTTGATTGGCAGCGTTACAACCAAGATTGAAGACAAGGTACTCTTTTTGGTCGAGGCTCAGCAATCAGGTATTTTTGAAATTCGCAACATGCCTGACGAGCAAATGAACCCTTTGTTGGCAATTGCTTGCCCAACCATTTTGTTCCCATATTTGCGCGCAAATATTGCGGACATGATCAGCCGTGCAGGCTTTCAGCCGGTTCATTTGGCTGAAATCAATTTCCATGCTTTGTACGAGCAACGCATGGCGCAGGGCGCTCAAGCGGAAGCTTCTAACGACAGCGGAATTATTCTGCCGAACTGATGAAGCACATTTATTTTCTTGGGGCAGGTGCATGGGGAACCGCAATGGCCATGCATGCCTCAAAAAATAAAAAAGGACTTCCAGTTACCTTGTGGAGTCGCTCTGATGAGCTTGCTAAAACTATTAGAGCGACGCGATTTAATCAACAGTACCTTCAAGACATTCAATTGCCCACTGAACTTTTGATCAGCAGTGATTGGAATCAGTTATTCGATGATTGTGCGCAAGAAGATTTGTTGTTCATCGCAACCCCTGTTTCTGGTTTAAAAGAAACGGTTGATCATCTGTTGAAGCTTCAACAGATTCCAAAAAATTGGGTTTGGTTGTGTAAGGGCTTGGAGCCAAAAACTTCATTGATGCCACATCAGGTGATTGCACGTGAGTTAAGTCTTGCCTCTGCCAATGACAGAGGCATCAACACAGCTGTTCTGTCAGGCCCCAGTTTTGCTTCAGAGGTTGCCAAGGGGATGCCTTGTGCACTGACAGTTGCAAGTGAATCAAATGAATTAATTGCCAAGGTACAAGATGCTTTGCACCATGGCAATATGCGCATTTATGGCAGCAACGACATTGTTGGTGTTGAGTTGGGTGGTGCCATCAAAAACGTTTTAGCCATTGCAACGGGTATAGGTGATGGCTTGGGCTTGGGTTTGAATGCCAGAGCTGCTTTATTGACTCGTGGTTTAGCCGAGATGATGCGTTTGATGACAGCCATGGGTGGTAAGTCTGAAACAGCCATGGGCTTGACTGGGGTGGGCGATTTGATTTTGACAGCCACTGGTGACCTATCAAGAAATCGACGCGTTGGTCTTCAACTGGCCACAGGAAAAAAGTTACCGGAAATACTGAAGGATCTAGGGCACGTTGCAGAAGGAGTGCTGTGTGCTCAAGCGGTGAGTGATCTTGCAAAATCCAAGGGCATTGAAATGCCCATCACTCACATGGTGTGCGAAGTGTTGTTCAAAGAATTGGATGCAGCAACAGCGGTCAAGTTATTGATGGGTAGAGACGCCAAGTCTGAAGCTTAATAATTGAATTAGTAAATAAGCAAGTAACTATTCGCCACCCTTGAAATCCATTTGGCGCCAAGCTTCATAGATCATCACTGCCACAGAGTTTGATAAATTCAGGCTCCGACTATTTGCCCTCATAGGTAATCTCAAGCATCTTTCAGGCAAAAAATGATTTCTCACATCTTGAGCCAGCCCTTTTGTTTCAGAACCAAAAATTAAAAAATCATTTTCTAAAAATTTAGCTTGTGCCAAAGTTGCAGTACCTTTGGTTGTGATGGCAAACATCCTGCCTTGAGGTGGCTTTTCTTGTTGAAGAAAATCTTGCCAACTTTCATGAACCTTCATGTTGGCGTATTCGTGATAGTCCAGTCCCGCCCGCTTCAAGCTTTTGTCCTCCAGAGGAAAGCCCAATGGTTTGACCAAATGAAGTTGCGCTCCAGTATTGGCGCACAAACGAATGATGTTGCCCGTATTGGGTGGTATTTCTGGTTCCACAAGAACAATGTTTAGCATGATGATTTTTTAGGTGTTCTAAGAATGACCCAATTATGAACACTTTGCGCTCCAAAATCTTTAAGTAATTGTGCAATCACACTCAAAGTTGCTCCGGTGGTCATGACATCATCAATTAAAACAATGTTTTTATTTTTAATCAGATCAATGTTGTTGGGATTGATGAAGAAAACATTGTTTAAGCGATGGGCCCGCTCTTGTTTGCTGGCTGATACTTGATCGCCTTCGATGTGTATTCTTTTTAACACCTTCCAGTTGCTTTTTATTTTTAGTTTTTTTGAAAACAGCTTACAAAGCTCCCATGATTGGTTAAAGCCTCTGCGGTGAAGTTTTTCTTGACTCATGGGAATGGGCAATATCACATCAACTGACTGGTCTTTCTTTAGTTCCTTTGGATGAATATCAAACCAAGCATCAAAAAGACCATGTGCAATGGCGATTTGATGTTGGTATTTGTATGAATGGATGGCGTCCGTTAAAAATCCACCATAACTGTCAAGGCAAAGTGTTGCATCAAAAGGCGGCTGGTTTTTTAGGCAATCCAAGCACAGTGAATTTTTTTCGTGGTGTGCTAATGGTAGAGCGCATTGAGCGCATCTATTTAACTGGGAATCTTTTAGTCGTTTACGACACTTTTGGCATATCGTTGCCGTTTGAAACTCCTGGCACCCAATACAGGAAGTAGGCAGGAGTAAATTCATGTAACGCTCAGTATACTGAACACTTATGCCCACAACATCAACAGTGCCAAGCGCATTTTCAAGCTCAGGCTCAAGAACCATTCCTGAATTTCTAGCATTAGAAATTGCGCAACGCATGGCTGAAAAATTAGAGATTGTTCGTTTACAGCCGAAAAAAATTGGCCACCTTGGAGCATTAAATTTAAGCGTTCTGGGTTCTTATTACCCCGAGGCTGAGCACCATTGCTTTGATAGAAAATTTTCTTCAAACGCTCTTTCGCAGTTGTTTAAAAAAATCACTCGCCAATATTTTTATAGGTATCAAGAGCCTGCACCTATTGGGGTTGCTGATTTTGATTTGATTTGGTCAAACTTGGAATTGCATCTTCAAGGTGACCCTAATTCATTGATGAAACAGTGGAAAAGCAAACTCAAGCCTGAAGGTCTTTTGATGTTCAGCTACTTTGGCCCTGATACAGGTAAGGAGCTTGCCAAGCTTTTCCCCAATGACTATTTGCTGAGGAATGCAGGCAGCTTTGACATGCACGATGTGGGGGATGGATTGATGCAGGCTGGCTTTTCTGAGCCTGTGATGGACATGGAGTACCTGACCTTGTCCTATGATGATCCTGATTTGTTGTGCAAGGAAGCATTTGATTTGGGTTTGTTGGCTTCCTCTGATTCAGCAAAGCACTTAATTGGGGCTGAATCGAAGTTGACCATCACCCTGGAAGTTGTTTACGGTCATGCTTGGGCGCCGGATGCCTTACTTGCTCAAAAGAAAGCTGGAATAACAACCATCAGCCCCGATCAAATTGTTAGGTCTAAAAAATAAGTAAGCAAGCGCACACATACCTTAATACCTAATTGTTGTTGTGTAAATGTCTCAATTGCTTAGTAATTTATTGCACTAGATCAAATTACAAATATAATTCATGCCATATCAAGTGCATTGCTAATAATGCGGTGCAACAGATTCAAGAATTTATTTAATGGGAACGAAGATGAAACATCGCACATCACTGGTCGGTTTGCTATTTGGTTTGGTGAGCTCGCTCTATGCTAATTTTGCTTTGGCTATCAATGACATGCCAGGCGGTCCTTCAAGATTTCAGTTAAATCTTCAGCCTGCAGCAACCAAAGTTGCTGAAGAGGTGGCGTATCTTCATTGGATGATGTTGATCATTTGTGCGGTTATTTTTATCGCCGTGTTCGGCGTGATGTTCTACTCAATTTTCAAGCACCGTAAATCATTAGGTCATAAAGCAGCTAGCTTTCATGAGAGCACAACAGTTGAGATCATTTGGACTGTGGTGCCATTGATCATCGTGATTGCGATGGCATTGCCAGCAACTAAAACAGTTGTGGCGATGAAAGACACAACCAACGCTGACATCACAATCAAAGTGACTGGTTATCAGTGGAAGTGGGGTTACGATTACATCAAGGGTGAAGGCGAAGGCGTTTCATTCTTGCAAACTTTGAAAACACCACGTGAGCAAATCAACAACCAAGTTGAAAAATCAAATACCTATTTGGTTGATGTTGATAATGAAATGGTTGTGCCTGTGGGCAAAAAAATTCGTATGGTCACAACTGCTAACGATGTGATTCACTCATGGACCATTCCAGCATTCGGCATCAAACAAGATGCGATTCCAGGCTTTGTTCGTGATGCTTGGTTCAGAGCGGAAAAGTTAGGCACCTTCTATGGCCAGTGTTCAGAGCTATGTGGTAAAGAACACGCGTTCATGCCAATCGCTGTGAAGGTTGTGTCGGATGCAGAGTACACAGCATGGGTTGCTGATAAGAAAAAGCAAATGGCTTCTTTGGCTGATGACCCAACAAAAACTTTCACAATGGATGAGTTAAAGCAACGTGGTGAAAAAGTTTACGCATCTAACTGCGCGGCATGTCATATGCCTAACGGTAAGGGCGCTGGCGCATTCCCAGCTTTAGATGGATCTAAAGTTGTTTTAGGTGCTAAGGATGCCCAATACAAAATCTTGTTGCAAGGTAAGGGCGCCATGCCAAAGTGGACTCAACTCAACGATGTTGAATTAGCCGCAGTTATGACATACACACGTAATGCTTGGGGTAATAAGACTGGTGAATTAATCCAGCCTAAAGACTTCACAACAGCACGCGCAGCGAAATAATTAAATTAGATAGGTAATTGGAGCTAACTATGAGCACAGTAAGTCACGCACACGATCACCATGACGACCACGCACATGATCATCCGCATGGTTGGAGACGTTGGTTATATGCCACCAACCACAAAGATATCGGTACGCTGTATCTGATTTTTTCATTTTTCAGTTTGATTGCTGGCGGCATCATGGCTATGGGCATTCGCCTAGAACTATTCCAGCCTGGTTTGCAGTTCATTCGTCCTGAGCTATTTAACCAGCTCACAACGATGCACGGTCTGGTGATGGTTTTTGGCGCGATCATGCCGGCCTTCGTTGGCTTTGCAAACTTGATGATTCCTTTGCAAGTGGGTGCCTCAGATATGGCATTTGCTCGCATGAATAACTTCAGTTTCTGGATCATGCCAGTTGCAGCTTTGTTGCTATTAACTTCATTCCTAGTTCCTGGTGGCGCAACTGCTGCTGGCTGGACTCTGTATGCACCCCTATCAGTGCAAATGGGCCCAGGTATGGACATGGCCATTTTTGCTATTCACTTGATGGGTGCTTCATCCATCATGGGTTCAATTAACATCATCGTGACCATTTTGAACATGCGCGCTCCTGGCATGACTTTGATGAAGATGCCAATGTTCTGTTGGACATGGTTGATCACTGCTTACCTATTGATCGCTGTTATGCCAGTTTTGGCTGGTGCGATCACCATGGTTCTTACAGACCGTCACTTTGGTACTAGCTTCTTCTCAGCAGCTGGTGGTGGTGACCCTGTGATGTATCAACACATTTTCTGGTTCTTCGGTCATCCAGAGGTTTACATCATGATCTTGCCTGCGTTCGGCATTGTGAGTGAAGTCATTCCTACATTTGCACGTAAGAGATTGTTTGGTTACAGCTCAATGGTTTATGCGACAGCATCAATTGCGATTTTGTCATTCATCGTTTGGGCGCACCACATGTTTGCAACAGGTATGCCTGTAACAGGTCAGCTGTTCTTCATGTACGCAACAATGTTGATTGCTGTTCCAACAGGCGTGAAGATCTTTAACTGGATTGCAACAATGTGGAAGGGTTCAATGACATTTGAAACTCCAATGTTGTGGTCAATTGGCTTTATCTTTGTATTCACCATGGGTGGTTTTACAGGCTTGATTTTGGCCATTGCCCCGATTGATATCATTTTGCAAGACACCTACTACGTTGTGGCTCACTTCCACTATGTTCTAGTAGCTGGCTCTTTATTTGCTTTATTTGCAGGTTTCTATTACTGGGCGCCAAAGTGGACAGGCCACATGGTCAATGAGTTCCGCGGAAAAATTCACTTCTGGGGCTCAATGATTTTCTTTAACATCACATTCTTCCCAATGCACTTCTTGGGTCTTGCTGGTATGCCACGTCGTTACGCAGACTACCCAGTTCAGTTCGCCGACTTCAATGCAATTGCATCAGTTGGTTCACTTGGCTTTGGTTTGATGCAGATTTATTTCTTATTGTTCGTGGTGTTGCCAACATACCGTGGTGGTCAAAAAGCAGCTGACAAGCCATGGGATGGTGCTAACGGTTTAGAGTGGACAATTCCTTCTCCAGCGCCGTTCCACACATTTGAAACTCCACCAACAGTTAAGTAATAACTATTTGCGGAATTTAAATGACAACATCAGATCAAAAAACACAAAACTCAAGAGCGAGTAATCGTCGCTTGGGTCTTGTGTTGTTAACGGTTGCAATTGCCTTCTTTGTAGGAATTGTTGCCAAGAAAATCATGTTTGGCTAATCATGGCATTTAACCTCACCCAATACAACCGTCAAATGCTGGTCAAGCTCGCTGTGATCAGTGTGGCCATGTTTGGTTTTGGGTATGCATTGATTCCAATGTACAGGGTTCTATGTGAAGTGACTGGCATTAACGTTGTCACCAGCAAAAATAACTACGGTACGCGTGCGGTTCATGCGACCAGCAAAAATACCCAAGTGGATGAATCAAGATTGATCACGGTTGAGTTTGATTCAAATACTCAAGGACCGTTCAGATTCCGCTCAGTAAAAAACTCAATGCAAGTGCACCCTGGAGAAATGATTCAGGTGGTTTACGAGGTTGTGAATACTCAAAATAGAAATGTTTCAGCTCAGGCTATTCCGAGTTATGCCCCGATGCAGGCGACGGAACATTTCACCAAGTTGGAGTGCTTTTGTTTTAACGAACAAACGTTGAAGCCCAATGAGTCAAGAGAAATGCCCGTGGTGTTTATCATTGATCCGGCTTTGCCAAAAGGTATAAAAAATATTACTTTGTCGTACACATTCTTTGAGGTTGGTGCTGGTCAGAAAGTGATCACTGGTGAGCACAACAGTAAGCCTTCAAAGATTTAAGATGGAAAATCAAAAAAGAAGTTCCATCGTGATGTTTTTAATCTCCATGAGAGCAGTTTTGTGGGGGTTTTTGGGAGTAAGAAAGAGGTCTGGTCAGGATGCTGATATGGCATCTGTGACTTTTGTTCACATTGTGCTTGCTGGTATTTTGAGCGCAATTATTTTTATGACAATATTGTTGTTCATTGTCAAAGCAGTTGTATCGAATTGATTTTTTAGGAGAGAGAGAATGTCTTCCAGTGTTACTAAAGCCCCGTATTACTTTGTGCCGGCTCCAACACGCCATCCAATTGTTACAAGCATAGGTTTGCTTGGCTTTGGTTCAGGTGCAGCGATGTGGGTTAATGGCAGCACACTTGGTATGTTCCTTTGCTTGGCTGGTGTTATTTGGACCATTGCATCTTTGTATGTGTGGTTCGGTGAAGCCATTGGTGAAGCTGAGAGCGGCATGAATAGTGTGAACGTGGACGTGTCTTATAGATGGTCTATGGCTTGGTTCATCTTCTCAGAAATCATGTTCTTCGGCGCTTTCTTCTCAGCTCTTTTCTACGCAAGAAGTATCGCAATGCCTTGGTTAGGTGATATTGATAACAAACTATTGTGGCCAGATTTTGCAGCCACTTGGCCAAATGCTGGTCCAGCTGGTTTGGTTGAGAGCTTTAAGACCATGGGTCCATGGCCAATTCCAACCATCAACACTATTTTGTTGTTGTCTTCTGGTGTAACCGTTACTTGGGCTCACCACGCGATGCGTGAAGGTCACCGCAAGCAAGTGATCCAAGGTTTGGCAGCGACTGTTGCCCTTGGCGCGATTTTCATGTGCTTCCAGGTTTATGAGTACATCCACGCATACAGCGATTTGAACTTGAAGTTGAGCTCAGGTATCTATGGCTCAACATTCTTCATGTTGACTGGTTTCCACGGCTTCCACGTCACAATGGGTGCCATCATGTTGGCAGTTGTTTTGGTTCGTGTCGCGAAGGGTCATTTCACACCAGAGAACCACTTTGCATTTGAAGGTGCTGCGTGGTACTGGCACTTTGTGGACGTGGTATGGCTCGGTCTTTATGTTGTGATTTATTGGATGTAAAAAACCAATCAGTCTGCAAAGATTGAAAGATTAAAAAACGCCGCAAATGCGGCGTTTTTTAATACAGTGGTGAATATTGGTTCAGTCGTTTTAGTTCAGTGTGCTTGTTTTATTAAGCTGAAACACGGATGCCAGTACTTTGGATGTAGCCCAAGGTGTGAGCAATCCAAATACCAGCAAACAGCACAATAGATAAACCAATGCGTAGCATCAGGGAGTAAACAGTTTTTGAGCTTTTGCCTTTATCGCGCATCATAAAAAACAAAGCAGAGCCTAGGCTGCCCAAAATTAACAAGAAAGCTATAGGGATAATCCAATTCATAGGGGTACATCGTATCATTGCTTTATGTTGAGAAGATTAGTTTTATCGCGTCCGATTGCAACAGCTGCAACCATGATTGTTTGCTCGCTAGGATTGTCTTTGGGTTTTTGGCAGTTGGATCGAATGCAGCAAAAGTTAACGCTTGCAGCTGATATTGCTAAAAAAGAAGAATCACGTCCCTTATTGGCCAATGATAAAGATTGGCAATTGAGTGAAGTGAAACATCACAGGATGATCGCTAGAGGTGTCTATTTGGCAGATCAATCTGTGTGGTTGGAAAACAGACCGCATCCTCAGGGAAGAGATCCTAAGACAGGTATTTCCACGGGTTTTTTGGTGATGACACCTTTGAAGCTAGATGGCAGTCAAAAGATCGTGTGGGTTAACCGCGGCTGGGCTCCACGCGACGGCATGAATCGAGAGGTATTACCAAAAATCAGTACCCCATCAGGAGCTGTTCAGATAGAGGGTTTAGCGTTTGAGTATCCTTCACGCGTCATGAGCATGGGTACTCAAGGTTCTTCAGCAGAAAGTCAAAAAATTCAGCAAAATCTTGATATACAAAAACAATCTAAGTATTTGGGTTTTGATTATTTGCCATTTGTTTTAAGAGAAGTGGCAGAGGCCAATAATGATGGTTTACAAAGAGATTGGCCCTCGATGACGACAGGCGTTGAAAAGCATCAAGGGTATGCTTTTCAGTGGTTTGCACTAACAGTTTTTGCACTTTTATTTTGGTTGATCACAGGTATCTTAAGGAAAAAAATTGATGAATAAAGACAGTGATTTGAATCCACTGATTCCCGCTTCGGAAGGGCAGAGCATTGATGCGGCCACTAAGCGTGGACGTATTCAGATGATCTTGTTATTTTTAGTGTGCGCTGCTCCAGTCATCGTGTCTTACTTTACTTTTTATGTGATCAAGCCAACGGGGGGTAATACCAAAATCGGAGAACTTGTTTATCCAGTCCAAAGTGCGCCTATTGATTCAATCGAGGCGCCACTTCAAGGTAAGTGGACCATGTTGATTGCACGTCCAAGCGTCGAGTGCAAGGTTGGCAATGATCAGTGCGTCAACTTACTCTATTTGATGCGCCAGGTACGCATTGCCATGGGTCGAGAGAGCCAGAGGGTGCAGTTGGTCTGGTTGGTGACCGATCAAGGTGATATTGATCCTGAGATTGCTAAGGCCTATGACCAAGAGAAGGCGGGATTTACTTTTGTGAGGATGCCAAAGGATCCAGTTAAAAAAAATGAAGTGGAAAAATGGCTTGAGTTAGATGGCAAAAAAACAGCGATTCATTTATTGGATCCACGTGCGGACAGAATGATGCGGTTTGCGACTGACAAAGAAGTTCCTGACTTTAAAAAGACATCCAAGGATTTGGAAAAGTTGTTGAAGTGGAATGCCACGGGTAAGGCTACACAATAATGAGCTTGATCGCCTGGATACAATTGTTATTGATTGGTGCTGCTATTGGTGCAGTCTTGTTGCTGATCATGTGGTGGAAATTCAAGCAATTTAGTTTTCATCGCTTGGTTTTATTAACAGTATTTTTCACATTTGATTTGATTTTATTTGGTGCCTTCACACGTTTAACTGACTCAGGATTGGGTTGCCCAGATTGGCCTGGTTGTTATGGTGTGTCAAATCCAATCGCTGCGTTGACGCAAATACGTGAGGCTGAAAGCTTGATGCCCACAGGGCCAGTCACCTTGAGTAAAGCTTGGATAGAAATGTTGCATCGTTACTTTGCCATGGGCGTTGGGTTTTTAATCATCATCTTGGTTGTCTGGTCTTGGATGAAAAAGCAGGCCATTGGAGCAAAGATCAGCAGAACATCCATCGGTATTTTGATCTTGGTGTGTGTTCAAGGTGCATTTGGTGCATGGACTGTGACACTCAAGTTACAGCCAGTGATTGTGACGATTCATTTGATGCTGGGCTTAACTTTGTTGGCCGCACTGACTTATTTATCAAGTCTGAGTTCTCGTTTGCACGCGGATGCAAATTTGAGACCAGTTAAAACTGATGTGCCATTTAAGAAAATTGCCTGGTTTGTTTTAGCCGTTTTGATTTTGCAAATATTCTTGGGTGGCTGGGTGAGTACCAACTATGCAGTTTTGGCTTGTGATGATTTTCCACTGTGTCACGGCGCATGGTATCCGGAGATGAATTTCTCAGAAGGATTTACTTTGTGGCGTGAGCTTGGCAAAGCTGCCGATGGAGACCATTTAAACATTGAAGCCTTGAGAGCAATTCATTGGGCTCATCGGGTCGGCGCAATTTTTGCAGTATTGGCAGTTTTTTACTTGGCTTTTAAATTGTGGATTATTTCAAAAGCCAATCAGACATCTACAATGAAGTTTTGGGCAACCTCATTATTTGGCTTAGGTCTCTTGCAAGTAATCACTGGTATGAGCAATATTATTTTGGATTGGCCATTACTGGCAGCTGTATTGCACACCGGAGGTGCTGCTGCGATGGTGTTTGTGATGATCAGAGTTGTTAACATTGATCATGAAAGGCTTTCTTCATGACTCAAGCTAATTTAGCGCCAATGAAAAAATGGCAACAGTACTGGGCTTTGACCAAACCCAGGGTCACGCAGCTGGCTGTTTTTTGCGCCATCATCGGGATGTTTTTAGCAACGCCTGGAATGGTTCCCTGGTCTGTATTGATTGGCGGCTCTATTGGTATTTGGTTATTAGCTGGAGCGGCCTTTGCGGTGAACTGTTTGGTTGAGCAAAAGCTTGATGCCAAGATGAGAAGAACTGCCTGGCGACCTTCAGCCACTGGTGAACTGGGTCAAAAACAAATCATTGTGTTTGCATTGGTGATAGGTTTGGCTGGCATGGTGTTGCTGTGGAATTTTGCAAATCCATTGACCATGTGGGCAACGTTGATCACTTTTGTTGGCTATGCAATCATTTATACCTTGTTACTCAAGCCAGCAACGCCACAGAATATCGTGATTGGTGGATTGTCTGGAGCCATGCCGCCAGCTTTAGGGTGGGCAGCTGTGGCCAATGATTTACCTGCTGAAGCTTGGTTATTGGTATTGATCATCTTTACTTGGACGCCACCGCATTTCTGGGCTTTGGCCTTGTACCGTCGTGAAGACTACAGGCAATCTGGCTTGCCAATGTTGCCAATCACGCATGGTGAAAGATTCACCTTGTTGCACATCTTGCTCTACACCTTGGTTTTGATTGCAGCCACGATCCTGCCATTTATTTATAAGATGAGCGGCTTGTTTTATTTGGCATCGGCTTTGGTGCTGGGGGGCATGTTCTTGGCATATGCGATTGCGCTCTTTAGAAATTACTCGGATGATCTTGCTAAAAGAACGTTCAGATTTTCGATCATTTATCTTTCATTGTTATTCGCCGCTCTTTTAATAGACCACTACCTATGACATTTCAAATACTTAATCAGCGTTTATTTGCTCGCACCTTGCTTGCTCTTTTGACTGTCTTTGGTGTCATGGCCTGCTCTAATCAAAACATCAAATTTAATAATGTTGATATCACTGGCAGTAAGGCATTTGGCAAAGATTTTTCTTTGACCGACCATAACGGCAAGCGAAGAGAGCTATCAGAGTTCAAAGGGCAGTTGGTGGTGATGTTCTATGGTTACACACAGTGCCCAGATGTTTGCCCAACCACCATGACCGAAATGCAAGGTGTGATGGAGTTACTAGGTAAGGATGCTAGTCGTGTGCAGGTGATGTTTGTCACGGTTGATCCTGAGCGCGATACGCAAGAGTTGTTGTCTCAGTATGTTCCGGCTTTTGATAAACGCTTTTTGGGCTTAAGACCCCAATCAGCTGAAGAGTTAGAAAAAATCACCAAAGACTTCAAAGTTTTTTATAGCAAAGTGCCGGGCAAGAGCCCTACAAGCTACACCATTGATCATACAGCAGGCAGTTACGTTTTTGATACAAAGGGTCAGCTAAGATTATTTTTAAAGCATCAGCAGGGCCCTCAGCCTATAGCGGAAGATTTGAAGAAGTTACTTTGAATTATTTTTGTGTGAAGCGGTTGAGTTAAAAAATGATTTAGGCAGTTAATGCTAGCTTCATTTTTTTTAACGCGGCCGCTTCAATTTGGCGCACGCGTTCTGCAGAAATATTGAACTCTGCAGCAAGATCATGCAAGGTGCTGCCACCAGTTCCATCATCTGTCACATCTAACCAGCGAGACGCAACAATTTTACGGCTGCGCTCATCAAGGCTTGCCAAGGCTTTTTCAATGCCTGGACCTTGTAATTGGCGAGTCTCCTCGCGAGCCAATACTTCAGAGGGCTCATAGCGATTGTCTGATAGCCAGTTGATCGGAGCATAAGATTCGTCATCTGATGAATCTGCCTCAAGGGCCACATCACCCCCGCTCAATCTTTTCTCCATCTCTCGCACATCTTCCTGACGAACATCCAGTGCTTTGGCAAGATGATCAATTTCAGATGAAGATAAAGCATTCAAAGTCGGTTTGTTGCTGCGCAAGTTGAAAAACAATTTGCGGTGAGCTTTGGTTGTGGCAATTTTTACCATTCTCCAATTGCGAAGAATGTATTCGTGAATTTCTGCTTTGATCCAATGAATTGAATAAGTCACCAAACGAGTGCCTTGTTCAGGGTCGTAGCGCTTCACTGCTTTCATAAGACCAATATTGCCCTCTTGTATCAAGTCTGCGTGAGGGATGCCATAGCCAAGGTATTGGCGAGCAATAGACACCACCAAACGAAGATGTGACATCACCAAGGTTTTAGCTGCGTCTAGGTTTTCATGATCTCTGAATTCGCGGGCAAGGCGAATCTCGTCTGATGCGCTGAGCATTGGCAGACGGTTAACGCTTGAGATGTAGGCATCAACACTGCCCACATTCAATTGCATTGGAATCATGGCATTCATATTTGTCATACCTCTATGTTAGCACTCCTGATGTTAGAGTGCTAATTTATGTATAACCATATGATTTATATAGGAATAAATTATTTTGGAATCAAGGATTTAGCAAATTCTGAGGCATTGAATGGCTTCAAATCAGACAGCTGTTCGCCAAGACCAATTGCAAGAACACTGGGGGGGTTATCTGATAGTTCTGAGGCAATCGCACACAAAATACCGCCTTTGGCTGTTCCATCAAGCTTGGTGACGATGATGCCAGTTAGATTGAGGGCTTCATGGAAGGCCTTGACCTGAGCCATGCCATTTTGACCAGTATTGCCATCAATCACCAAAATAGTCTCGTGAGGGGCCGATTCTTGTGCCTTGCCGATGACTCGTTTGACTTTCTTGAGCTCATCCATGAGGTGGGCTTGGGTCGATAGCCTGCCAGCAGTATCAATGATGACAATGTCTTGCTGACGTGATTGACCGGCTTTGACAGCGTCATGGGCTACTGCAGCTGAATCACCACTTTCTTGAGCGATGACGGCCACTTGGTTGCGTTCCCCCCAAGCAATGAGTTGTTCTCTGGCCGCTGCTCTGAAAGTGTCGCCTGCCCCCAATAAAACCTTGCGACCAGATTGTTGAAAGTGATGACAAATTTTGCCAATGCTGGTTGTTTTGCCTGCACCATTAACCCCCACGATCAGCCAGACGGTCGGCTGCCCTGGGGTGCTGGGTAAAAAATCCAGTGGATTTTGGGGTCTTTCAAGTTTGCTCAAGAGATTTTCTACCAATGTGGCTAGAATCATCTTGAGATCTTCAGCAGACTCAGCTTTTTGATTTTTTGCTTCACGACGAAGTTGACTGATCAAGGTTTGAGTGGCGCTCATGCCAACATCCCCCAAAAGAAGTGCTTCTTCTAGGGATTCGTACCATTGTTCATCAACTTTTTGAAGGTTAAATAGGTTTGATAAGGTTTTACGTAATCCGAACATGACCGATACAATTGATTAATTATGAGCATATTAACAACCCTGGCAGGCCGAGCGTTAACTTTTTGTGGCGCCGCAATTATTTCTTTCGGTGGGTATGTACAAAGTGCCCCTCAAAAAACTCTCAACACGCACGAATTTCAGTTATCAAATGGAATGAAAGTGATTGTGCGCGAGGATCATCGTGCGCCAACCGTGGCGCACATGGTTTGGTATCGCGCGGGCTCTATGGATGAAGTCAATGGAAAAACAGGCGTTGCTCATGTCCTAGAGCACATGATGTTCAAGGGCACAAAAAACTTAAAGCCAGGTGAGTTTTCTAAAAAAGTAGCTGCGGTTGGCGGTCGAGATAACGCATTCACCAGCAAAGACTACACCGCTTATTTTCAGCAAATTGAAAAAAGTCATTTACCAGCCATGATGGCATTAGAGGCTGATCGCATGCAGAACCTGCGAATCGATAAAGAAGAATTTGCAAAAGAAATCCAAGTGGTGATGGAAGAGCGTCGTTTAAGAACGGATGATCAATCCCAAGCCATCGTTTATGAACAATTGATGGCTGCTGCATTTACCAATAGCCCATACCGTCACCCAATCATTGGTTGGATGGATGATTTAAAGAGCATGACTTACCAAGATGCTCTTGAGTGGTATCAGGACTGGTATGCCCCAAACAATGCTGTATTGGTAGTAAGTGGCGACGTGATGCCAGATGAAGTGAAAGCTTTGGCAGAAAAATACTACGGAGTAGTTCCTGCAAAAAAAATCAAAGAGAGAAAATCTCAGATTGAAGTTCCTCAAATTGGAACAAGAAGAATTGTGGTGAAGGCCCCCGCAGAAAATCCAGCAATTACTTTTGCTTGGAAAGCTCCAAAAATTGAGCCGAGTGATTTGAACGCGATTGATCCTTATGCTCTGAGTGTTTTATCTGCTATTTTGGATGGCCATGCAAACTCAAGATTAAATCGACAAATGGTGATAGATCAACGTTTGGCTGATAGCGTTGATGCTTCTTACGGAATGTCAGGTAGAGGCCCGCAGCTATTTTCAATTTCAGCAAGTCCTGCTAAAGGTAAAAGCCTTGCTCTCATTGAAGAAAATATCAGAAAGATATTGGCAGACATCAAGGCCAAGGGTGTGAGCAATGCTGAGTTGGATCGGGTTAAATCACAGTTGGTTTCATCTCAGATCTACAAACGTGATTCAATTTTTGCGCAGGCCATGGAAATTGCGATTGCGGAAATGAACGGTATTTCATGGAAGTACTTGGATGATATGTTGCTCAATGTCCAAAAAGTTAAATCAGAAGACATTCAGAGAGTGGTTGAGAAATACCTCGTTGATGATTCATTAACGGTCGCAACTTTAGACCCTCAAGCCATTCAAAAGAAACCTGCTGGTGCGCAAGCCATGCCTTCAGGAATGAGGCACTAAGATGAAACATTTATTAGCAATCATTATTTTTGGTTTCAGTGCTGCAGTTGTTCAGGCGAGCGCAAAGATCAATCATTGGGTCCATGGTAGCGGCGCCTTGGTTTATTTGGTAGAAGCCAGAACCATCCCCATGATCGATTTACAAATTGATTGGTCTGCTGGTTCGGTGAGTGATCCAAAGCATCAGTTGGGTCTAGCAGCTATGACAGCTGGCATGATTGATAAGGGATCAATGGTCAATGGTCGCCTGATTTCTGAAGCAGAGGTTTCAGATCGTTTGGCTGATCTTGGTGCAGGTTTGACTTTCAGCGCCAGTGCTGAGCGAGCCAGTATGCGTTTGCGCACCTTGAGTGATGAAAAGAAAAAGGGGGCTGCGATTGATTTGGCAAGCTCTGTGCTGAAGGCCCCTGTGTTCGACTCTAAAATTCTCAAAAGAGAGCAAGAGCGCACCGTCTCAGCAATCAAAGAAGCTGACTTGAAACCTGAGACAAAGTTATCAAAAGAATTTGATCGTCAAATGTATGGCCAGCATCCTTTTGCTGATTCGCCAACGATTAAAACAATTCAAGCAATCAAATCTGAGGATCTAAAGCGTTTTTATGCCTCACGGTATGCCGCAAAAGGAAGCAAGATCACTGTTGTCGGTGATATTGGGCGTGCTGAGTTAGATCAGTTGCTTGATCGATTGATGGCATCCATACCCAAAGAGATGAAAGAGCAGCAGCATGTTCCTGATGTTGTGAAGTTTGATAAAAGTAAGCAATCAAATTTAGTCATCAAGATTCCTCATGAGGCTCAGCAAGCGCATATCTCAATGGGAATGCCTGCAATCGCAAGGAAAGATCCAGACTACTTCCCTATGTTGGTAGGTAATTACATTTTGGGTGGCGGCGGTTTTGTTTCACGTCTTGTCAAAGAGGTTCGTGAAAAAAGAGGTTTGGCATACAGTGTCTATAGCTATGTGGCACCTGGAAGACAGATTGGTCCCTATGCAGCAGGCATGCAAACTCAAAAAGCCCAAGCTGACTTAGCGGTTGAAGTGATGAAAAAAACCATTGGTGATTTTATTGCCAATGGACCCACTGATGAAGAGCTTCAAGCTGCTAAAAGTAATCTTGTGAATGGATTTCCTTTGAGGATTGATAGCAATCGAAAAATATTGGATAACGTATCAAGTATTGCTTGGAATGATTTGCCTTTGGATACTCTGGATCAATGGACCAATGAGCTGCGCAAAGTGACCAAAGAGCAGGTGGTGGCTGCATTTAAAAAGAATTTAGATGTCAATCAAATGGTGACTGTGGTGGTTGGAGCTCCATGACCACTGGCAAGGTCAGAATCATTGGCGGCGCATGGCGTGGTAGATCAATCAAGGTGATTGATTCGCCAGGTTTGAGGCCAACTGCCGATAGGACCAGAGAAACTTTGTTCAATTGTTTGGGTCAGCGTGTTGATGATTTGATTTGTTTTGATATGTTCGCAGGAACGGGTGCTTTGGGTTTTGAGGCTCTGTCTCGCGGTGCTCAAAAGGTCACCATGATTGATGCCTCGAAACAAGCGCACGATGCACTGAAAGAAAACTATCAGAATTTGGCCAAGGATGGGGCTTTGGGTTTTGCAGAATTCATCAAAGGGAACGCCATTGCAAGTGCTTCTAAGCAGGCTGAAAATTCGATTGATATTTGCTTTATTGACCCTCCATTTTCAGAGCCAGGCTTGTTTTTTGATGCGCTTAAGCAAGCGGTCAGGATCACCAAGAAAAATGATGGATGTGCTATCTATATGGAGCATCCCAAAACAATCAACCCTGAAGAATTGTTGAAAGAAATTGCAGAATATGGGGATTTTTGGGAAATTCGTCGTACCATACGTTCCGGGGTCGCAATTGGTACTTTGATGGCCCCTAAAATAATATAAGTTGCTTAAGGTTGGGAGAGCACCATGACAGTCGCTGTATATCCAGGAACATTTGATCCCTTTACTAGGGGGCACGAAGATTTGGTTCGTCGCGCATCATCAATTTTTGATGAAGTGGTGGTGGGTGTTGCTGATAGTAAGAATAAAAAACCAATTTTTTCCCTTGAGGAAAGAATTGATATTTCTCGTGAAGTTTTAGGCCACTACACCAATGTTCGCGTTGAAGGCTTCAGTGGTTTGTTGAAAGATTTTGTGAGAAAGAATAATGCTCGTGTGATTGTTCGTGGTTTGAGAGCGGTTTCAGATTTTGAATATGAGTTTCAAATGGCAGGCATGAATCGTTATTTGTTGCCTGATGTTGAGACCTTGTTCTTGACGCCTTCAGATCAGTATCAATTTATTTCTGGAACGTTTGTGCGAGAAATTGCTCTTCTGGGTGGCGATGTGAGTAAGTTTGTATTTCCTTCAGTGGAAAAATGGTTGGCCAAGAAGATTTAATGACATTATTTAGGGTATATCAATGGCGCTGATGATTACGGACGAATGCATCAATTGTGATGTGTGTGAGCCTGAGTGCCCGAATGATGCGATCACCATGGGTTTAGAAATCTATGAGATTGATCACAATAAATGCACTGAGTGCGTTGGTCACTATGATGTGCCTCAGTGTCGCCAAGTATGTCCAGTAGATTGCATCCCGCTTCATCCTGAGCATGTGGAGAGCAAAGATCAGTTGATGCAGAAATATAAAAATCTGACTGGTAAATCCAGCTAGTTAAGTGTTGCTGTGCAGCTCCATGGTGGCTGTGCTCATGTCGTTCTTTGAAATCAGCGGCATGACTTTTAGAAAACAAGACATTGCTCGGTCAATATCAATTTGTTCCTCAAGTCTTGGTTTTTTCAGAACATAGTCGGCCACATCTAAATTTCTTTTTCCTTCTTCAGAGTCTCTCGGGTGACCAATGCCAAGCCTCAGGCGCCAGTAGTCATTGGTATTGAGGTGTGCACTGATGTCTTTTAAACCATTGTGTCCACCCAAGCCGCCAGCCCACTTCAGGCGCGCAACGCCAGGCTTTAAGTCCAGTTCATCGTGGACGATCAACATGGCGTCTGGATTGATTTTGTGGAAGCGAGATAAAGCAGCAACGGCTTGACCGCTTCTGTTCATGAATGTTGAGGGCTTTAACAGGTAGGCGTCTTCAGAGCCTAATTTAATTTTAGCGATTTGACCAAAAAATTTAGGATCATCCTGCCAGTTGCCTTGGTATAGACGCGCGATTTCATCCAGCAGCAAAAAGCCAGCATTGTGCCGATCTTTTTCGTGTTTGGTGCCAGGGTTACCAAGGCCAACAATTAATTTGAACATACCGCTACTTTAGTCTATTTTTGGGGCGAAAAAAAACCCGCGCAATGCGGGTTTTTCATCAGGTTGAAAAGATTACTTCTTTTCTTCCTTTGGTTCTTTAGCAGTTGTTGCAACAGGTGCTGCTGGAGCAACTGGAGCTTCGGTTGTTTCTGCCTTAACAGTTGGAATACGAGCATTCGCAACCACTGGGTTTTCAACTTCTAAGTGAGGCACTAGTGAAAGACCTTTTGGTAATGCAATGTCTTTAACGTGAACTGAGTGACCAACTTCGATCTTGCTTAAATCAACTTGAATAAATTCTGGTAAATCTGCAGGTAAGCAAATTACTTCGATTTCAGTTGCGATGTGGCTGATCAAAGCGCCACCTAATTTAACAGCAGGTGCAATCTCAGCATTCACAAAGTGCAAAGGCACTTTCACGTGAATCTTCTTGTTGATATCTACACGTTGGAAGTCAATGTGTAAAACCAATGGCTTGAAAGGGTGCATTTGATAGTTACGCAAAAGAGCTTTTTGAGTCTTTCCTGCAACTTCAATGTCTAAAATTGATGAGTGAAATGCTTCTTTACGCAAAGCGTGAAAAAGTGCATTGTGATCTAGCTCTACAGCTTGAGGGGCTTCAGTACCACCATAAATAATGCCGGGTGTTTTTCCAGCATTGCGCAGGCGGCGGCTCGCACCCGTTCCCTGTACGCTACGTTCGTAAGCGACAACTTTCATATGAACTCCAAATAATTAAAAAATAAAGGCTTTTCTGTTCGCGACCAAACAGGAAAGCCCTCTATTCTATCGTAAAAAGCTTGATTCTTAGGGGAATATATTAAGAATCAGCAAATAGTGACATCACAGAATCACCGGTGCTGATGCGAGAGAGTGTCTCGGCCAGCAATGGTGCTGTAGATAAAACTCTGATTTTATTGAGTTTTTTAGCTTCGTCATTGAGTGGGATGGTGTCAGTGACCACCACCTCATCCAAAGCAGATTCAGCGATACGGCCAACGGCACCGCCCGATAGAACTGGGTGGGTACAGTAAGCCACCACACTCTTGGCACCACGCTCTTTAAGAACTTGAGCTGCCTTACAAAGCGTGCCGCCTGTATCGATCATGTCGTCCATGATCACACAGTGACGGCCTTCAACTTCACCGATCACGTGCATCACTTCTGAAACGTTGGCTTTTGGACGGCGTTTATCGATGATCGCCAAATCACATCCCAACTGTTTGGCCAGAGCTCGTGCTCTAACAACACCACCAACGTCCGGAGACACCACCAATAAATCTGGGCTCTTTTTGGTTTGCAGATCGGTCAAAAGAATCGGTGAGGCGTAAATATTATCAACTGGGATATCAAAAAATCCCTGAATTTGGTCAGCGTGCAAATCCATGGTCAAGACACGGTCAACGCCCGCTACTTGTTGCAGCATATTGGCCACTAAGCGAGCAGAAATCGCCACGCGGGCAGATCTTGGTCTTCTGTCTTGACGGGCATAGCCGAAGTAAGGAATCACTGCGGTAATCCTACCTGCAGATGCACGCTTCAATGCATCAACCATGATCATCAGTTCCATCAGGTTGTCATTGGCAGGGGCGCAGGTTGATTGAAGAACCACCACATGTTTACCACGAACGTTTTCTTGAATTTCTACTTGAATTTCACCGTCTGAAAAGCGACCAACTTCAGCTTTTCCAAGAGGAATATTTAAGTGATCAGTCACGGCCTTGGCCAAAGCAGGATTGGCATTGCCAGTGAAAACCATCATGGTTTCATGTTGCATAAGTTCTTTTGTCATATTTGGTGTTTTATGAATGAGTAGTTAGATTATGCGACAAGTTTTGGCAGGGGAAGAAGGATTCGAACCTTCGCATGCCGGAATCAAAATCCGGTGCCTTAACCAACTTGGCGACTCCCCTCTCGCATCTACTCCTATGAACTTGGATTGTATGACGGATGCCTTGCAAGACCCCGCACCACAAAACCGATCCATTGATGAGGTAGTTGACTCAGTAAATCATTGGCTAGCTCAGATTCAAGGGCAACAAACACGCTGCTACCTGATCCTGACATCCTTGGGCTCGATTGCGGAGCCTGTTGGTGAAGCCAGTTTAATACCGCTGCAACTTCCTGATACTTTTGAATCACAACCTCTTCACAATCGTTCCTGCCAAATTGTTCAAGATTGGGTGAATCAATAAAGTCTGAGATTGTAACGGTTGGGTGATTTCTCGTCAAATTTGGGTCTTTGAAGATGTCCACAGTTGGAATGTGAACTTTTGGATAAACCAATAAAAAACAGGACTCTGGAAGGCTCACAGCTTGAAGAAGCTCGCCGATGCCCTCTACAAAAGCATTTTGGCCAAACAAGAAAAAGGGCACATCGGCACCTAATTTCACCCCTAAATTCATCAATTCTTTGCGGCTTAACTGAAGCCCCCATAATTCATTGAGGCCCCAAAGAGTTGCGGCTGCATCGGATGATCCTCCACCAAGACCAGCTCCCATCGGAATGCGCTTTTCAACTTGAATGGTGCAACCTTGCTTGGTTTGACTGTATTCCTGAAGTAGTTTGGCGGCTCGAACAACCAGATCTTCTTCGGGAGGAACGTTCACAGCGCCTGTTGGGCGGTGCACGAGTCCGTCAGTTGAAGCAGTCAGATAAATATCATCATGAAGATCAATCAATTGGAAAACAGATTGCAATAAGTGATATCCGTCTTTTCTTTGTCCAACAACGTGAAGAAAGCGGTTTATTTTTGCGGGGGCCTTGATGTGCAATGCGTTAGTCATCAAGCTCTTCGAAAATTATTTTTATTTCAATCTGGCCAGCCGTTGTTTTTCTTGCAAGGTCTAGTTTTTTTATTTGATTTTTTTCAGTCCACTGAAATGTCATGGTCCAACCATCTTGGATGATTTTTTGAGCCCTCAGTCGCTCATCTCTTTCAATGCTCGCAGGTGCGCCAACTCTTGCTTCACCACTCAACCATTTTGACAATCCTCTTGCTGGCAAAGGCAGTCCTGTATAGCTTTGCAACAATGCATCAGCATCATGCGCTTCAAAAATCTTATCACCGTCTTCTAGCTTCGCACCTGAAGGATTGATGGTGATTTTTGCCAAGGCACCACCCATTGGGTTTCTGATATCCAAGATGTCGGTTTGAGCCTCATGACTCAAGGTGAATGCACCACTACCACCGTTCTTAGAATCTTTGCCACTGACCTTAACTGCAAAGCGACCATCCCATAATTGAGGAGATTTTTTTGACGAGCTGGGCACTCTCTCTGGCCAAAGTCTGGTCATCGTGTCTTTCAACGTTTTATTGTTGGCATCCAATGCTTCAGATTTTCTCCAGATGGCATCCGCACCTTTGCGATCTTGATTGACCCAAAGAGCTTCTCCCAAGTGGGCGCCAATTTCTGCTTCAGGCTTGGTTTCAAAGGCTTTGTTTAATTGTTCAATCGCTAAGTTTATGTTGCCCAATCGAAAGTTAGCCCATGCAAGACTGTCTAAGATATACATGTCATCGGGCGCCAACTGATGGGCTTTTTTCAGAAGATTGACTGCTTCTGGAAGTCTTATGCCTCTGTCTGCAAAAGAGTAACCCAAGGCATTGAGGGCATTTTTCTCATCAGGTTTTTTTTGAATGATACGTCGCAATGCTTTTTCCATCGCATCATAATTCTTTGCTTTTTCTGCACCCAGTGAAAAAGTGTAAAGAATATCTAAATCATTAATTTGAGGAATGGATCCTTGCAGGATGTTGAAAAAAGCAATGAGGCTGGCCTCTTCATCTTGAGCTCTGGCTAAAAGTGGGCGCCAGGAGTTGATTAATTTTTCTTTGGCTGCGATGGTTTTTAGTTGGCTTAATTGCAGTTGGGCTGGCTTGACACTCTCAGCCCATCGTTGATTCAACATTAAAAGAGTTGTCAGTATTTCTTTAGCATCTTTAGGATTGATTTCATCCCAAAGTTTTGCGGCGTCTAAAGCCAATTCTGGAGAATTGCCAGCAATCGCTATTTCCATGGCTCTTTGAGCAAGCGGGCCATCTCGCAGAGTTCGGGCCATGCTCATATAGGTTTGGTAGGCAGTGGATGCTTCTCCGCGTTGCAGGCTGATTTCTGATGCCAAAATTTGAAACATTTGCTCTGCTGAAAGGCTTTTAGCCGGAGCGGACCATGCCTGAAGGCTGGCTGTGGCAAAGATGGTGCTGAGCAAAAGTTTAAGTTTTATTGTCATAAGCACATTCTAATCTCACCGCCTACAATTGGCATATGCCTGAATTGCCAGAAGTTGAAGTTACCAAACAGGGGGTAGAGCCTCATGTTGTCGGTAAAGCTGTGACCAGTGTTGCCATTTACGATGGCCGCTTGCGTTGGCCTGTGCCTGCGAATTTAAAAAAACTACTTCTAGGAAAAAAACTCACCCAAATTAAACGACGTGGCAAATACTTGTTATTCAGAATGGAAGATGGGTATTTGTTGATTCATCTTGGCATGACCGGTGTGCTCAGAGTGGCAAATCCAAAGGATGAGCTAAAAAAACATGATCGCGTTGAAATTGGTTTTGGTAAAAAATTATTGCGCTTGCATGACCCCAGAAAGTTTGGCGCGGTCTTGTGGGCGGCAGATGAAGATGGTGAAATCGAATGCCATCCACTGATTGCTAAATTAGGGGTTGAACCATTTTCAGATGATTTTTCAGACGAGAAGGCAGGGCCACACTTGTTCGAACATGCAAAGGGCCGACAAATTTCTATCAAACAGTGGTTGCTAGCGGGTCAGGCAGTGGTTGGTGTTGGCAATATTTATTGTTCAGAAAGTTTATTTTTAGCGGGTATTCATCCTGAGATGCCAGCGGGAAAGTTATCTAAGCCAAGGGCATCTTTGTTGGCATTGGCGATCAAAGATACCCTGAGTCGCGCGATCAAAGCGGGTGGTAGCAGCTTGAAAGATTTTGTGAACAGCGATGGTAATCCCGGGCACTTCATGTTGCAAACCAAAGTCTATGATCGTTGTGGATTGCCATGCGTTAATTGCAAAGCCCCCATCAAGCAAATAGTCCAGGGACAGCGGTCCACCTACTTCTGTTCCAAATGTCAGAAAAAGTAATGATATTTTCAGAAGTTAAAAACTTCACACAAGATCTGATTGATTGGCAAAAAAAATTGGGCCGTCATGATTTGCCCTGGCAAAAAAATAGAACTGCTTACCGTGTTTGGTTATCAGAAATCATGTTGCAACAAACACAAGTTTCAACCGTGCTAAATCGTTATGATGAGTTCTTAAAAATATTTCCAACAGTTGAGCGTTTGGGCGCGGCAACAGTCGATGAAGTTTTGGCTCAGTGGAGTGGGATGGGTTATTACACGCGTGCCAGAAATTTACATCGGTGTGCACAATCCGTGATGACTGATCATGATGGGGTCTTTCCGAGTGATCCTAAGGTATTGGAGTCTTTGCCAGGCATTGGCAGATCTACAGCGGCTGCGGTTGCGGTGTTTGCATATGGCAAGAGAGCTGCCATCTTGGATGGAAATGTAAAAAGAGTCTTAGCCAGAATTTGGGGTTTTGATCAAGATTTGACTAAGACGCTGCACACCAATCAATTGTGGTCTCATGCTGAAAATTTATTGCCTCATAAAAAGTCTGATCTGATTGCTTACACGCAAGGTCTGATGGATTTTGGTGCCACTCATTGCACTCAATATCAACCAGCATGTATTGACCCTCAAAAGGGCTCATGCCCATTTAAGAAATCTTGTGTTGCGTATTTAAGCGAACGAATTAATCAAATCCCCTTGAAAGTTAAAAAAGTCAAAGTTGAAAAAATTGATATGACTTGGTGGGTGATGATTCATCAAGATCAAGTCTTATTAGAAAAAAGGCCAGAAAAAGGAATTTGGGCGGGCTTGTGGTGTTTCCCGGAAAGCCAAGAACTGGTAAAAGAACCATCACAAGCAATGCCTGCGTTCAAGCATGTGCTCACACATCGGCAGATGACCATCAAGCCCATCAAAGTGCATCTAAAGAAGCGTGTTCGTTTACAAGAGAATCAACAGTGGTTCTCACTGAATGATGTGGGTGGCCTGGGTTTGCCTAAGCCGATGTCTCTTTTTTTAAAGAGTTTAGATCTAGTTCGCGATGGCGAATGAGTAAGTGAAAATCATCTTCAGCAATCGCTTGAGATTTCTTTTTGAAATAATCAAATAAACAATTGACCAAATAAACCGAGCGATGTTGTCCACCAGTGCAACCAATCGCAATGGTCAGGTAACTTCTTCTATCCGCTTGATACTTTGGTAGCCAGGTTTCTATGAAGCGACGTATGTCATCACCCATCGCTTGAACTTCGGGGTGTTCTCTTAAGAAGTTAGCAACTTCTGGATCGTTACCGGTCAATGGTCTTAATTGTGGATCGTAGTGTGGATTTGGCAGACATCGAACATCAAAAACCAAATCCGCATCTCTTGGAACACCATGTTTGAATCCAAATGACTCAAACAAAATGGTCAGGCCTGGACGTTCATTTTTTAAGAGATCTTGTATCCAAGATCTGAGCGTGTGTGCTTTGATGTGGCTGGTATCAATGTTGTGTGCAGTCTCTGCAAGATCAGCCAAGAGTAAGCGCTCTTTTTCAATCGCATCAATCAATGCAACCTGAGGGCTTCTATTGTCATCAGGTTTTGATAGCGGGTGTCTTCTGCGTGTTTCTGAGAAACGCTGCACCAGAGTTTCTGTGTTTGAATTTAAAAACAGAACGCGCACATCATGATGTTTTTTTAACTGTTCAATGATGGCTGGAAGTTCTTTGATTGATTGTCCGCGCCGTGCATCAACAGCAACAGCTAACTTTTCTCTACCTTGTTTGCTAAGAGATTGAACCAAATCGTGAATGAAATCGACCGGTAAGTTGTCGACACAATCATACCCAGCATCCTCTAGGGCATTCAAGGCAACTGATTTGCCTGAGCCAGAGATCCCGGTGATGATGAAGACGCGCATATTAAATCAGACGACTTTGATTTTTATTGGCATCCTCTGATGCCATCAGCTGACGTTGACGTTCCATGAATTCTTTTAATGTGTCAATGCCACGCAGTTGCAAGATGGTGTTACGCACAGCTGCTTCAACCAACACGGCTAAGTTTCGACCAGCAGCAACTTGAATTTTCACGCTGCGAATAGGAAAGCCAAGCACATCGATTGACTGACCATCAATTGGTAATCTTTCAAACTCACCATCATTTCTTCGAACCAATTGAACGATGAGTCTTAACTTCATTCTTCGTCGAACAGCTGTTTCACCGAAAATGGTGCGGATGTCTAAAAGACCAAGACCGCGAACTTCTAAAAGATCTCTCAAGATTGGCGGGCATCGGCCCTCGATGTAATCCGGGCCAAGTCGGGCAAAATCAACGGCATCATCAGCAACCAAGCCGTGACCCCTTGAAATAAGCTCTAAACCTAATTCACTTTTACCTAAGCCTGAGTCACCCGTGATTAAAACACCCATGCCCAAGATGTCCATGAATACGCCATGCATGGTGACCCGTGGTGCGCCAACTTTGGTCAGGTACATGCGCAAGCGGTCGATGACTTCTGCGGCTGATGTGCTTGATTTAAACAAAGGTGTTGATGATCTTTGACAATAAAGTACCAAGTCATCATGAGGCTCGCAGCCATCTGCCACGATCAAGCATGGCGGTTTTAAAGATATCAGCCCTGCAAGTTCACGCTTGCGATTATCAGGATCTAATTTTTCGTAATAGTTGATTTCTGGAACACCAAAAACCTGCATGCGGTCTGGGTGAATAAGATTCAAGTGACCAACAAGATCTGATGATGAAGAAGCAAGTTTGACTGCTTCAGCGCTGAAGCTGTTATCCGCCCCTTCAAGGCCTGCAATCCAGCTTAATTTCAACTCAGAAATATTGTCATCAAAGAGCGTTTGTGCGGTGACGCTGGCTAAATTGAGTGGCTGGGTCATTTGATTAATTCCAGGCGGTCAGTAATTGATAAATATTATCAGCACTGGGCTCTGTCAGCAGAATGTTTTTATTTTTATTGTTTGAAATGGTTTGGGCTATTTTTGCAAGAATGTCTAGGTGTGCTTGAGTTGCGGCTTCAGGAACGAGCATGATGACCAATGCTTTGACAGGTTGCTTATCAGTTGCATGAAAGTTGATACTTTCTTTCAATCGCACAAAACCGATATGAGCTTGTTCAAGAAACTTTACTCTGCCGTGAGGAATTGCGATGCCATTGCCTAAAGCGGTTGAGCCAAGAGCTTCGCGCTCTTCTAAACAAGCTATGACTGAATTCGCTGAAATGCCGTGATTTTTTTCAAATTGTTGTGCAATGAAAATAAATAACTCTTCACGAGAAGAAACCTCAATATCTAAGGAGATATTGTTGGGGGTGATGAGTTGGGCCAAGGCGTTCATGTGTGGAGTGCATTATAAGATTGCCTTGGCCTATTTAATCAAGTGTTTTTCAAGGTTTGATGGTGATGATCTTGCACTTTTTCTTTGTGCTTGAGTACTTGTCTGTCGAGTTTGTCTACGACTAAGTCCATCGCGTGATACATATCGCCATTGTGGGCCTCGGCAAAGAGGTCTTTGCCTTTCAGGTGAAGCGTGATTTCAGCGTGATTGCGAAGATCCTTCTCTTTTTCATTATTAATAGACAAAGTGACCGTCATGTTCTGTACTTGGTCGAAATGGCCGCTGATTTTTTTTAATTTGTCTTCTAAATGCGAACGCATCCCAGGGGTGATTTCGACGTGATGACCCAAGATTTTTATATTCATCTATTGCTCCCTATTGTTTTCTACGCAAATGAACGGCAGGGATGCGCAGAGATTCCCTGTATTTGGCAATGGTTCGTCTAGCCACCACAAACCCTTTTGAAGCCAGCAGATCAACGATTTGAGTGTCTGAGAGGGGTTTTTCTTTGTTTTCTTCGGCAATAGCCTGTTTGATCAAGCTTCTGATGGCGGTTGACGATACCGAACCACCAGTATCGGTGGATATTTGGCTGCCAAAAAAGTACTTGAATTCAAAACAGCCAGCAGGCGTGGCCATGTATTTTTGAGTGGTTACGCGAGAAACTGTGGATTCATGCATGCCAATCGTGTCTGCAATTTCCCTCAAAACCAGCGGTCGCATAGCGATCGGCCCATGATTGAAGAAGTTTTGCTGTCTATCCACGATTGCTTTTGCAACTTTTAAGATGGTGTCACTTCTTTGTAGCACATTTTTAACCAGCCATCTAGCTTCTTGCAGTTTTTGCTGCAAACCATCCATGCCCTCTTTATTGCGGTTATCTTTGATAACTTTTGCATATTCCTCGTGAAGGCTTATTTTGGGAGCGGCGGCAGGGTTTAGGACGACCGTCCACTGTCCCTTATGATTTTTAACAATGACATCAGGAATCAGGGTTGAATCAACATGGGTGTCAAATCCTGATGCAGGGTTGTGTTTTAAGGTTTTGATTAATTGAATGCTGTCTTGAAGGTCTTCATCATCTATTTTTAAAAGCTTTTTAATTCTGGCCCAATCTTTGTTGGCCAAAATATCAAGATAGTCACTACAAATCTTGTGAGCAATTTTCCAGGCCATGGTTAATTGATGGTCGGCGGGAAAGTTTTCTAGTTGTAAGCGAAGGCATTCTGCTAAGTCCCTGGCACCAACACCGGCTGGTTCAAGTTGTTGCAATCTGACCAAAGCTCTTCAAGAGCGCTGCCATCCTCCGGGTCCATGTGCGGCTTAAGTTCTTCCGCCAACTCTTCTAGATCAGTATCTAGGTAGCCGTGCTCATCGAGGTTTCCGGCAACAAAACCCACCAAGGCTTTTTCTTCAGAGCTGATGCGCAATAACTTGATTTGAGCAATCAATGAATCAAGGAGAGATTCTTGCAAGCTAATTCTTGAAAGGCGATCATCATCTTCATCGCTGAATTGATTGCTCCTTGATCCTCCAAGGCTAAGATGTGAAAAATTCTCTAAGGGCTCTTTATCCGAAAGGCTGGTTTCAGATTCGTAATTAATGAGTGGATTCTGTTCAGCCGCCTGAATCAGTTCTTGCTCAAGCTCCATGGCTGAAAGCTGCAAGAGCTTGATTGATTGTTGCAGTTGAGGTGTTAAGGCCAGATTTTGTGAGAATCTGAGCTGAAGAGATGCTTTCATGTTACGGTCATTTTAGACCGTCATTGCTGTATTGGTACGTTTTTTGCTTAAAAATTACATGCGGAAGTTTTCGCCAAGATAGACTTTTCTAACGGCTTCGTTATCAATGATGGCGGATGGTTCGCCTGCGGCCAACACTTTACCTTCACTGATGATGTAGGCATGATCACAAATACCCAAAGTTTCTCGAACATTGTGGTCGGTGATCAATACGCCAATTTGGCGATCTTTTAAAAATCGCACAATTCTTTGAATTTCACCAACCGCAATTGGATCCACACCAGCAAACGGTTCATCTAACAGAATGAATTTGGGTTGTGATGCCAGGGCTCTTGCAATTTCAACTCTTCGACGTTCGCCGCCGGACAATGACATTGCTGGATTACTGCGCAAATGTGAAATCTGTAATTCTTGTAACAATGAATCTAATCTGCTTTGGATTTCCTTTTTGGAAAGTGGTTGGTCATTTTCTTCTTGTAACTCTAGAACAGCTTGAATATTTTCTTCAACCGTCAGCTTTCTAAATACAGAGGCTTCTTGAGGCAAGTAAGATAGTCCAAGCTTGGCTCGCTCATGAATTGGTAAATGAGTGATGTCTTGTCCGTTAAGAGTGATTTCACCGCCATCCAATGGAACCAAGCCAACAATCATGTAAAAGGAAGTTGTTTTGCCAGCACCATTCGGTCCTAATAAGCCCACCACTTCACCACTTTTTACTTCAACGCCTACTTCGGTAACAACAGTTCTTGAACCATATCTTTTTTGAAGACCAATAGCAGTTAGGGTGGATTGGTGATTGCTCATTATTTTGAAGGTCCTGTTAATTCTTTTCTTCGCGGTGATAAGGTTGATTTCACAGATGCTTTAGAAACAACATTATATTTTTCAGTGTTTCCATCATAATGAATTTTGTCGCCATGCAATTGATCGGTGACCCTCGGGCCAGATATTTGATTCATTCTGGCTTGTTTCTGAAGGATGGCAATGTCTGTTTTGCCATCATATTCAATTAACTCGGCAAAACCCTCAATGAAATCGTTAAATCCAGTATCTCTTTTTTGTCGAAGACTGGCGAGTTCCCCTGGTTTGGCAAAAATGGTGACAAATTGATAGCCCTCAGGATCAATTTTCACTTCAGCTTTTTCACCTTTGATGATCAGTGAGCCTTTGATTAAAAGAACATTGCGCTCAAGATAGTAAATCTGTTTGACGTCATCAAATTGAGCTTTGTCAGAGCTTAAGGCGATGGGTTTGTCTTTGTCGGCTTTTTCCGCGTGTGCAGGGATGGTAAGCAGCCCAAGTGCGATACCGATGCTCAAGCAAAAAGAATATGTAGCTAGGCGAAACCTCACGGTGTATTACCTTTGGATTCTGATTCTATGCGCCCCTTGACCTGGCCAATCATGGTTAGTTTTTGATGAACATTATCAAAAACAGCACCTTCTTGAGATGTCATGATCGATTGACCTTGCTCTAAATTAACAGGGCGATTTGTTTTAACAATGTCGTCATTCATGAGCACTGTGAATTTGCTTGAGCTCATGAATAATCTTGCGCTACCTGCTTGTGTTGCCGTGGCTGCTTGAGCGGGGCGAGTAAGACTGGCATTGCCGACCAAATCTAATACTGTCATGTCACCATCCAAAAAGCCCTTATCGGATTTAACGGTGATAGCAGGTTTTGTTTCATGAAACCTTCTGGCGATGGGCCAATCAATTTCTGAGCTGGCATCATCTTCATAATGCGTCAGCTTTTGACCAACCACACGAAATTTTGTATTACCTGCAGGGCCCAAAGTGGTGACAACAATACCATCCATGATGTAGTCAGGAACGTGACGTTTTTGTTTTTCGGTATCTAGGTTTGGTTCGTTCATTTGAACCATCCAATAAGTGCCCAGCGTCAAGAATGCCATCAATAGCATTGGCAAGAACTTTAAAACCTGGGCCAGGATTCCCATGGTTATAAAGACTCTTGAAGTAAGCGCTGATAGTTGTCTTGAGCCACTAAGATCAAGTCACAAACTTCACGAACTGCACCGGCACCGCCTGAGCGCTTGGTAATAAAGTGCACACGTTTTTTCACTTCTTCATGTGCTTGAGCAGGGCATGCAGCAAAATGAACTTTTGGCAGTACTGACAAATCTGGCCAATCGTCACCCATGGCGGCGCAATCTGACAGCGTTAGCTTGGTTTGCTCCAACAATATTTGCAGAGCTTTGAATTTTTCAGAGACACCCATTTGTACATGTTTGATGCCCAATTCTTTTGCTCGACCTTCAACCATCAAAGAATTGCGTCCCGTGATGATTGCAACAATCACACCGGTTGACTGAAGTAGCTTGATGCCGTGACCGTCCAAACTATCAAAAATCTTGAGAGCTTCTTTACCATCTTGACCGATCAATAAGCTGCCATCAGTTAAAACACCATCCACATCTAAAACAAGAAGTTTGACGTTCGCAGCGCGATCAAGTGCTTGAGGGTGTTCTGTGTATGGGTTGGTGACCATCGGGCTGAATGCATTCGACATATTAAATAACCTGTGCTGCAAAAAGATCGTGAAGGTTAAGAGCTCCCATAAGAACTCCATTTGCATCCACAACCACGAGCTGATTGATGCGATGACGCTCCATCATTTCAACCGCTTCGGCTGCTAAAAGATCGGGGGAGATGGTTCTTGGGTTTGGGGTCATGGCATCTTTTAAAGAGGTGCCTTGAAACTGAATGTTCTTTTCGATCAAACGACGCAAATCACCGTCTGTGAAGATGCCAAGGACTTTTTGTGAGTCATCCACCACCACGGTCATGCCCATGCGCTTGGAAGTGATTTCTAATAAAGCATCTGTGATACTTGCCTTGATGTTTGTGCGAGGCGCTTCTGATCCACCTCTCATCACATCACGCACGTGGGTGAGTAATTTTCTTCCCAAGTTGCCACCTGGATGTGAGCGCGCAAAATCTTCAGGTTTAAAGCCTCTGGCATCGAGTAGTGCAACTGCTAAAGCATCTCCCATCGCTAAAGCGGCAGTGGTGCTGGCAGTTGGTGCCAAATTGAGTGGACAGGCTTCTTTTTCTACTGACACATTGATGTGTGAATCTGCCAGTGATGCCAATGATGATTCTGGATTGCCTGTCAATGCAATGAGTTTTGCACCAGTTCTTTTAATAATAGGAACAATGGCAGTCAGCTCACTGGTTTCACCAGAATTTGAAAATGCCACAAAGACATCATGTTGGGTAACCATGCCTAAATCACCGTGACTTGCTTCAGCTGGGTGAACAAAAAAAGCAGGTGAACCAGTGGATGCGAAGGTCGCTGCAATTTTTCTGCCGATATGGCCAGATTTGCCGATGCCAGAAACCACGATGCGACCCGTGCAAGCCAAGAGCAGTTCAATGGCGTAGGCGAATTTCTCAGCATTTTTTTGCGTGAGATTTTTTTGAAGCGTCAAAATGGCCTCAGCTTCAATGGCCAAAGTTTCTCTAGCCAAATCAATGGCTCGCTGATTTTGTGCAGAAGTTTGATGAGTCATAGCTAGAGTATATGTCTTTAGGCTTATTTCAATAAGGGGGCCAGGTATTTGCCAGTGTAGCTTTTTGCTACTTTAGCAACTTTTTCTGGGGTGCCTACCGCGATGATTTCACCGCCACCGCCACCGCCCTCTGGGCCCAAATCAATGATCCAGTCAGCTGTCTTGATCACGTCCAGATTATGTTCAATGATAACAATGGTGTTGCCATGCTTTTTGAGGGTGTGAATCACCTTGAGCAAGAGCTGAATATCATGGAAATGAAGGCCGGTGGTAGGTTCATCCAAAATATACAAAGTTCTTCCAGTGTCTCGCTTGGATAGCTCCAAAGAGAGCTTCACTCGTTGTGCTTCACCCCCAGATAAGGTGGTGGCACTTTGACCTAGTTTGACGTAGCCCAAACCAACATCGAGCAAGGTTTTAAGTTTTCTTTTGACCGTTGGTACTGCCTCAAAGAATTCATGAGCTTGCTCAATGGTCATGGATAAAACTTCGTGAATATTTTTACCTTTGTAGCGAATATCCAAAGTTTCTCGGTTGTAACGTTTGCCGTGACACACATCGCAAGGAACATAAACATCAGGCAAGAAGTGCATTTCAACTTTTAAGACGCCATCACCCTCACATGTTTCGCAGCGGCCACCTTTGACGTTAAAAGAGAATCTACCGGCTTCGTAGCCACGCTCACGAGCAGCTGGAACTCCCGCGAATAATTCTCTGATCGGAGTAAAAAGACCAGTGTAGGTTGCAGGATTTGATCTGGGTGTTCTGCCAATCGGAGATTGATCAACGTTGATCACTTTGTCAAAATGTTCTAGACCAATGATTTCTTTGTGTTGCGCTGGCTCTGCGTTAGAGCCATAGAGATGCTGAGCAACCGCATGATGCAGCGTATCGTTGATCAAGGTTGATTTGCCTGACCCTGACACACCTGTTACGCAGGTCAACAATCCCAAAGGAATCTCAACATCAACATTTTTAAGGTTGTTTCCTGTGGCACCCAATATTTTTAAAGAATGCTCTCCAACAGGAGTTCTGTTTTTAGGAACCTGAATGGCTTCTTTGCCCGAAAGGTAAGCGCCTGTTAATGAATCTGGATTGGATTCAATTTCTTTTGGAGTGCCTTCTGCGATGATTCTTCCGCCGTGCTCTCCAGCACCTGGGCCAATATCAATCACATGGTCCGAAGCTCTGATCATGTCTTCATCGTGCTCAACCACTAACACTGAATTGCCTAAATCTCGAAGGTGCTTGAGTGTGCCAATGAGTCGATCGTTATCGCGTTGATGTAGACCAATAGAAGGTTCATCTAAAACGTACATCACGCCAGTTAACCCAGAGCCAATTTGTGAGGCCAAGCGAATGCGCTGAGCTTCTCCACCAGAAAGAGTGTCTGCGCTTCTATCCAAAGATAAATAATTTAAGCCAACGTCATTGAGGAAGCTTAAGCGCGCCCCGATTTCAGAAATGATTTTTCCTGCGATTTCTTTTTTGGCACCTTTTAATTCCAAAGAGAGGAAGTAGTCACGTGCTTGACCCAAGGGTAAATTGCTGACCTCATAAATGGCGCGAGCTTGTTTGCCATCACCCACTTTGACATTTCTGGCTTCAGTCCTTAAGCGTGTGCCTTCGCAACTTGGGCAGGGTTTGTTATTTTGATATTTCGCCAGCTCTTCTCTCACGGTTGGTGAGTCAGTTTCTCTGTAGCGTCGCTCAAAGTTGGCCACAATGCCTTCGAAGGCGTGTTCTCGAATAACTACTTTACCTTTTTCGTTTAAATACTCAAATGGAATATCTTGATTGTTAGATCCAAAGAGAAGTAGTTCTTGCGCTTTCTTTGGTAACTCTTCAAACGGCGCCTCTAAATCAAACTTGGCATGCTTTGCAAGGTTCTGTAGCAATCTGAAGTAAAACTGATTGCGGCGATCCCATCCTTTGATGGCCCCTGAAGCTAAAGACAGTTCAGGGTGCGCTACCACGCGTTTTGGATCAAAAAAGCTGATATGACCCAAACCATCGCAACTAGGACAAGCACCCATGGGGTTGTTGAATGAAAACAATCTTGGCTCTAATTCTTGTAAAGAGTAGGAGCAAATAGGGCAGGCAAACTTACTTGAAAAAAGCTGCTCTTTATCGGTGTCCATTTCCAGTGCAATGGCTCTGCCATCGGCTAAGCGCAATGCCGTTTCAAAAGACTCCGCTAAGCGTTGCTGAATATCTGCTTTTATTTTGATACGGTCGACCACCACATCAATGGTGTGCTTTTCGTTTTTAACTAACTTAGGCAACTCATCGACTTCATATATTTTTGCTTTGTTGTGTAAAGCAGTGCCGCCACCTGAGCGAATTCGAAAACGCACAAAACCTTGTGCTTGCAAGTCTTCAAATAGATCAACGTGCTCGCCTTTTCTTTCGCTCACAACAGGCGCCAAGATCATTAGCTTGGTGTCTTCAGGCATTGACATCACTGCATCAACCATTTGTGAAACACTTTGGGCTTCAAGAGGCAGTTGATGTTCTGGGCAGTGAGGGGTTCCGGCGCGCGCAAAAAGTAAACGCAAATAATCGTGTATTTCAGTGACGGTACCAACCGTGGAGCGTGGATTGTGGCTGGTGGCTTTTTGCTCAATAGAAATGGCAGGTGATAAACCTTCGATAGAGTCAACGTCTGGCTTTTCCATCAACTGTAAAAACTGACGGGCGTAGGCAGATAAAGATTCTACGTAGCGTCGTTGTCCTTCAGCGTAAAGCGTATCGAAAGCCAAAGAACTTTTACCCGATCCAGATAGGCCAGTTAAAACCACCAACTGGTTTCGTGGAATATCGAGGTTGATATTTTTAAGGTTGTGGGTGCGAGCACCTCTGATTTTTATCGTATCCATGATTTTTCTCTGCGTAACCAGTTAATATAGCTCTTCTTTATGGAAAAAACAGAACTTCGCGCATCTTTGGCTTTAGCCGGCATTTTTGCCCTTCGTATGTTGGGGCTTTTTTTGATCTTGCCGGTCTTTAGCATGCACGCCAAAGGCTTGCCTGGTGGTGATCAAGCCCTTTTAGTCGGGTTGGCCTTGGGGGTCTACGGCCTTGTTCAGGCATGCCTGCATATCCCGCTAGGCATGCTTTCTGATAAGTACGGTCGCAGACCTGTGGTTGTGGTCGGACTTTTATTGTTTGTTTTAGGTGCTGTTATAGCCGGTAGCCATGATGATTTGATGTGGGTCATTGTCGGGCGAGCGATTCAGGGTGCTGGTGCTGTTTCAGCAGCAGTGACCGCATGGTTGGCCGATTTAACCAAAGAAGAAACTCGCACAAGAGCGATGGCCATGGTTGGAGGCAGTATCGCCCTGACATTTGCCATATCCTTGGTTTTGGCTTCTCCTTTGCATGAATCTATCGGTTTGGACGGCATGTTTTATCTGATGGCTGTTTTAGGGGTGGGCGCCATTTTGTTGGCCTTGTTCGTGGTTCCGCAGCAAGAAAAATCGAACACGCCCTTTACCGCGAAGTTTTCTGATGTTTTCTTAAACACTGATTTATTGAGATTGAACTTTGGGGTGTTTGCTTTACATGCAGCCCAAATCGCATTGTTTTTGACCTTGCCTAGGTTATTGGTCAAAGCCGACTTGCCTTTGGTTTCGCATTGGCATCTCTATTTACCGGCTGTATTGATTTCTTTTGCTTGTATGGCACCCATCATCATGATGAGCGAGAGAAGAAAACGTATCAAGCCAGCCTTTATCTTCGGCATTCTTTCTATGATGGTTGCTCAGCTGATCATAGCCAGCTTTGACACCCTGCCAGCCCTTGCAACAGCGGTGCTGATTTATTTCATCGGGTTCAATATTTTGGAAGCGATGCAACCGTCCTTGGTTTCTCGCTGGGCAAGTCATGCCAAAGGCACTGCTTTAGGCATCTACAACACCACTCAATCAATTGGCTTATTCATTGGCGGATTGGGCGGTGGTTGGTTATTGCAGTGGGGTGGTGAATCAAGTGTTTTTTATGCTTGTGCAGCACTGATTTTTGCCTGGCTTATAATCGCTTTATCGATGAGAGAGTTGCCTCCAAAGGTTAGCTCACCAACTTAATTCGATCAATTTCGGTACAACAAACTTTTCTTCGGGAGACAAAAATGGCATCAGTTAATAAAGTAATCATTGTGGGTAATGTTGGCCGTGATCCAGAAACTCGTCGCCTACCAAGTGGTGACGCAGTGACGAATATTTCAATTGCTACCACTGATCGTTACCGCGACAAGCAATCTGGCGAGATGCGTGAGAACACTGAATGGCATCGCGTTGCATTTTTTGGCAAGGTGGCTGAGGTGGCAGAAAAATACCTCAAAAAAGGTTCACAGGTTTATGTGGAAGGCCGTTTAAGAACGCGTAAATGGACTGACCAAAGTGGTCAAGAAAAGTACTCCACAGAAATCGTTGCAGAAACAATGCAAATGTTGGGTGGTAAAGCGCCAGGATCTTCTGATGGTGGTATGCCAAGCCAAGGCTCATCTGCTTCATCAGCACCCAGATCATCTGCTCCAATGAGCAGCCCAAGCATCAGCGATATTGACGACGATATTCCGTTTTAATTATTGACGTGAGTGCCGGACATTGTCCGGCCACTCAGCGTTGTAATCAGCTCTGAATGGATTGATATCAATGCCGCCTCTGCGTGTATATCGGGCGTAAACCGATAGCTTGCTAGGGCGGCATTTTTCTTTGATGTCCATGAAGATTTTTTCAACGCAGTGCTCATGAAACTCATGATGTTCTCTAAAAGAAATCAGATAGCGCAGTAAACCTTCTTCATCAATGGTTGGGCCAACGTAATTGATTTGAATACTTGCCCAATCAGGTTGAGCGGTCACTGGGCAGTTAGAGCGCAGTAGATGGCTGACCAACGATTCTTCAACAATGCCTAGGCTTGTGTCTGATGTGAGCAAGGCGGCATCCGGCAATTGCTTGGGGTCAATCTCTAAATCTAATCGATCCAACAATTTTCCAGCCATCTCCTTCATGCCTTTTGTGCATTGCTGTTCTGGTGAATTTAATTGCACAGAAACACTGGCACCAGCAGCTTTGGATAAATCGTTCTTGAGTGTTTGAATTAATTCTTCGTTTGATTGGAAGCAATGATTGTTCAAGCTGTTGAGATACAACTTCCACGATTTTGATTCAATGATGTTTGGTGAGTTGGCCGGAACAAAAAAGGTCGCAATTGCAAGCTGAGGCTTTCCTTTTGCGTTCAACCAACTGAGCTCATAGGCATTCCAAATATCAATGCCAAAAAATGGGGGCTCAGCATTTTTAATGCCAATCTTTAATCTATTTTCAGTTCTTGCGATTGGAAATAGAAGTTCGGGGCTGTATTGACTTGGGTTGTCAGAGTTTTTGCCCAATGGTGCTTGATCTAGAGTGCTCATGTGATTATTTGATTTGATTGGCAATGCCAGAAAGAACCTGACCTGTTGGGGCAACGTCTGATGCTAATTCGCAGTGACCCAGTTGATCGTCAAAGAAAAAGTCAGGTTGAAATTCTTTTAAAAAATCTTTTTTAGCTAAACCACCAAGAAACATCGCTTCATCAACTGTGACACCCCAAGCCATCAGAGTTCTGATCGCTCTCTCGTGGGCGGGGGCTGATCTGGCTGTGACCAAGGCAGTTCTGATCTTCATTGGTTGACCAGATTTTTTAGCTGAAACTTGCAGGCGATGCAGCGCTTCTAGTAAAGGTTTGAACGGACCCGGTGGTAGGGGTGTTTCAACTTTATGGCTTTCATGGGCAACGAATGCATCCAGCCCTTTGGCCTGAAAAATTCTTTCAGCTTCATCTGAAAATAAAACAGCATCTCCGTCAAAAGCGATGCGTATTTCATCTGGATTAGATTCAGCCAATTGTTTACTTTGAGGAAACACCATGGCTGCAGGAAAGCCAGCATCCAATGTCGCGCGCACATCATCAGCGTTGGCGGATAAGAAAAGATTGGCCTGCAAAGATTTTAAGTAGTGATACGGGGCGCGACCTCGGGTAAATACCCCGCGCTCAATGGCTAGGCCGGCATTTTTGGCAGAGCGGAAAACTCTCAAACCACTCACTGGGTCATTTCTAGAAAGAATCACGACTTCCACATTTTGTTGGCCACCTTCGTTAAAGGTCAGTAACTTCTTGACCAATGGGTAGGCAACTCCAGGTTTGGCGGGCAGATCAATTCTGTTCAATTGAAGTTGCATGTAGGCGCTGTCATCGCTGGCTTCAAATATTTGATTCTCTTCTTCAAAATCAAATAAGGCCCGCGAGGAAATGGCGACAACTAATTTGCCTTCAAGTGAAAACGCCATGCTTATGCCAAGAAAAGTTTGTAAGCAGGATTATCGCTTTCGTCCCAGTGTGGGTAGCCAAGACCTGCTAAAAATTTCTTCAATTCTTTTTTATCACTTGAAGGCACTTGCATACCAATCAAAATGCGTCCGTAATCCGCGCCATGGTTTCGGTAGTGGAACAAACTGATGTTCCAGTTGGGCGCCATGCTGGTTAAGAATTTCATCAAAGCACCAGGCTTCTCTGGGAACTCAAAGCGATAAAGCAATTCGTTTTTTGCTAACTGTGAACGCCCACCAACCATATGGCGCAAGTGTGACTTGGCCAATTCATCTTGAGTCAAATCAATGGTGTTGAAACCAGATTTGGTGAATGATTTGGCAATGACGGCGCTGTCAGAAGCTTTTTGTGTGGCGATGCCCACAAAAATATGAGCTTGATCAGCATCGGCAATGCGATAGTTGAACTCTGTGACGTTGCGCTCACCAAGAAGTTCGCAGAAACGTTTGAATGAACCTCTTTGTTCTGGAATGGTGACGGCAAAAACAGCTTCTTTGGATTCGCCAACCTCGGCTCTTTCAGCCACGAAGCGGAGTCGATTGAAGTTGATGTTCGCACCGCAAGCAACCGCAACCAAAGTTTGGTTCTTGCACTTCTCGCGCTCAACGTATGCCTTCAGACCTGCAAGCGCAAGCGCTCCAGCGGGCTCCAGGATGCTGCGCGTGTCCGTAAAAACGTCATTGATCGCTGCACAAATAGCATCTGTATCAACAGTGATGATTTCATCAACCACTTGCTGGCAAAGTCTAAAAGTTTCTTTGCCAACCAGTTTGACAGCTGTGCCGTCTGAAAAAAGACCAACATCTTTTAATTCAATTCTGCGACCGGCTTCCAAAGATTTTTTCATGGCATCAGAGTCAACGGTTTGAACACCAATGACCTTGATTTCTGGACGAATAGCTTTGATGTAAGCGCCAACACCTGCAATCAACCCACCGCCACCAATGGCCAAGAAAATGGCATCAATTGGCTCTTGGTGTTGTTGCAGAATCTCCATGGCGATTGTTCCCTGGCCTGCAATGACATCTGGGTCATCAAAGGGGTGGACGAACGTGAGCTGGTGTTTCTTTTCAAGAGATAGGGCGTGTTGATAGGCGTCGCTGTATGAATCGCCATGCAAAACAATTTTGACGGAGCTGCCACCGCGAGCACTCACCGCATCAATTTTTACTTGAGGCGTGGTGGTGGGCATCACGATGATGGCTTTGCAGTCCAATTTTGCTGCGGCTAAAGCCACACCTTGGGCATGATTGCCTGCTGATGCTGCTATGACCCCACGCTTGAGGTCTGCAGGGCTCAAATGAGCCATTTTGTTGTAAGCACCCCTTAACTTAAAGGAGAAAACCGGTTGGTTATCTTCTCTTTTAAGCAAGACTTTGTTATTAATGCGCGCGGAAAGGTGTGAAGCTAGTTCAAGCTCTGTTTCTCGGGCAACGTCATAGACCTTGGCGGTCAATATTTTTCGTAAATAATCTTTAGGCATCCTGTGAGCGTATCACGGCAAAAGCCTAAAATGCTCAAACATGGATATCAATTTACATAATTTTTTGGTTTGGCTTTCTCTACCCACGGTGGGCTTGCCGGCTGTTTTTTCGATTTCATTTGTATCGGCCACCCTTTTGCCACTGGGGTCGGAGCCAGTCTTGTTTGGTTACATCAAGTTAAACCCAGAAATGTTTTGGCCAGCTGTTTTTGTTGCTACCGCGGGTAACACTCTGGGCGGCATGCTGAACTGGTTAATGGGTTACGGGGCTAGCAAGGCGCATGAGAAGCTTTTGGGCCCCAGAGACCACAAATTATTGGGATGGTTCGAAAAGCTAGGCCCCCCAGCCTTGTTGCTATCTTGGTTACCGATTGTTGGGGATCCCTTGTGCGCGGTCGCTGGTTGGCTCAGATTGCCATGGCTTTCTTGCATGATTTATATGGCCGTTGGCAAGTTTGTACGATATGTCACCATGACTTATGCTTTATTGCTGATTCCCGAGGAGTTTTGGACAATCATTGGCCGTTGGCTTGGTTTTCTTTGATGACCTTGCACTATTTAAGGTCACAAAACGGCTCAAAAGAGGCCTTAAGTAAGAATAAGGCGAAGATCTCGATAGTCCTTTAAAATGGCTTTTTAGTTAAAAGTGATGATATGAACGCACCTTTGCCACTCCACAGCATGACAGAGCATCCTCAAAATGCCCCTCGTTTGCGTGAGATACCTTATAACTACACATCTTTCTCAGACAGAGAGATCGTTATCCGTTTATTGGGTGAAGAAGCTTGGCAAATTCTTGACGAACTAAGGTCTGGAAGAAAAACTGGGCGTTCAGCCAGAATGCTTTACGAAGTATTGGGCGATATCTGGGTTGTTCAGCGCAATCCATACCTACAAGACGACCTTTTGGACAATCCTGGCCGTCGCAAGCAATTGATCGAGGCATTGCATCATCGCTTGAAAGAAGTTCAAAAGAGAATGACCACTGATTTGGCCGACAAGGTTGGCAAATTGATGGATAGTGCCACGCTCGCTGTCGAGCAATTCAATGCCGAATTTGATCGTGTTGCGATTTTGCGCAAACGTGTTCGCAAGGTTTTAGGCAAGTTCACCGCGACTGACAATATTGCCTACGATGGTTTGGCTCGCGTTTCTCACGTGACCGATGCAACCGATTGGCGTGTTGAATACCCATTCGTTGTTTTAACGCCTGACACTGAAGAAGAAATTCCTAACTTGGTCAAAGGTTGTATTGAGCTGGGTTTAACCATCATTCCTCGTGGAGGTGGCACTGGGTACACGGGCGGTGCAATTCCTTTGTCTCCAATGTCAGCCGTTATCAATACAGAAAAGCTCGAAACTTTGGGCCCTGTAGAGATGATGCGTTTGCCAGGCTTGAGTGAAGAGGTTGCCACGATTTATTCTGGTGCCGGAGTTGTGACCAAGCGAGTTTCAGATGCAGCAGATAAATCTGGCAATGTTTTTGCTGTAGATCCTACGTCTGCTGAAGCCAGCTGCATTGGTGGAAATATCGCCATGAATGCCGGCGGCAAAAAAGCTGTTTTGTGGGGCACCGCTCTTGATAACTTAGCGTCATGGAGAATGGTTGATCCGGACGGCAACTGGTTAGACATTGAGCGCATTGGCCACAACATGGGCAAGATTCATGATGTCGCCTTTGCCACTTTTAAATTGGTTTGGTCAGATGGTTCTTATGCCCCTGGTCAAAAAGTCATCAAGACTGAAGAGTTGAAGATTGAAGGTAAGACCTTCCGTAAAGAGGGTCTTGGTAAGGATGTGACTGATAAATTTTTATCAGGCTTGCCAGGTATTCAAAAAGAAGGTTGTGATGGTTTGATCACCAGTGCAAGATGGGTCTTGCATCGCATGCCAAAGCAAATTCGCACAGTTTGTCTAGAGTTCTTTGGTCAAGCGCGCGATGCTATTCCAAGCATCGTTGAAATCAAAGCCTACTTAGATCAACAAACCAAACAAGGCGGCGCTATTTTGGCGGGTCTTGAGCATTTGGACGAGCGTTATTTGAAGGCAGTTGGCTATGCCACTAAGTCAAAGCGCAATGTCTTGCCAAAAATGGTTTTGATTGGCGACATCGTTGGTGATGATGAGAATGCTGTGGCGATGGCTGCCAGTGAAGTGATTCGCATGGCCAACACAAGGGTTGGCGAAGGTTTCGTGGCGGTGAGTGCAGAAGCTCGCAAGAAGTTTTGGTTGGATCGCGCCAGAACTGCTGCGATTGCACGTCACACAAACGCATTCAAAGTGAATGAAGACGTCGTGATTCCGTTAGATCGCATGGGTGAGTACACCGATGGTATCGAGCGCATCAACATTGAACTTTCTTTAAAGAACAAGCTTCAGCTTTTGAGTGAGCTTGAGAGTTTCCTTCAGCAAGGTAATTTGCCGCTAGGTAAATCAGAGGATGGCGATGTGCCTGAGGCTGATTTGCTCGAGGGTCGTGTTGCTCAGGCTTTGCAATTGATTGCCTCTGTTAGACAAGAATGGTTAGGCTGGTCACAGAACATGGACCAATACTTCTCAGCCTTGCAAGACAGAAGCTTGCGCGCCTCATGGAAACTTCAAGTCAGAGCTGAGTTAAGAAATATATTCAGTGGTGTTCCGTTTGAGCCGATTTTGAAAGAGTGTGAAGCAATCCACAAGAAGGTTCTTCGCAGTCGTGTATTTGTGGCCTTGCACATGCATGCTGGTGACGGCAATGTGCACACGAACATTCCTGTGAATTCTGATAATTACGACATGCTTCAAGATGCTCATCAATCAGTTGATCGCATCATGAAGTTGGCCAGATCTTTGAATGGTGTGATTTCAGGTGAGCACGGCATTGGTATTACCAAGCTTGAATATCTAACGGAAGAAGAGATCAAAGACTTTAGATCTTATAAGTTGAGAATTGACCCAGAAGGGCGTTTCAATAAAGGCAAATTAATGCAGGGCGCCGATTTGAGAAACGCTTACACGCCAAGTTTTGGATTGATGGGTCATGAATCTCTCATCATGCAGCAAAGCGATATTGGCGCCATTGCGACAAGCATCAAAGATTGCTTGCGCTGTGGAAAATGTAAACCTGTTTGCGCCACGCACGTGCCACGCGCTAACTTGTTATACAGCCCACGTAACAAAATTTTGGCCACATCTTTGTTGGTTGAAGCTTTCTTGTATGAAGAACAAACAAGACGCGGTGTTTCAGTCAAACATTGGGAAGCCTTTGACGATGTCGCTGCTCACTGCACGGTTTGTCATAAGTGTTTAACGCCATGCCCAGTGAAGATTGACTTTGGTGATGTCACCATGAATATGCGTAACTTGTTGCGCAAGATGGGGCAGAAGAAATTCAATCCGGGTGCAACGGCAGCGATGTTCTTCTTGAATGCCACCAACCCTGAAACGATTCAATTGACCAGAAAGTTAATGATCGATTGGGGTTACAAAGCTCAGCGTTTAGCGCACGATTTATTGAAGAAGTTTGCCAAAGCGCAAACAGCCAAGCCTCGTTCAACTGTTACGAAGCCGCCAATTCAAGAGCAGGTGATTCATTTCATCAATAAAAAGATGCCGGGTAATTTGCCGAAGAAGACTGCCAGAGCTTTGTTAGACATTGAAGATTCTGATGTGGTGCCTATCATCAGAAATCCACAAACAACTTCTGTTGATACAGAAGCGGTGTTCTATTTCCCTGGTTGTGGATCAGAAAGATTGTTTTCTCAAGTAGGTTTAGCCACTCAAGCCATGTTGTGGCACGCCGGTGTTCAGACCGTATTGCCTCCAGGTTATTTGTGCTGCGGTTACCCGCAAAGAGGTTCTGGCGATTTTGATAAAGCAGACAAGATCATCACGGACAATCGCGTGCTTTTCCATCGCATGGCCAATACATTGAATTACTTGGACATCAAGACAGTGGTGGTTTCTTGCGGCACCTGTTACGACCAATTAGCGGGCTACGAGTTTGAAAAGATTTTCCCTGGCTGCAGAATCATCGATATCCATGAGTTCTTGTTAGAGAAGGGTATTAAGCTTGAGGGTGCTAAGGGAGTCAGATACATGTATCACGACCCATGCCACAGCCCAATGAAGTTACAAGATCCCTTAAAGACAGTGAATAGCTTGGTGACCACTGAAGACGGTACCGCCATCGCGAAGAATGAGCGTTGCTGTGGTGAATCTGGCACATTGGCAGTCACTCGTCCTGATATCTCATCACAGGTTCGTTTCCGCAAAGAAATCGAAATGAAAAAAGGTGCGGATGAGTTGAGAGATGATTTTGATGGTCAGGTCAAAGTATTGACTAGCTGCCCTTCATGTTTGCAAGGCTTGTCACGCTATGATGAAGACTCTGGCACTAAAGCAGATTACATCGTGGTTGAGATGGCCAATCATTTGCTAGGGGCTAATTGGATGGCTGATTATGTGAAGAGCGCCAATTCAGGCGGTATTGAAAGAGTATTGGTTTAATCATGAGCTCAACAGAAAAAGCACCATTGCCTCAGAACATCATCGTTCATCAGCAGTCCAAAGTTTTGGAGTTAGCTTATGAGAACAAAACATATCAGTTGCCGTTTGAATTTTTAAGAGTGTGGTCACCGTCTGCTGAAGTCAGAGGTCATGGCGTTGGCCAAGAAACTTTGCAAACCGGTAAGCGTGATGTTTTGATCAATAACATTGAGCAAGTTGGTCATTACGCGATCAAGCCAGTGTTTTCTGATGGGCATGACTCAGGTATTTTCAGTTGGGACTATCTTTATGAGATGTGCACCAATCAAGAAGAAATGTGGCAGGACTATCTAGACCGAATGGAGCAAGCGGGAGCTAGTAGAGATATTGCAATGGTGAAGGATGAGCCACGCTCTTGTGGGCATTAATTAATCATGGCACAAACACACTTTGGTTATAAAACCGTGGATGAAACTGAAAAGGCAAGCAAGGTTGCTGAGGTGTTTCATTCTGTAGCAAATAAGTACGACATCATGAATGATTTGATGTCTGGTGGCATGCATCGTTTATGGAAGCATTTCACCATCAGTAAAGCAGCGGTGAGACCTGGTCAAAAAGTTTTGGATATTGCTGGTGGTACGGGTGATCTGTCCTTGAGTTTTGCCAAATCAGTCGGTCTTGAGCGTGAAACAGGTGGTCAGGTTTGGTTAACCGATATCAATGCCTCAATGCTGGGTTTTGGTCGTAATCGTTTAATTGATAAAGGCTACTATTTGCCATGCGTTCAGGTGGATGCTGAGCAAATACCATTTCCAAATAATTATTTTGATTTGACCACGGTTGCATTTGGTCTTCGAAATATGACTCACAAAGAAGTTGCACTGAAGGAAATGTTAAGAGTGATCAAGCCAGGTGGCAAAGCCATGGTTTTGGAGTTTTCTAAACCAGTAGATGCCCTTAAGCCAATTTATGACGCTTATTCATTCAAGATACTTCCATGGCTTGGTGAGAAGGTTGCTGGTGACTCAGAGAGTTACCGCTATCTTGCAGAATCAATTCGGATGCACCCAGATCAAGAAACTTTAAAGACCATGATGGAAAGTGTGGGATTTGACAAGGTTGAATACCACTCCCTCACTGGTGGTATTGTTGCGTTGCATATTGGTTATAAATACTGATACTTATCGAATTTTTGAGAGGTTAAAGATGTTGAAGAAAAGTTTTGTTTATTTAGTTCTTTCTTCCTTTGTGTTGATGGGCGCATCATTTGATGCCGAAGCCAAGCGCATGGGCGGTTCAAAAAGCATGGGTAAACAGTCTCAAGGTGTTACTCAAAAGCAGCAGGCAGCTCCTGCTCAGCCGGCTCAAGCTCCGGCAGCAGCTCCTGCGACTGCAGCTAAGCCAGCTGCTGCTCCGGTTGCTGCGCAACCGAAAAAAGGTTTTGGTATGGGCGGCATTCTAGGTGGCTTGGCTGCTGGTTTGGGCCTTGGTTGGTTGTTGTCACATTTTGGTATGGGTGAGGCAGCAGCATCATTTTTGATGGGCTTTTTAATGGTGGCAGCAGTTGCAATGATCGGTCTTTGGTTGTACAGACGTTTTGCTAACAATGGCCAAGCAACTTACAAAGCCAGTCCTGCTGGTGGAGCATCATGGGACAACCAACAGCGCTTTGATCGTCAGGAGCCAGTCAATATGGGCTCATCATCACCGGTTGCTGAGGCACCTGTTCAAGAAGTTGCAGAGATTGCAATCAAAGACTTTGATCAAGAATCTTTCTTACTTAATGCAAAAAAACATTTCGTGCATTTACAAGAAGCTTGGGATCGTGGCGACTTAGAGAAATTGAGAGAATTTGCAACACCAGAAATGTTTGCAGAACTCAATCAAGATCTTCAAGCTCGAGCAACTGAGCAGAATCGCACCGAAGTGTTAACGATTGAAGCTGATTTATTGGGCATTGAGTCATTGCAGGATGTTTATTTGGCCAGCGTTCGTTTCTCAGGAATGATTCGTGAGCAAGCGGATGGCCCAGCTGAGTCCTTCGTTGAGGTTTGGAATTTGACCAAGCCTGTTAATGGTCAAGGTGGTTGGGTATTAGCTGGTATTCAACAGTTGGTCTGATCTGAAAACGATCGTACATGCTTTAAATTATTTACTGGCCCAAGAAACTTGGGCCAGTGATCTTTTACAAAAGCAAAAAAATAAAACAATCAAATTAGTTTTACCGGTGGTTGAAATGTCCTTGGTCGTGACCGATCAGGGACTTTTTGCTTTGGCGGAACAGTCGCCAAGTGAGCCAAATGTCACATTAACCATTGGTCCAGATGTTTTTAATGCTTATATTGCAGGTGGTAAAGATGCCGCTGTTAAGCACGTGAAAGTTTCAGGAGATGTTGATCTGGCGCAGGCTGTATCAACCTTGGCAGGCCAGCTGCGCTGGGAGGCTGAGGAAGACTTATCCAAGCTGGTCGGTGATCCTATGGCGCATAGAATCATGCAAGCAGCCCAGCAAAGTAAGCAATTTGGGCAAAATGTATTTCAGGATGTGGGTACTAGCGTTTTAGAATATCTTATTCATGAAAAACCAACGCTTGTTAAAAGAGAAGAATTAGTGCGCCATAAAGATGAAATAAGACGTTTGCGCGACGATGTTGAACGCATTGAAAAGCGTGTTGAGCGATTACTCGAGAGGACCTTGTGAAACAATTTTTTAGATTGTTCAAGATCCTTTACACGATTTGGCGTTTTGGTCTTTTAAGAATAGTCAGAGACAGCCTGAGACCTGGTTTGATCAAGGTGATCTTGACAGGTATTTCTTGGACAACCCCAACAGGTTATACCCGTGGAGAAAGTCTGCGATTAGCTTTAGAAGCTCTAGGCCCTATATTTGTTAAGTTTGGTCAAGTCCTATCAACTCGCAGAGATCTCTTGCCTTTAGATGTGGCTGATGAGTTGGCCAAGTTGCAAGATCAAGTGCCACCATTTTCCCAAGCTAAATCAATTGAGCTGATTGAACTATCTTTAGGTAAAAAATTATCAGAGGTCTTTCTGTCCTTTGATGAAAAGCCTGTGGCCAGTGCTTCAGTGGCGCAAGTCCACTTTGCTGTATTGAAGGGAACGGAAAAGTATCCTGAGTGGCAGGGTAAAGAGGTGGCCATCAAAGTTTTACGCCCTGGAATATTGCCGATCATTGAAAGTGATTTGGCTCTCTTGAGGGTGTTGGCGTCTTTGGTTGAGAAGCTGTGGCGAGACGGTAAGCGTTTAAAGCCACGAGAGAACGTTGATGAATTTGATACTTATTTGCACGATGAATTAGATTTAACCCGCGAAGCATCAAATGCAAGTCAGCTGCGCAGAAATTTTGAAGGTTCTAAAAAGCTGATCATCCCTGAAATGTACTGGGATTTATGTGGCATCAATGTGATGGTGATGGAGAGAATGCATGGCATTCCAATTTCACGCTTAGATGATTTACGTGCAGCCGGGATTGATTTTAAAAAATTAGCCTCGGATGGCGTTGAGATATTTTTTACCCAAGTGTTCCACGATGGATTTTTCCATGCGGACATGCACCCAGGTAATATTTTTGTGAGTGTTGCCCCTGAAACTTTTGGCCGTTATATCGCTTTAGATTTTGGCATTGTTGGAGCTCTCTCAGAAACAGATAAAAATTACTTGGCGCACAATTTTTTAGCGTTCTTTAATCGTAATTACAGACGTGTTGCTGAATTGCACATCGAGTCTGGTTGGGTTCCGGCCGATACCCGAGTAGAAGAATTGGAAGGCGCAGTGCGAGCTGTTTGCGAGCCTTATTTTGATCGTCCTTTAAAAGAAATTTCATTGGGCATTGTGCTGATGAGGCTTTTCCAAGCATCTCGACGTTTTAACGTTGAAATTCAACCGCAATTGACCTTGTTACAAAAAACACTGCTGAATGTGGAAGGTTTAGGCCGTCAATTGGATCCTGATATGGATTTATGGAAAACGGCAAAACCAGTTTTAGAGCGATGGGTTGATCAGCAAATCGGTATCAGAGGCTTTATTGAGCGCTTGAAATCAGAGGCTCCGCAGTGGGCTAAGTTAGTGCCCACTATCCCAAGATTGCTTGTTCAATGGTTAGAGGCTAATCAAAAGCAAGGAAATACTTCAGATCACGAGCTGATGTTGAAGTTAGTTCTGGAACAGCAAAAGACAAAAAAGCTAATTTGGGGAAGTATTCTTTTCATGGGCGGTCTTTTGGGTGGAACCTTATTTACGCTCAGTTGGCTAAGCTAAGCCCTATAATTTAAGGCTCCATGAAAAAATATTTTATTGCCGGCATCTTAGTTTGGACTCCATTGGCCGTCACCATTTGGGTGATGACTTGGGGCTTGTCTGTTTTAGATGGCGTATTTGGTTCAGTGATTTCGGCATTGATGGCCGTGTTACCTGTCGACTTAACGCCAGCTTTGAAATCATTCAGAAACTTACCGGGCGTAGGTATTTTGATTGTGATTGCCGTGATTTTGCTGACTGGTGTCGTGGCTGCTAATTTCGCTGGTCAATGGTGGATCCGTTTATGGGATCAAATCATTGCCCGCATTCCAATCGTTAAATCAATCTATTCAAGCGTTAAACAAGTTTCTGGCACACTTTTTTCAAGCAAAGGTAATGCCTTTAGAAAAGCAGTTTTAATCCCTTATCCTAGAAATGGATCTTGGACGATTGCATTTGTCACAGGTAATCCAGCAGAAGAAGTCGCGGGCAAATTAAGCGGTGAACACGTTAACGTGTTCTTGCCAACAACCCCTAACCCAACATCTGGTTTTTTTATGATTGTTCCTCGTGCGGACATCATCGAGTTGGATATGGGCGTTGAAGAAGCCTTGAAGCACATTGTTTCAATGGGCTCAGTAGCCCCTCTCAATCATTCAGTCACATCAGTAAAGTAGGAAGTTTTATGTCAATGCGCAGTCATCAATGTGGCCAAGTCACAGAATCATTAATCGGACAAGAAGTCACCTTAGCGGGTTGGGTGAATCGTCGACGCGATCATGGCGGTGTTATTTTTATCGACTTAAGAGATAGAGATGGCTTCGTTCAGGTTGTTTGTGATCCTGATCGCCAAGAGATGTTCTCGATTGCTGAGCAAGTGCGCAATGAATATTGTGTGCAAATCAAAGGCTTGGTGCGTGCACGTCCGGCTGGAACTGAAAACAACGACTTGGTGAGCGGCAAAGTTGAATTGCTCTGCCATGAATTGAATATCTTGAATGCATCTGTAACGCCACCGTTCCAGTTGGAAGATGACAATCTATCTGAGACAACTCGTTTGACTCATCGTGTCTTGGATTTGCGTCGTCCACAAATGCAAAAGAATTTGCGCCTTCGTTATAACGTTGCGATTGAAACAAGAAAGTATTTAGACCAAGCGGGCTTCATTGATATTGAAACTCCGATGTTGACCAAGAGCACCCCTGAGGGAGCTAGAGATTACTTGGTGCCATCCAGGGTTCATGATGGTCAGTTCTTTGCATTGCCGCAGTCACCACAATTATTTAAGCAGTTATTGATGGTGGCAGGCTTTGACCGCTACTATCAAATCACCAAGTGTTTCAGAGATGAAGACTTGAGAGCCGATCGTCAACCTGAATTTACTCAGATCGACTGTGAGACAGCATTCTTAGATGAATACGAAATACGCGATCTATTTGAAAACATGATTCGTCATATTTTCAAAACAGTGATGAATGTTGAGTTGGCTAATCCATTCCCAGTCATGCCTTACTCAGAAACCATGACTCGTTTCGGATCAGACAAACCTGATTTGCGAGTGAAGCTTGAGTTCACCGAGTTGACTGATGTGATGAAGGATGTTGATTTCAAGGTTTTCTCAGGCCCTGCTAATCAAGAAAATGGTCGCGTGGTTGGTTTGAGAGTCCCGGGTGGCTCAGTGATCAGTCGCAGTGATATTGATGATTACACTCAGTTTGTATCAATTTATGGCGCTAAAGGCTTGGCTTGGATCAAGGTCAATGAAATCGCTAAGGGCCGCGATGGCTTGCAATCTCCAATCGTTAAAAATCTTCATGATGCAGCGATTGCTGAAATCCTTAAGAGAACTGAAGCAAAAGATGGCGACATCATTTTCTTCGGTGCTGATAAAGCCAAAGTGGTCAATGATGCAATCGGCGCATTGCGCTTAAAGATTGGTCATTCTGCTTGGGCCAAAGAAAACGGTTTGATGGAACAAACTTGGCAGCCAATGTGGGTGGTTGATTTCCCAATGTTTGATTATGACGACGATGCTGCACGCTGGGTTGCTTGTCACCATCCATTCACAAGTCCTAAAGACGAACATCTCAACTACCTACAAACAGATCCTGGTAAGTGTTTGGCAAAAGCCTACGATATGGTTCTGAATGGTTGGGAAATCGGTGGTGGTTCAGTTCGTATTCACAAAGAATCTGTGCAAAGCCAAGTATTCCGTGCATTGAACATCGGTCCTGAAGAAGCTCAAGCAAAGTTTGGCTTCTTGTTGGATGCGCTTCAATATGGCGCACCTCCACATGGCGGTATTGCTTTTGGTTTAGATCGAATTGTCACAATGATGACGGGTGCTGAATCAATTCGTGATGTGATTGCTTTCCCTAAAACACAAAGAGCCCAATGTTTGTTAACTCAAGCTCCAAGCCCTGTTGATGAGAAGCAATTGCGCGAACTTCATATTCGTTTGCGCAACACAGAAATGCCTGCATGAAAATCCCAATCTCGGTACTAGTCGTTATTTATACGGCTAGCAACGAGGTTTTGTTGCTAGAAAGAAAAGACCATCCCGGCTATTGGCAGTCTGTGACAGGAAGTCTGGATGATCTTGATGAGCCTTTGATAGAGGCGGCAGCCCGAGAGCTCTTCGAAGAGACGGGCATCGATGTATCTGTTCTACCCCCCAACTCTTTGCAATCCATGAATCAGCAGATTCAGTATGAAATTTATCCTCAATGGCGACATCGTTATGCCGAAGGTGTCACTGTGAACACTGAGCACTGGTTCAAGGTTCTTTTGCCCAATCGCGTGCCGGTTACCTTGGCTCCTAGGGAGCATACCGCCTACCAATGGCAGTCAATTGAATTGGCTGGCCCACTTTGTTTTTCTCCAAGCAACAAACAAGCAATACTGAAGCTTAATTCTGATTAGAATTAAGTCATGTCGCTTCTAAGAAAAGATCGTTGGCAGAGTATTGAAAACCTTGATTTGCTTGAGGGTGGTCATGATTATTTCAAGGTCCTTGAGGCCACTCTTTTGGGTGCTAAAAAATCAATTTATCTTGAGACTTATATCTTCTCAGGTGATGAGCAGGCAAAAAGAATTGCTGAACTATTGTGCCAAGCAGCCAGCAAAGGTTTAGATGTCAAAGTCATTCTTGATTGGCTAGGCTCAAACAACTTCTCTTTCGAACAAGAGTTTTTAAAGTCGGGCGTTCAACTGGTTCATTACAACCCATCATGGTTTGGTCGTTTTGGTTTCTCTAGAACGCATAGAAAATTAGTTGTGATCGATGAAGCTCAAGCCTTTGTTGGTGGTATCAATATTTGTGCTGACAATCTCTCCTCGGATGGAGAAATCTTAAGGGGCATCAGATGGGATTTGGCTTTGCATGCAACGGGAGCCATTGTTGAAAAAGTACATGCAACTTTTTTACGTCAATGGCAAAGAATGCAACCCAAGGCACTGCACCCTCGAAATATCCTAAAAAGAATTTTGGATCAGGAGTTGCCTTGGGGCACAAATCATTTTTTGGGGATCAGGCATGGTCATAAACCCAGTGTCGCCTTCATTGCCAGAGATAACCTCCATCACCGCCGTGATATCGAGAGGGCTTATTTAAAAGCCATCGGGCAGTCAAGAGAAGAGATTTGGTTAGCCACTCCTTACTTCATGCCAGGCAGGCGATTCAGAAAAGCTTTGATCAGAGCTGCGCAGCGCGGAGTGTCGGTTAACTTATTGCTGGGGCGTGATGAATTCAAAGTATTGAATTGGTCTGTGCCAAGTCTTTATGGGCAGTTGTTGGCTGCCAATATTGCTATTTATGAATATCCCTCTGGTTTATTGCATGCCAAAGCCATGGTGGTTGATCGACGTTGGGCAACCTTGGGATCATCAAATTGTGATCATCTGTCATTCTTTTTGAATCATGAAGCCAATCTTATCGTGAGAAATCATTCGGTGATCAAAGAGATCAGATGGAAAATTGAAGATCAGGCTATGGGGCAAGGAGTCAAGGTTGATTCTGACTTGTACGCACAAAGACCATTGCTGGCAAAATTGTTCAATTGGGTTTCTTATGTTTTTGTAAGACTTTTATTGATTTTTTTGTCTGTAGGAACTCGAGATCAAGCTGTGCCTAATTTGGGCGATTAATGATAAAAATGAAAAGTAAGCCATGAGACATATGCAGTCCCAAGATGTTCAAGTTAAGCCAAGTCATGAAAAAAGTAATGATTGGAAGGTGATTGCTAATTTATTGCCTTATCTCTGGACATTTAAAGGGCGAGTGATTTTGGCTTTATCTTGCTTGATTGCGGCCAAGGTTGCGAATCTTGGTGTGCCAATTTTACTCAAGACCTTGGTTGATTTAATGAGTGTGCCACCAGGATTGCAAACTTTGATTGTTGTTCCCGTGGCACTCATCATTGCCTATGGCTTATTGAGGTTATCAGCCTCATTGTTTACGGAGTTAAGAGAGCTCATCTTTTCAAGGGTGACTGAGAGTGCAGTTCGAACTGTTGCACTTCAAGTATTTGAGCACTTGCATGCCCTGTCTTTGCGTTTTCATTTATCAAGACAGACTGGCGGAATGACCAGAGACATTGAAAGAGGTACAAGAGGTATTCAGTCATTGATCTCATATTCCTTGTACAGCATTCTCCCAACCATCGTGGAGCTGGGTTTGGTACTTGGTTATTTTGTTTGGGCCTATAACTACTTATTTGCTTTGATCACTTTGATCGCATTGGTTTTGTATGTGATTTTTACGATTGTTGTGACGGAGTGGCGCACGAAGTATCGTAAGAAAATGAATGAGCTTGATTCAAAGGCTCATCAAAGAGCGGTTGATGCACTGATCAATTTTGAAACAGTTAAATACTTTGGTAACGAAGAGTATGAAACAAAGCGCTACGATGAAAATCTTCGTTGCTTCAGAGAGGCTGCCATTCAGTCTCAGCGCTCTTTGGCTATTTTGAATCTTGGGCAACAAACCATCATTGCCACAGGTCTGATTTTAATTTTGTGGCAGGCCACCATCGGTGTATCGAATGGATCAATGACCTTGGGTGATTTGGTGTTGGTGAATGTGTTGATGATTCAGTTGTACATACCGCTTAACTTTTTGGGTGTGATTTACCGGGAAATCAAGCAAGCTTTGATTGACATGGATCGGATGTTCAAGTTGCTTGGCACTGATCGAGAAATCGCTGATCAAGACGGTGCTCCTGATCTTGTTATAAAAAATCAAGCATTGGGTCCGCACATTCAATTTCGTGATGTGTCATTCTCATATGAGCGCAATCGTCAGATCTTAAAAGGAATTGATTTTGAGGTCTTGCCTGGCAAAACCACTGCTGTGGTCGGTCATAGTGGCGCAGGAAAAAGCACCTTGGCGCGATTGTTATTTCGTTTTTATGATGTGACCAAGGGTTCAATCGAATTTGATCAGCAAAATATCCAAGCGGTGACTCAAAAAAGTGTGAGAGCTTGTATTGGTATTGTTCCCCAGGACACGGTTCTTTTTAATGACACGATTGCCTACAACATTGCTTATGGTCGTCCTGGCGCTTCGCAAGATGAAATAGAAACGACTGCCAAGGCAGCGCAAATCCATGACTTCATCACATCACTACCGGATGGCTATCACTCAGCAGTGGGTGAACGAGGTTTGAAATTATCTGGTGGCGAAAAGCAACGGGTAGCGATTGCCAGGACTCTTTTGAAAAATCCATCCTTCCTGATTTTTGATGAGGCAACTTCTGCCTTGGACTCTGAAACGGAGAGAGCTATTCAGAAAGAATTGATGGCTTTGGCCCAAAACCGTTCGACCTTGATCATCGCCCATCGCTTATCCACCATTATTTATGCCGATCAAATTTTAGTGATGGATGATGGCTGCATCATTGAAAGAGGGACTCATGATGAGCTCTTATCTTTGGGAGGTCGTTATAGTGACATGTGGCAAGCCCAACAATCTCAAACCAAGCTAATATCCTAGTATGGCCATTAAAAATACGCCCCAATTTTTGCGAGCTGCATTTGATGCGGCTTTAAAAACTGCTGACCCTCAAGTGATGCTGCCCGATGGTTTACGCAAGGTTTTCAGCGCACCTTTAAAAGGACGCTGCTTGGTGGTGGGGGCCGGTAAGGCAGCCGCTTCTATGGCTGTTGCTCTTGAGCAATATGCCCAAGAGCATTGGCCTGAGGCAAAGCTTGAAGGCATGGTCATCACTCGTTACGGACATGGCTTGCCAACCAAGCTCATTCAGGTGATTGAAGCTGGTCATCCAGTGCCTGATGAGGCAGGTCTGAATGGCGCCAAAGAAACTCTGCGTTTAATCAGAACCTTACAGCCTGGCGATCAATTGATTGCCCTGATCTCAGGTGGCGGATCAAGTCTTTTGACCTTGCCTGCTGCAGACTTAAGCATCCAGGATTTACAGATCACCACTCAGGCTCTATTGATGTCAGGCGCACCCATTGGCCAAATGAACATTGTGCGCAAGCACTTGTCTGCTATTTTGGGTGGTCATATGGCCAGAGAAGCAGCAAGTCGAGGTGCCAAAGTCGATGCCTTTTTGATTTCTGATGTGACTGGAGATCATCCATCAAGTATTGCCAGTGGACCTTGCGCACCTGATGAATCCACATTTGCAGATGCACTTCAAATTCTTAAAGATTATGATTTGTTGCAAGGGCAGATTCCAAAAGTGGTGACTGATTATTTGCAGAATGGTCTGTCAGGTAAAAATCCTGAGACACCAAAATCAGGCGATTCAATTTTTAAACAAATCAATAATCATCTCTTGGCCACCGCTCATTCTTGTTTAGAGGCAGCGGCCAGCTATTGTGAATCCCAGGGTGTGAAAGCAGTGATTTTGGGAGATACCGTGATGGGAGAAGCCAAAGATGTTGCTTTGATGCAAGCAGCCCTGGCACGAGAAATTTTTCTTCATGACCAACCATTTAAAAAACCAGTGGCTCTTCTTTCGGGTGGAGAATGCACTGTGACAATTCCTCGTGATGTCAAAGGTCGTGGCGGTCGCTGCAGTGAGTTTTTATTATCTCTGTATGTGGCTTGTGAGGATCTTCCTACGCTTTCGGCATTGGCGGCTGATACTGACGGCATTGATGGCAGTGAAGATAATGCGGGTGCTTGGTTTGCATCAGAGTCAAGAAAACTCATGAATAATGATCATCAGTTGGCCAAAGATGGGTTGGCTAAACATGACAGTTATGGTTTTTTTAAAGATTTAAATACTTTGGTTCACACGGGTCCTACTTTGACCAATGTGAATGATTTTAGAATTTTGCTAATAGATAGTGAGTCTTGATACATGAGTTCAGTCAACACAATTGAAATTACTCGTCCTGATGATTGGCATTTGCATATCAGGGATGGCGAGGTCTTGGCTGATTTGCTGAAGCACACAGCAAGTCAATTTGAGCGCGCCATCATCATGCCAAATTTAAAGCCGCCTGTGACCACTGCAGAAATGGCAGCAGCTTATAAAAAACGTATCTTGGCGGCTTTACCGGTTGGTAGTTCATTTACTCCATTGATGGTTTTGTATTTGACCGATAACACTTCCGCAGATGAAGTAAAAAAGGCTCATCAAGAGGGCGTGGTTGGTTTCAAGCTTTATCCCGCTGGTGCCACCACCAACAGTGATGCTGGTGTGACTGATATTAAAAAATGCACCAAGGCTCTGGAAGCGATGGAAGCTTGCGGTATGCCTTTATTGCTCCATGGAGAAGTAACACATGCTGATGTTGATGTGTTTGATCGTGAAGCAGTGTTCATCGACCAAGTACTAGAGCCTTTAAGACAGCGCCACCCTGGTTTAAAAATTATCTTTGAGCACATCACTACGAAGCAAGCAGCGCAATATGTTGAATCTGCAGACGCTCAGCGTTTCGGTGCAATCGCAGCAACCATCACCCCACAGCATTTACTTTACAACCGCAATGCTATTTTTAGTGGCGGGATACGCCCGCATTACTACTGCTTACCAATTTTGAAAAGAGAAGAGCATCGCCAAGAATTGGTTCGTGTTGCCACTTCAGGTAATCCAAGATTTTTCTTAGGCACTGACAGTGCGCCCCATGTAAAAGGTACAAAAGAAAATGCCTGTGGATGTGCCGGTTGTTATACGGCTTGGCATGCCATGCCTTTGTATGCAGAAGTTTTTGATCAAGCCAACGCTCTTGATCGCTTAGAAGCATTTGCCAGTCACTTTGGTCCAGACTTTTATAACTTGCCTAGAAACACAGGTAAGTTGATTTTGAAACGTCAAGCGCAACAAATACCGAATGAGTTCCCGATTGGCACTAGCACCGTTGTTCCTCTTCGAGCTGGTGAAAGTCTTGCTTGGACAATAGTCGGTTAGACTAGCGGGGCAGAGTCGGTAAGGCAACCGCTGCCTTGGTAACAAGGGGGAGGAAAGTCCGGACTCCATAGGACAGGGTGATGGCTAACAGCCATCCACGGTGACGTGAGGAATAGGGCCACAGAGACGAGCGTATTTAGTTACGGTGAAACGCGGTAACCTCCACTCGGAGCAATCCCAAATAGGCAAGCGTTGAGGCGGTCCGCTGAGCTTGCGGGTAGGGAGCTTGATTTCACTGGTAACGGTGAAACTAGATGAATGGTTGCCCCTGCATGAAAATGCGGGCGACAGAATCCGGCTTAATAGCCGGCTCTGCACTTTTTAATTGAATTGATCACAATTCGATCAACTCAATACTGTGAGTGATTTCTGCTGTTTTACCGAGCATGATGGTTGCTGAGCAATACTTGTCATGCGAGAGCTCAACAGCCTTTTCAACACGACTTCTGTCTAGATTTTTACCAATCACGGTAAATTTCATGTGAATTTTAGTGAAAATCTTAGGATCTTCTGCTGCCCTCTCGGCTTGCAATTCAACTTTGCAATCTTGGATATCTTGCCTGGCTCGTTTAAGAATCATCACCACATCAAAACAAGTGCATCCTCCGGCTCCAACCAACATCATTTCCATTGGGCGTGGGGCGAGGTTTTTGCCACCAGCCTCAGGTGCTCCATCCATATTTACCAGGTGGCCACTGCCAGTTTCAGCACTAAAAGCCATACCATCTTTACCCAGCCATTTAATCGTTGCTTGCATATTGCATCTTTCATTTGTACTTTCTGAAGCTATTAAATCATAAGTTGATCATTTTTATTTTGAAAAATAGCTAATAAAAACAACAACATTCTTAGTTTTTCTACAGAGCCCCTTTTTTTTCGAGAAATTATTGCCAAATTCTCGAGATTTTTATAAAATAACGACTTGTCTCCTCCACCCTCATGAAAGGTGGATTTCAGCCCAGGAATTAGCTTCCTGGGTTTTTTTTTGCTACAATTTAAGGCTTTCCTAGTTTGCCCATTAGGGAAATGCTGTACCAGCTGTTAATTTTGAACTGCGAGCCTGCAAACATAAGCGGAGCCAAAGGGATGATGAAATGGTTGTTTTTAGGGCTTAACAATTTAAGGTAATCATGAAAACTTTCTCAGCAAAACCGCATGAGGTGAAGCGCGAGTGGTTCGTGATTGACGCTACGGACAAAGTCCTCGGTCGTGTCGCCAGTGAAGTGGCACACCGTCTACGCGGCAAGCACAAGCCAGAATTCACCCCCCACGTTGATACAGGCGACTTTATCGTCATCATCAATGCTTCTAAGTTGCGCGTGACTGGCACTAAGGGCTTGAATAAAAAATACTACACGCACAGTGGCTATCCTGGCGGCATCTACGAAACTAACTTCGACAAGATGCAAGCTCGTTTCCCTGGTCGTGCTCTCGAGAAGGCTGTTAAGGGCATGTTGCCTAAAGGCCCACTTGGCTATGCAATGATCAAGAAATTGAAAGTTTATGCAGAAGCTGACCACCCACACGCGGCTCAACAGCCAAGCGTTCTTGAGATCTAAGGAGCCGACATGATTGGAAACTGGAACTATGGTACTGGCCGTCGTAAGAGCTCAGTAGCCCGCGTATTCATCAAGGCTGGTAAAGGTGAAATTCTTGTAAACGGCAAGCCAATTGCTGAATACTTTGCTCGTGAAACATCACGTATGATTGTTCGTCAGCCGCTAGAGCTAACTAACCATGGTACAACTTTTGACATCAAAGTCAACGTATCAGGTGGTGGTGAAACTGGCCAAGCTGGTGCAGTTCGTCACGGTGTGACACGTGCATTGATCGACTACGATGCAGCTTTGAAGCCAACGCTTTCAAAAGCTGGTTTTGTTACTCGTGATGCTCGTGAAGTTGAGCGTAAAAAAGTTGGTTTGCATGGCGCGCGTCGTCGCAAACAGTTCAGCAAGCGTTAATTTTTTTTGCTGTTCTACGAAAAGCCGCGCACTGCGCGGCTTTTTCTTTTCTACAATAGAGATATTGGAGGATTTAAATGATCAAAGTTGGCATAGTAGGTGGAACAGGCTATACAGGCGTTGAATTGCTGCGCTTGTTATCTCAGCACCCAGAAGTTCAATTAACGGCTATCACGTCCCGTAAAGAGGCTGGTATGCCTGTTGCTGAAATGTTTCCTTCCTTGAGAGGCAGGGTCGATCTTTGCTTTTCTACGCCAGAAGATGCCAAGCTCACAGAATGTGACGCAGTTTTCTTTGCCACACCCCATGGGGTTGCTATGGCGCAAGCCAAAGAGCTTTTGGCTGCTGGGGTCAAGATATTGGATTTAGCCGCAGACTTTCGTTTGAAGGACACTGCGGAATTTGAAAAATGGTACGGTATGCCGCACGCGTGCCCTGAGATTCTTGCTGAAGCGGTTTACGGTTTGGCAGAAATCAATCGTGAAGCAATTAAAAAAGCCAGGGTGATTGGTTTGGCAGGTTGCTATCCAACCTCAGTTCAGTTGGGATTTGCACCATTGATCTCACCAAAATCAACAGGTGGTAAAAAGCTGATTGATTTGAATAGCTTGATCTCAGATTCAAAATCGGGCGTTTCAGGCGCAGGGCGTAAGGCAGAGGTTGGTACTTTGATGGCCGAAGCCAGTGATAACTTTAAGGCTTATGGCGTGAAGGGTCACAGACACCACCCTGAGATTTGTCAGGGTTTATCAGCCATTGCTGGTGGTCAATCTGTGGGGCTCACGTTTGTGCCTCATTTAACCCCAATGATCAGAGGCATTCATTCAACTTTGTATGCCCGCATCCTGCCTGATGGGAAAGACGTTGATTATCAAAGTCTTTTTGAGAAGTTTTATGCAGGCGAGCCCTTTGTTGATGTGATGCCTGCTGGCAGCACCCCAGAGACAAGATCCGTGAGAGGTAGTAATGCCTTGAGAATTGCGGTTCATCGTCCTCAGGGCGGCGATACCCTGGTTATTTTGGTGGTTGAAGATAACTTGGTAAAGGGTGCTTCAGGCCAAGGGGTTCAGTGTTTGAACTTGATGTTCGGTTTGCCGGAAAAAACCGGGTTAAGTCATATTGCCCTGTTACCATAAACCCCTACAGCAATTATTGGCATTGAAGCCTACAATAGAGTCTATGTATTAAAAGGAGTTCATGATGAGTGCGACACAAACAACACAAAGTACCGAAAATTTAGAGCCGCCGATGCCATTGGTTTTTACTGATAGCGCGGTAGCAAAAGTAGCTGATTTGATCGCTGAAGAAGGTAACCCAGATTTGAAATTGCGCGTATTTGTGCAAGGTGGTGGTTGCTCAGGCTTTCAGTATGGCTTCACATTTGACGAAGCAGTGAACGAAGACGACACATTGGTAACCAAAGACAATGTAACTTTGTTGATTGACTCAATGAGCTTCCAATATTTGGTAGGCGCAGAGATTGATTACAAAGAAGACATCAATGGTTCACAGTTTGTGATCAAGAACCCAAATGCCACAACAACTTGTGGTTGTGGATCTTCTTTCTCAGCTTAATTCATCAAGCAGGGTAGTGCGCACCTAGTACGCGCAAACCTTTAGCACCAGTCACAGCCGGCAAATTTGCTGGCTGTTTTCTTTTGTGCGCCCACGCTAGCCAAGCAAAAGCTCCTGCTTCAACGGTTTGAGGATCAACACCCCTGGCAGCCGTGCTCTGAATATTTTCTTGCGGTATCCAAGTACAAGCATTTTTTATTTGCGCGATGAGGTGACTATTTTTGATGCCACCACCGCAAATCAACAAACTCATTGTTTTAGGAGCATGTTGCTTTAAAGCATGAGCGATTGATTGAGTTGTGAGCGCCAATAAAGTTGCCTGAATATCTTCTGGTTTTTGATTGAGGCAATCATTGATCGTTAAATGATGATTGAGCCATTCAGGATTGAACAAATCTCTACCCGTGCTTTTCGGCGGAGCTTTTTTAAAGTAATCATCACCGAGCATACTGCTCAAAAGCTTTTGAATCACTTGTCCTTTAGCAGCCCATTGACCATCATCATCAAAAGATTGACCAAGGGATTGTTGAACCCAGTGGTCCATCAACACATTGCCTGGACCACAATCGAAGCCGATCATTTTTTCTTGTTGATTGGCGGATATCAGGCTTAGGTTCGCAATTCCACCAATGTTCAATATGGCTAAATCTTCTTTGCACCCAAACTGTGCCGCATGAAAAGCTGGCACCAAGGGGGCGCCTTGACCGCCCGCTGCAATATCTCTACTGCGAAAATCAGCAATCACGTCAATCCCAGTCAGTTCTGCCAATAAAGCAGGGTTCAGGGATTGTTTGGTGTAACCAATGCCATCATGTGCTTGAGGTTGATGACGAATAGTTTGACCATGGGCGCCAATGGCACTGATATCAGATGGCTGAAGTTTTGCCTCCTGAAGAATGGCCGCACAGACCAAATGATAATGTTGAGCCAAATGGTTGGCTGCTAGGGCTTCCTTGTGCAGCTCATTCTGGCTGGGAGCTTGAAGATCAAGATAGGTATTTTTGAGGGATTCCTCAAAAGGAACATCTTTGTGACATAAAACAGAGGTCTGCCCGTCATCGGAAATTTCTGCTAAAACAGCATCAATGCCATCCATGCTGGTTCCGGACATAATGCCAATATAGTAATTCTTCATAGGGTTGACTCTTAAGTGATGCGACAATGATGCTCTAGGAAATTAATGTAACCGATAGATTATGTCTTTAGCTAACGAGAATAAAACAGAACAAGTTAAATATCCAATCACGGATCGTGTTTTGGAGGCCATGGAGGTCTCAAAACGGGGCTGTGATGAATTATTGGTTGAGGCTGAATGGTTGACTAAGTTGGCCCGCAGTGAGGCCACCAAGACCCCTTTAAGGATTAAATTAGGTTTAGACCCGACGGCACCTGATATTCATTTAGGTCATACCGTTGTTTTGAACAAAATGCGCCAATTACAAGATTTGGGCCATACGGTCATTTTCTTGATTGGGGACTTCACCAGCATGATTGGCGACCCTTCTGGCAGAAATGCCACGCGTCCTCCTTTGACCAAAGAAGAGATTGCCATCAATGCTCAAACTTATTATCAGCAAGCAAGCTTGGTTTTAGATCCAAGCAAAACTGAAGTGAGATACAACAGCGAGTGGTGCGACCCATTGGGTGCCAGAGGAATGATTCAATTAGCAGCAAAGTACACCGTGGCACGCATGTTAGAGCGTGATGACTTCACCAAGCGTTACAAAGGTGGCATACCAATTTCTGTCCATGAATTCTTATATCCTTTGATGCAAGGTTACGATTCTGTTGCGCTAAAAAGCGACTTGGAATTGGGTGGCACGGATCAGAAGTTCAATTTATTGGTTGGTCGTGAGCTACAAAAAGAATATGGTCAAGAAGCTCAATGTATTTTGACAATGCCATTGCTGGTTGGTACAGATGGCGTTGATAAGATGAGCAAGTCTAAGAATAACTACATTGGCATCAGTGAAGCGCCAGGTGAGATGTTCGGGAAGTTGATGAGTATTTCTGATGAGTTGATGTGGAGTTATTTCACACTGCTTTCATTCAAGCCTCTTGCTGAAATTGCCAAAATGAAGGAAGAAGTTTTATCTGGCAGAAACCCACGCGATTTTAAAGTGGCCTTGGCGCAAGAAATCCTGACACGTTTTCATGATGCCAGTGCTGCTGATAAGGCATTAGAAGATTTTAATCATCGTGCCAAAGGCGGGGTGCCAGACGATATTCCTGAAATCACCTTAACGGGTGCGCCCATCGGTATTGGTCAGTTGCTCAAACAAGCCAATTTAGTGCCTAGTACATCTGAAGCCATGCGCAACGTTGAGCAAGGCGGGGTAAAGATCGATGGCGCCACTGTTTCTGATAAGGCTCTAAAAGTAGAAGCTGGAACATTTGTGGTGCAAGTGGGTAAACGTAAATTTGCCAAGATAACCTTGTCGTAATCGATGACTGTTATTTATTTAATTCGCCATGGCGAAACGATGTGGAACCGCGAGAAGCGCTTACAGGGCCATATAGATATTGGCTTGAATGACGTTGGTCACCAACAGGCTGAGCGCCTTGCAAAAAGCCTGGTGGATAAAAAAATATCAGCCATCATTTCCAGTGATTTGAGTCGCGCCATTGATACAGCTAAACCGATCGCGCTTCATCATCAATTAGAGCTTAATTTAGATCCAGCTCTAAGAGAAAGACACTATGGCGTGATGCAAGGTTTAAGCCATCAAGAAATTGCTGATCATCATCCTGAAAATCATCAAGCCTGGAAAAAAAGAGACATCCATTTTCAACCAGAGAATGGTGAGAGCTTGGCGCAGTTTAATGACCGAGTGGTGACAGCCATTGCTTCATGGGCTAAAAAATATGCGGGACAAGAGATTGCAATTGTGGCTCACGGTGGGGTATTGGATTGTTTGAACCGTGCTGCTAGAAAAGTGGCTTTGGATGTGGCCAGAGACTTTGAAATATTGAATGCGAGCTTGAATACCCTGACATATCGGGATGAGCAGTTTGCTTTGGTGCATTGGGGTGATGTGAATCACCTCACTGAGAGCCAGGGTCAGCCGAGCAAATCTTTGGATGAGGTCGACGGTAGCCCAAGGTGAGCATAGGCCAGCGGTGTGGCCACTCTGCCTCGTGGAGTTCTTTGTAAAAAACCTTGCTGTATCAAGTAAGGCTCAATCACATCTTCAATCGTTTCTCGTTCTTCACTGATGGCTGAGGCCAAGTTATCAACGCCAACTGGTCCGCCATCAAATTTGTGCACGATGGCTTCAAGCAATTTTCTATCCATCACATCAAAGCCAACGGCATCAACATCCAGCATCGATAAAGCTGCATCAGCAATGCTTTGTGAAATTTTCCCATCGGCTTTTACTTCTGCGTAGTCTCTCACGCGGCGCAGCAGGCGATTAGCAATTCTAGGTGTGCCCCTTGAGCGTTTTGCAATCTCTAGGGCGCCACCATCATCTAAGCCGGCATTCAAAAGATTGGCTGAGCGTTTAACAATCGTCGCCAATTCTTCAATTGAGTAAAACTCTAAGCGCGCAACAATTCCAAAGCGATCGCGCAATGGGTTTGTGAGCATGCCTGCACGTGTGGTTGCACCAATGAGAGTGAAAGGTTTTAAATCAAGCTTGACGCTTCTGGCCGCTGGGCCATCACCAATCATGATGTCAATCGCGTAATCTTCCAAAGCTGGGTACAAGATTTCTTCTACCACTGGAGATAGTCGATGAATCTCATCAATGAATAAAACGTCATTGGTTTCTAAATTGGTCAGTAGCGCAGCTAGATCACCTGGGCGGTCTAAAACAGGACCGCTGGTTTGGCGCAAGTTAACGCCCATCTCGCGAGCAATGATGTGTGCAAGTGTTGTCTTGCCAAGACCCGGTGGGCCAAATAGTAAAACGTGGTCAAGGGCTTCTTGACGTTGTTTTGCTGCCGAGATAAAAATTTCTAGTTGTTCTCTGGCTTTTTTCTGGCCGACATATTCTTCAAGTTGCTTAGGACGTAAGGCACGCTCCAGGGCATTGTCATCGGTGCTAGCAGCGGCCGTGACCAGTCGCTCTTCTTGAGGATCAAATGAGGGGGTGATGTCGTCAGTTTTAATTGCCATGAACAGAGTTTATAACTATTTCTGCTTTGCTTAAGCTTTAGATAATGCTTTGAGTGCTAACCTGATGCCATCAGATACAGAGCTGCCCGGACTGACTTGTTTAAGCGCAAGTTGAGCTTCTTTATCGGAGTAGCCCAGCGAAGTCAAAGCTTGCAAAATCTCAAGCTGACTATCAATTTGCGGTGCTTGGCCAGTTAAGCCAATATCAGCGCCAAATTTACCTTTAAGTTCTAAAAGTAAGCGCTCAGCAGTTTTTTTACCAATGCCCGGTACTTTGGTGAGGCGTCCAGATTCTTGTAATGTGATGGCTTGAGAAAGTTCTTCAACGCTCATGCCCGAGAGCAATGAAAGAGCTGTTCTTGCTCCCACACCGCTGATCTTGATCAGTGCCCTGAAGGCTTCTCTCTCTGAATCAGTCGCAAAGCCAAATAGTTGTTGAGCATCTTCTCTGACCACGAAATGCGTCAACAAGGTGACCTGTTGTCCCACTGATGGCATTTGATAAAGGGTGCTCATGGGGACGTCGACTTCATAGCCAACGCCATGGCAATCAATGATTAATCTGGGTGGGGTGTTGGCAATCAAGGTGCCTTGAATTCTTCCGATCATGTCGACATCTTAAGCTGATTAACGAAATTGGTGAAGACGTTCGTTGAGCTCTCGATGATGAGCGGCACAAATGGCGACCGCAAGAGCGTCTGAGGCATCTGTGCCAGCAAGCTTGTTGAGCTTGAGTAAGCGCTTGACCATTTCTTGAACTTGGCTTTTACTGGCTCTACCAGTACCTACGATGGCTTTCTTGACCTCAAGTGCGCTGAATTCAACCATCGGCAAACCATCAGAGACCAAAGAGGCAATCGCAGCTCCACGGGCTTGACCCAATAAAAGCGTGGATCTTGGATTGACGTTCAGAAACACCTGCTCCATCGACGCTGCATTTGGTTTATACAGCTCGACCACTTCACGAATACCTGCATAAAGTGTTGCCAATCTCTGCGGCACTGGTATTTCTGTGCCACCAGTTTCAATCGTGCCTGATGCAATGTAATGAAGGCGTTGACCCTGTACCTCTATCACGCCAAAGCCTGTGACGCGAAGTGCTGGGTCAATACCTAAAATTCTCATTGATTAATGACGGAAGTGACGTGTGCCGGTGTAAACCATCGCAACACCGCGTTCATCTGCAGCTGCAACCACTTCATCATCACGCATGCTACCGCCTGGTTGAATCACGCAGGTAGCACCTGCATCCACAACCACATCTAAACCGTCTCTGAACGGGAAGAATGCATCGCTGGCCACTGCTGAGTTCTGCAAAGTTAAACCAGCATTTTGAGCTTTGATGCTGGCAATTCTGGCTGAATCAATGCGGCTCATTTGGCCGGCGCCAACCCCAAGGGTCATGCCGTCACCGCAGAAAACAATCGCATTAGATTTAACGTATTTGGCAACACGCCAAGCAAACATCAAGTCTTCCATTTCTTTTGCAGTCGGTTGACGTTTAGTCACTACACGCAATTCAGACGGAAGAACGTTCTTCGAATCAGGGCTTTGAACCAAAAGACCGCCACCAACACGTTTGATGTCTTGTGGATTGATGGTTTCGGCCAATTCGATTTCTAATAAACGAACATTTTGTTTGCTTGCGAGTATGGCCAATGCTTCTGCTGTGAATGCTGGAGCAATTAATACTTCAACGAATTGTTTAGATACAGCCTCTGCTGTTGCGCCATCGCACGGGCGATTAAATGCAATGATGCCGCCAAAAGCTGAGGTTGAATCAGTTTTAAATGCTTTTTGATAAGCCTCGAGTGCTGAAGATGCAACTGCTACTCCGCAAGGATTGGCATGTTTGATGATCACGCAAGCAGGTTGTCCGGAAGTAACGGTACAGCCAAAGCTCTTGACGCATTCCCATGCCGCATCTGCATCGGCAATGTTGTTGTATGACAACTCTTTGCCTTGCAATTGACGGTAGTTAGCCAATGCGCCAATAACAGCTTGAGTGTCTTTATAGAAAGCGGCACTTTGATGTGGGTTTTCACCGTAGCGCATTTCTTGAACCTTATCAAAAGCAAGGTGGAAAGTTTGTGGGTAAGCACTTCTGTTGCCGTGATCTAAATCATCTCCAAGGCTTGATAAATAGTTTGCAATCGCGCCGTCATATTGAGCAGTGTGGGCATACACTTTTTTAGCTAATGCGAAATTTGTTTTAAATGAAACTTCATTCTTGTTAGCGCGCATTTCAGATAAAACTGCATCGTAGTCAGATGGAGAAATCAGCACAGTCACGTCTTGATGGTTTTTTGCTGCTGCACGAAGCATGGCTGGGCCACCAATATCAATGTTCTCAATCGCATCTTCAAATGAACAAGTTTGTTGCGCCACTGTTTTTTGAAATGGGTAAAGATTGATGACCAACATATCAATCGCTTCAATGCCGTGCTTTTTAATAGCTGCCATGTGCTCTGGGGTGTCTCGGCGAGCCAATAAACCACCATGCACCATTGGGTGCAATGTTTTCACGCGACCATCAAGCATTTCTGGAAAGCCAGTGATTTCTGAAACTTCAATCACAGGCAAGCCATTTTCAGCCAGCAGTTTGGCAGTGCCACCTGTAGAGATTAATTTAACGCCACACTCATGAAGTGATTTTGCAAATGGAACAATGCCAGATTTATCGGAGACAGAAAGAAGGGCTGTACGAATCATAGTTATCTTTAAAGTAAAGGTGAGTAAATGAAATTGGATTTAGGTGAAGTGAAGCCTATAAAAGGCCGTGTTCTTGTAACTTTTTTCTGAGGGTGTTTCTATTAATGCCCAAATAATTGGCAGCCAAGGATTGATTTTGTCCGGCGTGCTGCATGATCAGTTCCAGCACAGGCTTTTCCATGACAGTCAAAACCATTTGATAAACATTGCTTGGAGCAGTGTCACCCAAATCATCTAAATAGCGCTTCAGATGTTTTTCGATGGTTTGACTAACAGGGTGTTGAACTGGGGGTTGCATATCAAGCGGCTTCTAAATAAATTAAGTGTTCAGATTCTTGTTTCAGTGAATCAAAAAAATGATTCACTGTTTTTAATTGTTCTTGGCAATCGTCTATTGTATTCATGTGCTGCTTGAAGACATGAGATCCTTTGAGTCCTTTGCAATACCAGGCAATGTGTTTGCGAGCAGTTCTAACACCCGCATATTCACCATAAAAGCTGTAGTGGTCCAACAAGTGATGATTCATGATGTCTTGAATCTCTGAAATTTTCGGTGCAGGTAAATGCTCACCTGTTTCAAGGAAATACAAAATTTCACGAAAAATCCAAGGACGTCCTTGCGCAGCTCGACCAATCATCAAAGCATCCGCCCCGGTTTGTTGAAGAACAAACGCTGCTTTTTCTGGGGAGTTGATGTCGCCATTGGCGACCACAGGAATATTGATGGCAGCTTTAACCGCGGCAATCGTGTCGTATTCAGCTTCACCGCGATATAAATCAGCTTTCGTTCTGCCATGGATGGTGAGCATTTCAATACCGCTGTTGACGGCAATTCTGGCGATATTGAGGGCATTTTTATTGTCTCTGTCCCAACCAGTTCTGATTTTCAAAGTCACTGGCACCAAGGGGTGATCTTTTTTAATTGAAGAGACAATCCTTTCTAAGATTCTTCCCACCAAGACTTCGTCTTTTAAAAGGGCTGACCCAGAGGCCACATTGCATACTTTTTTCGCAGGGCAACCCATATTGATATCGATGATTTGTGCGCCGCGATCCACATTCAAAAGAGCGGCTTCTGCCATCATGTCAGGGTCTGCACCAGCAATTTGGACTGAAATCGGCTCAACTTCACCATCATGATTAGCGCGGCGCAGGGTTTTTGGGCTATTCCAGAGCATGGCATTGGAAGCAATCATTTCAGAAACCGCATATCCCGCACCTAAACGCTTGCAGAGCTGTCTAAAAGGGCGATCTGTAACTCCGGCCATGGGAGCAACAAATAAATGATTGGGAAGCGTGTAGGGGCCTAATTTCATCAGGACGCCACTCTAACATGTCAGACTGACTCTTGCCTAAATTTTAGGCAGATTGATGGTTTACCGCTGACCAAACATCATTTGTCTTGTGATGCTTTGTTTGAGAGGGCTGAGTAATTGAAGGCTGGATAGTGCGATGCCTCTTCCCCAAATGACGGGCTTTAATTTTGAGGTGAAGACTCTGGCCAAAAAGTCTGTTGCGCCAATCGTGGCTTTTCGATCTTTTTTGCGAAGTTCTTGATATCTTTCAAGTGCCAAATGAACATCATTTTCTTCGCACAGCACATCAGCCAGGGTGTGAGCATCTCTTAAGCCTAAATTAAGACCTTGGCCAGCCACTGGGTGCATGGTTTGTGCTGCATTCCCAATCCACACTTCATGTTTATCAATGATTTTTTTTCTGGCATTTAAGCCCAATTGATAACTTCTTAATTCTGCTGCTTCAATGAATGTTCCCGCACGAGATCCGAAGGCTTCTTGCAGTTCTTTGATGAAAGTGGCTTTATCGAGTTGCAGGCGTCGCTCGGTTGATGCAGGGCTGCCGCACCATACCAAATTAAGGTATTCAGGGCCTTGGTGGTTTGGCAGGAGGGCGAGTGGCCCTTCATCTGTGAATCTTTCCCAAGCCATGTTGTGATTCACTTGATTGGTTTTGACCCAGCCAACAATCGCGCTTTGTTGGTAGTCGCGATAAATCTCTTGCCAATCTTGTTGTTTGAAAAGACCACCTTCAGCATGAATAATCACATCACCGAGTTGATCAAGATTCAGTTGATCATTGGCTTGGTTGAAATGCCATTGAAAGTTGGGTGATTGCACCGCAATTTTTTTCAGAGCTTGTCTGAGGGCCAAGTGAATGTCAGCATAACGAACAATGTGACCCAAGGCGTCTTGCTGCAACTCTTCTCTTCTCACAATGGCTTTACCAAAGTGACCTCTGTGAGAAATATGAATGGTATGAATTGCAGGAGAGGGTGTTGGCCAAGCATCAATTGTTTTGAGCAGTAAATGACTGCCTTGTGAAACAGCAATACCGCGACTATCACCTTGTTTGATTGAGTCATCTGCTTCTGGTAGGCGGTCAAATAAATGCAAGTGGGCATCAGGTTGTTTGCTCAACACCCAATTGGCACATGCTAAACCCACAGGGCCGGCGCCGATGATGGCAATTTTTTTCATGAGTTTGCTTAAGATCTCTGCTTCACGATGATTTTTTCATGAGGTACTCAATCTCATCGGCTTTGACTGGCACACCACGACTCATCAGTTCACATTCGCCATTGGTCACCAAGGCATCATCTTCAATGCGAATACCAATGTCCCAATACTGTGGATTCACATCGTCGGCTTTGCGGATATACAAACCAGGCTCGATGGTTAAAACCATATTAGGTTTGAGTGAACGCCAAGCTTTTGGTTTTGTTGAGCTGCCGGGTTCTCTGTAATTGCCAACATCATGAACATCCATGCCTAACCAGTGACTGGTTCTGTGCATGTAAAAGCGTTGATAGGCTTTGGTCTCTAGCGCGTTATCAAGTCCACCAATGGTTTTTTTATCAAGTAGATTTAAATCAAGCAGGCCCTGAGTTAGAACTTTTAATGCTGCGTCGTGAGGCGCTTGAAAATCAAAGCCCATCTTGGTGACAGCAATCGCTGCTTCTTGAGCTGCTAATACGATGTCATAGATGGCCCGTTGTGGCCCAGAAAATTTGCCATTAACAGGAAATGTGCGCGTGATGTCTGAGGCATAACCGTCTAATTCGCAACCAGCATCGATCAAACACAAATCACCATCTTTTAGCTCAGCATTTCCAGCGCGATGGTGAAGGACGCAAGCATTAGCGCCGCCTGCAACAATGCTGTTGTAAGCAACACTTTGCGCACCTGCATTTCTGAATGAATATAGAAGTGATGCTTCTAAGTGGTATTCGCGAAGACCTGGCTTTGAGGCCTTCATAGCGCTGATGTGGCCGTCTGCGGCGATCTTGCCAGCTGTGCGCATGATGTTAACTTCATGAGAATCTTTAAAAAGACGCATTTCATGAATCATCGCTTCAACATCTTCAATTCTGTTAGGAGTACTTGCTCCTGAACGTGACATACCCTTAACTTTATGTAACCAATTTTTGAGTTGATTTTGTAGTGGACCTTCACTACCAAGTCTTGAGTAAATGGCTGGTTGATCTGCTAAAAAATCAGGCATCAAGTTGTCTAATTCACTTTGTGCAAATGCTTGATCAACGCCCAGTTGTACTGGGGCCGCTTCAGGGCCTAAGCGCCAGCCATCCCAAATTTCACGTTCTAAATCTTTGGGACGACAAAAAATAATTGTTTTGCATGATTTTTTATCAACCATCATCACCAGTGTGGCGCCTGGTTCCGTGAATCCAGTCAGGTAGTAAAAATCAGAATCATGTCGATATGGAAAGTCACTGTCTCGGTTTCTAAAATGCTCTGGGGCTGTTTCTAAAACCAAGACACCGCCATCACTTTTCCTCAGCATGATTTCTGCCAACCGCGCTCTTCGATTAGCGTAGATATCTTTGGGGAAGTTATTCATAGTCGTCATGATCACTTATTTAGCTCGGCCAATCTTTCGGGGGTTCCAACATCAACCCATGGAACGCTCAATAACTCGCCTAAAACTTGATCCTCATTCATGGCTTGTCTGAGTATTGGAGCAAGCTTAGCAACTTCTCCTATCTTAATACTTTTAAACAAATCTTGATGGTAGATGCCTGCGCCTGAAAAGGTGAGGCTTGAGCCTTGTGAATCCTTGTCTTTGACCAAGGAACCCTTTAATTGAAAATCTCCTTGAGGATTGTGATCCGGATTCTTAACCAAAAAAAGATAAGCCAGGCTTGTTGGGTGATGATCACGCAATTTTTGGACAATGCCTTGAATTTTTTCAAAGGGAAAATTTGGACAAAACACATCACCATTGATGGCAAAAAAGTAATCATCCAGCTTCATCAAACCCATGCCTTGGCGCAAGCCTCCGGCAGTTTCTAGGGCTGTGAGCTCTTTGGAGAATTGGATATTCAGGTTTGTGCGTTTAGGCTGAGCTAAATGTGCGACCACTTGTTCACCCAACCAAGCGTGATTCACGATCACTTGGCTAAAGCCATTTTCTAAAAGACCGTCTATGTGCCAATCAATCAGTTTCTTTCCTTGAACCTCAAGCAATGGCTTGGGGGTGTGATCGGTCAATGGACGCATTCTTTCCCCTCGGCCTGCAGCCAATACCATGCAAGGAATCGGGGAGAGATTGGTCATTAAAAAGTTAATCCATCTGGACGATCAATGCCTTCGATCGTATCTAAAAGCTGTAGAAGGGGTTTGAGGGCAATGTATCTTTCAGCCACTTTTCGAGTGTATTTGAAAACCAGGGGAATATCTTTCAAATAACCATCTTTGCCATCGCGGTGATAGAGGCGAGCAAAAATGCCCAAAACCTTGAGGTGTCTTTGTAAACCCATCCATTCAAAGTCGCGATAGAAGTCTCCAAACTCAGAAGGTACCGGTAATCCTGCTTTGCGTGCGATGTCCCAGTAGCGGATCAGCCAGTCCATTTGCTCAGGTTCTTCCCACTCAATGTAGGCATCTCGATACAAGGAAGCTAGGTCATACGTGATCGGTCCGTAGACGGCATCCTGAAAATCTAAGATCCCTGGATTGTTATCGCGTGTCACCATTAGATTTCTACTGTGAAAATCGCGGTGAACGTATACCTGCGCTTGGGAGAGGTTGTTTTCCAGAATCAGATCAAAAATATGGGCTAAATCAGCACTTTGTTTTGAATTTAGCTCTAAATTGAGGTGTTTATTCACATACCACTCAGAAAACAGGTTCAGTTCACGGCTGAGCAATTCTTTGTCGTATTCAGGAAGAATCCCTGGTTTACTGGCTAATTGCAGCTGAATCAAGGCGGCATTCGCATCTCCGTAGAGCTTTGGTGCGGATCCCGGATTGAGTGCTGAGAGATAGGTTTCATTGCCTAAATCACTTAAAAGTAAGAAACCCTGCTCTACGTCTTGTTCCAGAACCAGTGGCACATTGAGTTTCGCTTGGGCAAAAAGCTCAGAAATAGCGATAAAAGGCTTGGTGTCCTCGGTTGCCGGTGGGGCATCCATCACGATGAAGCTCTGATGAGCCCCGTTTTTAGTGCCTGTAACCCTAAAATAGCGCCTAAAACTGGCATCGCTTGATGCCGGTGCCAAGCTTTCGAGAGTTAGTGACCACTTGCTTGCCAAAGTGGCCAACCAAGAATTTAATTGAGATAAGCGGATATCAGGGTTCATGGGTTCGTATAATAAAAGCACTTAAGTCATATGCCTAAAACTTTTATCGTTCCGAGCTTCATTCTCGATATCAAACGACTCCCATCACTTCTTCAAGTGGGAGGTTTTTGTGCTTCTTTTTCTCTGGCCTCGATGGTTTTGGCCCAAGATGTTTTGCCCAAAGAAGATCCCCTGAAACTGAAGTTGGAAGACCAGCTGCTGGTAAGACCAGTTGTTCCTGATGACGTGGCGCCGACTTTTACCTCATCTAAGCAATTGGACGGAGTGATGGATCGTCAGATGCGCTTAGAAGGTGACGCGGTCATCAGAAGAAATCGAACCGTGATCAAGGGCGATGTTATTACTTATGACCCTGATACGGATATTGCAGATGTTGATGGCCACGCAACCTTATTAAAAGACTCCACTTCTTTCAAAGGCCCAAAAGCAAAAATCAAGGTTGATGCTCAAGAGGGTTGGATGGATGAGCCAGACTATGAGCTCAGAGATATTGGCGGTGGTGGTAAGGCTCGCCGAGTTGAGTTTAAAGAAGATAACGAAATTGAATTTGAAAAGTTAACTTACAGTACTTGTCGTCCGGAAAATTTAGATTGGTATTTGACCGCTAGTCGAATGGATGTGGAGCAAGATACTCAAACAGCAGTTGGAACCAATGCTGTTCTTCATTTCTTTGAAGTGCCTATTTTGTACACCCCAGTGTTTTCATTGCCAACAGGCTCAGGGCGTCGTTCAGGATTTTTATCTCCAACATACGGCCGTGCAAGTCGTGGCGGGGTCAAGGGTTGGGATATCACGGTTCCCTACTATGTCAATTTGGCGCCTAATCGAGACATGACTTTGTTCCCGCGCTATCTTGAAGGTCGTGGTGAGCAGTTGGGCGTTGAATATCGTTACCTTGATAGAAATTACACGGGTGTTGTAACCGCTGAGGTTTTAGATGATGTTGCTTATGGCAAGAATCGTTGGGCCTTTGGTTTAAAGCACACTCAAAATATTGCTAACGGATTGGTTGGGTATACCGACTACAGCAAAGTATCTGATGATATGTATGTTGATGATCTGGGCAAGAGCTTGAATGGTGTGGTCAATCGTCAGTTCAATCAAGAAGTTGGTGCAAGGTATGGTTATGCTGGCTGGAATATTTTGACCAGGGTCCAGAAGTTCCAAACTTTGCAGCCGGATCCAAACCCTGCATATCAAGTTTTGCTTCCATATGAACGAGAGCCACAAGTCAATGCCAAATATCTCAGAAATAATTGGAATGGCTTGAATGTTAGTGTTGAGACTGATGCCACCAGATTTACGTATAAAGGTTTAGCGGCATCAAGCAGAACCTTCAAAGAAGGTAATCGTGCTTATGCCACCACATCGGTTGCACGACCATTCATGACGCCTGGGTATTACCTGACTCCAAAGGTATCTTTAAGAACAACACAATATTCAGTGGATCCTTTTCCTGGCCAAACAGATTTAAATAGAAATGTTGCTTTACCAACCTTTAGTTTGGATTCTGGTTTGATTTTTGAGCGCGATGCTCTTGAGTTAAATACATTGTTCAGTAGAAACATTTTGATGACTCTTGAGCCAAGAGCTTTTTATGTTTATACGCCTTACCGCTATCAAAATGATTTACCTTTATTTGATACGGCTGATGCAGGTTTTGGTATCTCTCAAATTTTTAGTGAAAATTCATTTGCTGGTAATGACCGTATTGCTGATAACAATAAAGTAACTTTTGGCGTTACTTCAAGAGTATTGGATGCGGATACTGGTATTGAACGCATGCGCGCCACCATCGCTCAACGTATTGATATGGATGGTCAGCGCGTTGGTTTAACCACTGAGCAAACTCCTGTGAAAAGATCCGATTTATTGGCAGGGTTATCAACTCGTTTGGTTGGAAACTTCAACCTTGATGGAGTGGTTCAGTACAACGAGCAGGTATCTAAATTAGTACAGCAAAGTGTCACTGCAAGCTATCGCCCTGAACTCAGAAAATTAATCAATGCCAGCTATAAGAGAGTGATCAACCCAGTTGATACCAAGGCAACTTCAGATCAGTATGAGCTTTCTGGACAATGGCCAATCACACGTCAGTGGTACGGTATTGCACGTTATAACTTTGACTTAATCTCGAATCAAGTATTGAATCGAGTTGCCGGCCTTGAGTATGACGCAGATTGTTGGGTGGTTAGAGTCGTTCATCGCCACTATCAAAATACATCCGTCTTATCAACTTCTGAGATTTACATGCAGATTGACTTTAAGGGGTTCACTGGTCTAGGTAGCAACCCCATTAACTTAATTAGATTTAATATACCTGGATATGAGCCAATCAGCCCTAATCCAGCACCAATATCACCATTTGAAAGTTACGAATGAAGCTAGCTAATATTTTTTTCTGCGCAATTGCTTTGGCACTCTTCAGTGAGATGCCTTTGGCTCAAAATAAAAATAGACCAATCGATGAAGTGGTTGCGGTTGTTGATACAAGCCTGGTGACTAAATTAGAGCTTGAAAACAGAATTGCTCTCATTGAGAAACAATTTAAGGCTGCCAATCGAGCATTGCCACCTGCAGATGAGTTAAGAGTACAAGTCTTGGAGCGTTTAATTTCTGAGCGTATTCAACAAAATTTAGCCAGAGAAACTGGAATTAATGTGAACGATAAGGATTTGGAAAGAATTCTTGAAAACATCGCGGCGCAGGGTAAGTTATCAGTTTCTGAGTTGAAAGCCAAAGTTGAAAAAGAGGGCACCAACTTTAATAAATACAAAGAAGAGATTCGAAAAGAGGTTCAAGCCGCTAGATTACGTGAGCGTGATGTGGATGCTCGTGTAAAGGTCACTGAAAGTGAAATTGATAGCTATATTTCTGAAAAAAATAGAGGCAAGATATCGCAAGAGGGTAATGATGAGATCTATCTTGCCCAGTTGGTGATTGGTTTACCAGCAAATCCAAGTGAGTCTGAGGTTGCTGCAGCGAAATCCAAAGCTGAAGATGTTCTCAAGCAGGCAAGTATTGAAAAAGACTTTTTGGCGTATGGCAAAAAGATTGCTGTGCCAGGCTCAGGTGTTCGAGTTGAAGATCTGGGTTATAGAACTTTGGATCGTTTGCCACAATTATTTGTTGATGGCGCTCAAGGCATTGGTACAAATCAAATGATTCCTCGCATTTTACAAAGTGGAGCCGGTTTCCATGTCATCAAAGTGATTGATAGAAAAGGCATATCATCAGCCAATGCTCAAAATATTGTTGTGACACAAACCCTGGCTCGCCATATTCTTTTGAGGCATCGTCCAGGTGTGACAGATCTTGATGCTCAACGTCGTTTAAATACCTTTAAAGAGCAGATTAAAGTTAAAGCATCTGATTTTCCACAGTTGGCAAAGAAACATTCCGAAGATGGCTCAGCACCTAATGGCGGCACCTTAGGTTGGATGTCCCCTGGCGAATTGGTGCCAGAATTTGAACAGGCCATGAATCAATTAAAGGTCAATGAAGTCAGCGATCCTGTGAGAACTGAATTTGGTTGGCATTTGATTCAAGTGGTCGAAAGACGCCAAGCGCAGCTATCTGGCGATAAGCAACGTGACTATGCCAGAGCTGCTATCAGAGAAAAGAAATTGGACCAGGCTTATCAAGATTGGCTTCGTCAAATCAGAGATGCGGCCACTGTAGAAATTCGCCAATCTAATTAACGATGATTCATATTGCTCTGACAACTGGCGAGCCGGCGGGTATTGGTCCAGAAATCAGTCAGAAGGCTGCTCAGGAGTTTTTGGCGCAACACAATGATGTGAGCATTCACCTGTTGGCTGATCAATCTTTGATTGAGCTTAAAGCGCATGACAGATTAATCGTCAAACATTGTGCCCTTGGGCAAAAGGTTGCGGCTGGTCAGTTGAATGTTTTGAATGCCCCTTATGTATTACAAACCTTGGATGTTGCTATAGACGGTTGTTTGAATGGTGGCTACCAAGCCATGGTCACCGCACCAGTTCAAAAAAGCGTTATTTCTGATTCTGGTGTGAAGTTCAGTGGGCACACTGAATACTTGGCAGAAAAATGCAAGACAGACCTGGTTGTGATGATGCTTTGCGGCAAACCTATTTTTGAATCCAATCTTTTGCCGGATCAGTTAAGGGTGGCCTTGACCACCACGCACATTCCCTTGCAAAAAGTATCTGCTGCAATCACAACAGAATTGATTGAAAAAACAATTGAAATTATTTGGCAAGATCTTAAGAATAAATTTGGCATCAAAGATCCATCAATTTTTGTCACAGGGCTAAATCCACATGCGGGTGAGTCTGGTCACATGGGTCTTGAGGAGAGAGATGTGATTGCTCCGGCCATTGAGCGCATGAAACAGAAAAATTACCGTGTTTCAGGACCGTATTCTGGCGATACTATTTTTAGTCCTGATAAGTTAAAAAGTGCTGATGTGATTTTGGCGATGTATCACGATCAAGGTTTGGCCCCATTTAAATTTGCCACATTTGGTGAAGGTGTGAATGTCACTTTGGGTCTGCCAATCATTCGCACATCGGTGGATCACGGCACTGCTTTAGGCATTGCAGGAAAAGGTCAGGCTGACTCTAGCAGTATGTTGGCTGCCTTGAATGTGGCTTATCAAATGGTAAAGGCTAAAGCTTCGTAGTGGCACATCAAGCTCGCAAACGCTTTGGTCAGCATTTTCTGGTTGATAGTGGGATGATTCATCTCATCATCAAAGCCATCGACCCACAACCACAAGATGCACTGATTGAAATTGGCCCTGGCTTAGGTGCCATGACAAAGCCATTGCTGAATTGCTTGGATGCCATGGCCGTGGTTGAGCTTGATAGAGATTTGGTTAAATTTTGGAAAAACCAAGCCATTCAGAAATTACATGTTCATGAATCAGATGCCCTGAAGTTTGATTTCCAGGCGTGGGCCAAAGAACAAAAGGCGCTACTTCAAAAAAATGCTCCTGAAGCTCGCGTCAAAATTGTGGGCAATCTTCCCTACAATATTTCTTCACCGCTACTGTTTCATTTGATGTCTGCAGTTGCTGATGTTGATGAGCAGGTTTTCATGTTGCAAGCTGAAGTCGTAGAGCGAATGGCTGCACAGCATGGCGATTCAGAATATGGACGACTCTCTGTTATGTTGCAGTCAAAGTATCACATGGAGAATGTTTTAGATGTTCCTCCTGAATGCTTTGATCCTCCGCCAAAAGTAAATTCTGCGATTGTCAAAATGATTCCCAGAAAAGATATTCATTTGACTCCCAAAGAGTATGAGTCATTAGAGCGAATTGTTTCTATGGCTTTTGCTCAAAGAAGAAAAGTCTTGAGAAATAATCTTTCTAGCGTCAAAGATGTTTTGAGGTTGAGTGATGATGTTTTAGGGCTGCGCGCCCAAGATATATCAGTGGAAGACTATATTAGCTGGGCTCGCCAACTGGCCCATTAATTTTATTTTATATAAGCTGGCGCATCAATCACGCGCATTTCAGCTTCAATCCAGCGTTCAGTTTGTTGATGCAATTCTTCAGCTGACTTGTTCTCAGAAGTAATCGCTGGCCCAATTGAGACAGTGATTTTTCCTGGGTATTTGAGAAAGCTATTTCTTGGCCACACATGTCCTGCATTGTGTGCCACGGGAATCACCCATGCCTTGGTGGCGCTTGCCAATCGAGCTCCACCTTTGCGATAGTTCGTGTTTGCGCCTGGTTTTGTTCTAGTGCCCTCAGGGAAGATGATGATCCAAATACCTTGCGCTAAATATTTCTTGCCCTGACTTGCAATCGATTGTGATGCTGCAGATGTTTTTGAGCGATTAATATGAATCATGCGCAGCAAGGCCAATGCCCAGCCAAAAAATGGTATCCAAAGAAGTTCACGCTTGAATACAAAACACAATTGTTTTGGGAATAAGGCGATAAATGAGATGGTTTCCCAAGCCGATTGATGCTTCGATAGGATGATCGCCGGCTGGTCTAGCACAGCCTTCATATTTTCTAAGCCTTTGATCTCATACTCAATGTGGCAGATGACTTTTGCCAAATAAGTGATGGTGATATTCCAACCCTTCACAAACTCATAGCGAGTTGAGGCGTTCACAACTGGAAAGACGATCAAACATGCCACTGCATACACTGGCGTGATGGCCAGCATGGCCAAGAAAAAAATCAGAGACCGGATAAAAATCATGTTCGTCCGATGAAGTGATTTACAAAAGCCATTAAATCTTGATGGATGGCGGTGTAGGGCGGGAGTTCGCCGCTGGCACGTGCTTTCTCACCTTTGCCCGTTAAAACAAGGTGCGGCTCAGCCCCAACACTCACTCCTGCAACCAAATCTCTCACGCTATCACCAACGATGGGCACGCCTTTGATTGGCACACCATAACGTTGTGAAATTTGTTCAATCATGCCGGGCAGCGGTTTTCTGCAATGACACTGATCGGCATCTGTGTGTGGGCAAAAGAAAATGGCATCAACATGTCCACCCACTTTTGCCAAGAGACGGTGAAATTTCATATGAATGGCATTCAAGGTATCCATGTCATAGAGTCCTCGACCAATACCAGATTGGTTGGTTGCAACTGCTATGTGATAGCCCGCTTGATTCAGTTTGGCGATGGCCTCTAGACTGCCTGGTATTGGTTGCCATTCATCTGGTGACTTGATGTAGTGATCGCTGTCATGGTTGATGACGCCATCTCTATCCAAGATGACCAGTTTCGAATGGTTTAACTTTTGTAGCATATCAGCTGGCTAATTTACCAATATCAGCAACTTGATTCATGAGGCCATGCATTTTTGCAAGTAAGGCAAGGCGGTTGTCTCTTAGCTTGGTGTCGGGATCCATCACCATGACATCATTGAAGAAGTTATCAACCTCGACTCTTAAAGTAGCAAAAGCTTGAAGTGCCTCGGTGAACTGACCATTTTTAAAGGACTGATTCACCTGCGGCAGAATTTGATCTAAAGCTTTTGCCAAAGATTTCTCTGCATCTAAAGTGAGTAAATTATTGTCAACGCTTGCTGGTATTGGAAAATCAACCTTCTTCAGGATGTTGCCGATACGCTTGTTTGCAGCAGCTAAGGCAGTTGACTCATCCAAGGCGCTGAATAATCTCACGGCTTTCAGTCTTTCAAGAACATCACCAAAAACAACAGGCAGTTGGCTGACAACAGATTCAACCTCATTGGTTGAATAATTCTTGCCATCCCACTGCTGATCTTTTAGATAAGCTCTTAAGCGATCCAGGATGAAGCCATGAATCACATCAACTGAAGAGTTTTGATGAACTTCTTCTTGTGAGAATTGCTTGATGGTTGCTTGAAGTACGTCACGAATATTCAAAGGCAGTTTCTTCTCTAAAAGAATCCTGCAGATACCCAATGCGTGGCGACGCAAGGCAAATGGATCTTTTTCACCGGTTGGGGCTAAACCAATGCCCCAAATGCCCACAAGGGTTTCTAACTTATCAGCAAGAGCCAAGATGGTGCCGGTATCAGTCACTGGTAGGGCATCTCCTGCAAATCTTGGCGCATAGTGCTCCATACAAGCTGCAGCCACATCAGGGTGCTCTTTGTCGTTCAGGGCGTAATAGCGACCCATGATGCCTTGAAGCTCTGGGAACTCGCCAACCATATCAGTCAATAAGTCAGCCTTGGCCAGTTGCGCTGCGCGCACTGCTAGACTTACGTCAATCGAGCTTTGATGCTTTTTGAGTTCGTTACCAATCACTTCAGCAATTTTGGCAACTCTTTCAGTTCTTTCTAATTGAGTACCCAATTTGTTGTGATAAACCACCTTCGATAGAAGAGCGGTGCGTTCGAACAAAGTTTTTTTACGATCTTGTTCGTAAAAGAATTTTGCGTCCGCTAAGCGAGGTCTCACCACTCGTTCGTTTCCAGAGATGATGGCTTCAGGAGTCGATGTTTCAATGTTTGACACAATCAAGAATTGATTGACCAGCTTACCGTTTTTGTCGGTCATCGCAAAGTATTTTTGATTTGTCTGCATGGTCAGAATCAAGCACTCTTGAGGAACTTCCAAAAATTCTTTTTCAAACTCGCAGGTGTAAATAACTGGCCACTCAACCAATGAACAAACCTCTTCTAAAAGAGACTCAGGCATCAGCACTGAGTGACCATTCGAAGCTTTGAGTAATGACTCGCGAATTTTTTCAAGGCGATTGTTGTAACTGGCGATCACCTTGCCAGATGTTTCTAGAGTTTTAGCGTAGTCGTCAGCATGCTTGATGGTCAGTGTGCCTTTTGATAAAAAGCGGTGACCCAAGGTGGTGTTGTGAGCTTTCAAGCCCAAAGCTTCAATGTTGATGATCTCTGTGCCATGCATGGCCACCAAGCCATGAGCAGGACGAACAAATTCAACATCTTTGACTTGAGCTGTTCCTGGTGCGATTTGGTAGCGCATCAATTTAGGGATTGGTAACTTGGCAATAGCTTGCTCTAGAGCTACTTGTAATCCTGCAGCCAAGGTTTGACCTGTGACTTCAACATTCAAGTAAAAAGTTTCTGCTTTATCGCTGCCTTGTTTTTCTAATTGATCTAAGCTGATATCAGGGTGACCTAAAGCGGCGAGCTTTTTTAATAAAGGCGCTGTTGCTTTTCCATCAGCGTCCAGCGCAATGGCAACTGGCAATAACTTTTCTTTGACTTGTCGATTAGGCGCTTTTGTTAAGACGTCTGATAAGTGAACGGCCAGCCTGCGTGGCGTGGCATAGCTGGTGGTCACACTCGATGAATCCAATAAACCTTGGGTATTCAATGATTGCTGAATGTTTTCAGAAAAACTTTGATCAAACTTCTTTAACGCTTTCGGTGGAAGTTCTTCTGTGAATAATTCAATGATCAATGGGGCGTGGCTCATTTTGTACCCCCTGATTTTTGATTCAGTGGTTGACACATTGGGAATCCCAATTTTTCCCTAGACTCGAAGTAAGCCTGCGCAACGCTGCGAGATAAGTTACGAATACGTCCAATATAAGCTGCGCGCTCTGTGACTGAAATGGCGCCGCGAGCATCTAGTAAGTTGAATGTATGAGCAGCTTTTAAGACCATTTCATAAGCAGGCAAGGCCAAAGGAATTTCCATCAAACGTTTGGCTTCGTTTTCGTAGTTGGTGAACTGCTGAAATAACAAATCTGCATTTGAGTATTCAAAGTTGTATGTTGATTGCTCCACTTCGTTCTGGTGGTAGACGTCGCCGTAGCTGACACCTTCAGTCCATACCAAGTCATAAACGTTTTCAACTTTTTGCAAATACATGGCCAAGCGCTCTAAGCCATAAGTGATTTCACCCAAAATTGGTTTGCAGTCGATGCCGCCCACTTGTTGAAAGTAAGTGAACTGCGTGACTTCCATGCCGTTAAGCCAAACTTCCCAACCAAGACCCCAGGCACCCAAGGTTGGATTTTCCCAGTCGTCTTCAACAAAACGAATGTCATTTTGTTTTAGATCTAAACCTAAAGCTTCTAAGCTTCCAAGATACAAATCTAAAATGTTTTCAGGGGCCGGCTTCAAAACCACTTGATATTGGTAGTAGTGTTGTAAGCGATTGGGATTTTCACCATAGCGGCCATCTTTAGGGCGGCGTGAAGGTTGCACATAAGCAGCCTTCCATGGCTCTGGGCCGATGGCTCTCAAAAATGTCGCTGTGTGCGATGTGCCGGCGCCAACCTCTAGATCGACAGGCTGAAGAAGGGCGCAACCTTGTTGGTCCCAGTAATTTTGAAGAGTAAGAATAACTTGCTGAAAGGTAAGCATATATTAGGTTTCCTGAACCCAGTGATTTTACCTTTCTTGCGACTGTCTGCCCTTATTTTTTGTTCTGATACCAGGCAAATACTAGGAAAAGGGCGCTGATGATCAAAATGGGTAAATCTCCTAACCAAACATAGGGTGTTTTACCCGAATAAGCTTGAACACTTGTTTTGAGGGTGGCCTGCTGAAATTTGGGTAGCTCATAAATAACCTGACCTTGAGAATCGATGACTGCTGTGACGCCAGTGTTCGTTGCTCGTAAGGTAGGAATGCCAGTCTCAATGGATCTTAGGCGGGCCAATCTGAGTTGTTGCTCCGGAGCTTGACTCTCTCCAAACCAGGCTAGATTTGTTAAGTTAATCCACAGATGATGTTCTAGTGATGAATTTCTCTGTCTTTTGGCTAACTCATCACCAAAAACGTCCTCGTAGCAAATCATCAGGCCAATCGCAATTTGATCCGAGCCATGCTCAAGAATATAAGGCACCTGAGTCATCGAACCACGCTCAAAGTTACCCAAAGGTACTTTGAATAAATCGACAAACCATTGAAAACCCCACGGGATGAATTCGCCAAATGGAACCAAGTGACTTTTATCGTATTGATAAATCAAGTTACCTTGATTCAAAGCAATCGCTGAGTTTGTTGGTAAGCCAGAAGGACCCGTACTAACAGCCCCAAGAATCACATTCTTTTTTGCCGTGTTTGGTTTGATCTCTGAAAAGACTTCTTGTGGAATGATCTTGAGCGGCAAAGGAAAGGCAGTTTCTGGCGCAACAACTAAATGACTATCGCTGCTTTTAATGGCGTTGGCATAAAAGTTAATTTGTTGTTGAAGATGTTCAGGATTGAATTGTGTTGATTGCTCAAAATTACCCTGAATCAAAGTCACATCAATCGGCCTACCAATCGGTTCGGTGAAAGCAATCAAGCCTAAAGCATGACTGGCTGAAATGATGGTGATGGACGCAACAAGTTTGGTGAATACGTTGTGTTTGCCTTGACTAAGATAGCCTGCTAAACCAACGCAAAACCATGTGCAGGCCAGGCCTCCCAAAAGTGTTGCCCAGGCAAAGAATGGACCATCTACTTGCGACTCAGCAAGTCCCGCCCAAGGGAAGCCCGTGAATAATTGTCCTCTGGCCCATTCCATGATGGCCCATGAACTAGCAAGCCCTAGAACTCTAGCCGCAGACGAATGAAATTGGTGAACCAGCTTGATCGCAGTGGCTGTAAATAATGCCAAATATGCTGATAAGGCAATGACCGCTAGAACAGAAATTACCGCTGGAACTTTTCCAATGTCATGAAGGCTGATAAAAAGCCACCAAAGTGCATTGCAAAAATAGCCTAAGCCAAATAGCCAGGCAAAAAGGAAGACCCGTTGTTCTTTGAAAATAAAGTGAATGTATGCGGCTAAGCCCAGAATTAAGAACCAGCCGCCAAATGGCAACTCAATCAACCAAGCGCAGATACTTCCTAGTAGGAAAAAAAGTAAAGCTTTAATCAATTTCTAATTTGGTGGCTAATAAAACGTGCACTTGTCTAGCATCTGCTCGTTGAACCTCAAACAGGATATTTCCAATGGTGATGGATTCACCTTTGTGTGGAACTCTGCCTAATTTTTTCAAGATAAATCCAGCAAGCGTGTCATTGTCTTCATCGACAAAGGTGGTTCCTAGCGCTTCATTGACTTGGTCTAGTTCAGTGATGCCGCGGATTCTGAATTTTATTTCACTGACCTTGATGATGTTGTCTTCAATATCATCTGTGTCATGTTCATCTTCAATGTCGCCCACAATTTGTTCTAGAACGTCTTCAATGGTGACCAAGCCTGCAACGCCGCCATATTCATCAACAACAATGGCAATGTGATTGCGGTGCTCTCTGAAGTCTTTTAAAAGCACACTTAAGCGTTTTGATTCAGGGATGAATACAGCAGGCCTTAACCAATCGCGTAACTGAAAATCTTCTTCTTGTGAATGGCGCAATAAATCTTTAGCAAGCAAGATGCCAATCACGTTATCGCGATTGTTCTCGTACACGGGGAATCTTGAGTGTGCAGCTCGGATGACTTCTGCAATCGTGTCTTCAACTGATTCATTGATATCGATCCAGTCAATTTGAGCTCTGGGGATCAAGATGTCTCGGGCTGAAAGCTCGCTGACCTGGAAAACGCCCTCAATCATTGATAAGGCATCTGCATCAATGAGACCTTCCGCTTGAGCCTCTTTGAGAGTTTCCAGTAACTCGCGGCGTTGTTCTGTTGGCGAGGAAGGGCTTGGCGTCAGTAGGGCACTGATGCGTTCTAGGAGGCTTTTCGACTCTGGTTCAGTTGTCATAATTGGTAAGAATAACTGATTTATTTAAATTCAGCAGTAAGGGTTTGCCTGTTTTAGGCTTTTTAGAATATTGATTTCGAGCTCTTCCATCGCTTCAGCTTCAATTTCATCTTCGTGATCAAAACCTTGGGCATGAAGAGTGCCGTGAATAATCAAATGTATCAGGTGTTGCTCAATGGATTTTTTTTGAGCCAAGGCTTCTTTTTTAAGCACCGGTAAACAAATCACCAAATCAGCATTCAGAGCATTACTAACAGGATCAATGTCGTAAGGAAATGTCAGAATATTGGTGGCGTAATCTTTGTGTCGATAAGTACCGTTTAGTTTTTTACTCTCTGCATTTCCAACAAATCTCACGGTCATGCTGGCGTCTTGTTGCAAAGCTTTTTTAATCCAGTTGCCGATTTTTCTTTTATTGATCAGGGGTGACCAAGTTTGTTCAAGAGAGTCACTGGCAAACTGAATATCAAGCGTTAGTTTAAATGCTTGGGCCATTTTTAATTCATTCCTGAATCATCAATTCGCCACGCAAAGAATGAGGCATGGCTTCTGTGAATGTCACTGGCATTAATTTACCAATCAAACGTTTGGCTTGATCTGATCCAGCATTGATCAAAGCAACGCGACCATTTTCTGTGCGGCATTGCAGATGGATGCCGTCGCGTGCCATGCTTTCAACCATGGCCAATTCAGTTTTACCGACCATGCTTTGGTTGATTTCCAATACATGCTGATCGATTTGAGACACCAATCTTTTGAGACGATCATTTTTAATGGCCAATGGGACGTCATCCACGAGATTGGCTGCGGGAGTTCCAGGTCTCTCGCTATAAGTAAAGCAATAGCTATTATCAAATTTAACTTCTTTGACCAACTTCATGAGTTGCTCAAAATCTTCTTCTGTCTCGCCTGGGAAGCCAACGATGAAGTCGCTTGAAATAGAAATGCTGGGACGAACAGCCTTCATCTTTTTGATGATGCTTTTGTATTCCAAAATGGTGTAGCCACGTTTCATGTTGGCTAAAACTCTGTCTGAGCCATGCTGAACTGGTAGGTGCAAATGGTTCACAAGCTTAGGGATTTTTGTGTATGCATCAATCAAGCGTTGCGTGAATTCTTTAGGGTGACTGGTTGTGAAACGAATTCGTTCTACACCAGGGATTTCTGCCACGTATTCCAAAAGCATCGCGAAATCAGCAATCTCGCTAGAGCCTGCAATACTGCCTCTGTAGGCGTTCACGTTTTGACCCAGCAGTTGAATTTCCTGAACACCCTGTTGTGCCAAGCCGGCTACTTCAGTCAAGACATCTTCAAAGGGGCGAGAAACTTCTTCACCTCTGGTGTAGGGAACCACGCAATAGCTGCAATATTTAGAGCAACCTTCCATGATCGATACATAAGCTGCACCACCTTCAACTTTGGCAGGAGGCAAGTTATCAAATTTTTCAATTTCTGGAAAACTGATATCTACCTGAGATAGGCCGCTTGATTGACGCGCTTTAATCAGTTCGGGAAGTCTATGCAGGGTTTGCGGACCAAAAACAATGTCAACATAAGGTGCACGGTTAACAATGTGCTTGCCTTCTTGACTGGCAACACAACCGCCAACACCGATCATTAATTCAGGTCGCTTTAACTTTAATTCACGCAGTCGACCTAAATCAGAAAAAACTTTTTCTTGGGCCTTTTCGCGCACCGAACATGTATTTAAAAGAATTAAATCAGCATCTTCAGGCGTGTCCGTTTTTATCATGCCATCATGATGGTGAAGCACGTCCACCATCTTGTCAGAATCATATTCATTCATCTGACAACCGAAGGTTTTGATATAAACTTTTTTCATTGCTTAGATGAACTGAAACGCAATGATTGCTACGATGGTTGGTGGCAAGGCTGCCAAAAATAACCACAGTGCTGAAACGCTGCCATCAGGGAAATGTTCACGAAGAATGGACATGCCTGCGGGATTTGGTGCATTGGCAATCACGGTCAAGCCACCGCCAGTGATTGCGCCAGCAACCAATGCATATTTAAACTCTTCGCTGGTGCCCTCAACCAAAGATCCTAGATAAGTAAGAGCGGCGTTATCAGTGATGGCAGTCAAGGCTGTTGCACCGTAGTAAACAAGGGTGCTGCTCATGTTTTCTAAAATCGGTTGTAACCACCACTGCTGCATACCGCCAAGCACTACCAAACCTGCCAAGAAGAATGCAACCATCAAAGCTTCTTTTAGTAGCAAAGGACTTTGAAACTTAGCGTAAGCGTGTGTGTAACCCATGAAGAAAAGTAGAAGGCCCATGAACACCACTGGATGGTGAGCAAATACAACGATGCCAGCTAAGAATAGCAAGTGAACTGCCACAACAAAGAGTGGCATCACATCGTTCTGATGGTTTGCATTGGCTTTAGGTAAATCTTTTCTTACCAGCAATGTGACCAATGTAGCGTTCACAATGACCGCTAAAGCTGCTTTAACACCAAATGTTTGGAAAACGTAAGCGGTGTCCCAACCCCAAGCGCTTGCAACCATCAAGATTGGAGGTGCGGCAAAACTGGTTAGCGCACCACCAATAGAAATATTAACGAACAACACGCCAATCGTTAAGTACATCAATTTGGCATTGGATGTTTGGCTGAATACTTTCTTCTTTAAAAGCAGTGCCGCCAAAGTCATCGCTGCTGGTTCAGTGATGAATGAACCAAGCAGTGGAACCATGGCGAGTGTCACAAAGTAACTGGTGGTGACATTGTTGATGCGGAATAACTGGCTAAGTAAACCAGACACCAAACGAACTAACTCAGAAGCAAAGTGCAACACAGGGCGGCTTGCTGCCACAACCATGATCGCAAATACAAACAAAGGCTCGGTATAGTTTCTGCTTTCTAAATACTCAACAGAAGGCTGATAGCCTCCAGCAGCAAATGCCATGAACACAATCAAGATCATCGCCCAAAAACCAAAAACAGCCTCAACTTCACCAAGTAAGTGCCATAGGCCAGAGTGATTGGGTTGCTTATGAGCTAAGTGCTCAAAAAATGATGATGAAAATGTGTGCAACACTGCAATACCAAAAAGTGTTGTGGCAATAATTTGTAAGGTTGTAGGGTTCATTGATAGCCTTGGGTACTCAAATCGTTATGGACTCTATTGTAAGCCACTGAAAACACTGAAAATCCATATAAGAACTAAGTAAATACCAGTGCGCATCGATTGAAGATTTTGATGATGCCTGGGTAATTCTGGGATTTTGTTACTTAAATTGAAGCCTTGGGGCTTTTCAATCAAACCCGCATTCATCGATTGATGCTGCGAGAGGGGAAATTGGTGGCGAATCAGGGATTCGAACCCCGGACCTGCGGATTATGATTCCGTCGCTCTAACCGGCTGAGCTAATTCGCCAAAGACCGAAAGTATAGCTTATTTTGCGAATTTCACCTAGTTAGGGGGCTCTTGGCCTGAAATTAGCTCTTACGAAGTTTCAGCTAAGGGTAAATTGATCAATAGGTTTTGTGGCTTGAACTTCAGGCACTTATCAATGTCATGGGCCATCGCTAGATAAATAGGCTTGCCTGCAATCTCTGGCAGCATGCGACCTTTATCAACAAACTCTAATTTGAATAAGCACAAGACTTGTGCCAATTTTGAGTTGTCCACTGTTTCACCGTTATAGAGTGCATTCAGAATTTCTGTGGCATTCACATCAAGACCAATGTGCCAAGACCACTTGGAGTCTGAGATTTGACCTTGAGGGGTGATCGTGACTTTTGTGCCGTGGAAGTGGAAGATCCACTTTTCAAGAAGTCTGCTGAGTGCTGCTGCACCATCTTGATCGTAGTTGAGTTGCAGAACAAAGTCATGCGCCTCATCACGTTCCCAGTAGTCATCGGCGTTGTCTTTTATCAAAACATCTAAGTCAATACTTCTTAGGGGCGCCGAATTTTGTTTCAGTAATTCACCAATACTGCCAAAGCCACCAGTTTCTGCATATTTCTCAACCGTGATTTGATCGGCTGACATGATGTGACCATCTTCGAGGATGGTGATCTTTTGCATTCTGAATAAAAGCTCTGCAGCTCTTGCTTCAATAGCACTTGGGTTCTCACCCAAAAGGTGCTGACAAAGGATTTGAGTTAACTGGTCAACAAAGAGCGGTGGAACATCAACACCGTCGCCTTGAAATAATCCCAAGTAAAAATTCTCTAATGTGGGCGCTTGAACCAACTTATCTCTGAAGCGCAACCAGATCTCATAGTTCACCTGAATATCAGGATCTTGCATTTTTTTAATTTCAGCAGAATCAATCGTTGCTCTTGGATTATCTGTGAGCAATTGATGGATCTTTTGTTCTTGCGCGCAAGACTCTGGAATAAGAGCAAGCTCAGGCCTTCTTAAATAAGATCTTAAAAAGTCATCAGTGATGATGAGTTGTCGATCTTGATTGATGGATAGAAACTGGTAATTGCTGTTAGGCCAAAATTTGCGCATGTTGTCTCGTTAGAATGTTTTTAGTATTGTGCAATGAAAATGAAATAAATCCATGAAATTGATTCATAGACCGCTTCATTTTTAGGGTTAATGCCAGATTATTTTTGGCTTGTTTTTAAGGCTTTCTTTTCATATTGATGCATCTTGTGGGCGTATACCCAGATGATCGCTAAATAAATCAAGAGTGCCCCTTGGGCGCCCCACCAATAAGTGAAGTTCCAGCCAAAGAAATTAAATCTCAAGGGTTCTGGGGCAAGACCAACCACCAATGTTGTCAAAAACCAAATGCTTAATAAGATGGTGATCAAGCGTTTATTTTTGGACCAAGTTTTCATGGGGTGCCTACCGGAAGATAAACACGCATGCATGTTCCGTACTTCAGCGGCGATTCTTGGTAGATATTTTCAAGAATCTCCAGTTTGCCGCCATGTTGCGTGGCGATCTCTTTCACGATGGCTAAACCTAAACCACTGCCCTCAATATCGCTGCCAAGAACTCGGTAGAACCGTTCTAAAACTCGCTGACGTTCCTCTGGAGGAATACCTGGTCCCGTGTCTTTTACTTCAACGATCAGTAATCCTGCTTGGTTGGCGTGTCTCACATCAACCGTCACGGTGCCATTGTTTGGTGTGTATTTGATGGCGTTATCGAGCAAATTGTTGAATAGCTCTTTTAGCATCACTGGATTGCCATACATTTTGTAGGATTGTTGGTTGGATTGATAACCCAAATCAATGTTTTTTTCCCAGGCAGCGGATAACCAATTTTTGGTTGCATCAGCAGCTGATTGGGATAAATCAATCAAAATCTTTTCACTGAGCTTGTTGGTGTTTTCCATTCTGGCCAGTGACAGTAATTGCTGCACTAGGCGAGTAGCTCGCGTGGAGCTATCAGCGATTTGTTCTAAAGAGCGTTGCAACTCTTCAGGACTATTTTCTCTTTGAGCTAATTCCGCCTGCATGCGCAAACCTGCCAAAGGGGTTTTTAATTGATGGGCGGCATCAGCAATGAATCGCTTCTGTGACTGCACAGAATCTTCAAGCTGATACAAGACGTCATTAAAGCTGGAAATCAAGGGCATGATTTCTTGTGGAGCCGCACGCTCCTCAATCGGACTTGTGTCATCAACCAAGCGATTTCTGATTCTGTTTTGTAGAGCGTTCAATGGTGCAAGACCTCTGCTCAAACCAAACCAAACCAAGACCACCACAATCGGCAAAATAATGAACTGCGGCAAAATCACGCCTTTGATGATTTCATTGGCAAGCTGTGATCGTTTTTCTAAGGTCTCAGCAACTTGAACCATCACGGGGCTGGGGCCAGTTGATGTTGAAAGTATGACCAAGGTTGCGGCAACCCGCACTTCATTGCCAGCAATTCGACTATCACGGTAAGTGATGGTGCCTACTTGTAATGGATCGCCATCAGCAGGCAAAGATAAATCTTTATCACCCGCAATTAATTCTCCGCGTGGGCCAATGACTTGGAAATAAATCGTATCGTTTTCATCGGCGCGCAGAATTTGTCGGGCTGACATTGGTAAGGTCAGCGATATCTGATCGCCGACTGTTTTGATTTGTTGAGAGATGGCTTGAACACTGTTTTCAAGACTTCGATCAAATGGAGCTGTTGCAATTGATTGCGCAACCAAATAGGTCACCGCAATGCTCATGGGCCATAACAACAAAAGCGGGGCCAACATCCAATCTAGGATTTCTCCAAACAGTGATCTTGGACCTTTGCTGGCATGCTTTAAGCCATATGACTCGGGAGGTAATAGTCGTTGAAGTTCCGCATCAATGGCGGGGCGAACATCAGCCATTTCAAATATTAAGCTTCAGATACTTTTGGAGCTTCTGGAGGTGCTTGAAATTTTTCTAGGCAATAACCAAGGCCGCGGATTGTTGCAATTCGAATCCCACCCACTTCAATTTTTTTCCGAAGGCGGTGCACGTAGACTTCAATCGCGTTATTACTGACTTCTTCGCCCCACTCGCACAAATGATCCACCAATTGATCTTTGGAGACGAGACGGCCCACTCTTTTTAATAGAACTTCTAAAAGGCCTAGCTCACGTGCAGATAATTCAAGCATTTTTTCATCGATGTAAGCCACACGACCAACTTGATCGAATTGCAGTGGGCCGTGTTTCACAACAGTTGGTCCGCCACCGGTACCACGACGCGTTAAAGCTCGAACACGGGCTTCTAGTTCCGACAAAGCGAATGGCTTGGCCATGTAATCATCGGCACCCGCGTCCAAACCTTTGACACGTTCTTCGGTAGAGTCAGCAGCGGTCAATATCAGAACGGGGAGCATGGAGTTTCTGGAGCGAAGGCGCTTGAGTACCTCAGGACCCGTCATTTTGGGCAGACCCAAATCTAGGATCAATAAGTCAAATGCTTGGGCGGACAGGGCGAGATCCGCAGATTGGCCATCTTTGACATGGTCTACGGCATAACCCGACTGTCTCAAGGACCTGGTTAACCCATCGGCTAATACGCTATCGTCTTCTGCAATCAGTATTCTCATACAGCCCAATCAGCAAAATCTTGCTCGTTTTTAGGTATTGTCTGACATTAGGCAGCAATAAACTAGTTTCTAGTGCATATTCTAGCCAGATATTAAAAAAATCCTTGCATAGAGTACTGTTTTTATATACAGTAATTACTGTAAATTGACCATTTGTAGACAAAATACACCTAATTTTAAATAAGGACGACCATGGAAGACCAAAAAAAGAAATCTGGATCAGGCCCGGCTGATATTGAGGGAATGAGCTCTGATAAGCAAAAGGCCCTCAATGCAGCACTTGCTCAGATTGAAAAACAGTTTGGTAAGGGCTCCATCATGCGCCTTGGTGACAGTGATATTGGCCAAGATATCCAAGTTGTATCAACAGGCTCTTTAGGCTTAGATATTGCCTTGGGCGTGGGTGGTTTGGCCAGGGGGCGTGTGATTGAGATTTACGGCCCCGAATCTTCAGGTAAAACAACTTTAACTTTGCACGCAGTGGCAGAAATGCAAAAGTTGGGCGGTACATGTGCGTTCATTGATGCTGAGCATGCTTTGGATGTGCAGTACGCCGCTAAATTAGGCGTGGATGTTAATAACTTATTAATCTCTCAGCCGGATACTGGTGAGCAAGCATTGGAAATCGCTGATGCCTTGGTTCGTTCAGGCTCGATTGATTTAATCGTGATTGACTCGGTGGCCGCCTTGGTGCCGCGCGCAGAAATTGAAGGCGACATGGGTGATTCTTTGCCTGGTTTGCAAGCTCGTTTGATGAGCCAAGCTTTGCGTAAATTAACAGGAACAATCAAGCGCACAAATTCAATGGTGATCTTCATCAACCAAATTCGTATGAAGATTGGTGTGATGTTTGGTTCACCTGAAACCACCACAGGTGGTAATGCGTTGAAGTTTTATGCCTCTATGCGTTTAGATATTCGTCGTATTGGTAGCATTAAAAAGGGCGATGACATTGTTGGTAATGAAACACGTGTGAAGGTTGTGAAAAACAAAGTGTCTCCGCCATTCCGTGAAGCTATTTTTGACATCATGTACGGAGAAGGTATTTCTAGACACGGTGAAATCATTGATCTAGGTGTTGAGTGCGACATCGTTGAAAAGTCAGGCGCTTGGTACAGCTATAACGGTGAGCGTGTAGGACAAGGTAAAGATAATGCACGCGAGTTCTTGAAAGAGAATCCTGAGATTGCCAAAGAAATTGAAGCAAGGGTTCGTGAAAAATTAGGCGTTAACACCGGCAGTGTGATCAGCCCTAAAGAAGAAGCGGATGCCTAAACAGCAAGCCCCAAGTTTGATGGGGCGAGCTCTTCGGTATTTATCAAGAAGAGAGCATAGTCGCCAAGAGCTTCGCAAGAAGCTCTTGCCTTATGCGGAATCTGATACTGAGTTGGATGAGCTCATGACAAAGCTTGAGGCGCAGTCTTGGTTATCAGACGAGCGTTTTGCAGAGAGCTTGGTGCGTCGCAAATCTGGGCGATATGGCAGCTTGAAAATCGTCGATGAGTTAAAGCAACAAGGCATTGAAGGTGACTCTTTAATGGAAATCAAAGAGCGACTAAAAGTGTCTGATGCGATGAGAGCTTGGGAGCTGTGGCAAAGAAAATTTGATTCCATGGTCACCAAAGATCCTAAAGAAAAATCCAAGCAAATGCGTTACTTGGTCTCCAAAGGTTTTCCCTTGAGCGTGGTGACAAAGATCATTGATGGGCGATTTTCGCCGATTGAGGAAGAATCTCAATAATTTGAGCTGGTGTAGACTTTGTGAATGAGCTCACCTTCCACATCCAGTCGCACCCTGATACACACCCGAGACATCAAGACCCAAGCCTTTCGTCGAGATGATGGTCTATGGGATATTGAAGCCACCCTGTTGGATGTCAAAGATAAAGACTTTCAATTGGCTTCAGGGGTTAAACCCAAGGGTGAGGCCATTCATCAAATGGTTTTAACCGTCACCATTGATACAAAATTCAATGTTGTTGATGCTCATGCCAATATGCATGCAGCTCCATACGATGATCACTGCAAAGCCATTGAACCTGACTATAAAAAACTCATTGGACTCAATTTGGCGAAGGGTTTTCGTGGTGCTGTGAAAGAGCGCTTGAGTGGTATCTCTGGGTGCTCTCACCTGACAGAGCTTTGTTCTGTATTACCCACCGTGGCTATTCAGGCATTTGGTGGAGAAGTTTTCAAAATCGTAGACCATGAGTCTGGGAGCATGCCATTTCAGCTCAACCGATGTCATGCCTTAAGAACCGATGGTGAAACAGTCAAAATGTATCACCGGGCATGGTTTGGAGCCCCATTAACACCTGTTGAAATGTCAAAAAAAGAGCCTTAGTCCCCGAAAAAGCGATAATAGTGAGATTACTTAGCAAAAGTAGTAAATCGACAGAGTTAAGTAAGCTAAAAATACTAATATTTCGGACTATTCAATAGGGAGCCTTAATGAAGATCCACGAGTACCAAGGCAAGGAAATCTTGCGTCAGTTCAATGTTCCAGTGCCAAATGGCATTTCTGCTTTAAGCGTTGATGAGGCAGTTGAAGCAGCTAAAAAACTGGGTGGCCCAGTTTGGGTTGTGAAAGCCCAAATTCACGCAGGTGGACGCGGTAAGGGTGGTGGCGTTAAGGTTGCCAAGAGCCTTGATGAAGTGAAGACTTATGCAACTCAAATTTTGGGTATGCAGTTAAAAACTCATCAAACAGGCCCAGAAGGTCAAAAAGTTCGCCGTTTGTTGGTTGAAGACGGTGCGGACATCAAAAAAGAATATTACGTAGGTATCTTGACTGATCGTGGCACACAATCAGTGGTGGTGATGGCGTCTAGCGAAGGCGGCATGGATATCGAAGAAGTGGCAGAAAAAACTCCAGAGAAAATCATCAAAGCGTTTGTGAACCCATTGATTGGTTTAACAGATGCTGATGCAACTAAATTGGCGCAAGGTATTGGCGTGCCTGAGGCATCACAAGCCATGGCAAAGGAAGCTTTGCAAAACTTGTACAAAGTGTATATGGACACAGATGCATCATTGGTTGAAATCAATCCATTGATTCTTGAAGGCAACGGCAAGATCAAAGCTTTGGACGCTAAGTTCAACTTTGATTCAAACGCTTTGTACCGTCATCCAGAAATCGTTGCTTATCGCGACTTGGATGAAGAAGATCCTGCTGAAGTAGAAGCGTCTAAATTTGATTTAGCCTACATTTCATTGGACGGCAACATTGGTTGCTTGGTGAACGGTGCAGGTTTGGCGATGGCAACCATGGACACAATTAAGTTGTTTGGTGGTGAGCCAGCAAACTTCTTGGACGTTGGTGGTGGCGCAACTGCTGAAAAAGTAACAGAAGCATTCAAGATCATGTTGAAGAACAAAGATGTGAAAGCTATTTTGGTGAATATTTTCGGCGGCATCATGAAGTGTGATGTGATTGCCGATGGCGTCATCAAAGCTTGTAAAGCGGTGAACTTGAACGTACCTTTGGTGGTTCGTATGAAGGGCACGAACGAGGACCTTGGCAAGAAGATGTTAGCTGAGTCAGGTCTACCAATCATCAGTGCAGACACGATGGCTGAGGCAGCAACTAAAGCTGTTGCAGCGGTTAAATAAGCCACCGGCCACGAAAGGAATTTAAATGTCTATTCTTATTAATAAAAACACACGAGTCATTACTCAAGGTATCACTGGTAAAACAGGTCAGTTCCACACTGAAAAGTGTCAAGAGTACGCAAACGGCAAAGAATGTTTTGTTGCTGGCGTGAACCCTAAAAAAGCTGGCGAGAAAATTTTCAACATTCCTATTTATGGATCAGTGAAAGAAGCTGCTGCAGAAACAGGTGCAACTGTTTCAGTGATTTATGTGCCACCAGCGGGTGCTGCGGCTGCTATCTGGGAAGCTGTTGAAGCAGACCTAGATTTGGCGATCTGTATCACAGAAGGTATTCCAGTTCGTGACATGTTAGAAGTTCGCAACAGAATGGCTGCTAAGGAAGCTAAAGGCGGCAAAAAGACTTTGTTGTTGGGACCAAACTGCCCAGGCTTGATCACTCCTGAAGAAATCAAGATTGGCATCATGCCAGGCCACATTCACCGCAAAGGTCGTATTGGTGTTGTGAGTCGCTCAGGTACTTTGACTTATGAAGCTGTTGCTCAGTTAACAGAAATTGGTCTTGGCCAATCTTCAGCAGTTGGTATCGGTGGTGACCCAATCAACGGTCTTAAGCACATTGATGTGATGAGAGCGTTCAATGACGATCCAGACACTGATGCAGTGATCATGATTGGTGAAATTGGCGGTCCTGATGAAGCTGAAGCAGCTCGTTGGTGCAAAGCTAATATGAAAAAACCAGTGGTAGGTTTCATTGCTGGTGTTACTGCTCCTGCAGGTAAGCGCATGGGCCATGCTGGTGCGTTGATTTCTGGTGGTGCCGACACAGCTGATGCTAAGTTGGCCATCATGGAAGAGTGTGGCTTCACAGTGACACGCAATCCATCAGAAATGGGCAAATTGCTTAAGGCATTGTTGTAATATCCCTTTAATGGGTCAAAATTAACGGGAGCCTAGCTCCCGTTTTTTGTTTAAATAATAAAAATATGAGGTTGACATGGAATTTCTAGCGACGATTGATTGGGCAGTGATTGCTCAAATCATCATGATCGATATTTTATTGGGTGGTGATAATGCGGTTGTGATCGCGTTGGCTTGTCGTAATTTGCATCCTAATCAGCGACGCAGAGGCATCATGTGGGGCACTGCGGGGGCGATTATTTTGCGTATTGCCTTGGTGGCATTTGCAGTGACGTTGTTACAAATTCCATTCTTGAAGTTCACAGGCGGTATTTTGTTATTGTGGATTGGTTACAAGTTAATGGTGCAATCAGAAGATGATGAGGGCCATGAGCTTGAAGCATCCGATAAATTATGGGCTGCTGTTAAAACCATTATCGTGGCTGACATTGCCATGAGCGTTGATAACGTGATTGCGATTGCGGGTGCTGCTGGTCAAGTCGATGCAGCTCATCACCAATTTGGATACATTGTGTTTGGTTTGTTGGTTTCAATTCCATTGATCGTGGGCGGAAGTCAAATCGTCCTTTATCTCATCGATCGTTTCCCATGGATCGTGACTTTGGGTGCCGGCTTATTGGGTTGGATTGCAGGCGGAATGATTTTCTCTGATCCTGGACTCATTAAACACTTTGGTGCGGGCATTGAGAACTATGCAACGATTGCAGGCATTGCTGCCGCTGTCGGCGTGATGCTTTATGGCGAAGTGATGAAGAGGCAAAAGAAGAAGACAAAACAAGCTTAATTGCTTGTTCTTTGACTCAACTCAAAATCAGAGCTTTCTGACAACGATATAGTCCTTGTTGATGGGCATCATCTGAGATGATGGTCTCCCATTAACAAAGGATTGAATGAATGAAAAATAAAAACCTTATGACATCAAAGCAAGACGCTTCAACAAATAAAAAAAATGGTTTCACTTTGATTGAGTTGATGGTGGTGATTGCCATCATTGGTATTTTGGCCGCCATCGCAGTGCCGAAGTATCAAGACTACATTGCTAAAACGCGTGTGACTGAAGGCTTGAGTTTGGCAGCGGGCGCTAAATTGGCCGTGACCGAGGTTTACTCGAGTAAGGGTGCTGCAGACATGGCTGAGGCAACAGAGTCAACGTTCAAGAGCACAACAACGAACAGTATTAAAGACATCAAGATTGAAAAATCTGGCGCTATTTTGATCACATACCAATCTAGTGTTGCTCCTGAAGGCACCAACACCTTGAGTATTGTGCCGGTCAACAATGCCAGTAGCGATGCTGTCACAGCTTTGGATTTAAGTGTTAAGGGTGAACAGCCATGGGCAGGTATTTGGTCATGCAAGTCACCAGCAACAACCTTGCCCGCAAAACTTCAGCCAAGTGATTGCAAGTAAGGCATCAAAGTTGTAAAAAACTTAAAGTGACAAACTAACGGTGTCACAATAAAAGAAAAGGCGAAGAATCTTCGCCTTTTTTACTTTTAAGATTCTATGAAGAATCAACGTTTCTTTATGCCTTTAAGTAAATCTTCAGGAGTTACCTCAAGAGCATTACTAATTCTGAGTATTGCTTCAATTGAAGGGTTAGCAATACATCTTTCAATTTCGCTCATATAGCTTCTATCAATACCTGAGATAAGTCCAAGCTTTTCCTGACTTAATCCTTTAAGTTTTCTATATTTCTTGATGTTTGAGCTGAGGATTTCTTTAAGGTCGTCTAGTTTGACTTTCATGACTAACACTTTGTCAGTTTGAGGGCTGAAAGACGACAGGCTATATCCCGACGGGTTATATCCTACAAATATGCTATTATTTATAAAAATGATAAATGTCACGGGTTGTTTAGACCTTCGAAAGGTAATTTATGAGCTTTAAATACATTGGATATCTTGGTGCAGTTGCCTTTCTATTGGCACTCCAGGGGTGTTTTCCAACATCTTTGGTTGACCAACAAAAGGATATGCAAGAGGCAAAGGGTCAAGGTGACAACATCTCGGTCGGTAAAGTTCAGAGAGAGATTAAGGTTGGAATGAGTTCTTCAGATGTTGTGGTTGCCCTTGGATCTCCAAATATGGTTACTACAGACGATAAAAGAAGAGAAACTTGGGTTTATGACAAAGTCTCTACAGAAGCAATGATTTCTGCTTCAAGCGGGATGCGGTTCTTCTGGTTACCTGCTGATGGTAAAGCTGCCGCATCAACAACTCAAAAAACTTTGACAATCATTATCAAGTTTGATGAAAAAGCAAAAGTTAGAGATTTTGCCTATCACCAATCAAAGTTCTGAGGTAGTCATGCTAAATAAAAAACTAATTTGTGGTGCATTAGCGGGAATACTTTTAATTTCAGGATGTGCCACAACTATTCCTCCAGAAGCTCTCAAATTTAACCCAGATACATTGGCAAATAGACAGCTTCAAGCACGTAAATTTGATACAAAAAATGAAAAAGAACTTCTCTCAGCAGCAGCAGCGGTATTGCAAGACTTAGGATTTAATTTAGACGAATCTGCTCCTGGTATTGGTGTTTTAGTTGGCTCAAAAAAGAGAGATGCAAGAGATTCAGGGCAAATTGCAGGTCAAATAATGTTAGGCCTCCTATTTGGAGCAAGTGCAATGTCCATTGATTCAGAACAATTAATAAGAGCTTCGCTAATTACTAAACCTGCAGAGAATGGAAATGGCTACATTTTGAGAGTAACTTTCCAGAGAGTAGTTTGGAATCAAAATAAGCAAGTATCAAAAATTGAAGCTATTAATGACATAGAAACATACAAAGGTTTCTTTGATAAGTTAAGTAAGTCTGTATTCCTAGAGGCGCAAAATATATGAAATTAATCATCAGAAAAGTATCAATAGTATTTGTAGTTGTCTCATCTGTTTTTGTGCTGTCTGGTTGCGAAACTATGCAGGCACGGGTCCTTGACTCATCAACTAATAAATCTGCTGTGCAATTGCGATCAATGCAATCAAGAGCATTTGAAACGACAGATAGACAAAAAACCATGCGAACAGTTATCGCAACACTTCAAGACTTAAGTTTTGTTGTTGACAAAGCGGACACGGAGCTGGGTAGTATTTCTGCCACGAAACTTGATGGATATGCATTAAGAATGACCGTATCAATTCGACCGCATAGTGATAAGAGAGTAATTGTTCGAGCAAATGCTCAATTCAATATAACTCCAGTAACGGACCCAAAACCATATCAAGATTTTTTTGTGGCGCTTGAGAAAGCAATGTTTTTAACAGCGCAACAAGTTGAATAAATTAAGAAATATTTTTAATTTTTTGTTAGTTATTTATTAAAGGAGAAGTTATGAAGAAAATATTATTAGGATTAGCGGTTCTTATGTCAACAAATGCAATGGCTCAGGAATCAAAGTGGTATGTTGGCGGAGAATTAGGATCTAGTAAGGTTGATAACGAAACTGCATACATGGCAAATTCATTTGTAAATCAAGTTGGTGGTTCAGCTACTGCAACTCAAAATACAAGCGTTGGGGTTGCTCGTATTTTTGCCGGGTATAAAGTAAATCCGATGGTTGACTTGGAATTAGGTTACTTCCAATCAAATGACATTGCTTACAGAGTAAATGGTGTCTCCGGTGGATCAGTATCCTATGCAGCATCTGCTGATGTTAGTTTCTCAGGATTTGATTACAGCGTTTTATTAAGACCACTTTCATTTAATGATGCGGCTAGAGGGTTCTTTATCAAATTGGGTGGACATCGTTCTGAAGCGGAGACTGATGTTCGACTTACTGCCGGTAGTGTTTCAGTAGGAACTTCCTCAAAACAGAGTGGAAGCGGTGCATTGTATGGTTTAGGTTATGACTTTGAGTTTAGTAAGAGTATGTTTGGTCGTGCATCTGTAACTGAATATAAAAAAGTGGCAGGTATTAGCGATAATGATGGAACCATTTACTCTGTTGGTTTAGGTTATAAGTTCTAATATTCTAAAATTTGAGGATGTAAGAAGCCACTTTCGAGTGGCTTTTTCTTTTAATAGGAATGAACCCTTCCGCATAAGCTTATTACTTACCACCTCTGTGTATGATTGAAGCTATTTTCTATCCTCATTGGGACAGAATTGGTACAAAGGTATTTTTCGGCTGTTTCTTTGTCTTGCTTAGTTAGCGCCTACTAATCCGCGACCCAAGTGCCTGATTTGCCACCACTCTTTTCAAGCAGCTTCACTTCTTTAATCACCATGCCACGGTCTACGGCTTTGCACATGTCGTAAATGGTGAGCAAGCCAATTTGCACGCCCGTTAAGGCTTCAATTTCAACGCCGGTCTGGCCAATGTTCTCTGTGGTCACGGTGCAGTGAATGGTTGAATTCGATTCATCGGGGATGAATTCAACAGCGACCCTGGTCAATGCGATAGGATGGCACAGAGGAATTAAATCAGGACTCTTTTTGGTGGCTTGAATAGCCGCAATTCTGGCGATACCAATCACATCACCTTTTTTGTGACTTCCAGACATCACCATGTCGAAAGTGGCTTTTTGCATTTGTATACTGCCAGTAGCGGTTGCAATTCGGTGCGTATGCGCCTTTTGGCCCACATCTACCATGTGGGCTTGGCCAGTTTCATCAAAATGAGTCAGTTTGTTCATGCGGTATTTGTACCATAATTAGGGATATGAATCGTAAAAAGAATAAAGTTGCGCAGAAAATAATAGCGGGCTCGCTCGCTTTCATTTTCTATCCAAGCTGCTTATTGGCCCAAGTCGATAACAATCGAGTGGCGCAGGAAAATATTGATCGCACCATGCAGTCTTCTAGGGCTGGCTCTGAGTTTGCTGCTCCTGGCAAGAAAACTCAACAACCTCAATTGGTTTTACCTGATTTAGGAGATTCATCGAGTGCAGCCCTATCTCCCACTGATGAAAAACTGCTGGGTGCGCGCATCATGCGCGATATTCGCAGAGACCCAGATTATTCAAAAGACCCAGTTTTTTATGATTACCTCAACACAATCGGCCAGCATTTAATTGCTACTGCTAAAAAACAAGGGATTGCTGGTTTAGAGGGAGAGGGAAGCTTTTTAATTAATTTTGAACTTTTTGGAGTGCGAGATAAAAGTATCAATGCTTTTGCTTTGCCAGGCGGATATATTGGTGTGCACACTGGTTTGATTGTTTCTGCAGAAACAGAGTCTGAATTGGCTTCAGTGCTGGGTCATGAAATCGGTCACGTCACTCAAAAACACATTGCGCGCATGTTTGGTCAGCAGGGCACCAATTCAATGATTGCCTTAGCGTCGATCATTTTGGCCGTGGTTGCTGCCAGTCGTAATCCAAATGCAGCTCAAGGCCTTGCCATGGGCGGTCAAGCGTTAGCGATACAAAATCAGTTGGCTTACTCTAGAGATGCTGAGCGAGAGGCTGACCGAGTAGGTTTTCAGATTCTTCAGGCGGGTGGTTTTGATGTTCAAGGCATGCCAGACTTTTTCCATAGAATGCAAAGAGCCAACAGCATCATGGAAAGTGGGGTGCCTGGTTATGTGCGATCTCACCCACTAACAACCGATCGTATTGCTGATATGCAAGACCGAGTCCGTGGCTTGAGTAAACCGAAAGTCAATTCATCGGTAGAGTTTTACTTGCTAAAGTCCAGGGCGAGATTAATACAAACGATCAGCTCAAGTAATTATCCAGAGCTAAAACAACTTTATGAAAGCCTTGCTAGAAAAGGCGATCCAATCAAACAGTTGGAAGGTAACTATGGCCTGGCATTGTTAAGCTTAAAGCAACAAAAAATAACTGAAGCAGAATCATATTTACAGAAAAGTAAGGTATTGATGCAAACGGTTTCCGCACAAGGATCTCCTGTACAGCGCTCCAGCCTTTCTTTAGAGTCAACAGCAATCGATATTTTATTTGCCAAAGGACAGCATGCCGAAGGGTTGAAGCAAATTGCTCAAATCAAAGCAACGTATCCTCAATCAAGATCTTTGAATATCTTGACGATTGAGGGTCAACTAAAGACCCGACAGTATGAGCAAGCCATTAATTGGCTAAAGACTCAAACAAGAGCACAGCCAGAAAATTCAATATGGTGGGACTTGCTAGCAAGGGCTTATTCTCAGGCTGGCAAAAAAGCTCTTTCGCATGCGGCACTGGCAGAAAAGTATGTTGCTGATGGTGCATGGATTGGTGGAATTGAGCAGATGCGTTTAGCCAAACTCGCAGGAGATGCTGATTTTTATCAATCTTCAGAAATTGATGCGCGCGCCAGACAAATTCAAGATTTATATCGTCAAGAACTTATTCAACAAAAACAAAAATAGTTTTTAAATGATTTGATCAGTGGAAGCCGTGAATGGTGCTTGGCAGCTGAATGTGTTCTTCTTGAGCTGGGCTTGTGTGAATATGGGCAATTCTCCAGCCCATAGGACCTTGAACCAAAATGTAGGTGAAGTTCAAGAAAAACTCTGGTTCAATTTGCTCAGCTTCTAAACGAACGGCTTCGGTTGAGTCAAAGAAGGATATGCCAATGCCTGTATGCCCAATCACCTGGATCGGGTCAAGCCACAAGAAATGATCTTCAAGTATTTTCTTCAATCCCTCACGAAGCTCAGCATGCCCATTCAAGCGTTTGCCGCCTGGCAAGATGCAGGTGATTGAATCTTCATCCATCCATAGATCAATAGATCCATCCAAATCATTGCGATGCAATGATTCACGCCATGCATCGATGACTTCTTCTGGCATTTGAAATAATCTGGCTTGACTTGGCATGGTATTTTTAATGAGTTAGTTGATTGATGGAGTTTAGGACGTCTTTTACTTCTATGTCCACTAAACATTTCAAATGACCTAGAGGGCAAGTTCTCTTAAAGCAGGGACTGCATTCAAGGTGCAACCAATGAATTGCGGCAAGCTTTGATAGTGGTGGCGTATGCCTTGGGTCACTGGATCCAAAAATAGCCACTTGAGGGCGCCTAAATGCCGCGGCAATGTGCATCAATCCAGAATCATTGCTGATAACCGCCGTGGCATTACTGATGGCTGCCATCGCATCTTCAAGGCTGGTTTGACCGCACCAATTGATCACTTTGTTTGGGTGAGTGCTCATTGAGGCAATATCACTGCCAATAGAAAACTCTTTCTTGCTGCCCAATATCACCACCAATGCGTTTTCTTTTGTTTCGATGATATTTTTGGCTAATTGGCCAAAATGTTCGATCGGCCATTGCTTGGCAGGACCATACTCGGCACCAGGACAGAGCACATAGAGCTCTTGATGCGCCTGAATGTTTTGAAGCATTTGCTGGCTCTGGTCAATCATTGCTTCTGGCAATGATAGGTGCGGCTGGGGAACTTCTGATGATGTCTGACCTGACAGCGCAAAGTAATGACTCGACATCGGTGGGCGATGTGAGCGGGATGGATTTCTATGCGCTTGATTGATGAGGCCCCAACGCATTTCACCTTGATAGCCAATTCTCAGAGGAATCTTAGCCAGCCAAGGGATCAGCGCTGATTTAAAACTGTTGGGTAAAACATAGGCGTGGGTATAAGCGCTTTGGGCCAATTGTTTGGCCAGAGCTTTGCGCTCTTTCCATTGCAATGCGCCATGCTGAAAATCAGCGGTGATGATTTGATCAACCGCTGGTATTGCTTTCATGATGCTAGCCACCCATGGGGTCGCTAAAACATCGATCTGACTGTTAGAGTTGTTTTTTTTAAGTTGAGATATCAGAGGCTCAGTCATCACTGCATCGCCAATCCAATTGGGTGCAATGATGAGTATCTTTACCATCTTAGTGACCGTGTGGCTTTGTGCCAGGCAGGAGCTCATACTCAGTGCCACAGTAAGGGCACTTGGCATGGCCAGTGGTCAGTACATCTAGAAAGACGCGAGGGTGCAAGCTCCAGGCAGGAGAGTTATTGTTGGGGCAATGAAGGGGTAAATCTTTATTACCATCGACTTTGATAACACTTTGCTGACTCATGATGACCTCGGTTTTCTTAAACCACCGTTAACCAGTGACGATATTTGTCGCTCTTACCGGCCACTGCATCAAAGAATATTTGCTGAACTTTCGTGGTGATCGGGCCACGTTTGCCATCGCCGATGATGCGGTCATCAAGCTCACGAATCGGCGTTACTTCAGCAGCTGTACCAGTGAAGAAGGCTTCATCGCAGCAGTACATTTCATCGCGCGTGATGCGCTTTTCTTTAATTTCAATACCAAGATCTTTAGCAATTGTAAAAATCGCATCACGAGTAATGCCGTCTAAACATGAAGCCAAATCAGGCGTGTAGATAACGCCATCTCTAACGATGAACACGTTCTCGCCTGAGCCTTCAGAAACATAACCGTCCGTGTCTAAAAGAAGGGCTTCGTCGTAACCTTGTGCGGTCACTTCTTGGTTAGCAAGGATTGAGTTGATGTAATAACCAGAAGCTTTGGCTCTCACCAAAGAAACGTTCACGTGATGTCTGGTGAATGAAGATACCTTGACGCGAATACCTTTGTTCAAACCATCTTCACCTAAATAAGCACCCCATTCCCAAGCAGCAACTGCGGCGTGAATTGAATTACTTCTTGCAGAAATACCTAGTTTTTCAGAGCCAATCCAAACAATTGGACGAATGTAGCAAGAAGCCAATTTATTTTCTTTAACAACTTCAATAATTGCTTGGGCCATTTGCTCTTCGGTGTAGTTCATCTTCATCTGGAAGATTTTTGCTGAATTGAATAAGCGACGTGTGTGCTCTTTCAAACGGAAGATCGCTGGACCAGCTTCAGTTTTGTAGGCTCTGATGCCTTCAAAGACGCCCATGCCATAGTGAAGGGTGTGAGTTAACACGTGGATGTTTGCGTCTCTCCAAGGGACCATCTTGCCGTCCATCCAAATAAAGCCATCACGATTTGCCATTGACATGGTTTGTTTCCTAAATTCTGAGAAAAATGGGTTGAGGCGCCATTGTAAAACAGCCATCGGGAGATGGCTATGACGAAGACATCTGTGCTCCCTATAATCAAAGATCCTCTTAGACGACTCAATTCATAGTGATCTGGTTCTCAAACAATAAAAAACACCTACTTGAAGGCAGTAAAACCATGTCAAAAGCTGGTTTTGCGATCTTCACTTGGGCACTCGTGACCGGCATGGCCATGGCTGAATCAAGCTTGAGCACCGCCCAAGCCATTGGTATGTCTTTCTTGGTTTACGCCGCCTCTGCCCAATTAGCAGCTTTACCCCTGATTGCGGGCGATTTTCCTCTTTGGACTATTTTTGTCACTGCCATCATTGTGAACTTGAGATTCGTCGTTTTCAGTGCTGGCATTCAGCCCTATTTCAAAAATAGAAGTTTTTGGAAAAGATCGGTGTTGGGCTACTTGAACGGCGATTTGAATTTTGCGTTGTTCATGTCTAGATTCCCAAAATACCAAAAAGACCCATCTCACTTGCCGTTTTTCTTGGGCATGTCTTTGACCAATTGGTCGATCTGGCAAATCGGATCTTTGACGGGTATTTTTGTTGCTGGAGCAGTCCCAGACTCTTGGGGTTTGGGCTTTGCCGGAACCTTGGCCCTGATAGCTATTTTGTTGCCAATGCTCGATCAACTATCTGCGCGTTTGGCAGCTTTATCTGCTTTATTGGTGGCTCTATTGGCCAATGATTTACCCTACAAGCTCAGCATTGTTTTGGCAGTTGTTGTGGCTATTTTTGTTGGAATCATGTGTGACCGCTTCATCAAAAGAGAAGGGGGTGCCACTTGAGCTCGTTTGAAATTTGGGCGGTGATATTGGGTTTGACCGTGATCACATTCATCACCAGGGGCTTTTTTCTTTTGATGGGTGAGCGCATAGAGTTGTCTGAAACACTTCAAAATGCCCTCAGGTATGCACCTGCAGCTGCTTTGGTAGCAATCATTGCTCCTGAGATGTTTTTTACCGAAGGCCCTAATGAGTTGGAGATCAATTCAGCTTACTTTTGGGGCGGAATATGCTCAATCATTGCATTTTGGCTCACAAAAAGCATGCTTTTGACGATTATCTTGGGGATGTTGGCCTTCACGGCCATTCGGCTTGTTTTGGCTTAAAAAAGACTCAGGATTGACCGTAAAAAGGTAAAATCTTACTTTCTTGTCTTTTGTCGAAAATTCGCTATGCCAGGCACATCAAAACTTCAATTCAATCGCCTTTCCACCTTGGCCGCTAATGGCCAGCTAAAAGGTAAACGGGTGTTCATCAGGGCTGATTTGAACGTTCCCCAGGATGAGGCAGGCAATATCACTGAAGACACTCGTATCAGAGCATCTATTCCTGCCATTAAATTGGCTTTGGATTCAGGTGCAGCTGTGATGGTGACATCTCATTTAGGTCGTCCTACTGAAGGTGAATTCAGGCCTGAAGATACTTTGGCACCAGTTGCAGACAGAATTGCAGAATTGATGGAGCGCAAAGTTCCATTGATCAGTCACTGGGTAGAGGGTGGTTTTGAAATACAGCCAGGTGATTTGGTCCTTTTGGAGAATTGCCGTCTGAACAAAGGCGAAAAGAAAAACAATGACGAGTTGGCTAAAAAAATGGCCAGCTTGTGCGATGTTTATGTGAATGATGCATTCGGTACAGCTCATCGTGCCGAAGCGACCACTCATGGCATGGCTAAATTTGCACCTGTTGCGTGTGCGGGCCCTTTGATGGCCGCTGAACTAGATGCCTTGGGTAAAGCATTGACAGATCCAAAGCGTCCATTGGTGGCGATTGTTGCAGGATCAAAAGTTTCAACAAAATTAACGATTCTTAAATCATTGGCAGAAAAAGTGGATCAACTGATCGTGGGTGGCGGCATTGCCAACACCTTCATGTTGGCAGCGGGCTTGCCAATTGGCAGATCTTTGGCTGAACCAGATTTGATCAACGAAGCAAAAGCCATCATCGATTTGATGGCCAAGCGTGGTGCGAGTGTGCCTATTCCTGTTGATGTGGTGGTGGCGAATGAGTTATCACCATTGGCGCGTGCCAACAGAGTCGCATCCACCGATGTTCGACCAGATGACATGATTTTGGACGTGGGTCCAAAAACATCGGCTGAGTTAACTAGCATCATTGCGCATGCCGGAACCATTGTTTGGAATGGCCCAATCGGTGTTTTTGAGATTGATCAGTTTGGTGGTGGTACCAAAATGTTGGCCGCTGCGATTGCGCACTCTCCAGCATTCTCCATCGCTGGTGGTGGTGATACCTTGGCAGCGATTGCTAAGTACGGTATTGAAAAGCAGGTCGACTATATTTCTACTGGCGGTGGTGCTTTCTTGGAATTCTTGGAAGGTAAAACATTGCCAGCCTTTGCTATCTTGTCAGAAAGAGCGGATAAATAATGCGTGCAACAAAAATTGTTGCGACCTTAGGTCCAGCATCAAGCAGCGCTGAAGTTCTGAAAAAATTAATGGAAGCAGGCGTTGATGTTGTCCGTTTAAATTTCTCACACGGTACTGCCGCAGATCACCAGGCCAGAGCTCAGCTTGTTCGAGAGGTTTCTAAAGCGGCTGGTCGTGAAGTTGCCATCATGGCAGACTTGCAAGGCCCAAAAATCAGAGTTGGCAAATTTGAAAATAACAAAATTATTTTGAAGGCTGGCGAAAAGTTCACTTTGGATGCCAATTGCACTTTGGGCGATGAAACCAAAGTTGGTCTTGATTACAAGAACTTGCCCAATGATGTGAGGGTTGGCGATAAGTTATTGCTCAACGATGGTTTGTTGGTGATTCGAGTCGAAGGTGTTGAAGGTTCATGCATCCACACCATTGTTGAATTAGGTGGTGAGCTTTCAAATAACAAAGGCATCAATCGTGCAGGTGGCGGTTTGACTGCGCCAGCATTGACCGATAAAGACAAAGAAGATTTAAAAACAGCAGTTGCCTTGGGCGCCGATTACATTGCGATCAGTTTTCCTAAAAATGCTGAAGACATGAAAATTGCCCGTGGTCTCGCCGATGTCGCTAGCAAAGAGTTTGGACACAAAACAAAACTGATCGCAAAGATTGAACGTGCTGAAGCTGTCATGCCGGGCGTATTGGAAGAAATTCTTGAGGTCAGTGACGGCATCATGGTCGCTCGCGGTGACTTGGCAGTTGAAGTTGGTAATGCCACAGTTCCAGCACTTCAAAAACGAATGATTCGTTTGGCTCGCGAGGCAAACAAGGTGGTGATCACTGCCACTCAAATGATGGAATCAATGATTCAAAATCCAGTGCCAACCAGAGCCGAGGTCAGCGATGTGGCCAATGCTGTTTTGGATGGTACAGATGCTGTGATGTTATCGGCTGAAACTGCATCAGGTCAGTACCCGATTGAAACTGTTTTGCAGATGGCCGCTATTTGTTTGGAGGCAGAGAAGACTGAAGTTCATCATTTGGATGCTGACTTCTTTGACCAAAAATTCACGCGCATTGATCAGTCAATTGCTTTTGGAGCTTTGTTCACGGCCTACCATTTGGGTGTGAAAGCGATTGCTGCATTAACTGACTCTGGTTCTACGGCTTTATGGATGAGTCGACACAAGATTCAGGTGCCTATTTTTGCCATGACCACCAAATTGACCAGCCAGAGAGCAATGGCGCTTTACAGGAACGTGCACCCTTTGCATTTGGATACCAGCAATGACAGGGATACTGCTTTAGAGCAAGCAGAAGCAAGAATTAAAAAATTAGGTGTTGTCACCTCTGGTGATGCAATTGTTTTGACTGTGGGTGAGCCAATGGGGCAAGTTGGTGGAACGAACACGCTCAAAATTGTGAATGTTAAATAAATTTTAATTTAAGGAAATAGCAATGGCTCTTGTATCTTTGCGCCAATTATTGGACCACGCAGCTGAGAATGCTTATGGATTACCAGCATTCAATGTCAACAATCTTGAACAGGTGCAAGCCATCATGGCTGCTGCCGATGAAGTCAATGCACCAGTCATCATGCAAGCTTCTGCCGGCGCACGTAAATATGCTGGCGAAGCATTTTTGCGTCATTTGATTGATGCGGCTGTTGAAGCATACCCGCACATTCCGGTGGTGATGCACCAAGACCACGGTCAAAGTCCAGCAGTTTGTATGGCGGCGATTCGCTCAGGCTTTACATCAGTGATGATGGATGGTTCCTTGATGGCTGACGGTAAGTCAGTTGCTTCATATGAATATAACGTTGGCGTATCTCAAGAAGTTGTGAAGTTTGCGCATTCAATTGGCGTGACTGTGGAAGCTGAGTTGGGCGTTCTAGGTTCTTTAGAAACCATGATGGGCGATAAAGAAGATGGTCACGGCGCTGAAGGTGCCATGACTCGCGAACAGTTATTGACCGATGTTGAGCAAGCCGCTGATTTTGTGAAGCAAACACAATGTGATGCCTTGGCGATTGCGATTGGTACCAGCCATGGCGCTTATAAATTCACCAAAAAACCAACGGGTGATATTTTGGCGATTGATCGCATCAAGGAAATCAATCAACGCATTCCAAACACGCACCTCGTGATGCATGGTTCTTCCAGTGTGCCGCAAGAGTTACTCGCAATCATTCGTGAGTTTGGTGGCGATATGAAAGAAACTTACGGCGTACCTGTTGAAGAAATTCAGCAAGGCATCAAGCACGGCGTTAGAAAAATCAATATCGACACGGATATTCGTTTGGCAATGACTGCCGCGATTCGTAAATATTTGTTTGAGAACCCAGGCAAGTTTGATCCACGCGATTATTTGAAGCCAGCACGTGAAGCTGCCAAAGAAATTTGTAAAGCGCGCTATTTGGCGTTTGGTTGCGAAGGCCAGGCTGGCAAGATCAAATCAATTCCTTTGGAACAAATGGCTGAGCGTTACAAAAGCGGTCAATTGGCTCAATTAGTTAAATAAGGTATTCATGCAAGCTCTTTACGAATCTTCGATCAAATCATTGCCATTAATCTCAAAAGGCAAGGTAAGAGATATCTACGCAATTGGTGATGATCAGTTGTTGATGGTGACCACTGATCGTTTATCAGCATTTGATGTGGTCATGGGCGAGCCTATTCCTGGCAAGGGAATTGTTCTCAATGAGATGGCGAATTTTTGGTTTGGAAAATTAAGCCACGTGATTCCTAATCATTTGACGGGTATCGATCCATGTTCAGTTGTCACTGCCGATGAGGTGAATCAAGTCAAGGGTCGCGCGATTGTGACGAAGCGTTTGAAGCCAATCATGGTCGAAGCGGTGGTGCGTGGCTATTTGTCGGGAAGTGGCTGGAAAGATTATCAAGACACTGGGGCCATTTGCGGCATCAAATTACCAGCCGGTCTTAAAAACGCACAACAATTGCCAGAGCCTATTTTTACGCCAGCCGCAAAAGCGGATGTTGGTGAGCATGATGAAAATATTTCTTATGCAGAAGTTGAAAAACGCATTGGCCAAGAATTGGCTGCAAAAATCAAAGAAGTCAGCATTCGTTTGTACAAAGAGGCATCGATTTATGCCGCAAGCAAGGGCATCATCATTGCAGATACAAAATTTGAATTTGGCTTGGATGAAAATAATGCTTTGGTCTTGATGGATGAAGTTTTAACGGCTGACTCCTCTCGTTTTTGGCCAGCTGCTTCATACCAAGTGGGCTCTAATCCACCCTCATTTGATAAGCAGTTTGTGCGTGACTGGCTTGAGTCTGTGAGACTGGATGGCCGGCCATGGAATAAATCTGCGCCTGCACCAAAGTTACCTGATGATGTGATTGAAAAAACAGCGGCTAAATACCGTGAAGCATTAGCAACACTGACTGCTTAATTGCTCGATAAAAGCAAAAAGGAAAAAAGATGAGTAAACCAATTGTTGGAATCTTGATGGGTTCAAATTCTGATTGGGACACCATGCAAAATGCAGCTCAAACTCTCACTGAGTTTGGCGTTGCCTTTGAAGCCAAGGTGATTTCTGCACATCGCATGCCTGATGATATGTTTGCTTATGCTGAAACTGCAGCAGAGCGTGGTATCAAAGCAATCATTGCTGGTGCTGGCGGTGCTGCCCATTTGCCAGGGATGTTGGCAGCAAAAACAATCGTACCGATCTTTGGTGTGCCTGTGGCCTCAAAGCATCTAAGTGGCGAAGATTCACTGTTATCTATTGTGCAAATGCCTAAAGGCATTCCTGTGGCAACGTTTGCGATCGGTGATGCGGGTGCAGCCAATGCTGCTTTGCATGTGATTGCTAATCTTGCAGTTAATGATCCTGCCTTGGCTAAAAAGTTAGAGGCATTCCGTGGTGCTCAAACTGAAAAAGCACGTGCCATGAACTTACCAGGGCATTCTTGATCTATGGCTGATCGTCAAAACCCAATTTTGCCGGGATCTTTTTTAGGGATTCTTGGTGGTGGTCAATTGGGTCGCATGTTCACTCATGCTGCTCAAGCCATGGGATACAAAGTCTGTGTCTTAGATCCTGATGAACACAGTCCTGCCGGAATCGTTGCGGACAAACATATTCAAGCAAGTTATACCGATAGCGCTGCGTTAAAAGAGATGGCAGCTATCTGCCAGGCAGCTAGTACTGAATTTGAAAATGTGCCAGCTAAGGCACTTGATGAGCTAGAGTCTTTGGGTGTATTTGTTGCCCCAAGAAGTGCTGGGGTATCTATTGCACAAGACCGTGTTGCAGAAAAGAAGTTTTTAGCAACGTGGCAAAAAGAAGCTGGTATTGGTCCAGCACCTTATCAGGTGATTGAAAAGCAAAGTGACGCTGAAGCAGTTTCTGCTGATTTATTTCCAGGCATTTTAAAAACCGCTCGTATGGGTTATGACGGTAAAGGTCAAGTGACGGTTCATGATCGTGATGAGCTTGTGAAAGCCTGGAATAGTTTTGGCGAAGTGGTGTGTGTTTTAGAAAAACGCATGGATTTGGCTTTTGAAGTATCAGCATTGGTGGTGCGAGGTCATGATGATGAAGTCGTTGCATATCCAATCGCACAAAATATTCATAAAAATGGCATTTTGCACACAACAACTGTGCCAGCACCATCAATCAATCCTGCTCAAGAAGCGAAAATCATCGACGCCGCTAAAGAAATTATTCGTCGTTTAGATTACGTGGGTGTGTTGTGTGTTGAGTTCTTTGTTCTAAAAAATGGCGAAGTCGTTGCTAACGAGATTGCTCCACGCCCACATAATTCTGGGCACTACACACAAAATGCATGCTTAACCAGTCAATTTGAGCAACAAGTCAGAGCGATGGCACGTTTGCCTTTAGGTAGTACTGAGTTGATTGGTCCAAGCATCATGCTCAATATCTTGGGTGATGAGTGGTTGGTCTCTGGAAAACAAGCAGAGCCTTCATGGGAAAAAATTCTGAAAGCGCCTTCTGCAAAGCTGCATCTTTATGGCAAAGCTGAGCCTCGCGTTGGGCGCAAGATGGGGCACGTTAATTTTGTGGGCAAAACTTCATCAGCTGTTGAGTCAGTTTGCCAAGAGGCTATACAAGTCCTAAAAATTGCGCGCTGATCATGTCTGATTCAATCCAAAGGGCCGTAGACGTTCTTAAGGCTGGTGGTTTGGTGGGAATGCCCACCGAAACAGTATATGGACTGGCAGCTGATGCGAATAACGTTTCAGCAATCAATAAAATATTTTCTAGTAAAGGCCGCCCCTCTGGTCACCCTTTGATTGTGCATATCGCTCAAGCTGAAGTGAGTGTTGCTAATGACCGGCAAGCCAGTGCAATTGCGTGGCGCGAAATTCTCAGTCAATGGTCAAGGGATGTTTCTCCAGAAGCTTTGATCTTGGCCCATGCATTCTGGCCAGGTCCTTTGACCATGATTCTTCCAAAAGCCAAACATGTTTTATCGGAAGTCACAGGTGGGCAAGAGACGGTTGGAATTCGGTGTCCGCAACATCCTATCGCACAACAATTATTAAAGGCATTCGGTGGTGGTTTGGCAGCACCTTCTGCCAATCGTTTTGGCAGAATTTCTCCAACCACAGCAGAGCACGTGCGTGAAGAATTTCCAGGTGATGAAGTATTGGTGCTTGATGGCGGTCCCTGCGATGTTGGTATTGAATCAACCATTGTTGATCTGACTCGCCTTGATAGTCATGGTGCTGTGGTTTTGCGGCCAGGAGCGATCACTCAGGCAATGATTGAACAAGCGCTTGGTAGAAGTGACGTGACTGATGGTGCCTCAGTAAATATTGGATCGGCTCCAAGGGTCTCTGGAAGTTTGAGTGCGCACTATGCGCCAAAGACAAAATTGGTTTTATACGATGCCAAAGACGCTGAGTCATTATTTTCTAAAGTGAATAACTCTGATAACAAGAAAGTTGCCTGGGTCCATTTTCCAAAAGATTTGGCTGATAAAAACTTTGGTTTAAAGAATGTGGCAAAAGAGGTGCTGTTGCCTCTTGAATCAAAAGCATTGGCCAGGGAGCTTTATGCAATGCTCAGGCAGTTAGATGCACTGAACATGGATTGCATCTTCTTTGAACAGTTACCCGACGGTGTTGAGTGGGACGCTATCAGAGATAGGTTGGGGCGTGCCTCAGTGGGCTCTGGCGTGTAGTTGCTGCGGGCCATCATCAAGAAGCCAAGTCATTAATGCATCATGTATGCCTCGCCCAGAGCCAGCATTACGATGATTGATGAAAGATGAAATCGCATACACCTGACCTGATTTGCTCACAACATAACCTGAAATACTTCTGACATCTACCAAAGACCCCGTTTTAATATAAGCACCATATTTTTTGATGGGTTTGGGGAACTGAGACACATTCTTTTCAAATGCTTGTACCTCGGCTTTTTTGGGAATGTATTGACGAAGTTTATCCATCAAGCGATGTTTCATGGTTCCATCCACTCCAGCAATAGGGAGTGATTCAGTGAAGTAATCTCGAGTAGAAGAATTCAAGCCAAGTAGTAACACTTGATTAAGATGTTTGGAACTGATTCTTTCGATTCTTGAAAGCCCTGAACCATTCTCAATGACAAGCTCAGGCATATCTAATTGATATTTCTTGAGCCATGATTTAACAACCATATTGCCATTATCAGTATTGCCAGGTGCGCCATTCTTTTCTAAGGCAAGTGTGAGTAAAACTTGTCTGGCCATCACATTGTTTGATAGCTTATTGATGTCTTTGACTGATTCATACAAGGGTATACCAAAGTGTGTCACGATTGGCCTAAAAGATTCGGTCAGTTGACCATTTTTAATGCCTGGCTTCTTGCCCCATGTGCCACCAAGGTCTTCCCACGCAGCAATTAAGCTCTGTGATAAAAATTGATCGTTGTCAGAGGCGACAATATTCCAATTGGCGGTAGAGCAAGCACTGGGATATTTGCCATGAAAGCTCGCAACCCATCCTGAGTTTTTCTCAGCCTTCAAGGACATTGTGATGTCGTCTCGCCAATTGGTGCAGGGGCCATCGACCACCACCAAGTTATTGTCAATAGATAGGTTGGCCATGCGCGGAGTTTGTTTGATAACAACCAAGCGATTCTCAATATTTGGAAAAAACTGAAAACTAAAACTATTAAAGGCAAACAAAAGAGCATCTGGAGCAACGTTATAGGCACGAGTTGGATCGCCATCAGAGAATGATGACTCTTTGACTGATTTGTCGTACGCACTTCTGTCAAAAATCAAGTCTCCATGGATATTTTTTACCCCGCTTGCCTTGAGGTTGGCTAAAAGCTTATTCACCTCTTCTGGAATGAGCTTAGGGTCACCACTACCTCTGATGAGTAAGTCTCCGCGCAGAGTTCCTTTTGAGATTTGACCATTGGTAAACAGATCCGTTTTCCACCTGTATTGAGGACCCAGCATTTCCATCGCGGCTAAGCTTGTGACAAGCTTCATTGTAGAAGCTGGATTCATGCCTAAACTCTCTTGCCAATGAATCACATCATGAGAGTTGAAGGTGGCATGTCCCTGTTGACTGGTGATTTTATCGACGGAAATTGAAATGGCTTCTTTGGGAATCCCGCTTTTTTTAATGGCTGATTCAACCGGGGCGGGTAAAAAATCTTTTGCAAATGAACCAAAGCTTTGTGTGATTAAAACAAAGCCTGTCAATATCAATAAATGTCTCTTAAATGGCATGCCTGAATCATAGTGCCTAATAAGCATTTATGTACATATGCTTATGGTGCTGAGGTAATCTTTTTTAATAGCTTATTAGAGCGAGTCAGGGCAATGCACAGATCATAAAAAAGAGGGCGGTGAGGCTGAGGGATTTTCACCTGAAATTGTTCACAAATTTTGGCCAGTCTTGAGTCATTGCTTAGTTTGGCGCCACCAAGCAATTTATGAGCCATGCCTTTTAATTCCATTTCACTCAATACCCATTTTTGTTTTCCAAGGCATTGCTGTAAAAGATCCAAAGATTTTTCTTGATAGTTCAAGATTTCTCCGGCAATGATCTTGAGCATTGAATGTGGGGAATCAGCAGGGTCTTTGAATGTCATTGAATATGTTTTTTCAAGAGACAGTTCTAGTTGCCAATCTTTCAAGGATGCTGGCTTGATCAAAACAAAATCAAACACATTATTAGGGTTCAGCAATCGATGCGCTCCATCAGTGTGTGCAGTGATGCCAAATATTTTGATTTTTGACCCGTAGTGTTGATGAGTAGCGATCGCTAATTGATCTCCATTAATGATGGGCATGGTCAAGTCTGTGACCAAAATATCAAAAGAAGTTTCACGAATTTTATCTAAGGCTTGTTGACTGCAAGCGCTTGAATGAACGCAATATCCCATGTCTTTGAATTGAGCCTCTGTGATGAGTCTGCTTGGGGCGTGATCATCCACAATCATCACGCTTTCATGATGAGTGATGGTGGGTGCAACCTTCTCATAAGTTGGATTGGATCTTGTGTACTTGGGTTGCTGTATGGATCTTTTAAAAGAAAGCGTGAAGCTCACGGATGTGCCAAGCCCCTCTTCGGAGTCAATTTCTAGCTTGCCGCCCATCATCGCGATGAGTTGCTTTGCAATGGTTAAGCCAAGCCCTGTACTTGACTGTGAATACTCTGTATCACTATGTTCATATTGTTCGTAGGGTTGGAAGATCCTTGCTATATGAGCTTGGGGTATCCCTTTGCCATTATCAGAAACCTCAAAATAGATAATTTGAGCAAAATGATCATTTGCAAGAGTTCGAGTCGTGATTTGAACTTTTTGGTTTGGACTGAACTTGATGGCATTGCTGATCAAGTTATGTAACACCTGGCCCAATCTCGTGCCATCAGCAATCAAGCTTTCTGCAATTTCTGGACAAATATGACAGTGGACTGTGGTGTTATTTTTTTGTGCAAGGGTGCTGAATGTTCGGTTGATGTTTTTAATCAAATTACCTAAATTGCAAGCCTCTGTTTTGAGTTTCATTTTTCCAGCATCAATTTTGGATAAATCCAATAACTGATTCAATACTTCCAGCATGGATTCTGCTGAGGCATGAGCGCTTTCTAAAATGGTTTTTTCAGAATGGTCTAAATGATTGTTGCGCAGCAGTTTTTCTTGGATACCAAGTATGGCACTGATGGGTGTTCTTATTTCATGGCTGATGGTTGAGATCGCCTGATTCTTTGTTTCTTGAAATGCGCTGAGATTTTGTTGATTTTTGTGGGCGAGATTCGACCAATGCTTATTTCTAATCAGTAAGTAAAGGCTGAATAAGCAAATGCAAAGGAATGCGAAGAGAACTAGCGGATGTTCGTTAAGCATCAGTGATTCGATTGGTTCTACAGAACGTGATTAACTCTGCGATGTTGCTCACACCAATTTTTTTATAAACACGGGTTTTGTATGTTGATACTGTTTTTGTGCTGATGTGAAGAAACTCTGAGATAGCACTGTTGGGATGTCCATCGGCCAAGTATTTAATGACCTGAAATTCTCTTGGTGAGAATGATGAAATGATCTGATCATCACTGCTGAATATTTTCGATGAATTATTGACATGAAAAAATGTATAGCCTTGAGATACCGCTAGGCAAGCGGCCAGGATGATGTCTGAGCTCGCTGTTTTGTTGATAAAGCCATGCCCACCAATGCTTCTGACGCGACTACCATAGACCTTGGCTTCTAAAGAAGACACGACTAGGATTCTGCTGTCTGGAGAAATGATTTTCAAGCGGCGAATGACATCGAAGCCATCTACTTTTGGCATATCTATATCCAGAATGATCAAGTCTGTTTCATTTTCTCTAACGAACTCAAGGCAGCCATCGCCATCGACTGCCTCCCCGATGATTTCAAAGTGAACTTGTTGTGCCAGCATGTTTTTAAGTGCCCAAAGCATTGCTGGGTGGTCGTCAACCAATAGGACTTTTTTCCTCATCTAATTCACTCCTTTTGAGACTGTTTGTTCATCAGTTGTTTCATGGCTAATTGTTGTTTGGCTATTTTACCCATCTTGAGCACTTGGTGAAGTGTCATTTGCGGCATGATGTGCTTGCCGTAGTAACAATCAATGGCATGCTTTTCGGCCACAGATTTTTCGTGCATGAGTTTGATTGGGCCGGCCACCGATCTTGCATCATTGGCGTGTATGAGTGCTTTAAGCGCCATCAATTTCTTTTCACACTGACTTCCTGGGATTGCTTGCCTAATGAGATCACTCGCCAGGTGGATGTGGGTGAATCGATGATTGAGCATCAGTTGGCATTCTTCATCCTGTCCTGTGAAATTAAGAAGATGGAACAAAATACCGAGGCGTTGTAATTGAACCAACGCTTCTTGTAGCTGATGAGCTTCTTTTGATTGTGCCAAGCCGCTAATACCAACATGAATGAGTCCAACGGGTAAATAGCACTTCAGCAGAACTTCTTGAAAGTCATTCATCAAGCCTGGATCACTCAACCATTCGGCTTTCATGGCCAGCATGATGGCGTGAGGTTTGGTGGAGCTGTGCCAATAATTGGCGGCACGAATACCTTCTTTGACCAGACCAATCACAGCCTCTTTTGAGGCTTGTTCAAGGGATGTGAGGGTGACAAATTCAGTGACGAGGTCTTTAGAGCTCAATACCAGCTCAAAAGATAAATCTTGAGAGTTTGCCCATGCCTCGAGCTGTTTACTCTCAGGTTGCATCATCACTTCATACAGTTGCCCCTGGTGGAACTCTTTAACGGCCAACCCTGGTTTTTTTGTCCAATTTTTAACAAGCGAATAGAGCCGAGACTTAGGTTTCATAATTAAATCCAATAAAATCAATTATTTAGTGACTTTTGATCACCAATAGTTACATTGCTCTTGAGAAAAGCTTGTGTGTGAGTGCTTAGGAAATCCATTCTTTGAATGGAAAGTCTGGTCATGACTCTTGAAATGCTGAGCTTCCATCCCTATAATTAGCACTCAACCAGTTAGAGTGCTAACAATGCGTTTCAGTTTGGTAGCACTACTTCTGGAAATTATAATTAATTATTTTTACTAACTGTTAAGTAAATACTTACTAACTTTTTTAAAGGAGTCAAAATGAATTTACGCCCTTTACATGATCGCGTGATCATCAAGCGTTTAGACAACGAAACAAAAACAGCTTCAGGTTTAGTGATTCCAGAGACTGCAGCTGAAAAGCCAGATCAAGGCGAGATCCTTGCTGTTGGCACAGGTAAAAAAGATGAGTCAGGCAAAGTTATTCCACTAGATGTGAAAGTGGGCGACCGTGTTTTGTTTGGCAAGTATGCGGGTCAGACAGTAAAAGTTGATGGCGATGAGCTTCTCGTGATGCGCGAAGAAGACATCATGGCAGTTGTACAGAAGTAATTTAATAAGAGACATCGAAAGGAATTCAAATGGCAGCAAAAGATGTATTTTTCAGTGACAGCGCGCGTACGCGCATGGTCGAGGGCGTTAACATTTTGGCTAACGCAGTTAAAGTAACTTTAGGACCTAAGGGTCGTAACGTGGTTTTAGAGCGTTCATTTGGTGGCCCATTAGTGACTAAAGACGGTGTGTCAGTTGCTAAAGAAATTGAGCTAAAAGACAAGCTACAAAACATGGGTGCACAGATGGTGAAGGAAGTTGCATCTAAGACAGCTGACAACGCTGGTGACGGTACAACAACTGCAACAGTATTGGCTCAGTCAATTGTTCGTGAAGGCATGAAGTATGTAGTTGCTGGTCACAACCCAATGGATTTGAAGCGCGGTATTGATAAAGCAGTGACTGCAGCAATCGCAGAAATCACAAAAATCAGCAAGCCATGCACAACCACAAAAGAAATCGCTCAAGTTGGTTCTATTTCAGCAAACAGCGATTACAGCATTGGTGAGCGAATCGCTGAAGCCATGGAAAAAGTGGGTAAAGAAGGTGTTATCACTGTTGAAGATGGCAAATCATTGGCAGATGAATTAGATGTTGTAGAAGGTATGCAGTTTGACCGCGGTTACCTTTCACCATATTTCATCAGCAACCCAGAAAAGCAAGTAGCTATTCTTGAGAACCCATTCGTTTTGTTGTTTGACAAGAAGATCAGCAACATTCGTGACTTGTTGCCAGTATTGGAGCAAGTAGCTAAAGCTGGTCGTCCATTGTTGATCATCGCTGAAGACATCGAAGGCGAAGCATTGGCAACGTTGGTGGTTAACAACATTCGTGGCATCTTGAAGACTTGTGCTGTTAAAGCACCAGGTTTCGGTGATCGTCGTAAAGCCATGCTTGAAGACATCGCTATTTTGACTGGTGGTCAAGTGATTGCTGAAGAAGTTGGTTTGACACTAGAAAAAGTAACACTACAAGATTTAGGTCAAGCTAAGCGCATTGAAATCGGTAAAGAAAACACAACCATCATTGATGGCGCAGGCGAAGCTAAGAACATTGAAACTCGCGTTAAGCAAATTCGTGCACAAATCGAAGAAGCTACCAGCGACTACGATCGTGAAAAGCTACAAGAGCGCGTTGCTAAATTGGCAGGCGGTGTTGCAGTTCTACGTGTTGGCGCAGCCACAGAAGTAGAAATGAAAGAGAAGAAGGCTCGTGTTGACGACGCATTGCACGCTACACGTGCTGCTGTTGAAGAAGGTATTGTTCCTGGTGGCGGTGTTGCTTTGGTACGTGCTAAGCAAGCCATCATGAATATGAAGGGCGATAACGCAGATCAAAATGCTGGTATCAGCATCGTGTTGCGCGCCATGGAAGAGCCACTTCGCATCATCGTTTCAAACGCTGGTGACGAGGCAAGTGTTGTTGTGAATAACGTGGCTGCCGGTAAAGGCAACTATGGTTACAACGCAGCATCTGGTGAATATGGTGACATGGTTGAGATGGGTGTTATCGATCCAGCCAAAGTAACTAAGACAGCTTTAGTGAACGCAGCATCTGTTGCTGGTTTGTTGTTGACAACAGACTGCGCAGTGGTTGATTCACCAAAGGATGATGCTCCAGCAATGCCTGATATGGGCGGCATGGGTGGCATGGGTGGTATGGGCGGCATGATGTAATTGAGTCCATACTCAAATAAAAAAGGCGCTTCGGCGCCTTTTTTATTTCCTCTTCATAAAACCATCAAACATTACGCATTAATTCAGAGACTCACTGTGTCGATGTTTATGGCCTCTTGTGGTTAAAGCCTTCTTACGACTTTTCACTACTTGGGTGGCTTTCTTCTGGCCATACATCTTCGGCGGAACACCGGCCATCAATAATGCTTGGCGTTTGATTTGAGCCAGAGATAAACGTTTTTTGATATTCATGATTCAACTATACGATAGTCAATGTGGGGCAATCAAATTTCGGTTTAGTGTGGATGATTGTTGTGAGCAACAAAAAACCGCCCGGAGGCGGTTCTTTGCGAAGCGATTGAGGATTACTCAACAGCTTTGACCATGTCTTCAATGACTTTCTTCGCATCACCGAAGACCATCATTGTTTTGTCCATGTAGAACAATTCGTTATCTAGGCCGGCATAACCTGAAGCCATAGAACGTTTGTTCACAATCACAGTCTTGGCTTTGTAAGCCTCAAGAATTGGCATGCCGAAAATTGGGCTGCCTGGAGTTCTTGCAGCTGGGTTCACCACGTCGTTGGCACCTAGAATCAATACCACGTCGGCTTGACCGAATTCACTGTTGATGTCTTCCATCTCGAACACTTGATCGTATGGAACTTCAGCTTCAGCCAAAAGCACGTTCATGTGACCTGGCATACGACCAGCCACTGGGTGAATCGCATACTTCACTGTGACGCCAGCGTGAGTTAGTTTTTCTGTGAGTTCTTTTAGTGCGTGCTGGGCACGAGCAACTGCAAGACCATAACCCGGAACAATGATCACTGTTTCAGCGTTGGTCATCAAGAAGGCTGCATCATCTGCAGAACCTGATTTAACATTGCGCTGCTCTTGTGAGCCGCCAGCTGCTGCAGTACCTGCATCGCCACCGAAGCCACCAAGAATCACATTGAAGAATGAACGGTTCATCGCCTTACACATGATGTATGACAAGATGGCACCAGAAGAGCCTACCAATGAACCAGCCACAATCAACATTGAGTTATTCAATGAGAAACCAATACCGGCTGCAGCCCAGCCAGAGTATGAGTTCAACATGGAAACAACCACAGGCATGTCAGCACCACCAATTGGGATGATGATCAAAACGCCTAAAATGAAGGCAATCGCTACCATCACAACGAAGTAGTTCCAAGCAGGTTCTGCACCAGGGGCGATAGAGAACATCACACCGCAACCCACCATCACAATTGCAAGAATCAGATTGAGCATGTGCTGACCTGGGAAAGTAACAGGTGCACCTTGGAACAAACGGAACTTGTATTTGCCAGATAATTTACCGAAGGCAATCACTGATCCTGAGAAAGTAATTGCACCAACAAATGTACCGATGAACAACTCAAGACGGTTACCCAATGGAATTGGTTCACCTACAGCCACGATACCGAAAGCATGTGGTTCTGCAACTGCAGCCACAGCGATACAAACCGCTGCAAGACCAATCATGCTGTGCATGAATGCCACTAGCTCAGGCATTTTTGTCATTTCAACGCGCTTGGCCATGATGGCACCAGCACCGCCACCAACCACAAGACCTGCTAGAACATAAGCCATGCCACCCGCTGCTGATTCTTTAGCAAGCATCATGACCAAGCCAACGGTTGTGATGATGGCAATCGCCATGCCTGTCATACCAAACACATTTCCTTTGATAGAAGTGGTTGGATGAGATAAGCCTTTAAGTGCCTGAATAAAACAAATCGAGGCAACCAAATACAAAAGCGTCACGAGATTTAAGCTCATGCTGTTTCTCCTTTAGCTTTTTTATCTTTTTTCTTAAACATTTCTAGCATGCGTCTTGTTACCAAGAAACCACCAAACACGTTCACTGCTGCTAAAGCAACAGCAATCGTGCCCATGGATTTACCAAGCGTGCCCTCAGTTAGAGCAGCTGCAAGCATGGCGCCAACGATGATGATGGCTGAAATCGCATTCGTCACAGCCATCAAAGGCGTGTGAAGTGCTGGGGTGACGTTCCATACAACGTGATAGCCAACATAAATGGCTAGCACGAAGATGATGAGGTTATAAATAGTTGGGCTGATCATGTCCATGATTTTTTCCTTGTAATTCTTCTTATGCGTTCTGACGAAGAACTTGACCGTTTTGACACATCAAGCAAGCTGTCACGATGTCATCATCCGTTGGAATAGCAAGAGCTGCTTCTTTATCAACGATGAGCTTCATGAAGTCTAGAAGATTGCGGGCATACAGTGCAGAGGCATCGGCCGCAACCATGCTGGCTAAGTTGGTGTAACCAACCAATTTAACGCCATGCTTCACAACCACTTTGTCTGCTTCTGTGAGTGGGCAGTTACCACCACCATTGTCACCTTTACCGGCCGCCAAATCGATCACGACTGAACCAGGTTTCATTTGCGCAACAGTTTCTGAGTGCAATAGGGTTGGTGCTTTACGACCTGGAATCAACGCGGTTGCAATCACGATATCTGCTTGCTTGGCACGTTCTGCAACCAAGGCTGCTTGACGTTGCATCCAAGACGCAGGCATTGGACGGGCATAACCACCAACACCTTGAGCGATTTCGCGTTCTTCTTCAGTTTCAAAAGGCACGTCTACAAACTTACCACCCAATGATTCGATTTGTTCTTTAGCAGCAGGGCGCACGTCTGAAGCTTCAATCACTGCGCCCAAACGCTTAGCAGTCGCAATCGCTTGCAAACCAGCAACACCAGCACCCAGAATCAATACGCGAGCAGCTTTCACTGTTCCAGCCGCTGTCATCAACATTGGCATAAAGCGTTGGTATTCATTCGCAGCAACCATCACAGCTTTATAGCCAGCAATGTTGGCCTGTGACGACAAAACGTCCAAGCTTTGAGCTCGGGTGGTTCTTGGGGCCGCTTCAAGTGCAAAGGCAGTGATGCCTTTAGCAGCCATGGCAGCATTGTTGGCGTTGTCAAATGGATCAAGCATGCCTAACAAGACAGCGTTTGATTTCATTTGAGCTAATTCATTGGAGTCTGGTGCTCTGACCTTGAGCACAATATCTGCGCCCAATGCATCAGCAGCAGAACCTATACTCGCACCAACTGCTTCATAAGCGGAATCGGGCTGGCTACTTGCGACGCCAGCATTGTTTTGAACTATAACTGTGTGACCTTGAGTGATGAATTTCTTCACTGTTTCAGGTGTAGCAGCAACGCGCGTTTCATTCGCCCGCGTTTCTAAGGGCACGCCAATGCGCATGGGTTTCTCCCTGTTATTGTAAAAAGTTTAAGATTACCCTAATTTTTCGGGTTTTCTGATCAAATTGACCCTTCATTTTACGTTTTTTTGGTCATTTAGTGCTTTATCCTAACTTTAATGAGTAACTTATTTTGACAACACCTATGACCTTCCCTGCGTTTGACACAGGCTTTTTGGAAGCAGCGCCAGTTTTGCCGCCCGCCACTGTTGTGATCGGGATGTCTGGAGGGGTTGACTCATCAGTGGCTGCTTGGATTTTGAAGCAGCAGGGATATCACGTGGTGGGTCTTTTCATGAAGAATTGGGAAGACGATGACAACAGCGAATTTTGTTCTTCGCGCCAGGATTGGTTGGATGTTGTTTCAGTGGCTGATTTAATTGGTATTGATGTTGAAGCAGTTAATTTTGCGGCTGAGTACAAAGATCGTGTTTTTGCTGAATTCTTAAAAGAATACTCAGCAGGTAGAACGCCTAATCCAGATGTTCTATGCAATGCGGAAATTAAATTCAAAGCTTTTTTAGATCACGCCATCAGTTTGGGTGCGCAGGCCATCGCCACTGGTCATTACGCAAAAACTGCAAGGTCTGATGACGGCGTTCATTTGCTCAAAGCCATTGATGAGACCAAAGATCAAAGTTACTTTTTATATCGTTTAACTCAACAACAATTGAGTCATGTGATTTTTCCATTGGGCGGTATTAGAAAATCGATGGTCAGAGAAATTGCAGAAATGATTGGTTTACCCAATGCCAAGAAAAAAGATTCAACAGGCATTTGTTTTATTGGTGAGCGACCTTTCAGAGATTTCTTGAATCGCTATTTACCGAATAAACCAGGCCCAATTAAAACGGAAGATGGCAAGGTGATTGGCGAGCACATTGGTTTGGCTTTTTATACCCTGGGCCAAAGAAAAGGCATTGGCATGGGGGGTAGCAAGGATGGCAGTGGTGATCCATGGTTTGTGGCTAAGAAAGACATGGCCAGCAATTCGCTGTACATCGTTCAAGGTCATGAGCACCCATGGTTATTGAACAAGGTTTTGCAGGCCTCACAAATCAGTTGGACGTTTGATGATTTGCCAGCAACAAAAAGCTACACCGCAAAAACAAGATACAGACAATCAGATGCACCTTGCCAATTAATGCAGGTCTCTGCGGATGGCTTCACACTTGATTTTGATCAAGCCCAATGGGCTGTAACGCCAGGTCAGTCAGCTGTTTTGTATGACGGAGAGCGTTGCTTGGGCGGTGGAATTATCACCAGTTAAAACGATTTAACTGGTGAAACAAAATTAATTATTTTGGTGGTGCTGTGTTTGCAAAAGAAGGTCGTGACATCAACTTTTTGTGAAGTTGTTTCAAATTTGGATAAGACGCTTGCCATTGATTATTTGGAAATCTAAAAATCAAATAATCTAAAGCGCAACCTACAGAAATATCAGCCAAACTCATCTGATTGCCAAAGCACCATTCTGATTCACCCAAACCGTTAGACATCGCTTTGAGTGAGACATCCACTTTATGCAGTTGGCGATCTATCCAGGCTTGGCTCTTTTGCTCGTCTGGTCTCCATGTTGCTTCTAACCTTGCAAGAATGGAAGCATCCAAAATGCCATCTGCCAAAGCTTCCCATGTTTTAACCGCTGCTCGCTCTTTACCAGAGGGTGGAATGAGTTTGTTCACGGGGCTCAGAGTGTCGGCGTATTCAACAATCACGCGCGAGTCGAACATCGCTCCGCCATCATCCATGACTAAGCAAGGAACCTTCCCCAGGGGGTTGGCTTGCATGATGGTGGTGTCTTGGCTCCACACATTCTCTTGAATCAGTGGAACTTCAATCTTTTTTTCGGCAAAAACAATTCTTGCTTTGCGAACGTAGGGGCTGGTGAGTGATCCAATTAATTTCATGGTGTAAGTATAGCTATTTAGGCTTATCTCTTCAGAAAGACTAAAATCATGTTTTCGATGCTTTTTTAGGAATTAGCTGTGACTACTCAACTATCTACATTAAGTGCTTTATCCCCTTTGGATGGCCGTTACGCCTCAAAAACAGACGGTTTGCGTCCTTGGCTATCAGAGGCTGCCTTCATGAAGCAGCGTGTTCAGGTTGAGGTTCACTGGTTAATCGCCCTTTCTCAAGCCAAATTACCCGATTTCCCAAGTTTTAGCGCGAATGCTGAGGCTGTTTTGTTGAAATTGGTCGCAGATTTTTCTGATGTAGATGCAGAACGAATCAAAGCGATTGAAGCTGTGACCAATCATGACGTGAAAGCCGTTGAATATTGGATGAAAGAAAAAGTGGTTGGTCATGCTGAATTAGAAAAAGCCAGCGAGTTCATCCACTTTGCTTGTACATCGGAAGATATCAACAACACATCGCATGGTTTGATGTTGAAGGGTGCTCGCCAAGAAGTGATCTTGCCTAAATTGCGTGAGCTTCTATCAGCCCTGACTAACTTGGCAGTGGTCAATGCGGATGTGCCGATGTTGTCTCGCACACATGGACAGCCTGCTTCACCAACAACTTTGGGTAAAGAAATGGCAAACGTGGCCATGCGTTTACAAAGAGCCATTGCCAACATTGAAAAAGTACCTTTGCTTGGAAAGATGAATGGCGCGGTTGGTAACTACAACGCACATTTGTCAGCATACCCAGATGTGGATTGGGAAAAGTTTTCAAAGGAAGTGGTTGAGAAGCGCTTAGGTTTGGAGTTCAATCCATACACCATTCAGATCGAGCCTCATGACTACATGGCTGAATTGTTTGATGCGGTTGCCAGAGCCAATACGATTTTGTTAGATATGAACCGTGATATTTGGGGTTACATCTCGGTTGGTTATTTCAAACAAAAAACCAAGGCAGGCGAAATCGGTTCATCCACCATGCCTCACAAAGTCAACCCGATTGATTTTGAAAACTCAGAAGGTAACTTGGGCATTGCCAACGCACTTCTAAAACATTTGTCAGAAAAATTACCTGTGTCACGCTGGCAAAGAGATTTAACAGATTCAACAGTGTTGCGTAATTTGGGCACGGCTTTGGGCCATAGTCTTTTGGCCTATGACAGCGCACTGAAAGGTTTGGGTAAATTAGAAACCAACCCTGAGCGCTTGGCTGAAGATCTGAATAATTGTTGGGAAGTATTGGCGGAACCAGTACAAACAGTGATGCGTCGTTTTGGTGTGCCTAATCCTTATGAGCAGTTAAAAGAATTGACCCGAGGTAAAGGTATTACTCCAGAAGGTTTGAGGAGCTTCATCCAAGGTTTGGCGATTCCTGATCATGCCAAGAAACTTCTTTTAGAAATGACTCCTGCTTCTTATATCGGTAAAGCAACAGAGTTAGCGCAGCGTCTAAAAAAATAATGACGTCTGCAGGTCATGCCCCAATGAGGATCAGTCATCGATTGATGATGGGGCTTTACCAATTTATTTGGTATCTGGCCTTGCCCTTAGCGCTTGCTCGTTTGCTATGGAAGGGCAGGCTGCAACAAGGCTACCGAGATCACATCAATGAGCGCCTAGGGATGTCTTGGCCTATTAGTGGCGCAATTCCACGTATTTGGGTACACGCAGTCTCTGTGGGTGAAACGAGGGCTGCCGCACCATTGATTGACGCCTTGATTCAGAGTGGTGAAAAGATCTTGTTGACTCACATGACGCCCACGGGAAGAGACACTGGGCGCCAGTTGTTTGCAAACCACATAGCCTCTGGCCAATTGGTGCAAAGCTATCTTCCATATGACATCCATTGGGCTGTGAATTCGTTTTACCGATACTTTTCAATCAAAGTCGGTTTGATCATGGAAACTGAAGTTTGGCCAAGTTTGATTTTGTCTGCTCGCCAAAAATCTTTGCCGGTCATTCTTGTTAATGCCAGATTGTCGGAGCGCAGTGCCCGTCGGGTCAGTCGTTTTGCAAATTTTGCTCAATTAATTTATCAGTCTTTCACTAAAATTCTGGCTCAAACAAATTTGGATGCCAAGCGCTATCACTCTTTGGGTTTAAGCAATGTGTTGGTGACTGGTAATTTGAAATTTGATGTCATCCCTCATCCTGACCAGATTGAGCACGCCTTGGCGCTTAAGAAACAACTCAATCATCAGGTTCAAATTGTCTGCGCTGCCAGTACCAGGGATGGTGAGGAAGCATTGATCATTGAAGCGTGGCAAAAATTTCTGAAGAGTAAAGAAAATACCAGTGACGCCAATTATTTTTGTTTGTTCATTGTGCCAAGACATCCGCAGCGATTTGATGATGTTTTTACTCAATTGCAGTCAAGTTTTATAAAAGTGTCACGTCGATCAACCATGAACGATCAAGAATTTACTGACGTTATTAATCATGGCGGGGTAATACTTGGTGACTCGATGGGTGAGATGAGTTTTTATTACGCCTTATCCGACATTGTGATCATGGGTGGCAGTTTATTGCCATTGGGTGGTCAAAATTTCATTGAAGCGTGTGCATTGGGTCGACCAATCATTCTGGGTGAGCACACCTTTAATTTTCAACAAGCCAGTGCAGATGTGATTGATTCTAGAGCTGCCATTCGGATTACCGATATTGATGATTTAGTGAAAGCCATGGATTTATTGTTGACCAATCATCAAGTCAAAGAAGGCATGAGTACCAACGCCCTTGATTTTGCTAATCAACACACGGGTGCCACAAAAAAGATCATCGCGGTTGTTCGGGAAGCCCTTTAACTCCTAGAGCAATTCCCTATTGTTTATAAGGTTTAATGGTTAATTCCATTGTTTCTATAGAATCCCTCAAAACATCTGGGGAGTAGCCAGCTCATAGTCATGAGTCTTATGTATCGTCAACACGGCGCTTTAGCGCCCGGTACATGAGGGGAATGGGTCCTTGGCAAGACCAAATACTATAAAAAGGAAACTCTATGGATTTCATGTCCATTGATGCTATTTGGGCTGTTTTGGCGATTATTCTCATCGACCTAGTGCTCGCAGGAGACAACGCATTAGTGATTGGTATGGCAGCCAATCGTTTGCCACCACATTTGCGTAAGAAAGCAATTTTCTGGGGCACCTTTGGCGCCATCGCGATTCGTTTTATTTCTGTCGCTATCATCACTTACCTCATGATGCTTCCTGGTTTAAGACTTGTGGGCGGTATTGCTTTGGTATGGATTGGTTGGAAGCTAGCCTTCCAGGACGATCACGAAGAAGTTAAATCAGCCGATACATTTTGGTCAGCCATTACAACCATTGTGATTGCTGATGCTGTCATGGGTGTTGATAACGCCCTGGGCATTGCTGCAGCAGCAAATGGTAATTGGGGCTTCATCATCATGGGTCTATTGATCAGTATCCCAGTGGTTATTTTCGGTTCTAGCATGGTGACCAAGATTTTGGATCGTTGGCCTAACGCGGTTTTTATCGGTGGCTTTGTTCTATTTGCTGTATCTGTTCAAATGGTTTTGAAAGAGATCTTGTTTGTTGACATGCTTGCAGGTGTAGATCCTTGGATACTCAAACTATCTCCATGGATGTTTGCTATTGCTGTGACAGCCCTTCAGTTCAAGCTTTCAAAGAAAGCCAGTAAAAAAGCTGCAGTAACTATTTAAATAACAATGACTAAATTAGTTACTGATTAACAGTTATCGAGGAAGACAATAAAAAAGCGGGCATTGCCCGCTTTTTTATTTGAAAGAGATGCTTAAGAAGTATTTAAACTTGAGCACCAAAATTAGGGTCATCAGTTTTAGTAGCAGTTGCGCTGGCTTTTGCGTCAGCAGAAACGAGATCTTCGCGTTTGATGCCAAACCACATGGCCAAGGCCGCGGCAACGAAAACCGAAGAGTAGATACCAAATAAGATGCCGATGGTCAGGGCCAAAGAGAAGTAGTAAAGCGTTGGACCACCAAACAGCAACATCGCTAAAACCATCATCTGTGTGCTGCCGTGAGTGATGATCGTTCTACTGGTGGTGCTGGTGATCGCGTTATCAATCACTGCAGACACTTCCATTTTTCTGTACTTGCGGAAGTTTTCTCTGATACGGTCAAAAATAACCACTGACTCGTTCACTGAGTATCCAAGAACGGCCAGAACGGCGGCCAAGACTGATAGTGAGAATTCCCACTGGAACAAAGCAAAGCATCCCAAAATGATCACAACGTCGTGAAGGTTGGCCAAAATGCCTGCCACAGCAAACTTCCATTCGAAGCGAATGGACAGGTAAATAACAATACCCAGAATAACGAATAGCAGAGCAAGTAAGCCATCAGTTGCCAATTCTTTACCCACTTGAGGCCCTACGAATTCAACACGTTTGAGGGTAACGTCAGAGCTCGAGGCTTTGAGTGTCTCGAGCACTTGATTGCTTTGCTGTGAAGATGAGATGGCTTTACCTTGAGCATCTCTTTGAAGTGGCAAGCGAATCAGCACGTCTTTTGAGCTACCAAAGTTTTGAACTTGAATATCTTGGTAGCCCAGTTTGCTTAAGTCTGCTCTGATAGAGTTTAACGGGGCTGCTTGTTGATAGCTGATTTCCATGACTGTGCCACCTGTGAACTCCACAGATAGATGTAAGCCTTTGGTTACTAGAAAAAAGACAGCGGCTAAAAAAGTGATCGCGGAAATCGCATTAAGCACCAAAGCATGGCGCATAAAGGGAATGTCACGGCGAATGCGAAAAAATTCCATGTTGTTTTCCTTTTATTCAGTAGGGCGCCAAACTTCGCCAATAGATAAGTTATCTAATTTCTTCTTGCGACCGTACCAAAGATTGGCAAGGCCTCTTGCAAAAAATACCGCTGAGAACATCGAGGTCAAGATGCCCAAGCTGTGCACAACAGCAAAGCCTCTAACGGGGCCTGAGCCAAATGCCAATAAAGCAACACCTGCAATCAAGGTGGTGATGTTTGAGTCAAGGATGGTTCCCCAAGCTTTTTCAAAGCCCGTTGCAATAGCGGCTTGTGGGGTGGCTCCTGCGCGCAATTCTTCACGAATACGCTCATTGATGAGAACGTTTGAGTCAATCGCCATACCAAGAGCAAGAGCCATCGCAGCAATACCAGGGAGTGTCAAGGTTGCTTGAAGCATTGAAAGAATTGCCACAAGCAAGAATAGGTTGACTGATAAAGCGATGACGGAAAAAACCCCGAACAACATGTAATAAACAATCATGAATATCGCAATGGCGATAAATCCATAAATCACGGAGTTAAAGCCCATTGAAATATTTTCAGCGCCCAAGCTAGGGCCAATGGTTCTTTCTTCAATGATTTCCATTGGAGCTGCCAATGAGCCTGCACGCAGTAATAGAGCTAAGTCATTAGCACTGTCAGTGCTTGGCTGGCCAGTGATTTGAAACTTTGAACCAAACTCGCTTTGAATCGTTGCAACTGTTAATACTTCGCCACGACCCTTTTCAAAAAGAATCATGCCCATGGGCTTGCCAATATTTTCGCGAGTGATCTCTTGCATCACTCGTCCACCTGCAGAATCAAGAGTGATGCTAACGGCTGGACGCTGATTTGAATCAAAGCCTGCTGACGCGCTGGTGATTCGATCGCCACTGAAAATCACTGACTTCTTAAATACAACCTGACGGCCGTCACCGGTTTTGAAAACATCAGAGCCGGGAGGAGGCTGTTCGCCGGAGAGTAAATATGTTTTGACTGGGTCTGCTAAGCGAGATTCAAGGGTGGCAGTTCGTCCGATGATGTCTTTTGCTCTGGCTGTATCTTGTACACCTGGCAATTGCACAATGATTCTGTCTTGACCTTGCTGCTGAATCACTGGCTCTGCCACGCCTAATTCATTCACGCGATTGTGCAGTGTGGAAATGTTTTGTTTGACAGCATTTTCTTGAACTTCTTTGACCGCTGAATCTTTGAATTTACCGACCAATTTGAAGCCATCTGCAGACTTCTCAACATTGAAGTCAAGACTTTGCAAATTGGTATTCAGTAAAGCTCTGGCGCTTGTGGCATCTTCTTGGTTAGGGAATCTAACAACAATGGTGTCTCCCTGACGCTCGATGCCAGAGTGACGTAAACCTTTTTCACGAAGCTGTGACCGAGTATCGGTGCTCAAGCTCTCTAATTTCTTTTGTAGTGCGCCTCGCATGTCCACTTGTAAAAGGAAGTGAACGCCGCCTCTTAGGTCAAGGCCCAAATACATTGGCATGGCACCGATGGAGGTGAGCCAGGCGGGTGTATTGGAGATCAGATTAAGCGCGATGACATAACTTTGATCATTGCTATCTGGGTTCAAGGATTTTTGTAAAACATCCTTGGCTTTTAATTGAGTATCAGTGCTGGCAAGACGAATCTTGATTGTGCCGTTAGCACCAATGCGTTCAAATTGGATACCTTTTGGATCAATTTGCGCACTTTTTAAGATGTCAGCAATGCGCTCTTGCATATTGCTGTCAATCTTTACAGTGACTTTACCCGCTGAGATTTGAACTGCCGGGGCCTCTCCGAAAAAGTTAGGAAGAGTGTATAGGGCTCCAATAACAAGCGCTATAACAATGACGAGGTATTTCCACAGCGGGTAACGGTTCATGCTGAAACTTTCTTAGATTTCTTTGATCGTGCCTTTTGGCAAAACAGCTGTAATTGCATTTTTTTGCATCTTTACTTCTGTTCCTGGCAGTAGTTCAACTGTTACATACGGATCTTTTAGGGTGGTTACTTTACCCATTAGGCCGCCAACAGTCACAACCTCATCACCAACGGCTAGTGCCTCAAGCATGTTTCTAACTTCTTTTTGGCGCTTCATTTGTGGACGAATCATCACAAAATACAAAACGACAAACATCAATATCAAAGGTATAAAACCCATTAATCCGCCAGATTCTGCTCCGGCTGTCTGTGCATATGCGTTACTGATCAACATCTTATTTCCTCCAAGTAGAAAGTCTGATTTTACCCTGTAGTCTCAAGGACGCCTAAAGCTCTGTTTTTATGAAATTCCTTAATAAATTCAGGGAATAGATCCTCGTCTAAGGACTGCCTAATTTCACTCATCAGATTGATGTAATAGTGAATGTTGTGAATCGTGTTGAGTTGCGCCCCAAGGATCTCATTGGTTTTTTGCAAATGGTGCAAATACGCCCTTGAAAAGTTGCGGCAGGTGTAGCAACCACAGCTTGCATCTAAAGGACGTGTATCGTCTTTAAAGGCCGCATTTCTGAGCTTTAAGTCACCAAATCGTGTGAATAACCAGCCATTTCTAGCGTTTCTGGTCGGCATCACGCAATCAAACATATCAATGCCTTGGCTCACACCAAGAACCAAATCTTCAGGTGTGCCAACGCCCATCAAATAATGAGGTTTGTTTTCAGGTAACTTGGGCCCAATGTGACTCAGAATTCTTTCAAATTCTGGTTTTGGCTCTCCTACTGACAAGCCACCAATGGCAATACCGTCAAAATCTTGATTGGCAACTCCATCCAAAGAGACATCCCTTAGATGCTCAAACATACCGCCTTGCACGATTCCGAATAAAGCGTTGCCTGTATTGAGTTCTCTGAATCTGCGTATAGAACGCTCACCCCATCTCAAAGACAGCTCTAATGAGTTCTTCGCGGTTTTTTCATCGGTGGTGATGCCATTGGTTTCGTAAGGGGTGCACTCATCAAATTGCATCGCAATATCACTGTTTAAGACTGCTTGAATATCCATCGATATCTCGGGAGACATGAATAACTTATCTCCGTTCACCGGTGATGCAAAGGCAACACCCTCTTCGGTGATTTTTCTCAAAGCACCCAAACTAAATACTTGAAAACCACCAGAGTCCGTCAGAATGGGCTTTTTCCAACCCATGAAATCATGCAAGCCATGATGCTTGCCGATCACATCAAGACCTGGTCTGAGCCATAAATGAAAAGTGTTGCCAAGCACGATTTGCGCAGCTGCTTCCTCGAGGTCTCTAGGCGTCATTCCTTTGACAGTGCCGTAAGTTCCTACTGGCATAAAAATAGGAGTTTGAACTTTGCCATGTGTGAGGGTTAGCTCACCTCGGCGGGCGTGTGTTCGCGGATCTTTTTTAAGAAGTTTGAAGTTAAATGAATTCATTGACGTGTGAGTAACATGGCGTCGCCATAGCTGAAGAAGCGATATTGTTGTTGAATAGCATGATCATAAGCTTTTCTGATGGGCTCTACCCCAGCAAAAGCACTGACTAACATGAGCAAAGTTGAACAGGGTAAATGAAAGTTGGTGATCAATTGATCAATCACTTTGAATTCATATCCAGGGGTGATGAATAACTTAGTTTCACCCTCTTGAATGTTAAAAGCAGCTGATGACTCAAGGGCTCTAAGACTGGTGGTGCCCACGGCAATCACTTTACCTCCCGCCAACTTGGTTTTTTTGATGAGCTCCTGAGTTTCTGCGGGAATCGAAAACCATTCGCTGTGCATTTTGTGTTCAGACAAATCTTCTGTTCTCACTGGCGTGAATGTTCCCGCTCCGACATGAAGGGTCAAGGTGGTGTAGTTGACTCCTTTGGCCATGATCTTGTCTAAAGTTGCTTGATCGAAATGCAGGCCTGCTGTTGGCGCAGCCACGGCCCCAGGGTTCTTGGCCACAACGGTTTGATAGCGCTCCAAATCATCAGCATTGGCTTCATGGGTGATGTAGGGTGGTAGTGGCAGTTGCCCATGTTTTTCTAGTAAAGATAAACATGGGGATGAGAATTTAATTTCATAGAAGCGATTGTCTGAATCATCAGGACGTCCAATGATTTCTATTTCAAAGGGCTCTTCATCGCTACCCAAGATAATTTTGTTTCCGGGTTTTGGTGATTTTGATGCCCTTATTTGCGCAACTGCTGTGGTTTCACCAGTGATTCGCTCAAGAAATACTTCAACAGCACCACCAGATTCTTTTTTGCCAAACAAACGAGCTGGGATAACTTTTGTATCATTGAATACCAATAAGTCATTGGGATTTAATAGATCGATCAAATCAGTGAATTGTTGATCTTTGATGACAACGTCTGTGACATGATTTTCCAAGACGAGTAATCTGCTAGCCGTTCTGTTGGGTAGTGGGTGTTGAGCAATTAACTCAGGCGGCAGGTTGTAATTAAAGTCTGAAAGACGCATCGCTGTACCATGGGAATATAAAGATTTTATCAATGACCAAAAAAGCCAGTTCACCCTCATTAGAAAAGCTAGGATTACATTCCAGCTTGGACTGCGTTTTGCATCTACCGATTCGTTATGAGGACGAAACCAAATTATCAACCATTGGGCAGGCTGTTGGCACTTTTGGTGGATTGACCTTTCAGGTGCAAGGGGTTGTGATCAAGCAAGAGGTTTTGTTTCGTCCCAGAAGGCAATTATTGGTTGTCATCAGGGATGAGCATGGGGATGAGTTATTCCTGAGATGGTTGAATTTCTATCCCAGCCAACAAAAGCAAATGGCTGTTGGGGTTAATTTGAGGGTACGCGGTGAAATCAGGGATGGTTTTTATGGCCCCGAGATGGTCCATCCAGGAGTTAAAGCAGTGAGCCCTGATGCGCCATTACCAACCACCTTGACGCCGGTGTATTCAACCGTAGCAGGGGTTGGTCAGCACGTGATTCGTCAGGCCATCAGCAAAGCGTTTAAAGATGATGAATTGCAGTCACATTTAAAAGATCTTTTGCCCAGAGAAGTCATGACAAGTACTTTTGTAGGTTTGAGCATTCCAAGTTTGTGGGATGCTTTAAATACTTTGCACCAGCCAGGCAAATCCGATGATTTGGCAGCGATTCAGGATCGTCATCATCCAGCTTGGAGGCGTGTTCAGATAGAAGAGTTGTTGGCTCAGCAGTTATCTCTTTTGCAGGCTCGTGAAAAGCGTCTGGCACGCCAAGCTGTGCGCATGAGTCAGCAGGCCATCAAGGGTGGCGTGCTGGAGAATTTCTTAAAGCAATTGCCTTTTCAATTGACCAATGCTCAGCAGCAATCATGGCTGGGTATTCTGAAAGACTTGGGCGAGTCATATCCAATGAACCGGCTTTTACAGGGTGATGTTGGTAGCGGTAAAACAGTGGTTGCTACTTTGGCGGCCCTTCATTGCATTGATCATGGCTATCAAGCAGCGATCATGGCGCCAACAGAAATACTCGCAGAGCAACACTACCGCAAATTAAAAAATTGGCTTGAGCCTTTGGGTGTGAAGATCGCCTGGTTAACGGGCTCTTTGAAAGCCAAAGAAAAAAGAGAGGCTCAGGAGCTGATCTCGAATGGTCAAGCGCAGTTGGTGATTGGTACGCATGCATTGATTCAAGAAGGAGTTGAGTTCGCAAGGCTTGGGTTTGCAGTGATTGATGAGCAACACCGATTTGGGGTCAAGCAGCGTTTGCGTTTGCAGCAAAAGATTGATGACGTGGAAGTTGATTGTCATCAGTTGATGATGTCCGCAACGCCGATACCAAGAACTTTGGCGATGACTTTTTATGCTGACCTAGAGGTGTCTGTCATCAATGAATTGCCACCTGGTAGAACTCCGATTGTCACCAAATTAGTTAAAAATGAGCGTCGCCAAGAGTTGGTCTTGGGTTTGGTGTCTGAGTTAAATAAAGGGCGCCAAGTTTATTGGGTGTGCCCTTTGATTGAAGAGTCTGAGGTCTTGCAGCTAAAAACAGCCGTGGAGACTCACGCGGCACTGCAAGAGGCTTTGCCTGGGGTATCGATTGGTTTGGTGCATGGTCGCTTAAAGGGAGCTGAAAAAAATGCAGTGATGCAAGCATTTGCAGCGGGAGACATTCAGGTATTGGTGGCCACAACGGTGATTGAGGTGGGGGTTGATGTGCCCAATGCCTCATTGATGATCATTGAGCATGCGGAAAGATTCGGTTACTCGCAGCTTCATCAATTAAGAGGTCGAGTCGGACGAGGCTCAGCAGAGTCGGTGTGTATCTTGCTGTATGGTCCAGAGCTATCAATGGCAGCAAAAGAGCGTTTGCAGACCCTTAAAGAGACGCAAGATGGTTTTGTGATTGCTGAGCGAGATTTGGCTTTGCGCGGACCGGGTGAATTGCTAGGCTCAAAGCAATCGGGTGATGCGATGTTGCGATTCATCGATTTACAAAAAGAATCTTGGCTGATTGAAAAAACTCAAGAGTTGGCCAAGCAACTTCTCATCAGTCATCCCGATATTGCCCAGGAACATTTATTGCGTTGGTTGGGTAATCGTGCTGAATACCTAAAAGCTTGATATCCTCTCTGTATGACACTCACAGAACTTAGATATATCGTTGCCGTTGCAAGAGAGCGCCACTTTGGCCGAGCAGCTGAGGCCTGTTTTGTGTCTCAGCCGACCTTGTCAGTTGCGATCAAAAAGTTAGAAGACGAACTCAATGTCCAAATTTTTGAGCGTTCTGGTTCTGAACTAGCCATCACTGCCTTGGGCCAGACAATCATTCATCAGGCCCAAAAGGTTTTAGATGATGCTCAGGTCATCAAGCACCTGGCTCAACATGGTCAAGATCCTCTTTCAGGGCCTGTGCGTCTAGGAACCATCTACACGATTGCGCCTTATTTGTTGCCAAAGTTGATTGCTAAATCTCGTGAAGCTTTACCGCAGATGCCTTTGTACCTTCAAGAAAATTTCACCTCAAAGCTTTTAGAGCTTTTAAAGCAAGGTGATATTGATGCTGCGATCATGGCTGATACATTTTCACAAAGTGGTCTTGAGGTTTTACCTTTGTATGAAGAAGGTTTTATGGTCGCGGTGCCTCAAGGACATCCTTGGCAAACCCTATCCATCATTCAGCATAATGAATTGCAATCACAAAAAACATTGTTGTTGGGCGAAGGGCATTGCTTCAGAGATCAGGTTTTAGATATTTGTCCTGACATGCAGAAAAATCAAAAAGATGGAGAGCTCAGTACTTTTGAAGGATCCTCTTTAGAAACTATCAGGCAGATGGTGGCTGGCGGTATTGGTATCAGCATCATGCCAATCACATCGATTCCTGATGATGCTAATAGCCATGGTTTGATTCGCTACATTCCTTTTGCCAATCCGATTCCAAAGCGTCGCGTGGTCTTGGCTTGGCGTAAAAGTTACGCCAGAACAAAAGCCATGCACGCTTTAGCGGATGCCATTAAAAATTCTGGTATGACTGGGGTGGAATTCTTGTAATGTCTTCAAGGTTGTCTGATTATTTAGCGCTGATTCGATTTGATAAACCGATTGGCACCTTATTGGTCTTGTGGCCAACTTTATGGGGTTTATGGATTGCATCGATTGGTCAGCCAAAAGCATCCCATCTGATTATTTTTGTTTTGGGTTGCTTTTTGATGAGAAGCGCTGGTTGTGCCATCAATGATTATGCTGACAAAGACTTTGATAAGCATGTTTCAAGAACCCAAGATCGCCCCATCACTGCAGGAAGGGTCAAGCCCGTAGAAGCCTTGATCATTGCGGCAATGCTTGCGATTGTGGCGTTCATCTTGATTTTGCCACTCAACACCTTCACAAAACTTCTATCTGTTCCCGCAGTAGCCATTGCAATTGTTTATCCTTTCACTAAACGATTTTTCTCAATCCCTCAAGCCATTTTGGGCATTGCTTTTTCGTTCGGTATCCCCATGGCCTTTGCGGCCGTTTTGAACGAGATACCTGCTCACGCATGGTTGCTGGTGCTTGCAAACATCGCTTGGGCGATTGCTTACGATACCGCCTATGCCATGGTTGATCGGGATGATGATGTGAAGTTGGGTATCAAGACGTCTGCCATCACATTTGGGCGGTTTGATGTTTTGGCCATTTGCATTTGCTACGGCATCTGCCTTCTTAGCTTTGCTGTGCTTGGATGGTTGTTGGCATTCCCTACAATCTTTTGGATCTTTTTAGGATTGGCCTTTTTGCTGGCTATTTATTATTTCCAACTGATCAAAGATCGTCAAAAAGAAAAATGCTTTTTGGCATTTAGAAGAAACAATTGGTTTGGCATGAGCCTGTTTTTGGCCATCGCCTTTGCCTATTAGCATTTAAAAACAGCAAAACTCCAAACTACTGCTTACTGAATTCTTCGCCCATGGCTTCACTGCGATCGCTGGCGGCTGCAACCGCTTTCATCATGATGTTGGCCCAAGATTCTTGCTCAAGAACAGTGAGTGCCGCATAGGTGGTGCCGCCCTTTGAGGTCACACGCTCTCTGAGAGTTGCTGGTGACTCTGAAGATTGAGCTGCAAGCTTGGCGGCCCCCTGCAAGGTTTGTATTGCTAACAGACGGGCTTGCTCTTGTGAGAGACCTTGTGCAATCGCCGCTTTTTCAAGAGATTCCAAGAAGGCAAATACATAGGCTGGACCACTGCCAGATACCGCGGTGATGTCGTCCATTTGTTTTTCAGAATCCACCCAAACAATCTTGCCCACGGCTTCACAAATGGAGCTCGCTAGTGATTTATCTGTAGCGCTGATATTGCTATCTGCAAATAAGCCAGTCATGCCCTCGCCAATCAGGGCGGGCGTGTTGGGCATGGCACGGATGATTCTTTGGTGACCAAGCCACTTGGCCATATCAGCTGTTTTAATTCCGGCAGCCACGCTCAAGCAAAGAGGTTTGCTTGTGATCGATTTCAGCACAAGTGCTAACTCAGTAGCTGCTTCTTTAAATTGTTGCGGCTTAACAGCCATCACAAGAACATCACAGTTTTCAATGTGTGGTGCTAGCTTATCAACTGAAGCGGCACAGATGATGGAGAGGTCTCTTTCAAGGCGCTGGCGCGTTTGATCAAATGGATCAGCGACAAACATATTTTTTGCCAAAGCCCCCTGATTGATCAGACCACCAATCAAAGCGCTGGCCATGTTTCCGCCACCAATAAAGCCGATTTTTAAATTTGCTAATGAAGTCATAAATATGTTCTTTTGCCGAAAATTGCTGTGCCAACACGCACCATCGTACTACCTTCTGCAATCGCTGCTTCAATATCTGAAGACATGCCCATAGATAAAGTATCTAACTGGATCTTTTGATGATCCAGTGCAGTGGATTTCTGTAACTGACTTAAAAGCTCACGTAATTGTTGGTGAGACTTTCTTTGAGATTGCACATCATCTGTGGGCTCTGGAATACTCATGAGGCCTCTTAGGTGCAGATGGGGCATGGCTGATATTTTTTGGCAGATATCTAAAAGCTCGTCTGGCCCAATACCACTCTTGGATGCTTCGCCACTGATGTTCACTTGCACGCAAACTTCTAATGGCGGCAAATGAGAGGGTCTCTGATCATTTAAGCGTTGCGCAATTTTGATGCGATCAATGCTGTGCACCCAGTCAAAGTTTTCTGCCACATCTTTCGATTTGTTACTTTGAATCGGGCCGATAAAGTGCCACTCAAGGCTTGAGCGCAAATCTTTTAGTTCTAATACTTTGGCAACACCTTCTTGAACATAGTTTTCACCAAAGCATGTTTGACCAAGAGAGTGAGCATCCCTGACATCTTCTGCTGGAAATGTCTTAGAGACCGCTAGTAACTTAATGTCTTGCGCAGAGCGTCCACAAGCGATGGCAGCTTGATGGATGCGCTCTTTGATGGCATTTAAATTATTTTGAAGTGCTGACATGTCCCATGTTCTTCTCGATGAGAGAATCAATCAGTTCAATCCAATGTTCAACAGGTGTTGTTTCATTTTGTAAATGCGTGATACAGCCAACGTTGGCAGAAACAATTCTTTGCGCTTGATGCTCATTGACGGCTTGCTGAAGATTATTCAGTTTTTGCTCTTTTAATTGTTTCGATAGATCCGCTTGCAAAATCGAATAAGTACCAGCTGATCCACAACATAAATGGCTGTCTTCGCATGTATTGATGCTGATACCAAGTTTTCCAAGCATGCCTTCTAACTGGCCTTTGATTTTCTGACCATGCTGCAAAGTGCAAGGTGGATGGAAAATCACACCTTCTTGTTTTGCTCGATCGCCAACCAAACCTTGAAGCTTTTCAAGATACTGAGGTAAAACTTCGACCAAGTCTTTGCAGAGGTCTGAGATGACTTGAGCTTTTTTGGCGTAGATGGGGTCGTCTTTTAGGATGTGACCATATTCTTTGATGGTGACGCCGCAGCCTGAGGCGTTCATCAAGATGGCCTGAACCTTCTCTCCTTGGCATTCAGGAGCAGTTCCTTCAATGTATGGCCACCATGCGTCAATATTGCGACGCATATCATTCAAGCCAGCTTCTTGTTCGTTCAAATGGTATTTCAGAGCGCCACAACAACCAGCTTTAGGGGCTGCTAAAACATCAACGCCCAAGTGAGACATCACCCTGAAGCTTGCGTTATTGATATTGGGCAGCATGCCCGGTTGAACACAACCTTCCAAGATCAACATTTTGGTTTTATTTAAGTTGGCCGCAGGTCTTGTGCCAGGATTTTTTCCTTGAGGAATTTTTTGCTTGATGGCTGCTGGCATGAGAGGGCGCACAATTCTTCCGATGCGCATCGCGTTATCAAACAGAGTTTTGTTTGTTAAGCCATTGGCCAAGGCTTTGCGAAGCATTCTTTCCATGAATGGTCTTGGATTGGTTTGTTCTTCAGCCCATTTACGACCAATATCAATCAAGTGGCCATAGTCAACGCCACTAGGACAGGTGCTTTCGCAGTTGCGGCAGGTCAAGCAGCGATCCAAGTGTTCTCTGGTTTTTTCAGTGGCTTGCTTGCCTTCAGCGATTTGTTTGATCAAATAAATACGTCCACGTGGACCATCTAATTCATCACCCAGTAGCTGATAGGTGGGGCAGGTTGCTGTACAAAAACCACAATGCACGCATTTGCTCAAAATACTTTGAACCATCGTGCCATCAGGGGTGCCTATAAATTGAGGAGCTAATTCTGTTTGCATATCAGGCCAATCTTCCAGTTGCAAAAACGCCATGTGGATCGAATGCTTTTAGTAGACGATCTTGAATGATTGCCAAGGGACTTGTTAAAGGGTTATCTTTTAGTGAACTGAGCATCGCTTGGTTTTTATTGCTGGCTCTAAAAATGCTCGCATGCCCGTTGGCTCTGAAAGCAATCTTCTTGGCGCTTTCTGCATCCAGCTGACCTTTCCACCAACGCTGTCCACCATGCCATTCAAGCAAGGTGGTGCCAGGTAAATCTAATGGCTCGGATGTTGATGCAACTGCGAAGCGCCACAGTGGTGATTCGCTTGATTCATTGAACCAAGTATTTTTTTGTTCTTTTAAATCATTCCAAAAAATAGTGGCCTGATCTTCATCAATAACTTTCATGCCGTATTTTTGACCAAAAGTTTGGATGGCAGATTGAACAGCTGCTTTGGCACCACTTAATCGTAGGTGCAAAGTGCCTGAGCCATCACCTTGCCAGCAAGATGCGCTCAAAGGCCAAGGTTGACTGGCCAATAAGTTCATTAGCTGAATCGCTTCAGCTTGAGTAATTTGCGTTGCAACCGTGGCACTTGCCGCTGGCTTTGGCAACACTTTGATGGATACATCCAGCAGTAGTCCCAAAGTGCCGAATGAACCTGGCATTAATCTTGAGACATCATAGCCGGCCACGTTTTTCATGACGGTGCCGCCGAAGTTCATGATTTGAGCTTGCCCATCCATGATTTTTGCGCCCAAAACAAAATCTCTGAGATTGCCAGCACTCACCCGACCAGGGCCTGCCAAGCCAGCACCAACCATGCCACCAATGGTTGCATTAGCGCCAAAGTGTGGAGATTCAAATGAGAATTGCTGGTTCTTTTCTGCAAGGATTGATTCAACTTCTTTGACTGATGTGCCAGCCTTGACTGTGATGACTAATTCATCTGGCTGATAACTCATCACGCCCTGATAATCTTTGGTTGAGAGGGGTGTGCCTTTGAGCTCACCGCCTAACCAATCCTTAGATCCTGAGCCTGTGATGCGCAACAATTGTTTGGCTTGAACTGCGCCTTGGATTTGCTCTGCAAATCCTTTTAATAACTGATCACTCATTTAGAAGCGCTCCAATTCTGGGTGAGGTAACACCCCTCCAGTGACGCGCATGCGACCGTATTCAGCACAGCGATTGAGTGTTGGGATTGCTTTATCAGGATTCAATAATTTATCTGGATCAAAAGCCGCTTTCACTCTCCAGAAAAGTTCGCGCTCTGAGTCACTGAACTGAACACACATCTCATTGATCTTCTCAATGCCTACGCCGTGTTCACCAGTGATGGTTCCGCCAAGCTCAACACAGGTTCTTAAAATGTCACTGCCGAATGCTTCAGCGCGATGCCATTCAGCTTCATCTGCGCCGTTGAACATGATGAGTGGATGCATATTGCCATCGCCTGCGTGGAACACGTTCATGCAGCCTAATTGGTATTTCTTTTCCATTTCCTGAATGCGTTTTAGCAAAGTGGCAATGTGTTGACGTGGAATGGTTCCATCCATGCAGTAGTAGTCAGCTGAAATTCTGCCGGCGGCTGGGAAAGCATTTTTTCTGCCGCTCCAAAACTTCAGGCGCTCAGCTTCACTTTGTGACACTTGAAGACGGATGGCACCACTATTTTTTAAAACAGCCGTCATGCGTTCAATTTCTTCTGCCACTTCTTCAGGTGTGCCATCAGATTCACACAACAAAATTGCAGCGGCATTGATGTCGTAACCAGCATGAACAAATTCTTCGACAGCACGCGTGGCGGCTTGATCCATCATTTCTAGACCTGCGGGAATGATGCCTGCTGCAATAATCGCTGCAACCGCGTTACCGCCTTTTTCTACGTCATCGAAACTGGCCATGATGACCTGTGCCAATTGAGGTTTAGGAACTAATTTCACCGTCACCTCTGTGATCACGGCTAGCATGCCTTCGCTACCCACCAAGATTGAAATCAAGTCTAATCCAGGTGCATCTGGCGCTAGACTGCCAAATTCAACCACCTCACCACTCATCAAAATACCGCGCACCTTGAGGATGTTATGTAGTGTCAAACCATACTTTAAGCAATGCACACCACCAGAATTCTCGCTAACATTACCGCCAATTGAACAGGCAATTTGAGAGGATGGATCAGGGGCGTAATACAAACCATGTTTTGCAACGGCCTCAGAAATCGCTAAATTTCTAACGCCAGGTTGTACTACGGCAGTTCTAGCAATAGGATCGACGTGGACGATTTTCTTGAGTTTCGCCAATGACAGCACCAAACCTTGAGAAATTGGCATCGCACCACCTGAGAGACCGGTTCCTGCCCCCCTTGGGACGATTGGCACCTGCAATTCTTTACAAACCTTGATGACTTCAACGGCTTGGGCTTCGTTTTCTGGAAGGGCAACCGCTAAAGGCATTTGGCGATAAGCCGCCAAACCATCGCATTCATAAGGAATTGTGTCTTCAGGCTCCCATAACAGTGCGTGCTCAGGTAGATGAGGCTTTAGAGCCTTTACCAGGTGGGCTTGGCGGGCTTTGATGAAAGCCTCAGAGTTCTCGTTTACGGTATTCATATGTCTCTATTTTTGGTGGTTTAGCTCTATTCTAGCCATTTCCCTATAATCAGTCATATGGGTAAAAGATTGACACAAATTGCAACACGCACAGGCGATGCTGGCACCACCGGTTTAGGTGATGGCCAACGCGTTGATAAAGACCATCTCAGAATCTGCGCCATGGGCGATGTTGATGAATTAAATTCAGAAATTGGGGTCTTGATCACTGAAGATATTCCTCAGGTCATCGCTTCTGAATTACGAGAATTATTTTCTAGAGTCCAACACGATTTATTTGATTTGGGCGGAGAGTTATGCATCCCTAACTACACTTTGCTCAAAGAAGAGCAAGTTGCTCAGTTAGATATTTGGCTTGAAAATTACAATGCCAGCTTGCCCCGCTTAGAGGAATTTATTCTTCCTGGCGGCACGCGTGCAGCAGCCCAAGCTCATGTGTGTAGAACAGTTTGCAGAAGAGCTGAGCGTTCAATCGTGAAGTTGGGTCGTCATGAGCCTATTCATGATTCACCCCGTCAGTACGTCAACAGACTTTCAGATTTATTGTTTGTTTTGGCTCGTGTATTAAATCGTGCTGCAGGTGGTACTGATGTTTTGTGGAATCACAAAAAAGACCCCGAAGGGTCTTGATTGCTTACTGAATGACTAACTTAGCTAAATGCTGAGTTAGTTAACTGTCAGATCACTTCTTACGACGCTTTTTAACGCCTTCTGCAAGAATCTCTAGTACATCCAAAGAGTCATCCCAACCAATGCATGCATCAGTGATGCTGGTTGCATACTTGAGTTCTTGAGGATTGTCTTTGCCGGGGGTGAATTTTTGTGCTCCAGCAAATAGATGACTTTCCACCATCACACCAAATACTTGTTTTGAGCCTTTGGCCAATTGACCAGCAATGTCTTTGGCTACTTCAATCTGACGCTCATGCTGCTTGCTTGAGTTAGCGTGAGAGCAGTCAACCATCAATGAAGCTGGTAATTTGGCCACTTCAAGTTCACTACAAGCTTTAGCGACACTTGCCTCATCGTAGTTCGTGGTTTTACCGCCGCGAAGAATGACGTGACAATCGCCATTACCTTTTGTTTCAACAATCGCCACCTGACCATTTTTATGAACTGACAAGAAGTGGTGTGGACGACTGGCTGATTGAATCGCATCAGTAGCAATTTTGATGTTGCCATCAGTGCCATTTTTAAAGCCAATCGGTGCTGAGATACCAGAAGCAAGTTCACGGTGAATTTGGCTTTCTGTGGTTCTGGCGCCAATGGCACCCCAAGAAATAAGGTCACCGATGTATTGTGGAGAGATCACATCCAAGAATTCGCTGCCAGCAGGCATACCCATTCGGTTGATTTCAATCAATAGGTGACGAGCGATTCTCAAGCCTTCATCAATGCGGTAGCTTTCATCAAGGTATGGATCATTGATCAGACCTTTCCAACCCACCGTTGTGCGAGGCTTTTCAAAATAAACGCGCATCACGATTTCTAATTCGCCTTCGTATTTTTTGCGTTGCTCTAATAATTTATGCGCATAAGCAATCGCTGCACTTGGATCATGAATAGAGCAAGGCCCGATGATCACCAAAAGACGGTCATCTTTGCCGTGCATGATGTCGCGAATCTTCTTTCTGGTTTTGCTGATCAACTTCTCAACAGATGTTCCCTGAATAGGAAAGAAGCGAATGAGATGCTCTGGCGGTGGTAGCACCGTGATGTTTTGAATGCGGGCATCATCAGTCTCTGACGTTTTATCAATGCTGGCATACCAGCTATCTCTTGTGCTGAGAGATTTATCAACCATTTCATTAACTCCTTTTTCTATTACCGTCATTCTTAAATCTGTAAAAAAAAACCGCCGTTAGTGTCGGCGGTTATTTTGAGTGCTGGAAATTTATGCTTGAATTTCTGCCTCTCGACCGCCTTGGGCTGAGAACCAAAAGTAAAAGAAATAAAATTTATTTGCAGACATGGGGGTTAATGTAGCACAGTTTTATTTGTTTTAGTGATTAAGCAGTTCCACCAACTGTCATATTGTCAATCCGCAGAGTAGGCTGACCAACGCCAACGGGCACACTTTGACCTTCTTTGCCGCAAACGCCAATGCCGCTGTCCAAGTCCATGTCATTGCCAATCATGCTGATCTCTTTGAGTGACTCAGGACCGTTGCCGATTATGGTGGCACCTTTGACGGGGTACAAAATTTTGCCGTTTTCAACCCAATAGGCCTCAGAAGCTGAAAACACAAACTTGCCGCTGGTGATATCAACTTGCCCGCCACCAAAATTGGCCGCATAGAGACCTTTTTTAATGCTGCTAATGATTTCTTGGGGGTCTTCTTTACCGCCCAACATATAAGTGTTGGTCATGCGAGGCATGGGTAAAGATGCATAGCTTTCGCGTCTGGCATTACCAGTTGTTGGCATCTTCATTAGGCGAGCGTTGAGACTGTCTTGTATGTAACCTTTAAGAATGCCATCTTCAATCAAAGTGGTGCATTGAGTAGGGGTGCCTTCATCATCAACAGATAAAGAGCCGCGTCTGCCTGGAATGGTGCCGTCATCCACAACAGTGACACCTTTGGCAGCCACCCGTTGCCCGATCTTTCCTGAGAATGCTGAGGAACCTTTGCGATTGAAGTCACCTTCAAGGCCATGACCGATGGCTTCGTGCAGCAATACGCCTGGCCAACCTGGACCTAAAACAACCGTCATGGGGCCTGCTGGTGCAGGTCGAGATTCAAGATTGACGAGAGCGGAGCGAACCGCTTCATTGATCCAGTGATCAATCTTATCTTTGACAAAAAAGTGATAATCAAATCGACCGCCACCGCCTGATGAGCCCATTTCGCGACGACCATTTTGTTCTGCAATCACTGTGATTGAAATGCGCACCAGCGGACGTATATCGGCTGCTAAAACACCGTTTGCGCGTGCCACCAACACAACATCAAATTCGCCGGCAAGTCCCGCCATCACTTGCACAATGCGAGGATCTTTGGCTTTGGCCTTGCGCTCAATGTCTTCAAGGATGGCAATTTTTGCTTTGGCATCCAGACTATCTAATGGATTGAATGATTGATACAGAGCATGGGTTGCCGGTGTTTTCCATTTGGGACTGATATAAGTGCTCTTTTGTTGAGCGCCGATCACGCGCGTTGCTTCTGCAGCGTTTCTTAATGCCAAAGCGCTGATCTCATCAGAGTAAGCGAATGCTGTTTTGTCATGACTGACTGCGCGAACGCCAACACCTTGATCAATGCTAAAGCTGCCTGATTTAACTATGCCTTCTTCAAGACTCCAAGATTCATTGTGAGTTCTTTGAAAATACAAATCAGCATCATCTAATTGATGGGTGTACATGTGCGCAAGAGTCTTTTGAAGATCTTGTTCCGAAATACCCGCTGGGGCCAAAAGAATTTCTTTTGCAATATTTAAAGCATCAGCTCGACTAAGATGAAGGGAATTTTCTAGTGCAAGAGTTGAATTCATTATTTTCTTTAAATGGTGCGATGTTGTAGTGAAGGTAATTTTGCTCGAATTTCATCAATTCTGCTTTTATCCAAAATACCCAAGGTAAACCCTGCGCCTTCTTTTAGCTCCGATTGAATGTCACCCCAAGGATCGATCAGCATGCTTTGCCCCCAAGTGCTACGACCATTGGTGTGTTGCCCACTTTGAGCACTGGCTAAAAGATAGGATTGATTTTCAATGGCCCTGGCTCGAAGGAGGATTTCCCAATGCGCTTTGCCAGTGGTGTGGGTAAAAGCGGCTGAAACAATGTGGCAGTCAACCGGACCAATTTGTCTGTACAACTCAGGGAAGCGAATGTCGTAGCAAATGGTGACGCCAAATTTCCAATCAACGCCATTCTTTTGAATACTGAAACTACAAGGCAATGAACCTGGTTCAATGGTTTTTGATTCTTGATATTCCTCGTCGCCTTGTTTAAAGCCAAACAAGTGAATCTTGTCGTATCTACTGATAACTTCACCAGCAGGGCCAAAAACCAAGCTGGTATTTTTAACTTGGTGCTTGTTTTGAGTGCTCAGAGGAATTGTTCCGGCAATCAGGTGAATTTGATGTTGCTTGGCCATCAAACTCAGGGAGTCTTGCATGCGACCCTGACCAAAATTTTCTTTGATGGTCACTTTGTCTTGATCTGTGTGCCCCATCAAACAGAAATACTCTGGCAAGACCATGACGTCGGCGCCGGCTTTTTTTGCCGCTTGGATTAATTGATCGGCCGTTTGTAAATTTTCTTCAACAGAATCAGTCGAAGTCATTTGAATTGCGGCAACAGTTAATTGATTGGGATTCATTAACTTGATATTAACTCTGATCTACTTTTTGGTGGGAGTTTGTTGCTTGAGTAAGGATTTATCCCTGATCTCTTTTAATTGTTTTTCATCCAATGGTTTGCCCTTGTTATCAAGTGCAATGATTTGAGGGTCTGCCCAAGTGCCTTGAACAAGATAATCTAATTGAAATAGCTTGCTGACTTCATCCGCAATTAAATATTGACCGACCATGGTGCTTAAACCAATGATTGGGTTGATGAAAGTGTAGGCCAAGGAAGCAGAGCCCGCATTGAAGTTGGGAACAACGGTTACTCGGATGTCTTGATTTTCTTGAAGTAAATCTGCTTTGCCAGTTAAGCGAATATTTCCTTGGGGTCCGCGCATGCTCAAATCTTTGATGTTGGCAATGCCATTATTAATAGAGCCTGTTGAAGTGATTCTGTCAAAAGGAGTTCCCTTGCTAACAATTGGTTTGAGTACGCCACCAATATCCAGTGTCGCAATTCTAGTTAAGCCTTGAAAGCTAAGAACACCTAGCAATCTTGCAACACCTGGATCAACTTGCAAAATCGTTCCCTTGATTAAATCTAAAGATAGTTCCGCATTCAAAGATTTGATGTCAAAGCTGTAGGGAGCATTCTCCCAATGAATTTGCCCCACCAGCTTTCCTGATCCATCATCAATTGCCTTGGGGAAGCCTAATTTAGATAAAAGTTTGCCGGCATTGTTGATGTCTAACTCAAAATTCAATTCTGTTTTGCCGGCATTCAATTGTTTGGTTTCTTTCGGAAGTGTCCATTTGCCAGTTGCATTAATTTGGGCATCAGCCGTTTTTAAAGATAACTTTTCAATTTTCCAGTCATTTTTATCATTGCTGGCAATTAGTTCCATTTGCCCATAAGACTTATTATTAAAAATAAGCTCATCAGATTGAATATCTAAAGCCGGAATTTTTTGAATGCGTTTGTTGACACTCTTGGTAACGGTATCGCCAGACTCGGTATTCTCAATCACCAACTGCTGGAGGCGTGCAGTTAGCTTTCCTTGAGGGAAACCTGCTCGGGCTGATTTCCATTGCACCAGACCCTTAGCAACCGGCGATTGAATGCTGGCATGCCACTGTTCTTTATCGTGAGTGGCTTGTATTGCGACGTTTTTGAATGACTTATCAGCGAGCTTTAGATTTTTAATGTTCGCTGAAACAGTATCAACATCAAAATCTGAGCTTGGTGCAGCATTGGCGCTCGCCTTTTTTGGTGATTCTGGGAAGTTTTTATCCAGCCAACCTTGCCAAACTGATACATCTAGCTGATCCAAAACAATCGTGCTTGAAAAACCTTTTTGAGGCACGTAACCAGGGGTGTTGATGCCAACGCCAAGACGTAATTTTTGCTTGTCACCGAAAACAAACTTTGCATCTATGAGTTTGCCAACTTTGAACTGGCCTGAGGTCGCCTTATCTGAGCTCTCACTTAAATTACTTAAATTAAATTGACCGGTGAGTGCCTGACCAGATTTTTTATTGAATGGGGCAGGGAATAGAGAGTTGAGTTGGTCGAGCTTGAGGCCTAAGTCTAAAAGATAGCCTTGGGAGCGAACGGCCAGTTTGCCATCATAAGCAACCAAGCCATTTAACTGGGCTTGAATTTTCTTGATTTCAGACGAGTCTGAAGTATTCAATGCCTCGATCAATTGATTGATATCAACCTTGCCAGACACTTTCATTTCTGATGATGATTGCCATGGTAATTTGCTGGCGTTATCAATCAAAACTTCTCCGCCCAGTAATTGAGCTCTTAAGTTACGACCAAGGATGTTTTCTTCAGAAAACAAAATGTCGCCAGTTATTTCTTGCACATCGAGCTTTTGATTGATTTTGGCTTGATTTCGATCAAGCTTCACTTCACCTTGTAATTTGGTTTTCTTGGTGTCATTAAGGGGCATATCAATATTAATTTTTAATTGAGCATTGCCAGAGATCTCAATTTTTTTACTGGCCGCCTCTATGCTTTTTCCAGAAGGGCTATCAACGTAGTACTTGAGTAACTCTTGACTGGATCCTTTAGCCACACCGTTGATTTTTAATGTTGCCGTTGGGCTGACGATGTTTTCAATCACGCCTTGAATATCACTCAATTGAACGCTTTCAAAAGAAGCGCTTTTTAAATCAAGCTGAAGTTTCGGGCCTTTGAATAAAACAGTGCCATGCACATCTGAAAAGTCTGACCATTGCCCTTGTTTCTTGTCGTTAGCGGGTGCTGGCGAGTATTGCACTTGTTCAATTGGTAAGTTGAGCTCAAAGATGCCCGGAAACTTTGTGTCAAATGGGATGTGCAGTGGATCTCCGTGAATATGGATTTGACCATTGCGAACACGACCTTCTTTGAGAGCTGCATTCAAATAAGTTCTTGCGCTCTTAGACATCTCCAAGGGGAAGTACCTGGTCAAGTTCTTAACTTGGGCTTCTTGGATATCTGCTTTGATATAGAGATCAGCGGGTGTTTTAGCGGTTTTTGATTTGTAATTTGCATCAAAAATCAAATTTACCGAATCATTTTTTAGTTTGAGCTTACTGATTTGATATTCCAAGCCAGCATCTTTTTTAAGCCATTTAACTTTTCCTTCGATCAAGTCTAGCGCAAGGTTGTCGTTTTCTAAAATTTGGGGAAGGGTGATGAATGTGTCTTCGCTATCAAGGATGAGCTCGCCACCAAGTTCGGTTGCGTAGAGCCTACCTGTTAAATTGGCGATTGAAAGAAGACCTTGTTTCTCTGGCTTGAGATAGGCATTTTCAAAATTAAATGAAAGTTTGTAGTGAGATTGATTGAAGCCTGGAATTTTTATATTGAACGGTAGCTTGCTCGCCTCTGCATGCCAATTTGCATCTAGATTTTTCAATATCCCTGAAGGTTGGTATTGCTTGATGAATTCAGTGATGTCTTTGGGTAGTGGGAATTGCTTTGCCAGTTGCTCAACAAGATTGATATCAATTTCATCGGCTTTAACTCCCGCATGAATGATGGCATCAATATTAGCTGCCATATCCCAGTACACGCTGATGCCATTTAATTCTTTTGATGGGGACTTGTCAGTCACTTGCCATTTGAGCAATGGCGCGCTGATAGACATTCTTTTGCCGGAGGTTGTTTGTTTTAGTTCTGTATCTACTCTTGCGATCTTGAGTGGAGCACCTAGGCGTGGCCATTCAATGTGAAGATTCTGCGCCGCAAGTTTTGTTAGGCCGCCATCTAATGCGCCACTGTCAATATAGGTATGTCCTTGAGAGTTAACCTGACCAGAAATAACGTCAACGGGGCTGTCAAATAATTGGTTGATCTTGGCGAGGTTCAGTTCATTGATTTGCCATTCAAGTCTGCCGATCCAGTTTTTCCAGTTGCCTGCATTGCCCAAAAAGCTGTGTCTGAAGTCAGCTTTGATGGATGCTGTATTGGCATTCCATGGCGTTTTGAGGTTTAAATCAATGGTGTGTTTGAACCAAGAATTTTTTAATGTAAGAGATTCAATGTCTATTGAATATTGACTACTTTGAAAGCGTTGATCTAACCAATTAATTTTGGCGTTTTTAACTTCAAGACTGTCTTGCTCAAATAACCAATTACCAAATTTATAACCAGCCGTTGATTGATCTAACTTGATGCCTGCAATATTCCAGTTACCTTTTGAATCACGTTGTATCTGAATCAAGGCATCATCAAAGCTCAGATCATGAAAGTGAGGCTCTAATTTCCAAAGAGTTTCCCAGGATAACTTTCCGGTTACTTGAGGGATGCTTAGTTTGGGTGTGTTGGATTCGCCAAGTTCATAAAGCTTGATATTGTCAACTTTGAATGCTGGCCAAAGAAAATCCCAACTGGTTTCAATATTTTCAATTTTTAAATTGACGCCCAGTGTTTGACTGATCGCCTGTTCAAATGAAGCCTTATTTTTTTCAACTTGTGGCCAAAGATAAAAGCGAGTCAAAGCATGGGCTGCAATGAAAAGTAGTGCACTCAACAAAAGAAGCCATTGGGCTCTTTTTTTCCAAATGGCAAGACTATTCTCGTGAACTTGAAGTTTACGGATGCTTTCCAGAGGGTTGAATTTGGGTAACCATGACATTTTTATAATTATGCTGTAGCCGAGCAGGTATTGATAGCGATAACATGATACCTATGACAACAATTCACCCTAAACTTTCTACTCTTTTGGATCATTCAGCCTATGCTGTGCGTTGGCTAACTGCCCGCCCAGAATGGTCCTCAGAAATTGGAGAAATGGCCGCCAGCCCTGTGAGTGAAGCTGTGATTGAAGGTTTGCTCAAGGCAGCAATGCCAACTGAGCCAGATCATGCTCAAAGTATTGATGATTTGGCTGCTAATTTACGTCTAGCGCGCCAAAAGTTTATGTTGCTGATCGCTGCCCGAGATTTTAATGGCACAGCTGATGTGCAAGAAGTCACTCAAGCCATGAGTTGCTTTGCTGAAAAGGTCACTGCAGTGGCTATAGAAGCCATTCGTCAAGACATCAAGCCCACGGTGGGTGAGCCCTTGAACCAGCAGGGTGATTACTCGCCCATGTTGATTGTTGGCATGGGCAAATTAGGCGGGCGTGAGCTCAATGTTTCATCAGACATTGATTTGGTCTTTTTGTACGAAGAAGATGGTGAAACCCAAGGCGGCTCAAAAAGTATTTCTCATCAAGAGTGGTACACCCGTGTTGGCAAGCGTCTGATTGCCTTGTTGAGCGAATTAAGGTCTGAGGGTTTTATATTCAGAGTCGATATGCGTTTAAGACCCAATGGCGATTCCGGTCCTTTGGTGTGTAGCTTAGGGATGCTGGAGGAGTACTTCTGTGTTCAAGGGCGTGAATGGGAGAGATACGCCTGGATCAAGGGGCGCATGATTTACCCCTTGCCTGACATGCCAGCCTATGAACGTTGCCAAAAAGGCCTACAAGATTTGGTCAGGCCGTTTGTCTACAGGCGCTACCTTGATTTTGGGGTGATTGCAGCGATCAGAGAGCTGCATGGACAAATTCAGCAAGAAGCTGAAAAGCGGAGCCTGTTACACCCAGAAAGAGCGGCGGATGTGAAGTTGGGGCGTGGCGGGATTCGTGAAATTGAATTCATGGCCCAAATGTTTCAACTGGTGCGAGGCGGTCAAGATCCAGGGTTGAGGATTCGCCCCACCTTAGAAGTTTTAAAAGCTGTGTTTGAGCGCCAGTTAATTGGACAGGTAGAGCTTGATCAACTCACCAATGCCTATCTCTACCTCAGAAAATTAGAGCACCGCTTGCAATATTGGGAGGATGCTCAAACACACCATCTTCCAGGGGATGACGCTTCGCAACAAAGGCTTGGTGTTGCGATGGGGCATGCGAGCTTGGATGAATTTAAAAAGCAATTGGCCGAACACAGAAATAATGTCGCGACATTATTCGCTAATGCCTTCGTATTGAAAAAGCATCAAGCAGAGGTTGATTCAGAGGGGGTCAATCTTGCGGTATGGTCGCCACCCGCCGACTATTCTGCTTTGACTGAAAAATGGAGTGAGTGGTGGGGGAGTGCGCGCTGGCGCTCTTTATCAGACTCATCCAGAAGAAAGTTCACGCAATTGATGTCTGCAGCGGCGAGTTATGTCGAACAGCAAGACTGGGGATTATCAAGATCTGATGAGGTCATGGTGAGAATGATGAATTTGCTAGATTCAATTTCTAGGCGATCATCGTATCTTGCCCTGTTGAGTGAGTACCCTCATATTCTGAGTAGGCTCATCGCATTAATTTCTGCCTCTAAGTGGGGAACTGACTATCTGATCAAGCACCCGCATTTGTTGGACGATCTTTTGACTGGTCAAGGTCAATACACTCCAGAAGATCATCCTGCGGTTTATTGGGCGAAGCTCAAAGCGGACATCAATATTTTGTTAGACGACGCCATGGACAATGGTGACCAAGCTGAGCAAGCCATGGATATTTTGAGGCAAGTTCACCACACTGAGACATTTCTGACGTTGTTAGCAGAATTGGGCATTGGACGAAATGAACCATTACCGATTGAAAAAGTGAGTGATCGACTTTCCGCCTTGGCTGATTTGATTCTTGGTTTAACTCTGGAAAGAGTTTGGCCAATGGTGGCGAAAAAGTTCCAATTAAACGAAGTGACCCCACCTGCCTTTGCAGTGATTGCTTATGGCAAGCTAGGCGGCAAAGAGTTGGGATACGCATCAGATTTGGACATCGTGTTTTTATACGATGCTCCAGAGTCTGATCAAAATGCGGGCGAAATTTATGCTTTCTATGCAAGACGTTTGATTGCTTGGCTCACTGCATCAACTTCAGCCGGTATTCTTTTTGAAATCGACACTCGTTTAAGACCGAATGGTGCAGCTGGATTGTTGGTGACCAGTATTGACTCATTCAGACGTTATCAATTGCGAGAGGGAGATAACTCCGCCTGGCTTTGGGAGCATCAAGCTTTAACGCGCGCTCGTTTTTGTGCTGGTGATATTGCGATTGGTGAGAAGTTTGAAAAAATCAGATCTGAAGTGTTGGCGCAAGAAAGAAATGAAGCTTTGCTCAAGCAAGAAATTCTAGACATGCGTCAAAAAGTCAGTGAAGGCCACCCGAATGACTCAGGCTTATTTGATATCAAGCATGACAGCGGTGGCATGGTTGATATTGAATTCATTGTGCAATATTTGGTGTTGCGTTTCAGTGTGGGTCATCCAATACTTTTGGGTAACTTGGGGAATATTGCTTTGTTATCTCTCGCCAGCGAAGAAGGTTTGATTCCAAGCGAGCAAGCATTGCAGGCTGCGAATGCTTATCGGCTTTATCGTGAATACCAGCATCGCATCAGATTGGATGGCGCTGATAAGACCAGGGTGTCTCAGGATGAGATGGATGCCGCTTTGGTTGAGTCGCGAGATTGCGTTAAGAAGCTTTGGGAAAAAGTTTTACTTACCTAGTAGCTCTCGGGCGTGACGTCTGGTGGTGTCTGTGATTTCTGCGCCACCAAGCATTCTTGCAATTTCTTCAACACGCTCTTGCCTGCTCAAGATTTGCATGCTTGAAATGGTCACGTTATCTTGGCTTTGCTTGGCAACTTTCCAGTGTTGATGTCCCTCTGCGGCTACTTGAGGCAAGTGGGTGACACACAAGACTTGATGTGCTTGCCCCAATTCTTTTAAGCGCTTACCCACTGTTTCAGCAACTGCGCCACCAATTCCAGAATCTACTTCGTCAAAAATCAAAGTGGGGATTTGGCTTGCTTCAGAAGTGATCACGCTGATGGCCAAACTGATTCGAGCCAACTCACCACCAGAAGCTACTTTTGCCAGCTGCTTGGGTGTTGCGCCAGGATGCCCCGCGACCAAGAATTCAACTTGCTCTAAACCATGAGCATTGCCTTCTTCAAGCCCTTCAATTTGGATTGCAAACACTCCGCCAGCCATGGCCAAATCTTGCATGGCTGCGGTGACCAGTGTTTCTAATGTTTTTGCTGCTGCGATTCTTTCTTGGCTTAACTTTTTGGCACTCTTTGAATAGGCTGCCAAAGTTTTGCTGAGATTTTGCTCAAGAGCACCCAAGTCTTGTGAGTTTTTAATGGCAGTGACTTGCTCTTGAATCTCTGCCCATTTTTCTGGGAGATCGTTCGGCATCACTTTGAATTTTTTAGCAGCGCTGTGCAGTGCCTTGAGTCGTTCTTCAACGGTGGCTAGGCGCTCAGGATCGACATCTATTTTTTGTAAATAGCGATTCAGGCTGTGACTTGCTTCGCCAATTTGTATTTGCGCAGATTCAATGGCGATTTTTGCATCTTCTAAGTTGCTGTCAAGCTTTGCTAGATCGGCAATCTCATGAAATGCTTTCGAGAGCAATTCTTCTGCATTGCCTTCTTGATCTTGGAGCGCTTGTATGGCGTTTTGAGAGCCCTCAATGAGTTTGGCTGCATTCGCTAAGCGCGCATGGTCTTGCTCAATCTCTGCCCACTCACCAGCTTGTGGTGCCAGCGCATCTAATTCTTCAAGCTGCCAAGCCAAACGCTCTTGCTCTTTTTGTAAGTTCTCACCAGCGTTCTTTGCAAGCTCTAGTTGCTTCTTGGCTGTTTGCCAGGCTTGATAGAGTTGTTTGACCTCTGCAACCAGTCCATCAAGATTGGCTTGGTTGTCTAAAAGATCTCTTTGGGCGCCAGACTTAAGGAGTAATTGATGTGCGTGCTGTCCATGGATGTCAACCAAGAAGCTTGAGAGTTCTTTGAGTTGACTCAGGGTGGCTGTGCCACCATTGATAAAAGCCTTGCTGCGCCCTGTGGTATCAATCACTCTTTTGAGAATGATGGTTGCGCCATCGTCTTCGGCAGAAAATTCTTGTGACTCTAGCCATGAAGAAATGGTTTTTTTAAGAGGATCATTCAAAGAAAAAATGGCAGATATCTCCGCACGATTTTTTCCTTCTCTGATTTGGCTTGGGTCTGCTCTCTCACCCATTGCCAGCGAAAGGGCGTCGAGCAATATAGATTTACCTGCGCCAGTCTCGCCAGTTAAAACTGTGAAGCCACTTTCCAAGTCGATGTCTAGTTCATCGACAATCACAAAGTCGCGAATATATAAGCTACGTAACATGGTTAGAAAGAAGAGGGGTGTTCGTTCCAGTGCAGCTTCTGTCGAAGAGCTCTGTAATCGCTGTGATCAATTGGATGAAGCAGCGTGATTGTTTTTTGAGATTGTTTGATTTTAATCTGATCGCCCACTTGAAGTCGGGTCAGCGATTGCATGTCAAAGTTAACGCTGACATCTTTGCCGCCAACCAATTCAATCTCAATCAATGAATCGCTGGGCAAAACAATGGGGCGATTGGATAGGGCATGAGGCGCAATCGGCGCCAACACCACCCCTGCAACTGAAGGATGAAGGATCGGACCGCCTGCAGACATTGCATAGGCAGTTGAACCAGTTGGTGTCGCCACAATCAAACCATCCGACCGTTGGTTGTACATGAACTGACCGTTCACGCGAACAGTGAGCTCAAGCATGCCCGAGATACCAGAACGATTCACAACAACATCATTCAAGGCTGAACCCGTACCAATGATCTGATCATTTCTGTAAACCTCTGCTTCAAGCAGATAACGATTGTCAGACTCATAGTGACCTTTGAGCATTTCAGTTAAAACCAATTCAACATCTTGAAGAGGAATGTCAGTCATGTAACCAAGCGTTCCCATATTGATACCTATCAAAGGAACGTCTTGACCTGCAATTTGTCTTGCGATGCCAAGCATGGTGCCATCACCACCCAGAACAATCACCAAGTCAATATTCGATTGAAAGTCTTTGGCAGCAACACTCGAAATTTGAGTAATCGTTGTGTTTTGGGCTGTTTCTGCCTCTAAAAAGACCTCGCATCCCAAGTTTTTAAGGATGTTGGCGAGGTTCAAAAGCATGTGCGCAAAGCCATCTGCCTGGTATTTGCCTACCAAGGCGATTTTTTTAAAATGTCTCTGAGCGCTTTTTGTCTTAAGATTTGACATGTTGATGATTAAACCATAGCCCCAATAGCCCTACAATTGATAAATGATGGATGACCGTTCAAAAAGCCTACTAAAAACCCTGATTGAGCACTATATCGCCGACGGCCAGCCCGTTGGCTCTCGCGCTTTGTCTAAATTTTCAGGTTTGGATCTATCGGCTGCGACGATTCGCAATGTCATGGCTGATTTAGAGGAGATGGGTTTTGTGGCCAGTCCGCACACCTCTGCCGGTCGCATCCCAACGCCTAAGGGTTATCGACTCTTTGTCGATACGATGCTCACCGTGAAGCCAGTTGAAGAAATCATGGCTCATGAAGCGCAAGATGCTATTCAGGCAGATGCTCCACAAAGAGTGGTGGCGGCAGCGGCCCAAGTTTTATCAAATTTATCTAATTTTGCTGGGGTGGTCATGACCCCAAGGCGTTCAGAAGTTTTCAAGCAAGTAGAGTTCTTGAGATTGTCAGAGAAGCGCGTGCTTTTAATTCTGGTGACGCCTGAGGGTGACGTTCAAAACAGAATCATTCTGACTGAGCGAGATTACGGCCCTTCAGAATTGATTGAGGCCAGTAATTATTTGAACAGTCAATTTGCGGGGCTGAGTTTTTTTGCGGTTAAAGAGAAATTGCGTCAAGAGTTAGAGGGTATCCGCTCAGGCATCTCATCTTTGATGGAAGCTGCTTTAAAAGTGGGCGCAGAAAATGCCAAGCCTGATTCAAACATGATCATCTCTGGCGAGAGACGTTTGTTGAACGTTGGTGATCTTTCTTCTGACATGGTCAAGTTGAAGCAGTTGTTTGGCATGTTTGAAGAGAAAACTGAATTGCTTCAGTTATTGGATGTGTCTTCTCGAGCTGAAGGTGTTCAAGTATTCATTGGTGGTGAAAGTGAGTTGGTGCCCATGGAAGACATGGCAGTGATCACAGCACCGTACAGTGTGGATGGCAGGATTGTTGGTACCTTGGGAGTGATTGGCCCAACCCGTATGGCCTATGAGAGGGTGATACCGATTGTTGATATCACGTCAAAATTACTATCAAGCGCTTTGAGTAGCGGCATTTTTAATAAGTGAGGAAGTTTTATGGCCATTAGTCGCCAAGCGCAACGCACAGCAGTTTTGTTGATTAACTTAGGTACGCCAGATGCTCCTACTGCTGCAGCTGTGAAACCGTATCTCAAACAATTTTTATCTGACCCACGCGTGGTTGAAATACCTAAAGTTATTTGGTGGTGCATTCTGAACCTGATTATTTTGCCGATTCGTTCAGGTGCTTCAGCAAAAAAATATGCCAGTGTTTGGATGCCTGGTCCTGATGGTGGGGCGCCATTATTGGTGCACTCAAAAAATACGGCCAAAGCCTTAGAGCAGAAGTTCATTGCTCAAGGCAAAGATGTCTTGGTGGATATTGCGATGCGCTATGGCAATCCAAGCATGGAGTCAGTTTTGAAGAAACTTGAAGCGAAAGGCATGGAAAGATTATTGATTTTGCCTCTTTACCCACAGTATTCGGCAACCACCACAGCATCAACCTTTGATGAAGTTTTTAGAATCGTGAGTGGCTGGCGTAATCAGCCAGAGCTTCGATTGATCAAGCACTATCACGATCACCCAAGCTATATCAACGCGCTCAAAGAGCAAGTTGAATGGTATTGGCAAAGTCATGGTCGCCCTGACTTTGCCGCTGGCGATAAATTATTATTTTCATTCCATGGTGTGCCCAAGAGAACTTTAGATAAGGGTGATCCTTATCACTGCGAATGTCACAAAACAGGACGTTTACTCCGCGAGGCATTGGGTTTGAATGCTGAGCAGGCGATGGTGACTTTCCAATCACGTTTTGGTAAGGCTGAGTGGCTAAAGCCATACACAGCTCCAACGGTTGAATCATTGGGTCATCAAAAAACTCGTCGCTTGGATATTTTCTGCCCAGGTTTCCCTGCTGATTGTTTGGAAACATTGGAAGAGATTGCCATGGAAGTTCGTGATGAATTTTTGACAGCCGGTGGTGGTGAGTATCACTACATTGCTTGCTTGAATAACAGTCCAGCATGGATTTCTGGTTTGGCAGAAATAGCGAATGATCACTTAGGTGGTTGGCCGCAGGTGCCAGAGTCAGAACAAGCCTTGGCTTTGAGCATGCAAAGAGCGGCGGCATTGGCTGATAAAAAATAAAGATAAATCAAAGATAAAGTGAAGATAGGGCCTTGAAATTTCATTTTTAGGCCCTATATGGTCATTTATTACACGAATAAATGACTTATGAGCCAAGATAAAAACCAAGAAATACCTTCGTCTGCACAAGAAAATACTCATGAAATCAATGAGTTGAATCAGGCTGCCGAAGCATCAGATCCATCCAATGTCCCTTTGACGCCGGAAGAAATCATTTTGGCCTTAGAGGCTCAAATCAAAGAGTTTCAAGACCAATTTTTACGTGCCAAGGCTGAAGTAGAAAATGCCCGCAGACGTTCTATGGAAGATGTGGCCAAAGCCCATAAATTTGCCATTGAAGGGTTTGCTGAGAATTTATTGCCTGTTTTGGATAGCTTGAACGCTGCCTTAACAGACAGTGGCGCAGACTCTGCCAAGATGAAAGAGGGCATCGAGTTAACGCTCAAGCAATTGGTTTCTGCTTTGGAAAAAGGCAGGGTTCTAGAAATCAACCCAGTTGGCGAGAAATTCGATCCTCATCGCCATCAAGCCATCGCAATGGTTCCTCATGAACAAGAGGCCAATACTGTTGTGACTGTCTTGCAAAAAGGCTATTTGATCGAAGACCGCGTTTTAAGGCCTGCTTTGGTGACCGTTAGTCAGCCCAAGTAAGCACAAGTAAACCAGGCCTTGAAATCACATCATTCATCCCCAAATTACATACATAAAACAATTTTTAGGAGTTAAGCATGGCAAAGATCATCGGTATTGACTTAGGAACAACCAATTCGTGCGTTTCAATTTTGGAGGGTAATACCCCTAAAGTGATTGAGAACGCAGAAGGTGCGCGCACAACCCCTTCCATCATTGCTTATATGGAAGACGGTGAAATCTTGGTGGGTGCTCCTGCTAAACGCCAATCTGTGACGAATCCACGTAACACGCTATACGCGGTGAAGCGTTTGATTGGCCGCAAGTTTGAAGAGAAAGAAGTTCAAAAAGACATCAATTTGATGCCTTACACGATTGCAAAAGCTGATAACGGCGATGCATGGGTTGAGGTGCGTGGTAAAAAAATGGCCCCTCCACAAATTTCTGCTGAAGTTCTTCGCAAAATGAAGAAGACTGCTGAAGATTACTTGGGTGAGGAAGTCACTGAAGCTGTGATCACTGTGCCTGCGTATTTCAACGACAGCCAACGTCAAGCAACCAAAGATGCTGGCCGTATTGCTGGCTTAGATGTTAAGCGCATCATCAACGAGCCAACTGCAGCAGCACTTGCCTTTGGTTTGGACAAGCAAGAAAAAGGCGATCGCAAGATTGCTGTTTATGACTTGGGTGGTGGTACGTTTGACGTATCAATCATTGAGATTGCTGATGTCGATGGTGAAAAGCAATTTGAAGTGTTGTCAACCAACGGTGACACATTCTTAGGTGGTGAAGACTTTGACCAGCGCATCATTGATTACATCATTGATGAGTTCAAAAAAGAACAAGGCGTGGATCTTTCAAAAGACGTATTGGCTTTGCAGCGTTTGAAAGAAGCTGCTGAAAAAGCAAAAATCGAATTGTCATCAAGCGCTCAATCAGACATTAACTTGCCATACATCACCGCTGATGCATCAGGTCCTAAGCATTTAAACATCAAAATGACTCGTGCCAAATTAGAGTCTTTGGTGGATGACTTGATCGCACGCACGATTGATCCTTGCCGCACAGCCATCAAAGATGCTGGCGTTGCTGTGGGTGATATTCATGATGTGATCTTGGTAGGCGGTATGACCCGTATGCCTAAGGTTCAGGAGAAAGTAAAAGAATTTTTCGGTCAAGAGCCACGCAAAGATGTGAACCCAGACGAAGCTGTTGCTGTCGGCGCTGCGATTCAGGGAGCGGTTTTATCAGGCGATCGTACCGATGTGTTGTTATTGGATGTAACACCTTTGTCATTGGGTATCGAAACTTTGGGTGGCGTGATGACAAAGATGATCACAAAAAATACCACCATCCCAACCAAGCATGCTCAAGTGTTCTCAACTGCAGAAGATAATCAACCTGCGGTGACCATCAAGGTTTTCCAAGGTGAGCGCGAGATGGCTTCTGCGAACAAAGTCTTGGGTGAGTTCAACCTAGAAGGTATTGCTCCAGCATCACGTGGCACGCCACAGATTGAAGTGTCTTTTGACATTGATGCTAACGGTATTTTGCACGTGGGCGCCAAAGACAAAGCAACTGGTAAAGAAAACAAAATCACCATCAAGGCCAATTCTGGTTTGTCTGAAGAGGAAATCCAACGCATGGTGAAAGATGCGGAAGAGAACGCAGAAGAAGATAAGAAGTTGCGTGAATTGGTGGATACAAAAAATACAGCCGAAGCTTTGGTTCATTCAACCAAGAAGGCCCTTGAAGAGCATGGCGCTTCTTTAGAGGCTGGTGAAAAAGAAAAAATTGAAGCGGCCATGAAAGACTTGGAAGAAGCAGCTAAAGGCACTGACAAAGATGCCATTGCTGCCAAAACTGAAGAGTTGGGCAAGGTTAGTCAGAAGTTAGGTGAAAAAGTGTATGCTGCCATGGCTGAAAAAAACCAAGCAGCTCAAGCTGGCGGTGATAATGCTAAACCTAAAGACGACAATGTCGTTGATGCAGAATTCAAGGAAGTAAACGACAAGAAGTAAGGAATAGTTTTGGCTAACAAGCGCGATTTTTATGACATTCTGGGGGTAGCTCGGAATGCCACTGACGAAGAGATCAAAAAATCTTATCGTAAGTTGGCAATGAAGTATCACCCAGACCGTAATCCTGATAGCAAAGAGGCTGAGGATAAATTCAAAGAAGCCAAAGAGGCTTATGAGATGCTATCTGATCCTCAGAAGCGCGCTGCCTATGATCAATATGGTCATGCTGGTGTCGATCCTAATATGGGCGGCATGGGCGGTGGCCAAGGTTTTGGCGGCTTTTCAGATGCCTTTGGCGACATCTTCGGAGATATCTTCGGTGGTGGCGCTGCGGGTGGTCGCGGTGGCCGTGGTGGACCTCAGGTCTATCGTGGTGCCGATCTTCGCTACAGCATGGAAATCTCGCTTGAAGAAGCTGCTCATGGTCACGAGACGCAGATCAGAGTCCCAAGTTGGTCTAACTGCGAACATTGCGGTGGAGAGGGTGCTGAGCCAGGAACAAAAGTTGAAACATGTGGAACTTGTCATGGCGCTGGCCAAGTCAGAGTTTCTCAAGGCTTTTTTTCTATGGAGCAAACTTGCCCGCGATGCAATGGATCGGGGAAACACATTCCTAAGCCATGTAAAAAATGTCATGGCGCAGGTAAAACAAAATCTCAAAAAACACTCGAAGTCAAAATCCCTGCGGGTATTGATGATGGTATGAGAATTCGTTCGACTGGCAATGGTGAGCCTGGCGTGAATGGTGGCCCAAGCGGTGATTTGTATGTTGAAGTTCATATCAAAGAACACCCAGTGTTCGAGCGTGATGGCGATGACTTGCATTGTCAAATGCCGATTTCATTCATTGATGCAGCTTTGGGTGGTGAGATCCAAGTCCCAACGCTGTCTGGCAAAGCCAGCTTCGATGTTCCAGAAGGAACTCAGAGCGGTAAGACATTTAGATTGAGATCAAAAGGCATCAAGAGCTTGAGAACATCTTTACCCGGTGACTTGTACATCCATGTTCAAGTAGAAACACCGGTGAAGCTCAATCAAGAGCAAAAAGATATCTTGAAGAAATTAGATGAAAGTTTGAAATCAGGCGGTGCCAAACACAATCCTCAACAAAAGGGCTGGGTGGATCGCGTGAAAGACTTCTTTAATTAAGTAGATTTAAAGCAGTGCTCAGGACCGGGAAATTTCCCGGTTTTGACTTCTTGGATGTAGGATTTGAATGCAGCCTCTATTGAGCTTTGTCCAGATAAGAAGTTTTTAACAAATTTAGGACTTCTTCCTGGAAATGCACCCAACATGTCATGCATCACCAGCACTTGACCAGAGCAATCAGGTCCAGCACCGATGCCAATGGTTGGAATTTGAATTGCGTCCGTCACTTTTTTACCAAGCTCTGATGGAATGGCCTCTAAAACTAACAGTTGGGCTCCTGCCTCTTGCAGTGCTTTGGCATCATTGATCAACATCTGCGCTGATTCTGTCGATTTGCCTTGTACTTTGAAGCCGCCGATGGTGTGAACTGACTGAGGAAGTAAGCCCAAGTGAGCTGAAACTGGAACACTTCTCTCCACTAAAAACTTCACGGTTTGGGCAAGCCAAGCCCCACCTTCTAATTTGACCATGTGAGCACCAGCTCTCATCAGCTCTGCCGCGTTGAGCATGGCTTGTTCAGGTGTTGAATATGATCCAAAAGGCATGTCAGCAATCAAGAAAGCAGATTCTTGTCCTTTGGCGACGCAACTGGTGTGATAGACCATGTGCTCAAGTGTCACTGGGATGGTGCTGGATTCACCTTGAACAACGTTGCCCAAAGAGTCGCCAATTAAAATCACATCAATACCAGCTTGATCCATGAGAGCTGTAAAGCTTGCATCGTAAGCAGTTAAAACAGCGATTTTTTCACCTGCTTGACGCATTTCTTGAAGTTTGGAAATGGTCACAAGTCCACGCGTGGTGGCTGATTCTTGTAAATAACTCATGTGTATCTTGCCTTTTAAATATGCTGAGTAGGGCAATTGCACCCTTGCATCCTGTTAATTCTTTGATGCTCAACATTTGGTATGTATTTCGTTAATTTACCAAATCCGGGCAAGTCAATATCCGGAGCAATTTCTAAAAGGGGAAAAAGAACGAATGATCGTTCGATCATGCGCGGGTGTGGAATCGTTAATCTTTCGTTTTGGATCGCTAAATCATCGTAAGCCAAAACATCTAAATCAAGTGTGCGTGGGGCATTGATATAAGGACGCTCTCTACCAAAAGTATTTTCAATGCTTTGACAGATAGACAAAAGATCATCAGGAGTTAGTTGAGTTTCAATTGAAATGACTGCGTTGATGAAATCAGGACCTTCGGCACCAACAGGGGCGCTCTGATACATGCAGCTGCGCGTGAGTATCCGTAGCTCAGGATGTTGAGCTAAACAAACAATGGCGTCTTTGATGAATTGCTGCGTATCACCAATGTTGCCACCAAGACCAATGAAGGCCAATGCCATTGGAACTCCCTTTTCAATATAGCTGTACTTTATCGTTTTTTTAATTAGTTTGCTCGACTGCTGGTTTTGCGGCTTTTGAGCGGGTTCTGCGACGTCTTTTTTTAGGAGCCGATGACGTTCCGGCCGCTTCAGGGGTATTTTTAACCTGTAGCATCAAATCTGCCCTTAAGAAATCGTCGCCTTGCCAAAAGTCAGTCCACCATTGGCCGATTTCAGCATCAATTTCATTGGTTTGACAGCGCAGCAATAAGAAATCGTAAGCGGCTTTGAATTTTGGACTTTCAACCAGGCGATAAGGGTATCGACCCACACGCTTTTCTAAGCGGGGTTGCATGGTCCAAATTTCTCGCATGTCAGCTTCGTGTCTTCTTTGCATGCCCAAGAATTCTTTTTGACGTTCAAAGACCTGATCGATGGCAGCATGTAATGCTGGAACCGCTGGCATGGAAGTGTTTTCAAAATTGATCCATGCTTCTTGTACGTCATGCCAAAGAAGTGTGGCGAACAAGAAACCTGCAGACACTGGTTTGCCAGATTTGATTCTTTCATCAGTGTTTTCTAGAGACTTCTTAACAAAGGCAGTTCTATCTTCGTCACTCAAAATGACCTCAATGAGGGGCAGTATTTTGTGATGTAAACCGACTTTTTCTAATCCTTCAATCGAAGCCCAGGCGTGACCGGACATGAGTAATTTAAGAATCTCATCAAATAGTCGTGAGCTTGGCACGTCCTGAATTAAATCGCCCAATTGCTCGATGGGGGCAAGAGTTTCTTTTTCAATCACAAAGCCAGTTTTGGCAGCGAATCGAATGGCTCTTAGCATGCGAACAGGGTCTTCACGGTATCGCTGAGTTGGTTCGCCAATCATTCTGATAATTTTGGCGTTTAAGTCTTTCATGCCGTCGTGATAATCCAACACGACTTCAGTTTGCGGATCGTAGTACATCGCATTGATGGAAAAATCTCTGCGTGTGGCATCTTCTGCTTGATCGCCCCAAACGTTGTCTCGAAGAATTCTGCCGCTGGCAGCCACATCGGCTTGATCAGCTTGAGCATGCGCTCTGAACGTAGAAACTTCAATGATCTCAGGGCGCTCTTTGCCGTAGAAGGTAACGTGCACAATCTGGAATCGTCGACCAATCAATCTTGAACGACGGAATAGTTTTTGAACTTGATCAGGGGTGGCGTTGGTCGCCACATCAAAATCTTTGGGTGCAATACCTAGGAGCAAGTCACGCACCGCTCCACCCACGATGTAAGCGTCATAACCAGCGTCTTGAAGGACATGGGTTACTTTGACAGCATTCTTTGAAAGTAACTCAGGATTGATTCGATGAGTGCGCTTATTGATTTTTTGCGCCATCAGCGCATGACCATGGATCAGCTTCTTTTGCCCCGTTGGCTTTTTTAGAAGTTTATTGATGAACCGACGAATCATGCAAATAATTCCAAAATAGGCCACTGATTTTTTACTGCATGCTCACGCAGTCTGGCGTCCGGATTGGTTGCCACTGGGTGAGATGCTTTTTCAAGTAGGGGTAAATCATTGATGGAGTCTGAGTAAAAGTAACTGCCCTGCACAGCGCTTAAAGATAGCCCTTGATCTTTGAGCCATGCTTCTAAGCGAGTGACTTTACCTTCTTTAAAGTTAGGGAGACCTAAGACCTTGCCTGAAAAGTTGCCAGTCATGGGATCGCCAATCACCTCGGGTTCAGTGGCAATCAAGTGATCAATCTGAAATGCAGCAACAATGGGTCTTGTCACAAAGCTATTGGTGGCAGTGACAACGCAACACAAGTCGCCTGCATCTTGATGACGTTTCACCAAATCAAAAGCACTTGGTTTAAGTTGAGGTTGAATCACTTCTTTCATGAATTGAAGATGCCATTCATTTAACTGGGCTCTTGAGTGTTCTGATAAGGGCTTTAGAGCAAACTCAAGAAAAGCATAGATATCTAGGCGACCAGCTTTGTAGTCAGCGTAAAAGCGTTCGTTTTGCAAAGCGTAATAATCAGAGTCAACCACCCCAATTTTGGCTAAAAATCTCCCCCATTCATGATCACTGTCAATGGGCAATAAGGTGTGGTCTAAGTCAAATAAGGCAATTTGTGTCATCTATGTCACATTATGCTCAATTTTTTTGAGCAAGCATTTCTTTCAATAATGGCAGAGTGATGGCTCTTTTGGTTTCAAGAGAGTAATTATCCAGAGCTTCAAGCAAGGACATCAGGCTTGGCATGTCGCGGTGAAAGTGCTTCAAGAGCCAAGGAGCAACTTCACTGGAGATTTGTAAACCTCGTTCAGTGGCGGCTTGCTGAAGTGCTTGTAATTTTTCAGAATCAGACAAGGCGTGCATCTGAAACACCAAACCCCAGACCAAGCGAGTTTTTAAATCTTCTCGTATGTGTAAATTCGAAGATGGCGCAAGACTGGTCGTGATCAGGTGTTGATGACTGGCTTCGCGAATCAAGTTGTGAAGTCTGAATAAGGCGCCTTGAGCAAATTCACTCAGATGGTCAATATCGTCAACACACAGTAAACCTGGTGCTTGATTGTGTTCAACTAACATATCTGCGCAGGCGCGCCATTCATCCATGCTGCTGTCGTGGTTGAGCAAATAAGCACGAATGCCCAACTCAGAAGCTTGTAATTGAAGGGCTGATAAGAGGTGGGTACGACCAGAGCCACTAGCGCCCCACAAATGAATCATCTTTGAATCAGTGCTTAATGCATTTTTCTCTGAGGGGGCTTGCTGCCATTTACCTTGAATATCTTTTAAAACGGCGATTAAATTTTCATTGCCGGTGGCAATGAAGTTATCTAGCGTTGGCTTGGGTGTGTGACCAAGATCAAGCGCTATTTGGCGAGGCAGTGACGGCGATTGAGACACTAAGACTGACCTCTGTACCAAGATGAGTTTTTATAGAAGATCATCAAGTGACGTCCTAAAACCAGCACGATGGCACTCATTGGAAGGGCCAAGAGAATTCCGAAGAAGCCAAACCAGCCACCAAAAAGAATCAATGCAAACACCACCAAGACTGGATGTAAACCAATTTTCTCACCCACCAATTTAGGTGTGAGGAAGAAGCTTTCAATCGTTTGACCAACGATATAAAGCGCGAGCACGGCCAAAATGCTGACCCCTGTCTCAGCCTGCAATAGAGCCGATAGTAGTGCCAAGATCAGTGCGACACCGTAACCGATATAAGGGATGAAGATGGCAAGACCTGTGAAGAGGCCCAGTGCAATTGCACCAGTCACACCTAAGAAGTAAAGACCCATTGAGTAGTAAACAGACAGTACTGCAATCACCAAGAGTTGACCTCTTAGGTATTGAGATAAGAGCTCGTCAATCTCTACCAAAATTTGTTTGGTTTGACCAAGCCATCTCGGAGGAATCATCGGGCTCATCTTTTTGAAAAAATCTTCCCACTGAATGATCAAGTAAAAAACCACAAAAATAATCAAGACAAGACCAACGATGCTGCCAATGATGGTTTGTCCAGAATTTAAAACTGTTGATAAACCATGGCTGATCAATGTGTCGGCATTGTTTGATAGGTGAGCGCTGACTTTGGTTTGAATCGTCTCTTGGATTTTTTCCAAATCAAAGCCAAGTGCCAGACTGTCCAGCCAAGGTTGGGTGAGTTTATGAATTTGTTCAAGCCAGGTGGGTAATTGCTGTCTTAAGGCAGGCAATTCTTTTTGTAAAACACTTAAAAAAAGCACCATCAAGCCAAAAACACCTAAAAACCCGATTAAAACGGTCAAAAATGCTGAAACGGTTTTATGGGCTCCCAAGCCTACAAGGCTCTTGTACAAAGGCCTTAAGACGTAAGCCAAGATAAATGCAGCCAAGAAAGTTGTTAATAAAGAAGCCATAGGTTTAGCGTATCCACTAGAATTCTAAGATTCTACTGATTCAAATACATTTATAGCCATGTCTGATCAAAATTCTTCTAAATCTCAAGGTCTTTCTTACCGCGATGCGGGTGTTGATATGGAGGCCGGTGACGCACTGGTTGAGCGTATTAAGCCGATGGCAAAGAAAACCATGCGCGAAGGTGTTTTGGCGGGCATTGGTGGCTTCGGAGCTCTTTTTGAGGTGCCTAAGCGCTATAAAGAGCCAGTCTTGGTATCTGGCACCGACGGAGTTGGCACAAAGTTAAAACTCGCTTTCGACTGGAACCGTCATGACACAGTTGGCCAAGATTTGGTGGCCATGAGCGTGAATGATATTTTGGTACAGGGCGCCGAGCCACTATTTTTCTTAGATTACTTTGCTTGCGGTAAGTTGTCTGTTGATACAGCTGCAACAGTGGTGGGTGGTATTGCTCAAGGTTGCGAATTGGCTGGTTGCGCACTGATTGGTGGTGAAACAGCAGAAATGCCTGGCATGTACCCAGAGGGTGAATATGACTTAGCGGGCTTTGCTGTCGGTGCGGTTGAGAAGTCAGCCATGATTGATGGCAGAAGTATTCAAGCAGGCGATGTTATTTTAGGTTTGGCATCAAGTGGTGCTCACTCCAATGGCTATTCTTTGATCAGAAAAATCATTGATCGTGCTGGTGCAAAAGCCAATGATGATTTCCATGGTCAAAGCATGACAGATGTTGTGATGGCGCCAACCCGTATTTACGTTAAATCAATGTTAGCTTTGATTGCAAAAATCAAAGTGAAGGGCATGGCTCACATCACTGGCGGTGGTTTGGTTGAAAACGTGCCGCGCGTGTTGCCTGAAAACACCCAAGCTGTTTTGCACCGTGATGCATGGCAGTTGCCGCAACTGTTCCAATGGTTGCAAAAGAATGGCGGCGTTGAAGACGCTGAGATGCACCGCGTGTTCAACTGCGGTGTTGGCATGGTGGTGATTTTGAGTGCCTCAGATGCAAAAGCTGCCAAAGCGCAACTTGAATCAACAGGTGAGACGGTCTATGAATTAGGTGAGATCGTTGAAAGACCTGCTGGCGCACATCAAACCATCGTTATCTAATTCAAGATTTAGATTATTTGAATTAAATCATTTGATAGTGAGCAAGTACATCTTGCTCACATTTCTTCATTTGACTGCTGTCTAAAGAGTCAACCACTTCTTTTGTTTGCATGCCTCTCAACCAAGTTAATTGGCGCTTGGCCAATTGTCTTGTGGCAGCAATCGCCTGATCTTGAAATTCTTGAAAAGTGAGATTGCCATCCAAATAATCCCAAGCTTGACGATATCCCACGGCTCTCATGGATGGTAAGTCTGGATGTAAATGGGGATTTTGATGAAGAACTTTCATTTCATCTAAAAAACCTGCGGTCATCATGATTTCAAAGCGCTTTGCAATGCGGTCATGAAGTACTGAGCGATCGCTTGGTTCAATTGAAATTAAACGAAGATTGATGGGGGTATTGTGATCGAGGCTGCCATCATTGCTAACACTGGCGCCACCGTCTCCTCTGCCACTGTCTTTCGGTTGCTCTTGAAGCCACTCAGACATCGGCTTACCACTTTGTAAATAAATTTCAAGGGCTCGTTGCACGCGCTGAGTGTCATTTTTCTCGAGTCGTGCAGCAGTTTCTGGGTCAACTTCTCTTAGTTCATCATGAATCGCTGGCCAACCAAGTTTGGCTGCGCGCGACTCAATGTCTGCGCGGATTTCTGGGGAGGCGGCTGGCATATTGGATAAGCCATGTGCAAGTGCGCGCCAGTACAACATCGTGCCACCAACAATCAATGGGATGTTGTTTCTTGCGCGTATCTCTTTGAGCCATTGTTTGGCATCATGCGCAAATTTTGCTGCTGAATAAGGATCTTCTGGTTCGGCAATGTCGATGCCATGATGACGCACTTCTTGCATTTCAGCTTTACTTGGCTTGGCAGTGCCAATGTCCATGCCCCGATATACCAAGGCTGAATCCATGCTGATGATTTCTATGGTTTTGCCAAGTGATTTTGCTGACCGGGCGATGGCCATCGCCAGTGAACTTTTGCCACTGGCCGTTGGGCCAACGATGGTGATGACTGCTTGATCAGGTGTCACGATCAACGGCCACGCAGAAATAATTTATCCAAATCTTGAATGCTCAACTGTATCCAAGTGGGGCGTCCGTGATTGCACTGATCAGCTCTTTCGGTTTGCTCCATCTGGCGCAGCAGGGCATCCATTTCGGTCAGGGTCAGTGTGCGGTGTGCTCTAACAGCCGCATGACAAGCTTGCGTTGCTAGGCGTTCATGTTGAGCGGCGTCGACCACTGCTTGAGATCCTGTTGAATCCAAATCATTTAAAAGGTTTCTCACCAAGCTGATCGGCTCTGCTTTTTGCAACAGTGTTGGAATGGTTCTGATCGCCAACTGAGTCGGTGATAGGGTTGCTACATCAAAGCCTAATTGATTCAGTGTGGTGCGATGTTCTTGTGCCTTACCAACTTCTAATTCTGAGGCGTGCATCACCACAGGAACCAAGAGTTGTTGAACCTTGATGCCTGATGCCAAATCTTCTTTGAGTTTTTCGTACAAGACTCTTTCGTGAGCCGCATGCATATCAACCAAGACCAAGCCAAATTTATTTTGAGCCAAGATGTAAATGCCATGGATTTGAGCCAGCGCATGACCCAAGGGCAAGTCATTATTTTCGGTTGGGGCCAGGTGATCAGTTGGACGATTATTCAGTTGAATAAAAAAGTTATCAATTTCACTTTTGCTGCTTTGGCTTAAAGGTAGGTTCTGGTTGCTGAAAGAACTTACAGAATTCACATAACTTGTAGAGCCAGCGCCAGATGCTTGAGCAAAGCTATAGCTTGGAGTGTATTGGGTGGATGGGTCTGTCGATTGACCAGCGGCAGTGCCAAGAGCGTGTTGGATCGCTTTGTAGATGAACTGATGAACGGCGCCACCTTCTCTGAATCTGACTTCAGTTTTGGCTGGGTGCACGTTCACGTCGACCAATTGAGGATCAATCTCTAATGAGAGCACCACCATTGGTTGGCGATCGCCATGCAGAACATCTTGATAGGCGCTGCGAATCGCGTGCTGAATCACTTTATCTCTGACAAAGCGACCATTAACAAAGCTGTATTGTTGATCTGCCCTTGCGCGACTGGAGGTTGGTTTACTGATAAATCCTCTGACCGTTAAAGGGCCTGAGATATGTTCAAGGGCAATCTTAGAGCTCTGAAATTCTTGACCGAGGATCGCGTCCACGCGTTGTTCAATATTGCATGATGCCCAACGCTCGATCACCTTACCGTTGTGCCAAATAGCAAAACCAATGTCTGGGCGAGATAAAGCAATTCTGCGAATCAGTTCCAGGCAATGGCCGAGTTCAGTCGCACTACTTTTTAAAAACTTTCTTCTGGCTGGGGTGTTGAAATACAAATCTTGAACGTCAACGGTTGTGCCGATGGGACCAGAAGAGGGGACTGCATCACCCATGGTTTGACCACCATTGACCTGAATTTGCCAAGCATGATCATCTTCGCTGGTTCGTGTGGTGATACTGAATCTTGATACCGATGCAATTGATGCGAGCGCTTCACCTCTGAAGCCCAAGGATATGACTGATTCGAGATCTGCAAGTGAAGTGATCTTGCTGGTGGCGTGACGCTGAATCGCAAGATGAAGTTCTGTGTGGGCAATGCCTGAACCGTCATCTTGAATGGAGATTCTTTGGCAACCGCCTTCTTCCAATCGAATCGTGATGGCTTGAGCGCCGGCGTCAATGGCGTTCTCAAGAACTTCCTTCACCACTGAGGCTGGTCTTTCGACCACTTCGCCTGCTGCAATTTGACTGATCAGCGTGTCCGGCAGCGCGGCGATGACTTTTCTCATAAAGCAATCAGATTCGTTTAATGGTGACGATGCTGTTCTTCAAGCTCAATGATCTGTGCTCGAATTTCATCTAGGTCACTGGCTTCTTCTGTGCCATCCAAATACGTTTGCATGTCTTCAATGGCAGGTCTGATGTAATCAAGTTGTGCCAATGCAATCCCGCGGTCTCTGATTTCTTCTAATGCATCTGGAAGCAAAATAACCAAGCGCTGCTGAACGCCTAAAAGTCTTTCCCATCTCTCTTGTTGTGTGTAGATGGCTTTTAGGTTGCGCAAAAAACGGGACAAGATTTCTCGTGAGCTCGACGATCTTAAAAAGGCACTCAAAGGCAGTTGATACTCGCCACGATATCCTTGAGCATCCAAATATGGATCGAGCATTTGTTGCAGTTCTTCTTTGGACAGAGAGGTTCCAGTCAAAGGATCAAGGATCACTTCGCCCTGAGGCAAAGATAGGCGAACCATGAAATGGTTGGGGAAAGAAACGCCTTTGATGTTCAGGCCAATTTGTTGCCCAATCTCCATGAAGACCAAAGCCAAAGAAATCGGAATGCCTCTTCTTGTTTCTAAAACACTGTGCAAGTAAGAGTTGTTTGGGTCGTAATAGTCATTGCGGTTAGGCCCAAACCCCAACTCTTTATAAAAGAAGTTTTTTAAGATTTGTAACTTCTGAATCCCGGCCATTTCATGAGTGACACGTTGCTTGAGTTTGTCACCCAATAAGTCTAATTCATCAAACACATGCTGAACCACTAAATCTGGGTATGCGTGTTGAGCAATAGCAATCGCTGATTCTGTCAGTGGGAAATGATCGTCCTCTGAAACCAATGAAGCAAAGTAATCAAGTTGTTGTGTTGGCATAGTTCTAAAAAATCTGTTTTATGTTGCTTTGTATAAAAAATCTTTAACCCTGAAACCTGTTAGCCATAGAGTACCCAAATAAACGCCGCCGGCCAGTGCCAACCATAAACCTAGCCAAGCAATTCTGATGAATGGCGTATTTTTCAATTCTAACCAGTCGTGCTGAAGGGCGCCGTAGTAAAAAACAACGCCGATCGCTACCAAGGCAATGCTCAACTTGAATAAAAATTTAAGCCACCCGGCATTTTTTGCCAGCAAACCTTGTTTATGAAGACCGCGCCACAACAAGTAGGCATTCAAGCAGGCTCCTAAGCCAATTGAGAGAGCCAGGCCTGCATGATTGAGCCATGGGACCAAAACAATATTGGCCAGTTGAGTTAACACCAATACCGTGATGGCAATTTTCACAGGTGTTTTGATGTCTTGTCTTGAGTAATAGGCTGGTGCCAGAATTTTTATCATAATCAAACCAATCAAACCAACACCATACGCAGCCAATGCATGCTGAGTCATGGTCACATCGACTGCCGTGAACTGACCATAGTGATACAAGACCGCAGCCAGTGGTTGACCGAATATGAATAATGCCAAAGCGGCAGGCGCTGCCAAGACAAACGTTAACTTCAGGCCCCAGTCAACTAACTGAGTCATTTGTGTTTTGTCTTCAAGAGCATTGGCTTTTGAGAGACTTGGTAATAAGACTGTACCAATTGCAACGCCCAGCAAGGCGGTTGGGAACTCCATCAAGCGATCAGCGTATGAAAGCCAAGACACACTTCCTACGGCAAGGTGTGAAGCAATATTGGTATTGATGATGAGTGAGAGTTGAGCCACTGAAACACCAAACAGTGCTGGCAACATCAAGCGCAATACTTTTTTTGCTCCAGGGTGATCCCAGGCACTTTGAATTTTGCTAAAGCTCAATCCAATGCTAGGGAGCATGCCGATTTTTTTAAGTGCAGGTATCTGAATCGCTAATTGAGTGATACCCCCTAGGATCACACCAACACCTAAAGCGTAGATGGGTGTTTCAAAGTGGGGTGAGAGTAACCATGATGAAAAGATCATGGATAAATTCAATAAAACTGGAGTAAACGCTGGAACAGCAAATTTCTTATAAGTATTTAAGATGCCAGCAGACAATGACACCATTGAAATGAGACCAATGTAGGGGAACATGATCCGAGTCAACGTCAAACTGGCTTCATGAGCTCCGGTCTCACGCAAGCCTGAGGCCACCAAGAAGATGATCCATGGGGCGCCAATCACGCCTAAAAGAACTGTGGCTACCAATGCCCAAAATAATAGGGTGGCAATCGCACTGACCATCAATGAGGTGCCTTCCTGGCCCTCTTTGGTGTTGGTTTCGCTTAAAACTGGCACAAATGCCTGAGAAAACGCCCCTTCAGCGAATAAACGCCTCAATAAATTGGGGATTCGGAAGGCCACGTTGAAGGCGTCAGTCCACTCTGAAGCCCCGTAGGTTCGGGCTATCAGGGTTTCTCGGAGCAATCCCGTGATGCGGGAGAGCATGGTAAAGCTGCTGATTTTGGCGGCGGCAGATAATAAGTTCACAGGCGTAGTTTTACAGATTTCTAGCGGGGGTGGTAGCCTTCCTCAGGATAAGTTATAATCTTTTTCTTTTGGCAATACCCCTAAAGGTTATAAACATGGCAAATACCGCCCAAGCTCGTAAACGTGCCCGCCAGGCAGTTTCTCAAAATGAACACAACACCAGCTTGCGTTCACGTCTTCGCACAGCTATCAAGTCTGTTCGCAAAGCCGTAGATGCTGGTGATAAAGCTGCTGCAGCCAAGGTTTTCCAAGCTGCACAGGCAACTATCGACAAGATTGCAGACAAAAAAGTAGTGCATAAAAACACTGCTGCGCGTACAAAATCACGCTTATCTGCGGCTGTTAAGGGCATGACTGCCTAATTCAGGTCAGTTTTAAAAAAGCCCGTTCCCTTATCCGGAGCGGGTTTTTTGTTTCTAGTTGTTTGATTTTATTGGGATTTCGCAGGCCTCAACAATCGGAAGATTGTTATCTTTGGCAAAGTTTTTCACGAAATCCATGGCTTTTGGCTCGATATCCCTTAGGCGTTCATCGACAACCACACACTTTGTGCCTGCAATGATCACGGGTTTAACAAAAGGTGAATATGTGAAGCGAGGGTCGCCTGGATCATTTTCTGGTCGAAATTGAGCCATGACACCGCAAAGTCTTTCAGCCCAATCACTGGGTCGAAATGGCTTGCCATCCTGCGTGAGACCTTGGATGAAGAATTGTTTGGTCGTCACGATGTGTATGCGGTATAAATGAATAATTAGTTGGGGGAAACCCGACTATTTTAGCAGTCTAGAACTATCGTGAATCAATTATTGAGTTAATCAGGTATTTGAAATTTATGGCGTCAAATCTTGCTGTTAGACATTATTTACAGTTCACTGATTTCAGTGCGGATGAGTACGCTTATCTTTTAGAAAGATCAGCTTTTTTAAAGGCTAAATTTAAAAGATACGAAACCTGGCACCCACTTCATGACCGAACCTTGGCCATGATTTTTGAAAAAAACTCCACGCGCACCAGATTATCTTTTGAAGCAGGCATCCATCAGTTGGGTGGCCATGCTGTGTTTTTGAATACCAAAGACACCCAGTTGGGTCGTGGTGAGCCGGTTGAGGATGCAGCTCAAGTGATCTCACGCATGACTGACATCATCATGATTAGAACATTTGGTCAAGACATCATTGAGCGGTTTGCCGCTCATTCACGTGTGCCAGTGATCAATGGTTTGACCAATGAATACCACCCTTGCCAAGTATTGGCTGACATCTTCACGTATGTGGAGCACCGTGACAGCATCAAGGGTAAAACCGTTGCCTGGGTGGGTGACGCCAACAACATGGCTTACACATGGATACAAGCGGCTGAGATTTTGGACTTCAAGGTGCACTTTTCTGCTCCTTCAACCTATCAGCTAGATCAAAAGATGTTGAGCCCAAATGCTAAAAAACATTTAACGATTTTTGAAAACCCTATTGATGCTTGTCGTGGCGCTGATTTGGTGACCACCGATGTTTGGACCAGCATGGGTTATGAAGCTGAAAATCAAATTCGCTTGAAAGCTTTCAAGGGTTGGATGGTCAATGATGATTTGATGACCGTCGCCAACTCAGGCGCATTGTTCATGCATTGTTTGCCTGCCCACAGGGGCGAAGAAGTTTCTGCCTCAGTGATTGATGGTCCTCAGAGCGTTGTTTGGGATGAGGCTGAAAATCGCCTGCATGTACAAAAAGCGTTGATGGAATTTTTACTTTGCGGCAAGTTGTAATTTTTACTTAAACTTTAATTAATTAGATAGATATGTCAGATATTAAAAAAGTTGTTCTAGCTTATTCTGGTGGCTTAGATACCAGCGTTATTTTGAAATGGTTGCAAGACACATACCAATGTGAAATCGTGACTTTTACGGCTGACTTGGGTCAGGGCGAAGAGCTTGAGCCAGCAAGAGCAAAGGCACTTAAGTTTGGTATCAAGCCTGAAAATATTTTCATTGATGATTTGCGTGAAGAATTTGTTAGAGATTTTGTTTTTCCAATGTTCCGCGCTAACACCATTTATGAAGGCGAGTATTTATTGGGCACATCCATTGCCCGCCCTTTGATTGCCAAGCGTCAAATTGAAATTGCACGTCAAACCGGTGCTGATTCTGTATCGCATGGCGCTACAGGCAAGGGCAATGATCAAGTTCGTTTTGAGCTTGGCTACTATTCATTAGAGCCATCCATCAAAGTGATTGCTCCATGGCGCGAATGGGATTTGTTGTCGCGCGAAAAATTATTGGCCTATGCCGAGCAACATGGCATTCCAGTTGAAATGAAACACAAGCAAGGTGGCGCACCCTATTCTATGGATGCCAACTTATTGCACATCAGTTACGAGGGCCGTCATCTTGAAGATCCTAAGGCTGAAGCTGAAGAATCTATGTGGCGTTGGACAGTGTCACCAGAGCAGGCTCCTGATGCCCCTGAGTACCTCGATATAGAATTTGAGCGTGGTGATGCAGTGGCCATTAACGGTAAGCGTTACAAGGCCCATGAAATGCTCGCAGAACTTAACAAAATCGGCGGCAAGCATGGCATTGGACGTTTAGACCTTGTTGAAAACCGCTATGTTGGTATGAAGAGCCGTGGTTGCTACGAAACTCCTGGCGGCACGATTCTATTGAAGGCTCATAGAGGTATCGAGAGCATCACTTTGGATCGCGAAGTGGCTCATTTGAAAGATGATTTGATGCCGCGTTATGCCAGCATGATTTACAACGGATATTGGTGGGCGCCAGAGCGTGTGGCGATTCAGACATTGATTGATCACACTCAACAAAGCGTGAGTGGTTTTGTGCGAGTGAAGTTGTACAAAGGTTCTGCCACCGTGGTTGCACGTGATTCTGTCAACACATTGTTCGATCAAAACATTGCTACGTTTGACGATGATGGTGGTGCTTACAACCAAGCCGATGCAGGTGGATTCATCAAATTAAATGCCTTGCGCATGCGCATTGCTGCCAATGCACGTCGCAAGCGTGGTTCTTAATAGCTAACAAGATTAAAGGGTAAGAGATGCAATTCGATCAAGTAACAGTTAATAAAAAAGCCAACGTTTTTTTTGACGGTAAATGTGTTTCTCACACAGTGACATTGCCAAGTGGCGAGCGCAAGTCTGTTGGCGTGATTTTGCCAAGTACATTGCGCTTTGACTTAACAACCAAAGAAGTGATGGAAGTGGTTGATGGCACAGCTCATGTGAGCATCAACGGTGCCGCAGAGCAAGCGTTTGCTGCTGGTCAATCATGGGCAGTTGAAGCGGGCGGTTATTTTGTGATCCGCGCTGAACAGCCAGTTCATTACGTTTGTCACTTCGGTTAATAACTAATTAACCGATTAATTCCTGGGCAGACCAGTGATGGTGTGCCCAGGAAGAACCCCTTTCTTGCTGAACCAGCCTTGGTTCATTTCTAAAGCAAAGCGAACGGGTTTTGTTGGGCAATGATTATCTTCAGTCATTGCTTTCATTTCTAGAATATTCACAATCTTCCCGTCATCTGCAATGAAAGCGATGGCCAAAGGAATTTTTGTGTTTCTCATCCAAAAGCAATGTGTGGCGCTTTGCTCAAAAATAAACAGCATGCCGTCATCTGCAGGCATATAGGTGCGGTGCATGAGGCCTAATTGACGAGCTTTTTCTGTTTTTGCTACTTCCGCATGTATTTTGTACAGACCCGCATACAAGTCAATCGCGGGGCCTTGTTGGGCATTGGCTGAGGAGCCAAGAATCAAGAACGAAAAAAAGGATACGATGATTTTTTGCAGCATTGCGAAGAAAATCCTGAAAAATTTATTTATTGCATTCATCATACTTTAATGAGATTCATCAAAATAAAACTTCCATTAAATCTTCAATAACTGACTGGTTTTAATATGAATTTATATTCATAAAAAATACCAAAAATAGGGCTTCCACCCAATTTCAAACTTATGTTTAGAATAGGGCATATGAGTCGAAAACCTAAAACAGCCAACCCGATAGATTTACCTGCTTTTCAGGAGGATCACACCACGGTGATGGATCGCCAATCTGAGCGTGTTCAACCACCTAAGATGTACCGCGTTGTTTTATTGAATGATGATTTCACGCCCATGGAATTTGTGGTGATGGTGATTCAAGAGTATTTTCATCACGATCAAGAACGCGCCACTCGCATCATGTTACAAGTACACCTAGAAGGAAAAGGGGTTTGTGGTGTATATACTAAAGATGTCGCTTTAACCAAAGTTCAACAAGTTGTAGATAGAGCCCGAGAGTCTGGGCACCCATTGCAGTGCACTATGGAGGAAGCATGATTGCTCAAGAGTTAGAAGTTACCTTACATATGGCATTTGTGGACGCTAGAGCGTCAAGACATGAATTCATAACGGTTGAACATTTACTGTGTGGCTTGCTCGACAACGCCACAGCGGCGGATGTATTGAAAGCTTGCGCGGTCAACATTGATGACCTGAAAAGTAATCTAAAAAACTTCATAAATGACAACACACCAATCGTGCCTGGATCAGATGATGTGGACACTCAGCCAACTTTGGGCTTCCAAAGAGTGATTCAGCGCGCCATCATGCACGTGCAGTCAACGTCTAATGGTAAAAAAGAAGTGACAGGCGCCAACGTGTTGGTAGCTATTTTTGGTGAAAAAGATTCTCACGCTGTTTACTATCTGCAGCAGCAAGGGGTGACGCGCCTTGATATCGTTAACTACATCAGTCATGGCATTAGGAAAGACCAAGTAGACGCTCCAAAAGCGAGTGAACCTAGTACTGAGGGTGAAGATGCTGGTGGGGCTGGCAAAGACAGCCCGCTTGAGCAGTACACCCAAAATCTGAACGTGTTGGCTAAGCAAGGACGCATCGATCCATTGATCGGTCGCGAAGGCGAAGTTGAAAGAGTGATTCAGGTTTTATGTCGTCGCAGAAAAAACAACCCTTTGTTGGTGGGTGAGGCTGGTGTGGGTAAAACAGCCATTGCTGAAGGCTTGGCTTGGAGAATCACGCAGAACGATGTGCCAGAGGTTTTGGCCAAGGCCACGGTGTATTCATTGGACATGGGCGCTTTGCTAGCTGGTACAAAGTACCGCGGTGACTTTGAGCAACGTCTGAAAGGTGTTTTAAAGAACCTGAAAGACAATCCAGATGCCATTTTGTTCATCGATGAAATTCATACACTGATTGGCGCTGGTGCAGCATCAGGTGGCACGTTGGATGCCAGCAATCTATTGAAGCCAGCTTTGTCTAGTGGGCAAATGAAATGTATTGGCGCAACCACCTTTAATGAATACCGCGGTATTTTCGAAAAAGATGCGGCGCTTTCAAGACGTTTCCAAAAGGTCGATGTTTTAGAGCCATCTGTTGATCAAACAGTACAAATTTTGCGCGGTCTTAAGTCAAAGTTCGAAGAGCATCATGGCGTTAAATATGCTCAGGCAGCTTTGACAGCTGCTGCAGAGTTGTCTGCACGTTATATCAATGACAGACACCTGCCTGACAAGGCGATCGATGTGATCGATGAGGCGGGTGCTGCGCAACGCATTTTACCAAAATCAAAACAGAAGAAAACGATTGGTCGCCAAGAAGTTGAAGACATCGTGGCAAAGATTGCACGCATTCCACCGCAGTCAGTGTCTGTGGACGATCGCAGTAAGTTGCAAACTCTGGATCGTGACTTGAAGAGCGTTGTGTTTGGTCAAGAGCCTGCCATCGAAGCATTGGCATCAGCCATCAAAATGTCGAGAGCTGGCTTGGGTAAAGATGACAAACCAATCGGTTCTTTCTTGTTCTCTGGCCCAACCGGTGTTGGTAAGACTGAGGTAGCCAAGCAATTGGCCTTCATCATGGGCATTGAGCTGATTCGTTTTGACATGTCTGAGTACATGGAGCGTCATGCGGTGAGTCGGATGATTGGTGCCCCTCCAGGATATGTTGGCTTTGATCAGGGTGGTTTATTGACTGAGGCGGTGAATAAGAAGCCTCACTGCGTCTTATTGCTTGATGAGATTGAAAAAGCTCACCCAGATATTTTCAATATTCTGTTGCAAGTGATGGACCATGGCACATTGACTGATAACAATGGCCGTAAAGCAGACTTCAGAAATGTCATCATCATCATGACCACCAATGCTGGTGCAGAAGCGATGCAGAAGTCCACCATTGGATTCACGACTGTGCGTCAAGCCGGCGATGAAATGGGTGACATTAAACGCACCTTCACGCCAGAATTCCGCAATCGTTTAGATGCCATCGTGAGCTTCAAGGCTTTGGATGAAAGCATCATCTTGCGTGTGGTTGATAAGTTCTTGATGCAACTTGAAGAGCAGTTACATGAGAAGAAAGTGGACGCAAGTTTCACTGAAAATCTCAGAGCTTATTTGGCCAAGCATGGCTTTGACCCATTGATGGGTGCAAGACCAATGCAAAGACTGATTCAAGACTTGGTGCGCAAGGCCCTTGCTGATGAATTGCTATTTGGTAAGTTGGTTCATGGCGGTCATGTGGTTGTAGACGTAGATGCCGATGAGAAGATCATTCTTGATTTTGATGCGCCTGTTAGACCTGCCGTTAAAAAGGCTTCAGCAGGTCGTGAGGTTCAAGAAATTTAAGGAAAAAGCAGGGCTTAATTAATATTCTTGATTAAGCTCTGCCAGTACTTCCAAATCCGCCTGCGCCTCTGTCGCTGGCGCTGAATTCTGTGACTTCAGCCCATTCAACCTGTGCCACTGGAACAATCACTAACTGTGCCAGCCGCTCCATTGGCTCAAGCTTGAAAGCGGTTTGACCGCGATTCCAAGTGCTGACCATCAATTGCCCCTGGTAGTCTGAGTCAATCAAACCCACAAGATTGCCCAATACGATGCCGTGCTTGTGACCTAAGCCAGATCTAGGCAAGATCAAAGCAGCGTAGCCAGGATCATCCAAGAAAATAGATAAACCGGTTGGTACCAACACTGTTTGACCCGGCTCGATGACAATCGCTTCGTCTAAGCATGCTCTTAAGTCTAGGCCAGCACTGCCGCTCGTAGCGTATTGCGGCAGATTGTTTCTCATGCGTTCATCAAGAATTTTGACTTGTAGTTTTTTCATATCTTATTGGGTTAAATTTTTGTGGAAACGAGTTGGATGATTTCGCGAGACAAAGCAATTTTGCTGAGCTTATTGGTTTTAGTCATGCCTTTTTCTTCAACAATCAATAATTGGTTGTCATCAAGTCCAAAAGTGTCTGGACCAAGATTACCTAAAAGCATTGGTATATTTTTCTTGATGCGCTTTTCTTGTGCGTGCTTTTCTAAATCATTGGTTTCTGCGGCAAATCCAATGCAGTAGGGCTTCTTGCCTGATGCTTTCTTGGCAGCTTCAGCCAAAATGTCAGGATTTAATTCAAATTCCAACGCTGGATTAGATTGGTCAGATTTTTTAATTTTCTGTGCAGATGCATTCTTCACTGACCAATCTGCAACAGCAGCAACTGCAAAGAAAACATCGCAATCAAGATGATTCATCACGGCGGCATGCATATCTTTTGCGCTGATCACATCGGTGCGTTTGATTTTTCCGGTGTATTCAAGTGGTGTTGTCAAATGACAAGGACCTGCAATCAATTGAACTTCAGCGCCAGCCTCCACAGCGGCTTTGGCTAATGCAAAGCCCATCTTGCCAGAGCTTCGATTGGTGATGCCTCTAACAGGATCAATGGCCTCGTATGTTGGGCCGGCAGTGATCAATACTTTTTTACCGGCCAATACTTTTTTTTGAAAAAAAGCGATGATGCCTTCCAAGATCTCGGCAGCTTCAAGCATCCGACCCATGCCGTTTTCACCACACGCTTGGGTGCCACTGGTAGGACCCAGCACAGTGATGCCGTCTGCTTGCAGTTGTTGCATATTTCTTTGGGTGGCAGCGTTTTCCCACATTTGCTTGTTCATCGCAGGCACCACAATCAAAGGGCACTCTTTGGCCAAACAAGTGGCGCTGACAAGATCGTTCGCTAAACCATGTGAAATCTTTGCCAATAAGTCTGCGCTGGCAGGAACAGCCACAATGACATCTGCTTTTCTAGAAAGCTCGATGTGTGCCATGTTGTTAGAAATACGCGCATCCCATTGATCTGTGAAGACGTGATTGCCAGTGAGTGCTTGCATGGTCACCGGCGTCATGAATTTGGTCGCGGCTTCACTCATGATGACTTGCACTGTGGCGCCTTCTTGTATGAGAGAGCGTGCTAACTCAGCCACTTTAAATGCGGCAATACCACCTGACATGGTCAGAAGGATATGTTTGCCTTGAAGTGATTGCATGAGCTATTGACCTTGAGTTATTTGTTGACGCGCTTGATTTCATCTAAGATTAACAGAATCACACCAATGGTGATCGCGCTATCTGCAATATTGAAAGCAGGCCAGTGCCAGCCAGCGTAATGAAGATCAACAAAATCAACAACGGCACCATACAAGATGCGATCGATCACATTGCCGATGGCACCACTTAAAACCAAGCTCATGGCCAGGCAAAAAAGAGTTTGACTGGTATTTTTTCTGATCAACCAAATCATCACAACTGCAGCGATCAGGCCAAGGCCAGTGAAAAACCAACGTTGCCAACCACCCGCTTGCGCTAAAAATGAAAATGCTGCGCCAGGGTTGTAAACCAAGGTCCAATTGAGAAAGCTGGTCACTGGTTGGGAGATGCCTTCAATCAAATTGCCTTTAGCGATGACCTTGGTCAATTGATCAAGGATCAAAATAAGTGCGGCCGTTCCCATCCAAAGTAAGAAGCTTTGTTGGTTGCCAGATGATTTGATAGAGCGAGCCAAATAATTCTCCTTGGATACTTTTAGGCGATGTGACGCTTTTCACCGTCGCCAAATAAGTTGCTGGTGCAGCGGCCGCACAAAGTAGGGTGCTCAGCGTCATGCCCAACATCCTCTCTGTAATGCCAGCATCGACCACATTTTTGATGGCTTGATGATTTAACCGTTACTTTGATTTCTTCAAGAGAAGCATTTTCGGTCACGTTCACGCTTGAAGTGATGGTGATGAACTTTAAGTCGTCGCCAAGTGACTTCAAGAGCGCTGCATCACTGGCAGGTGCTTCAATCTGAAGTTCAGCTTGCAATGAAGAACCAACGTTGCCAGCCTCACGCTCAAATTCAATCGCTTTGGTGATGTCTGAACGCATCACACGAATGCGATCCCATTTAGCGATCAGAGCGCTGGCATCATTGATTGATGGTAGCTGGTAAAACTCTTCAGTAAAGATCGTGTCTTTGCTCTTGGTCTTGTGAGCAAAAATACCCCAAACTTCTTCAGCTGTGAATGATAAGAATGGCGCACTCAAACGCAAGAATGATTGTGTGATGTGGAACAGCGCGTTTTGAGCAGAGCGACGAGCTGGAGCATTGGCGGTCAATGTGTACAAACGATCTTTGATGATGTCTAGGTAGAAGCCGCCCATGTCTTCTGAGCAGAAGGTCATTAATCTAGATACTGCTGGATGGAATTCATAACGATCGTAGTGAGCCGTTAATTCTTTTTGCATTTCTTCAGTCACTGCTAGTGCGTAGCGATCAAGCTCTAACCAATCCTTTGGATCCATGCGGTGTTGGTCAATATCAAAATCTGAAAGGTTGGCCAATAAAAATCTCAATGTGTTGCGAATGCGGCGATAGCTTTCAACCACGCGCTTCAAGATTTCATCAGAAATGGTCATTTCACCTGAATAGTCTGTAGAAGCTACCCACAAACGAATGATCTCAGCGCCCATTTTGTCAGCAACTTCTTGCGGGGCAATCACGTTGCCCACGGACTTACTCATTTTTCTACCTTGACCATCGACCGTGAAGCCGTGAGTCAATAGTGCTTTATAGGGTGGTTTGCCATCAAGCATCGAGCCTGTGAGAAGAGATGAGTGGAACCAGCCACGGTGTTGATCTGATCCTTCAAGATACAAGTCAGCCCAACGCTCATTGGGATTGTTCCTGGATGCATCTGCCAATGTGGCAGCATGAGAGCCACGGATCACGTGCCAGTGAGTGGTGCCTGAATCGAACCAGACATCCAAAGTGTCTTTGTTCTTTTCATACATCGCAGCTTCATCACCGATGAGCTCTTTGATGTCAATCGATTGCCAAGCTTCAATACCTTCTTTTTCAACACGCTTAGCAATGATTTCTAATAGTTCAGGTGTGCGCGGATGAAGTTCACCACTTTCTTTGTGAATGAGGAAGGCCATTGGCACACCCCATTGACGCTGTCTTGAGAGTGTCCAATCTGGACGATTAGCAATCATGTTACGCAAGCGCTGTTTGCCCCATGCTGGGTAAAACTCAGTGGTTTCAATACCCTCCAAAGCTGTTTCTCTCAGACTCTTACCTGAGGCAACTTTTTTATCCATGCTGGCAAACCATTGTGCAGTTGCTCGGTACACAACAGGTGTTTTGTGTCTCCAGCAGTGCATGTAGAAATGCTTGAGTTTTGCTGACTTTAGAAGTGAACCCGCCTGTTGAAGTGCTTCAACAATTTGTGGGTTGGCTTTCCAAATGGTGAGTCCTGCAAACAAAGGTAGCCAAGATGCATAAACACCGTCACCCATCACTGGGTTCAAAATATCTTGATCTTTCAAACCATGTGTTTTGCAAGATTTAAAGTCTTCCTCGCCATAAGCGGGTGCGCAATGAACCATGCCAGTGCCGCTATCGATCGTCACGTATTCGGCCAAGTAAATCGGTGAGCGACGATCAAAGCCTTCATGTGCTTTGCTCAATGGGTGGTGAAACTCTAGGCCTGCCAGTGCTTGACCTTTGCAAGTGGCAATCACTTGTCCTTCAAGCTCATATTCTTTTAAACAAGCTTCGGTGCGATCTTTGGCAAGAATCAACAAACCTCTTGCTGTGTTCACCAAAGCATACTCAATCTCAGGGTGCACATTCAGCGCTTGGTTGGATGGGATGGTCCAAGGCGTGGTGGTCCAGATCACGGCCATGCCCTCTGATTTTGGCAGTTGATTCAATGAAAACGCTTTGGCGATTGCTGGTAATTGATCTTTGGGGAATGCAAAGCCAACATCCACTGCCAGATCCTCTTTGTCTTGATACTCAACTTCAGCTTCAGCCAAAGCAGAGCCGCAATCAAAGCACCAGTTCACTGGCTTTAAGCCGCGATAAACATAACCGTCTTCAAGGATTTTTCCAAGAGCACGAATTTCATCGGCTTCATTTTTGAAGTCCATCGTGAGGTATGGGTTTTGCCAATCACCAAGAACGCCTAAACGCTCAAAGTCTTGTTTTTGTTTTGCGATTTGAACTTTTGCATAGGCCCTGGCTTTCTCTTGAACCTCTGCAGTAGGTAAATGTTTACCAAATTGCTTTTCAATTTGAATTTCAATTGGCATGCCGTGGCAATCCCAACCAGGAACGTATCTGGCGTCATAACCAGCAAAGCCTTTGGCTTTGACAATCATGTCCTTCAGAATTTTATTAACAGCATGTCCGATGTGAATGTCGCCGTTCGCATACGGAGGGCCGTCATGCAAAATAAATGTTTTCTTACCGGCTTTGGCTTCACGTATTTTTTGATAGATTTTTTTCTCTTGCCATTCTTTTACCCAAATCGGTTCGCGTTTAGGCAAATCGCCACGCATCGGAAATGTCGTGTCGAGTAAGTTGACGGGGTAAGAATTTTTTTTATCAGACATGGTCATTTATTTCAAAGTAATTTTTTGCTGCTAGTGCATCGTTATTGATGGCGTTTTTGAGTGTTTCTAAATCGTTGTACTTTTCTTCATTTCTTAATTTTTTGACAAGCTCAACACGCAGTAATTTTCCATAAACATTTTTATCAAAATTAAAGATGTGAACTTCTAACAAATATCTTCCTGAATCATCCACCGTGGGCCTTTGCCCAAGGCTTGCAACAGCAGGTAGTGGATTGTCGCTTAAGCCGTGCACTTGTGCGATAAAAATACCTTGTGCCGCTGGCTTTCTTTTGTGGAGTCTATTGGCAACAGCCAAGTTCAAGGTTGGAAAACCAAGTGTTCTACCCAGCTTTTGGCCATGCAAAACGTGGCCACTCAACATGTAGGGGCGACCGAGTAATTGTTGGGCTCGATCCATCTGCCCATTTTGAAGTGCCAGCCTGATGGCAGAGCTTGAAATTCTTTCTTGATCTTCAACCAAGGTTTCCATGCGCTCCACTGAGAAACCAAATTGTTGACCCGCGATTTGTAAATCAGAAAAATTACCAGCGCGCTTCGCACCGTAATGAAAGTCATCACCAATCAAAATTGATTTCACTTTTAAGCCATCAACCAGGATGTCTTTAACGAAGGCTTCGGGGCTCAAGTTGGCAAATGCTTGATTGAAGTGAATCACCAATACTTGATCAATACCGATTTCTGCCAAAGCTTCTAATTTGTCTCTTAAACCCAAAATTCTTGCGGGGGCTTTTTCAGGTGCAAAGTATTCGATTGGGTGAGGCTCAAAGGTCATCACACATGATTGCACTTGAAGGGCTTTGGCCTTGGCCACTAATTTTTTTAGCAAGGCCTGATGCCCCCGATGCACGCCATCAAAATTGCCGATGGTCAGGGCGCAGGGGGTCCAATCAGTTGCGGGAGGGATGCCTCTAATTACCTTCACGTTAAGGTATGAATTATATTGGCGGGCATGACTTCAATTGTTATTCTTATTTCTGGTCGCGGCTCCAACATGGAAGCCATTGTTCATGCAGCTCAAAAAGAGGCTTGGCCGGCCAAAATTGCAGCCGTTATTTCTAACCGTCCCAATGCTGGAGGCCTTGATTTTGCTAGGTCTCAGGGTATTGAGGCGGCGGTATTGGATCACGCCCAATTTAAGGACCGAGCCAGTTTTGATGCTGAATTAATCAAGTTAATTGACTCATATTCCCCAGATTTAGTGGTTTTGGCTGGATTTATGCGGATTTTGACGGGTGGTTTTGTGAAGCACTACGAAGGTCGGCTGTTAAATATCCATCCCTCTTTGCTGCCTTTGTTCCCTGGATTGCACACCCATGAGCAGGCATTAGAGGCTGGTGTGAAAGAGCATGGAGCCACAGTTCACTTTGTGACAGAGGCCTTAGACCATGGTCCCATGGTGATTCAGGCAAGTGTTCCAGTGCTTGCGGGTGACACCCCAGACCTTTTAGCTCAGCGAGTTTTAAAGCAAGAGCATGTTATTTATCCCCGCGCTGTGCGCTGGTTCATTGATAATCGCTTAACTATTAGCGACAATCGAGTTTTAGTGAGCCCTCCAGAGCTTCAAATGCTCACCTCTACGGATAAATAATTAATGACCACTGATCAAAAAGCCATTGCAGCAAGGGCAAAAGCACTCCCGCAACACGTTGAGCATCTCGGAATCGTTATCACTGAGTTGATGAAATTTGCTCACCCAGCTGATATGGTGGTGAGTAGATACTTTCGCTCCAACCCTCGCTTAGGCAATAGAGACCGGGCATTGATTGCTGAAGCCTCATTTGCATTCTTGCGCAGAAAAACTGAAATTTCACAATTTGCTGAGAGTGGCGCGGGCCCCTTGGCCAGACGTTTGGCGCTCTTGTCATTGTTGGTCACGATGATTGAAAGTGGTTTGGGCTCGGGCAATCGTGCAGAAAGCGCCTTGGCTGACTTGGCATTTGTGGTGCACCCCAATGAAATTGATTGGTTGCAACGTTTTGGCACCATCGAAAGAAATACCCTGGCTCCTTTAACTCGAGTCAATTTGCCCGAGTGGATCTGGAATGCCCTGGGATCATCTGTTCCTAAAGATGAGTGTTTGCCATTGGCTGAGGCGATGCTCAAGGCAGCTTCTTTAGATTTGCGCGTGAACACCATCAAAACTCAAAGAGAAGACCTTCTAGGCGTTTTAAACGACCTTGGCGGCCGTTATGCGGCAGAACCAACCCCTTACGCTCCAAATGGCGTTCGATTGAAAGGCAAGCCCGCTCTTCAGACCCAAGAATTTTTTAAAAATGGCTTTGCTGAAGTCCAGGACGAAGGCAGTCAATTGCTGGCCATGCTTTTAGAGCCTAAGCGTGGCGAGATGGTGGTGGATTTTTGTGCTGGAGCAGGCGGCAAGACCCTGTCTTTAGGCGCCATGATGAAATCCAGTGGCCGTTTGTACGCTTTTGATGTTTCTGAGAAGCGCCTCGCTAACTTGAAGCCTCGTTTAGCCAAGAGTGGCCTGTCCAACGTTCATCCAGTGTGGATCGACAATGAGAATGATGCCAAGGTGAAACGTTTGGCTGGCAAGATTGACAGGGTCTTGGTGGATGCCCCTTGCAGTGGCCTGGGTACTTTGCGCCGTAATCCTGATCTTAAATGGCGTCAGTCCCCGCAAAGCGTCGCTGAATTGACGCAAAAGCAGCTATCTATCCTCACTTCAGCGGCCAGATTGTTAAAGCCAGGCGGTCGCTTAGTCTATGCGACCTGCAGCTTGATTTATCAAGAAAATCAAGGTGTTGTTGAGGCCTTTTTGGCCAACAACCCTCAATTTGAGCTAAAAGATCCTAAAGAAGTCTTAAGAGACAGCTTTCCAATGATGGGTGATTTGCCGATTGGAACAAGCAAAAACAGCTCTTACTGGCAGTTATTTCCTCATATTCATGGCACAGACGCGTTTTTTGGCGCCATTTTGGTACGAAAAGCCGCAACTTAACTAAAAGTAGCTAAATTTCACTAACTAATTCGATTTATTAGCTAAAAAACATGATTTAGATTAAATCTGTTTTAAGTTTGCTGTGTGAATATATTGAAAGCTTGATAAAATACCACTCTTAAGCATATTGAGAGGATGGCCGCATGGCTTGGTTAGAACAAACTAGAGATTTTGTGTTGAATTGGATTGCAAATGGCTACCTGAATTGGTCTTGGTGGCAGATTTTGTTGATCACACTGTTGTTGACTCACATCACCATTGCCAGCGTGACAATCTTTTTGCATCGTTGTCAGGCTCATCGCGCCTTAGAGTTACACGCCATCCCGTCTCATTTCTTCCGTTTTTGGTTGTGGTTGACCACTGGTATGGTGACCAAAGAGTGGGCGGCTATTCATCGCAAGCACCACGCTAAGTGCGAAAGCATTGATGATCCTCACAGTCCTCAAGTTTTGGGTATCAATACTGTTTTATCCAGAGGCGCGGAGTTGTATCGTGCCGAAGCGAAGAACAAAGAAACGATTGAAAAGTTTGGTCACGGTACTCCTGATGACTGGATGGAAAAAAATCTTTATTCAAAATATCAATGGCAAGGTGTTGCCTTGATGTTGATCATTGATGTGATTCTTTTTGGAGCACTTGGTGCCACTGTTTGGGCTGTTCAAATGTTGTGGATCCCAATCACTGCGGCTGGCATCATCAATGGCATGGGCCACTACTGGGGCTATCGCAATTACGATTGTGAAGACGCGTCAACTAATTTAATTCCTTGGGGCATTTTGATTGGTGGTGAAGAGTTGCATAACAATCATCACACCTACGCAACCAGCGCGAAGCTTTCTAACAAATGGTACGAGTTTGATATTGGTTGGGTTTATATCCGTGCATTAGAAATGGCTGGTTTAGCTAAAGTTAAAAAGTTGCCACCTAAGCCAGTATTGGCTGAGCTTGAGCAGGCATCAGAAAAAACTTTGCAAGCAGTGATCGCTAACCGATATGAAGTGATGGCGCGTTATTCAAAAACTTTGCGTCAAACATTTGATGCTGAAGTTGCCCACATGAAAGAACTGGCCGCTCAGTTTGGTGATCAGCGTCTTTGGTTGTACAAAGATGAAGCCAAGTTAACAGAAGCTGAGCTTGCAAGCCTTGAGAATCTCATGGCAACGAATAAGTCAGTGAAGTTAATGGTTGAGATGCGCCGTGAATTAGCCAGCCTATGGCAGCGTTCACACGTCACCAAAGAGCAATTGATCGCTCAGTTGCAGCAATGGTGTCATAAAGCTGAAACAAGTGGCATGGCGGGCTTGCAAGAGTTCTCCTTGCGCTTACGCAGATACACCGTTTAAAGCTGAACAGGTGGCTTTAAATAGCCACCTGATGGTTTGAAAGATGGCTAGTTAGTATTCAGCAATAGATAACAAAAAGTAGACAACAAAAAACCCGCTCTAGAGCGGGTTTTTTATTTGATCAAGTAAATCTAGTTGATTTGATTAAACCAAGATTTATTTGATCTTTGTTTCTTTGTAAGACACATGCTTGCGAGCTTTAGGATCAAACTTCATGATTTCCATCTTCTCAGGCATGGTACGTTTGTTCTTAGTCGTTGTGTAGAAGTGACCAGTACCTGCAGTCGATTCTAATTTGATTTTCTCGCGTCCACCTTTAGCCATTTTGCCGCTCCTTAGATTTCACCGCGAGTACGCAAATCAACCAATACAGCGTCGATGCCTACTTTATCGATCATGCGAAGACCGGCGTTGGTAATGCGTAAGCTTACCCAACGGTTTTCAGATTCAACCCAAAAACGACGATTTTGCAGATTAGGCAAAAAACGACGCTTTGTCTTATTGTTTGCATGGGAAACATTATTGCCGACCATCGGCTTTTTCCCGGTGACTTGGCATACTTTTGCCATGACACACTCCTTGAATTGCGAAAAAAAGAGATTGTAGCAGGTGGCGAGAAACTATTCCACTATTTACTCAAGGGCATTCCGAATCGGATCAAAAAAAGTCTTTGATTTGACCTACGTTACACTCAAAATGGCCTTTTAAGTTAGTGTTTACTACCTTTAAAAGGCATTATCTTAAGCTCTAAAAAAGATGAGGCCCCTCTTTTTGTCACAATGCAGTGATCTAAGAGATTGACCTCAAGAAGTTGCAGTGCCTCATGCAAAACAATGGTCAAACCAATGTCCTCTTGACTGGGTTTTAAGCTCCCGCTGGGATGATTGTGAGCAATGATCAAATTACTCGCATTTCTCAAGAGACATTCTTTGGCAATTTCACGAATATGTACGGTTGTTTCAGAGATGGATCCTCTGAAGATTTCATGGGCATCAATCAACCTTAAATGGATATCCAGATAGAGACAAACAAAGACCTCATACTCCCTTTGGCCAATCAGACCGATCAAATAGCTTTTGACTAAATCTGTCGAAGTCAAAATACTTTGTTGTTTGATCTTCTCTTTGTAGCTGCGTTGCACCAGCTCATGAATGACTTGAAGTTGTGACCATTTAGAAATACCAATCCCTTTGTAGGCTTCAAAGTCTTTCAGGCTGGCGGTGAGGATTGATGAGAGTGAGCCAAATTCCTGAATGAGTCGATGAGATAAATTCAATGAATTTTCTCCTTGGTTGCCTGTTCTGAGGATGATGGAGAGTAGCTCAGCATCGTTCATAGAGCTTGGCCCACTTAACAGAAGTTTTTCTCGTGGCTGCGACTGTTTTGGCCAATTTTTAATCGATGTTTGGCCAGATTTCTCAGGGCTAGTTAAAATGTCGCTATGACTGAATCTAATATGGCTAGCGGAGCCGTAGTTACCGCCAATTCGTTCTTGACCTTGAACTACAGGATTTCTTTGCCTGAGGGTGGAGACGTCATGAACACTTTCGAGGACAAGCCTGCCACTTTGATGATGGGCACTGGACAATTCTCGCCCACGCTCGAGCAAGCATTGGTTGGCATGCTTTTGAGTGAGCGTAAAACTTTCACCATGGCTCCAGAGGCTGCCTTTGGCGAGAAGAACCCAGATTTGATCAGAACAATCTCTTTGACAACCTTGCGTGAAAACTCTTCTCCTGAAGAAGAGTATTTGCCTGGCGACATGATTGAGTTCAATGCACCTAATGGTGCGACATACTCTGGAACCCTTTTGGCAATTGATGGTGACTCTGCAACTTTTGACTTCAACCATCCTTTGTCTGGCCAAACAATTTTGTTCGAAGCAGAAATCATTGCGATTCTTTAAATGACAACGCCTGTTCAAGCAACTTCTGAAGTGGTGAATGACGGCGAAATCTTGCTGGCTCAACCCAGAGGCTTTTGTGCAGGAGTTGATCGTGCCATCACGATTGTTGAACAGGCTTTGACTAAGTTTGGGGCGCCTATTTACGTGCGTCATGAAATTGTTCATAACGCTTATGTGGTGAATGATTTGCGAGCACGCGGCGCCATCTTTGTGGATGATCTCCATGAGGTTCCGGCGGGTAATACTCTGATCTTCAGTGCTCATGGTGTTTCGCCAGCGGTGAGACAAGAGGCAGAAGAGCGTGGCTTGAAGATATTTGATGCGACTTGTCCTTTGGTGACGAAGGTGCACGTTGAAGTTATAAAAATGCGCAAAGAGGGCATGACGATCATCATGATTGGTCATCGTGGTCATCCTGAAGTTGAGGGCACCTTAGGCCAGGCACCGGAAGGCATTCAACTGGTGGAAAACATTCATGATGTTCAAACCCTGACGATTCCGGCAAACAGTCCTGTTGCTTATGTCACTCAAACAACTTTATCGGTTGATGAAACCAAAGAAATTGTGGATGCATTAAAAGCAAAGTACCCACACATTCAGCAGCCGAAAAAACAAGACATTTGCTACGCCACTCAAAATCGTCAAGATGCTGTGAAGTTCATGGCTCCACAAGTTGATTTAGTGATTGTGGTTGGTAGCCCTAATAGCTCTAACTCCAATCGCTTGAGAGAATTGTCTGAAAAGTTGGGAGTTGTTTCCTACATGGTGGACCATCCCAGTCAGTTAAAGCCTGAGTGGTTTGTAGGTAAAAAGAGAATTGGATTGACTGCAGGTGCATCTGCACCAGAGAGCTTGGCTCAATCAATCATTGATCGCATCAAAGAGCTTGGGCCAAAGAGTGTGAGACCTTTAGAGGGGATTGTTGAGAAGACAGCATTCCCATTGCCTAAAGGTCTTTGATGCGGCCTTTAGGCTGCTTTTAAACTGTCTTTGGTACTCTTTTAGTACTGCCCTGATCTGCTACTTAATTGATTTGATCACGCCTCTTAAGAGGTCTACCATTTGTTTTAATTCTTCACGGCTGATATTCAGCGCTGGCATGAAACGAATTAAATTTGGGCGTGGAGAATTCAATAGAAGACCAATCGGCTCAAGATTGCGAGCGCGCTCAACGATTTCAGGTCCGATGTCACGATTCAATTTGAGAGCTCTCAATAAGCCTTCACCGCGCTCACCATCAAGACCGAGTTCTTTGCTCAGGTCTAGCAATAGCTCTCTTAAGTACTGACCTTTGGCAAGCACTTCATCCAAGAATCCTGGTGCCAATAATTGAGAAATCACACTGAACCCAACTGCAGTCATCAATGGGTTACCGTTATAAGTACCCCCTTGATCGCCTGGTTCAAAGCAAGCAACCTCATCGGTAGCAAGAAGTGCAGCCAACGGCACGCCACCACCAATACCTTTACCAAGCGTCATGATGTCAGGGTTGATGTTATATAGCTGATGGGCAAATAGTTTGCCAGTACGTCCGCAGCCAGCTTGAACTTCATCAACAATCAACAAGATTTTATTTTTCTTGGTGATTTCACGAAGATCACGCATGAACTGATGATCCGCCGGAATAACACCACCTTCACCTTGAACAGGTTCAAGCATGATGGCCACAGTTTTATCGTTGATCAGTTTTTTGACTGATTCAATATCGTTCAGTTCTGCTTTGGGAAAACCAGGAACTTGAGGGGCAAACATGGTGTCCCAGCCTTCTTTGCCAGAAGCACTCATCGTGGCCAATGTTCTGCCATGAAAGCCATGATTGAAGGTGATGATTTCAAAGGCATTGTTTTTGTGAAGCTTGCCCCATTTACGCGCTAGCTTGATAGCACCTTCGTTGGCTTCAGCACCACTGTTGGCAAAAAATACTTTATCAAAGCAGCTATTGGCTGTCAGTAAATTAGACAGCGCAATCATCGGCTCGTTATAAAAAGCAGGACTTGGGTTGATGACCTTTTTAGCTTGCTTTTCAATCGCTTCAATCATGCCTGGATTAGAGTGGCCTAAGCAGTTAACAGCCCAACCTTGTAAAAAGTCTAAATATTTTTTACCGTTCTGATCAAGCAACCAAGAACCCTGACCTTCGGTGAAAACCAAGTCTGGACGTTTGGTGATGTACATCACTGAATGGGTATCGATGGTCATGTCTTTATTTATCTGTTTCAGGGTTGATCAAAAATTTAGTCTTTATCAAATTTTAAGCTGTAGCATTTTTCTTAGCTAAGTCAGCAGCAGATGTGAATGCGTCTGCATAAAACTCATCAGCCGGTAAGTGACATTTTGCAACGAAATCGTTTTTAGCGGATTCAACCACAATCGGTGCGCCACAGGCATACACTTGGTAGGCCGACATGTCTGGATTATCTTCCATGGCTGCCACATGCACAAAGCCTGTTCGACCAGTCCATTGATCTTCTGGGGTAGGCTCTGAAGCAACTGGAATGTATGAGAAATTAGGCATTTCTTTGGCCCATGATTGGCACAAGGCGTCGCGATAAAAATCTTTTGGTCGACGACCACCCCAGTAAAGCTTCACTGGACGAGTGATGCCTGAGTGGCGCATGTGCTCAATGATGCCTCTGATAGGGGCAAAGCCGGTGCCTGAGGCAATAAAGATGATTGGTTTGTCAGAATCTTCGCGCAAGAAGAAGCTGCCCATAGGGCCCTCAAAACGCAAAATATCTTTTTCTTTGAGGGTCGTGCCGTTCTCAGTTTTGCCAAAAACAAAGTCGGTGAATGAGCCACCAGGCATGTGCCTGATGTGAAGCTCTAAAGGGCCTTCTTCATGCGGGGCGCTTGCAATCGAGTAAGCGCGGCGTTTGTCTTTTAATAAAAACTCAATGTATTGACCAGCTAAAAACTGAAATTTCTCAGTTGCGGGTAATTGAAGTTTCACAATTACCACGTCATCGGCCGCTTGCTCTAAGCTGGCCACGCGGCAAGGAATTTTCTTGACAGTGACATCCCCATTCAAAGGCACTTCTTTCACATCAATCACCAAATCTGATTCTGCCTTGGCGCAGCAAAATAGCGCGCAGCCATTGAAGGCCTCTTCAGGAGTCAAAGCCTTTTCTTGGTGTTGGCCATGTGAAACCTGACCAGATTCAATCTTGCCTTTGCAAGAGCCGCAAGCACCATTCTTACAACCATAAGGTAAATTGATGCCTTGACGCATGGCGGCTTCTAAAACAGTTTCATCGCCGTTGGCACTAAATGTTTTTCCGCTGGTTTTAATGGTTATTTGGTAAGACACTGACATTCCTTTTTTAAAGCATTACGATTGAGTTTATGCAACGTATTGGTAAACCTAGAATTCTTATCGTTGGTTGTGGCGACGTCGGTATGCGCTTGCTGCCGCTATTGGTGAAAAAGTACCGAGTGTTTGCTCTGACTTCTTCATCCAGCAGGATGTCGGCATTGAGACAGGCTGGAGCAATTCCTGTCTATGGGAACCTTGACCAGCCAGAGACTCTATGGCGTTTACCTCACTTGGCTGCCCAAGTGATCCATTTGGCCCCGCCAGCTACTCAAGGCCTTCAAGATCGTCGTACAAGTAACTTGCTGTCGATTTTATCTCACGGGGCAGGATTTATCAGGCAACTGATTTATATCAGCACCACAGGCGTCTATGGCGATTGTCAGGGAGCCCTTATCGACGAAACCAAAACCCTTAATCCAAGTACGGCTAGAGCTCAAAGAAGGGTGTCTGCCGAGCAGCAAATCAGGGCATGGGGCATGTCAGGGGTTCAGACTCACATTTTGAGGGTGCCAGGCATTTATGCCGGTGATCGACTTCCTGTCGAAAGATTGGGAAGGGGAACTCCTGTGCTGAATGCTGATGAGGATGTCTATACGAATCACGTCAATGCTGATGACTTAGCCAGATTGATCACTTATGTTTTGTGGAGAGGTAAATCTCAGCGCGTCATCAACGCCTGTGATGACAGTCAATTAAAAATGGCTGATTACTTTGATTTGATCGCTCAAAAGATGAATTTGCCAAAACCACCAAGAGCATCGAGACAGGACTTGAGCGCACAGTTAGATCCTATGATGCTGTCGTTCATGAGTGAGTCGCGACGCATTCAGAATAAGCGCTTGAAAGAACTCAAATTTAAACTTCGTTACCCGACTGTGGAAGACTGTTTAAATTCTCTTTAAAGTTTTTTAAGTCTTTAAAACTCTTTGAGATTTACTTCCAAGTATCTTTCAAGCCCACACACAAGTTAAACACTGGGTTGGATGCTGTGTGGTCAATTCGATCCGCCACAAAATAACCATGACGTTCAAATTGGAAGCGCTGTTCAGCTTGCGCATCCTTTAGGCTTGGCTCTAAGTAAGCATTCAAAATTTGTTTTGAATCTTGATTGATAGCATCCAAGAAGTTCTTATCACCACTGTCTGGATGTGGGTCAGTGAATAAACGATCGTAAACACGGATCTCAGCCTTGATGCCTTCTTTGGCGCTGACCCAGTGAAGATTGCCCTTCACCTTGTAATTATTCGACTCAGGTGTACCACTCTTGCTATCAGGGAAGTAATTGGCATGAACTGCAATCACTTTGCCGCTGGCATCAGTGTCGTAGCCAGTGCACTCAATCACAAAGCCGTGGCGCAGACGCACACGACTGCCTGCTTCACCATTCGCAGGTGGGTAGAGTCTAAAGAAACCTTTGATTGGTTCAACCATGAAGTCATCTTCTTCAATCCAAAGCTCTTTGCTTAAATTAAATTCGCGGCGACCCCAATCTTCATGGTGAGGATGTTTGGGCGCAGAGCAAGGTTCGCTGTGGTTGGCATCAAAGTTATCAATGATCAGTTTGAGAGGCTTTAACACCACAAAGGCACGCTCGGCCTTGGCGTCTAGATCATCACGCAGGGCTTGCTCAAGCACAGACATATCAATCCAGCTATCCGCTTTGGATACACCAATGCGTTCGCAGAACAAACGAATACTTTCAGGCGTGAAACCACGGCGCCTAATACCTACCAAGGTTGGCAAGCGCGGATCATCCCAGCCATCCACACGTTTTTCTTCAACCAACTGCAATAGCTTGCGCTTGCTGGTGATGGCATAAGTTAAATTCAAACGTGCGAATTCATATTGCTTTGGTAAAGGATCCTGGAAGACGCCGACTTCTTTTAAAGCCTCTAACACCCAGTCATAGAGTGGGCGATTGTTCTCAAACTCCAAAGTACAGATCGAGTGAGTGATGTTTTCTAAAGCATCAGAGATGCAATGAGTGAAGTCATAAAGTGGGTAGATGCACCACTTATCACCCGTGCGATGATGGTGAGCGTGACGAATGCGGTACACCACTGGATCACGCAAAACAATGTTTGGATGACTCATGTCAATTTTGAGTCTCAACACATGAGCGCCATCTGGATATTTGCCAGACTTCATCTCTCTGAATAAAGCCAAATTCTCTTCCGCGCTGCGGTTTCTGAATGGACTGTTGGTGCCTAGCTGAGTAAAGTTACCTCGATTTTTATGAATCTCATCAGCAGATTGACTGTCAACATAAGCCTTATTAGCTTCAATTAATTTTTCTGCAAATTCGTATAACTGGTCAAAATAGTCGCTGGCATAGTGTTGATGTTCAACACCCTCATGGATCCAGTCAAAGCCTAACCAACGGACGGCATCAATGATGCTATCAACATATTCAGTCTCTTCTTTACTAGGATTGGTGTCATCAAAGCGCATGTTGCAGCGGGCGCCATGCAAGGCCTGTGAGTAATCTCTGGCAAGGCCAAAGTTCAGACAAATACTCTTGGCATGACCGATGTGCAGGTAACCGTTCGGCTCAGGCGGGAACCGTGTGATAACGCTAGGGAGGGGTTTGCCAGATGAGTCTAGGCGCTTTGAGTGCTTGCCCTGGGCAAGATCAGCATCAATGATTTGACGCAAAAAATTCGAGACCTCTAGGGTCTCGAATTTAGAAGGAATTGGGTTCTTCTTTTCAGACATACCCACATTGTAAATTTATTCTTCGACGAAAGCCTCTTCTCTGGTTTTTTTCACTGCTGGAAGAGTCACAATAACAACTAATGCGGCTGCGGCAATCAATAAACCAAGAGACAGCGGACGAGTGAAGAAAACCGTGAAATCACCTCTGGCAAGGAGCATGGCGCGACGGAAGTTCTCTTCCATCATCGGTCCTAGAACAAAGCCAAGTAGCAATGGAGGTGCTTCGCAACCCAACTTGAAGAACAAGTAGCCAGCAATACCAAAAGCGGCGGTCATGAAAATATCAAAGTTGGTGTTGTTAACGGTGTACACGCCAATACAGCAGAAAACCAAGATAGCTGGATAGAGGTGGCGATAAGGAATCGTCAACATTTTGACCCACACACCAATCAATGGCAGGTTCAAAATGATCAACATCAAGTTACCGATCCACATCGATGCAATCAAGCCCCAAAATAAAGCTGGGTTAGAGGTCATCACCTGTGGGCCTGGTTGAATGTTATGAATTGTCATCGCACCCACCATCAAAGCCATCACGGCATTTGGTGGAATACCAAGAGTCAGTAAGGGAATGAATGATGTTTGTGATGCGGCATTATTCGCACTTTCAGGGCCAGCCACACCTTCAATGGCGCCTTTGCCAAATTCTGCACTGTGTTTCGATGTTTTCTTTTCAACTGAGTAGGCGGCAAACGCAGCCAGTGCTGCTCCTCCTCCAGGTAGAACACCCAAGATAGAGCCAATGCTTGTTCCGCGAAGGATCGACGGAATCATGCGCTTGAAGTCTTCCTTGCCAGGCCAAAGTGATGTGACTTTATCCAAGAAAGTTTCGCGCTTCTCTTTTTGCTCAAGGTTATTCATGATTTCAGCGAAACCAAACACACCCATCGCAATGGCCACAAAACCAATGCCGTCTGTTAATTCAGGGATGTCGAATGAATAACGTGCTGTGCCAGAGTTAACGTCTGTACCAATCAAACCAAGCAACAAGCCAAGCACAATCATGCCAATCGCTTTGACCAATGAGCCTGAAGCCAAAACCACGGCACCAATCAAACCCAGAACCATCAAGGAGAAATACTCGGCGGGGCCAAACTTAAAGGCAACTTCTGCCAATGGTGCAGCAAATGCAGCAAGCACCAAAGTAGCCACGCAACCAGCGAAGAAAGAACCAAAGCCAGCTGTGAATAGAGCGACGCCAGCACGACCGCGACGAGCCATTTGATAACCGTCAATCGCAGTCACGACCGAGGATGACTCTCCAGGGATGTTGACCAAAATAGCAGTTGTAGAGCCACCGTACTGGGCGCCATAGTAAATACCTGCCAACATGATCAAGGCTGCAATTGGAGGTAATGCATAAGTTGCAGGTAAGAGCATCGCGATTGTCGCGATTGGGCCTAAGCCTGGAAGAACACCAATCATTGTGCCAAGTAAGCAACCAATGAAACAGTAAAGCAAGTTTTGCAGGGTAAAAGCAGTCGCAAAGCCCAGCGAGAGGTTGTCTAATAATTCCATGATGTATCTTCTCCGAGATTTAAGGAGTTAAAAAGCTTGGCCAAACTTGGAACTGAAGTTTCAGTCCCCAGATAAAGGCAACGTAGGCAATTAAATTCATGATCACAATGTTTACTACGGTGCCCTTCCAGTGGAATTCATGGCTGGCCATGGCTGAGATGAAGACCAGGAGTGCCAATGAAACAACCAAGCCCATTGGCTTTAAAACAAGACCAAATAAAACCACTGAGCCAGTGACCCATAGGACAGATATCCAGTCCCATTTTGCAAGTTTGTCTGACTCACCTTTTTTAGACATTGAAGTCATGGTCACAATGGCACCAATCATGGCTAGGACAATCCCCAACCAAAACGGGAAGTATCCAGGACCCATCTTGGCGGGTGTACCCATGGGATAGGTTGTTGCAACGTAGGCAAAACCAAGTCCGATTAATACAAACATGATTCCTGAGGCGAAGTCTTTTTGACTGCGAATATGCATCGTTAGGCCCTCTTTATTTTTATCAGTGAGTGTTGAAGGAGCAATTGTAAGCTTTCTTAAAGCTTAGATTCCCATTTTTTGGCTTGGGGTTTGTACCAATGAGCCTTGTCTGAGTCATAATTACGCACATGAAAGTTACTCAAATACGCCAAAATTTCTTAAAGTTCTTTGAATCCAAAGGCCATCAAGTGGTCTCGTCAAGTCCGGTTGTGCCGGGCGATGATCCAACCTTGCTTTTCACCAACGCGGGCATGAATCAGTTCAAAGATGTTTTCTTGGGCTTTGATAAGCGCGCTTACAGCAGAGCGACCACAGCGCAGAAATGTATTCGTGCCGGTGGTAAGCACAACGACTTAGATAATGTCGGCTACACGGCCCGTCATCACACCTTCTTTGAGATGTTGGGTAACTTCTCTTTTGGTGATTACTTTAAAAAAGATGCGATCAGTTACGCTTGGGAACTATTGACCACTGTTTATAAGTTGCCAGCTGAGAAGTTGTGGGTGACTGTTTATGCTGAAGATGATGAAGCATATGACATTTGGCAAAAAGAAATTGGTGTGCCAGCTGAAAGAATCATTCGCATTGGTGATAACAAAGGTGGTCGTTACGCCTCAGATAACTTTTGGATGATGGGTGACACCGGTCCTTGCGGTCCTTGTACAGAAATTTTTTATGACCATGGCGATCACATTGCTGGCGGTCCTCCTGGTAGTCCTGATGAAGATGGCGACCGCTATATCGAAATCTGGAATAACGTCTTCATGCAATTCAATCGCGATGAAGATGGTGTGATGCATCCGTTGCCTAAGCCAAGTGTTGATACAGGCATGGGGCTTGAGCGCATTGCAGCAGTGTTGCAACACGTTCACTCAAATTACGAAATTGATTTATTTGTTAATTTACTCAACGCTGCGAAAGCAGCGGTTGATGGTGCTGGTGCTGGCAATTGTGATGCCAACAGCCCGTCACTCAAAGTGATTGCAGACCATATTCGCGCATGCTCTTTCACCGTGGCAGATGGCGTGATCCCGGGTAATGCAGGGCGTGGTTATGTTTTACGTCGTATCACTCGCCGCGCGATTCGTCACGGTTATAAATTGGGCGCACGCGCTCCATTCTTCCACAAGATAGTTGCTGCTTTGGTTCAAGAAATGGGTGAGGCTTACCCAGAGCTGAAAGCTAACCAAGCACGAGTCACAGAAGTATTAAAGCAAGAAGAGGAAAGATTCTTCCAAACAATCACGAACGGCATGGAAATTCTTGAATCTGCTTTGGCCAATAGTTCAAAAGTGATTGATGGTGAAACTGCATTCAAGTTGCATGACACCTTTGGTTTCCCGCTTGATTTAACAGCAGACGTCTGTCGCGAGCGTGGCGTGACGGTTGATGAGGCTGGCTTTGAAGTTGCCATGAATCGTCAACGTGATCAAGCACGTGCTGCAGGTAAATTCAAAATGGCACAGGGCCTTGAGTACAGTGGAGCGCCAACCGTGTTCCACGGTTATGACACTTTGAATAAAGATTCTGCCAAGGTCTTGGCACTTTATGTTGATGGCTCACAAGTCAATTCAATCAAGGCGGGTGATAACGCTGTTTTGGTTTTAGATAACACACCTTTCTATGCTGAATCTGGCGGTCAAGTGGGTGATGCTGGCGAGTTGCGCAATCAATCCAGTTTGTTTGAAGTTGAAGATACGCTGAAAATTCAGGCGGATGTCTTTGGTCATCATGGTCAAGTGCTTGAGGGTGAAATCAAAGTGGGCGATCAGCTCAATGCGAAAGTGAATGCTGAAAGACGTGCAAGAACGATTCGTCACCACAGTGCTACCCATTTGATGCACAAAGCATTGCGTGAAGTGTTGGGCGCACATGTGCAGCAAAAAGGCTCATTGGTCGATGCTGATAAAACACGTTTTGACTTCACACACACGGCAGCTATGACGCCAGAGCAGATTGCTCAGGTAGAGCAATTGGTCAATGCTGAAATTCTTGCGAACGCTGCAACCTCAGCCAAAGTGATGAGTTTGGATGATGCGCAGAAAACGGGCGCCATGATGTTGTTCGGCGAAAAGTACGGCGAGTCTGTGCGCGTTTTAGAAATCGGTTCATCCAAAGAGTTGTGTGGTGGTACACACGTTCAAAGAACTGGTGATATTGGTATTTTTAAAATATTGTCAGAAAGCGGTGTTGCTGCTGGTATTCGCCGAGTGGAGGCCATCACTGGTGATCGTGCTTTGACTTATTTGCAAAAACTAGACACTCAGATCAATCAATTGGCCGCGAGCCTGAAAGCAACCCCGAGTGATTTGGCCCAGAGAATCACACAGCTTCAAGATCACGCACGTTCTTTGGAAAAAGAATTGGAGCGCTTGGGATCTAAGTTGGCTGCTAGTCAAGGTGATGAATTGATGTCACAAGCTGTTGAGGTGAATGGCGTGAAAATCTTGGCAGCCCTTCTTGAAGGTGCAGACGCCAAAGTTTTACGAGAAACCTTGGATCAGCTTAAAAATAAATTGAAGTCAGCAGCGATTGTTTTGGCTTCTGTTCAAGATGGAAAAGTTCAATTGGCTGCTGGTGTGACTACAGACACGATTGCCAAAGTCAAAGCTGGTGATTTGGTGAACCATGTGGCGCAACAGGTCGGCGGTAAGGGTGGCGGTAAGCCTGACATGGCGATGGCTGGTGGCACCGATCCAAAAGGCCTCACGGTGGCTCTTAAGAGCGTTCAAGCTTGGGTATCAGAGCGTTTATGAGTCAGCAAGTAGATAAAGAAGTGGATGCCAGTGGGCTGAATTGCCCACTGCCTATTTTGCGAGCCAAAAAAGCATTGGCAGAGATGCAAAGTGGGGAAGTTCTTAAAGTGACAGCCACCGATGCGGGCGCTGAGCAAGATTTTCCAACCTTTGCCAAGCACACCGGTAATGAGTTGCTGCTCACTGAGAAATTAGCTGACGCTTTTGTTTTTTATCTCAAGCGCCGCTAAAGATTGATTTGATTGATCAGCGAGTTTTAAGAAACTCGCTGAAGCCGTCCTTGACTTCAGGGTGACGCAAGGCAAAGTCCACAGTGGCTTTTAAATAACCGAGTTTGCTGCCACAGTCATAGCGCACACCTTCATACTCATAAGCCAATACTTGCTCTTGACTGAGCAGCGATTGAATCGCATCAGTTAACTGTAATTCTCCGCCTGCACCTGGTTTGATTGTTTTGATGTGATCAAAAATTCTTGAAGACAAAATGTAGCGACCCACAACACCCATGTTAGATGGGGCATCTGCTGGAGCTGGCTTTTCAACAATGCCGCTCAGCTTGTAAATACGCTCGTCAAATAATTTACCGTCAATCACACCGTATGATTTACTTTGCTCGGGTGAGATTTTTTCAACGCCCAAGATAGAGCTGCGATAGTGCTGGTATTTATCAACCATCTGCTTCATCACGGGTACTTTGCCATCCAATAAGTCATCCGCCAAGATCACGGCAAAAGCTTCATCGCGGATCAATTTTTCGGCGCACAAAACAGCATGCCCCAAACCAAGCGCCTCTGGCTGTCGGACGTACACACAATCCACATGGCTTGGTTTGATGCTACGAACCAAGGCAAGTAAATCTTGTTTATTTTTAGCTTCTAATTCAGCTTCTAGTTCATAAGCTTTATCGAAGTGATCTTCAATCGCTCGTTTACTGCGACCGGTGACGAAAATCATTTCAGTGATGCCGGCAGCCATGGCTTCTTCAACGGCATACTGAATCAGTGGTTTATCAACCACATTCAACATTTCTTTAGGGCTGGCTTTGGTCGCTGGTAAGAAGCGGGTGCCAAGGCCTGCAACAGGGAAAACTGCTTTGGTAATGGTTGTATTCATATTAGGATGGTAAACGACTTAATTGACTGTTCAGTTTTTCTAATAAAGATTCAAAATCTGCCAAACGCTGCTTCTCTTGAATCACCACAGCTTCAGGGGCTCTTGCCACAAAGCTTTCGTTGTTTAATTTTGAATTCGCTTTATTGATTTCTGCGCTGATGCGCTCAATCTCTTTGCTCAAGCGAGCTTTTTCAGCAGCCGCATCAATTTCAACCTTGAGTAATATTTTGGTATTACCCACGATCGCCACTGGTGCACCTGCGCCATCTTTTTCTAGGCTTGCATCATCTTCATAAATTTTTACTTCTGATAATTTTGCCAATGCCTGGATGTAGGGAGCTGCTAATTTCAAGAACTCAGAATCCCCTTTGATGTACAAAGGCACCCGCAGTGCTGGAGAAATTTGCATCTCACCTCTGAGGTTGCGGCAAGCGTCTACCAAAGCCTTGACTTCGGCCACCCAAGCTTCGCTCTTGGCACATATCTTCTCTGGCTGAGCCATTGGGTAGGCTTGCAATGCAATCGTTTGCTTTTCTTGTTGAGCAAGTTCTTTGCCAGACATCGGACCAACAATTTGCCACAATTCTTCGGTGATGAATGGGATCACTGGGTGCGCCAAGCGCAAGATGGTTTCTAGTACGCGCAAAAGAGTTCTGCGGGTGGCGCGTTGTTGAGCAGGCGTACCGTTTTGTAATTGAACTTTGGCAAGCTCTAAGTACCAATCGCAATATTCATCCCAAACAAACTGATAGATGGACGTTGAGATATTGTCAAAACGATAATCTTTGAAACCTTTATCGATGTCTTCCTCAACTCTTTGCAACAAGGACACGATCCACTTGTCTACTGGCGAGAAATCTAAATAACCGTCTGGACCACATTCGCCAACGCACTGGGCAATGCCATTGTCTTCAGGTGTGCCTGGGCAGTTCATCAACACGAAGCGAGTCGCATTCCATAGCTTGTTACAGAAATTGCGATAGCCTTCACAGCGCTTTTGATCAAAATTGATATTTCTACCAAGTGTTGCCATCGATGCGAATGTGAATCTCAATGCATCTGTACCAAAGGCAGGGATGCCGTCCGGGAATTCTTTTTTGGTTTTCTTCGTGATGCTTTCGGCTTGCTTAGGATTCATCAAACCTGTTGTGCGTTTCGCCAACAAGGTATCTAAGTCAATACCGTCTATCAGATCAATTGGATCCAAAGTATTGCCTTTGGACTTACTCATCTTTTGACCTTCGGCATCGCGCACCAAGCCATGCACGTAAACAGTTTCAAATGGGATCTTGCCAGTGAAATGGCAGGTCATCATGACCATGCGAGCCACCCAGAAGAAAATGATGTCAAAGCCTGTTACCAATGCTGATGAAGGTAAGAAATGAGCCAGTTCTGGCGTTTTGTTTGGCCAACCCAATGATGAGAATGGCACCAAGGCAGAGCTGAACCATGTGTCCAAAACATCTTCATCGCGGCGCAGAGCACCTGTGTAGCCATTGGCTTTTGCTTTTGCGGCAGCTTCTGCTTCTGTGCGCGCCACAACAATCTTGCCGTCTTCTTGATACCAAGCAGGGATTTGATGACCCCACCAGAGTTGACGTGAAATACACCAATCTTGAATACCTTCTAACCATTGGTTATAGGTGGTAGTCCAATTTTCTGGAACAAACTTCACATCGCCACACTTCACTGCATCCAAAGCTGCCTCAGCAATTGATTTGCCTGGGCGATACAGATTGTGCTCGGTCGGTTTAGACATCGCCACAAACCACTGATCTGTGAGCATTGGCTCAATCACAGACTTGGTGCGATCACCGCGAGGCACCATCAAGGTGTGTGGTTGAACTTTTTCTAATAAACCCAAACCTTCAAGATCGGCAACAATCAACTTGCGGGCTTCAAAGCGATCAAGACCTTGATATTTTTTAGGGGCGTGTTCATTGATCTTGGCATCCAAGGTCAAAATATTGATCATCTCTAATTGATGACGCAAGCCAACAGCGTAGTCATTGAAGTCGTGGGCTGGAGTGACTTTGACTACCCCAGTACCGAATTCTTTATCGACATAATCATCAGCAATGATCGGAATCTGTCTGTCTGATAAAGGTAAGTTAACTGTTTGACCAATCAAATGCTTGTAGCGCTCATCTTCTGGATGAATCATCACTGCTACGTCACCCAACATGGTTTCTGGACGAGTTGTGGCAACCGTGAGATGTCCTTGACCATTCGATAGTGGGTAACGAATGTGCCACATCGAGCCTTGTTCTTCTTCGCTCTCAACTTCTAGATCAGAAACTGCTGTACCCAAAATAGGGTCCCAGTTCACCAAACGTTTACCGCGGTAAATCAAACCTTGTTCGTACAAGCTGACAAATACTTCAACCACTGCTTGGGACATTTTGTCGTCCATCGTGAAGTATTCACGGCTCCAATCAATCGAAGCACCTAAGCGTCTAATTTGATTGGTGATGGTAGAGCCAGATTGCTCTTTCCAGGCCCACACTTTTTCTAAGAATTTTTCACGACCCAAATCATGTCTTGAAATTTTTTGAGCGTCTAATTGTCTTTCCACCACAATTTGTGTCGCAATACCTGCGTGGTCAGTGCCAGGAACCCAAAGGGTGTTTTTGCCTTGCATGCGAGCGTGTCTTGCCAAGCCATCCATGATGGTTTGATTGAAGGCGTGACCCATGTGAAGGGTGCCTGTGACGTTCGGTGGCGGCAATTGGATGCAAAAACTATCCTTTTTGTCGTCCAAAGTAGCGGTGGCAATACCCCTTTTTTCCCACTCAGGACCCCATTGGGCCTCGATTTGGGAGGGTTCGAAAGATTTAGCGAGGTCAGAAAGATTTTTAGACATAAGCCCGAATTATAATTTTTTGTTGAACGTAAAGGCGCATGTGACGAATATTCTTAATAATTTAAATCCAGAACAGCTAGAAGCTGTGACTTTGCCGCCTGTTAATGAGGCGGGTAATAGTCAATCAGCCATGATTTTAGCGGGTGCTGGCAGCGGCAAAACCAAAGTATTGACCACCAGAATTGCTTGGCTGATTCAGACAGGTCAGGCATCGCCAGTAGGTGTTTTGGCTGTGACCTTTACAAATAAGGCTGCTAAAGAGATGTTGACGCGTCTTTCTGCCATGATGCCCATCAACACCAGGGGTATGTGGGTTGGCACCTTCCACGGCCTGTGTAATCGTTTATTGAGAGCCCATCACAAAGATGCCGGCTTGCCATCCACATTTCAGATTTTGGATACCCAAGATCAATTGTCTGCCATCAAAAGACTTTTGAAGTCACTCAAAATTGATGATGAGAAGTATCCGCCCAAACAACTTCAATACTTCATTGCCCATGCCAAAGAAAAAGGCATGCGTGCCAAAGACATGGATCGCGGAGATTCTTTCCAAAACACCATGGTTGAGCTGTATCAAGCTTATGAAGAGCAATGTCAGCGTGAAGGCGTGGTTGATTTTGCAGAATTGTTACTTCGCAGCTATGAGCTTTTAAAACATCACCAACCGATTCGTGAGCATTATCAAGAGAGATTTCGCCACATTTTGGTCGACGAGTTTCAAGACACCAATGCTTTGCAATACGCATGGCTAAAACTCTTGTCTGGCCACGGCACATCTTCACCATGCTCTGTGTTTGCAGTCGGTGATGATGATCAAAGTATTTATGCCTTCAGGGGCGCTGATGTTGAGAACATGAAATTGTTTGAGCGTCATTACAAGCCTTACTTGGTCAAGCTTGAACAAAACTATCGCTCCTACGGACACATCCTGGATGCTGCCAATCATTTGATTGCCAATAACACTGAGCGCCTTGGTAAAAATTTGAGAACAGACGCAGGTCATGGTGAACCCGTGAGAGTTTATGAGGCTGCCACTGATGGCACTGAAGCTGCGTGGATGGTTGATGAAATCAAGAGCTTGATCAACACCGGTAGCATGCGCACCGAGATTGCCATTCTTTATCGCAGCAATGCTCAGTCACGCATCATCGAGCATGGACTTTTTTCTGCAGGCATTCCTTATCGTGTTTATGGCGGTTTGCGATTCTTTGAGCGTGCTGAGATCAAGCATGCCTTGGCTTATTTGCGTTTATTAGAAAACCCCAATGACGATACTTCCTTTGCGCGGGTGGTGAATTTTCCAACCCGAGGTATAGGAGCTAAAAGTATTGAGACGTTGCAAGACAGTGCCAAATTAAATAATTGTTCTTTCTATGCTGCAGCCCCTTACTTGGAAGGTAAAGCAGGAACCTCTATTTCAGCATTTGTGCGCTTGATTGATCACATGCGTGATGCCACGCGTCACAACACCTTGCCTGAAACAGTTGATTACGTGATACAAAACAGCGGTTTGATTCAGCATTATTTGACAGAGCGTGAAGGTCAAGACCGTGTAGAAAACTTACAAGAATTGGTCAACGCTGCCACAGCGTTCATCGCTGAAGAAGGATTTGCTCAAGACACAGTGGCCGGCACTGATCAGACTGAAGTGATCACCGAGATGTCGCCCTTGGCTGGTTTCTTAGCGCATGCTTCACTTGAGGCAGGAGATAACCAAGCTCAAGCCGGTCAGGATGCTGTTCAATTGATGACAGTACACGCCGCCAAAGGTCTTGAGTTCACCAACGTGTTCATCACTGGTTTGGAAGAAGGTTTGTTCCCTCATGAAAACAGCATCAATGAGGATGATGGTTTAGAAGAAGAGCGACGTTTGATGTACGTGGCCATCACCAGAGCCAAGGAAAGATTATTTTTATCTCACACGCAATCAAGACTGCTGCATGGTCAGGTGAGATATAACTTGCCATCAAGATTTTTAGATGAGTTACCAGCAGAATCTTTGAAGCATTTGACGCCTAAAAACAAAGATGCGCGTTGGGGCAGCAGTACAACTACCACCAGAATGCCGTCATGGTCTGAGGGCAGTGATTGGGGTGGTCCAGCAGCAACGATCTCAAGGTCTTCTAGAAGCAGCGCCATCACTGTGCCGATCAGTAGCTTGCCGCAAAAAGACAATGGGCATGGCTTCAGGGTTGGGCAGAGCGTGTTTCACACAAAATTTGGTGAGGGAAGAATTTTGGCCATTGAAGGTCAAGCTGATCAAGCCAAGGCCAATGTGAACTTTAATCGCCATGGGCCTAAATGGTTGCAATTGGCGATTGCTAAATTAACCGCCATTGATTGATCATTCTTTGTTGAAGCAAGCCTTCCAAGTGGCAAAGAATGAGCAGTACATCACTGTCAGGGCCGCCATTGAATAAGGTGGAATGATGAATGGGATGGCGGCTCTAAGACCAATGCTATCAAGCAGTGCTTCCAAGAAAAACGGCACAGCAACAATCAGGACTGCCCAAATCATCAAGTAAAAAATAAAGGCGGCTTTATTGGTCCAGCAAGCAACCCAGCTTGAGAAAAGCGCTTGAGCCACTGACATTTTTTCCCAAGCAACCAAAACTGGGGCGAACCACATCACCATCGCCACTGGCAAATAAAGCAAAAGGCCGATGGTCAGCCCAGTGTACAAACCTTGAACATCTCTGATGGTCGGTTCTTTTTGTTGCGTTAGTAGGGTGACCAATTGTTTGAAATCAATAAAAGCACTGGCGATCAAACTCAAAATCAAAATAGCGAAGGCATAGACTGTGCCCAATACCAATAAATTCTTTTTGGTGATTGAATCCGTTCCTCTGAAGCCTGCGAGGTAAACGGTGGGCATCACTCGCTCGCCACGAATCACCATTTGACAAGCTGTCATGAAGCCAACGGTGAGGGCTGGGGTTAAAAGCAATACTGCAAAAACCCCGAACACTGGGATCAGGATCGCGAACTGAGCAATAAACACATAAAGAAATACCAGCATCAAGAATGCCAATGGATTTTTCTTAAAAAGCCAGAAGCCTTGTCTTACCCATACGTAACCGTCGCCGGAAGGAGCTTTATTTAGTTGCATGTTTAGCAGAATTATTTGGAAGGTAAGAGCTTACCTCACGGCGTGAGATCAGAATTCTCTCAAAATGAGTAGGGTCATGCGGCGTCAACATTTTTGCCTCTCGCGGTAGGTGATAGTCCCAAAGGCGAGACACCCAAAAGCGCAGAGCTGCTGCTCGCAACATCATGTTCCAAGAATTAATTTCGGCTGGTTCAAAAGATCGAACGGCCTGATACTTTTCAATCATGCCTGCGTATCTTGCTTGGTCAATTTCACCGGTCGCTAAATCGATGCACCAGTCATTGATGGTGACGGCTAAATCAAACAACCATTTATCGTTACCAGCAAAGTAAAAGTCAAAAAATCCACCGAGTTCATCTTGCCCAGATACGTTATCAAACAACACATTGTCTCTGAACAAATCGCAATGACTTGGTCCAGAGGGCAGTGATTGGTATTCGGCACTGTTAAAGAAATTGATTTGTGCCACAAGTTCTGACTGAATCAACTGATCTTGAGCTGAATTCAGATGAGGAATGACCAAAGGCACAGTGCTTTTCCACCAATCAATGCTGCGCAGGTTTGCTTGAGAGAGCTGGAAGTCAAGACCTGCCAAATGCATTTTGGCCAAGGCGTCGCCCACTAATTCGCAATGACGCACAGAAGGATTTAAAAATGATTTTCCAGAAAGCTTTGTAACGATGGTTGCTGGCTTGCCATTTAAGTCACCGACGATTTGATGAGCATTGTTTCTGAGGGGAGCTGGAACCTTGATGCCTTTTTTTGACAGATGTTCCATCAACTCTAAATAGTAGGGCAACTGTTCTTTTGATAAGCGCTCGAACAACGTCAAAACAAATTCGCGTTGAGTTCCACCCATTTGCGTGGTCAAGAAGAAATTAGAATTCTCGATCCCACTGCTGATGCCTTTTAATTCTGAAGCAGTTCCTACTCGGTAATTCTTTTCTAACCAAGCATTGACTTCATCGAGAGTGACAGATGTGAAGACCGCCATAAATATTAAAAGGGCATTCGAATGGTTGGTACACGATTAACGTTCTGATCTCTGATTTTGGGTGAGGCTGCATCATCAGGAGTGCTCAGTTCGTAGCGAGTTCCAAAGGAGCTTTCAACAATGACTTCGGTTGCTTTGCCACCCTCTTTGTATTCCTTGATGCTTGTACCATCGGCCTCTTGATGCTGAAAAGTTGGCTTTTTTTCAGTCAATTTGCCAGTTTCAGCATTATTTTTAACTTTTGGAGTAATGGGTTGCTGATTGATTCTTTGCAACTCCTCTGCACTCAAAGCTTGGGTGTTCTGCGCCATAAGTCCTTGAGATACAAGGATTAATGTGGTGATAAGGCTACTTAAAACAAGCTTAAAAGGCGTGTTTTTTGAGGCGTTGATTTGAGAAAAAGTCGGAGTCTTCATGCATCAATTGTACGATTGTGGGATGTCTACACATCGCCTTTTGCTAGTTGACGGTTCTAGCTACCTTTACCGTGCCTTTCATGCCATGCCAGATTTGCGCAATGCGCAAGGTTTTCCAACCGGTGCAATTCAAGGCATGGTCAATATGATGAGGCGCGCCAGAACAGAACTAGACGCCGATCACATCGCTTGTGTCTTCGATGCCAAAGGGAAAACCTTTCGCGATGAGATGTATCCGGAGTACAAAGCCAACCGTTCATCCATGCCAGAGGATTTGGCTTTACAGATTGAAGCAATCCATCAAGTGGTGCGCGCCATGGGTTGGCCAGTGTTGGTTGTGCCAGGCATTGAAGCTGATGATGTGATTGGAACTTTGGCCAAGCAAGCCAAGGCAGCCGATTGGAATGTGCTCATTTCAACGGGTGATAAAGATTTGGCGCAATTGGTTGAGCCGGGCATTAGCTTGATCAACACCATGACAGAAGAGCGTTTAGATAGTGCTGGTGTATTGAATAAATTTGGCGTTCCACCAGAAAGAATCGTTGATTACCTCTCTATCATGGGCGATAGCGTTGATAACGTTCCTGGGGTACCTAAGGCCGGCCCAAAAACTGCTGTCAAATGGTTGAATGAATTTGGCACTTTGGATGAGTTGATGAAGCGCTCTGCCGAGGTGAAGGGCGTGGTTGGAGAAAATTTACGTGCCAGCCTCGATTGGTTACCAAAGGCCCGAGAATTAGTCACTGTCAAAATTGACTGTGATCTCAAAGAGCATTTGATTGGTTTGCATGAGCTTCATGCCAAGTCAGAAGACAAAGAGACTCTCAGAGAGTTGTTCACGCAGTTTGGATTTAAATCCTTGTTGAGAGAGTTAGATCGTGGATCTAATTCGGCTCCATCAGGAACTCAAGGGGCAACTCAAGCAGCATCAGATGTAAAAACAGAAGCAAAAATAGCTGATGTAAAGGAAATGTCAGCTGGCGACCTATTGGGCTTTGTCGCTGAACTGCCGACTGAAAAAATAGAGCGTCATTATTCATGTGTGACCACCGAAGCTGAATTGGATGTTTGGTTAAGGAAAATCAATTCAGCCGCATTGACGTGCGTTGATACAGAAACAACCGGCTTAGATGCATTAAGAGTTGATCTTGTGGGTATTTCATTGGCTGTCTCCCCTGGTGAGGCTTGTTACATTCCGTTGGCGCACACCACCAATGAAGATCAATTGAATAAACAATCGGTGCTTGAACAACTCAAGCCATGGTTAGAGAGTGATGAACATGCCAAGCTTGGCCAAAACTTAAAATATGACATTCATATTTTTGATGGTTGTGGCATCAAACTTCGAGGCATTCAGCACGACACACTCTTACAGTCCTATGTTTTAGAGTCGCACAGAAGTCACGACATGGACAGCTTGGCCATGCGTCACTTGGGTGAGAAAACCATTGCCTATGAAGAGGTTTGTGGCAAAGGTGTTCATCAAATCACTTTTGATCAGGTGAATCTTGAAACTGCCACCCAATATGCGGCTGAAGATGCTGATATCACTTTGAGACTTCATCACGCCATGTATCCAGCCATTGCAGCGGATGAAAAGTTGCTGCGCATTTATCGCGAGATTGAGATGCCAGCGATGCTGGCTCTTGCAGTGATGGAGCGTAATGGCATTTTGATTGACAGTGCCAAATTGGCTGCTCAAGGGCAAATCGTTGGGCAGCGTTTGCTGGAATTGGAAAAACAAATTCATGAACTGGCTGGTCAGCCATTCAATATTCAGTCTCCCAAGCAAATCGCAGAAATATTGTTTGGCAAACTTGAACTACCTGTTGTTAAGAAAACTCCTTCTGGTGCACCGTCCACCGATGAAGAGGTGTTGCAAAAGTTGGCAGAAAACTATCCCTTGCCAGCCAGAATCTTGGACTACAGAAGCTTGGCCAAGTTGCAATCAACTTATATTGAAAAATTACCAAGAATGGTCAACCCTAAAACTGGCAGGGTGCACACAAACTATTCTCAGGCAGTGGCTGTGACGGGGCGCTTGGCTTCAAGTGAGCCAAATTTACAAAATATCCCAGTGAGAACCGAAGAGGGCAGGAAAATTCGGGAAGCATTTATTGCAAAACCTGGATCGGTCATGGTTTCTGCAGACTACTCACAAATTGAATTGCGCATCATGGCTCACATTGCCGAAGATGAAAGTTTATTAAAAGCTTTTGCAGCGGGTGAAGATATTCATAAAGCCACGGCTGCTGAAATGTTCCATGTGGCGCTTGATCAAGTGAGTTCTGAGCAAAGACGTTACGCCAAGGTGATTAATTTTGGTTTGATCTATGGCATGAGTGCTTTTGGATTGGCTGGTAATTTGGGCATCGAACGATCAGCCGCTCAGCAGTACATCGATACCTATTTTGCTAGGTACCCAGGTGTGGCTGATTACATGGCGAGTACCCGGGTGATTGCCAAAGAAAATGGATACGTTGAAACAGTTTTTGGTCGTCGTTTATGGTTACCTGAAATCAGAAGTGCCAATGGTATGCGTCGTCAGGGCGCTGAAAGAGCTGCAATCAACGCCCCCATGCAAGGAACTGCTGCAGATTTGATTAAATTGGCAATGATTGCGGTTCAGGATTGGATAGAGCAAAATCACATGCAAACATGTATGCTTTTGCAAGTCCATGATGAATTGGTGCTTGAGGTGCCTGAGTCTGAACTTGAATTGGTGAAAGAAAATTTACCAAAACTGATGACAGGTGTTGCGTCCTTAAAAGTGCCGTTATTGGTTGAAGTTGGAGTTGGTGCTAATTGGGAAGAAGCCCATTAATAAAACAATGACTACTAAAATGACTAAGAGGAGAATGCTGTGGATAAGAATCTAATCAAAGAAGCTGAGTCGCTATTAAATAATACTGGCACCAATCGCCGCAGTTTTTTAAAAACCGGCGCTGTTGCCACTGTTGGTTTGGGGTATGTAGCTGCTGCTGAACCAGTTTTAGCGCAGGCGATTAAAACAAACTTTGATGGCATTGATGGACAAGAAGTGACTTTTACTTCTAAGGGATTTGATGTTCCTGCCTATGTGGCCAGACCAAAGAAGACGCCTAAAAATGGCTTACCTGTGGTTTTTGTTGTCAGTGAGATTTTTGGTGTTCACGAATACATTGCTGATGTGGCTAGAAGATTTGCCAAGATGGGTTACTTGGCGATTGCCCCAGAATTTTTTGTTCGAGCAGGAGATCCCAATACATTGGGCACCATGGCTGAAATCTTGAAAGAGATTGTTGGTAAAACATCCGATGAGCAAGTGATGGCTGATCTGCAGGCTGGTATTGATTGGGCTGGTAAAAACGGCGGTGACCTGAAGCGAATTGGCATCACTGGTTTTTGTTGGGGCGGCCGCATCACATGGTTAGCTTGCGCACAAATTCCGCAAATGCGTGCGGGTGTGGCTTGGTATGGTCGAGTGATTGGGGACAAGACTCCTAATAGCCCACTGCACCCAGTTGATCTAGCAGCACAAATGAAAGCACCTGTTCTTGGCTTATATGGTGGTGCAGACACTGGTATTTCTTTAGAGAGTGTTGATCAAATGAAGCAGGCTTTGGCCGCAGCTAAAACCAATAAAGCTGCTCAAGCATCTCGTTTCGAAATTTATCCAGACGCACCTCATGCTTTCCATGCTGATTACCGAGCCACTTATCGTGAAGGCCCAGCAAAAGATGGTTGGGATAAGTGCTTGGCTTGGTTTAAGCAACAAGGGGTTGTATGACATTGTTTTGGATCATCCTGGCCACCACGGTGGCTGGGTTATTGAGTATTGCTGCTGCAGCCAGCTTGTCTTTGACTGTCCTATCAAGAATGGTCAACAAGATGGTGAGTCTCTCGGTTGGTGTTTTATTAGCAACCGCTTTATTACATTCTTTGCCAGAAGCTTTCACGACCCCTGGCGCTGATATTTCTTCTTTGTTTATTGCGCTGCTGGCTGGATTACTGGGTTTCTTCATTTTGGAGAAGGCTGCGCTTTTAAGACACAGTCATCATCACGAGCACGATGGACATGGTCATCATCATGGTCATGATGCGGAGTCTGCTGGTAAGAGTGGTTGGGTGATTTTGTTGGGCGATGGCCTGCACAATTTTGCCGATGGTATTTTGATCGCCGCTGCATTTTTAGTGGACCCACAAATTGGGGTCTTAACGGCCGTTGCTATTGCTTTGCATGAAATACCGCAAGAAGTTGGCGATTTCATTATTTTGCTGAATGCAGGGTTTAGCAAAGCAAAAGCTTTGCTCTATAACTTCATATCTAGCTTAATGGCTGTGATTGGTGGGGTGCTTGGATACTTCTTTTTGGACAGTGCACAAGCCTTGATCCCATATGTCATCGTCTTGGCTTCTAGTAGCTTCATTTACATTGCCGTGAGTGATTTGATGCCGCAGATGCACAGACGACCAAAACTCAAGGAGTCACTTGAGCAAGTCTTTTTGATTGTTCTGGGTGTGGCCTTGGTTTTGTTTATTTCAGAGCTAAGTCACTTGGGTCATAGTCACTAAGACTCTTGTGTCGCTGCTGAGTTAAAAACCCAATCGATTTATTTTTCAATAGGGCGAGCGGGATCTGCGCACCACTCGCTCCAGCTGCCTGGGTAAATCATGGATGATTTCAGACCAGCCAATTCCATCGCAAACATATTGTGGCAAGCAGTGATGCCTGAGCCGCATTGATGAATGATGGATTCACTTGGGGTGTCCCCAAGCAACTCTTTGAACTCTTTTGCTAAGACATCAGCTGATTTAAATTGACCATTGGCATCCAAGTTATTTTTGAAGAAACGATTGATCGCCCCAGGAATATGTCCGCCCACAGGGTCAAGCGTTTCATTCTCGCCACGGAAGCGATCAGCAGATCGTGCATCCAGAACCACGAATTTTTTACTGGATAAGTTATTAAGAATGTCTGAAGCTAAAAGCGCATCCTTGTATTCATCAGTAGCAGTGTTGCCTGATGGTGATGGAGAGCTATTTGATCTGTGACGCTCTGTTGTCTCGCCTGCAAAACCGGCAGCCAACCAAGCGGCATAGCCACCATTGAGCAATCGAATCTTGTTATGGCCTGTGGCTCTTAACATCCACCACATTCTGACGGCGTACATGCATGACTGATTGTCATAAATGACGATGTTGCTATCTTTTGTGATGCCAAGGCTGGCACATGTTTTGAGCCACTGCTCAATCGTTGGTAAAGGATGTCTACCATTTTGACCATTTTTCTCAGAAGCCAAATCATGATCAACATCCACGTAGATAGCAGATGGAATGTGCCCATCTAAATAAGATTCATAACCTGCTTTAGGGTTGACCAGATCAAAGCGGCAATCAAATAACAAAAATTCTTTACCTGACTCCAAATCTTTTTTTAATTCAGTGGCTTCAATCAATAACATCATCAATCCCTTAATCCTATAGTCCTTTAGTTCTTTACTTGTAGGACATTGCTTTTCTGTACCACTCGTGGAAGTGTTGCATGCCATCTTCCATCGGGCTTTGATATGGACCCACTTCATTCACACCGCGATCCAGGAGGGCTTTTCTACCTTGGTCCATGCGTTCTGCAATTTCGTCATCTTCAATGCATGTTTCCATGTAAGCAGCTCTTTCTGCTTCAATGAACTCTCGCTCAAACAATGCAAGCTCTTCTGGGTAATAAAACTCAACGATGTTTCTGGTTTTATTCACGCCCATGGGTTGCAGCGTTGACACACATAAAACACCTGGATACCACTCCACCATGATGTTCGGATAGTAAGTTAACCAAATGGCGCCATGCTTTGGCATTTTTTCTGGATGGGTTTTTAAAACGGCATCGTGCCAACGTTGATAAGTTGGCGAGCCAGCATGCTTCAATTGATTTTTAATGCCAACGGTTTGAACACTGAACCAGTCTTCAAATTGCCAAGATAAATCTTCGCAAGAAACAAACTTGCCTAAGCCAGGGTGGAAGGGTTCAACGTGATAGTCCTCGAGGTAGACCTCAATGAATGTTTTCCAGTTGTAATTACATTCATGCACTTCTACGTGATCCAACATGTATCCAGAGAAATCCAGATCTTTTGAAATCCCCATGTTCATCAAGTCAGCATGAACATCTCTTGGGCCCTCAAATAGAAGACCTTGCCAGTTTTGTAAAGGACTCTTACCTAAATTCAGGCAAGGTTGATCATCAAAATGCGGTGCACCCAATAAAGTGCCATCCGTTTTATAGGTCCAGCGGTGCAATGGGCAAACAATATTGTCTACATGGCCTCGTCCGTTCAGCATGATGGCTTGACGGTGGCGACACACATTTGAGAGCAGTTCAATCCCTTGATCGTTGCGGATCAATACGCGACCTTCATTCTCGGCACTTAAGGTTTGGTAGTCACCAATTTCTGGAACCATGAGCTCATGACCGACGTAACCAGGCCCCTGCTTAAAAAGCAGGTCAATTTCTCTTTGATACAGCTCTGCATCAAAGTAAGCCGATACTGGCAGTTGTAGCTTGGACTGCGCAAGATGCTGCGCGCTAGCTAGATTAGTCATTCTTCCCACCCCCGAAAAAAGTCAGCCGAAGCTAAGCGGAATAACCAATCCAACCATCGACGGGTCGATATTGGATAGGGAAAAAGATTATAACCGTCCCTAAAGCCTTAAAATCGGTCAGTGAATTGTTTTTTATCAAATAAAAGGGATTTTTATGCCTAAAAAGACTGGCGCTGAAGCTACTCCTGCTTCCTCCACTTCTTTGAGCCCTGATCTTCGTTATGAGGATGCTGTTTCTGAGCTCGAGGGTTTGATCGCGACCATGGAATCGGGCAAGTTAAGTCTTGAAGATACCTTGACTGCTTATAAGCGTGGCGCTGAATTATTGAAGCATTGCCAGCATGTTTTAGGGCAGGTTGAGCAGCAAGTGAAGATGGTTCAAGGGTAATTTGAAGCCGGGTGATTCAACTTCTGTCTGGCTGCAACGTTCAACAGAGCGTCTGGATCAGGCCATCCTCAGATATGTTGATGAGCAAGTCTCAGTTGCATCAGGCTTGAAGTCTGCCATACACTATGCCGCCACTGGCGGTGGCAAAAGAGTGCGCCCTTTATTGACTTACGCAACAGCCAGTCTTGCTGGTAAAGAGTTGGACCAGGTGGCTGGACTTGATGCCTGTGCAGTGGCTCTGGAATTGTTTCACACGTATTCATTGGTTCATGATGATTTGCCTTGCATGGATAACGACGACCTACGTCGTGGCAGACCAACCGTTCATAAAGCGTTTGATGAAGCCAGTGCCCTGTTGGTGGGTGATGCCCTGCAAACCATGGCGTTTCAGTTGATTGCGCAAAGCGCACTCAACGACGCTCAGAAAGTACAAGTGATCACCAGCCTGAGCACGGCTGGTGGCATGGCTGGTATGGCGGGTGGTCAAGCCATTGATTTGGCAAGTGTTGGTAAACAGTTAACGCAAAATGAACTAGAGCAGATGCACCGTTTAAAAACAGGAGCTCTGTTAAGAACGGCTGTGCAAATTGGTGCAATTGCGATTCATTTGAATGACCAAGAGAAAAAATCCTTGGATGTGTTTGCCAGTGCTTTGGGTTTGGCGTTTCAGGTGGTGGATGATGTTTTGGATGCGAGTTCAGATAGTCAAACTTTGGGCAAAACCGCAGGAAAAGATGCTGCTGCCAATAAGCCAACATTTGTTTCTTTGATGGGTTTGGATGGCGCAAGAGAATTTGCAAGACAATTGCATCAAGAAGCCCTCGATAGCCTGAGCATTTGGGGCGACAATGCTGACTTATTAAGAGCTATTGCTAGTAAAGTGGTGAATAGAGAGAACTGACAGCAGTCTTGCTGACTGCAATTAAAATAATTTATGACTGATTTACTTAAAACAATTGATGATCCAAAAGATTTACGCGAGTTAAGTCGGGATCAATTACCAAAGCTTGCGGCAGAGTTGCGCGAATTTTTGGTGGATTCAGTTGCAAAGACTGGTGGACATCTATCGTCTAATTTGGGCACGGTTGAATTAACAGTGGCCTTGCATTACGTGTTTCAAACACCTTATGACCGCTTGATTTGGGATGTGGGTCATCAAAGTTACCCACATAAAATTTTGACAGGTCGTCGTGAGCGCATGGATACGCTCAGACAGTATGGTGGCATCTCAGGTTTCCCGCGTCGTTCTGAAAGTGAATACGATACTTTTGGTACAGCTCATTCTTCAACCAGTATCTCTGCAGCAATTGGTATGGCACTGGGTGCTCGTGCTCAAGGCGAAAAGCGCGTGGCCGTGGCCGTGATTGGTGATGGTGCGATGAGTGCCGGTATGGCCTTTGAAGCCTTGAACAATGGCGGCATACACAAAGATTTACCTTTGGTCGTGGTTCTGAATGATAACGACATGTCGATTTCTCCAGCAGTGGGCGCCTTGAACCGTTATTTGGCGCGTTTGATGAGTGGTCGTTTTTACGCCGCCACCAAAAAAGGTTTGGACAGTGTTTTATCGATGGCGCCACCTTTGCGAGAATTTGCAAAAAGATTAGAAGAGCACGCCAAAGGCATGGTTGTGCCTGGAACTATTTTTGAAGAGTTTGGTTTTAATTACATTGGACCAATTGATGGTCACGATCTTGACTCTTTGGTGCCGACTCTTCAAAACGTCAGACGTTTGGCCTTGGATGGTGAAGGCCCACAGTTTTTGCATGTGGTCACTAAAAAAGGACAAGGTTACAAATTAGCAGAAGCTGATCCTATTCTTTATCACGGACCAGGTAAGTTTGATCCTGCACAGGGCATTAATACTGCAAAACCAAGTGCCCCAAGTAAAAAAACATTCACACAAATTTTTGGTGAATGGTTGTGCGATATGGCTGAGGCAGACAAGCGTTTGGTCGCAGTCACGCCAGCGATGCGCGAAGGATCTGGCTTGGTCGAATTTGAGGCGCGCTTCCCTGATCGTTATTTCGATGTTGGTATTGCTGAACAGCACGCTGTGACCTTTGCGGGTGGCTTGGCTTGCGAAGGTATGAAACCAGTGGTTGCGATTTACTCAACATTCTTGCAACGTGGTTACGATCAGTTGATCCATGATGTGGCCTTGCAAGACCTGCCAGTTGTCTTTGCAATGGATCGTTCAGGTTTGGTTGGAGCAGACGGTGCGACCCACGCTGGTGCTTATGACATCCCTTACTTGCGTTGTATTCCAAACATGTTGTTGATGGCTCCTGCAGACGAAGCAGAGTGCCGTGATTTATTGACCACCGCTTTTAAACAAAATCATCCATCGGCTGTGCGCTATCCGCGCGGTGCTGGAGTTGGTGCCGTCGTGAGTAAAGAACTCAAAGAATTACCGCTGGGTAAAGCTGAAATTAGACGCAGCACTCCAGGTCTTCAAGGTAAAAAAGTGGCGATTCTTGCATTCGGTACCTTGTTGTACCCAGCGCTAGAAGTTGCGCCTGACTTTGACGCCACGGTTGTGAATATGCGATTCATCAAGCCATTGGACGTTGATCTTGTGTGCAAGATGGCCCAAGAGCATGACTTGATTGTCACCTTGGAAGAAGGTGCTGTGGGTGGTGGGGCAGGCAGTGCTTGCCTTGAAGCCTTATCAGTAGCAGGCATTCAAGTGCCAACTTTGGTGCTCGGTTTGCCTGATCGATTCGTTGATCATGGCGACCATGCTTTGCTGATGAAAGAGTGTGGTTTGGATGCGGCAGGCATTCGCAAAGCCATTGCGGAAAAACTGGGAATTCCAGCAAAACAGCAAGCTGCGTAAAATTGCAGGACAATATAGCCATGAATGACATCAACACATCTTTCCTAAAAACATCGGCCATGGCCGATGTTCAGTCGTCCGTTGACCATCGCAACATCGTGATTAATCGCGTTGGAATTCGTGGTGTGCGCCATCCTATTCAGGTCACAACCGAATCAGGCGTGCAACCTAGCGTTGCCATGATTGATTTAGATGTTTTATTACCAGCGGATAAAAAGGGCACACACATGTCCCGTTTTATCGCTTTGTTGCAAGACAGTCATGCGCCTTTGAATGCTCATGAGATGCGTTCAATGATTGGCAAAATGTTGCCATTGCTAGAAGCGCAGGCTGGTCAGATTTCACTTAAATACACTCACTTCATCAATAAAACAGCACCGATCTCTGGTGTACAAAGTTTGCTTGATTACGATGTGACTTGGGTGGCTAACGCTAAAAATTTGAATGGCCAAGTAGAGGTAGATTTAAAGCTTCAGGCTGTTGTGCCTGTCACAAGCTTGTGCCCATGCTCAAAAGAGATCTCTGAGTACGGCGCTCACAATCAACGCTCACATGTCACGATGAATGTGACTTTACAAAAAGACATTGATTTGAGCATTGAAGATTTGGTCAGGATCGCTGAAGCAGAGGCTTCATGTGAGTTGTGGGGCTTGTTAAAGCGCCCAGATGAAAAGTTCGTGACCGAAAGAGCTTACGACAATCCAAAGTTTGTTGAAGATTTGGTGCGTGATGTGGCCGGTCGATTGAAGGCAGATGAAAGAATCAAATCTTTTGTTGTTGAAGCTGAAAACTTTGAGTCGATTCACAACCACAGTGCGTATGCACTGATTCAGTCAGACTAATTCTTTAGAATTTTCACTCTAAATCATCCAAAGGCCATCGGGGCCTCACGTCAAATCCCCAATGTTTGGTAGCAAGTTGGGGATTTTTCTTTAGGCGCATAGCGCCAGCAAAAGCAATCATCGCACCATTGTCGGTGCACAAATGCATCGGTGGGTAATGAACTGAAAAATCTTCTTTAGCGCAAGACTGAGCTAAAGATTCTCTCAGTTGTTCATTGGCGCCAACTCCACCAGCGACAACCAAAGTTGTTAAGCCCGTTTGCTTCAAAGCACTGATGGATTTACTGACCAACACTTCGACGATGGCATCAACAAATCCTCTGGCGACATCCGCTTTAGCCGAATCACTCAAGTGACCATTGTTGGCAGCAGTGACTTTTTTAACTTGGGTCAGTACCGATGTTTTTAAACCAGCAAATGAAAAATCCAAATCACCAGAATGTTTCATGGGTCTAGGAAATTGATGGGTGCTTGGATTACCAGTTTTGGACAAATTTGAAACAGCCGGTCCTCCTGGGTAACTCAAGCCCAACATCTTGGCAGTTTTATCAAACGCCTCGCCAGCAGCATCATCCAAAGTTTCTCCAAGGATCGTGTATTCGCCAACCCCAGTCACTTTCATGAGTTGCGTGTGCCCACCTGACACCAAGAGGGCCACGAATGGAAAATTAATATTGGCATCATCGGCCAGTAATGGCGATAAAAGGTGACCTTCCAGGTGGTGGATGCCCAAAACGGGCTTATTCAGGGCCAAGGCCATGCCTTTTGCCACGGATGCGCCCACCAAAAGTGCTCCGGCCAGGCCGGGACCTTGGGTAAAAGCGATCGCATCAATGTCTTCTAAGCCACCAGGAGTTTCTTTAAGTACCTGATTTATAAGAGGTATTATTCTTTTGATGTGATCTCGAGAGGCTAATTCGGGTACCACGCCGCCGTAATCAATGTGCATGGCTATTTGAGAGTACAGAGCTTGGCCTAATAAGCCCATCCCAGCAGGCTTCCCGGCCTCCCAGGGGGCTGTATCCACAATTGCCACACCTGTTTCATCACAAGAAGTTTCTATACCAAGTACTCGCATGACTGTATTTTGCCGTGCTACAATCTCGTTTTACAGTTTTTTCTGACTTTTTTTTCAGATCCTATTTAGAGAACTACAGCATGACAACAATCCGCTTACGCGAAAACGAACCATTTGAAGTAGCACTGCGCCGTTTCAAGCGCACCATCGAGAAGAACGGTCTTTTGACTGAGCTACGTGCTCGTGAGTTCTACGAAAAGCCAACAGCTGAGCGCAAGCGTTTGAAGGCTGCTGCTGCTAAACGCCATTACAAGCGTATTCGCAGCCAGATGTTGCCTAAGAAAATGTATTAATTTTTTCTCAGGCTGGATTTCTAGCCTTGGGATAAGACAAACCCACTGACGGTTATCCCGCAGTGGGTTTTTTTATTTGAGGAGTAAAGATGAGCTTAAAAGACCAAATCACAGAAGATATGAAAAATGCTATGCGCGCAAAAGACACTGCTCGCTTGGGAACAATCCGTTTATTGTTAGCTGCCATGAAGCAAAAAGAAGTGGATGAGCGCATTGAGTTGGATGACGGCGCGGTGGTTGCCATCATTGAAAAACTGATCAAGCAACGCAAGGATTCTATTTCTCAATTTCAGGCGGCCAAGCGTGATGACTTGGTGGCAATTGAGAGTGCTGAACTGATTGTTTTGCAGGCTTATATGCCAGAGCAAATGTCTGAAGCCGAAGTGGCTGCAGTAGTTGCAAAAGCAGTGACAGAAGTTGGCGCAACTGGGCCACAAGATATGGGCAAGGTGATGGGTCTTGTTAAATCACAATTGGCTGGTAAAGCTGATATGGGTGTTGTCTCTGCTCAAGTGAAAGCTGCTTTAACAAAATAAAGAATTGTCATAGACTGCCAACATGATTCCTCAATCCTTCATTGCTGATTTATTGAATCGCATCGATATCGTCGAGGTTGTGGGGCGTCATGTGACATTGAAAAAAGGCGGCGCTAACTTTCAAGGTTTGTGCCCCTTTCATAACGAGAAGTCTCCATCATTCAGCGTCTCACCGACCAAACAGTTTTATCACTGCTTCGGTTGTGGAGCGCATGGCTCTGCGATCAGTTTTCTCATGGAGCATTCTGGTCTAACGTATGTAGATGCTATTGAAGAATTGGCAAGATCTGCTGGCTTGACTGTGCCACGTGAAGAGCGCAGACCACAAGACCTTGCTAAGCAACAGCAAGCAATGGCCCTCAGTGAAGTCATGTCTCCGGCGGCTGATTGGTATAAGCAACAGCTAAAAAAAAATACACGGGCCATTGATTACCTAAAAGGTCGTGGCTTGAGTGGAGAAATTGCTAAGCGATTTAACTTGGGTTACGCGCCAGAATCTTGGCAGGGATTGGAAGCTGTTTTTGGTTCATATTCTCAAGACTCGATCGCCAATGTTTTGGTTGAAGCTGGACTGATTATTCAGTCTGAAGCAAAACGCTATGATCGTTTTCGTGATCGAATCATGTTCCCAATTCGCAATCCCAAAGGGCAGGTAATTGCTTTCGGAGGTCGAATCTTAGATGCTGGCGAACCTAAATATTTAAATTCACCAGAAACACCACTGTTCTCTAAAGGCAATACTTTGTATGGTTTGTTTGAAGCGCGACAAGCCATCAGAGATAAGGGGTATGTGATTGTTTGTGAGGGCTACATGGATGTGGTGGCGCTTGCTCAATTGGGCTTTGCCAATGGTGTGGCCACTTTGGGTACGGCGTGTACAGCCAATCACGTCAGAGCGTTGATGCGTCAAACTGATCGCATCATTTTTTCATTCGACGGTGATGCTGCAGGTCAGCGTGCTGCGAAGAGAGCTCTTGAAGCTTGTTTGCCAATGATGGCTGATGACAAAGAAATCAAATTCTTATTTTTGCCAACAGAACACGATCCTGATAGTTTTGTCAGAGAGCGTGGTGCACCAGCATTTGATGAAGCAATTCGCCAAGCGATGCCTCTATCTTCGTTTTTAATTCAAGTGGCCAATGAAGGTCATGATTGGAATACACCTGAAGGTAGAGCGCAAACCCAACATGCAGCTAAGCCATTGTTGTTATCGATGCCTGCGATCGCATTAAGAGCGCAATTGATTCGTGAGTTGGCTCAAAGAATTGGCATTACTCCTGCAGAGCTTGAATCATTTTGTGGATTCAAACCTGTTGTTGAGCAAAAACCAATGACGCAGGTAGCAAACAATGGATCAAATAAATACATGACTGGTGCCGGCTCGAATGGTAAAAAGCCATGGGCTAAAAAAGCACCTGTTTCATCTGGCCCGCCACCCACAGCGCCAACCGATTTGGCAGAGCAAATTTTAAGAATTCTTTTGCAATTCCCATTCTTTGCCAGAACTCTTGAGCCTGAAGCTAAGCGACTGATTTTGGGCGCAGCCCAAAAAAGATCAGAGAAGGCCATGGCATTGATGGCAGATTTGATTTTCCAGTGTGAGCAAATGCCATCCAATGTTGGTTTTGCGGTATTTCAGGAACAATTGGATCGGGCGCCTTTGGCCAAGTCTTATGCCATCCTTCGTGAAAGAATCATGCAAAGTGATTTAACCGAAGATATTGCCAAAGAAGACTTTTACAGCACCCTTAAAAAACTGGAACATATTGATTTAAAGGATCAAATGACCGAAATCGCTACCAGAATAGCGGCTGGTCAAACCCAGGAAGGCGATGTTGAGCGCTACCGTCAATTAATGACAAAACTCAAATAATCTGGAAAAACTCCAACTCACCGACTATAATACAAGGTTTCCGAATTTCTAATGAAATTCAATAAGTTAGCAGTTCTGTAACTTCTTAGTCTATTAAAGTGAGTGAGTACTAACATTATGCCAGCATCTAAAGCCAAAAAAGTCATTTCTAAGGCAGCCCCCAAAAAAGTAATTGCAAAACCAGTGGCTAAGAAGCCAGCTGCAAAAGTTGCTAAGCCGGCACCAAAAAAAGCAGCCACCAAACCTGTGGCTAAAAAACCTGTAGCCAAACCAGTGGCTAAGAAGCCAGCTGCAAAAGTTGCTAAGCCGGCACCAAAAAAAGCAGCCACCAAACCTGTGGCTAAAAAAGTTGCCGCCAAACCAGTGGCCAAGAAAGCTGCTGCTAAGCCTGTGGCTAAAAAAGCTGTCAAAGCAGTTGCTAAGCCAGCGCCTAAAAAAGCAGTAGCAAAGCCTGTGGCTAAAAAAGCCATTGCTAAGGTTCCAGCTAAGCCAGTTAAGCCAACCAAGCCTGCAGTTAAAACAGCAAAAGAATTAAAAGAAGAAGCAAAGCTAGCCAAAGCTTTGGCTAAAGAATTGGCCAAAGCAGAAAAACAAAAAAATGCTGGCAAGAAAGTTAAAGAGAGCGAAGCAACTTTAGAAGTTGCAGTAGATGAAAACGGCGAGCCCATTAAAAAAACACGTGGACGTAAACCAAAGCCAGTAGAGCCGGTTGATCCAAATGTGGATAACCGCACAGATCGTCAAAAGGCACGTGATCGCAAAGCAAAAGAAAAAGCATTGTTGCAAGAGTTCAATGCTCAGAAATTAGGCAGTGAAGAACAACAAGAGTTGCGCCGTGCTCGCTTGAAGCATTTGATCAAGATGGGTAAGTCACGCGGCTACTTAACGCATGGCGAAATCAATGACGTGATGTCAGATGAAATTTCTGATTCTGATTCATTGGAAACATTGATCAGCTTGTTGAGCGACATCAGCATCACTGTTTACGAACAAGCACCTGATGCAGAAACATTGTTGTTAAATGAAAATGCGCCATCTGCCACAACCGAAGAAGAAGCTGAAGAAGAAGCTGAAGCAGCTTTATCAACTGTTGACTCTGAGTTTGGTAGAACAACAGATCCAGTCCGTATGTACATGCGTGAAATGGGCACAGTTGATCTTTTAACTCGCGAAGGCGAGATTGTCATTGCTAAGAAAATTGAAGCCGGTCTTAAAGAAATGGTGATGGCATTGTCAGCATGCCCTGTAACGATCATTGAGATTTTGGATAACGTCAAGAAGATCGAAGAAGGCACGATGGAGATTGATGAGTTTGTCGATGGTTTGGTTGATCCAAACGCAGAAGACATTCCAATGACTGCCGTTGAAGAAGAAGAGCCTCTTGAAGATGAAGAAGGTGAAGAGGGTGATGAAGAATCAGGTGGCGGCGGTGGTGGTAACACTGCATCAGCCAAGCAGCTTGAAGAATTAAAGCAACTTTCTCTCGTTAAGTTTGTGGTGATCCGCAATCAATTTGACAAGATGCGCAAAGCGCATGAGAAAGAGGGCTACAACTCTCCTGGCTACAAAAAAGCACAAGAAGCGATTCGTAATGAATTGATGGGCTTCCGTTTAACGGCCAAGTCTGTAGAAAAACTATGCGACACGATGCGCAAGCAAGTTGATCAAGTATGGACATTGGAGCGCAGCTTGGTTCGAGTACTTGTAGATAAAGTGGGTGTGCCGCGTGGTGAAGTTCTAGCAGCTCTACCAAAACAAGCATTGAACTTGAAGTGGTCTTCAATCTTGTTGAAAGATGCCAAGTCTTACGCAGCCATCCTTGAAAGAAACATCCCTGCAATTCAAGAAATTCAACAAAAGTTAATTGATATTCAAAATAACGTGGTCTTGCCACTTCCAGAATTAAAAGAAGTGAACAAGAAGATGAACGAGGGCGAAAAACGTGCTCGTGCTGCTAAACGTGAAATGACTGTTGCTAACTTGCGTTTGGTGATTTCGATTGCTAAAAAATACACCAACCGTGGTTTGCAGTTCTTGGACTTGATCCAAGAGGGCAATATTGGTTTGATGAAGGCGGTCGATAAGTTTGAATACCGTCGTGGTTATAAGTTCTCAACATACGCAACATGGTGGATTCGTCAGGCGATCACGCGTTCAATCGCTGACCAGGCCCGCACAATCCGTATTCCTGTTCACATGATTGAAACCATCAATAAGATGAATCGTATCAGTCGTCAAATTTTGCAAGAGACAGGTGTAGAGCCTGATGCTGCAACATTGGCGTTGAAGATGGAGATTCCAGAAGACAAGATTCGCAAGATCATGAAGATCGCTAAAGAGCCTATCTCAATGGAAACTCCAATTGGTGATGATGCTGATTCAAACTTGGGCGACTTCATCGAAGACACGAACACTTTGGCTCCACAAGAAGCTGCTTTGCATGATTCAATGCGTGATGTGGTCAAAGACATCCTTGATTCATTGACACCGCGTGAAGCCAAAGTGTTGAGAATGCGTTTTGGTATTGAGATGAGCACTGACCATACTTTGGAAGAAGTGGGTAAACAGTTTGACGTTACACGTGAGCGTATACGTCAAATTGAAGCAAAAGCTTTGCGTAAAATGCGTCATCCAAGCAGAAGCGACAAACTGAAGAGCTTCTTAGAGGAAGATTAATCCATAAGGGCCCTTAGCTCAGTTGGTTAGAGCAGAGGACTCATAATCCTTTGGTCCGCGGTTCAAGTCCGCGAGGGCCCACCAGTCGTAACGAACCCTCATCAGCAATGATGGGGGTTTTATCTATTAAGACTCAATTCTCCACTCAATGAAGTGCTTAAATTTAGGGTAAGATTCTTAAAACAATCCTTGGCACTGATCAAATGATACAAACAAGTACCGGCCTTCGTTACGAAGATAAAGTCGTTGGAACTGGAGTAGGTGCGACCGTTGGCAAATCGGTTGCTATCCATTACACCTGTTGGCTCACAGGTTTTGGTAAAGATCCCGTCAAGATCGGTGAAACAGCTCGTTCAGACCCTTTTTGGTTCACCATCGGGGATAAGTTGGTTATTCAGGGTTGGGATGAAGCAGTGAGAGGTATGAAGGTTGGAGGAATAAGAGAAGTCATAATTCCCCCTTACCTAGCTTATGGTGCTGAAGGCCTTGGTAAAAAAGTACCACCTAATTCTGAATTAATCACTGAAATTGAATTAATCATCATTGATTGATGAATGACAGATGAAATACAGAGTTTGTCTGTCACAAATTGAGGTGCAGATATTAATTTTTGAAAATCAAAGATTGATAAAAAAATCGTAAAAACACGCAAAATTCCGGTAAATAAAAAAACTATAAACCGATAAAAAGAGTGATCAAGCTCTTGAAATCCAAATCATTTTATTTTGAGTGCCGGCTCTCATCATTTATGGATGATTGGCATATCCACCCCCTAGAAGCTCGATAAAGTAAGGGCCTGGAGAGAAGGCTTAGATAAACTTCTGATGAATCTTTTTTATTTAATAAAAATATTGATTGCAAAAAATAAAGTTGGCTCTTGAGCTAATGGTCTCCCCTAGATGGACCAAAATGATTTGGAATAGGGAAAACCACTAGTGTATCCACAAAAAATCAGAGTACTATGAGTCAGCTACTTGTCTAAGACAATTTAGTTATTCATGTGTTTTTAACTAATAGTTTTAAATGCAGTTACACAATAATTTTTTTATGGAGAAGCAAATGATTACATTCAAAAACGCTTTAATCCGATGTAAATCAGCACTAGGTTTGGTCACTCTAGGTCTTATTGCATCACCTGCATACGCAGAAACTCTGGTCCTCAAGTCAACAGACTTCGTTGGAATTTCATTTTGGTTGATTTCAATGGCGCTTGTTGCTTCAACAGCATTTTTCTTCTTGGAGAGAGATCGCGTTAGCCCTAAATGGAAGACTTCATTAACTGTATCAGGTTTGGTTACATTAATTGCTGCTGTGCATTATTTCTATATGCGCGATGTATGGGTTTCAACAGGTGCATCACCAACTGTTTTCCGTTACATCGACTGGTTAATCACAGTACCGCTATTGATGATTGAGTTCTACTTGATTCTTCAAGCAATTGCTAAAGTGCCAGTTGGCGTGTTTTGGCGTTTGATGATTGGTACATTGGTCATGTTGGTTGGTGGATACCTAGGCGAAGCTGGATACATGGCTGTATGGCCTGCATTCATCATCGGTATGATTGGTTGGGCATATATCCTTTGGGAAATCTTCGCAGGCGAAGCCAGCAAGATCAATGCACAACAAGCACCAGCAAATGTACAGTCAGCATTTAACTTAATGCGTTGGATTGTGACAATTGGTTGGGCAATCTATCCAATTGGTTATTTCTTCGGTTACCTAACAGGCGCTTCTCCAGAAGCTAGTTCCAATGCTTTGAATATCATTTACAACCTTGCTGACGTTCTAAACAAGATTGCATTTGGTGTGATCATTTGGTCAGTAGCTGTGTCTGAAAGCGAAAAGAAGTAATAGTCAATAACTAGAGTCATATATTCGGGCATATCTTTAAATTGATAAAAACAATTAAAAAGATGTGCCCGATATTTTTTGAAATCATTAAATGACAGCTCAAACATTAATTAAATTATCTAAATCATCAAAAGGTTTGGATTCATCTATTGACGAATTAATTCGTCAAGTTGATGCATTAATTAACGGGCACATATTCGGCACTGTTACCGAATCATCACAAATTCAAAACTTAGCGCTTCAGGCAGCTAAGTACCATCTAGATGCGCCAGGTCAAAAAGTTAGAATGAGACTTTGTCTCAGTGCATGTCTAGAATTAGATGTAGAGCATGACGATATGCTGATCATCTCAGCAGTATCTGAGTTATTGCATAACGCATCCCTTATCCATGATGATATTCAGGATATGGATGAGATCCGTAGAGGTCAAATAACGGTTTGGAAAAAATACAGTACTAACATTGCTATCTGTGCAGGCGATCTTTTGCTTTCAAGTGCTTATAGTTTGCTGGGTGGAATCAGCAACACAAAATTATTGCCAATCATTATTTCACTTGTTGGTCGACGCACTTCCTCGGTCATCGAGGGTCAGTCAGATGACATAGAATGCAAAGTCAATCCTATTCAATGCATTGATACCTACGTAAGAATTGCAAAGGCAAAATCCGGTGCTTTATTGGGCTTGCCGCTAGAGCTTGCAATCGTCTTATCGTCACAAAATCAATATTTGGAAATCGTTAGAAAAAGTGTCAGCGCTTTTTCTGTTGCATATCAAATGGCTGATGATCTGCAAGACATTGAAAAAGATTCACCGACCAATGGTCAGCAAAAATCACTGAACGTGGTTCATTTGCTAAAAGATGCGGGATCCGTCGATCCTGTTGGTAGTGCGATTAAGTTAACGGAACAATATTTATCAGAAGCGGGGCAGTCAGCAGAAATGTTGCCAGATGCCATGAGCGAACACCTGCTAAAAATGATTCAACAGATTCAAGCACAATTAAAAAATGACCACTATTCCTAGGCAGGCTGTAGTTATTGGTTCTGGCTTTGGTGGCATTGCTTCTGCTTTAAGATTGAGGGCTAAGGGTTATCAAGTAAAAATCATTGATAGAAGCCCGATGTTGGGAGGTAGGGCTCAAGTATTCGTCAGAAATGGGTTCAAGCATGATGCTGGACCAACGGTTATAACAGCGCCGTTTCTACTCGAAGAGTTATTTGAACTCTTTAACGAGAAACTTGAGGATCATGTTCAATTGGTCCCTCTGACACCATGGTATCGCTTTTATTTCTCAGATAAAACAACTTTTGATTATGGCGGTACGATCGAAGATACTCTGGCTGAAATCGATAAGATAGAGCCCCGAGATAAAGAGGGTTACAAAAAGCTACTCATTCATTCTAAAAATATCTATGACATAGCTTTTACAAAGCTATCGGCTATTCCATTTCATCGCTTTATGTTGATGATCTCTCTTGTGCCAAAACTGCTTGTTTTGAAGAGTTATGAGAGCGTTTGGGGAATGGTCTCAAGACATTTAATGAATCCAAAGTTACGACAAGCATTTTCAATCCAGCCATTATTGGTAGGGGGAAACCCGTTTTCAACGACGAGCATTTATGGACTGATCCATTATTTAGAAAGAAGATTCGGCGTCTTTTTTGCTATGGGTGGCACCGGCGCCATTGTTAATGCTTATAAGAACCTGATGGAAAGAAATAATATTGAAATTATTTTGAATCAATCTGTTAAGAAAATCATCATTGATAACGGTAAGGCCGTTGGGTTAACTCTGGATGATGGCTCTAAGGTGGGTGCCGATATCATCGTTTCTAACGCTGATCCTACATACCTGTACCAAAATATGGTTGATCAGGACGACGTTGCCATAGCGTCAAAGGTAAAAATTAAACTAGCCCATTATTCAATGGGCTTAATGGTGATCTACTTTGGTACCACTAGAAAATATCCTGATGTCGTCCATCATACTATTTGGCTAGGAAAAACCTATAAAGAATTGCTCAGTAATATTTTTGATAAAAAAATATTATCCGATGATTTCTCACTCTACATTCATCGCCCTACTGCAACAGATGCATCTTTTGCCCCTGAAGGTTGCGATAGTTTTTATGTCTTATGCCCAGTTCCTAATCTAAAGGCAGATATTGACTGGTCAATCGAGGGTGAAATACTCAAAAATAAAATCATTGATGCACTAGACCAAACGATTCTGCCTGATTTGAAAAAACACATGACTGAAGACTTTTTTATGACACCAAAAGACTTTCAGAGTAATTATCTAAGTACGCATGGGGCAGGATTTTCAATTGCTCCTTTATTTCGACAGTCAGCATGGTTTAGATTCCACAATAAGGCAGAAGGCATAAAAAACCTATACATCTCTGGGGCAGGAACTCATCCAGGAGCCGGATTGCCAGGCGTTCTTTGTTCAGCTAAAGTGATTGATCATCTAATACCAGTAGCTGCAGACTTTAAATGACCCCAGTTGATCAATATTCAATTGATTACATAAAAGAATCAAACAACATACTGGCCCAAAAAGGTAAAACTTTTTTTTGGGCTAAATTCCTTTTAAAGCATGAGCATGCAGAAGATGCAACGAGGCTCTACAGATTTTGTCGATATATAGATGATATTGGGGATGATGGTGACGATATAACTCTCGCACATCAGACTCTCTCGCAAATAATCACTGAGATCAATGCTGGCACATCAAATGACCCCGTCATCAACGATGCAATAAAACTTTTCAATAAGAAGAATATTGATACAAGAGTGCCTGTAGAGCTGATCCATGGTGTTTTGTCAGATCTAAAATCTGTTCGTATTGAATCTGAAGATCAACTTCTTATTTATTGTTATCAAGTTGCTGGTACGGTTGGCCTGATGATGAGTAAGATACTTGATGTAAGAGATGAGCAGGCATACGCTCATGCCATTGATTTGGGAATTGCTATGCAGCTTACCAACATTTGTAGAGATGTGGCAGAGGACGCCATGATGGATAGAAGGTATATTCCGGGAGGTATGTGCAAAAACCTAGAGCCAGGCTTATTCATTAATCCTGACATGGATACAAAAAACCTTATTTCTCAAAATCTAACTTATTTGCTGAATAGGGCAGATATTTATTATCAAAGCGGCCATCAGGGCCTATGTTTTTTGCCATTAAGAGCAAGAATGGGGATGGCGATTGCAGCATTTTTATACCGGCATATTGGAGTAAAACTTAAAAATAATCATTATGAGTTTTGGAATGGAAGAGTGTTTGTTTCAAAATCATTAAAGTTGGGTTTAACAATCCAAATACTGTTAAGCTCTTTTTTTGATACTGGTTTTTATAGGTACAAAGGACAGCATCAAGCCAAGCTTCATCAATCATTAAAAAATCTTCCTCACGTTCATGAATCAACACTTTGACCTTGTTATTATTGGTGGCGGTTGTGCAGGATTGAGTCTTGCTTACCAACTGTCTCAATTTGGCGAGAATTGTCCCAAAACTTTGATTATTGAAGAGCGGGAAGCTTATACAAATGATCGCACATGGTGCTTCTGGGATGTGAAGGGGCCCATCCATAGAGATTTAGCCCCGTTCAAGTGGAATACATTCTCGATCAAGAATAATCACATGGATTTTGAATATAGCTGCAACGAAACGCCATATTTAATGCTACCCAGTGACATTTTTTACAAAAATACTTTAAATGCCATTAATTCAAATAAAAAGATTCAGCTGCTAACTGGTGAAAAATTAGTTGATAAAGTCATCAAAAGAGATGCTTGGCATATTCCAACGTCAAAATTTTTAGCCACCGCCTCAAATGTTGTTGATACAAGACCAATCAAGTCTATGACTAAAAAAGATTCGCTGATGTGGCAATCTTTTGTTGGGTATGAGGTGGAGCTTGATGGCGCTCTATTTGTAGAAGATAAGTTGGTATTAATGGACTTTGATTCGAATTTTAAAGAAGGTTTAGCTTTTATCTACTGCCTGCCTACTTCAAATAGTAGAGCTTTGATAGAGTACACGGTATTTTCAGAGGATTTATTTACTGCCGATCAATTAACTGATCGACTGCTTGAGAAGATCGAAATATATACGCAAAACAAAAGTTACACAATTATTCGTCAGGAAAAGGGAATTCTGCCAATGGGGAATAATCATATTGAGCAGGTAGACGATCCCACATATTTATTTGCTGGCTTATTTGCGGGGGCCGCCAGACCAAGTTCAGGTTATGCTTTCCAGAGAATACAAACCTGGTCAAAAGATTGTGCTGTTGAATTAAAGAATAATCGCCAGTTAATAAAGTTTAAAAAAGACTCATGGATGCAAACTTGGATGGATTTCTTATTCATCACTGTCATCAAGAAAAATCCAATCATTGGGGCAAAGATATTTGTAGAGCTCTTTAAAAACTGTGATGTCAGGACTGTGGCTGATTTTATGTCGGATCATTCAAGCTTTTGGCAAAAATTGAAGATTATTGCTTCGCTACCTGCATTAACCTTTCTTTCAGCAATTCCTGAGTTAATACGTTCAAAGCGTCGTCTTGGTGGATCGATTGATGCGTAGGATTCTTCTATTTCAAAGTAATCTTGCAATAGTAATATCCTTATTGGTTGCATTACTAACATTGGGCATGGATTCGCACTTGAATTCAGCCATGTTGTTGGTCGCATTGTCACTGGTTGTGCTTTTAGGCGTGCCCCATGGCTCCCTAGATGTCCTTTTTGCTAGACAAACATATCAATTAGTTCATGTTAAAAAATGGATAAAATTTCTAGGTCTTTACATGGTCAGTTCTTTGTTGATCATCGCATTATGGAATCTTGTACCAGGACCTTTCTTCGTGATTTTCTTAATGCTGTCGGCAATACATTTTTCCGATGATATAAATTTATCAGGTCATCAGTTGTTAAAGTTAAGCTATGGCTTCGCAATCATTTCTTTGCCGTCCTTGATTAATGGCGAAGAACTAACGAATCTTTATGGAATGATTGTAGATGCAGAACTAGCCCAGCAAATAGTTCTGATATCTAAGTATGTCAGCTTATTGTTATTGCCTTTACTTTTAATGTTGTTTTATATAAACAAAGTAAATTTAAGGAATCAGCTGGAAATTTCCTCAATCTCTATTCTGTTTTTATTAGCAACGCCTATCTTGGCTTTCACAATCTATTTTTGCTTCATGCACAGTGCTCGCCACCTGGTAAGAAGTCACTTCTTTCTTGATAGCTTTAAAAGACAGCATTTTATCTATGCGTTAATTGTGCCAACAATCGCTGTCATTATGATGGGAGTGAGCGTTTGGTATTGGAAATTGAGCCCTTCATTTGAAAAAGATCTGATTCAAATCATCTTTGTTGGACTTGCTGCTTTGACTGTTCCACACGCATGGGTCTTAAACAAAGCAAAGTTTTCAGAATGGGCCACAAGTAACTATAAAAAATCAATTTTTTAAAAGTTAAAACATATTGAGTAATTTTATATATGAATTCTTATTGGAAATATCTAAATCAACGCCATCTAGACTAATGACAAGTGTCTCTGGCTTTTCAGCTATAAGAAAAAGAATTCTTGAATTAACATCAAGATTTATTGGCTTAGAAGAAACTTCAGTATTCTTGACTGCATAGTCTGAAAAAACCAAACAAATATTTGATGGGGTGGTGTTGCTCAGTTCAATCACCGCTGATTCCTTAACTACCGTAAGAACATGAAAGTTCAATTGCAAGTCATTTGCATACGAACAAGAGTCGGTAATCAAAGGAAGAATTTTTTTAAAGTCCTCTTTGGCTATCTCAGACAGATTGACCCGAACATCTTTAGGGCCTTCTTGAGGCTTAGAAAAAAATGAATGACCTGTAGAAACTAAGTAAAAAATGTAGATACCAATACACAAGATAGATGCAAAAGAGAAGAAAGCCAATCTTTTATCAAAGTCAGGCTTTATTTTTGGTAAATCATCAAGAGTTTGCGGTGTCTCAACAAGACTGTGGTGGCTAACAACAAGATTCACATTAAGATTTCTACTTAAAATGTCATTGATTAAAGCTTCACCTTTATCTTGTTCTTTGTTCTTGTCAATGAGGATAGAGTAATTTTTATCCTCAATGGTGAAGCCAATGCTGAATTTTCTTTTAAAAAGATCTTTTTCTTCGATGCCTAATTCAGCTGCAACCTTCCGCGCCACTTGATTTTTGTGATGGTAACTATAAAACTTATCTTTTTGGCCATTTTCAATCTGTTCTAGTTGGGCCTCAGTGATACAAAGTTTTTTTGCAAGTTCAGAGCGAGAGATGTTAAGGCTCTCCCTTCTGGCCTTGATAAATTCAGCTTCAATTTCTGGCAGGATATCAACTGATGGATTAGACATAAATTTTGATCAAAATCTATATTTAATTAGCTTCTAATCCAAGTGTTGATAACCTGGTGTACTTTATTGAAATCCGTTGGCTTTTCAATAAAGTCATCCATCCCAGCCAAAATACAATCCTCAATATTCTTATCAGAAGAATTGGCTGATAAAGATATGATTGGCACACGCTGAATTTGATTTTCATCTTCATAGAGCCTGATAATCTTGGTTGTTTCAATGCCTGATAAGCCAGGCATTTGAACATCCATGATGATCATGTCAAAACGCTTATTTCTTGTTATTTCCTTGATTGCGCTTTCACCATCTGATGCAGTTGTCACACGCAAACCAATTTTTTGTAAGAATTTCTCCATTACTTCTAGGGTTGTTGCATGGTCGTCAACAAGTAAAACTCGTCCGTTCATATGCAGGCTATCAAAATCAATCTTTGCTGGACTGCTTTTAACGGTTGAAACGATGGATTCAGTTTGAGTCGCATCTTCAATTTTAAAATTAAATTCAATATCAAAATAAAAGCAGGAACCAACACCTTCTTCTGACGTGAGCTCTAGTTGACCGCCTAAACGTTCAACGATTCTTTTGGAAATTGCTAAACCAAGTCCAGTGCCACCGTAGTCTCTAATAATTGATGGGTTGGCTTGTTTGAAAGGTTCAAAAATAAATGCCTGTTCGCTCTTTTTAATACCAATGCCCGTATCTGATACCGAAAATCTTATTAATACAGTCTCTTCACCTCTGGAGAGTTCTTCAGCATCTATTTCTATAGAACCTTGACGTGTAAATTTCAGGCTATTTTCTATTAAATTGGTGAGTACCTGTTGTAATTGAAAGTCATCACATTCAATAAGCATATTTTTAGGAACATTGTTGCCAAAAAATATTCTCACATCCGGTTTGTTTCTGCTATTAAATAAAGATTGAATGTTGCTAAATATGTTTTCTATTTTATGAAAATTTTCATCAAGATCAAAACCATTTGCCGATAATTTATTGAATGTGAGAATTTCATTTAGCAACTTAGTGAGATATTTTGTAGCAGATTTAATAGATACATTATTTTTAATGAGTTCTTCTCTTGTAATTGAAGATTCCTCGGAAAGCTGACTTAAGCCATAAATTACATTGAGGGGCGTTCTTATCTCATGAGAAATTAAAGAAACCACATCCTCCTTTGCTTGGATATTATTTTTTAACTCAATTAAGTTTAGTTGATTGACTCGCTCAGTTTTTATAAATTTTCTAAAAAAATAAAACAATAATGCTGAGGATATAAGCATTGCAACTATTACAAGAATTGTATTTCTCACTCTACTTTTTTTAGAAATTAGCCAATCAGATAAAAAATATTCTTTACTTGAGAAAACTGCCCAGGAAATTGGCGAATCAACGATTGGAGGGCCATTAAAAAAAATGCCGCCGTCTTTTTTAATGCTCACCAATGATGAAAAATCATTAATTTTTATTTTTTCACTACTTGAATTACTCTGAAGCGATTCCCCATACAAGGCCATATTTTTTTTATCAAATATATAAATATATTCAAATAAGTTTGTCTCTTCATCATCTAAGGAGCTTATAAGAATTTTGGGGCTAATTGCTATGGACAAGAGGCCCGCAATATTTTTATTTGGAAGTTCAAGCGATCTTAAAAATACAATTTTTTTTGTATCTTTTTTTGTAAAAATGTATGCGTTATCCTTATTTAAGTCTGCTCTAAACTCATCAAGAACACTTTTATCAATAGCCACCTTATCGGCATATGCTGGATTCTCCTGATGTTCTAAAGGAGCTCCTTGAGGGTCAAGCAATACTAATTCAATATTTATATCGTCTAGTTTAGGAAATTTTTCATAAATTTTATTGATTGATACCTTCTTTAAATTACCATTTTCTTTGATGAGCTGTTGTTCGATTTCTTTTTTAATATTTAAATTTAGTTGATCTATCTTTTGCATTTCTTTTTTTAAAGAGCTATCAATTTTTTCCCAATTATTGGTATTTTTAATTGTTTGGATGGTAATTGCTTGTTGCTCCATATATACGAGTGCTGCTATTCCTCGCCAGCCTCCAAAAACAAAAATTAAGCACGTTAAAAAAATAGTGGCTAAATGATACTTATATTTAAAAAATATTTTTCTTTCAATATTTTTAATATTTTGTAATGTATTGTGCGATTGCATTTTTTACTCTTTACTTTGGTTATCTTTATAAAATCTGGCTTTGCTTCTATTGAGTATATTCTTGAGATTTTCAATCATCTCTTTTTTATTCAAAAAATCATTTCTGTTAACGGATTGCTCTATTGATTCAATAAGAACATTGAATCCAATCAGTCCAATCATTGATGTTGCCCCTTTAAGGGCGTGACATTCCTGAAGAATGGCAGATGATTTTTCATCCTCTAAGGCAGTAATTAAAAAATCAACCCGATGATTTTTCTCAAAAAAATCTACAACTATTTTTTGATAAGAGCTTTTAGATATTAATAGGCAGCAACTCATCACGCGATCGTCATCCCACAATCCATCATCATTTTTTGTGGCCGATAAATTGAGTTTCTTCGTTTGCATCATCTTTAGGCTTAGATCGAATGGGTTATTACGTATTGCTGGATAAACCTGTCCATTTCTGATTTCTTAAAACACCACGCATACGAGCAATTGCTTGGCTATGAATTTGTGAGACTCTTGATTCTGAGATTTCTAAAACGACACCAATTTCTTTTAAGTTCAATTCTTGCTCGTAATAGAGACCCATTAACAACTTTTCTCTCTCTGGAAGGTTTTCAATCGCTTTGATAACTGCAGCACGAAATCCATGATTTATAAGAGCTTGCAATGGATCGCTTGATGTGTCGGAATAAAATCTATCCAGAAAATGATCGCTATCTTCTCCACCACCCCCATTAAAGTCATCAAAGTAGACTAACTGGTGGCCTGCGCCTTCAGAAAGCATCTTTTGATACTCTTTCAGTGATACCTTCAGCTTTTTAGCAGTTTCAATCTCGGTTGGATGTCTAGAATACTCTTGTTGTAGTTCATTGAGTACCAACTCAATTTTTTTCATGTTTTTACGCGTTCCGCGTGGCATCCAATCATTTTCCCTCAGTTGATCAAGCATTGCCCCACGGATTCTTTGGACGGCATATGTTTCAAACTGAGCTTGAACTGTTTCCTCATATTTAGATAAAGCATCCAATAGGCCAATCATCCCTGCTTGTATCAGATCATCTACTTCGATATTGGGGGGTAGCTTGGCTTTCAGTTGATGAGCTAACTTTTTGACCATGGGGGTGTGTTTGGTCAATACCTCTTCTTTGATTGTGCGCCCCTTTGAGTCGTACATCACTGTACCTCTATGGGGTGATAGTTCTCAGAGAGCGATACTTGAGATTTTCTTGTGATTGTTGGTTCTTTGAGTATGTTGCTGGCTATTTCCTTAAAGACATCAACTGATTGTGATTCCGGAGAAGTCTCAAACACTGATTTACCAATTTTGCTCGCTTTTGCCAAGTCTTCATCGTGGATGATATTGCCCAGTGAAGCTATGGATATTGATAAATAATTACTTGCGGTTATTGCGATATTTCTTTGAATCAACTGAGATTCTTCCTTGTCACTGCCATTGACCACTATGTACACCTTCAGTTCTGAAATCTTTTTGCTTAATTTCTTAAGAAGTGTGTAGGCCTTTTTGATTGAATTTTCTTGATTGTTCACTAAAACGATCACTTGGCCACCAGTTATTTCCTCTAGGTGTTCTGTAATTTCATCATTAATATCAATATCAATGAATGAAATCGTGCATTGCTCAGTGTTTTCTTCAATCAAGCTCAGTATTTCATTTAAAGGCCTGAGTTGGTTTTCTGGGGCCTCTGCAGTTTTAAAAACTTTGGTAACCCCAATCCTGTTTACATTACTTTTAATTGATGGGGTGATTAAAGACAAATAATTATTTGTTTTAGCTGGCGAGTTGGCTGGTTTATTTTTTAAGATTGAGCTGATGCCATCGGAATTTCTATTGGCATCAATTAGATTGACCGATTCACCGCCATGAATAATGGCAGCGCTTATATTCAATAAAATGGCATTTCTATCAATAGGATTGAGTGCTGAAAGAACTATAAAGCTCTTATTGCCTCGGTTTCCCAATAGGGTCCTAAGACCCTCTGCTTGATCCTTAAGATTTAACATAAGCAGATGTTTTTTGAGTTAGGATTTGTTGGCTGGTTGAGGCTATAGCGGGTAACTCAACTTCTTCATAGAGAGTTGCGCTGGTGAACTTATTGACCACAAAAGCCTGATTAATTAATTCACTCGGATTTACTGCGCTGATATCCTCAGGAACTCTTTGACCGGTACTGAGATAGTAGAGTCTTAGTTTTTGTCTAATGATGACATCTAGGGCATTGCCAAGATTAACTGCTTCATCAATCTTGGTTAGTACGCATCCGTCAAGTCCTGAACCGCTGTATGCACTGACCACCTCATACAGTGTTTCAATATTCGTTGTTGCATTGACGCACAGTAAACGTTTGAGTGCCACATCTGTTGCGGAAAGCATGGCGATCTGCTCGCTCACCTTTTGGTCTCTTTGACTCATGCCAACAGTATCAATAAGAACCATGTGTTTAGATTTCAATTGATTTAGGGCAAGATTTAAGTCCGCTTCATCTTTGACTGAGTGAACCATGACGCCAAGAATCTTTCCATAAATACGCAGTTGTTCCTCAGCACCAATTCTGTAGCCATCTGTTGTGATCAAGGCTAAATTACTTGAGCCATGGCGCATGACATAACGGGCTGCAATTTTTGCCGTCGTGGTTGTTTTGCCAACACCTGTTGGGCCAACCAGGGCATAAACCCCGCCTTGGTCTAAAAATTCATCTTCATTCGGTAATGTAGATATATTTCTTACTAAGCAGTTTTTCATCCACTCTAGTGTTTGGTATTTATCAAGTTCCAGTGGAGATTTCTCTATCAGATACCTAGAAAGACTGGCACTGAATCCAAGTCCAAAAAGCTCTCTGAGTAATTCTGATTTAATGGGATTCTGCTCTTGGAGTTTGCCCCAAGATAATTCTGAAATTTGAGCTTGTAGAGAATCTCTTATCGACCTAATTTCCCCCATGAAGTCACTCATGTCAAATGTGGGAGTGGAGGTGGTGTTGATAATGATTGGAGATTGAGGCTTAGGGAAGACGGTCTTATTGATAGGCTGTATTTCTGGGTCATGCCTATGAACCACATCTTTAAAGTCATTTTCACTACAGGCCAGGATTTCTATACCTTCCTCGATACTTCTATTGGAAAGAATCATTGCATTAGGCCCTAATGCATTTCTGACATGATCCAGCGTTTCCCCACTAGTTGATCCTATGAATCGTTGAACTTTCATCCTAGTGCTCCTATGAGATTTGTTACTCTAATATTTCTTGTGCTTGGTAGTTCTGAATGAGATAAAACTTTCAGTTGTGGCAACTTGCGCCTTAAAAATTGAGACAGCATGCTTCTCATGGGCCCCGGCACCAAAAGTATCGGTGTGAATCCAAGGTCCTCTTGAATTCTTGTTGCCTTTGTTGTTTCGTTTGTCAGAGTCTCAGCCAAGCCTGGTTCAATGGCGCTTTCATCTGAATTATTCATAACAGCCTGTAATAGTAGTTTTTCAAGCTGTGTATCCAAAGTCATGACTGGAATCTCTTGAGATCCAGGAGAGATTTGATTGACGATCGCTCGACCAATAGCAATTCGAACGACTGATGTTAAATAAATTGGATCTTGAGATTTACCGATATTTTCTGAAATGCTCTCAATGATTGTGTAGATATCCCGGATATGAACACCTTCTTCAAGAAGGTTCTGTAGTACTTTTTGCAATGTTGTAAGAGGGATAACTTTTGGAACCAAATCTTCGATAAATTTCGTTGATTCTTTTCCGATATGTTCTACCAAGGTTTGTACTTCTTGACGACCAAGTAGCTCTGCAGCATGGGAAGACATGATGTGGTTAAGGTGTGTGGCAATGACTGTGCCAGCATCAACCACTGTATAACCCAATGATTGAGCGTGTTCTTGAAGGCTGGCATCAATCCATGTGGCATCTAGTCCGAATGCTGGATCTTTTGTTGGGGTTCCCGGTAAGGTGCCTGTGACCATGCCTGGATTAATGGCCATGAATTGATTTGCATTTGATTCGCCAAAACCAACCTCAACACCTTTGAGGGTGATTCTGTATGCATTTGGACGAAGTTCAAGGTTATCTCTGATATGAACGGTGGGTGGAAGAAAGCCTATTTCCTGGGCAAACTTTTTACGTATGCCCTTGATGCGCCTTAATAACTCACCATTTTGATTCTTATCAACCAAGTTAATGAGGCGATAACCAACCTCTAAGCCTAAAACGTGTAAGGGGGATACATCTTTCCAACTTGCTTCCTCCATCTCAATAGGTGGAGCAATGACCGCTTCATTAGATTGTGTCTCGGCTAATTTTGCTTTCCTTGAGAGGTTGTAGCCCAGGCCAGCAATGATTCCTGAGAATAATAAAAATGCTAAGTTTGGCATTCCAGGAATGAGTCCTAGACTTCCAATAATGATGGCGGTGATATAAAGAACTTCTGGCCTCATAAACACTTGATTGGCCAATTGACTGCCAATATCTTGATCGCTAGCAACCCTTGAAACAACGGCACCGGCTGCTAGAGAGATAATGAGAGATGGTATTTGAGCGACCAATCCATCACCAATCGCAAGTAATAGATAGGTATCCATTGCTTTTGAGAATGCCAAGTTATGTTGAAGCATTCCAATGGCTACGCCGCCAATGATGTTAATGATTGTGATGATGATGCCCGCTACTGCATCGCCTCGCACGTACTTACTCGCACCATCCATGGCGCCATAAAACTCAGCCTCTTGACCAACTTCAGTTCTTCTCTTTCTGGCTTCTGCTTCGCCAATCATGCCAGCGTTTAAATCAGCATCAATGGCCATTTGCTTACCTGGCATAGCATCTAATGCAAATCTAGCGCCAACTTCAGCAATACGACCAGCACCTTTTGTGATCACCACAAAGTTGATGATTGTCAAAATGATAAAAACAATGGCTCCGACCAAATAATCACCAGCGATTAAAAAGTTACCAAAAGATTCAATGACTTTTCCTGCGGCGCCTGGCCCGGTGTGACCATCACTCAGCACGACTCGCGTTGAGGCAACGTTCAATGCCAGTCTCAAAATCGTTGTAACCAACAACACCGTTGGGAAGACCATGAAGTCGAGTGGTCTTACCGTGTAGAGGGCTGTTAAGAGAACAATGATTGATAGAGCAATATTGAAAGTGAAAAGTACATCCAAGATGAATGGCGGTACAGGTAATACCATCATTCCTAAAATCAGAACAACAATGATTGGCGCAGCTAAGCTTTTGCCTTTGATGGTTTTGAGTAATTCACTAAAGTTCATGCAGGGCTCATTACTCTCGGTTGTTTATTAAGATCAGGACTGGAAGGAGCTTCTAAAATATCCATGCCAGCTGGTATGGCAATTTGAGTTGGTTTTTGTGGTTGTGTGCCACCTTGTTTTTGATAAATACGAAGCTGAAAAACATAAGCTAGTACTTGTGCCACCGCAGTGAATAACGCACTTGGTATCTCCTGGTCTAGCTCAGCATGCTTGTAGAGCGCACGAGCCAATGGAGGCACTTCCACAATTTCAATATTATTTTCTTTTGCTAACTCACGAATCTTCAAGGCAACTTCACCTTGACCCTTTGCCAAAATGATGGGGGCTTTGTTTGAGTTATCTGGGTATTGCAAAGCAACTGAGTAATGCGTTGGGTTGGTGATGACGACATCTGCACTAGGTACCTTAGACATCATTCTGCGACGTGACATCTCTCTTTGTTGCGCTCTTATTTTTGCTTTTATTTCAGGGTTACCTTCAGTTTCCTTTGACTCATCTCTTAGCTCTTGCCGAGACATTTTCAATTTATCTGTGTATCTGTAAATTTGATATGGAACATCGATCATGCTGATGACAGATAGTGAAACCACCATGAATGTCAGGCACCACAAAATAATGTATCCCTGTTGGCCACTACTTTCTTGAATACTTTTTGATAGCAAAGAATGAATGCTATCAAGCTGCGAACTGACCAGTAACCAAGAAGCAAATCCAATAAACACTGTTTTTAAAATTGCTTTTAATAATTCAACCAAAGAGTTGATTGAAAAAATATTACTGATGCCTTGAATGGGATTTAGTTTTTCAAAGCTTGGAATGAGTTTCTCTGCTGAAAATGTCCAGCCACCAATGAACAATGGAGCACCAACTGCAGCCAAGAAAATAATTCCTAGCAATGGAAAGAAAGTGATGCCTAGATCAATTAAAAAGGTTTGATAACTTAAAAATATTTCTGCCGAATTTAATTCTTTGATTCTGGCAAAACTTAATGTCTGACTCATGCCAGCTTGAAGATTTTTTACTAGGCTGTCACCAATTAACCAAATCGCGATGGTGCCTGCTAGCAAAATGAAGAATGTTGAAAATTCTGTCGAGCGAGGAACATCGCCAGACTCGCGTGCTTTTTCTAATCGTCGGGGGGACGCCGACTCGGTTTTTTCTAAATCACTTTCTTCAGCCAAAATCTTCTCCTAGCTGAGTTCACTCAAATATTCTTCAACTCAGACTATGTTGATATTATTCAGGAACTTAGCGTCTGGAATGACTTGAAAAGCTTTGTTTATTGACCGCTATTTAAGGCATGCCTAAATGTTGCTCTTTAAGCTTAATCAACGATCTTATTTTTAATGGCGAATAAGATTAATTCAGAGTTATTTTGAAGGTTCAGCTTTGCCAAAAGACGGCTTCTGTACATGCTGACGGTTTTAACGGATAAGTTCAATTTTTCAGCAATCTTGGTCACAGTTAAGCTTGATGCTAAGAGCTGAAGTGTTTGCAATTCTCTGGTTGATAAATTATTGATGCCGTCTTTGCTGCCACCATCTTGATAACTTTGTGACATCAACTGAGATACTGCTGGATTAATGTAATTTTTACCCTCTAAAACCATTTCGACCGCAGTCAAATAATCTTCAAGTGCTTGAGATTTATTGATATATCCCGATGCTCCAGCTTTGATGGCTTTGAGTGCATAAAGTTGTTCAGGGTGGGTTGATACGACCAAAATCGATATTTTCGGATAGTATTTTTTGATATTCTTAATGAAATCAATGCCGTTATGCTCTGGAAATGAAATATCCATCAGCAAGATATCAGGTTGATTTTTTTCACAAATCTCTAATATGCCTGCGGGATTTGATCCTTCAGCCATGGCTTCAAGATCAGGAATTGTATTGATCAAAGCTTTTAAGCTTTGCCTGATGATCACATGATCATCAATAATTACAGCTCTTTTATTCATTTTTAGTTAGTTATTTACTTATTGTGTTATTTATCGAACAGATAAATTCATTCACCCTAAGGCTAACACACTTACAAATTAAAGTGCAATTTTCCTACATTTTCCTACGATAAAATCTTACGGCATAAATCTTTAAATCAATAACCCGTGATTTTGTTGAAGTTCGATGAACTCAAGCTTTGTCCTGACGATCCATACAGTCCATTTGAGTCATCTTGCCCTAATAATATTGCAATTGCGCGCTGATTTTTTGTGCTTAATTGGTGAATAATCAGGCCGTTTGTGCGATTTATTTGCTGTGAATTGGCCAAAACTTGATTTAATTTTGACCAAATATTGTGTAAGGGCTCATTTTTTTGGGAGATAACCCACTGCTCAAATTCAGCTTCTTTTAGGTCAATATCTGCTGATGATAGTTTTTTCCAGCGAATATCGCGAGTAAGTAAGTAATCGCTTATTAATTGAGATTTCTCAGTTGAGATGCTCTCTAACTGAGTTAAATCATTGTTTATTAGGGATTTTTCTTCTTTTTGAAGAATTAAGAAGAGCTTTTCAGAGAGTTCTAACTCAACTTTTAAATGATCTAATATGACAGATACTGGATCATTCATACACAGTTTAAGCTTTGTAAGATTGAGTTTGAATCAAGTCTTTCACGGTTGAAATGAGGCCATCTGCCACTAATTCAGCATTCACCTTGAATTGACCGCTAGAAATAGCTGCCTTGATCTCAGAAACTTTTGTGGTGTCAAATACCGCATCTGCGCCATTGATATTGCTCACTTTTTTGGCATTGGATGAGATGTTGACACTGGCCTCTGGCCCGATGGGAGTCGAATTTACTGGAGATGAGCTTACAGAATCAGCTTTCTTCTTTTCAGAAGAAACTAATTTGGAATCAACAGCTTGGGTGTTAATTTGGTTAATTTTCATCTTATCTCCAACTATTTAAACTATGTCTTGAGTTATTAACGACCTGTTTGGGTAAAGATTGAGCTATTTTTATCAATATAACCATGACATTTGTCTTTATTTAACAATTTCAGCAAATCCTTGTGTTTTTGCTACTGCTATGACGATTTGACCAGAATTGAGTTTAATTTTCACAAATTGTCCAGCGCTGGCATTTCCAAGGGCTTTCCCATCGCTGGTTATTTTGAAGCCGCTTCCTTGAACCAGTACTTTTACAGCTTGGCCGTTTGAAATCACTGATTGATTGGAAAAGTGTCGCGTCAAAATAGGGGCATTTTCTCCAACTATTTCAACAACGCTTCGCCCAACAGCTTGCCGCAAATCCAAAACGGCATCCATTGGAATATTGTCCGGAAAGTCTTGCGCAGGAACGAGATCCTCTGCCTTTAGGATTTCCCCATATGGGATTTGCCGCTTAGCCACAAAATATGTTTTTTTCTGCTGGACATTGGCCGATAAAAATATCGTCCAGCCATTGGTCTGAAGGCATTTCACGCCAACTCGAATATTTCCGTTGATAGATGAAGGTCCGCCAGGGACTGAAATATCTAATTTATTGCAAGGAGCTAAATTCAGTTCTGTTTCAGGGGGGAATACCTTGATTGATGCATTGTTTGGGCCACCAAATTTTTGTTGTAAATGAGATGTCACCTTGCTCATGAGTGCATCAACATTCTGATTTTGAGCAAAACTAGACATTGGCATTCCTGAAAACACAAGGAAAACCAAGAAAAAGCGAACCATCAAAGATTTTTTATCCACTAGAATATTTTAGGGTAAATAAATTAGCCGTGGTTGCCAACGATTAGCCAAGGTAAACAGAAAACTCGGCTCTCTTCGAGCTTTTGCTGGCAAAAAATCTAAATATGATTCAAGTTATATAAATTTCTGCCGTAAGAGGCGGTCGATCAACTTGGAGCAATGAAGAGTTATGTCTGATATGCAATTGAGCCCAATTAATTTCTATGAGCAGGTTTTAAGCCTCAGAGCTCAGAGACAGCAATTGCTTGCTTCAAATATTGCTAATGCTGACACGCCTAATTATAAGGCGGTCGATATTGATTTTAATAGCGCAATGCAGACTGCCTTACAACAAGCGAACCCTGCAGAATTAAAGCTCACAAGCTCAAATCATTTGCCAAACACGGGAACAATAGGTACTGCAGAAATTAAAGAAAGAGCCAGTAAACAAAATAGTCTAGACGGTAACACCGTTGATATGGATATTGAACGAGCCCAGTTTACTGAGAATGCTTTGCAGTATGAGGCGGCAATTACCCTGATTAATAATCAGTTTAAAAACATTGCATCAGTCATCCAAAATAACTAAGGAAATTCATCATGTCTTTACTCAATGTATTTGATATTGCCGGTTCTGCGATGACTGCCCAAGCTCTTCGCTTGAATACTGTTGCAAGTAACTTGGCGAATGCGGACAGCGCGACCGGTCCTGATGGCAAGCCCTATAAAGCATTGCAAGTTGAGTTTTCTGCAGTCCCCGTAAAAGATGGTCAAGGTGTTGGTGTCAAGGTCGAGAAGGTTATTGAAGATACAGCAGAGCCAAAACTGATGTATATGCCAAGCCATCCGCAAGCCAACCCTGCTGGATACGTGGCAATGCCAAACGTCAATCCGGTTGAAGAAATGGTGAACATGCTTTCAGCATCAAGATCCTATCAAAACAACGTTGATGTCATGAACGCAGCTAAATCCATGACATTAAAAACACTCACCATTGGCCAATAAGGATTTATATGGCAATCACACCTATTAACAATACCTCAGCAGCAGGCGTATCAGCTGGGACGGCATCAAGCGTGAAATCAACCAAAGATGATTTCATGAAGTTGTTGGTCACCCAGATGAAATATCAAGATCCAATGAACCCGATGGATAACGCCCAGATGACCAGTCAAATTGCTCAGTTAAATACTGTTGAGGGCATTAATCAATTGAACGCGACAGTCAGCAGCCTACAAGCTAGTTTGATGGCAACGCAATCAATGCAATCAGCTTCTTTGATCGGTAAGACTATTCTTGCGGACGGTAATTCAATCAACTTATTGAATGGCTCTGCCAACTTATCCATGCGTTTAGAGGGTGCGGCTGAGAGCGTGGTTGTTGATGTGATCAATTCAAGTGGTCGAATCATTAAAACTGCGGATTTAGGTGCTAATGCTGCTGGTATTAAAAGCTTTACTTGGGATGGCTCAATGAATGAGGGCGGTACTGCTCCAAATGGGCAATATACCTTCCAAGTTAATGCAAAAAAACTGAATCAAACTGTTGCAGCAACGCCATTAACTCAAGCCACCGTCAGTGGAGTGGAATTAACTTCTGCTGGTCCACAACTTTCATTAAATAACGGCACAAATATTGCAATGAGCACTATTCGTGGTGTTCGTTAAGTAGCAAATTTTTCTGGAGACTAAAACATGTTTCAATTGAACCCAACATTATTAAATACCGCTTCTTTAAATCTTGAAGTTGTTGGTAACAACATCACCAACTCAGGTGTGAGTGGCTACAAGTCATCAGACTTCGAGTCAGCTTTGGCTGGAGCGGTGCGAAGCTCTCAGGGTGCTCAGATCAAGGGCGCGAAGATTAACATGTCTCAGGGTTCAATCGTTGCAAGTGTGAGCCCTTTAAGCATGGCCATTAACGGTGGCGGTTTTTTCAAAGTTCAAAAAATTGATGGCTCTTATACATACACAAGAGATGGATCATTCCAGATGGATAAATTGGGATTCATCATTAATGCTAATGGCGATAAATTGATTGGCTTTCCAGATGCTGCAACGAATGCTCAGGGCGTGTTACAAATTGATACAGCAAAAAATCCCCCTGAAGTATCAACACTGGCAAAGATTGAAATGAATCTGCCTGCTGAAGAAACTCAAATAAGTAATGCTATTACATTTGATACTGCAGACACCACTTCGTTCAACAACACCACATCTAGTATTGTTTATGACCCAGTAGGTGTTGCAAAAGTGATTCAGACTTACTACCGCTATGAGGAAGAAAAAGTCAAAACAGCCAGCCTCACCGCTGGAGTTGCATCCATGACAGTTCCAACTGCAAATTTGCCTGGATTAAAGGTCGGCCAAAGAGTCACTGGTACGGGTATTCCTGACAATACGTTCATTCAATCTATAAATACAAATACTGGGGTTGTAGGAATTAGTAACGCAGCAACAGTAACCTCAGGTAGCGCAACCATCACAGTTCCAACTCATTGGGAGGCTTATATTTATAGCAACTCTCAAGAAATTGCAAAATTAAATTTTGTATTTAATGCAGATGGAACAATCAATAAAAACGATACGCATGTTGCATCTACTTCATATTCAAAGGAGCTCGATCTACCTACGCCGCAACCTGTTGTGGCTGCTGTTTGGGATGTTGCGAAGGGGCAGCTAACATTTGATATTCCTCAGGGATTATCAGGCGAGGCAATAACTGCATTGCCTTTGGATTTTTCTGATGTCACAAAATATGCAGGCGACTTTACAGCATCTTCTACTCAAATAGATGGTTACCCACCAGGTTCCCTTTTAGGTATTTCTGTTGAGCGTGACGGTAAGATTTTGGCAAGATACGGTAACGGTCAACAACAAGTTCAAGCTCAAGTGATGTTAGCTAACTTTAAAAATCCTAACGGTTTAGAAGTTGCTCGTGACAATCAATTCTTATCAACCTTGGCATCAGGTGTTGAAGATGCTGGTGCTCCTGGTCAGTATGGTACGGGCGCCATCGAGGGCTCTTCTGTTGAACAGTCAAACGTCGACTTGACAGGTGAAATGATCAAATTGATTGCAGCTCAACGTAACTATCAGTCAGTCGCTCAATTGATTAAAAAGCAAGACGAAGTTTTACAAACTGCTATCAACATTGGTCAGTAAGTTAATCAATGATTACAGCATGAGGAATCATTTTGGATAAGTTGATCTACACAGCGTTAACTGGTGCAAAACAGGTCATGGACCAACAGGCAACTGTTGCCAACAATTTGGCCAACGTTTCAACGGCTGGATTCAGAGCTCAAATTGATAGTTATCAAGCTGTTCCGATTGTTGGTGATGGAGAGCTAAAGACCAGAACTCAAGTTGTGTCTGGAAATACCAGCAGTGATTATTCATATGGTCCGATTCAGAGAACTGGTCGCGATTTAGATATCGCCATCAGTGGCCCAGGCTGGTTTGCTGTGATAGATAAAGAAGGTAAAGAGGCTTACACGCGCAATGGTTCGATGATGGCCACAAGCACAGGATTGTTGCAAACGCAGCGAGGCTTTAACTTGATGGGCGAAGGTGGTCCAATCACAGTTCCACCAGATTCAACCATCAATATTGCTAAGGATGGTTCTATTTCAACCATCATTCCTGGAACAAATCCTGCTATCAATAACGAGCTGGGCAGACTTAAGTTGGTCAACCCAGCAGTTGAAACATTGGTCAGAGGGGATGATGGCTTATTCAGAACAAAAGATGGCAACCCAGCTCCAATTGATCAGACCGTGACTGTGGTTGATTCATCCATTGAGGGAAGCAATGTGAACGTTGTGGATGCAATGGTTCGCATGATTCATTTGAGCCATCAATACGAAATGCAGATTAATTTATTAAAAAATGCTGAAAACAATGCCGCTAAGGCATCTCAGCTCTTCAACCTAAGCTGAACTAGATAACTTCAAAGGTAAAAAAATGATTCGATCATTATGGATAGCAAAAACAGGTTTAGAGGCACAGCAAACGCAGATGGATGTGATTACTAACAACCTATCTAACGTTAATACAACTGGTTTTAAAAAATCGCGAGCTGTATTTGAAGACCTTCTCTATCAAAATACTCGTCAACCAGGCGCTGTGTCTTCTCAAAACACACAACTACCATCAGGTATGCAATTTGGTACTGGTGTGCGAGCTGTTGCAACTGAGCGCATGCATACTCAAGGAAATCTTCAAACAACGGGTAATGCAAAAGATGTGGCAATTGATGGCCAAGGTTTCTTTCAAGTTCTTTTGCCAGATGGCACAACTGGTTACACACGTGCTGGATCATTCCAAGTGGATAACCAAGGTCAATTAGTCACAGCAAGTGGATACGTCTTACAGCCTGCCATCACAATTCCAGCGGATGCACAGTCACTGACCGTGAGTGTGGATGGACTTGTTAACGTGACATTGCCTGGTGCTGCTGCCCCTACCCAAGTAGGTGCTATTCAGTTGGCTGCATTTATCAATCCAGCCGGTTTGGAAGCAAAGGGCGGAAATATTTATATTGAAACCAACGCTTCAGGCGCACCCGCAGTCAACGTTCCAGGCACTAATGGCTTGGGAACAGTGGTTCAAGGTTACATTGAAACAGCGAACGTGAACGTTGTTGAAGAGATGGTCAATATGATTCAGGCTCAACGTGCTTACGAAATCAATAGTAAGGCTGTTACTGCATCTGACCAAATGTTACAAAAGTTAGCTCAGTTATAAAAATAGGTAAATATATGAAGTATTTGATCCTCATCGCCACATGTGCCACAACGCTTATAGGTTGTGCTGGTGTAACGCCATCAACGATTACTTCAACTTCAGCAACCGTTCGCCCAATGCCCGCTGAAAGAGCTTTGCCTATGAGCGGCGCAATTTATACCGAGAGAACTTATCGATCAATGTTCGAAGATCGTCGCGCAAGTAAAGTTGGCGATGTCATCACCATCGTGATTGCTGAAAAAAGTTCAGCAAATAAAGCAAATAATACAAAGTCGGAAAATACAGGATCTGCAGTTAATAGTTTAAGTGCATTGGGCGGCTTGTCTGCTGGTGCAATGAAAAATGCCAATGTCAACGGGGCAGGCGAAAGAACTCTTGAGTCAACTGACACTGGCAATATTACCAATGCATTTAATTCATCTTTGACTGTGACGGTGGTCGATGTTCTTGAGGGCGGTAACCTTGTGGTTCAAGGTGAAAAGCAAATTGGTTATGACCGTGGCGCTGACTTTATCCGGTTTTCAGGGATCGTATCACCACAGTTAATAGCCAAAGGTAATGTGATTTCATCGACTCAAGTTGCTGATGCTCGAATTGAATATAGAACCAATGCTCAAGTTGATCAGTCAGCGATTGCAAGCATGATGAATCGACTTTTTTATAGCATTTTGCCTTTCTAGAATTGCTTAACTCCCATCTATGTTTATTCAACAAGCTCAACATCAAACACTAACTCACATGAGCTCAAAACAATTTTTTAAAAAATATGTCTTTGGACAAGTGATTTGCTTGGCATTGTTAGCCAGCTTCATTTATTCGCCTTTAGCCAGCGCTGAGCGAATCAAAGAATTAGCAAGCATTCAAGGGATTCGTCAAAACCAATTGATTGGTTACGGCATTGTTGTTGGTCTTGATGGCACGGGTGACCAAAGCCCAGTGACTGTTCAGGGTATTACCAATATGTTGACTCAAATGGGGATCAACACTCCGGCAGGTGCAAATTTACAAGCCAAAAACGTTGCAGGTGTTGTGGTCACTGCAAACTTGCCATCTTTCGCCCAGCCTGGACAAACCCTCGACATCACAGTGTCATCAGTTGGCGCAGCTAAAAGTTTAAGAGGTGGCACCTTACTCATGACCCCCTTAAAAGGTGCTGATGGTCAAGTGTATGCAATGGCCCAAGGAAATTTATTGGTTGGTGGCGCTGGTGCGGCCGCTGCTGGTTCAACAACGACAGTCAATCATTTGAGTGCTGGAAGAATCAGTGCTGGTGCTACTGTTGAGAGAGCCGTGAATATGATGGTTGGTGAGGGCAGTGTTATCACTCTCGAATTGAAGGACTCTGACTTCTCGGTTGCAGCCTTGGTCGTTGCAGAAGTTAATAAGAAATTTGGTGAAGGCACAGCAAGTGCTAAAAATTCCAGAGTGATTAATGTCCGAGCGCCAGTTGATTATGATCAAAGAGTCTCCTTTTTGGGTGAGCTTGAATCTGTCAGAATTCAAGCAAAACCTCAAGCTGCCAAAGTTGTGTTGAATGCTAGAACAGGTTCAATCGTTATGAATCAGGCCGTAACACTGAAGCCTTGCGCAATTTCGCATGGCAATCTCTCAGTGGTTGTCTCTGCAACAAATGAAATCAGTCAACCTGGCGCATTATCTGGTGGGGAAACAGCAGGTGTGACAAACGCTCAAGTGAGTATTGAATCTAAGCCTGGCTTGGTGGTTTCATTACCAAACTCAGCTTTACTGAGTGATGTTGTGAACGCACTAAATTCTATTGGAGCCACCCCTCAAGATTTGTTAGCAATATTGCAAGCCATCAAGGTTTCAGGGTCACTTAACGCAGAGTTAGAGATCATCTAATGACTACGCCAGTGGGTGCTGACTTTCAAACCAGCCAATCGGTTGCGATTGATGCAAAGAGTTTGGGTAATTTAAAAGCAGCAGCCAAGAAAAATTCACCAGAAGCATTAAATCAAGCAGCAAAACAATTTGAAGCGCTTTTCTTGAACATGGTTCTTAAGAGCATGCGTGATGCAACCCCAACGGATGTAGATCAAACCAGCACGGATAGAAAACTATTTACCAGCATGTTTGACCAGCAAATGAGCCAGGTGATGGCTGAAAGAGGTGTTGGTCTTGCAGATATGATGATCAAGCAACTGCAAAATGCAGCTAACTTTAATCAAGCTGATCCAAAACTAAAGGAAATCAAGGAAAAAGGTTCACCTGAACCGATGCCCTTGAATGTTCCAAAGATATTTGAGCTAAATAAACCTTCACAATCTGGATTTAATTTATCCAGTGTGACCAGTAAAGTAAAAGAATTTATTGAGCCATTGATGTCTCAAGCCAAAGAGGCGAGCCAGAAAACTGGATTGCCACCTCAGTTCATCTTAGGGCAGGCAGCCCTTGAAAGTGGCTGGGGGAAGCGTCAAATATTGAATGCAGATGGGTCCACCAGTCATAATATTTTTGGTATTAAAGCTAATTCAAATTGGAAAGGCAAAACCACTGAGATATTGACCACGGAATATATCAACGGTAAGCCTGAAAAAGTCATGGCCACATTCAGATCTTATGACTCATATGCTGAGGCTTTTTCTGATTACGCCAATTTGGTATCAACTAGTCCAAGGTATAAAAACTTAATTGAGAATGGTCAAACTTTATTGGGGTTTGTTCAAGGTTTAAAAAAGGCTGGGTATGCAACTGACACAGCCTATGCAGAAAAGTTAAGCAACATCATCAAAACTAACTTTAAGACCTAAGCAATAAACCAAAGAAGATCTTAAACAAATCAATATTTATAAAAGTCTCATGTTTTCTATAAATATGTCGTTGTAAGTATACGTAGTACTGAAAGGTGTAAATGGCTGATATTTTATCGATCGCACAAAGTGGATTACATGCCGCCCAGGCAGGTATTAACACGACAGGTCAAAATATCGCCAACGTTTCTACACCTGGATATTCAAGACAGGTTGTGGAGCAACAGCCCAGCCCTTCAGTACAGTATGGATTGACATCAATTGGTCAAGGTACCAACGTTACAGGCATTCATCGTATTTATAGTGAATTTTTGGCTGCGCAGGCTAATACTGCCAGAACAACAAGCAGTAATTTGGCGACACAAAGCGCTGAAATGCAGCCGATTAATAACTTATTGACTGACTCTAGCTCTGGTTTGTCCACAGCTGTTTTAGACTTTTTCAATAAATTACAAAACTTATCATCTAAGCCTTCTGATACATCAAGCCGTCAGACAGTCATTTCTGCATCTCAAAACTTGGTGGCAAGATTTAATGATGCTCAAAAGCAGTTGACCAATGTCAATAGTGGCTTGAACATCCAAATCAAAGACAGTGTGACAAAAATTAATGAAGCGGCTTCTCAAATTGCCTCATTAAATCAACAAATCGCTGTTTCTCAAACAAGTCGAGGCGGATCAAACGTCAATGGTCTTTTAGATCAGCGTGATCAGGTGGTTGCTAATCTCAGTAAACAAATCAAGCTCACGGTGAATGAGCAAGACGGTAACTACAACGTCATGATTGGTAATGGCGTGCCATTGGTACTAGCATTTAATACATACAAGCTGGAGACAGTGGCCAGTAAAACTGATCCCACCCGATTAAATGTGACTCACACCCCAAATGGTGGCGCAGAGGTTGATGTTTCTGATGTTTTGTTGGGCGGTTCTTTAGGTGGTATTTTTGACTTTAGAAAAAATATTCTTAATCCTACCCAAAATACCATCGGACAAATCATCTTAGCCATTACATCCGATATTAATGCGGTCAATAAAACGGGTCTTAAGGCAAATGGCATGCTGGGCGGAAACATCTTTACCCAACCTGCAAGCCTAGCCACCCCTTACACAACAAATTCGGGCACTGGTGGCATAAGCATTACTATCACCGACACTAATTTACTCACTAACAGCGATTACATCTTAGAGAAAACTGGTGCAGGAGACTCATATAATTTAACTCGAGTTTCTGATGGGGTGAATGTTTATTCCAATAGCGCATTAGCATCAATCACCAATGCTGGATTTTCATTATCAATCAATGCGGGTGCGGTATCTTCCGGTGATCAATTCTTGTTAAGGCCAACGTATTCCGGAGCTAGTAGCTATTCAGTGACGGCCACCATTAATGACATCGCAACAGCAGCGGCAGGAACTTCAATGCAGCCTAACCCAGTTGTAGCTCCAGCCCCTGGTGATAATTCAAACGTCCTTGCCATGCTGGCCAAACAAACGTCATTGGGTATGAATGGTGGTTTAAGTAGCTATCAAGACACATTGGGCGGATTAATTAGCACTGTAGGCAATAAATCAGCAGAATTAAAAGCCACAAGTGCTTATGCAGATCAGTGGCAGCAGAGCTCAAGTGTTGCCATGGAGAATTATTCTGGCATCAATCTTGAAGAAGAAGCTGCTAACTTATTGCGCTATCAACAAGCTTATCAAGCATCAGGCACGGTATTACAAATGGCCAGACAAATGTTTGATAGTGTTCTTAATATCATGCGGTAATCAAACCCATTAGGTAACCTATGCGTATCAGTACCAACACAATTTATCAGCTCAGCACTAGCCAAATGAGTGCCCTACAAGAGAAAATTTCACAAACTTCTCAGCAGGCCAGTACTGGTAAAAAAGTCATGACTCCACAAGATGATCCTGTTGGTTCAGCCAAGTTATTAGAGGCAAAACAAGCGATCACCATGAATGATCAATATTCAGTGAATCGCAATGCCTTGAAATACACCATTGGGATTGCTAATGTGGCTTTGAATGGTATTCAAGACACCATGCAGAGTATGAATGAGCAGATCGTGAATTTAGGCAACGGGACCTTGAGTAGCTCTAATCGTCAGTCAATTGCTTTGACGTTGCAGTCTCATTTAGATCATTTGGTGTCTCTATCAAATACCAAAGATGCTGCAGGTCATTACATTTTTTCCGGTTATAAATCAGATACTGCCTCTATCAATGCATCGACGTATGCCTATGGTGGTGATGCCAACAATGCCTTGATTCAGGTAGACAGTTCAACCCAATTGGGTTTAGGTGTCAATGCAAACTCTATGTTTTCAAGTGGGTTCCTTGCCCAAGTTAAAACAAGCATCAATACATTGAGTAATGCAGCATCAACAGACGCTCAAATAGCGACAGCGATCAGTGATTTATCTACGGCATTCAATGCTTCTCAGATAACCGTCAATGCTGCACAGGTGACGCTTGGAACATCTGAAAATAGATTAACCAGCATGGACTCGATTGGCAGTGAACGCGCTTTAGCCTATAAAGACGCAGTTTCATCTTTAGAAGACGTTGATTACAACAAAGTTTTATCGGATTTAGCGAGACAGCAATTGCAACTTCAGGTTGCTCAAAAGACATTCACCCAGATCAGTAACTTGAGCATCTTTAATTACATCAAGTAAGTAGTTAAGTGGCAAGAGTGGCTGTTGCCTGCCTGATCATTTGAATGCCCATATCAAGTGAATTGATGATTGGGCTACTCCAATAAGGCATATTGATAGACAGCATCAAAAAGCCAACGCCAATGGTGATGGGAAAGCCAATACCAAACAGGTTCAGCTGAGGGGCAGCTTTGGTCAAAATCCCAAGAGCAATATTGGCTATCAACAAGGTTGTCACGATCGGCAATGAGAGTTGCAAGCCAATACTGAAGATATTCGAACCCCAATAGGCAAGATCCCTGAATGCAACTGGGGCTAGAGAAATCTGATTGATGGGTATTGTTTTAAAGCTATCAAAAAAGGATTCAAGCATGACGAGGTGCAAATTGGTGCTTAAAAATATCGCTAAGGCCAATAACGATAGGAATTGAGAAATAACAATCGTTTGACCTTGTGTTTGGGGGTTGTAAAACGTTGCAAAACCCAAACCCATTGATACGCCAATTAATTCGCCTGCCATTTCAATGGCTGCAAATATCACTCGCATCACAAACCCGATTGAAATACCAATTAAAAATTGATTGATCAAAATCAGCAGACCATCCATTGATAGCGGGTCTTTTGTGACCGTGAGTGACATGTCAGGCATGATCAAAATGGTCATGGCAATCGCTAAACCAATGCGTGTCGTGACTGGAAAAGAATTCTGGCTCAGCAGTGGGGCGCTTGAAAAAAGGCCCAGTATTCGGCTAAAAGGCCAAATAAATGTTGCGACCAGGGTGATCAGTTCTTGACTGCTTATCTGGAACATGGCCTATTCAATCAACATGCCTTTGTGTATCAACCGCCAAAATTGGCAATGTTAGTCAGTACCAGTTTGAAGTAGTCCTCAAAGGATGTCAGCATCCAAGGGCCAGCAACAACTAATGCAATCAAAATCCCTAAAAGTTTTGGGATGAAAGAAAGGGTTGATTCATTGATTTGAGTGGCTGCCTGAAAAATACTGACCACCAGTCCAATCACCAAAGCCACTAATAGCAATGGGCCAGCCAGCATGATTGTCAAATCAATTGCTTGTCTACCAAGCATCATTGTGTCTTGTGGGTTCATGAGTTTTTCAAGAAAAACTTTGGGCTAAAGAACCTAACAGTAATTGCCATCCATCTACAAGAACAAAGAGCATTAATTTAAATGGTAGCGACACAATGGATGGTGGAACCATCATCATACCCATGGCCATTAATATTGAAGCGACCACCATATCAATGATTAAGAATGGCAGAAATACTGTAAATCCAATTTGAAAAGCGGTTTTTAATTCACTGGTTACAAAAGCAGGAACTAAGATTGTTAATGGGATATTTGTGACATCAAATACCTCATTCGATTTTGACATTTTTACAAAAAGGGCAAGATCAGCTTCTCTTGTTTGTCTTGTCATGAAAGCTTTAAGTGGTTCTGCCGCTCTATCAATGGCCACTGTGGTGGAAATCTTGTTGGCGGCCAATGGCTCGTAAGCGTTTTTGTAAATATCATCAATCACTGGGCTCATGATGAAAAAAGTCATGAACAAAGCCAAACCAATCAATACTTGATTGGGTGGTGAGTTTGTTGTGCCCAAAGCTGATCGAAGAAAGGATAAAACTATGATGATCCTGGTGAAGCTGGTCATCATCAAGATAACGGCTGGTAAAAACGTCAGCGATGTTAATAATATGAGTAGCTGTAAAGTTAAGCTATACGTTTGGCCACCGCCAGCATTTTTACTAACATTCAGACCCGGTAATTCTTGAGCTAGGGCTGGTTGAATGAGGAAAGTGAACAATCCAGCGAATAAAACACTTGAAATCACCAACAACTTCAAACGATTCTGTTTGTATTTGGTCAAAGTTTCAAGAAAAGATAATTTCATCAAAGTTGATACGCAATTATTTAACATTATTTTTTCTTAGGTAAGTGTCTAACCAAGATTTAGCGTTAAATGGTGCCGGAGCCGGCACTTCATTTTCAGCGCTAACAATGTCTGCTGTTTTCTGAAGAGTCGCAATATGATTAACCTGACCCGCTGCCACTCCAACAAGAATCAATTGTCCGGAAACCTCAATCAAAGCAACTTTCTCACGTGGACCCAGTGAGCTGATGGCTTTTAATTGAATTAGATTTGAGTGTCCGCCACGAACTGTCTGCAATTTACGAAGTAGGTAAGCGCAACCCCAGATGACCAATAAAACTGCTGCAAGTGCAAAGGTTGTTTGAAATAAAGCACTCATTGACGGCTTAACCTGCGCATGCGTTCAGCTGGAGAAATGATATCGGTCAAGCGAATGCCAAACTTATCTTGTATGACCACGATCTCAGCTTTTGCAACAAGAGTGCCGTTGACATAGACATCCAAGGGCTCAGCAACATTGGTATTGAGTGGTACGACTGAACCTTGGGTTAGGCGGACTAAATTTTTGATAGGCATTTTTGTGCGGCCTAATTCAACCGTTAACTGAACGGGGATATCTAAAATAAAGTCGATGCTTTGAGGATTCTCTTCAGAGACATCTCCCATGTTCAAATCTTTAAAAACACTGCTAGAGTCAGCTGGTAACTCTGGTGTAATGTTTCCTGGGGAATCTGGATTATTTTCTTCTGCCATATAAAAACTCTTTAAGTGAGATGTGTGAAGGAGTCAAAATTATGAATAATCTTTTCTACTTGAATACATAAACGATTATCTTTTTGACCATAAGTGCACTCAATGACGGGTAAACCTTCTACCTTTAAGTTAATGATGTGTGGAAGCTCGGCATATAAAACATCCCCAATCTTTAAATCTAAGACTTTTTTGAGGGTGCTTGGGATGTGGCAAAGCTCGGCAACAGTTGTGATTTCTGCATCCGACATTTGCATTTTTAATGATTCATACCAAACCGACTTGATTTCAGAGCTAATAGAATGAGAGTCACTAGAAATGATTTCTCTTGCAGGTTCTAGCATAGAGTTTGGTAAACAGAAGCTGATTCTGCCACTGATGTTGCCAACCTCAATCACAAACGTTGTCACTGTTGTTAATTCAGTTTGAGGCGCGATATTGGCGAAAGTAGGATTCATCTCGGTTCGCACAAATACAGGGTCAATAGCGTAGTACGGTTCCCAAGCGGTTTGATAATTTAATAGGAGCAGATTGAGGATTCGTTGAATTGTTCTTAATTCGGTTGGGGTAAATTCTCGTGCAATCCCACCCATTTCAAAGCGACCATCACCACCAAAAAAGCTATCAATGAATAGGAACGAAATATCAGGATCAAAGACGCAAAGGCCCAGACCATTTAAAGGTTTAAATTGAACTAAATTTAAACAAGAAGGATTGATGACGGATTGTAGAAACTCACCGTACTCAATAACCCTGATTGTTCCTGTTGAAATATTGGCTGATCTCTTTAAGAAGTTATAAAGAGTGATCCTTGCCAAGCGTGTAAAGCTGTCATTGATCATCTCGAGTGTCGGCAGCTTTTGTGCCATGTACCTCTGTTTGAGAGGGTCGTACTTAACTACATCAGCCTCATTAAATTGTAATGGGGCCTCTACCTTTGAACTTGAAAGTCCAGTCAGTAGAGCGTCCATTTCATTTTGAGAGATAGATTCTTCAGCCATGATTATTGAATGATGAAACTCGTCAATGACACATCAAGAATCTCGATTGGTTCTAACTTGTCTGTAAAAGGCTTTTCTGTGATCGTTTTAAGCTCTTCTAGTAAAGCTAACTTACCTTCTGAAGTGATGACATCCTCTGGCTTTTTACTGGCCAAGATGATTAATGCCCTTGTACGTACTTGAGGCATATAAAGTTTAATCAGTGCTGAGTCATCCCCATTTTTCAATTGAAGACTGATGGTCAGTTGAAGATATTGACGACTATCTTTTAAATTAACAGTCAATGTATCAATTGGCATATAAACTGGAATAGCCTCGAGAGCACTGGCCTTCGCCTTTGCTTTTTCGTCAACTTCAGCATCACCCTTTAGAAAAAACCAAGCGCCACCTCCAGCCAAAGCTAACACGACAACTGCAGCAATGATGATGAGAGGCAGTTTTGATTTCTTTTGCCCTTCTTCTGTTTTTTCTTCAGCCATTTCTTAAACCTTCATTATTTTGTTTGTTAAACGTATGTATTAATTAAGCCTTGCCCCTGAATGGACACTGATTCAACCTGATTAATGATGGCCTCAATGTTCTTAATTTGAGTTTCAGTCTTGGCGTTTTCTCTATTTTGGCTATAACTTCTTGAATTAATATCTGCTTGTCCTAGCTGTAACCCACTGCTCTCTAACATCTTGCCTAGAGATGGAATGGCATCCTGAATGGCTTGTCGAACTTCTGAGCTAGAAACAATGAATTGAACGTTGGTTTTATTTTGGTCAGTTTGAATATTGATCTCAAGAGGACCAAGATTTGGTGGGTTGACCGTGATATTTGCATTCTGTAAAGAATTCGCCACCATCCAGGTGATACGCTGATTTAAAGCTGGACCCCAATCTGGACTTGAGACAGGGGTTTTTATTTCAGGTAAATTCACTGAGTCTATTTGTGCAGATCTAAGATTGGTGCCGATGTTATTAATGCTGATATCTTGGTTTGTTGCATCTAAAGCCAAATCAGAAGCCAGCACTCTCTGAGAAATTGCTGCAGCATTGATTGAATTGTTCAATTTCAATGAATTATTAGCCTTCAACTCTGTCAATTGATTTTCTAGATCAAGAAGATTTGAAGTTAATAAACTGTCAGCATTGTTAACTGTTCTGCTATCTGCATTGTTTCTGGCATTTTGGAGGATTGCATTTCTCAAGTCATTCTCTGACATGACTTCTGAACCCATGACTTCTGGAGTAAAGCCAGTGGTATTTGTGGCGCTTGTTTGGTTAAGGCTATTTTGAATACTGCTATTCAAGGCTTTAGCATCTGCAATGATCTTTTGCTCCGATAAACTCAAGGGACTCTCTTGAGCATTGGATTGAGGCATCACCTCTTTATTGATGACAGAATCAACCCCTGTTGAACCCAATAATGCATTTTTAGCCATTGCGGTATTTATTGAGTCTGTACTGATGCTCTTTTCAGTACTGCGGGCTTCTGATACGGATGTCACCCCATCAATTTGTGCTGCTGAATCAGAGCTGGTTAAACGGTCGATGACTTTTGCGGCAAGGTTAATGCCACTGATCAGTGACGGCGCAACAGCCATGCCAGCCATGGCTTCTACTATCTCAGAGTTATCGACATTTTTCTCATCAGACTCGTTCGCGGCTTTACTTGTTAACTTGGCTTCTTGAGATTGATTAGAGTCAGTAGCTTTTGATTCAGATGTCTGAATTGTTGAAGTTTGTTGATTAAGTTTTTCGGTTTGAGCCGTCAACTGTTGATCAAAGCTCATGCCAGAGTTTGACTGTTGACCATTGTCAATTTGATTCAAATCAAGCTGCGGGCTGCTTGCGATGGTGCTGAGTATGCTTGGAAGATTCACTTTAAAACCCTTTTCTCATAACAGAAAGTTCATCAGAGTTTGCTTGCTCTCTTTGATTTGCTCGAGCTGTTGTTAACTTGATTTGTTTTTTCTGTAATATTTCGTATATCAGTCGTTTTTTTTCAATTTCTCTGAAGTCAGCCTGTCTTTGGGTCACGGCATCTTTTGCAAACTGGATGTACGCTGACTGTTGCACTGCGATTTTTTCAATATTGGTGATAAATTGACGGGTATTTCGATATTCCGAAATGCTGATTCCGCTCAGCGCTTTCTGGCTAAGATTGTCTTCATATTGATTGGCAAATTGGTACAAAGTGTTTGATTTCTCTTTACTTGACTGCTCATTTTTTAAAGCGCTGGCCAAAGCAATAGACGCCGCTTTTGCTTTCTGATCAGCTAAGTCAATAAGAAGTTGAATGACACTTGGGTTCATGGTGCCATTATGTTAGAAACTACCGCTTTTTAATCAAGCGAATAGAGCAGAAAGTTCCCTTAAACTCTCCTCAATACCGTGTTTTTCATCAATTCCTTGCTGAAGAAATTGCTCAATAGCAGGGTATTTTTCAATGGCCAAATCTAAAATTGGGTCGTTTCCAGCAACATAAGCGCCAACGTTGATTAAATCGCGATTTCTTTGGTATTTTGAAATCAAAGCCTTTAATTGACGAGCCTCTTTTTGATGCTCTGCAGAACTAATGGTGGTCATGCTTCGACTAATTGACTGTTCAATATCAATGGCGGGGTAGTGCCCTGAATCGGCTAATTGGCGATTGAGGATGATGTGCCCATCCAAAATGGCTTTTGCTGAGTCTGCTACTGGGTCTTGTGACTCTTCGCCCTCGGTCAGAATGGTATAAAAAGCCGTGATTGAGCCGCTGCCACTTTCACCATTGCCTGCTCGTTCAATTAAAGACGGTATTTTGGCAAAAACGGAGGGTGGATATCCCTTGGTGGCCGGTGGCTCACCGATGGCCAGACCAATTTCACGAGCCGCCATGGCATAACGAGTCAAAGAATCCATGATCAAGAGAACATTTTTGCCTTGATCTCGGAAGTATTCCGCGATAGCAGTTGCATAAAACGCACCTTGCAATCTCATGATTGCTGAATTATCAGCTGGTGCGGCCACGATCACAGACCTGGCCAAACCTTCTTCACCCAATATGTCATCAACAAATTCTTTCACTTCTCGCCCTCGCTCACCAATCAGTGCAACTACCGTGATATCTGCAGTTGTATAGCGCGTCATCATGCCAATCAAAATACTTTTACCAACACCTGATCCGGCGATTAAACCCATGCGTTGGCCGCGGCCAACCGGTAACCCAGCGTTAATGGCACGTATCCCGGTGTCTAATTTTTCGACGATGGGTGATCGGCGCAATGGATTGATTGGTGCTACGTATAAGGGGGCAGAGGGATAGCTTTGGATAGCGGGTCCAGTGTCAAGGGCCTTTCCTGCGGCATCAATGACTCTTCCAAGCAGTTGAAAACCCACCGGAAGAGACCTTCCAGATGAAGGGGTGCTTTGCTCGTGCTGTGTTTCATGATCAAAAGAAAGTGGTCTTGGAATGCTGTCAGAAGGGATGACATAAGCTCCAGGTTTTACACCTTCAACGTTTCCGAGCGGCATTAAAAATAAACGATCGCCATCGAATCCCACGACCTCAGCGTCTACGCGCGAATTGTTCGGAAGAGGCACATAGCAGGGGCTTCCAACAGGCAATCTTAATCCAACAGCTTCCATGACCAAGCCTGCCACACGAATCACTTTTCCTTGGGTTTGTAATACTTGAGCGTCACTGATGCGTTCATGACATGATTTAACAAAATCACTCAGTTCTAAGTTATCTGTGGATTGATCAGGCATGCTCAGAGTTGATCTTTGGTGGGTTTTTTACCCATGGCTATGGCCAATTTTTGCCACTTTGATTCTATAGAGGCTTCGATGCGATTACTGCCCGTCTCAATCAAGCAATCTCCTCTTGAAATTTGCTCATTTGATTGAATGATCCAACCAGCTTTTTTTAATTCAGCCCCTTGAAATTCTTCAACAAGCAAAGCATCTTCTGGATGAAGTACGATTTTTGCGGGCAACTGCAAGACAGGTATTTCTTGCAATGCTTGATAAATGACATCATTGATCAGTTCTGGTTGAGCCTCTAAAGCTTTGCTGACAAGCGCGCGACTGGCATCAAGCGTTAAGTCAACCAATTCTTTTGCCATCTCTTCACGAACATGATGAATCTGTTGTGACAACTTGGCTTGCAGGGCAACCAGAATAGCTATTCTTTCATTGATTTCAATTTTTGCTTCGTCCAAGCCTTGTGCAAAGCCTTCTTCGCGACCCTGAGCAAAACCTTCGGCTCTGCCTTCTTTTCTTCCTTCAGAAAACTCAGCTTGTCGGCCATCAATGATTTCTTGAGCTAGTTTTGCAATCGATGGATCAGGATGTTTGAAGCGGTCTTCATTGAGTGAGACAAGCTCCCATCGTTCATACGCAGTCTCTATTTTTTGTTCGGACATTAAATGAACTCTTCTTCATCACCTTCAGACATGACAGAAATCGTTCCTGCGCCTAGCAAGCCTGTAACAACCGCAAGAATTTCTCTTTGTTGTTTTTCAACTTCTGATAATTTGACTGGGCCTTTTGCTTCAAGATCTTCGCGCAGAAGGTCGCCAGCACGACGTGACATATTGTTAAGAAACTTGTCGCGCAGTGCATCTGAAACACCTTTGAGAGCGGTGACCAAGCCTTCCGATGAAATTTGTTGAAGAACAATTTCCATATCACGATCACGAATTTTGATGATGTCATCAAAGATGAACATTTCATCTTTGATTTGTTGTGAAAGCTCTTCATCAATGCCCGCAACATATTGCATCACATTGTCACTGACCTCTGTTCCCAAGAAGTTAAGAATTTCAGCAGCAGGGCGAACACCACCCAAGCCTCTTTGTGAGTCATCCTTGAGCAACAATTTAGATAAAGAAATGTTCACTTCTGTCAGTGCTTCAGGAGGAATACCATCTAAGGTGGCAATTCTTGAAATGACTTCGTTTCGCACTTCAACGGGTAATTCAGTGAGAATTTCACCCGCTTTTTGTCGTGTCAAGAAAACCAATATGGTTGAAATGATTTGAGGATGTTCATTGACAATCAATTGTGCAGCCTGTTTGGGCGGCATATTTTTAAGTACATCAAGACCGGAAGAGTAATCTTGTTTATTTAAGATTCGACCTAGTACAAGACCTGCATCCTCTTCACCAAGAGTCTTTTCTAAAATGTCTTTTAAGAACTCATCATTATTAACGCCCAATGCAGATTGAGATTTGACGTCTACGCTAAAGTCTCTTAGAACTTTGCGTAAATAAGCGTCATTCACACCCTTGAGTTCAGAGATGGCTCGACTGATGCGCTGTAACTCATCTGCAGTGAGATTCTTGAGAACCTCCGCAGCTTTCTCCTCGCCAAGAGCAAGTATCAATACAGCAGATTTTTTTAAGCCTTCAACGCTCATTCGTTAATCCAATCTTTCACTACTGCAGCCACAGCTTTAGGATTTTGAGCACCAAATTTTTGAACTGCTTTTAGGTCACTGCCAGAGTTGCGACCAAGACCAGAAAGATCGGAAGCAATTTTCTTGGCTTCCGCATCAAGTTCTTCATCAACTTCTTCTTCCTCTTCTTCTTCAGCATTGCCTCCAGCACCTGTGCCGCCAGCCCCATTTGCGAAACCTCCTGCACCCGCACCTGCACCTGCACCTGCTGCGCCAAATGCAAAGCCGCCACCTACAGATGCATTACTCATGCGTGTCATGAGTGGTTTGAGCACTTTGGAATAAAGTAAGAACAAGACAATCGCAGTTACTAAGTATTGAAGAACAGTTTTGGCTGTTGATAAATTGGCATAAGGTTTCCAAAATGGATCTACTGGAATGTCTACCTTTTCAGCTTGCTTGAATTCGCTGTTGGTCAGATTGATGGTGTCGCCACGGTCTTGGCTGAATCCAACGGCCTCTTTAATCAAAGCAGTAACTTGTGCTTTTTCATCATCCGTCAATGGTTTCTGAGTGGTTTTACCTTCTTCATCTACCGATGATTTTAAATTCACCACAACGGCCACCGCCAAGCGTTTGATGCCGCCAACAGGCTCTTTGGTGTAGCTGACTACCTTATCAACTTCATAGTTGACAATATTTTCTCTTTTCGCATTGGTTGCGGCACCAGCTGGGCTTGCATTAGCATCTTTACCGGCACCAGCTTGATTACTGGCCGCTCCTGGAATGCCGCCTTTCACTGGGTCTGAGCTGGTTGATTCATTGCTCTTTTGACTGCGAATGGTATTTTTCTCTGGATTGCTATTCGGGCTATATGTTTCGGTTGCTTTTTCTACGGAAGCAAAATTAACCTCTGCTGCCACCTGTGCTTTAACGTTTCCTTCTCCAAGGAGAGGAGTCAGAATTGCTTCGATGCGTTTGATGAGATTGTCTTGAATGTCTCTGACATACTTTAATTGTGATGGATCTAGTTTATTAGGATCGTTGCTATCACTGGTTTTGCCGGACAGTAAGGAGCCATTTTGATCAACGACCGTCACATTTTTGGCAGGTAATTCAGGAATACTGCTCGATACCAAATGAACAATCGCATTGACTTGCCCCATATCAAGAGTTCTTCCCGACTGAAGATTGATCATCACTGAAGCAGTGGGGTATTGTTTTTCTCGAACAAAAACAGATGGTTTAGGGATTGCTAAGTGAACGCGGCTGGATGCCACAGACCCAATCGAGTTAATGGTTCTTGCCAATTCGCCTTCTTGAGCCCTTTGATAGTTAACTTGCTCAATGAACTGAGAGGTCCCCATTTTTTGGTTTTCCATCAACTCAAAACCAATGTTTCCTCCTCTGGGCAAACCTTGCGCCGCTAATTTCAAGCGAGCATCATAAACTTGACCAGATGGCACCAATATAGTGCCACCATCTTCTGAAAACTTATAAGGAACTGCCATTTGAGCAAGCGCTGCGACGATAGCGCCACCATCACGATCAGAGTAATTGGATAAAAGAACCCTGTAATCTGAAGTTTTCATGCTCCACATAAAAACAGCGGCCATGATTCCGACCGCTAAAGCAATGCCTGCACCCAAGGCAATATTGAGTCCAAAACTACTCTGAATAAAGTTGCTAAATCCACTGCGTTGTTGGTTCTCTTGATCTGGCATCGTTTATTTAATTAAGGGTGAAAAAAATGTTACAAATTGACACATAACATTCTCCTACTTGCTCATCCAGCTATAAGCTTAAATAGGGGTGAAAAACCCCCTTTTATCAGAGGGTTGACTCAGTTTTGACTTGATATAGTCATCAAATCTTGTAAAGGTAATAAAAGGCCTCAATTTAATATGACTTCACCAGTTGGAAGCTCTCAAATAGAGTCGATTTTGAGCCAGATACGTAACAGTTCTGCTGTGGTCAGGCCGCCTGTGGCAAAAACCATGGATGTTGCTAACCCTGCATCAACCACAAAAATTGATTTTGCTTCTGCTTTGCGTGCTCAATTAGATCAGCTTAATAGCATGGAACAAAGCTCAGTCAGCTTAGGGCAGCGATTTGCCCTTGGTGACACCAAAGTTAATTTATCGGATGTCATGATTGCATCTCAAAAAGCCAGTGTTGCCATACAAACCAGCGTTCAGGTGCGTAATAAGGTGGTTGCAGCTTATCAAAGCATCATGAACATGCAGATTTAAGCTGGTCAAGACTCATCATTTTTGACTTCTATTTTTTTAGCAGGCACCATGGCTGCATCTATTTGATAAAGCCAGGCCAATAGTTCTGCCACCACCTTGTACAAACTAGGTGGGATCTCTTTATCTAAATCAATACCCATCAATAAAGCCACCAGTTCTTTTGACTCATGCACGTAAATGTCATTGGCTTTTGCTAGCTCAATGATCTGCTCTGCAATCAAGCCTTTTCCTGCTGCAACGACCACAGGGGCTCTGCTGCCAGCTTCATAGGCAATTGCAACGGCAGTGCGAAGATCTTTGGGCTTATTCATCTTTTTGAATAATGATGCTGCTCACATCATGACCTAAGGCGCTGAGGGTGTTAATTAACGCTTGCTGAGAATCTTGTAAACGAGCGACTCCAGAATCTTTACCAATCAGCAGCTTCACTTGTGTTTGATTGCCAACGATGATCACTGAAGCCTTTACCTCACCCAAATGAGGTAAGTGAAACTGCATTCTGGTTTGCCATACCTTTTCGGCCGGTTCATTTGATTTGTTGGGGGTTCTGGGGGTGTCGTCCTTGATTTGCCAGGTAAAGTGCTGCCCTGGCCAAAGCTCACCCTGCCAAGTAAAACTTCGTTTTTCTAAAGCATTCAATTGTTGCGGGATAACTGAGTTATTCGTGCCACCCATGCCATCTTCTTGCGTGTCAGTAAAAATGACCGCACGCAACAAACTTTGTTGATTTTGTGGTTCTTGCTTGATTTGATCGGTTGTTCTTTGTCCAATCAACCAATCTTTTAAATGGGACTCATAAAAAGTACCACTCATCTCAACAGCTTTTGATAGCTGAGGAGGTAAGTCATCAACGCTTTCTGGGTGCGATAAAGATGATTTAAGCAGTGGCCGTGCACCTTTGATCGGGGTGCTGTCATTGGGTATCTGACCCATCAATTGACCTAAAGAACTGAACTTTTGCTCTGGATTTGGTAAGCGACCACTAACACCAAAACTTAAATTAGGGCTTTTGCCAAGCAAAGTTAACTCAAGAGACTCGCCAACCTCTAAGCCAGCAGGTAGCTGCATCTGCACAGTTGCCGAGTTTTTGCCAGTTTCTTTGGATGTTAGTTGAACAACTGCTGTGCCATCAGGCTGAAAGCTCAGAATTTGTGCTTTGAAATTTTTGCCAACCGCTATTTGATCAAGGCGGATAGCGGAGTCAATTCGGGGATCTCCTGCAATAGCACTTGAGCGCAGAATCTCAGTTGCTGAGATAGCTGTTTTATTTGCCAAAAGATTATTTGGCAGAATAGCCATAAAAAAACCTTAAGTTAGAAATCTCTTGAATTATAAAACCGTTCAATTTTCTTTTGGTTACTGGTGTTTCCAATCAAAGCATCTAGATTTTTCATCCAAGGTTCTGTGATGTCACGGATTGCACGATCAGTTCCAAGAATACTTTGTATCAATTTAAACTTTTTTTCAATTTGGTCAGAAGATAGGGGGGCTGACACTTCCTCTGTTTTTAGAATGCCAACTTCATTGGTGCATTTTGCGCCTAATTCTTCAAACAAAGCCCAATTTTTTTCACGAGCTGCTACTAACATCTCTTCTGTGATGTTTTGAACATTTTCATACAAAGTGATCACATCATCTTGCGTCAACATCATAGAGCCCTCGCAAAATTTTGAGCACTTGATTCGTTTGCAGCAGGCGTCCTTCTCATGGTCGCCACGTTCACGTTGGGATCGATGGCATTCCATGCGCCCCTGAGTTCATTGATCAAATGACGAACTTCCTGAATACGATTGATATCGTTATGTAAATTAGCCAAAGTTAATTGATGAGCCATGTATTGATAAAGCATGTGAAGATTTTCACCCAGCTTATTGCCAGATTCGTACTTAAGGCTGGCATCAAGGCCTAGCAAAATGATATCAATGGCTTTGCTGATTGAAGTGAATTTCTCAGTCAACTTATCGTTCTTAATGTCAAATTCAGCTTGATTCAAGGCAATAACGGCGCCTTCAAATAACATGCTGATCAATTTATGAGGATCAGCTACCAAAGCATTCGACTCTAAATTGATCATTGCGTAATGTTTTGCAGCATTGTGTGTATAAGTGAACATAAACTATTGCCCTATAAATGACTGCTATTAGTTATTCTTTGCGTTGCTCATGGCATCAAATTGATTAGTCAAATAACTGGCCATCGAATTTAGGCTCGCTACTGTTCTATCTAATGCTGTGTATTGTTTTTTGTACATTTGTTGTAAATCATCCAAACGTAATTGTTCTTGATCTGCTTTGGCCTGTAATCGACGAATATCAGACTGCAGGCTTGATTTTCTATTGGTGATTAAGCCATCGATGCCGGTAGCGTCTGCAAGAACAGTATTCAGCTGATAAGCAAAACCTTGCAAAGTTTTGCTATCACTTGAATCGCCTGTTCCTGAAAATAGTTTTGCTACTTTATTAAAGTTAGCGCTGATAGCAGTGTTTAACGCAGTGCTATCTAAGCTCAAGGTGCCATCACTTTTAAAGTTAACACCTACTTGGCTTAAGCGATTGTAAGAAGTCGTTGCATTGACACCAAGGGTGCTCGTGACGATGCTTCTGATTTCTCTGCGCAAACTGTTAATGGCGGAGTCGCCATACAACGCAGCCCCTTTTTTTGCAGTCGCATCGTAGCTTGAAATATCTTTGAGTGACTTGTCCAAGGTATTAAAGGCTTTGACAAATTCGGAAATCTTTGAAGATAAAGAGCTGCTATCTTGATTAACGGTAATCGTAGAGTTACCAGATCCAACAAGATTGATGGTCAGTCCTGGAATGAGATCTTTGATGGTATTGCTCGATCTACTGACTGTTGTGCCGTTGATTGTGACTGAGCCAGCAACCGCATTGGCACTTATAAAGTCAAGACCTGTGAAATCATTGCCAGCTGATAGGGCAATGGTTGCAGCAGTATCTGATGAGTTAACGATTCGTATTTGATAATCTGGCGCAGCGCTTGTGCCAAGGTTGGCAACGGTGGCGCTGACACCACTGATATTCGCGTTATTAATAGCATCCACTAAGCCAGCAACTGTGTAAGTTGTTGGGGTAATTGTGGTGCCTGAAATAGTCATGCTGCCAGTGCTACCAATAGAAGAATTGATGCTGGTGTAAGAAGTGTTGCTTATATCGCTGGTAAGAACCTGAGGCGATGCCAATGTGACGTTGGTGATTTTGTATTCACCAGCAAGAGCAGTGCCATCATTGCTAACCGTTAAAACGCCAGTGCTAGAACTGCTAGCCGTTGTTGCTTTGACGGTACTTGGTGTTATCAATCCAGCAATGGACGATTGGAATGATGAGATTTGGCTTGAGATACTACCGTAAGCAGATATCTGAGCATTATCAGTAGAAATTGATTTGTTGATTGAATTAAGAGGACCTTTTTCGGCATCCATCAAAGCAGTAACGATCTGGCTTACGTTTAAGCCAGATCCGATACCGCTTGATGAGATAGTTGCCGAAGAGGCCATTTAGTTCAAACTTTGTCGCTTACCAATAAGCCCTTGCTTTGCTGATTCTCAATTGATTGAGCGATCCTCAAAGAAAGTTCAGATGGAATTTGACGAATGACCGTATTGTTTGATGAGTCAATAACTGTAATGACTGAATCACCAGAACTTGGATCAATTTGGAAACTTAAACCAGCGGGTGAGCTTAGCTGTTTATTGATTTTAGAGACAGCCGCCTCGATTTGCTGGGTATTGATTTCAACTTTTTGAACTAATGGCTCGCCAGAGTTTGAGCCAACAATTTTTGGTGTTGAAATTGGTGCCGCAATTGGTGCAGTTGCTGCTGCAGGGTTTGGAGCACCGGATACAGTTGATCCACCACCATTACTGCTGGTCATGGGGATTGCTGTTGAACTGATTCCAGATATCATAAAAACTCTCCGATATATTAACTAAACTATAACTAAGTCTTAGTTTGTGGAAATACTGATTAAGAGGGCAAAGCCCCCTTTAATCATTACTTCAACAAAGTTAAAACGTTAGAACCCATTTGGTTAGCCTGGGCTAACATTGCTGTACCTGCCTGTTGCAAGATCTGATACTTAGACAACTCTGCAGTCTGAGCAGCAAAATCTGTATCAACGATACGGCTCTTAGCAGCAGAAGTGTTCTCAACTAAGTCTTTTAAGAAATCTTGAGCAAAAGTTAAGCGACTTTGAAATGCTCCCAACTCAGCTCCAACTGTACCAATTTCAGTTATCGCAGTATCGAGAAGACCAAGGGTTGTTACAGCTGTTGCAGTCGTTGCAATACCGACTGTTGTAGCTGATGCTGCTGCAACAGCAGTCATGACTGTTGGGGTCAGTGTTAGAGTTGTGTCAGCAGTTACTGATGAAACGCGAAACGCGAATGCTGTAGCAGTAAAAGTTGAAACACCGTTAAACTTTGTAGCAGCAATCACTCTTAGAGCTTCCGCTGCAAGACCTTTGTATTCTTTATCTAAGTAACCACCATTCACAGTGTTTGAATCGTTACCAGCTTGAATGGCAAGCTCTCTCATTCTGCCCATCAAGTTTGATAGAGTTTCTAAAGCACCACTTGTTGTTTGGGTTAGAGAAATCGCATCATTGATGTTTCTGATAGCTTGGTTGCTACCGCGAATAGTTGAATCCATGCCTTTTGCAATTGAGTATCCTGAAGCGTCATCTTTAGAAGAGCTAACGCGCAAGCCTGAAGACAATTGCTGAATAGTGTTATTCAAAGAAGCGGTTGTTTTTGAAAGTTGGTTCTGGGCTTGTAAAGAAGCCATATTTGTATTGATCACTGCAGCCATGTTGTACTCCTTGAGTTATTGAATATACAAACTACGTATTAAAAAAACTTTGGTCTGTATATCAAGTTGGACCATTGTTATATTCATTAACGAGCAGCTTTTAAAAAGCTTTAACTATTTTTCGATAACCCAGGAATTTCTAGCTGTTGTATTGGATTTATGACTATTAGTGTCCTTATATGTTGGCGCCACCACTAAATAGAGGCAAAGAATCGTTTTAGGAAAACCCTTACTAAGAGTCAACAAGCTTTTTATGGGCTCTCAAAAGATCAATGCCCCATCGATTGATCGAAGCTTATTCCTACAAATGGTGTTTGGCCCTAATGAAAGCTTGTAAGAGGCTGAAAGAGAGTGCTCTTGGAGCAAATGAATCATTGTTCGATGTGTTTCTTTTGCTTTTATTGGTGTCGTATAAGCCATAAAAACAGTTTGAGGCCTGGGATTGAGCCCCTGAAAACTTTGTAAGATAAAAAATTAAGAGATTTAGTCCTAAATATTAATTTCTTTAAATAACAATAACTTAAGAGGTTTTGTGGATCCAGGAATGCATGCTATGCATCTAAGCCCATATAAAAAATTGGTGCTAAAAAATAGAAAATAATTTATTTGCAAATATTTTAAAAAAATCCTCAAGTTTTGAAATTGGGCGCCGTAAACCTTTTTACCCCCTGAATGTTTAGGAGTGTTTTTAGAGGGTTATATGTTGAAATTTTGAATATTTCTAACAGGGAGTACTGTGTTTGTAAGACAAACACGGTAGGATCAAACTCATTTACTCCGTAGAAAAATACATCTTTTATCTGATTGTTGTCGATCTTGTGACTCATCACAATGGCATCACTTAGTTATAGAAATAAATTCTAACGGAGATAACAATGGGTACTGATGTCTTATTAGCCGAAATTAAAGATGCCAACTTGCGCTATCTATTGCTCACTCAGCAAATGATTCGTGATGATGTAGATACGGCCATGTTCCGTTTAGGTATTAGCAAGAAAATTGCAGACCTGATTTCCAGTTTGAGTACTGCACAAACAATTAAATTGGCGGCTAGTCCTAGCATGCTCATGAGATTTCGTTTTGATGATGCAACCATCTTGGGAATGTTGACTCATGACACCAAGGACTTATTTCAAGCACAAGCTCACGCAGCTATTTTGTTAGCGGCTCAGCCTGCTGTTGAAATGCATTGATACTCAAACTAATAAATGACTAAAAAAACCAAAAGCATACTGAACGAGTCCAAGGATATTCAGATTGCTATTGATCTGATCAGGCTTGGCGCCAGACTTCAATTGCTTGAAATGGAAACATCGCTTTCGCGTGATCGTTTGATTAGTCTTTATAAAGAGCTTCGTGGCGAGTCTCCACCCAAAGGGATGCTTCCTTTCTCATCTGATTGGTTCTTAACGTGGCAGCCCAATATCCACACTTCATTATTTTTGAGTATTTACAAACAACTCAAGCATAATTCTGATATTTCTGAAATATCAGCCATCATCAAGGCTTATAAGTTATACCTAGAGCAGTTCCCACCAGAATTTGGTGAAGAGCCAGTATTGTCATTAACAAGAGCCTGGACACTCAATCGCTTCATGAAATGCGACATGCTAACGACAGCAGTATGCAAATCTTGCACGGGTGAGTTTATTTCAAGACCATTAATGAAGCGCAATTACGTTTGCGGTCTGTGTGACGTACCTTCTCGTGCCGGTAAGACCCAGAAATTTATTGACGCCACTAATGCGGCCAGACAAGCCGCCGCATAATCATTTCCACCGTGAATAGTCGTCAACCAGTTCTTTCTTTCATTAAGAACCGACCACAATTTGCTTCACTTTTCTTATTGTTAGCACTGACGACATTTTCCTTTGTTGCTGAGCCATTTTTAAGCACATGGCTAATGGTTGAGTTTGATAAAACTGATCAACTCATTTTCATCGCAATAGCAGCAGCAGTCTTCAGTTATTGGATCGGGTTGCCAAAATGGTGGTGTTGGATCAATGCGCTATTCCCAATCATGGTTGGAATATTCCAAAGCTTTAATTGGTCATCTTCCATCTTTCTCGTGGGATTTTTGATATTGGCACTTTTTTACTGGAGTAATTTTTTAACCCGAGTACCTTACTATCCATCAACAGAGGTTGTTTGGTCGGAAATTGCGGATCTTTTACCCAGTGATCGAGCAGTCAATGTGCTTGAAATAGGCAGTGGTTTTGGTGGTTTTTGTTTATTCATTAAAAAGCAAAAACCCGATGCAACCGTTGTGGGGGTTGAGTTATCCCCCATCATCTGGCTTTATAGCCGCATACGTCAATGGGCATTGAAAATTGATTGTCAATTTTTGCGCCAAGACTACCGACGCATGAATTTTAGTCAACAAGACCTTATTTTTGCCTTTTTATCGCCAGCGGCAATGCCATCACTCTATTTGCAGGCCAAGAAACAGATGAAAAAGGGCGCCATATTGGCCAGCTACTGTTTTGAGATTCCCTGTCCTGACAGCGAACCCATTGAAAAAATTGAAATCAGTTACGGAAAAACTCTTCACCTATGGAGACAAGCCTAATTGATGAGTACTCAAAGTAGTTAAACCTAGGAGGGTTTTATGAAAATCACTGAAATTATGTCTTCACCCCCAATTACTGGCACTTTAGATGACTTTTTGAGTGAAGTTAAGGAAATGTTGGCCGTTAACAATATCAAGCATCTTGTGATTATTGAAGAAGGTAAGTTAATGGGTGTTTTGAGTGAGCGTGATCTTTTATTGGCGATAAGTCCTTACGTCAATTCAAATGTTTACACCACCAGAGACTTAGCAACACTGAATCAACGGGTAGGTCAGATTGTAGAGAGACACCCCTTGTATCTTGATGATCAATCAGAGCTTGAGGATGCTATTGATATGTTTGATAAAAACCATATCAGCTGTATTCCAATTGTTGATGCTGATTTTGTACCAGTAGGTGTTGTTACTAAAAGCGACATTATTCGCTTTTATAACAAAAAAAGAGCTTGAGTTAAGGCTGCTGAAAAGCGCTGAACCATGAGCAAGTAATTAAAAAAAATTAAAAAATAGTTTTAAACATGACATTGATTAAATTGACCAAACTTTCTAAAGGCCAACCATGCTAGTAATCATCGGATTTATTGTGGTTTCCTTTTCTGTATTTGGCGGATTTGTTATTGCAGGCGGCCATTTGGCAGCGCTATTCCAGCCCGTTGAGTTATTGATGATCGGCGGTGCTGCAGCGGGTGCTTTGGTTGCTGGTAATACGATCAAAGCACTCAAGGCCACTGGTGCCGCGGTGCCCACTTTATTTCAGGGTTCTAAATACAACAAAGAACTTTATTTAGATTTACTTTTGGTTCTTTATGCCATCTTCACAAAGATTCGTAATGAAGGCATGAAGAATATCGAGGAAGATATTGAGGAGCCTGAAAAGAGCAAAATTTTTCTACGCTATCCAAGAATCTTAGCAAGTCATCACCATGTTGAATTTATTTGTGATTATTTGCGCTTGATGGTATCTGGAACGATGGATCCATTCCAGATTGAAAACTTAATGGATGTTGAAATAGAAACTCATCATCATGAGGGCGAAGTCCCAGTTCACGTATTTGCAAAGATGGCTGATGCCATGCCCGCCTTTGGTATTGTGGCCGCGGTTATGGGTGTGGTTCACACCATGGGTTCGGTCGGTTTACCGCCTGCAGAACTCGGTATTTTGATTGCTCATGCGCTGGTGGGTACCTTCTTGGGTATTTTGTTGTCATACGGTTTCGTGGCACCTCTGGCCAACTTGTTGGAAAGCAAGTTACACGACTCGACCAAATCTTTTGAATGTATGAAAGTTGCGATTTTGGCAAATATGAACGGATTCCCGCCTGCCGTGGCCGTTGAGTTTGGCCGAAAAGTTCTATATTCAACAGAGCGTCCTGGATTTAAAGAGCTTGAAGATCAGGTCAAAGCCACCAAAGTTGATTATGCCGAGAAGCCTAAGGAAGCCGCAAAGGCAGCAGCATAATGGCGGGAGCTAATAAAAAACCCATCATTGTTGTAAAAAGAATCAAGAAGGTTGCCGGCGGTCATCATGGCGGCGCTTGGAAGATTGCTTATGCTGACTTCGTAACAGCCATGATGGCGTTCTTCTTGTTAATGTGGTTACTGAGTAATGCTGATGAAAACAAACTCAAAGGCATTGAAGAGTACTTTAAGCAACCACTGAAACTGACTATTTTAGAGATTGGTCAGACCATCGGAGACTCATCATCTGTCATTAAAGGCGGCGGTACTGACTTAACCCGTAAAGATGCGCAAATGAACCGCTCAAATGATGACACCAGAACATCTGTAGAGGTTTTTAAGAAAGAGTTAATGCCTCTTGCTCAAAATTTAGCGGCTGAATCAGAAGCGGTTGATCAGCAAAGACTTGAGCAATTGAAAAAACAACTGGATAGCTTGCTTCAAAACAATGAACGCTTAGCGCCTTATAGCAAGCAGCTCAATATCGAGATCACTACCGAGGGTTTGCGAATACAGATTGTTGATGAGAAAAATAGACCGATGTTTCCGTTGGGAAGCTCGCAATTGCAAAGTTATGTCAAAGTTATCTTGAAAGAGTTGGTGCCAGCCATCAACACATTGACGAACCCGATTACCATTTCAGGTCACACGGATTCCATTCCTTATCCAAAGGCCAATAAGAGCTACTCAAATTGGGAGCTATCCGCAGACAGGGCTAATTCAGCGAGAAGATCGCTGGTTGAATCTGGTTTGGAGGAGAGCCGAATCATGAAAGTTGTCGGCTTATCATCGGCCATATTGCAAGATGACAAAGATCCTCAAAATCCTATCAATCGCCGCATCAATATCATTGTGATGAATAAGCGAGCCATTGAATTTGCAAAAAATGAAGTTAACAGCAAAGAGGTTTCATCAATACCATTCGGGAAAAGATGATTAGCCAAAACACAATCAAGTGACAAGGAATGACTGATTCAAAATAAATACTTTGAATCAGTCAATACTCAATACATCGGTCATTTTGAAATTAGACAAACGTTGGATCAACAAAGACCCTCAAGATCTTTAAGACTTGGTCAATTCGCCTTGAATCATCGCACCACGTTGAATAGTGAGTGAGGAGTAATTGATTTTTGCATTAACGTTGGCTTGACCGCCAATCGTTAAATCTTGGCAAATTGCATCGCCTGTGAATGATCCCCGAACTTGGATGGTGGTAGCTTTGATCGAGCCATTCACTTTTCCACTGCTACCTATCAAAAGATTTTGCACATTAATGCTTCCACTGAGTGTGCCATCCACATTCAATGTACCTTGAAAGTTAACATCACCTGTGAACTCAAAGCCTTCACTGATCACAGAGGGTTTTGTTAGCTCTGGAAGGACAGACCTGGTTTGTTGTTGCTCGGTATAAGTATTTTGGTCTTCTTGACCTTGATCTACTGAATCATTCATATCATCGTTATCCATTGGTATGCCATTGTCATCAGTATCTGATTGATTTGTTTTTCGATTAAACATATGGGTTCTCGTGGTGATTAAACTGAAGTTTAAGTGTTAATTTTTGTGAGGCTGCCTTGTAGATTGCCGCCTTTTTCCACTTCAATTTCTGAGAACTCTACATTGCCTGTTACTTTGCCTGAAGAGCGAATAAATAAAGACTTCTTGGCAGAGATATTTTCATAAGCTTCACCACGAATATCGATGATTTCAGCATTGATGTTTCCTTTGAGAACGCCTGTTGGGCCTATCAAGATTTCTCTAGCAGTTAAGTCACCCTCGATTGTTCCAGAGATAGAGGCAATATCTGGGACCACGAAGTTTCCTTTAAGGGTCACACCCTCACCAACAGTTAAACATCCATTTTGATTATCGCTTGACATATATTTCTTTCTTGAACGGTTGGTTAGCTATTTTTAAAACTGGTTTCTTGAATTTTTTTGATCAAGCTAGAAGCATGATTAATTTGTTTTTTTGAATCTACTTTTTTAATCATTAAACCAAGCACTTCTGCGCCATGTTCAATGCCTAATTGGTTGTATGTAATATCACCAACAACAATCGCAGATTCGTGTAGCTCAACTTTTTCGGCGGCGTAAATATTGCCTTCTACTTTGCCAGCAACAAGCACTCTGTAGGCTCTGATGTCACCATTGATCTTGCCGGTTACGCCAACAGCGACAGTGATATTTTCATTTTCACTTTCGTTTGTGCATTCAATATTTCCCATCACAGTTCCATCGATGCGAATGGAACCCTCGATTGAAAGACGTCCGTGGATGGTGGTTGTTTTATCAATGATGGTGTCAAAAGACTCTAATTCTGGTTTTAGTAAACCGTGTTTTTTATTTGAACCAAACATGAATCGCTCGTCATTAATAAGTATGTTGATAAGTATAAGGATTGAGAAAAAACTTTTAGGCTGTTTTTTTTGTAGGTTTTTGTCTTACAAAATTTTAAATAAGAAAAATAATGCATACAAATTAAAGCATTTAATTGATTAATACTTTTTTGTCATTAATAATCAATCACCCAACTATTTTTTGTAACTTTTAAATTTTTTAGCGGCCCTCATTTTGTTCAAAAATATTCATACTTCAGACGTAATTGATATACGCGGAGATGTTATTGCTTACGTCAGAAAGCAACAACATTACTCAGTGAGTCATATAGTCAATATTTGTTGTATCTCGGAAAAAATGTTGAGCCAAATTGAAAATGGAGGCTTAGATTCTTTTTATAGCTTCGCTATCAAAGTTCAAGTGGCAAGAAAAATTGGGGCCTACCTTAAATTACGAGATGAAGATTATTTGGTAGTAAAGGAAGCATCCTTATTTAGCGACGATGCATTAGAGCAAATTCAATCAACTGTTCCTGATGTTAAGTTAGAGCAAATAACACAGAAGTTTGAAAGTAATGTTGCAAAGGCGCAGAGCAGTGATGTTGGTCTGGAGAACTCAAACAATATTATCAATGAGATAGATAAGATCATTGGTATATACGAGAAGTCCTCTGGGGCCAGAGAAAAAATTCCCTTCAATGAGATTTTGATTTCATCTGTGGATCCGAAGATATCCATGGATATTCCTGATGGTAAAAAAGGAAGGCCGTTAGGTTCCCTTATCCTTGCCAGCGCCTTGGGGCTAACAGTTTTAGCGAGTGGGTATATTTATTCTTCAGAGCTTTACGATTACAGTACTAAAACATTGACTTCTGCAGGCATTCTCAAAAAAGAGCCGGTGGTTCTCATAAGTGATGAAGATTCAAACGCAACACCGCAGCAGGTAGTTCTTGAGCCCGTCGACAATGTTGTCAAACCAGCCATGCAGACAGTTGCTCCAGCAATAGCTCAGCCCATCAATAAAAGTGACGTTGGACGCTAAACATAGTTAAGTAGCTAGATAGATAGGTAGCTAAATATCTAATTGTGTCCATCGCTCCTCAGCTTTTAGAAGTTTATGTCTTATTAATATCCAAAACTATTTCATAGTCTTTGATGGCTTTATCAAAGTTTCCAAGACTATGAAAGCACAGCCCACGATTAAAGTAAGCATCTGATTCTTTTGGTTTAATTTTTATTGCTTTTGTGTAGTTATCAGCTGCTTCGGTGTATTGCTTAAGTACCTGTAAGCACATGCCAATGTTAAAAATAGTTCCAAAGTGATTGGATCTAATGGCCAATGAATGTCCGTAACTTTTAAGAGCATCTTCAAATCTGCCTAATTCGTAAAAGCACAGGCCTTGATTAAAAAAAGCATCTGCAAAATTTGGCTTCATGGCCACCGCTGCTCTGGTGCAGGCCAGTGCAGCATGGTATTGCTTTAGATAGTAATAATTGGCTGATATTCGTAATTGAATATAGGGGTCATTGGGTTGAATTTCCCCTATCTTTTGATAATAGGCAATCGCCTGATCATGGTTTTTATTGTATTCATAAACAAATGCGGCGCGGAGAAGGGCATCCACATCATAAGGATTTTCTGCGATGGCTTCTTCGAATTTTTTCAGTGCTTTATCGAACTGGTTGTCGTTAGCCTCATTGATACCTTCAATCACCAGCGAATTTGCATCGGTGATTTTGATCTTTAAAATTTTGATGTAATTAGCAATGCCATCATCGTTGAAGCTTTGTGCTATGTCGGCCATTCCATATTTTTTAAGATCTGCATGGGTAATCATGGCAACTGATGGGTGGCTTACAGGGTTCTAATTTTCTTTATGGCTGATAGGTAGATGATTCTTAGATTGATGCCTACTTTGGACTGTTGAGTGACATTTTCATATTGAATCAACATCCCTTGTTTGTCTGGGGCGAATTGATAGCCAATCACCAGGGCATTGACGGCCATTTCCGTTTGATTCTTATCTGCATAGCACCTGGCTAGTTGACGCCAAGCGTAAGTTAATCTTGGATTGATGGCAATAATCTGTACAAGTGCTTTGTGCGCTTCATCAATCAAGTTTTCTTCAAATAATGTGTCCACAAGATTGAGATGAATCGCCATGGATGCTGGGTCTGCTTGAAGGGCTTGCTTGAATAATTTAATGGCTTGTAAATTATTTTTATCTTTCGCTTCCGCAATACCCTGTTGGTTCAAGCTCCATGCCACTCCAATGTCGCCTGGCCTAACATTACTGAGGCTAGATATTCTTTGTGCGGCTATTTCAACTGAATTTAGATCTAATTTTGTCGCTGAAGTCAGCATGCTGGACATGCAAGCTTGCTGGTCAACACAATTTTCTGGCAATAATTTTTTAGCTTGAGCCAATTGTTGTTTTTTCTGAAGAAGTCTTTTTTGCTCTAGAGCCACTGACTCTTCAAAGGCTCTCGTCTCCTCGGCAACCCTCTCGGCCTCTTCGGTTTCAGCGGCGATTCTTGCCTCTTCCTCTTCCTCTATTAGAGCCTGTGCCTGCGCTTCTTTTTCTTGCTGTAGTTTTAAAACGGCTGCAAGGGCACTTTCTTTTTTATGCTGATAGGCATTCCAGGCAACATATGATCCAGCCACTAAGGCGATGGAGAGCAGGACCAGGCCTGCCACCAAGATGATCTTTTTGCGTTTATTTTTCTTAGGGGGCTCTTCTATTTGAATCTCTTCTTGAGGTTCTTCAACGACTGATTCCAATGGGGCTGGTTGCTCAACAACCGTGTCAAGTTTCTCCAAATCGGTTGTAAAGCCGCAGTTAGAGCAAATGATTTCGTTATTGAGGAGCGCAGTCCCGCATTGCTGACAATTCATGTCGATTTATATCTTTGTTAAATGTTGTGTATCTATTAACGACTCAATTCATGGACACTTTAATAATGCAAATATGTGCATTAAATACAATAACTTAATAAGATATTGCTGAATCCTTCAAATAAGAGGGGAATCACGCTTTGTGAGGATATTAAGAATAAAAAACTAATTATTCCTGGCACCCTGCCGTAAACAGTTTGAATTTATGACTTTCACATACGCTTTTAAGACAGGGATTTAATTATGAAAATGACCTTTAAAACTCCAATCATGAGTTTGGCCCTTGGGGTTACCCTTTTGGGAGCTATGTTTAGTTTTCCAGCGCTTGCTGAGACGATCAAAACAAGTACTGGTGCCACTGCCAATGTGGCTCCAAATAAAGCCTTCAACGACAAAATGCTTTCTTTGGCGGTTCAGCTAGAGAAAAACCTGGATGTTAATAAGCGTTTTTCGGTGTACGCAGTAACTACTTTCGTAGACCTTGATAAGTTTGCTAGCTCAAATTCAGTTAGTCGACTCATGACAGAGCAGTTAGTTCATGAATTGCAACTGAAGCAGTGGAACATCATTGATTTGCGCTTGAGCAAAACCATTGCGATTTCAGATGGCGGAGAGTTCTCCTTATCTCGTGATGCAAGAAAATTAAGAAGCCCACAGGAGGTTTCTGGTGTTGTGAGTGGCACATTCTCTGTTGTAGGTGAAGACATTTTTATCAATGTCAGAGTCCTTGATTACACAACAGGAGCCATATTGTCTTCAGCCCAGACTCATTTTGATATCAGCTCTGTTGCAGGTCACATGCTTGACCGACGCACTAATTTAACCAGAGTGAACATCGTTCCTAACTAATGATGTCAACAACAAGAAGATTCTTCCTAACAGGTCTAGCTGCTGGAGCCGGCTCGATTCTCTTATCGGGGTGTCAGACACCTCGTTTTGGGGTTGAAGATGTTTCTTGCGACACAAAATTAATAACAAAATTAAGCGCTCTTGATCTTTCAAGTCTTTTCTCAGGCATTGCCGAAGAAATTTGCACTTACTATGGCGGCAGTTGTACCAAGGGCAGTCTTGCTGCGCCCAAAGGTGTTGCGCCAATCATGGTGACTGATTTTGTAGAGCTTGAATCTCTCCAGTCTGATAAATCTGGCTTGCTCATGGGCGAACTCATGAGAGCTTATCTGATGAAAAATTGTTGCAGAACAGTGATTCAGGCTGAGGTAGGTAAAGACATTCGAATCAATGATAAGGGCACGGTTTCTTTGACAAGACAGCCGAACCAATTAATGAAGTCTGAGCTCGATGTTAGAGAGATTGTGATTGGTACTTATCACAACTTTACTGATAAATTGGTGATCAACGTCAAGATCATAGATATTCAGACCCAGGCAATTAAACAATCTGTTGTAAAAGAATTGAAATTCAGTTGTAGCAATCGAACCCTCAAAACTCAGGGCGTATTGTTCAAATAATCTTGATAGTGGAGTGTGCCGTGAAAGTTTTTGCCGTTTTATTGATCTTTGTCTCTCAGCTGGCTTTTGCCCAAGGCGATGTTGCTAATTGTACTGATGAGAAAGGCTACACCTACTATCCGAACTTTGGTGGAGTCACACCTAAAAACAAAAAAACTTGGCGAGAAGAGTCAACAACCGGCAAGAAAATTGTGGTTACTAATAATAATGGTCAATATGATTTGATTTATTCAGACACAAAACGTAATCAAGTTTTCTCGGCTCTTCAAGAGGGCGCTAAGATTTCTCTCATCAGCAAAACTCCCAATGAATTTTCTTTGTTGGTTGTATTTATAGGTTCTAACGAGATTTATAGTTTTAGAACTTCTGATGATGGAAAATTTGAATATGTGCACACACTGATTCGTTCAGAAATGATTCCTAAAATCTCTGCCGCCATCGGGGCCTGTCAGCAAATTAACTTTCAACTAGTTCACTGATTTAGTCTCTTTATAAGAAAAGATTAGAAATTCTTAAATGTAGATGGTAGATATCAGTATCAATACTTTGGCCAATGGCTAAGGTTTATCAAATCCAGCACTAATTCAAAAGCCACCTAATATCTGGGTGGCTTTTTTGCAAATTCTAATGCCTAAGAGTTTCAATTTTACTGGTGAGGAAACTGGTTCTGTGACTATTGGTGACCCTGATTTGTGTGATCCAAATAATTTCAAAGAGAATTGCTTGGAGAGATTAAATTAGTTGGAGACCGGACTTCTCTAAAGTCATCCAAGTTACTTACCTTAACTACCCCATTTTCTTAAATACATTTGATATGCATTTTTCCACGATGGGTTTCCGAAGACGCCACTGCTTTGATGCGTGAGGGCAATGGGCCAAGTGCCAAGTTTAAGCCCTTTAGTTTCCGCAGTTCTGCAAAAATCAAGATCGTAAAAATTAAAGTCAAACTGCTCATCAAAAAAAACTTGAGATAGTAGAGCGGTTTCCTTTTTTAGCGCTAAGAAGACACCGTCTAAAAGTAAAACATTTTTAGGTGATACGCCAAAAAAGTTAACTTGTCCAAAGGGACCTTCTCCATGGGCAACGGCACCTGATAAATTATCTTCTGAATCCGGGGTAAAACTTCCATCAGGGAAAATCCACGCTGGTTGAAAGTCTCGTCGTACTAAACTTCCAGCAACGCCAATTATGTCAAACGTATTAAGGCCATCAATGACCCGATCAACTAAAAAATAATCATCTACCCAAACATCGTCATGGATAAAAACCAAATAAGAATTATTGTTAGCAGAATGTATGGATTTGTTATATAAAGTAGGTAAGCCAATATTGTTGTTAAAGTGAATTAAGAAATTTAATCTTTTATCAAATTTCATCCTTGATATTGAAATACCCAGCGGTGTATTTGTCCAAAACTCTTCTGGTGAACATCTTGTTGCACAGATTAAATGAATAGTTATACTGTTTTTCATTCAAAAAACCTCAATGATTAAATTTAAGAATTGTATTTGTGTCCAAAATAATGCCTCAAACTAACATATTTCAGATTTTCTACAATCAAAAAACTATGGGGATGCTGGATAAAGGCTTTCTCCCAATGAATAACTCTGAAAATTTGCGCCCTGATTGGCGAGAGTACTGGTCGATTAGACACTATTTGTTGTCGCAAAAAATAGACCTTGATTCATATTACGGTTTTTTTTCTCCAAAATTTTATGAGAAAACAAATCTAAATTCTGCCGATGTGTTTGAATTTATGAAAAAGCAAACTGATGATGTGGTGTCTTTTTCACCATATTTTGACCAAATTGCATTTTTTATTAATCCATTTATTCAGGGTGAAATCAATCATCCCGGATTAATTAATACAAGTCAAAAATTCTTTAATCACGTAAAGACTAATATCAATATAAACACGTTTGTTTCAGACCAATACACCAGCATCTATTCTAATTTTTTTGTTGCCAAAGGAAGATTTTGGATTGTCTGGTTAGATTACTGTGAAAAATTGTTTCGCATTTGTGAAGAGGGTACTCATCCCTTGGCAAAGGAACTAAACAGACTCGTCAGCTATAAGCCAGGTGAAGATGTGGCAATGAAGATTTTTATAATAGAGCGGATGGTTACAGTTATTCTCAAAGCAGAAAAATTTACAAGTAATTGTATAAATAACTTAGTGCTTCCATATGCAGGTAATTTTCTGCTGCCTCATCATAAAGGAATGGTGCACTGCGAAGCATTAAAGCAAGCATATTTACGAACTAACAATACAACTTACCTTGATTTCTTTTACGAACAGGCGCATGAAATTGGTGATTCAGTAAAAAGACATATTGAACTTTTAGACTCGACAAAATGATAAATACTGATAGTGAAGTTTTTATATTTTTTAAGATAATTTTTTGGGCGGCAATTTTTTTTACTTTTTATTACCCAGTTCCAAATTTCTTAAAAATAGTGGACTTCAAAAAGAAAAATAAATTTTGGAATGAGTGGTTGTCTAGAGGGCTTAGTCACGAAGAGTACGTTCATAAATATCATCAAGATAAAGACAACGTCGTATGTCATTTCTGTAATTTTGAGGGCCGAGGCCATCAACTTCATCAAGCCTTACCCAAAGAAATGACTTTCGGGGGCATCCAAAATAGCATTAGCGATAAAAAGATTCACTTCTTAAGTTTTTATTGTTCAAGATGTGGAAGTGAGCTTTACCGTCATAGTCATGAGGTGTAGGTCTTATACATTTCATCAATTGTTTTTACTAAGCTTCCTGTGATTATCTTTGGGTCACACAGTGCGCTAGAGCTTAAGATGCTTCGTAAATTATTCCTTAGGTAATCTAGTTTTTTTGTGTCACCAGCTAATTTAATAGCGCAATTTAAATACTCGTCAGAAGAATCTGCAATCAAATCTTCTAAGCCTAGAGCTTTTAACATGGCAGAACTTTGTCTTGAAACTGCTCTATCACCTCTTAGTGTGATGACTGGCACTCCCATCCAAAGAGCTTCGCATGTGGTTGTGGCGCCAGTAAAGGGGTAGGTGTCTAATGCGATATCTATTTCAGAATATTCAGCCAGCATTACATCATGCGTGCTAACCCCTGAGAATTGAATTCTTCCCGGCGAAATGCCGTGATCCATAAACATAGATCTTATTCGTGACCTCATACCAAAATCAATGAAGGTTTTCCACTTAAGTATTAATCTACTGCTTGGCAGATTTTTTAATATATTGCTCCATAAACCAATTGTGAAAGGGTTTAACTTTGATGAATTATTAAAGCTACCAAAAGTAATATATCCATTTAAAATAGCTGGAGGCGGGGCAGCTTCTGGGGCATATGATGGGGGGCTGTAGCAAAGCCTAATTGGGTCAAGATATCTAATTTTTTCGGAGAAAAACTTTTCGGATCCGCTTGGAACATGCTCCTTATCCATGAGTACATAGTCCATTTCGGGCAAGCCTGTTGTGGCAAAGTAACCTAGCCAACTTACCTGGATAGGAGCTGCTCTTAATGAAAAGATACTCAGTCTATTGCCAGATGTGTGGCCGGACAGATCAAACAGTATATCGACTTTGTCATCTCGAATTTTCTCAGCTGCTTGAAAATCAGTCATTCCTAAAATTTGTAGCCAATCATTGCTGTGAAGCTTTAATTCTTTTGTAATAAAGTCATCTACTGATTGATTGGCGTAAACGTTAATTTTATATTTCTCTTTTATTAAAGGAAAAATTGATTTTAAAAACCAACCAACTGGGTGAGCGCGAAAATCTGCTGATACAAAACCTAAGGTTAATTTTTCTGAGCTGTTATTTTTATTCTTTTTCAAATCTTGATTAAATCTAAATACCATTTCATTTTCTGGATTTAACCTAACAGCCCAATCAAACATTTCAATAGATGAAACATCTGCATCATATTGCATAGACATTAGAAGATTAGAGCCAGCATCTTTTTGCGTTGGGTCTTTAACGACATCTTTTAAAACCAGAATTGCATCTTTTTGACATGATCCTTCTAATAAAATATTTGCCAAATTGATCTTTGACTTTGGATCATTGGGCGATATTTGAAGAGATTTTCTATAAGCTGACTCTGCGCTTGAAACATAACCTTGTTGATGGGAAATTAAGCCCAATCCATTATGTGCTCCAGCATGATTTGGGTTAATTGCAATTACCCTGTGAAAAGAAGCTGCTGAGTCGACATATCGACCTTGGGACATGAAAACCAATCCTAAATTTAAGTGAGCTTCTAGGAAATCAGGCTGTAGTTTTATTGCGCCACTCAATGCTTGAATAGCATCATCATTTCTTCCTAAGTAACTTAATGTTAGGCCCAAGTTAATCAGTAATTCTGTTTTATTTCCAGGGCACTGTAAGCCTTTATTGTAAATGTCGATGGCATCAACCAATCCCCCTTTTTGAGCTAATAAATTACCTAAATTTGAATAAAGTGGCAAAAATTCAGAATCAAAAGAAATTCCCTGCTTATAAATAGATTCAGCTAAGTTAGCCTCATCAAGCGATGCGGCTGCTAGACCTAACAAGTTATAGCTGTAGGCAGTTTTTTCTGCATGATCTAAGATCTCAAATAATCTTGAGCGTGCAGACTCTTTATTGCCTGCAGCTGTTAAGTGATTAATTTCAGAAAACCAAGTTGGTTCGATATTTGTGTTCATGATTCATGCGAAGTTAGACTTACCATCTATATTTGATGCCTAATTGAGTGCCCCATATCCAGAAGTCTGATTGTTTATCACTTCTAAGCATAATATTCATTGATAAATTTTTGGCTGAGATGGCATCAAGTGATAATGTAACTGAAGGGTACTTGTAGCTTCCCATATTGCCTGGCATTGCAACTGACCCGCTGCCATCAATAAAACTCTGTTGAACCATGACGTCTTTTGATGCAACTTGCCCTCTAACAGAAAAATCAGCGCTTGGTTTTAAAAGGTAACCTTTCCAATTTGTTGAATATCCATACTTCAATCCCACTTGATATGTTTTGGCACTTGCTTTTATTGAATTAACGGCCAAGTTTAAGGATTGAGATCCCGTTTCTTTATAGTCTTCGATATTGACAGTTCTATAGCCAACACCTACATAAGGCCTTAATTCAGAAGAATTTCCCATTGAAAAATGTTTTGATAGCCTTGTAAATATGTCGAGTCCATTATTTGAAATATTTGAACTAGCTGCCCGCGAGCTATTAATCAAATTAATTCTTCGCGTTTGCTTTGCATCTCCAAGTCCATAGGAAAGGGAGTAGTCAAATGAATAATCATGAATTTGTTTTTTGCCATAGCCCTGCAAAATATGGGTTGTACCAGCAAAACTTCCCCCATCTTTTATTCCTATGTTGGAATTAATTGCACTAAAACTTATCCCTAATAGATCGTAACCAAGTTCATTATTTGTTTTGTAATCGGCGCCAACGGTTATTCCATTTCCACTGACTGATTGTTCTGATGGTAGATATGGAGATGAATTTCTAGCCCCCATTCCTTGTAACACAACCCAGCCATTTATTTCATCATCTTTAACGCCGTTCAATTGATTTGAGTAAGAATAGCTATTTAGTCTATTGGCAACTGTTCGGGTGACTAGGTCATATTTTTGTTGTTCAGACCACGCGTAACCCAAAATTTGATTGGCTGTTAGTCTGCCAAAAATCAAGTCTGCATCCTCTGAACTTAAGCTAGAAATTGTATTCACGACTGACGCCAAGTCCCCGGTGGCAGTTAACTTTACTTGGTCTAACATAGAGCTAATTGCAAAGTTGTTAGGAGTTGTGGCAATAGATGATAAATCTCGATAAGTTAATTCAAATGAAATTGAATTTGAGTCAATTCTGTTGGCAATCGTGTAGCCAGCTGTAGAAATTGGTAAAAGATTTAAGTCGCCAACAATTCCTCCATTAGCTTGCAAAACTGTATAGCGATTAGTTGTTGAGTAGCCTCCAGAAGCTAAGTTATAACTTAGGTTGCCTGCAAGGACTGCCTGCCCATCAATTTGAAATAATGGTACGGCTGAAGGAGTGGCATTTATTATTAATGTTGAATTTGGCTCTGAGCTGTAATTTCCAGTTACTCTTATTGAGCCAGGAGCCCCTCCGATAGATACTGTGCCCCGATTTACTAAAGTATTAATTTGACCTGAACCCTGAAGCGCTCCACCAGAAGAGACGATTACGCGATTTGCCAAATTAGTATCGACCTGTAATACCCCTTGACTAGCAATTAAATCTCCTGCGATTGAAACGTTACCGGTTAAATTTAGAAGTCCGCTGCCAGATTTCACAAGCGACCCAGGCCCTGATACATTGCCTGATAGGGTGGCACTTATGCCGGGATTAACATTAATGTCAGTAGCATCAATGTCTAGTGACCTAGCTGATGTTAAGTTTCCAATAATTCGAATTGTTTTATTGTCTAGAGCTAGCGATGGTAAAGAACTGCCTGCTGCCCCATCATTTATTAGAGGTTCTGCTGTTGAAGCTAATTGACCCATGATGTAACTAAAGCTGGATGGGGTGGCAGCAGCGGCAGCAAAACCATTAACAAAATATCCTTCTGGTGCTGCAGTTTGTGTTGTTGCTCCGCTGGTGCTTACATAGTAACCAGGCGTAGCTGAAATTTGAGCTGATGCTCCTACTGTATTAACGTAATATCCAGGGCCAGCTAATGTCGCGACCGAAGCACCGGTCACAGCAACAAACCTTCCTAAGGGAGCAGCAGTTGCTATTGATGCTCCTGTCACGCTAACGTAATGTCCAATGCCAGCGGCTGTTGCTGCTGTTGCGCCAGTCGTTGAGACATACCGACCTAGCTCCGCGGCTG